>CP011126.1 GCA_001077715.1 Candidatus Coxiella mudrowiae | reverse complement strand
AGAATTTTGTAAGGAGTTTATTGTAACTTGCTGTGGATAAGTTATCCATAGCCAAATTAAGAAAGCAAGTTGGTTAAAGTTTCTTCAAAATTTTTATTTGCGACACAATTTATATACTAAATAAAGAAGGCTGATTGCTAAAAAAATGGACGATGGGTTTGAATATTTAGATTTATTGATGGCAAATCGACATGCTTTAGCTGGGGGGTTCCGGTTTTTGCAAATGCACGTTAAGGGGGGGGCAATGAATTTTTTTGAGAACCAGCAGTTAAATTAGAAGATTTAGTGTGGGTAGATTCTTCTGGAAAAGAAGTAATTAGTATTCTGGATGCTACATCGATTATTAATGATGCCGGATCTATACAACTTTTCTTTTGTAGCTTTTATCTAAATTATTTAAACAATTGCCTAAAGTTGGCGACACTCCCCCAAACCAAAATTAATTTTCTTCTTTGATGAAGCATATTTATTATTCAAATCGGCCTCTATATTATTATTTAGGAAAAATAGAACAAATGATAGAATAAATGGTGAAATTAATTCGTTCAGTAAGGAGTAGAGTAGGTGTTTATTTCGTAACGCAAAGCCCGCTCGATGTGCCGGAATCTGTTTTAGGAGAATTAGTCAATCGGGTACAATACGCACTACTCACGTTTACACCCAAAGATCAGAAAGCCGTAAAAACGGCGGCGTGAACTTTCCGACAAAATCCCAACTTGGTAACTGAAAAGATAATCATGGAATTAACCGGAAAGGCATTAGTTTCTTTCTTGGATAAATCAGGAACGCCGGAAATGCTTGAGAAAGTAAAGATTCTGCTTCCCAGTTCTTGAGTGGGAAAGTTGACCGATCAAGAACGTTCCACATTTATAGCGACCTCTCCTTTGCAAGGGGTCTATGACCAAAAATTGATCGCGAATCAGCCTATTGAAGTCATTCAAAAAAAAAGAATCGAACAAAAGCAGGCGACGCAAACACAACAGGTTAAGTCTTGCGCCTGTGAAACCTAAAAAATCCCGAGGGTGGCTGCATCAAAGTGTTTCAGAAACCTTATTGAAGTCCACGGCAAGAACTTTGGGGCAGTTAAATGGTTTCTCAAATTATTGGTGGTGTATTAGGTTCGGATCCTGGGCGGCAAGAAATAGTAACTCTAAGACCGCCATGCGAATAGCCACTCCATTTTGTACTTGTTGCAGAATGACTGATTGCTTTCCATCAGCCACTTCAGAAGTCATTTCAATTTCTCGATTGATAGGACCTGGATGCATAACAATTGCGTCAGGTTTCGCTAGTGCAAATTTTTCGGCTGACAAACTAAATAGCTGACGGAAAGTATTTAATTCTGTGAGATTGCTATGCCGTTCTTTTTGCAGACGAAGAGTAACAACCACATCGCTATTAATTAAGCTTGCTTCCAATTCAGGAATTTTTTTAATTCGGGGATTCTTAACCGTTTCTGGTAATAATTGGGAAGGACCCGTGATTCGAATTTCAGGAACTCCCATTATTAATAATCCATCCACTAAGGAGTTCGCTACTCGAGAATGATAAATATCACCAATAATGGTAACGCATAATTTTGTCCAATCGGGTTTATGTTGTTGGATGGTCATTAAATCGATGAGTCCTTGTGTGGGATGTTGATGATTCCCATCACCAGCATTAATAACGATACCCTGTTCTAAATGTTCTGCTAACATCCTCGGCCGATTGTTTTCGGTATGACGAATAACAAAAAAACGCGTTCCCATAGCCTGTAAATTTCGAGCCATGTCTAAAAGCGATTCGCCTTTATTTAAAGCAGAGACTTTAAGATCAGGACTTAGGACGATAGCTTCTAATCGTTTTGCTGCAATTTCAAAAGAATTACGCGTACGGGTACTGGTTTCAAAAAATAAATTAGCGACCACTTCCCCCTTTAATGTGTCAAACACTCGATTTTCTTTGATATTACGAAGAAAGTCGTTTGCTCGTTTCAAAATCAGATCAATTTCATTACGGGTGAGCGATTGCATACCCAGTAGGTGATAAGGAAAATCTTTCTTAACCATTGTCGATTCGACCTACGTTTTCTTGTAACCACTGCTCCAATATGAGCTTGGCGGCATGACTATCAAATTGTTGAGGAAGCTTGACATTTTTTTGAAACTTCTGCTCAAACCAGAATCTTTTGGCTTCAATAGTGGTGAGACGTTCATCTATGGTGTAAACCGGAAGGCCCGATTTTAATTTCAATTTGTTTGCAAATTTACGCGCAGCATGAGTAAGAGGCTGTTCTGAGCCATCCATGTTGTAAGGAATTCCAACGATAAGGACATCGACCTTCCATGTTTCAATAAGCTCTTTTACTTTTTCCCAATCCGGAACCCCCTTTCCAGCTTTTAAAATAGCGACTGGATTTGCTGATTGTGTTAATGTTTGACCTACTGCTACACCAATACGCTTCAGACCAAAATCAAATCCTAATGCTGTGAAATGGGAAAATTTAATGGCGTTCATACCTATTGGGACACGAGGTACAGCCATTCTTAAGCATGACCTACTTGATCAGAAAGTCTTTTGATATCAATGCCAATCAGAGATGCTGCTTTTTGCCATCGCTGTTTTAAAGGCGTTTCAAACAAAATAATTCGATTATAGGGCACAATAAGCCAATCATTGCGAGAAATTTCTTGTTCTAACTGACCAGCTTCCCAACCAGCGTAACCTAATGCAACTAGAAAATTATCAGGACCTTTATTATTAGCAATATCTTCTAGCTTCTCTTTAGAAGCAGATACAGAGAGTTGGACTTTTTTGTTTTTAGCCTGCTTTTCATAAATAATAAAACCATTTTCTTGGTTGATCGGTCCTCCCATTAAGATAGGAAGTTCCCCAATATTGGAGACCGTGAGTTTAATATTCAAATATTCTAGCACGTTACTCAAAGTCACTTGTTGCAGAGGCTTGTTAATAATTATTCCTAGTGCTCCTTTATCGTCATATTCGGAAATATACACAACAGATTGGGTGAAATTAAAATCATTTAATTGGGGCATGGCCACTAAAAAATAATTCGATAAAAAATTTGTTTTTAACATACCAGCGCAAGTATGCGGCGATATTTCCTAGGCTGCAACTCCCTTTTCAATACATCAATAATTTGCGATAATGATTTCATTTTAGCATGGCTGAGGGAAAGCATATGGATCAAATCGCTTCGCGAACTGTTTACACCGATCTTTCCGTTGATGAACTCATTCAGCAGGCCCTTAAAAAAGGTGAGGGTAAATTGAGCTCGACAGGTGCTTTGGCTGTTACAACCGGTAAGCGGACAGGACGCTCTCCTAAAGATCGATTTATTGTCAAAGATGCTGAAACGGCCGATCAAGTTCAATGGGGGAATGTTAATCAATCTATCGTGCAAGGTGTATTCGATCAGCTGTGGAATCGAGCAAATGCCTATCTTTCCAAGCGCCCTATGTATGTATCTCATTTGCAAGTGGGGGCGGATGAGAATTATTTTCTTCCGGTACAAGTAATTACTGAATTTGGTTGGCATAATTTGTTTGCTTGTGATCTTTTTATTCGACCTGATGGCGATTATGCCAAAGGGAAGCCTGAGTGGATTATTTTAAGTGTACCCGGGTTAAAAACGGATCCTGAACGGGATAAAGTAAATAGTGATGCTGCTGTCATAATTAATCTCTCGCAACGTCGCGTTCTTTTGGTAGGCATGGCTTATGCGGGGGAGATAAAAAAGGCAATGTTTACGGTATTGAATTATCTCTTACCTCCTCACGACGTCTTACCTATGCATTGTGCTGCAAATGCTGGTAAATCGGGCGATGTTGCCTTGTTTTTTGGGTTATCGGGGACAGGCAAAACAACATTGTCTGCAGACCCTAATCGATTTTTGATTGGTGACGATGAACACGGGTGGAGCCGTACAGGAGTTTTTAATTTTGAAGGGGGTTGCTACGCCAAGTGTATAGATTTATCTTCAGAACGCGAGCCCATGATCTGGGAAGCCATTCGTCATGGCGCCATTATGGAAAATGTAGTTTTACAAGCGGATGGTCAACCCGATTATAGGAACGCGAGCTTAACCCAGAATACCCGTGCTGCTTATCCCAGAGAACATATTTCCTTGCGTGTCAAAGACAATCGTGGAAGACCCCCAGATTCAGTCATTTTTTTGACGTGTGATCTGTACGGTGTATTACCTCCCGTTGCTTTGCTCACGAAAGAACAAGCCGCGTATTATTTTTTGAGTGGTTATACCGCCTTAGTAGGCAGCACGGAAGTGGGAAGTGTCAAAGGTGTCACACCCACCTTTAGCACTTGTTTTGGAGCGCCATTTTTCCCTCGTCCTCCCACGGTATATGCAGAATTGCTCATGAAGCGAATTGAAGAAACACAATGTCAAGTCTATCTTGTCAATACGGGTTGGACAGGCGGTGCTTATGGCGAAGGAGGTGTGCGGTTTTCCATTCCTACAACTCGTGCCATCATTGATGCCATACTTACTCGAAAATTGAGAAATCAACCTACAGAAAATTTGAAAGGATTTAATTTGGCAATCCCTAAATCGGCTCCCGGTGTAGAGGATAAAATCTTAAATCCTCGCCAAGCCTGGACAGATGTTAGAGCGTACGATATTAAAGCCCTCACGTTGATAGAAAAATTTCGAGAAAACTTCGTAAAGTTTCAAGTAACAGATGCTATTCAAAAAGCAGGCCCGGTAATTGAATAATTTCTTTTTAAATTTGATATAGAAAAATGTCCATAGCAAAAAATATTAGAAATATTGAGCAGAAAATTCGTGAAGCAGAAAAAAAATATGGGCGGGAACATCATTCCATTATTCTATTAGCTGTTAGCAAATCACAAAATATCGATAAATTGAAGGCAGCAATTGCTGGGGGACAAACGCTGTTTGGGGAGAATTATGTGAAGGAAGCCATTACTAAAATCGCCGCTTTACAGAATCTTCATTTGGAATGGCATTTTATTGGAGCTATTCAAGTTAACAAAACGCGTCTTATCGCGACTCATTTTGAATGGGTACACAGCATTTCGCGATTAAAAATTGCGGAGCAGTTGAACCAATATCGAACCTCGGAACAATCTCCCTTAAACATTTGTATTCAGATCAATATCAGTGAGGAGAAAAATAAAAGCGGAATCAGTCTTGTTGATTTGCCAAAATTCGTTGCTGAAATAAATCAATTTAAGCGGTTGCGATTGCGCGGATTAATGACAATTCCAGCTTTTAAAAAGGATTTTAAGGCGCAAAAACACGATTTTGAAAAAATAAAAAATGCTCAACAACAATTAATAGAAGAAGGTTTTTTATTGGATACGTTATCGATGGGGATGACCCACGATTTTCAGGCAGCTATCGCGGCAGGAAGCACGATGGTACGAATAGGTACCGGTATTTTTGGTCCGCGAGATTAAAGCACAATTTAGTTTTTAAAAAGAAATTATGTGGAAGATTGACGCATGAGCATAGCTAACATTACTTTTATTGGTGGTGGCAATATGGCATGCAATATTGTGGTCGGCCTTCTTGCTAATGGATATGATTCTAATCGTATTTGTGTCACGAACCCTACTTCCGATAAGCTCACTTTTTTTCGAGAAAAATGTAAAGTTCGCACGACTCAGAATAACCGCGAGGGCGCAAGGAACGCCGATGCTATAATTCTGGCTGTGAAACCTAATCAGGTTAAAGGAGTATGTGAAGAATTGAAAGACATCGTTAATACGCTTCATCCTCTTATTATCTCTGTAGCTGTTGGTGTCCGGGTTAAATTGCTTCAGAAATGGCTACAAAGCGAGCCAGCCATTGTAAGAGCCATGCCGAACACTCCGGCTTCCGTGGGAGCTGGCGCAACGGCTTTATTTGCTAATGAGAAGGCGACTAAGGAGCAAAGAAATTTGGTGGAATCCATTCTTCGCGCCGTTGGGCTTGTGGTTTGGTTATCTTTGGAAGATCAAATTGATGAGGTAGCCGCTCTTTCTGGTTCTGGTCCCGCTTATATTTTTTTCGTGATGGAAGCTTTACAGGAAGCAGGAGAAGGTTTAGGACTACCAAAAGAAACGGTGCAATTACTGACGGCTCAAACGGTATGGGGTGCTGCGCGGATGTCGTTGGAGGCAGAAGAAGATCTGGTCGAATTGCGTCGATTTGTTACATCTCCAGGTGGCACAACGGAACAAGCGATTAAAGTATTAAAATCAGGCAATTTGCCTGAATTATTTACTAACGTATTAAAGGCGGCTGTTCAGCGTGCTAAAGAATTATCCGTTGAATTAGAGAAGTCGATTTAAAGAAAACGCAGTGGATTGTTTTTCATTTTAACCAACAAGCCAAATCTCCATGTTACGAATGTCATAGATAGTTAACTCAGCGAAAGCGCTCGATAAGTTACGCAATTGCCCCCCTATCCTAATTTAATATTTTATTACTTTCATTTGATATTCTAGGAACAAAAAAATGTGGGCGAACAGTTTCGGAAAGTCTATTTAAATTGTGAGGCGAAGGGTAAGGGTCGTGCTTAAATTTTTCATGAGAATAGATTATGGAGCAGGTGATGAATTGGGTAGTCTATCGCCAGGAAGGTAGTATTGATCGTATCCGGACTACCTTGATTAGAATTATTGAAGGATCTTCAGAAATTTTTCAAGGGTCTATTATTAACTTCTTATTTGAGGAATTTGAGAGAAATTGGACAAGCTACGACATTCAATCATTAATTTTTAGTAAGCTGGAGTTTAGAAAGTGAGGAGACACCAAAAATCTAGCGATTTTTTGGGAAGAGCTAAGATCATTTATTAAAGCAGAAGACTTGGCTCCTTCCATCGATGTAGAAGAAGCTTATAATTGGATAACGACTGTATTGAAGAGCCTATTTCTGCAATCGGAAGATAAATTTAAGCTGATCCAAATTCAGCTTTTTTTTTGATAGAACATATTTTGAAAAATGTGAGAAGTTTTCTCTAGACGAAAATAAACTCCTCTGTTCTTAGGGAGAGATTTATTAACTGTGATGAATTCCAATCCTACCCAAGTAGAGGCTATTTGTTAAAATTATTCATCCTCTATGGCATAGAGCTAGCCTCCGAAATATCTAAAAATGGGCAGGGATGGTTTGAAGTGGATGGTAAACTCATTCGGCATCATCTTCCTGATGTTGAATTGTGGTTAGAGGAAGTCGTCGCAGTGCGATTATAGGATGAAAAATTTTTTCGAAGGCAAAAACGCGTTGAGGCCGAGCGAGGCCAATCCTATTGAACTTCTGCTCCGCAGAGATCTCATAATCTATAGTAAATTTGTTCACAGGCAGACAAGGACTTTTTAGTTTAACTGCGCAGTCTCGACAGGCAGGCTAGCCTTTAGGGGTTTACCCTTCTGAGTCAAGAGCTGAATATTTTAGATGCTCTATTAGTTGAAATGGTTCAACTTCTCATTTATTAGGGAAACCTAATAGACTAGACTAGACTAGACTAGACTAGACGTTTATCTTTGTTTCCAAAAAAAACCGAAAATAGCTTTTCGTGATGGGTCTCAAGAAGAAAAGAAGATTGAAATGGTCAAAATAGGAATACTAACAGTGATGGAAATTTGGATATCTAGAAAAATATTCACAGCATTAGCAGAGATATGATTGTATTTACAAATGCTGGTATATTTTTAATGGGTCTTATTTTTGATCTTTACGTTATTATCCTCATGCTTCGTTTGCTGATGCAAAAAATGGGCGCTAACTATAACCCTGTTTCGCAATTGGTAATTCGCTTAACTAATATTTTTGTTCGCCCTTTGCAGCGTATTATTCTTGGTTTTAGAGGATTTAATCTCGCTATCGTTTTACTGCTGATGGTTTTTGAGCTTATTCAGGTCTTGCTTATATTTGGGTTTCGGTTTCAGGTAATGCCTCATTGGCTAGGATTATTTTTGATAGCAATTGGCTCGTTGGGCAACAAATTTATGAATTTATATTTTTACGCCATAATCATCCGAGTAATCATGAGTTGGTCACCTTTTTTACAGCGCAGTTCGGTTGCAGAAATAATATTTTTGATTACGGAGCCTTTAATGCGTTCGGTACGTCGATTTATTCCAATAGTGGCTGGATTTGATTTTTCGCATCTTTTCTTGTTAGTTTTGTTGCAATTAATTTCAATAATTGTTTTTAATCCTATAATAGAAATAGGAACGCGGTGGGCCTTATAGGAAATAGTTGCTCCATCACCCGGATTCTATTAGGATGTTGTCAAAGGAGATAATTTATGAGCGAATATGTACATTCCACGTTGGATGATAATTTTGACAAAGACGTCCTTAAAGCAGACAAGCCCGTATTGGTGGATTTCTGGGCTGAATGGTGTCAACCCTGCAAAATGATTAGTCCAATCGTAGAGGAAATAGCGAAAGAATATTCTGGTCGTGTTAAAGTGTTCAAGATGAATGTGGATGATAATATGGAGACACCGGCTAAATATGGAATAAGAGGAATACCCAGTCTTTTGATCTTTCGTGAAGGGGATGTGATTGCTACTAAGGTAGGTGCATTGAGCAAATCGCAGTTAGCCGCCTTTTTAGACGAGAACTTGCATTCTTCATGATAAGCCACTAGAATCACCAATATCACGGTGGCCTACCGGTTATAATCCCATCGCTTTTAGGTTTATTCCTAACTATGAATACCAATCGGGATACACCTTTTGAAAGAGGATGCTTGTTCGAAATAACGGGCAAGTCCTAAATCGATTTATTTAAACAACGAAGAGGTTTTATCAATAAGTTATGAACTTAACTGAGCTTAAACAGAAATCAGTTCCAGAGTTAATGGAAATCGCCCAAGAAATGAATTTGGAGTATGTTTCACGCTCCCGAAAGCAAGATATTATTTTTGCGGTTTTAAAATCCCATGCTAAAAAGGGGGAAGACATTTTTGGCGATGGAGTTTTGGAAATTCTCCAAGACGGTTTTGGATTTTTACGTTCCTCTGACAGTTCTTACTTGGCCGGTCCTGATGATATTTACGTTTCTCCCAGCCAGATCCGAAGGTTTAATTTACGTACTGGGGATACGATTTCAGGCAAAATTCGTCCTCCCAAAGAGGGCGAACGCTACTTTGCCTTATTACAAGTTAATGAAATTAATTTAGAGAAACCCGAAGCTTCTAAGGGCAAAATTCTTTTTGAAAACCTAACGGCACTTTTTCCGGATAAACAAATCCAAATGGAAATGGGAAATGGCAGTACGGAAGATATTACTGCTCGAATTATTGATTTGGTAGCACCTATTGGAAAAGGCCAACGAGGTTTAATCGTATCACCGCCTAAGGCGGGTAAAACGATAATGCTACAAAATATTGCCCATTCGATTACCAGTAATCACCCTGAGTGTGTACTAATTGTGCTGTTAATTGATGAGCGGCCGGAAGAAGTCACGGAAATGGATCGCTCTGTAAAAGGAGAAGTGGTGGCCAGCACCTTTGACGAGCCTGCCCTCCGTCACGTCCAAGTAGCAGAAATGGTTATTGAAAAAGCAAAGCGACTCGTTGAGCACAAAAAAGACATAGTAATTTTGCTTGATTCTATGACTCGATTAGCACGTGCTTACAACACTGTAATTCCAGCCTCAGGGAAAGTTCTAACGGGAGGTGTGGATGCGAATGCGCTTCAACGTCCAAAACGCTTCTTTGGAGCTGCACGCAACATCGAAGAGGGTGGTAGTTTGACAATTATTGCAACTGCTTTAATCGAGACTGGGTCCAAAATGGATGATGTGATTTATGAGGAATTTAAAGGCACGGGTAATATGGAAATTCATTTGGATCGTCGAATTGCTGAAAAACGAATATTCCCCGCTATTAATATCAATAGATCGGGTACGCGGCGTGAAGAATTGATGATGAAGCAGGATGTTTTACAAAAAGTTTGGATTCTTCGTAAGATTTTACAGCCTATGGACGAAGTGGCAGCAAGCGAATTTTTAATTGATCGCTTAAAGCTAACAAAAACAAATAATGATTTCTTTGACTCAATGAAAGGCTAAAATACCTCTTTTAGCAACTCTCCTCTTCTAGGTTTGTGGTTGATTGCAGAGTAGTTCAAAATCAAGAGTAGACAAAAATTTTATAATTTGCACTCTGGAAGTCTATTTAAGGTGTTTTTGCCACTTATTTGCCTTCGTTCTCCTTTGGTTGTGGTGATAATGCAAGAAAATTTTTCCTTCCCAGTTTGTAAAACGATGCTTACAATAGGGGTATCTTCTAATGAGAAAGAACACAATAATACAAAGATGATCATTTAATTGGATGGAAAATAAAATTCTTTATCGTCGTTGGGGAACTTCCACTTGTTGTCCGGTATCGACACTACGCTTCCAACTTCTACCATGTTTTACACTTTGTAATACAAAGGAAGCATCGTACAAAGAATTGTTTATCGCTCGGATTTCTCTATTTAAGAATTGGATTAGAAAATGGGACAGTATCAAAACAGAAAGAGAGCCCTCCCAAGACTAAACGGCACATTTTTTTATAATCATCAATCACAACATCCTCTTCAAAAATAAGAAGTATCATCAAAAGAGTCTTAGAAAGAAATACCGTAATTTATGAAGCAATCTGTCCTATATTCAAAACTATGAAGAAAAAGATATGCTTTTTTTCCTTACTGATCACTGGAGGAGTTTTAGCCCAACCTGAAAGATTACTTTTAATTTGTCCTCAGCTTAAAGAAAGAGTTTGCCGTTCCAGTCAAACTGTAAAAAATGCAGATGGTAAATTATGGACATTAGTTATCCAGAATGGGACCTCTGCAAAATTTGGTATTTCTAAATGTGAGCGGTAGCTAATTAAAAAAAACCAACCTAATTCTTACACTTTAACCTGTGAAAGCACTGTTTCAGGGAAAACCATACAAGCTAATTTTATCTCTAAAATATCTGTCTGCTAGGTCATTCCCGACGTGAAATATCAATTAATTGGTTGTTTTTTTTAAGCGAGAATAAGTTTACCTGGCTCACTAGAATAAGATCGGCCACTGGTCGAAGGCTTGGTACGTTTAGTGAAAAATCATTGATTCGAGCAAATAATTGAGAAGAAGTCCCTCCATCTAAATTGAGGGCATTGTAGCAATCCAATTTTTTTAACAAGATGGCCAATTGGGTGGGTGTTAATAATAAATTAAGATCAGTAATAGCGATAATTACTTTTCCCGATTTTGTAATGCAGAGTGAAGATCGTTGAGCCAATCGCTCCTGAAGTTTTAAGATCTGACCATTAATAATTAGTCGAGGAGTAGCTTGAATAGCAAAATTAATTTGTGGAGAAGGAGAATAATTTTGCGGACTGACAATCCGGGCCTGATTATTTTTAATTAAAAAAATTCCCCACCATTTTATGGGTCGTAAGGGACTCAATGTTTCTCCGTTACTAATTCTTAGTCCAAGAGGGTGTAAAGTGGGCGTAAAGAATCCACCATTTATAGCAATAAAAACTTTATGAGGTTGTGTCCATTGATTAGCAAAAAGAGAAGTTTGTTTTAAATCCTTTGCTCTTATTATTTGAAAATTATAGCGATTTAAATCAATTTTAAAAGCATATATTTTTTCTATAGACTGAGAATAGGAAGGATTAACAGCCGTATATTCAATACCTGCAGTTAAACATTTAAATTTTGGAATTTGCACAGGAAATCCAGCCGACACATAAAAAGATAACCATACTGAAAAAGCGAAATGAATTCATAATTAATTTCTAGATATTTCCAAAGGCTAATGCTTTTCGATAACAATCTAGAGCAGTATTTTTTTGGCCTTGTTCCTCGTAAATTCTCCCTAATTCTTGGTAAGCGGCTGGTGTAGGTGCTAATTTAATACTGCTTTGAAGATAATCACGAGCTTTGCCTAAGAATTTTTCTCGGAGGCTTAATCTTCCCAAGCAAAGGAATAATTCTGGCTCCTTCGGGTATTTTTTAAGCCATAATTCAGCCGTTGCTAATTGTTTAAATTCTTTAATAGGGCAGGCTAAACCATAAGTCGTAACCAGAGCTGGATTCCATTGTTTTTTGAGTATGTGTTCAATTAAGGGAATAGCCCTGTCTGCTTCACCCAGAGTTATTAAATAGCGTGTATAGGGTTCAATTAAATCAACGTCTTGTTGAAAATGACAAGGCAACGACTCCCATGCTTTAATTAAAGGTTGCTTACCTTTTTGGTAAGCTTCAGCGAGCAAATTAATATAAGTTTCTTTTTCTAAAGCAGCTAAAGTCTCGGGAGGTTCCACTTTAAATTTTCGTAAACCGGGAAATAAAGGGCGCAAATTTTGCCAATCTTGAAGTTTTAAATAGACTTGTTTTAATAATTTTAATGTATATTCATGATGAGAGTCTTCTTGATCTAAATGCTGCAAGGTAGCGAGTGCCTGTTCCCACTGGTGGTTACAAATTTGTAATTGTGCTTGAGTAAGACCTACAGCAATAGCAGACCCCTTAGTAGTCGTATGAGCCAAGCGTAGATAATTATCTCGACGTTCATAAGCCTGTTTGGCATTGGCGGCCTGAGCCGCGGCCAAATAATTAATAAGAGGACTTCGAATCATCTTGGCCGATTTTGTTAAAGTCTGTTCGGCGCGCTGCCAGCGTCCTTCGGCAAGCTCACACAAGCCAGTATTAGTGAGATGACGTCCGCGTCGATAAAGCCGCATTTTCCGCCATCGTTGCATATTCTTTGAAAGATGAGTAGCGTGGCTGATTAGACGAAATATAAAATAAAGAAGAAGAAAGAGAACAATCAAAGAAATGAGAGCTACCCACAAGGTTGTCTCAATACTCCAATGACGGTAAGTGATTAATATGTAGCCGGTATCTTGAGCCATTTCCAGCCCTAGCCAAAGTGACAATAAAAGAAGAAGAAATAATAAAATTAAAAATTTCATGTTTTTTTTTCGGGAACCGAAGTATTAGCGAGTGCGAGTGCCTGTAAGGACTTCAAAGAGGGAAGCGTAGGTTCAATATCAACCGCATCTAAAGTTTGTATTCTTTTAATAAGCGCAGCTGTTTCGGTTTGATTAGAATCATACTCAGCCAACCATTGAATGGCAGAACTTAAACTTTTTTGATAGAGCGAAGAATTTTTATTGATTAGGGCCCATTGGGCTTGAGTTAATTTTAATTGGATGTTTTCTTTTAAAAACAAGGTTTGCTGAGGTTCCAATAAAGGTGAAGTAGGATGATCGATGCGCCGAATGACAAAGAGTTTCTTTAAACCACCCAGATTATATTTGAGTTTCTCCCACCAATTTTTTTCTTCTGGAGTAGGCTCAGTTTTCGCCGGTGTTGTTTCAGAGAATTCCTTAGAGGGAAGCAGTGATAAATTACCTACGTCGATTTTTAATTGATCTAATTGGTCAGAGAGCTTCGTTACTTCAACGGGCGCACTGGCAGAAAGAGTGGTAATATCTTGATCGATCGCTTCCTTTAATGTAACGAGGCTCTCTTGGGAGGAGGATTTTAATTGTTGTCGTGCCATTTTCAGTAATTGAAGAGCGACGGCAGAATCCTTTTCAACCAGCAAGTGGATATTGGCTAAACGAATTAAGTAAGCTGCTTCAGAAATGTTTTTTTGAGAAGTAGCCTCAGTGAATTTTTGAGAAAGTTGAGCAATGTCTGCCTGGTTAGCGTTAAGGGTTGCTTGCATTGGTGCTTGCGATTGTTGCAAATCGGTTCTCAGTTCAGCTAGTTGACGTTCAAATTGATGGGTGTTGAGGTGGCGCCAAATAGCGATACTTGAGCCAATACCTATACCTCCCAAAGCTAAAATAAGTGCAATTACACTGAGCAATAAACCAGTGTTCCGTGGAGGGCGGCGCGGTTTCAGCTTTTTAGTCAAGTCGTTTGAAGTAAACGTCTCAGGCACGGCTTTTCCTTATTGAAAAAGTAATTTGAATTACCTTAAATTAAGGTATCTGTTTTTGCAATATTTCGATAATGGCTTTTTCCGTAGGATTCTCCGCCATAATTACGTAATTAAAGCTATAAAAATGGCAGTATCATGCATCTCCTCGCTGATGACTAGTAAGGAAATGCTTTGTAGCTATTGCCAGTGTGAAGAAAATAAAACCTTTACGTTCTGAAGACTTTCCACACTCGTAGATACTATAGCATGAATGGATTTCTTAGTTAAAGTTTTGATTATTTTGCGACCTATCTAAAGGCTTTCCCCCGGTAACAAAAAATTAGAAACGTCTTTCCTCCACACTCTCTTAATTTATGCTTTAAATAAGGTCAGGTGTTTTCTCCACAAAAGAAAGTTATAGTTTTTCCGTGAATATCTTTTTTAGAATAGATAGAATAGATAATTTCAGAAGGCTTTGGCTACTATATTTTTTCGAAAGCGCATTTACAGAAATTCCTCGTTTATACAATGCGTTAGCTGTTCCTGGTCCAATAGCTATTATTTTTTGATTGGCTTGAAAGCTTAGATTGGGAGCATATCTTACAGCATTGTCGTTTAAAAATAAGATAAAGTCGCTGGAAAAAAGATTTGCTGGATTGTTTTGGGTCTACCTTTAGCGGTTTTATAATCAGCGTAGGAAATAAAATCACTTTCCCACCCATTTTTTTAATGTCATTTTTTAGTTTTTTCGCTTGATCTTTAGGACGAGTAATGACTATAGTCTTATCTTTTTAATCGATTGTTTCGCATAAAGCTCTATTTTCCATGCTGCATAAGCAGGTATTTCGTAAGGATGAAGGCGCATTAATTCTTCGATTACAGCATGTAAATGCTGATCTTCACAAACCATCTCTACCAAATATTCTTTAACAGTTTCAATTTGGTCCTGGCTGCCTACATAGGGGTGACTCCCTTTCAGAGGACGATATTGTCCCACTCCCAAGGTTTGCCACGCACAGCAATCGTAATCGCCAATTCGCCCGGCCCCTTTTGAAAATAAGGCATTTTTGATCTCGTCTAAGTGTTCTTCAGGAACATAGAAAGTGAGCTTGTACATGGTAAATTCCTCGTGAATAAAGTGTTTTGTATTATATAATCAGATTAATGGGAGCGGAATGGTATTAGTGATCTAAAATTTCTTGGAACTTATAATAGAAATTTTCCATTACTTCGTAAGCAATTTGTCCTGGTGCTGATTTTGCCTCTTCCAGAGAGGTGAAGGTTAAATACCCCCCTAATAGCGGTGCCAATAATCGGGTCGTTTTTCCCTGTTTGCCCATGCCAAGAACAATCATATTTTCGTTTTCTTTTTTATTGAGTAGTAATTGAAATAAAGTTTTAACATCAGTTTGGCTATTCGTCATAACTGCAAATTTTAGAACATCGGGCTTAAAATCCCACATATGCGCTGCAATAGTTTTGAGCTCTTTGAAATCTGGGGTTTTTTTAAAATTATGATAAGAGAGAATAAATTTAGCTTTTTTATTTTGAATAGTAATTTTATTTGCAAGGTAAAGATCAATGTCCAAATAATTAAATCCGAGATTATTTCCCACTTGTAAAATTTTATTTTGCTCTTCCAAAGTGCCTTGGAATTTTCCGCCATCCTTTTTAGCGCGGCAGCATAGGATAGATTTTTTATTGGTATTTGTAGCAATAACATCTAACATTTCTGGGTTTATATCTTGAATGAAGTCCACACGAAGCTCTATAAAATCAGTCAGATTTTGAGCTTTCTCGAGTTGCAATAAAAACGATTCGAGAGTTAGCCCAATTACCGAGACACAGATCTTTAAGTCGCTCAACATTTTTGTTTTAATTCTGCCAATATCGAATCAGAACCTTGCTTTAAGAGTTCTTGAGCAGCTTGCAAACCAAGAGTTTACGCCTCTTCGGATTTGCCCTTAACTGTGTAGTATCAGAGAACCAAAGAACCCTCCAGCTTTCCTATCATAGCAGAGAGAGAAAAATCTTCGTTATTAAAGATTCCATCCGCTGCAATGGGAGTGAAGCAAACGCCCCGAGTTTGTAGTTAACAGCTTGTTCTGAAATTATACACACTGCCGTGTTTTTTTATCGTCCAAGGGTTTCAATAATAAGTCATGAATTTGGGCATCTTCCTTACGACATTCCACACCAATAGCTACTTGTCCAATAGCCGGTATAAATTTCCGAACATCGAGATACTCACTAATACGATTTTCTAGCTGCAATCGTTTTTTAATCCTGCTGCTGCTAAAATGATGGTGTCGTAATATCCCTCGTTTAGTTTTGCTAAACGTGTTTCGATATTTCCCAGAATATTTCCAATTTTCGATTTAGATTGGATTCTCTTTAATTGACAGTGTCGTCGTGGGCCCGATGTGCCGATAATAGCTTGAGGTAGCAAATCAGTTAAAGAATTAAATTCATTGGTGACTAAAACATCTCGGGGATCCTCGTGGAGTAGAAAAGCCGCGATGATTAACCCGGCTTTATTTTGTACTGATAGGTCTTTAAAAGAATGGATAGCAATATCAGCCTCTTCGTCAAGCAAAGCCTGTTGTAAGTCCTTAACGAAGAGATCTTTCCCGCCACTTTGGGCTAATGACCTTGTTAGGCAGTCGCCTTCCGTAGTCCGCCCGATGATAGTGAAATGAATGCTAGAATTATTTCCTTTAAGTTATTGTTTTAAAATTTCTCCTTGCCGCAGTTCCAATAGACTTTTCAGCTGATAATGGTGATTTTCTTCTACTGATCATCAATTGTTTGCGCGACTTAGTTCATCTAACAATAAATCTTTGCGTTCCCAGAGAAAATTTAGCCATTTCTGGAAATAACGACGAAAATCGCGATCTTCATAATAATCACCGATAAGATCAGCAGCTAAGGGTAACAATTCATAATGAATGGTGATAGTAGAATGGTCACCGCGAAAATATTTCCATAAGGTGAGTGGTTGGGAATAATGGATGGTCACATTTAAAATTCCACTCAATTCCTTTTGCAATTCTTTAATAACGATCGCAATCCCACCTGATTTCGGCTTTAACAAATGCATATAAGGAGAAGATTGGCGTTGCTGCTTAGCAATCGTAAAACGAGTACCTTCTACAAAATTCATTACTGTGGTTGAGAATTCTTTAAATTTTTCACATGCTTTTTTTGTGGTTTCTATATCTTGTCCTTTCAATTCTGGTTGTTTGCGAATTGCCTGGGGAGAATACCGGCGAACGAAAGGATAACCCAAAGACCAACAACTCAGACCGAGTATAGGCAAGCTCCATAGCAGTTCTCGTTTCATAAAAAATTTAATGACGGAAATTTTATGACCGAATGCGCGTCCGAGCACTAATATATCAAGCCAGGTTTGATGATTGCTAATTAAGAGATACCATTTATTAGGATAAAGATCGCCTTCGCCTTCAATTTTCCAGCGATGACGGCGCACACTTAGGAATTTACCAGAAGTAATGGCCCAGAGAGTAGGAAAGAATAAAGCAATTTTCATTACCGCCCGATACCAGGACTTAACCGGCATGAGTCGAGCTAGAAGACCAAAAATAAGCGCAAATACTCCTAAGATAAAAGAAGGAATGATATAGAGAAAAATAAGAAAAAGTCCTAACGGAGAATTAAAGAAACGCCACATTCGCTAAATCCTTCTTCTTAAAACCCCATTTCTTCTTGAATAGCGCTGTTCTTTAATTGCCTAGCTTGTTGATAAACATCGCCGACTTTTGGTTGAGCTTAGGGTTTAAAAATACATTGGTATTGATTAGATGCCTTACAATTGGTTTAACCACCTAAATTTTTACTCCACTTCCCGCCAGTAGGTTGCATACACAAGCAGCTTGTATTCCAAGGCGATGGGGAATGTCATTTTTTCGTTAGAAGCATAAAGGCAAGTGATATTTCCTAGGTTTACCCCCTGCCATTGGGCCCCTAAAAATTTATCTATATGAGTGGCAAAGGAAGCCGCATAACTTAGCCAACCGTTTTTCGTAAACCAAACCATTTTCCGAGAATCTTTTTGAAGATTGCTTATTTGGGGGCAACTGAGATAACCGGAGGACAATCCATTGGCAGGTGTTCGGGATGCTGGGTCTGCGGGACTGCTATTGTGGGTGGGGGAAGCCAGCACCATTTGGGAAAAGACAGCAAAACCAACGATACAAAGGATAGCAGGTAGTAATTTCACGACAAAATGCTCAGTTTAATTTTTGTTCATGTATTATAAATCTATCTTCTCCAGGATTGAAGTGGAAACTCCTAAAGAATGAGGAAACATTGAAGTTCCTCGGGGTTTTATTTATGTTGTCTTAATGAGATTAGTTTTGGTTCCTCCCTTTCCCTCTATTCGCCTGGGGGTAACTAATTTCTTTAGTGTAACAGATATTCATTTTGATCCATTTGATACATGTGAAAGCAAAAAGAGTATTTGTCCTCTGATTGTTAAATTAAAAACAGCCCTGCCGATCAATGGACTGTTTTTTTTTGAACAATATGAGCCAAAAACGTTATCTATCTATCTATCTATCTATCTATCTATCTATCTATCTATCTATCTATCTATCTATCTATCTATCTATGGTCAAGATACAGATTACGCTCTTTTTACGCTCTTTTAAAGTGGACACTCAATGAATTGGAAATGCTAGGAGCACAAAATCAGCCTTCTTTTGTGTTCCTGATAGGTGACTATCTGGCGAATGATTACAAAGAGAAATATACACTCTATTCGGAGGATTGGATTCCTCCTTTAAAGGATATCAATCTTTTGTTCAGAAAACGATGCAGTTTTTAACAAATGAGTTCCACACTACCTTTCCAAAAACGCCCATTTATCACCTGCTATAGGTAATAATGATTCTTATGGGGAAGACTATTATTCCAAACCGGAAGGAGATTTTTATAGTGATATGGCTAACCTCTGGTCGTTTTTTTTTGATGAGTGCGGCGAATCGGGCGAGTTTTCTTCAAACCTTTCCCTATGCGGGCTATTATGAAATTATGCCTCCCGGGTCCTCCTAATAAATAATAGAAATAGAATTTTAGTATTAAATTCCGTGCTTTTTTCGGAAAAAAGCTACAGCCCCCATGTTGTGGCTGCCGTTCAGGAGGAGTTAAAATGGCTCAAAGAAATACTTTCCCAAGCGGTTCTCGAACGTCAGTGGGTTTCGGGTGGTATTTCATATTCCCTTTGGAATTGATGTTTATAAAACGTTGACTTCGGGAAAGACAACGTCTTTATGGTAACCTGATTATCTACGACAATTTATCTCTTTTATGTCTGAATATAGTTCCGTGATTGAGGGAATCTTGAGCTCTCATCTTCATATGGACAGGTTTTCTCTAGTGAGAAATAATTTAAATGAAGACATTTTTGATAGCTACATTCCTCCAATAAGTCCGCGATTTGGCAATAATTCCGGATTTAAAGTATTTCAATACGATGTCAGCAGTTTTGATGTGGTTAATTTTCATACTTATTATTTGCTTATTAATAAAATATTTCTTCTGCCGATCAACATTGGCAAGTTTTATATAGTTTTAACAAAAAATACCAACCTCAGTGTATGCACTGTTATTAATTAACAGAATGGAAAAATTGCAGCGAACCAATCCATTAGTTCAATTCTATAAAGAATATTATGCAACGGGTACGGACGGACAACCTATCGAAAGGGATCCAAACGCATGCTCTTAATTATTGGTGTGCCATATTTGTGCCATATTATTGGTGTGCCATCCACGAGTTCAACATTCCGGATTATGACACTTGTATAGCTAGGCCAATAGCGAAATTACATTTCTACTATTCCGCAATGAATGCGTGTAAAAGCACCACACTCTTACAATCGAGCTACAATTACAATGAACTGGGTATGGACACGCTCTTATTTCTTGCTGCGATTTAGTGATCGTGATGGAGAAAGTAAAATCAGTACGCGAGTTGGTTTAGAGGCCGAAGCTTGCACATTTCAGACAAAGAGTAATTTATTTGAAATTATTTCTGCTAAATTAAAAACAAATCCGAACATTCATTTTGTTTTAGTTGATGAATCTCAATTTTTAAAAAATTACAGGTGAAAGAATTATCTTTAGTGACCGATGAATTGAATGTTCTCATTCTAGCTTATGGGATTCGAACCGATTTTCAAGGCGAACAGTTTGAGGGCAGTCTCTATCTTCTGGCATGGGCAGATCTGGGCAGATCTGGGCAGATCTTTTAATTGAAATAAAAACTATTTGCCACTGTGGTCGCAAGGCTACAATGAATTTACGTATTGATGATGAAGGGAATCCTGTTTGTGAGGAGAGAGCAAGTCGAAATTGGCGGTAATGAACCCTATATAGCCACTTTTCAGAAGCATTTTTAGTTAGGACAAGTCTCTAATTGCCTCAGCTGAAAATTTTCTGGTCTAATATAATTGGAGTATAAATACCACATAAAGGACTTTTTATCATGGCTAGAAAATATGGCAAATCTACACAAAAAAGAAGTTAAAAAGAAATGCACAGTTACAAACGGGGAAAGGTTCATAGTAGTCCTAAACACAAAAAAGTAAAAAGTCGAAAACAAGCGATTACTATCGGCTTGTCGAAAGTGCGTAAAAAGGGAGCTAAAGTTCCCAAGAAAGCGGAATCGCGACAAGCTTGTGTACATTCCTTTATTTTATCATCCCCGATAGCTTCGCAGGATTGGGCACAAGCTTCACAAACTTCGGTGCAAGTTTGGCAGATGGATTTTTAAAGTTTAGAATTATGCGTCATGAAGTCGGCGCTTGTTTGACAGATTTGAATACAGTCCATTATCATACGTAGGTGGCTTAGTTCAGTGTTCTTACCACCTTCCTGAATACAATGATTGTATAATATTTTTGGCATATATGGCGACAATTCCAACAAGCTTTTAACATAAGCTTTTCTTTTTTCCTGATTCATAAGGACCTCCTTAAATTGTCTCTCATTTAGTTATAGTTATTCGTTAAGAATAACTTCGCCATTGTGGATGTAAGACTTGGCCAGACATATAGGCAGAATCAGCTGAAACCAAAAAGACGTAACAGTAATAACCTCCTTAGGTTCCCCCTCCCCGCCCGACCTATGGGAACGCTGCTACCAAATTTTTGGACGTGCTTAGGAGAAAAACTGCTTGGAATCAAAGGAGTCCAGATAGGGTCGGGTCTCTCAAGCAACGCCGTTTACTCGGATTCCCTTTTTTGATTTTGATTCGGATTCCCTTTTTTGATTTTGATAAGGTTTTCAGATAAAGAGCGAGTAAATGAGACAATGGCTCCTTTAGTGCCCGAATAATCAATGAGTTGTTCACTCCCTATATAGGCGGTAATGGACGTAATGTTAATTATAACGCTGCCTTTTTTAAGGTAAGGCAAAGCGGCTGTAGTCAAATAAAAATAGGAAAAGATATTGATTTAAAAAGTTTTTCTTAGCTGCTCGCCGGTAATGTCTTCGAGATTATCCTGAGGATATTATTGGGCTAAATTATTCATCAAAATATCAATTTTTTTAAACTTTCTAGTGGTATCTTTTACCACTAATTGGCAAAAAGCAGGGTCAGCTATATTTCTGGACAAAAGGAAGGATTTTCGTTCTTTTGATTCAACTGCTTTCTGAGTGGCAGTGGCATCCTTATGTTCATTGAGATAGGTAACACCTTCAATACTAAAAGCGACGGCAAACGGCACGGCCGATGCCACTATCACCTACAGTGATAATAGCCTACTTTGTTGAGAAGTTTATCACTGCCTTGGTAATCAGGATCTTGGTATTTAGGACAAAAAATCATTTTGGACTCAATTCTGGGCTGAGTCTTTTGCTTCTAGGCGGGATGTTGCTGCTTCGATTTTCGCTCAGGGGGCATAGCATTCCTCCTGAATATCTAGAGATTAACCGTACCTCAACAGAGGAGAGGGATCAAGTAACACGAAATAGTTGCCACATATTTTTACAGTTCTTCACAGCTATTCTTCTAAACACTTTTTCTATATAATGCTCACTTAATTTAGTCTGGGAGCACTTTATAGGGGAACCGACATTGGCTGTGTCGATGATCAATTTAAAAAGCATTAGTTACGATTATCCTTTGCAGCTTTGGGTTGTTTGTTTTACTGGCTCAGTGTTTTTTTCTTCGAGTTTGTTCAGATTAATATGTTTAATGCGTTAAGCCCTAATTTAATGCGTGCTTTTCATATTGGGCCTAGCTGTTTAGGCCATCTATCAGAAAATTATTTTTATGCCAATGTCATTTTTTTGTTTCCTGCTGGGATGCTGCTCAATCGAGTATCGACGCGAAAAGTAATCATTTTAGCTATGGCAGCGGCAGCTAGCGTAGTTTGCATGTTTAGCTTCGCAGCTTCCACATCAATTTGGCAGGCAGACTCATGTCGTTTTGTTACCGGAATTGTAGGATCTTTCTGCTTATTAAGCAATGTTCGCTTAGCTTCCCGATGGTTTGAGCCTCGTCAGATGGCTTTAGTTATCCGCTTGATCGTGAACCCTGGCCATGATCGGAGGAATGGTTGCACAAACCCCATTTACCTTTCTGACGGATGCCCTGGGGTGGCGAATGACCTTACTCATCGACGCTTCTTTAGGTCTCATAATGCTCTTGTTGATTGTCTTATTAGTGAAAGATTTCCCTCTCGGGGTCAGGCCAGTCTTTTCCGAGAGCATCAAATGTATTTGCACGACCTAGGTCTTTGGCGAGTATTGTGGCGAACTGTAAAAAACAGTCAGAATTTGGTTATTAGGTGGGATCTGTATAGCTCGTTAATGAATTTTCCGATTTTTTTTTCTGGGCGCTATGTTGGGAAGCCTTTATTTAGTTCAAATTCGAGGGTTAATGCGAGCTGATGCTTCTTTTGTAAACTCTATGCTGTTTATAGGCACTATTATTGGTGCTGCTCCAGTAGTGGGATGGTTGTCAGATAGAATCAAACGTCGGCGAATACCTATGATGGTGGGCGCTGTTATTGCGTTATTTCTAATTTTATTATTGATGTATTTACCGTATTTATCATTGCTAGCCTTGCTAGTCTTATTAATTATTTTTTGGGGACTCGGATTTATTATCAGTACACAGATTATTAGTTATCCTTTGATCGCTGAAAGTAATCCTTTGGCTCTAACTGGCACTGCGGAGGGTATGGCTTCCGTCTTGATTATGGCGGTTGGGGAGGAGAGGGAGTACGCAACCTCTATTTGCGCGACTAATGGAATGGCGATGGTCACATCAGGTTGTTAACCATGTGCCTTTATTTTTATCCAGCGATTACCAATTCGCGTTGGCGGATTATGCTGCTGGTTTTTATATTTAGGATTAGTCATGGCGTATTTATCCAGGGAAACCTATTGCATCTCTTAATAAAAGAAAGACAAATATAAAATGAAAGAATCTCTAATTAGTTTCGATAATTCTCTTGAGCTATCAGAGTCAGTTCCACATACCAATCTTTGGCGAGCTTGGGTGGTATGTTTGTCGGCATCTCTTTTTTTCTTTTATGAATTTATTCAGATGAATATGTTTGATGCAATTAGCCTTCCACTAATGCAGGCTTTCCATATCCAAGCAACTCAATTAGGGCAATTATCTTCTTTTTATTTTATCTCGAATGTTATTTTCCTTTTTCCAGCAGGGATGTTACTCGACCGATATTCCACCCGGAAAATAATTTTGTTCTCACTTAGCGTTTGTATTTTAGGCATTGCCGCTTTTGCGCTAACTACTTCATTATTTTCGGCTTGCATTTTTCGCTTTTTGATGGGTATTGGGAGTGCGTTTTGCTTTTTAAGTGTCATACGCTTAGCCACACGTTGGTTTTCCTCCACACGATTGGCCTTGGTTACAGGCGTCATTGTAACTATGGCAATGCTAGGAGGAATGGTAGCGCAAACACCTCTTACCTTATTAGCAGAGGTATTAAATTGGCGAAAGGTTTTATTAATAGATGCGGCTTTTGGCTGCTTAATTTTTTTGATTATTGCGAGTGTTGTGAAAGATTTCCCTCATTATCATCTCGAACACCATCGTGTAGAACGTCAGCAAATTAATGACATGGGTTATTGGAAAAGTATGGGCTTAGCTTTTTTAAAATTACAAAATTGGCTAGGTGGAGTATATACTTGTTTAATGAATTTGCCTTTATGTTTGTTGGGAGGAATTTGGGGTATATTATATTTGAGTGATGCGCATCACGTTCCAAAAATTGAGGCTACCTATATTACGAGTATGTTATTTATGGGAACTGTCATGGGTGGACCTCTGGTAGGCTTTTTATCTGATAAAATTGGTTTACGAAGATTGCCGATGTTAGTAGGTGCTATTTTATCGTTAGCCTTAATCTTAGTAATTATAGAAATACCCCATTTGTCATTCTTTTCTTTGCTTATACTATTTTTGGCAATGGGTTTAACCACTAGTAGTCAAATTATTGGATATCCTACAGTCGCTGAAAATAGTATACCCGTAATAACAGCTATGTCAGTCAGCGTTGTTAGTATTACTACTATGGGTGGACAGGCTATCTTCCAACCATTATTTGGTCGTCTCATGGATTTGCATACGATTTATTTTCATCATTCAATGGGTGTTTACGTGGCTTCAGATTTTCACTGGGCTATGTTGATTTTACCTATCGGATTTTTAATCGCTCTGGGTGCTGCTCTTTGTTTACGAGAAACTTATTGTCGTTCTCGGAATTAATAAATGAAAATTAGAATGTCAACAACGGCATAGAAGACTTTTATTTCGCATTAATCTTATTAATAGTAGGAAGCCCATAGGCGGTTTTTTAGGTGTTTTATTTGGTGTTGGCGACGGTATTGTTCTATTCTAGTTCCTATTATTAACGATTTCACCCTTTTCCCATGTGGCCCATGGAGCTGTTATGCATACTGCGGTCGGAATTTCTTTCGCTTTGCTCCTTCCCAATGCTTTTCTCGCTGCGCAGCATCAGTACAAAATGGGTATACTTTGATTTTCCATTATTCAAACAATGGGTGCCTTTTGTGATTGTGGGAGCTATTATGGGAGTTTCCATACTATTATGGGAGTTTCCATAATTAAATTTATTCCTAATAGGTATTTAAAAATTCTTTTTTCTATTAAAAAAAATCTATCGCGTTTGGATCAACTACTAGTATTTTTATTGGTTGTGTATATAGCTCTTATGCCATTTTTCTATTGATAATGGCGTTTTATATGACTTCTCATGTTTTTATTAAGATTATATAAGATATTAATAGTTTGAGAAGCAATAAATTTATTACTTTTCAATATTGATTATAAAGAAGGGCTCATGTCGATGAATAAAACTATCTTTTTTCTGTTAATGGTTATCTTTCCTGTATGGGGATTTTCGGCTACTAAAGAAATACCTCTATGCCAAGAGAATAAAGATTGTTTTTATGTTTCGCCTCAGAGCCTAAGTATTCGTTATAACAACACTATAATTTTCGAAGGTCAGCCTGCTGATTTGACACTTGTACAGCACCTAAAAACCGATAAGAAAATAAGCTTCCAGAGAGGTGATCTATAGATATTTTTTTGTTTTTTTTACGGTCTAATCAGAGTCTTCTGGTAGATTTTACCGCCAAAAAATACGGTTGCCATTATCTTTTCTATTGTAGGGAGAGAAGCAAAAACTCTGGTTTTATCCATCATCAGAGAGGGGAAAGTGATACCCGAGACTAATCTGACCTGGATAAATTATTTAACAAACAATATGGGCGTTCAAAATAAAACTGAGGCCACTTCGGGATTATCCATGCAATTTCTAGGCGCGCTGTATTCGGATTTTTTAGATACCTTTATTGTTGACAATATTTATGACAACCAATATTGGTTTAATAAGTTGGGGAATAATTTATTAGTCTTTTTTTTTAAACAAATCGTATTTTTATTGTAAAGCCGACTATTTGTTGCTATTTCAAAAACTTATCTCGCCAATAAAAGACATAATTAGTTTGTTACCCTAGCTCAGAAAGAAGAAGCAGCTCCAAACATCCATAAGCTCTATGGAGCTCCTTTGATTTATTTATGGGGAGATGAGCTCATTGGGGCTTCGAACGTGAATTAGAAAAAAATTACAAAGTATTCTTTCAGAAAAATTACATACTCCGTCTGAAAATATCGTCAAATATCTTTCATATTTAGGAAAAACCAAATATCAGAATGCTGTTTTGCAGCTATTAGCAGATCAATCTTAGATTTTTAATTAGGGTAAATATGAATTTGAATAATTGATGATGAATTTAGTAAAAGATAAGTCACTTTACAATAGGTCTAGATTCGTTGTTGTATGCTTAAATTCTGAAGCTACTTCCCTGTTAAAGAAAGGGGAAAATCGATTAACGACAAGCGAGCAAATTGAATTTAATAAAAATTTAATTCAATCCATTTTTAGTAGTTCAATTAATCCAGTTTCTGAATGGAGAAATGGAGTTTCTTTTTGGATGTTGTCACAATTCCAATCTATCGACCTTTACCACGCGTGGCTTGGGTTTGATGATCGTTCGCTAGGGATTCTAAATCGAAATGTTATCAAAGAAACTGTAAAAGATGGCTATCTAAATAGCTCCTTACGATTCCTAATAATCAAGTCCTTTATCAAAAAAGATACGATCATTGATCAGAAGGGTGTTCCACTTCGCGGATTCCTTAATATTGGATGGACATTAAATTTGGACTTTGCTATGCCAGAAGTAAAATACCGCCCTCGAGAAATATTAAAAATTCACCAAATACCTTTTAATTCTTAGTTTTTTGATACGGATGGTGCAGGAGAACTTTATAACGATTTTTCAAAAGCACATAAAATGACTCAAGTACAAGACACGAAAAATTGTTTGGAGCGAATGTGTTATGCAATTGAGCAAGAGCATCTTAATAATTGGAACGGAAGACGGTTATGATTATAGTGTGAATGTTATCGCATTTGGTCACGGCAATGTCACCGCCGATATTTGGGATAAGGATATATAAAGGAATGAGGTGTCTCAATAATATTACATGGGAAAATACTTTTCTCCATTGGGGATTCCTCCAAAATATGCTAAAAATTAACTCTGTTAAAACCTCTCATTTTTGAAATTTATTTTTCACCTAAATACAGTATTCCCTTGTATCAATTGGTCTATCATAACAGCGTGATCGTTAGCGATCATTGGGAATATGCTACATTTAAATTCCCGAAAGAAATAATTAATAATGTTCTTAAAACATTTCTCTACGATTATCCTCTTCTGCTTCACTTAGACCGGTTTTATTGGCAGAAGCACAAACAATTTTTGAAATTTTATTTGCCGACGTGGAAAAACTTTGCCTTAATGGTTGTGTGGACACCGAGATGGTCGACTTTCATTATCTCAGTCAAAATCGATTAATACAAAACATCGCATTTAGTAATTATATTTGAGTAGTTACCATTTTTTCAGAAAGTTCCTACAGCTTAAGCATGGCAAGCGGGTACTACAATTCTTTCTAGCGGAAAAAAATATTAATGTGCAAATAATACGATTAAAAGTCCCACGAAAAAAGTAATTGTCGCAAGGCATGTTTTTCTGGAGCTTTATAAGGTTCTATTAATAATTCTTCGGCTACCAGGTAAGGTAAGGCAGCAACCCCCCAAAGCAATAATTGCTATTTGAATACTGTAAGATAAATCAGAAACGACACCAAAGCCCAACAAAGCCCCCAATAAAATACAAAGCGAAATGAGAAAAATAACAGTAATGCCACTCAGTTGTTTATCATTTCTTTTGGCCATGTTTAAAATAGTTACTATACCGAGAAAAAGAGTTTCCAGAGCTAATGCTAAGGCAGTAATAATTCCGCTACTTTAACTTGTCAAAAGGAACCCCCCTACTAAGATACCATCAATAAAAACATCGATTACTACAACAATGATGAGCGATAACGGTAGTTTTTTTTAACGGTCGGGTAGATACCAGAAAGTTTATCGGCAAGCCATTCTGTGAAAAGCATCACAGCAACGCTGGCAGAAAAGCCAAGGACGATAATCCAACGGATTTCGTGATGAATTAGAATTAATACAGGGATTAATTCTACAGCAACTGCAGCGAAAGCGAAAACGACTCCTGCTGCAAAGTGTTGGACTACGCTTGTTTAAGGCTGAAGTAGGTTTTTAAAGAAGCTTAAAATCCCTCCGATTAGCATTAATGCTACAGGGATGCTAGTGTATCCTAGTACTAATGTCCAGGAAGTATTCATGACAATGCTTCCAATTTTGCGTAACTGGACACCAGCCATTTTTCCCCATGGCTGTCAAATTTGACTTGTAGACGAGTGTTTTCACCTTGGCCTTCGTAATTAATAATGATACCACTACCAAATTTGGTATGATTAACGCGCTGTCCTACATAAAATTCGCTCTCACCCGCTTGAGGTCGTTGATAGGTAATAGAAACTGGTCGAGATATTTTAGGTGTGGGTCGGACTATGTCGATTAATTCTGGTGGAATTTCATTCAAAAATCGTGAAGGCTGATTAAATTTTTCTAGGCCGTGTAAATGTCGACATTCGGCGTAAGTTAAAATTAATTTTTCCTTAGCACGAGTCATTCCCACATAACATAATCGCCGTTCTTCTTCCAATCCATTTTCACTATCTGTAGACATATGATGAGGAAACAAGTTTTCTTCTAATCCACCTATAATAACTAAGGGAAATTCTAGTCCTTTAGCAGAGTGCAAGGTCATCAAATTTACACAATCACTATGCGAACTTGCTTGCTCTTCACCGGTTTCTAAAGCGACGTGAGAAAGAAAACCATCTAAGGGTGATAATAAAATAGTCTCGTCCGTCATCGGCTCTGGGGTAAATTGCGAGGTGGCGCTGATCAATTCTTCTAAATTTTCGACGCGAGAAAGTCCTTTTTCATTTTTATCTTTTTTGTAGAGAGCGAGCAAACCACTCTGATTTAGGATTTTTTCCGTTTGTTCAGCTAAAGAAAGGTTTTTTGTTTGCGCACTGAGTGTTTCGATTAAATTTAAAAATTGTTGTAAGGAATTAAGCGCGCGAGCGCTCAAACCCTGATTATTAATTAAGTCCATTGCAGCTTGCCATAAAGAGATGCCTTGGTCACGAGCGGCAGCGCGCAATGTTATCAGTGTGGTATTACCAATACCACGGGTGGGGGTATTGACAACACGCTCAAAAGCAGCGTCATCATGGCGGTTGGCTAATAAGCGCAAATAGGCAAGTGCATCTTTAATTTCTGTTCGTTCGAAGAACTTTAGGCCCCCATAAATACGATAGGGGATTTGTCGATCGATAAGACGTTCTTCTAATAAACGGGATTGAGCGTTAGAACGATAAAGAATTGCGATATCGCTGTATTTTCGTTCTTGTTGTATCCACGATTCAATGCATGAGATGATGTAAAAAGCTTCATCACGCTCATTGAAAGCCGTGTATAGGCTAATTCGCTCACCTGTATTGCTCGTGGTCCATAATTTTTTTCCGAGACGATTCGTATTATTTTCAATAACGGCATTGGCAGCGTCGAGTATGGTTTGTGTTGATCGGTAATTTTGTTCTAAACGAATTGTTTGAACATCAGTAAAATCCCGAGAGAAACGATGAATGTTTTCTATCTTCGCGCCGCGCCAACTATAAATAGATTGATCGTCGTCTCCCACCGCCATCATTCCCGTATTATCCCCCATCAAAGCGCACAGCCAGGCGTATTGGATAGTGTTGGTATCTTGAAACTCGTCCACTAAAATGTGATGAAAGCGTTGTTGATAGTGATGGCGAATCGATGGCACATCGCGGAGCAATTCAAGCGAGCGCAATAATAATTCCGAGAAATCAACGAGCCCACTCCGGCGACAAACTTCTTCGTAGGCTTTATATACTTTGACTAGAACTTCTGTGAAATAGCTGTCATCGCTACTATTAGCGACTTGATGAGGTCGCCAACCTTTTTCCTTTTGCTTATTGATAAACCATTGGGTTTGTTTAGGTGGCCATTGGGTTTCTTCTAAATTAAGACTCCGTTGAACACGACGAATTAAACGGTATTGATCGTCGGAATCGAGAATCTGAAACGATTGGGGTAGATCAACTTCTTTCCAATGTACTCGCAGTAAACGATGAGCCAAACCATGAAATGTCCCCACCCACATTGTCCTAATGGGAATACCCAGCATCGCTTCAATTCGTCCTCGCATTTCGTACGCAGCTTTGTTGGTAAAAGTCACTGCTAGGATGCTATAAGGAGGTACACCTTGTTGTTGGATAAGCCAAGCAATGCGATAAGTTAATATACGCGTTTTGCCACTACCTGCGCCGGCTAAAACACGCACGTAGGGAGATAAGGAGGTAACCGCCTCTTTTTGTTGAGGATTTAATGATTGTAAAAGAACCAAATTTTCCATGTCATCCATTGTACCCGAACTGTGCCGAGGTTGACAGAAGCCTATGAACTAGCGATGATGGCTCCATGCCTAAATTTGAACAGAAACCGCGATTGCTCAGTGGCGATACGCCAACAGGGCGTCTCCACCTGGGAAACTGGGTAGGTTCAGTTGAAGATCGGGTTTCTCTCCAGGATGAATATGAATGTTATTTTTTGCTCGCCAATACTCACGCGTTTACTACCCAGGCCGAAAAACCTGAGGCGATTCGCCAAAGCACATTAGACATCGCTCTCGATTATTTAGCGGCGGGTATTAATCCCGACAAAAGCACGATCTTTATTGAATCGGACGTCCCAGCCATTTTGGAGTTAACGGCTTTTTTTAGTATGCTCATTCCGTTTCCCCGTTTAATGCGAAATCCCACTATTAAAAATGAAATTCGAGATAAAGAATTGGGGGACAATTATTCGATGGGTTTTTTATTATACCCTGTTATGCAAGTAGCTGATATTTTGTCGGTTCGTGCCGAAATCGTTCCTGTAGGTGAAGATCAAGTTCCCCACCTGGAATTAACTCGTGAGGTGGCGAAGCGTTTTAATCAATTGTATTGCGGAGTAGACCCGCATAGTGAAGATAAAGATTATTTAAAGGCCGGTGGTTTATTTCCAATACCGGAAGCTAAGGTTGGGCGTGTCCGGCGATTAGTTGGGACTGGAGGGCCTAGTAAAAATGGCCAATTATTAAAAATGAGTAAATCGCTAAATAACGCCATTTTTTTAAGTGATCCGCCGGATGTTGTGCGAAAAAAAATTATGAATATGTATACGGATCCGAATCGTTTACGCGTGACGGATCCAGGAACCGTTGAAAATAATCCCCTATGGGTTTTTCACGACACCTTTAACCCCGACAAAAAATGGGTAGAAAAAGCGAAGCAGCGTTATCGTGAAGGTAAAATTGGTGATGTAGAATGTAAAAAGCGCTTAGTGGACGTATTATTAGAATTTTTGGCGCCTCTTCAGAAACGTCGTGCTGAATATGAAACGAATCATACGTACGTGTATAAAATTTTTCAGAATGGTGCTGATCAGGTTAATGATATTGCGGACGAAACATTACGCCTTGTAAAGGAAGTAACCCAGCAGAATTATTTTTAACCTACCTACAAGGCGCTAAATGGATAAAATTTTTGTGCATAGAATTTCTTTGAAAAGATGAAATAAGTTAGATTTAAGAGCAAAATTCTTGACGTTTTCCAAAAAAGTCAGTTAGTATAGCCGAAATGCCGATTTAATCATTAGCTTTCAGGCACCAAACAGCTAAAGTGGTTGAATCATTAATTGAGTTCCTGCCGAATTTCCTGTGCAATCATTATGGTAATCTTTCTATCAATGATATAAGGAGATACTACACGTGGTTTACGCACGTAATTTACGGTTTTCCTCGCATTGGAATTAAACGTGAAATGAAAAAAAATCGTAGAGGCTTATTGGCGAGAAGAAATTTTACAAAAGCAACTGCATCAACAAGCCCTTCAATTACAGCTTTCTCATTGGAAGATTCAAGCAAAAGTGCCGGCCTTGATTTTATCTCTGTAGGTGATTTTGTTGGTATGACCCCATCACGTTTTCGGGAATTAAATTCAAATCCAACTGACACAATGTTTTGCATGGCTCGGGCCAAGCCCCTAATGGGATTAAAACATCGGCTTGCGAAATGACTAAGTGGTTTGATACAAATTATTACTATATTGTTCATGAATTTACCGTGGATCAAACCTTCGAATTGCAGACGAAAGAATTATTCGAATATACAAAATTGGCTCTGGAAAACGGTTACCGAGCAAAGACTGTTATTTTAGATCCTCTATCATTTTTGTGGTTAGGGAAAGTAAAAGGGAAACCTTTTGATAAATTATCCTTACTAGAAAAATTGATTCCCGTTTACAATGAAATTTTTAACAATTAGCTTATCTAGGAGTGAAATGAGTTTAAATTGGCGAACCAATTCTAGTTTTAGATTTACCAAAAGAATGGCAGTAGAGCTTTTTTCAAACTTATCAAGATATTAATTTTTCTAATCTTAAAAATTTATTGGCTACTTATTTTAGTTTTCTCGAAGATAATTTATCCATCGTCTGCCAGTTTACTAATAGATGGTTTACATATCGATTGTTGTCGAGCACCAGAGCAGTTTAATTCTCTGTTGCCTCAATTTCAAAAAGAAAAAGTATTGTCGCTAGGCATTGTGTATGGGCGTAATATTTGGCATAATGATTTACATCGTTCATTAATTTTTTTAGAGAAAGCTCAAATTTCTTTAGATAACAGATTATGGGTAGCGCCTTCTTGTTCGTTATTGCATTGCATGTCCCCATTGATTTGAATCAAGAAAATAAATTGGATATCGAATTGAGATCATGGTTAGCATTTTCCAAACAAAAGGTTGAAGAAGTAACGTTATTAGCGCGTAGTTTATGGGAAGGTCGAGAAAGTATTGCTGTTGCACTATCAGAAAATAATTAGGTCATTTTATCTCAGAAAACTTTTAGGTGAATCTACAATGCAAATGTACAAAAACAATTAACCACTATTACTAAACGATGGATGCGGCGTCAACACGAGCACGCTATACGTAAAGAAGCACAAAAAAGTGTCTAAACTTACCTTTATTTCCTACTATTACCATTGGTTTGTTTCCTCAAACCCCAGCGATTCTCTGTTTACGACGCAATATAAGCAAGGGACTTTAGATGAAGTGACGCTACGAAGAAAATATTTTTCAATATATTGCTGAAGTAATCGGTGTCCAGGTTGACTTGGGATTAGATCTGTTAGTACATGGGTGAAGCAAAATGGAATGACATGGTAGAATATTTTGGAGAATTGTTGGAAGGAATAGGAATTACTTCCAATGGTTGGGTACAGAGTTACGGTTTCGCGTTGTGTTAAACCCCCGATTATATAGTGATGTTAATCGTGACCGTCTCATGATTGTGCATTGGATTGAATATGCCCAGTTACTCAGCACTAAACCCATTAAAAGGCATGCTGACAGGCTTTCTTAGAATTCTTTCTTGGTCATTCGTTCGTGATGATCAACCACGTTCACATACAGCCAAACAAATTGCTTTAGCTTTGCGTGATGAAGTACATGTAGAGGCTGTAGGTGTCAATGTCATTCAAATTGATAGAGCCTACTTTTCGGGAATGCTTGCCGTTACGAAAAGCAGATTAGCAGGACTATTTTAATTGGGTAGTAAAATGTTTTCGGCTAGCCTTATGTGGTGTATAAAAGACTAAACACAGATTCATACTCACATGTGTTATGCCGAATTCAACGATATTATTGAAGCGATATCAGCCTTGTATCTAGATGTTATTACTATTGAAAGTTTCCGCTCCCAAATGGAGATTTAAAATCCTTTGAAAAATTTGATTATCCTAACGATATTGGGCTAGGTATTTATGATATTCACTCTCCGCATATTCTACACATTGCTGAAATTAAAGATTAGATAACTCGTGCGCTTTAATACATTCCTATAGAACGCTTATGGATTAATCCAGATTATAGATTGAAAACACAGGGTTGGGAGGAAGTTAAGAAAGCACTTCATCATATGTTCCAAGCAGCCATTCACTTATGAGAGGCTTTTACTACGGAAAAAGATTCTTTATCCGAGGGGAGTTGCGTCCAGCCAGTACATAAGGGGAAGTAACCAGATATAAGAGCATGAAAGTTCGACATTTCTCTCTAAGCTTTGAACTGTTTCCACCTATATGGTGCAGAGGTTCGATAAACTTCGGCAAACATGGCGAAGACTTGATCCGATTTTTGCGCTGGATTATTTTTCGGTGACATTTAGTGCGGGTGGGCGAAGTCAGGATAAAATGAAGCATGTCATGAAAGCTTTATCTGAAGAAGTTATTGATGTTGCCCCTCATTTGACTTGTATTGGGCTCTCTAAAACTGTTGTTAGAGAACTACTGCATTATTATAAACAATTAGTCATTAAACGGTTGGTAGTGTTACGAGGTGATTTTCTTGAAGGAACGACATTAATCCATGAAGATTTTGAGGACGTCAATGAAATTGTGGCATATATTCGCAAGCTAATGGACAACTATTTCTATATTGAGGTAGTTGGTTATCCAGAATTTTATCCTGAATCAGAAAATGTAATGGATGCACTTAAAAATTTTTAGAAAAAATTCAGCTGGAGCTAATTGGACGATTATTCAATATTTCTATACTCATGACGCCTATTTTTATTTTTTAGAAAGTTGCCAGAAACTACATGTAAATGTTCCCATTATTCCAGGAATTATGCCAATTAATGATTTCAAAAGATTAATGAGATTTTTAAAATTTTTAGAGTAGAAATATCCCGATGGCTTTATAAGCAGTTAGAAACTTATAAGAATGAAAAGAAGTGCTTCAAAGATACAGGGTTGAAGTAGTTACCAGACTTTATGAAGATTTATAATCAATTATGGGGTTCCAAGACTGCATTTTTATACTTTGAACTAAAGTAAATCTACACAAATAATTATTTCCCATTTAGGATTGTTGGCAGATTGTAAATCGAAAAAATGCTGTTTTACCTTGATTTTTTTTAGGATAAAAGACAGGTTTAGGCTATCTATTTAGTGGATAAAAATACGAGTCAGGCCTTCTAGAATTATATTTCTACAAAGAAGTTATAAGACTAATTAATGAAAATTAATTTTTTAAATTCTTTACTAATAATTTATAAATATCGAATCAGATTTGAGTTGAGTGGTTTAGAGAGATAACTGCCTTAAATAAAATGTGAATAGCCAGTACAAAAAATCATCAAGCAATATAGAAAATCAAGGATTTTTCAATTCTGTTAGCACCATTTAAAATTTTTATAAATGAGTTATTAATGAATTTTCTATAATCTCAAATTCAAGGACGGTATGCAATATATTTGTGTCGTTAACAACATCGATTACAGCAGTCACAAGATTTTTCGTTAATTGAGGAGATAAAAATCAATAGCTAATTTGAGACCTTTCATTGAAATTAATGCTTATCATTCTTGATATTGACGACAGGCTTCATGAATGACTCACTATCCAATAGGAATTATTAGATCAGACTGTTCGGCGATTGATATAAATTCTTCTGGAAGTAGTTCACCGAGTTCAGGATGGTACCATCTTAAAAGAACTTCCATTCTATAATTTTTTTGATTAATCAAATCGTATTGAGGTTGATAAATGAGATGAAATTAATTTTTTTCTAAGCTTGAATAAGGTATGTTTCCAGAATTTCTTTTACCATCAATTTATTCTTGTTATTTTAATAAAATGATCTGGATGTAAAATTCTAACTGGTTTGAAAATATAGGTCAACAAAGAATTTTCCCCAATGATAATATTAGCGTTAACAAATTATTCTTGGAATAATTTTATTTGATACTAATCCTACGTAATTAGGATTCAAAGAAAGCCGGCCTAAATAGGGAATGTTGTTTTTGTCAATAAAAAATGTAGTAAATAAATGACTTAGAGTTCCTTGAATTCCTCAAAATTGGGTAAAATGATAGGCGATTACTTTAACAAGAATAAAATCGTCAATACGAATAAACTCTATATCTAAAGTGAAAATATGAATTTTATCTTGTAAAGGAGCATTGACAGGAACAATATTCATTGTAAAACTTTAAAAAGCTAGTTAACCCTCGGTAATTTTAAGATTTACGACTGTTCCAGTAATTGGTAATCGGATAACATTATTATTTAATTGGTATTTTTACTTTTTGTATCTTGAATTTTGTCGTAAATAACTCTTATTAAAATTTTCGTAAACGATTAGCTGAGTCAAGTTTTCTACTCTGAGTTAATTGAATCAGACAATTTTCTGCTTCTTGTAAGGTTTTTTAAGTTACTAAAATTTCTTTAGTAAGACGAAAAGCAGTTCCATCTGTAGAATTCAAAGCCCTTTCGGCATGAATGAGATCTAATTTAGATATATAAGCGGATTCTATCAAATTCCTAAACATGTCAACTTCTTGTTGATAAAGGGCAAGGTTTTTATTAGCCGTTTCTAGCTGTGCACTAAATTTTAAAAATTCTTTTTCTCGTCGAAAAAAATTTTTTGTACGATAACGGCCTCTTGCAAATTTAATTTCTTGAGATTGCATTTGATAAAGATGATGTTGTTTTTTTAATATTTTATCAAAAAAATATCAATTTCATTATTATGCACTGAAGATGTTGGTAATATTAGCTAGTATTTCTTTCCTTTAATAAAATATTTTTTTACGATCTATATCAGATAGTAAATTGAACCGTTCCACTTCTAATTTTTTTTAATTCTGATTTTTCTAACGTTTCGTGGATTTTTGAAAGAGGTTACCTTTGATTTACGCAAGTGCCTTTGTTGACTAATAGTTTATAAACAATGCCACCTTAAGGATATTCAAAAACAATAATCAAATCCACAGAGGTAATTTCTCCTACTATCAAAGATAATCTTAAAGTTTTACAAATGAAGCCAAAATAAGAAGAGCTAAAAGAAGTTCACAGATCATAGTAATAAGTGAAAAAATAATCGTTGTACTTGAATGGATTCAATGTGAGTTTTTTAGGTAAATACTACAGTTGCGGTTCCTTCATTTAACTCTGATCATTATTTTCGGAATAATTTTTGAAGTTTTTTCTTCTTTGGAAAGTTTACCCTGTTCAAGAATAATAACGTGATCTGCCAGCTGAATATGGGAGGGCAAACTATTACTAGGACAATTGTCTTCTTTTGATATTATTTTTTCATGAGCATCATAAGTATTTAATCATTTCGCTTATTAAGTGCGGCACTGGGTTAGTCTAAAGAAGAATAGCTGAATTTGACAATAATGCTCGTGCTAAGGAAAGTCGATTTTGCACGCTGGAGCTAATAATATTTTGGTATTTATCACAGATTATCGTTTTCAATCTGTTAGGTATAGCATTTATTTCTTCAGTGAGATTTACTATCTCTAGTACACTGAGAATTTTACTATCTGTAGCTAAGGAGGTTGTTAAACGGAGATTCTGTTCTATTGTGTCATAAAAGAATTTGTTGTCTTCTACAACGTAGCTGATTTTTTCCGGAGTTCTAATAAATTAGCTTACCTTACATTCTTACTATCGATTTAAATCATTCCTGCTTGTGGCGCATAGAGACCTAATATCAATTTTATCAAGCTTGATTTGCCTGAGTCAGAAGGGCCTGTGATGGCGGTAGTTGTTAGCTCAGGCAAGTTGAAAGAGAGATTAAAAACAGCTTATTTACTTTAGGTAAATAATAGAAAGTGATATTAGAGAAATGAATCTAGCTAAGAATATGTCCAATACAAGTTCTCAATGATAAAGTTGAGTTTCATGAGGCATTTTAATCAGTGCCAACAACTGGTTAATACTAAACTGTATTTGTACAATTTGAGTAATAGAGATAAATGTAGTACGAAAAGGATCTAAAATTCGCAAATTTAATATCATTACTGCAATTTAATGCATCTATTGTTATGATTCCAGAGAAGAATTTTATTATACTAAAACGGATAACTAAGAATCTCACCATGAACACAGTGAATTCCGATAATGCAGTAATTGAATTATGAAAAGTGCTAAGTGATAAGCTAAAAACACCGTCTCTGATAATAATTTGATAACAGATTTCCCAAATAGGAGTCGCGTTGGTATATTTCAGGATGTCCATTTTTTCTCATGATTTGAGCAGGAAATAATTTTTTTCTGAATTAATATGAGATGGGCATTTAATATATTGAAAAATTAATTTATAAAACAATAGAATAAATAATAAAAATAGTGTCATTGTAATAATTGGAGTTAAAGCGAGTATTCTAGATAGAAATGCAATTATTACTAAGAATAAAATAGAACAAGTATGTTAAAATAATATTTATTAATTCTCCTGTAAATATATTTTGTAAGGAACCATAATATTTAACTTTCTCAATCTGAGAATCAATTGATTTTTTTAAATAGGAAATTGGCAAAAATAAAATTTTTTCTAATATTTCTCTTCCTGTCGTTACATATAATTGTCGTTACATATAATTGTCGTTACATATAATTGTCGTTACATATAATTGTTTGCCAATATTGTTTGAAAGGCTACCTTAAAGCCTTTCAAACAATATAATTCCAATAAGAGCGATGAGGACGCCTTCACTAAAAGCCCCATAGAATTTTGGTAGATAAAGCATGAACTACCTAATTATAGATAACCAGGATATAAAGTGATATGGCTAATGTAAAAATTCCGATTGACAAGTTAATGATAAGTAATTATGTTAATTTTATTTAAATCTTTTAATAAAACCAAATAGCTAAGAAGTAAGTTGTCGTTGTTCGACTTCATATTCTTTCTTAATAAGCTGACGAAAGTAAAAATAGTCTCTTCTGTGGTAAGAGGAAGGTTATCTTATTCCTGTTTTATTCTGAAAAAGTAACATAGTGCTTATCTTCGCGTTTGAATAAAATATGAAGAATTTGATCTGAAGTGATAAATAGACAAGGAAGAAATTGTTCATTCAAATTGGCTAAGGAAGTTTGAAATTCTTTGTATCTAAAACCCAATGTCTCAATCATTTAGAGAAAATTATTAATCTCAAGACATGCAGAAAAAATAGGGAATGCTTGGACGATATTGCAAGTATTTCCTCCGAAATGCGAAGCTTCTAGAAAAGGAATAAGTCAGAATAAAAGGGGAGTAAATTAATTAGATAAGATAATTTTTGGTTTTGCAATTAGTTCGTGGATTGTGGTGTGGGAAATGATTTAGATAATACCTTGAGATAAAACTTCGCTAAATCGTCCCAACGATAGTTTCGAAGCCTTCCGGGAGGGACTAAATAAGTTCAGATAACCTGAAATGGTCAGACAATTTTATAGCCTCTTCTATTTTTTCGGAACAGAATAATGTAAGACTTTCTAGAATTGTTCCACGAAATGATTTCTCTTGAGCTGATAAGAAGGAAATTTTTTCTCTTAATTTTATTTTATTGTTGTGATCCTCTATATTTTTCCCGTCGATGAGAATCTCACCTTTGGTTGGTTCATAAAGTCCTAGAATAAGTCTAAGTAATGTCGTTTTGCCACTAAAATTTTATCCAGTGATGCTTATGATTTCACCTGGTGCGAGATGAAAATTAATATCTCTTAAAATTTGTTTATCTTTTTGATATTATAAGGAAAAATTTTTTAAAAGGATATCTCCTTTTATTTCTAACGGATGAGAATTAGAGATTTCTTTCAATTTTTCTAATGGGAATGATTGCAAAGATTCTATTGATTTCTTCGCCACTGGAATTGATTGATATTGTTGCCATAAAACTAATATTCGTTGAACCGGTTGGATGGCTAGTTCGGTCAACAAAACAGTGGCTGCTAGAGCATCTAGACTTAAATTGCCTTCCAGAAGCATTCCACCGCTAGCCAAAATGAGAAGTCCTGATGTGCTATATTGGATGAAGTGTGCGGTTCCTTAAACTCAAGTAGAAGCTTTATGAATCGATCGACTTTCTTTTAAATTTTGTTAAGAAGTCGTTTGTATCTCCGTAATATCAGAGGTTCTGAAACTATAGCTTTTAATGTTTTAGTACCTAAGAAAATCTTAGTTAAAAAACTCTAGAGCTGGCTATCTTCGGCATGTTTAATTTTAACATGAATTTCTAAATCCTTTAATTGCCCTGAAGTAAAAAAAATAAAAATGCAATCATTGCTATTGTAATGAAGAGTAAATAGCCACTGATATAGGCAATCAGTCCAAGAAATAAAAGGACAAAAAGTAAATCGAATAAAGTTATCAATACCTTATTAAGATAATAATCTTTAATATAAAGAATCTCATAAATACGTTTTAAATAATATCTGCTACCTTCTTTTTGAAATTCTTCAAGCTTTATAATTTAAAAGGTGATGGAAAATATCACGATTGGTGAAATATGTAAAACGTGCACTAGTCCAATTAATAGAAATAAATACTCCGCAATACAAAAAAAGAAGCATGGCAATGGCGGTAATTCGGCGGATGATCAAAAATGTAAGTGCGAAAGTCGAATGATGAGGAATAATTCAATCATAGACTTGAATGAAAATTAAGGGGAATGCAAGTGAAAGAAAGTTAATGATAAAAACTAGGTAATAGTAATGCAAGCCACAATGTGGCTGATGTGCCCCATTGGGCGAGAAGCTTCCATAATTCGCGAACAATACCAAAATAATCACGCCACAAGTTTAGCGGTCTTTCATGAAATTCATTTTGAAATGATAAATTCCATTCCATGGTACGCCTTTTTTACTGTCTTCTTACAAATAAAATAGTAAATCATTCCCTTTCTTGAAGACAGAGGGTTGAAAAAATGTTCTGAGGATGAGCTTGAGCCGTATGATCTTGGTCAATATCGACGGAGGTTTCTGTTACAGCGCTGTCCTCACCAGAATGATAGTCCATGCTAGGCCCTTGGCTGCTATCCCAGAAGGGATAGCAGCCGGCTGATCATTTTTAGCTTGTTTGGTTTCTTTACCTTGAACTTTGTTTTCAGCTTTTTCTTTTTTACTAGCCTCTTTGGTGTCTTCACGATCTTCTTCGTCTTCAACCTTTTCTTCCTATTCAGTCTCTTTAGCTTCTTCTTGAGACTTATCTTCAGCTTTTTCCTCAATAGTTTTAGTTTTGTCTGTATTTTGTTCGTACTTTCGGTGGTACCCTCTTCACGAACTACGGGGGATTCTAATCGCTTTCTAGAGCTGATACTTCCTCAGCTTAAATCGTTGTTTCCCCAGTATCTACTCCCTCTTCGGATTTTCCTGTCGTAGAAGAGAGGTTTGCTGCTTTTACCCCCGCTTCATCTAAGGGTGAGATATGAACATTGGGGTCGTGGGGGGAGGAAGGAAGTTTCTGATTGCTCTTCAATTTGAAAGCTTTGTCCTGGAGCAAATGCTGCTTCTGGCATTGGGGACTCAAATGTGGGAGGAGTTTCTGTTTCCTGAGCTAACCCCTTCAGCTCTAGAAGGATTCGTAGAAAAAATACAAGTCTTCCGCTAGGTAATTGACTTCAACTATATCATCCAGTTTCAGTATAATGGGGGAAAACAGCGCTTCCTAAAAGAACAGTTTCATCTGCAGTGGGGGGAATTGCTCATGTCTTCTTTCTTTTCTTGATAATCCTTTAACTTTAATCCTTATCGGATGGCCTGAGTTAGGCTGGATTTCTTATAGGTAGTCATAAATTTCGCTCAATTATTTGAATATCTTATTTCTTTATCCTTTCTCCATCCCGTTAGATCTACTCTCTAAACTATAGCATAAATTAATGAATTAGTGAGAAATTCTTTTTAGAACCTTAGAACTTAGCCAAAAACGCGTATAGATTCTTGCGTCGTTCTTTGTCTTAGTACATATCCTTATCCGCTTCTTGAATAAGTTCATTAATAGCTTTTAATGGACCTGTCGCATAACCAATAAAAAATCCGCCCTTGCTTAGGTTCAAGTTTGGGAGAAATAATTTCTAATTGGGTGTCGCAATGGGTTTCCCAATATTCGTGTCCTCACGGTTAGAGTTGTGCAGAACAAGGTAAAGGAATTCGTCATCACCGATACGAAAAAATAAATCTCTTACTCGAGACTGTGAACGAATGATTTCCAAGTTTCTTTTAATACTTCATCTCCTTTTCGATGGCCATATTTATCGTTAATTGTTTTGAACTGATTTAGATCTAATAAAAAATACTTACTGTTTTTTTAGCATATTGAATGGAATTTTCTTTCTATTTCTTCAAAACTTTTGCTAACTTGGCACGATTATAAATTCCTGTGAGAGGATCAAGATAAGAAAGAGATTTAGTATGTTCAAAAAAGGTGGTGCTAACTAAGCGCCACAGCTGAAAAATTAGCAGTTATTTCGAATAAAAAACAGTCTTCTTCACTAAAATAAGAATTTTTTCTAAATTAACTAATTCCAATACACCAAATAACATATCTTTGTATTTAATGGGAACGGCAATAAGCGAGCGAGTTTTTTGTTTGTCTGAAACGCGGATCATTTTGACAGTCTTGAATAAAGAGAGGTTTTCTTGTCTTTACCACGGTGCCAGCAATGCCTTCCCTTTTTTTAGCGGTATTTCTCGAATGAGGTTTTCATCTAGTCCTTTTGCATAGCATAAACAAAGAAGAGTTCATCAGCCTCGGGATCATAATATAATAAGCTCCAATTGGTGGGGTGAAAAAATTTTCCATCTCTCGCATGATTTTTTTGATTACTGTATAAATACTGTAAGGAGAGACTATTAATTCGTTAATTTATGGAAATAATTGTTTTAATTTGTTTTGTTGCGTAGAGATGATGCAAGATTAATATCGATAGTGATCCAACTTAAACGGTCCTTTGCGACCGATTCCGATATAGGCGGCTTGTTTCTCAGTTAATTCCGTTAATTTAGCGCCCACTTGTTGTAAATGAAGACGTGCCACTTCTTCATCCAGGTGCTTAGGTAATACGTATACGCCCAGGGGATATTTTTCTGGATGTTGCCATAATTCTATCTGCGCCAATACTTGATTGGTGAAGGAAGTCGACATAACAAAGCTGGGGTGGCCTGTCGCGCAGCCAAGATTAACTAAACGGCCTTTTGCCAGGACCGTCAGTCGTTTTCCGTTAGGGAAAATAACTTGATCGACTTGGGGTTTAATGTTGATCCATTCGTATTTTTTTAAAGAATCGACGTCAATTTCTTTATCAAAATGGCCAATATTGCAAACAATGGTCTGATTTTTCATTTGAGTCATGTGTTCGTGGGTGATAATGTCAGTATTGCCCGTTGCAGTAACAAAAATATCAGCGATCGGAGCCATTTCTTCCATGGTCACAACTTGATAACCTTCCATGGAGGCCTGTAGAGCGCAAATAGGGTCAATTTCGGTAATATATACCGTGGCGCCGTAGGCACGAAGGGACTGTGCACAACCTTTACCTACATCCCCATATCCGCAGATAACGACACGTTTTCCTGCAATCATCACATCCGTTGCCTGCTTAATAGAATCGATGAGCGATTCGCGACATCCATAAAGGTTGTCAAATTTTGATTTCGTTACTGAATCGTTTACATTGATAGCGGAGAATCTCAAAGTTCCATCTTTGAGCATCCTATAAAGACGATGAACTCCGGTGGTCGTTTCTTCGGATACGCCGTGAATATCTTTGCCTAATTTGGGATGTTTTTCCAGAAGGTAAGCGGTTAAGTCTCCACCATCATCCAATAGCATATTAGGCTGCCAGCCGTTAGGACCTTCCAAAGTAGAAGCGATGCATTCCCAGTATTCTTCCTCAGTTTCTCCCTTCCAAGCAAAAACTGGAATACCTTTTTCCGCAATCGCGGCAGCTGCATGATCTTGGGTGGAAAAAATATTGCAGGAAGACCATCGAACTTCAGCACCAAGCTCAATTAAAGTTTCGATCAAAACAGCTGTTTGGATCGTCATATGGATACAGCCCGCAATGCGAGCGCCTTTCAAGGGCTGACTTTTTTTATATTTTTGACATAAGGCCATCAATCCAGGCATTTCCGTTTCAGCAATGTCGATTTCCTTTCGACCCCAATCTGCTAATTTACTGTCAGCAATTCGAAAATCTTGAGTCATTATCATTTCTATTTTTAATACTCGCTATTTTGCTATTTTAAGTATGTTGGGTGGTGGTTGAAAGTTAAACCCGCAGCCTCGCGAAGCACTTCCGCTTTATCAGTTCGCTCCCACGTAAATTCTGGCTCTTCCCGACCAAAATGGCCATAGGTAGCAGTAGCTTTGTATATAGGTCGGAGCAATCGAAGATCTTCGATAATTCGTCCCGGACGAAGATCGAAAAATTCGGTAATTAATTGTTGAATACGTACCTCATCAATCTTGGCGGTTCCAAAGGTTTCAACGTTAATTGAAGTAGGCTCAGCAATACCTATGGCGTAAGAAACTTGGATTTCACAGCGATCCGCGACTCCGGCAGCTACTACGTTCTTAGCAACGTAACGAGCGGCATAAGCAGCCGAACGGTCTACTTTAGAAGGATCTTTTCCTGAAAAACAGCCCCCTCCGTGACGAGCCATTCCTCCATAGGTATCAACGATGATTTTTCGTCCCGTTAATCCACAATCGCCAACCGGTCCACCAATAACGAAGCGCCCAGTGGGGTTTACTAAAAATCGAGTTTCCTTTGTAATCCAAGCCCGAGGAATAACAGGCTTAATGATTTCCTCAATCACGGCTTCTCGTAAATCTTTTTGAATAATATGAGGACTGTGTTGTGTGGAAAGCACAATGCAATCTACTACTACAGGAAGGCCATTTTCGTAACGGAGCGTAACTTGCGATTTAGCATCTGGACGTAACCAGGAAAAAATGCCTTCTTTACGCAACTCTGCTTGCCGACGAACGAGGCGATGAGCATAGGTAATTGGGGCAGGCATAAGTACTTCGGTTTCTCTCGAAGCATATCCAAACATCAAACCTTGATCACCAGCCCCTAATTCTCGATCTTCGCGTCCATCAACACCCATTACGATATCCGGCGATTGTTTGCCAATAGCCGAAAGCACGGCGCAAGTCTCTCCATCGAAACCAATATGAGGGTCATTGTAACCAATCTCTAAGACGGTATTACGAGCAATTTGTTCTATATCAGCCCAAGCACTGGTAGTGATTTCTCCCGCAACAAAAACCATGCCGGATTTCACTACGGCTTCACAGGCTACGCGAGAACGGGGATCTTGAGCAATGAGTGCATCTAAAACAGCGTCAGAAATTTGGTCGGCTATTTTGTCTGGGTGGCCTTCCGAGACAGATTCTGAAGTAAATAAGGTTGTGTGCGTCATGTTGTGTGCGTCATGCTAAAATCCCTAATTCAAATGAAGTGGTCATGGTAATAAAATTTTAAGAAAATTGCACTAATATTTTATTTGAGTGAGGGAGTCTTCGCTAATAATGAGGCTGCCAATTTAAACCTCCTTTCAGAACCATGCTATATTCTGAAGAGCTCGAGGAGAGCAATGACCTATCTACCTTTAAATTATATTGGTTAGGGGAAAAATCCGCCCAACACGCATTGGCCTAATCAAGCTTGAGTGGCCATTAATTTATCAATTATGAAAAAAGGGCTGAATTAAATTGTCCTCAATGGTGATTCTCAGTCTGAAAATTTTCTAACAGAAATTGACAACTTGGAAATTTGAAAGGCGGATCGGCATCCTTTCAGCGAATCGATTTTCGAATACGGGTCTTGCTGTGGGATTTGGCGATTATTTCGTTTGTTCAATGATTATAAAATTCCTGTTACTCTGTGGGATTGTGGAATGGCCTATGAAAAAAATCCATGAGAACGAAAAACAAAACTAAAATTGATGACAGTTGCCTTACATTCTTGTATTTCAGGCCGACTGGGTCGAATACAAGCGATTAGGAAATTTTTAGATTATTTGGCTTCGTTTAAAGATATTTGGGTTACTACCCGTTATGAAATTGCAAAATATTGGTGTGAGCAACATCTGTATGAAAAATAATTTTTAGATTTGTTCCATGATGCCTTCTGAAGCTCAAATTGCTATTGAGTGCGCTGGTGCTAAGGCTGGAATCCCGGAATTCACGATGCAGAGATTTTTTATAGAGCTAATCCAACAGGATTATTTATTGGAAAATGTAATGACGAACCAGTGGCGGTGGCTTCCAGTGTTATTTATGAGGAAAATTTTGCTTTTTTAGGTTGTTAATTATTAAAAAGGAATTTCGTGATCGCGATTGCGGTTTAGCCATGACTAAAAAGAGATTAGATTATATTGGTTCGCGCAATGCTGGATTGGACGGTGTGGTGGAAATGCAGGCAGCCTATGCTAAGAACGGATTTAAATATTCACATCGTAATCTGCGATTTCATGGTGTGGGTGAAAAAATGAAGAAATTTCAGCCAAAAAAAATATTTTTTTAACTTTCCTGACTTTGGCACAGGTATTTCACTATAAATAGCTTGCATTTTCTGGTAATGCGTCCTGCATTTTTGTTAGCTTGGATTAGTCAAGCGGATGCACTGGTTGTAGGTTATGTAAGCGATAACCTATTGAAGGGTTACGGTGTTATTCGGCGCTGCCAGAAAGGATATAAAATAGGGTTTTTATTTTTTTACTTGTAAATGAAGAAACAATTTCAGAATCTTTCAATTTCAGAATCTTTATTTAGTTATTTAGCCAATTACGCCGTTGGGGCAGGATATTTATTTGGATATAACTGAATTAAATTTGGATGCTATGGTGTTTTGGTAAAGCGTCATAACATGAATTTCGTTTTTGAAACAGCTCGAATGTATTTACAAATGCTGACAAAGTTGCCGATGCAGCAGATCTATGGATTGACTACGCTTAAATTAGGTTAGCTCTCCTAAGTTAACTCTTTTTAATTAAGGAAAGAAAACGTTATAATAGTCTGCGTAGTTATAATAGTCTGCGTAATAATTATGATAAATGAAGGAGAAAAAATGCGAAAATTAATCATTACTCTAGGGCTTTCCTTCTGCTTGTCTATTTCAGGTGTGTCTTACGCAGTTTTACAACAACAATCCTCAGCGAACTTGAAAAAGAGCGAGTTCATTAATCTTTATCAATCGCCTGAATTGAAATCAACTGTATTACAGAAAGTCTCACCTGACGAGCAGTTAATACCTATTTACCACAAGAAAGATTGGATTAAAGTAGGTAACCTCCGCAATGGGAAAGTAGGATGGATAAATCGTGAACAATATCGTAAGGTGTTTGAAACTTATTACCAACCCAATATTCAAACGATGTTTATTCGTACGGAGCATAATTATAAAGGGAAGCCGGTTATAAACGTAATAGCTTACAAAAACGGAAAAAAATTATCAGATGAAGAAGCAAAAAAATTGTATCAGCGTATCGAGAAACAACGAGCAGAAGAAGCACGTTACATGCAACAAACTTTTTGGCGGGTAAACCATTTGATGGTGGAACAAATGCGAGAAATGAATCAATTGGTGGACCCTTTAAGTGAGGATCTGTTAGGCTTTGAGCCGTCTGTAATCCAGCCTGTGATTATCCTAGGTCCTTCGCAAGTGTTGCAGTCCAGTCCAACACCCTCACCACCATCCACAAAGAAAGATAAAAAGTAAAAAATAAAATAACCTGGATTTTGCTTTGCTATAAGGTTATTATTAAAGCTCGGTTGCGAGATCTTCACGAAGATCCATCCGATTTTAGATTCCCAAAAATCGAATAAAACTGTCGGTAATCCCGACTTTTTCTTGTTCAGATTGAGGAATGCTCGTGTGAGAGTCATGATAGTAGGGTGTTCAATGAGGCTTTCGACGCCTCCTAAGCTTTTAGCCAGACTAAATTCGACAGCGTTATAACATTTTTTTGTGGCAAGAAAATCGGCTTTTAACTCTAGTAGGGAAATCATGTCACCAAAATAATGCAATTTGTTTTTTAGACAGGACATATTGGGGGGTGAATGAGGTAAACCGGGGTAATACACGCGATTAACTCTCGGGTATTTTCCCAGCCATTCAGCAAATTGAAAAACATTTTCACAATGGAGTTCCATTCTAATAGCTAAGGTTTTTTAAGCCACGCAGCACTAAAAAACTATTAAAAGAAGCTGCAATGGAACAGATCGCATTTTCTAAATATTTTAATTGGTCAGCGACCGCTTTATTGTCTGTCACCCACAACCACAAATGCCACCAACAATATCCGAATGACCATTTTAAATAAATATTTGGTAGAAGAGTGAGCAACAATATCAAAACTCAACTTCAAAGGTCGTTGGATAATTGGTGTGGCGAATGTATTATCAGCCACAGCTAAGATATTTTTTTCTTTGGCGATAGCGACGATTTTTTTAAATCAACTATCTTTAATAATAGTAATAGAGGATTGCTGGTCGACTCCAGCCAGAGCATTTTTGTTTTGCGGTGACTGCTGCGTGTACTTTATTTTCATCTGTAAAATCAACAAACGAAGAGGAAAGTTCAGCTGATCGATTGCGGACATTTTCAAATAAACGATACGAGCCGCCATAAACATCGTTCATCACGATCACATGATCGCCGGTTTGCAAGAGTTCTAGAATGGTCGCCGTAGCAGCCATTCCAGAAGCGGATGTAAATCCGCATTGCCTCGATTCTAAATCAGCAACATAACGTTCATAAGCAAAACGCATTGGATTTTGGTTGCAGGAATATTCGTAACCCTGATGCTGTCTGGGACTTTTTTGGGCATAAGTCAATGTCAGATAGACAGGCATCATTACCGCTCCGGTAGTAGGATCAGGCTCTTGACCAGCGTGAATAACTCGCGTGGCAATATCGGATTTTTTATTAATAGACATAATTTTTTGACTACAAAAATCCTTGTGCTTTCATTCAGGTATCATTAAAAAATTTAGTTAAATAATTACGGATGAAATCGGGTAAAAGAACCAGGAAACGATCGCCTTCTTTTAAACGTTGCGCCACTTGAAGGGCGGCCCATACGGCAGAGCCTGAAGAACCGACAACGAACAATCCTTCTTCACGAATTAAGCGTCGGAGCATTAAGAAAGAATCTTTATCATTTATTTTAATATATTCATTGACAAAATTATTATCCAATACCTCCGGAAAAAAAATCATAACCAATTCCTTCAACTAATTATAGTATAGGGTTTTATTTCATCTCCCCCGTCTATAATTGACCAGATTGGATCGACTCCGATAATTTGCATGGAGAAATTCCTTTCTTTTAATTTTCTAGCGATGCCCGTAATAGTACCGCCGGTTCCAATCCCCATCACCACCATTACAAGATTATCGCCCATCTCATCATCAAGAATTTCTTGTGCAGTGGTTCGATAATGAATATCATGGTTTTCCGAGTTGCTATATTGGTCCAAAATAAAAGAATGAGAAATTTCTTCGTTTAATCGTTTGACTAGTGAAACATGACTTTCAGGATTGTCAAAAGCCGCTTCTGTGGGCGTGCGATATATTTTAGCCCCTAAGGCTTCTAAAACGACTTGCTTTTCATGGCTCATTTTTTCTGGCATCGTAATTATAACTTTATAACCTTTCACGGCTCCGGCCAGTGGGATACCAATGCCGGTATTGCTGGACGTCGGTTCAATTAAGGTATCGCCCGGCTTAATTTTTTCTTCTTTTTAAGCTTATTCAATCATTGGAATACCGATACGATCTTTGACAACCCCCCGTGATTTAAAAATTTGCATTTACCATAAAGTTCGGAGGAGAGAGTTTTACCAATACGTTGAAGGCGAACAATAGGGAGTTTTACCTATATAGCTTGGGAGTATGGCATCGATAATTATAGAAACGAAGTATAACCTAATTGGGTGGGGTGGGGTATTGGTGAATAAGCTAAGTAAATTTACTGTATTGTATTTCGATCATAAGTAATCAGATTATTTTATTCGGTACTCACGAGATTTTAATGGGATGATATAATATTAAAATAAAAAGGAATCGCTTATGTTTGATCCAAAAAACATCAATGATATTGTCACCTATCTTTTAGGATCGATACCACCTGGCATTAAAAACTTGCCTAAAGATTTAGAGAGAAATTTTAAAAGCATTTTACAACAATCGTTTAGTAAACTTGATTTGGTAACCCGAGAAGAATTTGATATCCAAATGAAGGTGTTAGCTCGGACCCGGGCAAAATTACAGGCGCTTGAAGAAAAGCTAAACGAGCTGGAAAGACACCAAAGATAGTATTCTTCATGTCTCTTTCTTATAGAGTATAGCCGAGCTAGCACCGGCATTGACTCTCCTCCGGTGACTGTCGAAGTTCACTTATCTAAATGGAATGCCGAGCTTTTCCATTGTCGGATTACCGGAAATGGCTGTCAAAGAAAGCCGCCACCGTGTTCGTAGTGCAATTATCAACAGCCGATTAGAATTTCCCATTCAGCAGATTACTGTATAAACCTTGCGCCTGCGGATCTACCTCGAGAGGGTTGGAGATTTGACTTAGCCATCGCATTGGAAATTTTAGCGGCCTCCAATCAATTCCTCAAGATCAGTTAAATGATTAGGAATTTGGAGGCAAATTGGCTTTATCCGGTGAACTTCGTACTATTCGCAGGGGCTTACCCTTCGCGATCTCCACGGCAAAAGCTGGCCGAAGTTTAATAATTACTGCCATGAATACCAATGAAGTGTCGTTAAGTGCCATAGGTAAAATTTTCATTGCCCATCACTTACTTGACGTTTGTGTGCATTTACGAAAAGAAAATCGACTACCTCTTCTTACTTTGAAAGAAGAGACACAAAGTTCAGTTTATCAAGGTCGTAGCGATGTGAAGGGTCAGCTTGGAGGAAAGCGTGCTTTAGAAATTACGGCTTACCCGGCCGCCATAATATTTTGCTTATGAGGGTTCCCCCCTGGGACAGGAAAAACCATTCTGGCGGGGCGATTAGCGGGTATTTTACTCTCTTTAACCGTGGATGAGGCTCTGGAAATTGCTACGGTTTATTCTCTGAGCAAGAAGGGTTTTGATTTTAGGTGTTGGCAGCAACGACCCTTCCGCGCTCCCCACCATTTAACTTCAAGTATCACAATGATAGGGTGTAGTTTGCCTCTGCAACTGGGTGAGATAACCTTTGCTAACTATGGAATTTTATTTTTGGATGAACTACCCGAATTTTCTCGATCAGTTTTAGAATCTTTGCGCGAACCCTTAACCCTTAAGAGAGAACAACTATGTATTTCGCGTACCAGTTATCAAAATGATAGCTTCGATAGCTTCGGTGACGGTAATCCAAGCGCTGTAGGGAGTGGTTCGATGGAGCTGATCGAATTTTCCTTTGGCGGTAAAGCCGCCGTGGAGGGTGATGTATTTTTCGACTTCGCGGATGATGGAAGGTTTTCTCGACGTCGGGAGGCCCGGCGATAAAGAGTGCTTTTAAGGGTTGGGCTCGATCAAGGAATTGAGTGACTTCCTGAATGAGGCGCTTTCGTCCATAGAGTTTTTAAGTGAGGGCGAAACGTTCGGGGAGATCGGCCGATGGCGATGTGGAAGGACTTGCGTTCCCCGGCTTTGAGCATCCGCAGACAGGTTTCCAAATCTTTGATGGGCGCATGAGCACTTTAGATTTAGCGAGCGGCTTTTGCACGATCTGAGTTAAAACGGGCGGGGATGTTGGGATTAAGCTGAGTTAAATTGGGTGGTGCTTTAAGTAAGGAGGTGCGCTTGAATTAATTCGAGGGGATCGCCTTGGAAAGGAGGTTATCCGGCCGAGCAGTTTAAAGAGGGTGGCATCGAAGGTATAAAAATCGGTGCGATAATCGATGGGGCGATGGATGTGCCTGGTTTGTTTAGGGGCCATGTGGGAGAAAACTGCCTTCGAATTCGCCTTCGTGGGGTTGGGTTTTCAAAGAAGCTTTTTGAGCGAGGCTGAAATCAAAAAGGGTGATGGTAAGATTTTTGGGATCGACGAGGATATTGTCGGGTTTAATATCTTTATGGACGATTTTGGCTTTGTGGATTTGGGTGAGGATCTGCAACAGGCGCAAAGCAAGTGTCAAAATCGTGGTGAGCGAGGGTTTTTCTTTATCGACAAACTGATCTACTGATCTAAGGTTAAATCGGGTTCAGCTTTTAAGATTAAGACGAGTTGGAGCCCGACCTGCTCAAGAGCGAGGGCTTTGGGGATGCCCTTTAATTAAGGGTTTCTTGCAGGAGTTGGAATTCGTATTCAAGTCCGCTCATTGAGCTTGTGATCGGCGGTCGTGAGAAGAGTGAGTTTGATGAGGACAGAGGTATAGTTGGGAGTCCGAAGGCTTTTATCAATTAGAATGAGTGTCAGAGCATCTCAGTGGATTAGGACCGAGACGCATAATCCGTTACAAGATCTATTCATTAGAGCATCCAACCCACTAGGAATAAGAATACCCCCAGACCTAAAGCGCTCCATTGCCAGGAAGAAGAGATTGTCGTTGAAGTAATGAAGAAGCTGCTGAGGGCACTTATCAGAAAAGCAATTCCTGCTCCGAGAAGAAAACTGTGCTTTTGTTTTTTAGTAGGTAGGGGAGGTAGTTCTTTGCGCTCTAAACGTTGGCGAAAATTAATTTCATCCAAAACATTGTGAAACAAGAGCGGCAGTTTTGCTAAGGCTTCACTACTCGCCGGGAGTTCTTTAGCAATTGTTTCAATTAAATGCGTTACTCCGTTTTGTTTACGCATCCATCGTTCAATAAAAGGTTTGGCAGTTCGCCAAAGATTGAGGTCGGGATAAAGCTGAAGACCAAGGCTTTCAACGTTAAAAAGAGTTTTTTGTAATAGAAGTAATTGAGGTTGAATTTCCATATTGAATTGATTAGCGGTTTGAAATAATCGTAGTAACAACTTGCTAAAAGAAATATCTTTTAAAGGTCTCTCGAAAATAGGTTCGCAAACTGTGCGGATGGCTGCTTCAAATTGATCGATACGTGAGTCTGCAGAAATCCAACCAGACTCTACGTGTAAAACAGCTACTTGTCGATAATCTCGTTTAAAAAAGGCTAATAAATTTTCAGCGATGTAGCGTTGATCTTGAGGGGCAAGAGATCCCATAATACCAAAATCCACACCAAGATATTGAGGGTTTTCGGGATCACTAACGTCAACAAATAAATTCCCGGGGTGCATGTCGGCATGAAAAAAACTATCGTGCAACACTTGAGTGAAAAAGATTTCGACGCCATATTCTGCCAATTTCTTCAAATTGGTATTTGCCGCTTTTAATTCCGCAATATTAGAAATGCGAATTCCATGAATTCGTTCCATTACCATCACATCGCGATGAACATAATCCCAATAAATTTTAGGAACATACATTTTTTCTGAATTTAAAAAATTGCGACGTAATTGAGAGGCATTAGCTGCTTCATGCATGAGATCCAATTCGTGATAAATGGTTTGCTCAAATTCAGCGACTATTTCTATCGGCTTCAATCGCTTACCGTGTTTCCATAATTTACGTGTCATTTTAGCCCCGAGATACATTAAAGCGATGTCACGCCGAATAGTTCGTGCTATATGTGGTCGAAGTACTTTAACGATAACCTCGCTTCCATCATGTAGCGTGGCTGCGTGTACTTGGGCAATGGAAGCAGATGCTAAAGGGTTTTCATCAAAACTAGCAAATACCTCGTTAACCGATTTACCATAAGCGGTTTCTATTAATGATTTTGCTATTTTGCTCGGAAAAGGTGGGACTCTATCTTGCAATTTTTCTAATTCGTCAGTAATGTCATCCGGCAAAAGGTCGCGACGCGTGGAGAGAAGCTGACCGAATTTGACAAAGATAGGGCCGAGTTCCTCCAACATGATGCGTAAAGATTCCCCTCTAGGTTTATCTTCTTGAGTAAAACTCCAAGGATTGAGATAGCTCAAAATTCGAAGCCAAGGAGGTAATTCTCGAACCACTGGGCGGATGAGGCCATAACGGATGAGAATTAAATTAATTTGAATTAACCGAATTAATTGAAAGAGCCATTTCATGCTGTTGGATCCATTTTTATCATCAACCGCTGAATTCGTGCTTCTACGCGATCGACATTGTGTTTCAGATCCGTAACAGATTGAATAAAGAATTCAATCTCTTCTGAAGATGGCATAATTTGAGATTCATTTTGTAAGTAATCCTGGACCTCCATTCTAAAGGCTTTAAGAGCAAATTTCCCGAAATTTGCAGCGCGCCTAACCTGGAGCCCAATTTGATGGGCTAGAATATCACCAGTGATTTTAGACAAATATTCTTCCCAATCGATATCAATACCCGTCAAAATATCTCGAATTTGTTCACCTACCCAAGTGTCTCCGCTAATCTCTACTTGATTTTTAAATAATGCAGAACTTGAGCCCTTCGCACAGCATGTTTTAAAGAGATTTAGTAAGGTACCGGAGATAATAGTGTCAGGCTCTTTTTTTCTGGCCGCAGTTAATTGCAAGCCTTTTTTAGTAGGTAAAATAAAAAATTCAGTATTCCAGTCAATAATTCGAACTTTAATAATTTTATTTTCTAAAAGAGATAATCGTTGAACATGGTCGGAATCCAACTGTAAATAAGCACTTATTATTTTTTCTAAGCTGGAAAGTGCTAACGTGAACATTAAAATTTATAACCTCTATGAACCGCGACGATACCACCACTTAAATTATGGTAATCGCAATCTTCCAATCCCGCCTCAGTCATCATTTTGATAAGGTTTTTTTGATCGGGATGCATTCGGATCGATTCCACCAAATAGCGATAACTTTCTTCATCATTAGCGACTTTTTTCCCTAACCAAGGTAATAATTTAAAAGAATAGAGATCATAAAGATCCTGCAATAGGGAATGAGGTTTTGAGAACTCTAAGATAGTAACAAGTCCTCCTGGCTTTAGAACCTGATACATAGAATGAAGTGCTGCCATTTTATCTGTTACATTACGCAAGCCAAAACCGATGATGATCCGATCGAAAAAATTATCGGGAAAAGGAAGTACTTCCGCATTTGTTTGGATAAATTGAATATTACGGAAAATACCTTGATCCAAAAGCCGGTTTCTCCCTATTGTTAACATTGCGTCACTGATATCTGCCAAAACCACCGTTCCATTATTTCCAATTATGAGGCTGATACGTTTGGCTAGGTCGCCGGTTCCTCCTGCCAAATCGAGAACTTGATGACCAGGACGTAATTGAGAAAGTTTAATTGCAAAATCTTTCCAAAATCGATGAATGCCCAATGACATAAGGTCATTCATTAAATCGTACTTGCTTGCAACCGATTCAAAGACATTTTTAACTTTGTCTGTTTTTTGATTTTCAGGAATGGTCTGATAACCAAAATAGGTAGTTTTTTCAATTTTATTCATGGGTTAATCATAACTTGCCAGTGAAGAGGCGACAAGCTAACGAGATGATTAGGGGAGTGGGTTACGAAAATAACAACTTACTGCTTTACTTCCCGAAATTGTAGCGCGAGAAGAGTATTTCTACAATTGGTCATAATAATCGTTAATGAATTGTTGAGTTAATGCCTGGTTACCAATGATAACTCCAAATTCCTGTAGATTGCTGGGGTAAAGATTCTGGAAGACGACATAAAAGACTTTATTGTCAATAATCCAAACTTTAGAATGATTAGAAATTAAATATTGGTTGCTACCATTCGTCATAAAAATCAAACCGTAAGGGCGCTAAGTATAAATGGGTACATAAGAGCTTAATAACTTCTTCTTGGGTTTTTGGGCGACTGCTTTTAGCATTTAACGCGCTGACATCAGCTTTGATTTTTTCAGAAACGTCCGTCAATTTCACATCATTGGAAAGCAAGTTTGAGATTCTAATTGTTTTGCAATCGCTTCACTCATTTGGGCCCTCAGAGAATGCGTAACATGCTCTGCTTTATAATTACTCAAAATAATAAACCATCGCCGCTTTTCAATAATAAATTAGCAGGGGCCGTCATGGTGTTTCCCGTCGCATTGTCTTCTAACTAAGTAATCGGTTCCCAATATGTTGTAACCTAAATCTTGCTAGGAAATTCGAATTACTTTCTGGGCATGTTGGAAGAATAAAGTTCGAGCCACATCCAATTGATTAGCGGGCATAGCACCCACCGTTGGGAAATAATCCTAAACCCAGGCGAGCAATTGTCGTCACAGAGACACCAGCGGTCGTTGAAGGGGTCTCAGGTAATAGCGGCCATGGATTAAACAAACAATCATTAGTTATTTATTTTGCCTCGATAATAAGTTTTATTATCGGCCTGTTGTCCTTATGAAAGAGGTTTTCCTTGATGGGTACATATTAAATTGTCACAATTGATCTGAAAACCTATCAGCAGAGCGTGCGGCGGAACCAGTTAATTCCACACTTACATCATGAACTGCGGAATTTTCTAGGTATTCTCCAGTTTGTAAATTATGACCCTCTGTTATCAGAGTCTGACCATCGACTACCACAATTTTGCCATGATTTAAGCTCGTGGGGTCAATTAAGCTGGTTTGGCTATTACTCCGCAACCGCCGAGAATATCAAAGCAACTGCGAGTGCTAGGTGCTACCGAAGTAAATTTTGAGAGGTGCCGTGGGGAAATTTTTTTGAATATCTCGAGTGTAAGTTGCTTGAGATAAGCAGTGTCTGTTTCTTCCGAATCAACAAGCGGCACTTGAGAATCTGAAGAGCTAAAGGAGGGATACAACCCTTCTATAGGGACTGTCACTGGTCGACCACATTGGCAGCGAGATAAGTAAGGCCGTTACGTAAGGCTGCTAAATAACGGATGTCCGGAAAAAGTTCTAAAGTTGTGATGTCGATAAAATTTTGGGCTTGAATGATGGTGTTGTAGAATTTATCAATAAAAGCGTCGGAATGGCCGATACACAGTTTAGTAGTAAGGCTAGAAAGGCGCTTATAAAATGCGTTCAAATCCTCGTAGCGAGCATAAATAGAAGTTTTATGAAAAAATTCCTTACAGGAGTTTATTTTGGTTATAATTTCGTGCTCCATTTATTATCTAGCTTTCTCGGGGCAGATATTTTAGTTACCGTATGTTAGTAGGTAATGGAATTATATTTCAACTTATGGCATGTCTTGTTCTTGCTCATGGAACAGTAGGTAGTGTTTATTGGTGACTTGCTCTCATGTTAATTCGGACCGCCACGATGGTGACCTGTCTTAATATGCTCTTATCGAAACTTTATCAAGTTGATCAAGTTGGCAAGCGCTAGAAGGGATTTTTATGGAATTATAGTGGAATGAATGTTGGATTTATTTTGGGATTCACTTTAGCCGGATATTATGAATTAAAAGTTAATTATCCTATGCTTTTCATATTAACAGCCTTTAATAATATCGTGGCATTAGGCGTTTTATTGTTACAGTGGAAGCGATTAAATGATAAAGATACGATTATTTTTAGCAGAGCAAAAACCCGCGAACGGTTCAGTTACGTTGTTTGACAATATAGGTGTCGTTATTATTTTGTTGTTGCTTCCTGCATTACATTGGCTCTTGCGGCATATGGAAATAAGCGATGACTTATTAGTATTAGCGGCCGGTGGTTTAATGATGATTGTGATAATCAGAATAATATTCAAGCATTGGGGGGGCTGAGCGAAAAAAATAATAGCCTATTTTTTGGGTTGTCTATCAATTAGCGCCGATGAGTCTAACTTTATTTGCAAAATATAATGTCAATCTTCATCTTTTGGGATTTCCTATTACTCCTGGGTGGGTACAAAATATCAATAGCATCACCATTGTCATTGTAAAACACAAACCACTGCTTTATTGCGATTGCAATGTGAATCAGGGTTGCTATTGGTTGCTTTCGGATTGCTTATTCTTCCCGTAGGGATCGCATTCCGGAAATCAGGTTATATGGCATTTTCTTGGTTGTTTATAACCTATTTGTTTCAAGCTGTCGCGGAATTATTGATTAATCCTATTGGTTTTTCGATGATAGGACAATTGATTCCTATCCGATGGTAAAGCTTATGCATGGAAACGTTGTAAACACAGGAGTTGCGGTTGTATTAGCGAGTTTCTTTTCTAATTATGCATTGGATCCCACACCCAGGTACTTGATCCATTAATCACGAACCCATTTTACAGTTGTGCCTTTCTTCAATTAGGATTATTTACGCTGACAATAGGCCTCTTTTTGTTTGCTGCAACTCGAATCATTAAAAATTTAATTAGAGGAACTAAAATTTTTAAGACTTAGTCTTTTAAAGAATATAACGACTTAAATCTTCGTCTTCCACGAATTTATCGAGTTGTTTGTTAACATAAGTAGCGTCGATAGCAATTGACTCTCCTTGTTTGCCTGTTGCTTCAAAAGAAATTTCTTCTAATAATCGTTCCATAATCGTGTGCAAGCGGCGGGCTCCAATATTTTCGGAACGACTATTCACTTGATATGCGATTTCGGCCAGACGTTTGATGCCATCTTTAGTGAAAGATAGTCCAAAATTTTCCGTTTTCATTAATTCAACATATTGTTCGGTCAGTGAAGCTTTGGGTTCGGTTAAGATACGAACAAAATCATCGGCCGTTAACGCCTTTAATTCGACCCGGATCGGGAAACGACCTTGTAATTCAGGAATTAAGTCGGAAGGCTTTGCAATATGAAAGGCACCGGAAGCAATAAATAAAATATGATCGGTTTTCACCATGCCGTATTTCGTGAAGACAGTACTGCCTTCCACCAGTGGTAATAAATCCCGTTGGACACCTTCACGCGAAACATCGGTACCCACGGCCCCTTCTCGTTTTACAATTTTGTCGATTTCATCCAAGAAGACAATTCCATTCTGTTCCACACTCATAACAGCATTTGATTTAATTTCATCTTCATTGATTAATTTTGTCGCTTCTTCTTCGATTAAAATGCGTTTGGCATCTTTCACTTTTAAGCGCCGAGACTTGGTGCGGTGACTAGACATATTCGACATGATTCCTTGTAGTTGGCTGATCATTTCCTCCATACCGGGAGGGCCCATAATTTCAAAGGAAGGATGAACGCTGACTTCAATTTCAATTTCTTTATTGTCTAATTCACCATCACGTAATTTTTTACGAAATAAGTTCCTTGTTGCAGATTCTTTTTTTTCGGCCGGTTTTGCTTGTTCTTCAGTCGAAGGTTCCCCTTGGAAAGCGCCTCGCGGAGGCGGAATTAAAGCATCCAATATACACTCTTCTGTGGCTTCTTCCGCTAAACTTTTTACTTGTCTAATAGCTTTTTCACGGGTCATTTTGACCGCAGCGTCCACTAAATCGCGGACGATCGATTCGACGTCGCGACCTACATAACCCACTTCGGTAAATTTGGTGGCTTCGATTTTAATAAAGGGCGCTCCAGCTAAATTGGATAGGCGACGGGCAATTTCAGTTTTACCCACACCTGTCGGACCGATCATTAAAATATTCTTTGGAAAAATTTCCCGTCGTAAATCTTCCGGCAATTGCATCCGGCGCCAACGATTGCGCAAAGCAATGGCGACGGCTCGTTTTGCGTCATTTTGTCCGATGATAAATTTATCCAATTCCGCGACGATTTCCCGTGGAGTCATAGTCATTTGAAGTTCAGGATTACTCAAGGTTAATGAGGAAGAGGTCATATCTGTCATAATTTTTATCCGCTTGATGAAAAGTTAAGTTTCGCTATCGAGCTCTTTGATTGTGAAATGAAAGTTGGTGTAAACACAAATCTTGGCAGCAATAGTAAGTGCTTTTTCAACTATTTCTCGTGCACTTAGATCCGTATTATTCAATAAAGATTTTGCTGCAGCTTGGGCATAAAGTCCGCCAGAGCCAATCGCCATTAAGCTCTGTTCAGGTTCGATAACATCTCCAAGTCCCGTAATAATAAGCGACTTCTTCGCATCAGCTACAGTCAATAGTGCTTCCAAGCGACGAAGTATCCGATCGGTCCGCCAGTCTTTGGCTAATTCAACGGCAGCACGGGTCAAATTGCCCGAATAATGTTCTAATTTTTCTTCAAATCGCTCGAATAGGGTAAAAGCATCTGCTGTGCCTCCAGCAAATCCAGCAAGTACTTTATCTTTATAAAGATGGCGAACTTTGCGCGCATTGCCTTTTAAAATAGTGCCATTCATTGACACTTGACCATCACCCCCTATGACAACTTTGCCTTTCCTACGTACAGAAACTATTGTAGTACCACGAAATTGTTCCACTATTATTTCCCCACTGATCAAACCTCAAGAAGAGGTTATACCACCACATAGATTGGGTTGGAGGATCCGGTTTTCAAGCGCCTAGGGGACTGCTTTTAACAATAAACTATCAATGGACTGGGCCTGAAGCTCACTTTGAGTTCGTTCGGCTTCTTGGGGTGGTAGGACCGACCATAACTCGATTCCATACCATCATACCATCCCCCATCTGTGTTCGGTAAGTTTGAACGTAGGCAGGGAAATTTAGACTAAGTCGTGATTTGAGCCGTTAGGCATCGGTGATATTTTGAATGAAGCAATTTGGAGAATGAAATGGGCAAGAGGTACAGTTCGACTAGCAAATAATGTTGGTGACATGGGCAGTAGCGCGGTCACTTCCATTTTAGGAAGAAGAGTATAAAACCCAAATTGGGGTTGTTCCAATTTGACAGGAATCAATGATGAAGCGGATGCTTGAGCCATTGGAAGTTAAGTGCAATTTTATTTCCTTTCTGGAATGGGGGGGATTGCTTACAGGATGGTGTAAACGAAGAGAGAAAAAAATCGTAATGGCGATGCCAAAAACTAAAATTATGGAAATTACGAGTTTGGGACTCGAACGACGCGGGGGACTAAGTGATTTTTTGGGATAATCTCAAGTCATTGCTGCGGTGGTATATAGGAAGAGGGCATATCATTGATCAATAATTTTCCTCCATCATAAATTAGCTTCAAATTAACATTTGGGCCATCTGAAATCAGCTTTTTATTGGTTAACCAATATTGGATCTACTGATTAGCCATTTGATCTGGGGTTAAATCTTGCCCTTCAATTTCTACCTTTTTCTTTTGATAAAGATGACTTAATTGTATTTTTAGCCACGTTAGAAGCATGGTTATTTCCGTTTTACCTTTAGAGCTCAGCATTATATTTTTTAAATCAGTAACCTGGTTTCGTTTGAAAAATTGAAGTTCTCCATGCACAGTCACTGTACCTTCCTTTAGTACCAAAGGCGAGTTGGTCCAAAGAGAGCAAAGCACCCTGACTTAAAACATTTAGAAAGGGAGAATAAATTTGGTGGAGGAATTCAGTATCTACGGCGCCTGAATGATTGAGATTTAAAGCTGTCGTCACTAAAGTTCCTAAAGCTGTGATATTCATTTGAATGAGCGACAATTTAATATTTAGTAGGGCGATATCAAAAAGATTACTTTTAGCCTTGTAGGCATGACTGTTAAGAGTGAGATCGGTTGTTCATTTAGTTGTTGTTTTCTGAGTTTGTAAGGCCATGTACTCTATCTGAATAGATTTCTTATGAGAACTAAGGTAAATAGATAAGTTTGTTAGCTTCTAAAGAACGTTGTCCGTACCATAAAGAGTTTTTTTGTTGTAATTCATTGTGCAGTACAAGGTTATTTAATGTTATTAAGTTATTTTGTTGTTCAATAATAGTCAGTGATTTAGCCTTAGCATTAGAAATCAATTGACTAGCACTAGGATTATATTTGACTTTAAAGCCTAAATTCTGAAGATTAATTTGTTGTTGTTGTTGTCCAGTAATGAAATTAATCTGATTAGTATATAAAGAGTCGTCTCGTTAGCATTGTTGAAATGGATCAATGTCGATGAGTGGAAAATGAAATAAGGTAGTTCCTCGCTCGCATTATAATAAATCAAGCCCTTAGCTAAATAGATTCTCTTTTGTCCCCCATTTTTCCTACCAGGTAAGGACCATTAAGTATTCGTTGCTTGAGCATAAATTGCAGGGGAAAAATTATTCTTAATTAGTAGGAGGTAAGGTTACTTGAATGAGTGCGCTGGAAGTAAACCAACCACGCTCGAATTTAACAAGTTTTAAATTGATATTGTCTACCTGACCTAGATGGCTTAAAAGCTTTGAATAATTATTTTTAACCCAGAAACTCATACCTAGAGGCAGTAAGAGAAGGACAACAATTAACAACAAGAGCGGGAATCACAAAACTATTAACCACTTTAGTTATTTTGCTTATCTTTTTGCTCCTACATTTCTTCTGGGGCAGATACACCTAACAGAGTTAAACCGTTGACAATAATTTGGCGCACAGCAGCAATTACATTTAATCGCGCATTACATAATTTATCATTTTCAATGAGGAATCGTTCCGCATTGTAGTAGGCATGAAATTGGTTGGCGAGAGTTTGTAGATAGTGAGCAAGCAGATGAGGCGATTGTTGTATAGCGGCAGTATTCATGATTTCGCTATAACGCGACAAGGTACTTAGTAATTCTTTTTCATAAGGGCTTGATAATAAATCTAAATTAGCCATTCCTTCTGCAGAGTTCCATTTTTTTTGAGCCACATCAAGCTGCCGGAAAACGCTGCAAATTCGTGTATGAGCATATTGAATATAATAAACAGGATTTTCATTCGAATGGGACTTTGCTAGTTCGAGGTCAAAGTCCAAATGCTGATCGGGCTTGCGCATAATATAAAAAAACCGCGCGGCATCATTTCCAACTTCTTTACGCAATTCTCGCAAAGTTACAAAAGTCCCGCCACGGGTTGACATAGATATTTTCTTGTCACCTCGATAGAGAATGGCGAATTGCACTAATAGAGTTCGTAATTTAGCAGGAGATTTTCCTAAAGCTTGTAAAAAGGCACGCAGCCGAGGGATGTATCCATGATGATCTGCTCCGAAGATATCGATGATGAGATCATATTCTTGATTAAATTTATAGAGATGATAGGCAATATCGGCCGCAAAATATGTTGGTACACCGTTGTTGCGAATTAATACTCGGTCTTTTTCATCGCCAAGGGCAGTAGCTAGGAACCATTTCGCGCCATTTTTCTCGTAAAAATAACCTTTTTGATACAAAACATCTAGAGCTTCGTTAATTAACTTCTTTTTTATGAGTCGACTTTCTGGAAACCACTCATCGTAAACAACGCCAAATTCTTCTAAATCATTTTTAATATCTCCCAAAATATTATCGAGTGCCACATCAAAGATAATAGTGAAGTCTTCTTTAAGCACGTCTTTTTGAACTTTCACCCATGCGTCAAGGTAGCCCTCGGGGTCGGCTTCAGCGTCAAGGGTAGGCAATAGATCCTGGATCATTTCTTTAGAGTAAAGGAAACGATCGCCGTATTTATCCTTCAATCCGAAAGCAATATCTACAATGTATTGGCCTTGGTAGGCGTTTTGGGGTAGAGCAATGTCCTCTTTATATTGCTGTAAATACCGGATCCAGACACTTAATGCGAGAATACCCATTTGTCGACCAGCATCATTAACGTAGTATTCGCGATGTACTTTATAACCGATCGTTTTTAATAAGTTAGCTACACAAGCACCATAAGCAGCTCCTCGACCGTGACCGACATGAAGAGGTCCAGTTGGATTAGCAGAAACAAATTCTATGTGTACCCGCTTTCCTTGGCCGATTCGACTCTCACCATAGTGCGGTCCGGCTTCTAAAATGGCAGCAATGATTTTCTGATGACTGCCTTCCGCGACATAGAAATTGATAAAACCGGGGCCAGCAATTTCCACTTTGGTAATATATGACGAAGATGGTAAAGCATAGACAATTTTTTCAGCGAGGACGCGTGAGTTAAGCCCTGCAGTTTTCGCCATTATTAAGGCTAAATTAGTAGTAAAATCGCCATATTGGGGGTTCTGGCTATGGGTAACTTTGAGTACTGGAGCGAGATGGGGGTTCAATGTCCCTTCTGCCTTTAACTTTTCAATGGCTTGATTCAATAATGTTTCAAGATTCTTCTTCATAAGTTCATAAGTCTATCATGTTGGGCTTGGAATTAAATCACGGTAATAATTCCCATAATTTTTCCAAAGAGTAAACTGTTACGTAATGTTACCCAACTCAAAGTTATTGAAATAAAAATGATACGCTTGGAAGATAGAATTCTCTTCCATGAGAGATTTATATACTTTTGCATACGACCGACAAAAGCGGGAACTTGAAATTCAACAACCGCCTGAATCAGGCCCTTATCCATTCCACGGAGAAAGAGTAAATTCTTTATAGGCGGCCCTCCTTGTTCATTGCATGACATTGATTGAGATTAATCCAAAATTGAATAGATTGGATGATTTACAACTGGAAGAATCCGAATATCAAAAATGGTTTTTTTGTAATCCTCGATATCCGCAATTTTTTCAAAGTAGTAACTTAAATTATGGAATTATGATATTATGAAATTATGGACCAATGGGAATGTGACAAAATAGACGGTTGGTTGATTAAAATTAATTGACGATCCCCTAAAACCAATGAAAGTGGTTAATAATAGCGATAAACCACACGTTACTGAATATCAGTACCTTAGATACTGGAATATTTTGGACCATGGGTTTTTTTACTGTCACCTGATTTGATTCGAATCTGACAAGGGGTAGAAAAACTCTTCCTTTCAAACAATACCATAGCTCCTTACTCCTTAAAAGGCTTATCCCTTCATCATTTTTATATACAGGATTATTATTTTTGTTACGAATACCATTCGATATTAAAAATAGATTCTTCCCAAGTCAATGAATATGCTCGCCATGCTCAGCGGCGGGGAAGGTAAATATTTAACTTCCTTAAGCACCTCTGTCCTTAAAAAATGCTTATAGAGAAAAATCTAAAGAGCACACTCGGTCTATTGAAAACGAAATCGAGTGTAAAGGAGAATTTTGTGGACGTATCGACGTTAGCAGAAAAAACAAGTGGCGGGAAAGAAAGTGAAGCCTTAAAGAAAGACACTTAAGGCTTTATTGGTTTGATTTGGCTTTTAAATAAAATAGGTGCTGTAATTCAAAATAGAATTGATTTGAAAGAATATAAAATAGCTTTATTGACCATTCTTCAGGAAGAGATCAAGAAGAATGGGTATGGGTATGAAGTGAATTCTGCGATTAAAAAAATCAAAAACGAAGATACCCAAGAAACCTTTTTTAGGACGGCAATTTTTAAATCTGGGAGGAAGGAATCAAATCACAAACAGTTCTCGAATTGCAGGATTATTTCGTTCCCTCTCTTTCGAGGCTAAGAAAGAGAAAGCCCGTTGTGCTGAAGTCAACTTGCCTGTGGAAATTGGAATGCGATTGCGCTAGAGTTCGCGCTTAATTTAATTTTTTCTTAAGCTTATCCTAAAGGGAGAAATGTTGTACTCATTCCATGAACATGTCTCAGCATATCCTTATCGTTGATGACGACAGTGGTATTCGCGATCTTTTAGGACAATTTTTGGGGCGTCATAGGTTTAAACGAGTTTGGCAAAAAATGCTGAAGAGATTCGAGTTCTTTTAAAGAAGCACTCTGTCGATTTAATTATTCTCGATATCATGATGCCTGGGGGGGATGATGGGTTAACGTTGTGCTGCCAAATGCCGGCGAATTAGACCATTCCAATCCTTATGTTAACCGCTATTAGTGAAGAGGTTGACCGGAATCTTAGGGTTAGAAATAGGGGCGAATGATTATTTATTTAAGTAAGCCCTTTAATCCTAGAGAATTGTTAGCGCGGGTGAAAGCTATATTGCGACGCAGTAATGGGCACGGATATCCTCGGGGAGGGCCCATTGGCGACCGAATAGTTTATGAGTTTTGTAAATGGAAATTAGATCCCGCCGAATGCCACCAATGTCGCCGGATAATTTGGAAATTACATTAAGTACGGGTGAATTTGATTTACTCTATACGCTCGTGCGGCGTCCCCAGCACGTACTGAGTCGTGATAAATTATTCGACTTAACAAAGAACTGGCCAGCAGAGCCTTTTGACCGCGGTATTGATATTCAAATTAGCCGATTGCGCCTACAAGATTGAGCAAGATCCTAAAAATCCATAACTCATTAAAACCGTTTGCGGTGGTAGTTATATACTAGCGACTGAAGTTCTGCGAAAACAAAAGTAATGATGCGCGTAATTGATAAGTTTGCTCGACACGTAAGTGGCACCAAGGCCTTTGCGATTTTGTTCGTCATTATTGTAGTACATCTTCGTTACTACCTCTTTGTTATATTAATGATAATCGTCATGAGCGACGCCCGGCAGATCGAGACGCGATGATTCAAAAAATAATTAATGTGATTAATTTGTTGGAAGCAACACCCATAGCATTCCGCGCAAAAGCTATTGGTGCCATGAGTGACCCTGATCTCAAAGCCTCTATTTCCTGAGAAGCCTCAATTTAAATTACAATTTCGAGATATTTCCTTTTGGAAAATTAATGAAGCTTTGGGTAAACAATTAGGCACATTTGTTTTTTCTATTTTGGTAAACGAAAAATCAATGGGTAAATATTAATGCTACGCTATATGCACATTTTCTTGTAAGGTGGCTTATATTTTTTGTTTTTAATTCTGGCTTGGTCGATTAATCGCTTTACCCGTCCCATTGAAAATTTTAGATGGGCGGCCGAACGCTTGAGTACGGATTTAAATTCCAAGCCAGCAGTACCTATCGATGGTCCTTTAGTTGTGCAAGAAACAGCGAAGGCGATGAATCGCATGCAACAGCGTATTCAGGCTTTAATTTATAATCGCACCCAAATGCTAGCAGCTATTTCTCATGATTTGCGAACCTCAATCACCCGCATGAAATTGTGTGCCCAGTTTGTTAAAGATGCCACAACTAAAAAATATTAACCAAAGACTTGGATGAAATGGAAAAATGATCAACGAAACGTTAGCGTTTGCACGAGATGATTTTGCAGAAGAAGCGAAAGTGAATTTAGATTCGGTTTCTCTAGTAAGGTCCTTGGTAGAATCGATCGAGGATATGGGGTACAATGTCCAACTTTATAATAGCCGTTTTAATCGGATTAGTCTGTTAAGACATTCCACTGCATTGAAACAAGCTTTTACTAATTTTAATTTGTTGAGCAATGCTGTTCGATGTGCTAAAAACGTTACCGTTCGTATCCGGTGCCATCACAATCGTGTGAATATTTACATCGAAGATGATGGCCCGGGAATCGAAGAGAAAGAATTAGAGCAAGTGTTTGAATCCTTTTATCGGGGTGAGCTCCCGTTCACGTGATACTGGAAGGTGTGGGCTTGGGTTTGGCAGTGACTCGTGACGTCATTAGTGACCCATAATGGAAAAGTGTTTTTGATCAAAAAACCGCAGGGAGGATTACGTGCTGTTGTAGAATTACCCCTAAACATCCATTAAAATCCCACCGTATGAATCCTGCCTCTGTTCGTTCTATTGGTATTTTACGGCTGGGTGCGCTGGGAGATGTTTGTCTAACAGTCCCCTTGATCCGCGCGTTATGCAGACACCTACCGCACATCGAACTTCATTGGATTATCAGTCGCCCTTTCTTTTCACTGGTCCGAGGATTAGCGAATGTAAATTTTATTGTTTTGGATAAACCAAAATCATTAAGCGATTATTGGAGATGTTACCAGCAGCTGAAATCTTGTCCCTTGGATGTCTTATTGGTGCCCCAAGCCACATTGCGTTCCAATATATTGTGTTTTTTAACAAAAGCAAAAATAAAATACGGTTATGAAAAATTACATAGTCGTGATTTGCAGTATTATTTTGTAAATCGCACTGTAGCTGCGAGGCCTGAACATTTGGTGGAAAGCTTTTTGCGATTTGCGGAGCCCTTTGGAGTTACAGATAAAAATATTGAATGGGGATTACCCATCGAAGAAAAGGATTATGAGTGGGCGAAAGCACAATTGAATTCTTACGATGGCCGTTGGTTGGCTATTTGTCCTGCTACGAGTAAAGAGGAACGCAATTGGTTTAGTGATCGATATGCTACTGTGGTTAATTACCTTACCAAAAAGCGATGGGATTTCAATGTTGTTTTAGTAGGCGGACCAAGTGCGGTAGAGAAACAAATGGCAGAAGAAATCAATCGCCAGCTGATAAAACCTGCTCTTAATCTCGTAGGTAAAAGTTCTTTAAAGCAATTGGCAGCGCTCCTAAGCGAAGTGGATGTTCTTTTGTCGCCAGATACTGGCCCTTTACATATCGCTCAAGCGGTAGGAACACCGGTGATGGGCCTTTACGCAGTTGCTCCTCCAGAAAAAACGGGACCTTATTTTTCTCAGAGATTGGTAATTAATAAATTCCCCCAAGCAGTCAAAACCATTTTACGTAAAGATCCCTCAAAAATAACTTGGCATGAGCGAGTGCATTCTCGAGAGGCTATGGCATTAATTAGTGTTGATGAAGTGAGAGACCAGCTTGAAAAACTATTTGTAGAATTACAATTCGTTCCTTCTTTGTGAGTGAGCGAGAACTAGGTCTAGCCCTCTTTCCGAGGAATAGGCCGATCAACCGACTCTCAAAATTTCACCACTAATGGCATCGCGGATTTCGCTGGGTCGTTTGGAAGTCCCTAGAGCGCCTTCGAGGATGCCATCAATTTTGTTGCCGAAAATTATCCTCAGCATTTTCAGGTCCTGCGTGGGAGGCTGTCCTTCCAGATTGGCACTTGTGGAAATAATTGCCCCCCCGAAATGACGACAGAGCAATCGGGCTAACGGATGAGCAGTGACACGAATAGCAACGGTGTTATGATCCCCCTTCACCCAATAAGGCACTTCGGTCGTAGCTGGGAAAAGCCATGTGACAGGACCAGGCCACGTGCTGAAAACGTGGGCTAAAGTTTTGGGATCTAAGGGTTGGGTGAGGGCTTCTACTTGTTTCCATTCGGAAGCGATCAGAATAAAACCTTTTTTAATTGAGCGATTCTTGAGAGTGAGTATTTGAATAACAGCATGAGGATTAAAGGGGTCACATCCAAGCCCATAAACAGCTTCCGTAGGGTAGGCAATCACCTTTCCTTGTTGCAATGCTTCAACAGTCTGTTTAATCGATCGCGTGTACTCATCCATGTTTACAAGGCGGTTTGGAGTTTTTCGTCTACCTTGTCTTAAGTTTGCTTGAGCCATCGTTCTCTTTTCTCCTAACTTTTTTGCCAAGGCTGGATCTCCAATTGCAATAATTTGCGCTGCTAAGAGGGTGGCATTTTAGCTCTGGCTTTTCGAATGGTGGTGCAGGCAACGAGGAATACCGCCTGGGATTTGAACAGTTGAAAGGAGAGCATCTAATCCGCCTAAACTGACAGCGGCCATGGGGACACCAAAACAGGCTTGATTGTATGAGCGGCCATACGGCTAGATGGGCAGCGAGTCCAGCGGCAGCGATGAAAAACAGTGCATCCTCATTTTTTGGCTGTTTCAACAAACTCTCTAGTTGCCTCTGGAGTGCGATGAGCAGAGAGAATACGCGCTTCAAAAGGAATGCCTAAAGATTTTAATTCGGGTAAAAGTCGTCTCCATAACCGACAGATCGCTATCAGATCCCATTAAAATAGCAATAAAAGATTTATTCATTGATTTCTGTCTCACCTTCCGGATAAGGTTTTGTAAAGTTACAACTCTTTTGAGGACACACTTTTTCTGTTCCCCGGCTTTTTGTCGTTTTTACTGACAAAATGGGCCAATGGCATTTGGGACACTCCTTCGAAATAGGCATATTCCAAATAGCATAATCACAATCTGGGTATCTCTCGCAGGAATAAAAGATTTTGCCTCGACGCGACTTACGTTGAAAAATAGTCCCCTTATTACATTTAGGACAGGTAACTCGGGTATCTTTCGCTTTTTCCAGGGATTCCATATAACGACAGTTCGGATACCCACTGCAACCAATGAATTTGCCATAGCGCCCGCTTTTAATAACAAGATTGGATTGACACTCCAGACATTGTCGACCTTCAATAAGTTGCTGTGAAGCTTCTGCAGCTATATCCGTCACGTTACGAGTATAATCGCAGTCGGGATAAGCGGTGCACCCAATGAAACGTCCCCGTTTCCCCAAGCGGATAGATAATTGAACCCCACATTTAGGGCATTTTTCATCAATTTTTTCTTGTGTCACATCACTGCGTTTAACAGTCTTTTTGGTAACATCGACAAGATTTTTAAAGGGTGACCAAAAAGCTTCTAATACCGGGATCCAGGTTTTTTCTCCTTGGGCGATATCGTCTAGCTCATCTTCCAATTTCGCTGTAAACCCATAACCCACGTATTTAGTAAAATAATGAGTCAAAAAACGATTAACAATGCGTCCAACGTCCGTAGCCACAAAGCGCTTATTATCCACTTCGACGTATTTACGATTTTTTAAAGTGGTGATAATGCTCGCGTACGTGGAAGGACGGCCAATATCATGTTCTTCCAAAGCTTTGACTAAACTGGCTTCGGTATAACTAGGCGGGGGTTCGGTAAAATGCTGTTCGCTTTTAATATCAGTGATAGCGATAATTTGTCCCTCCTCCAGAGGAGGTAACATTCCGCCTTCTCCTTCGTCGTCTTTTTTACTATCATCGCTGGTTTCTTGGTAAACTGTAATAAAACCAGGTTTAACTAGGGTAGAACCATTAGCTCGAAAAAGAGCATTAGGTGCTGCTAAATTAACAGCAACCGTATGCAAAGTAGCTTCGATCATTTGACAGGCAACCGTTCGTTTCCAAATTAAAGTGTACAATTTCAATTGATCGCTTGTTAAATATTTTTTTAAATTTTCGGGAAGTTGAAAGACAGAAGCAGGACGGATAGCTTCGTGTGCTTCTTGAGCATTTTTAGATTTGGTTTTATAGACACGTACTTCCTTCGGCACATTTTCTTGTCCATATTTTTTATTAATTAATTCTCGGACTTCTTCCATAGCTTCCGGCTCCAATGTGACAGAATCGGTTCGCATATAGGTAATGAGCCCCATTGCACCTTCATCCCCAATCTCAATACCTTCATATAATTGCTGAGCGATTTGCATGGTCTTGGAAGCGGAAAATCCCAATTTTCGTGCCGCTTCTTGTTGCATTGTCGAAGTGATAAAAGGGGGCGCAGGATTGCGTTTGCGTTCTCGTTTGAGAACTTTAGTAACTGTAAGTTTCCCGCCAGCAGCTTCGGTTACAGTCTTACAAATGGCTTGAGCCGTTTTTTCTCTAGTTATAGAAAATTGCTCAATTTTTTCATTTTGAAATTCAATTAATCGTGCGTCAAAACTTTGTTGCTGAAACTGACAGTCCGCATGAATAGTGCAATATTTCTGACTTTTAAAATTTTCAATTTCTATTTCCCTTTCCACAATCATGCGTAAAGCAGGGCTTTGAACCCGACCTGCAGAGAGTCCTGGACGGATTTTTAGCCATAATAAGGGAGATAAATTGAAACCCACCAAATAGTCCAAAGCACGCCGTGCTTGTTGCGCATTCACTAAGTCCATCGAAATATCGCGTGGATATTCTATTGCATTTTGCACTGCTTTTTTAGTGATCTGATAAAAGACCACGCGGGCGAAGTTTTTATTTTTTAAACTATTTTTAGTTTCTAACAGTTGTTTTACGTGCCAAGCAATGGCCTCGCCTTCACGATCAGGATCTGTTGCTAGAAATAAATTTTCACAAGTTTTGAGGGCCTTTGCGATGGCTTCCATGTGACGGCTATTGCGCTCTATCGTTTGATAATACATTTTAAAATTATCGGCTGGATCTACGGCGCCCTCTTTGGGAATAAGATCTCGAACGTGACCATAAGAGGCCATTACTTTAAAATCTTTACCTAAGTATTTTTCTATTGTTTTTGCTTTGGCGGGTGATTCGACCACCACTAACGATTTCACCATAAATTAATGTATACCACCTAACGTGTCATCAAGAACAAGAAGCTCCATGCTGGCGAGAGATTTTTTTTCATCGGGTTGATTAAAAAGAACCATCAAGGTTACCCATTTTAGAAGGCTGACGTCGATGCCTTCTGAGGCTAATTCAATGGCTTGGTTAATAACGAGCTCTCGTGTATGAGGGTTTAAAATTGATTGTTGTTCTAAGGTGATTAAAAAACGGCGGCAATCGCTATCGAATAACTCACATTCATAGTCACTAAATATTCTAATGGAATCTTTGTTCGGTAGTTGCATGGGCTCATGAACGCCTTGTGAGAGGTTATTTAACCAGCGGAAGGCTTGATCAATGACAGCGCGGTGGAACCCGAGTTCTTCCAAGCGAAGAAGCAATTTTTTTTCCCTCACATCAAGGGTGTAATTTTCTTGCATGTGATTTTTGAATAAATACATTAATACTGTTAACACACTTTCATCTTTCATTACTTCACCCGTATAAACCCACCGAGTATAGCTTTAATATAACCCTGTAATTCAAGAGATACCAATAGAGATGCTACCTCTTATGCCGTAAAGCCACTTCTTACCACCATTTGCTCGATAGAGGTCGCTTTAAAGCCAATGCATTCGATCAATTTTTGTTTACCATCTTTCAGCACGGGTCTGCTAGCTTAGGTGACAACAGACCTGCTTCCCAATTCTGCAATAATATCCCCTATAGAATCAACCAGTTTTGCACACTCCTTAATAAAAGCATGGCAACTCCGCGAAAGAAGATTTAAAATCGAACTCGGAATAGCAAAAACTTCTCAATTCTGCTCGGCTGCCAGTTGGACGGTGATCAACGAACCACAACCCAATGCAGCTTCCACTACTACAGTACCTAAAACTGAGACGAGACCGCTGATAATACGATTCCGACGAGGAAAATTGGACGGAAGCGCTTCATAGTTAAAAAGAATTCAGAAACTAAGGCACCATTATTTTGGGAAATCCGGCTAGCTAATGAATAATGGTGGTATATATGAGATAGACCGCTGCCGAGTATAGCAACAGTTTGCCCTCCTTCTCGCAAGGTGTGCCTTGATGGCTTGCAGCGTCAATTTCTAGTGCAAGACCGCTCGTGATATGCCCCTTGGCTTTTAATTATTGTTCTGCTATTCCCGCTTCTGTGGGGGTCGGATTTTAACTGCTCACAATAGCTACTTGAGGGCCATTCATGAGGGCCATTCAAAATATGAGGATTGTCGATAATATACAGGATGGGGGAAAATTGGATATTTGTTTTAATAAGAGGGGATAATTAGAGGGGATAATTAGCTTGATTCGGTGTCAAAATATAATGATTAGGTTCAAATGCCCATTCTAAATCTTTCTCAATGGATTGAGTGTTTCCTTCGTACAAAAAAAGGCAAGATACTGGTAAAGTTCTTCGTCAACGGTAAGCGGCATGGGAGAAGAATGCTATCCCATTTCGGTAACTTTCTGCAATACCGGGATAATGGCAAACTTAAGAAATAAACCCCTGGATTCTAGTGTATAAAAAGGCTAACACATGTCTCTTAATGTCATCTTTGCTGGAACGCCTCAATTTTCTGTGCCGACGCTCCGAGCACTGATTAAATCCAAGCATCAGGTAATCGCCGTTTACACGCAACCTGATCGACCAGCAGGCCGTGGGCGGAAAATGACAGAAAGCCCCGTTAAAACTTTAGCTCTGTCTCAAAAAATAACTGTTCGCCAGCCACTCTCTTTACGAGGGGAAGAAGAACAAAAAATAATAGCTTTAAAAGCTGATATTATGGTGGTTGTAGCTTATGGATTATTGTTGCCTAGAAGCGTCCTAGTTGCTCATAGATTAGGTGGGATCAATGTTCATGCTTCTCTCCTGCCTCGATGGCGAGGAGCTGCGCCTATTCAGCACGCTATTCTAGCGGGAGATCAAGAAACAGGCGTAACGATTATGCAAATGGATGAGGGATTAGATACCGGTGATATTTTAACTCAGAAATCTTGTCCCATTGGGGAAGAGGATACCGCCGGTGGTCTCTATGAGCGACTTTCGTCTCTAGGTGCTGACCTATTAATCGAGACCTTAGATAAAATTGAGTCAAGGACTATTCATGCAAAAAAACAAGATGCGAGCCGGGCTACCTACGCCCTAAAAATCCAGAAAAAAAATACCGAGTTGAATTGGTATCAACCTGCTGTTAATTTAGGACGAAAAGTGCGCGCATTTAACCCTGCTCCCGTCACCTTTACTTATTTTAAGCATCAACCGATTCGAATTTGGCAGGCAGAAGTTCTCGCAGGAAAAACTCAATTAAGAGCAGGGAGTTTGATCCTATTAGATAAAAATAGATTGGATGTGGCTACCGGCGATGGTGTTTTACGTCTTCATCAGTTACAGTTTCCCGGAAAAAGAATTCAATCAGCTCGAGATTTTATCAATGCTTATCGAAAAGAGTTAATTCCAGGCGAAACCATTTGGGGATAAAAATAATATTCTAATTAAATATAAAATGAAAAATGCAAAAAAAACTTATCATCTTAGACCGTGATGGCGTTATTAATTACGATTCGGAAAATTATATTAAAACTCCGGATGAATGGATCCCTATTCCAGGCAGTCTTTCTGCCATTGCATGTTTAACTAAATTAGGCTACATAATTGTAGTAGCGACCAATCAATCCGGCGTTGCTCATGGTTATTATTCTCTAGAAACGTTGAAAGCTATTCATCAAAAAATGAGAGAAGAATTGGCGAAAGTGGCAGGGCACATAGAGCAGATTTATTTCTGCCCTCATACGCCTGAAGCTAATTGCGTCTGCCGAAAACCAAATTCCGGATTGTTATATGCTATTGCTCAGGACTTTCCCAAAGCTTTTCCAGATGCCACGTTAGTAGGAGATAGTCTTCGCGATATTCAGGCTGCCCAAAAGGCTGGATGTCGATCTGTATTAGTGAAGACAGGAAATGGTAGAAAAACTATTGATCGTAATAAAGGATTGAAGGGAATACCGATCTTTGAAGATTTAAGTGATTATGTAAGTCATCTTACGTTAAAATCCGAATGATTTTCGCAAGTAATTTCTTCCTAATGAACATTGCCTTACAGAGGCAGAAGGGGGTCCACCCCCATAGCCATTCGGTAAGAACTATAATAGAATCTCGCTCTCCACAGGCTACTAATTCCACATCTCTATTAATTAGAAAGGTTTTTTATCAAGCCAGTTAGCTCCAACTCTTCTGCTTTTTGGCGGGTGGGTGGTGTCGTGGAAAAAAACCTTGTACTTTACCGGATACGGTAGCGCGAATGCATATTTTGTTTTTTGTAACTTCCACCATTTTCTTCTCCCAAGAGGAATATACTGCTGATGAATCTTGAATATCAATCTGTTAGTTGAAACATGATTTACCGACAAACTCCACTCCTGCAGGAAGCGATTGCAGGAAGCGATTGTACCTAATCTATTACGAACGGGTTCTTTTCTGCTATTCAATGAGAAGTTTTGGTTGACATTAACTTCAATAAGTGAAATTAAAATCAAATCAGTGTAATTTAAAGGTGTTTTTTTGCCTGGAATGGGGGAATATGATGTAGAACGAGTTTAAGTTGCCCAACAATGCTGATAAATTATTGTTGCATTCTTTCTGTACACCTTGTGTGGGAGCGATTATCGAGCGGTTGGTTTAATCGGGTATTGATTTTAAAGTCTTTTTTATAACCCTAATATTCATCCAGAAAAAGAGTATTTTATTCGAAAAGAGGAAAATATTCGTTTCACTGAAAAATTGGAGATTCCTTGTCGACACAGATTATGACTGAGAGAATTGGATGGCAAGATCCAAAGGCATGGAATATCAGCCGGAGGGTGGGATGCGATGCACGATGTGCTTTGACATGCGATTTGAACGAACGGCAACTTTATGCGTATGAAAATAATTTTAAGATAATATCGAGTACGTTGGGCATTTCTCGATGGAAAAATATGGAGCAAATAAATGATTGCGGCGTTCGTGCAGCGGCTAAATATCCTGACATGATCTACTGGACATTCAATTGGCGTAAAGAGGGCGGTTCGCAGCGAATGATTGAAATTTCCAAACTAGAACAATTTTATCAACAGGAATATTGCGGTTGTGTGTATTCTTTGCGTGATACGAATCCTTGGTGGCTTAAAAATGGGCGGTCACAAATTGAAATTGGTGTGAAATTTTACGGAAAATAGGCCAATAATAGTGTTCATCACTCTCGTTGCTGCCATGGACAAAAACCGCCTCATCGGTCAGCTAAATCAGTTGCCTTGGCATTTACCTGCTGATTTAGCTCATTTTAAATCGGTTACTTTTGGAAAACCCATTATTATGGGACGGAAAACTTTTGAAAGCATCGGAAAACCCTTACCTCGCCGCCGCAATATTGTGATTTCCCGACAGCCAGGTTTGAGAATTGAAGGATGTGAAATTTTTTCTTCGGTTGATGATGCCTTAAATGCTTTGGCGGATGAGTCTGAGGTTATGATTATTGGTGGCGGATGTCTTTTCAAGGAAACGTTACCCAAAGCTCATAAAATGATTCTAACAATTATCGAGCATTCGTTTGAGGGTGACACTTATTTCCCATTGTGGAATGCCGACGAATGGATCGTGGTCTCTAAAATAAAGCATGGGCCGAATGAAAATAATCTGTATGCTTTTAGCTTTTTGGAATTAAAGCGAAAAATAAGGATCACTAAAAAATAATGGAATAAATTTAATTGTAATGAAATCTTAGAGAAATAATAATTAATGAATCATCTAAAATTTTGTAAATTAATCGATGCTCTTTGACCAATATCCTTGCAGTTCAAATTTAAGAGGTTCCGGTTTTCCTTTTCCTGAAAAGGGCTCACGCAGAGTTTCTTTATTCTTTAAGGAGTTTATTTATTCAGCGAAACATTTTTTTATCGAGTTTCTGCCAATATAAATAATCTTCCCAGGCTTCGGCAGTAAAAGTGATTAGCATCAATCATACATTAATTTCTTTTTTTTGATTTTACCTTGTTTTAAACTGCGAATAGGTTGACGAAGATGAGCGGCGTTGCCTTCATTACTAAGTAAATAAGGACCGTTTAAATGATGGGCTCATGTTGATAAGAAAAAGATCCGGAATTTCTTTAAGTTGTGCTCTGAGCTCGGTAAAGGTAACTGCATTCATTTTAATGTGCCTAATAGGGTATGTAATAATGCCAGTCCGTTTTATTGTCAATGGTAGCATTACATCCGAAGAGAAGAACGACAAGGAATGGCGAAACGTTGTTTTGTTTCAAGGTTTAATGCGGTAAGTTGGTGACCCCATGTACAGCCGGTGTCCAATGCGTGGCAGTAGGGTGCATCGCATTGGCCGTTAAGTGCAGCCCAATGGCCGAATAAGATATTAACTCTTTCTTTTTCATGGTGGCGCCAATCGAACCACGGTTGGAAGTGTTCTCTGTTTGTGCTTGTCTTACCGCTTGCTTTTAAATCCAGCCCCCCTTTTTCGTCACAAAAACGCATCCGCGTGAATGCATTGGTGATGTATCGGAGTCGTTCCTGTCCTTTAAGGTCATTATCCCATTGGAAGGGTTCATCTCCAAATAAATTCTTTAAAAATTCTTTAAAATAGGGTCCTTGTAAAGTAAGCGATACTTCATTGGCGCGCTCAAGATTTTCCTCGATAGACCATTGTGGAGGAAGTCCGGCGTGCACTAAAAGAGCATAATCATTTTTTTCGTAATGAACTAAGGGGCGACCTCGTAACCATTCTAAGAGTTCCATTTTGTCGGGAGCGCGTAAGATGTTGTGTAGGGTATGTTCATAAGAATCTTCAGGCATAAGCTCGTAGCCTAGAATTAATAAAAATAAATCATGATTTCCAAGAACTATTAATGGCGAAGAAAGAGATTTGATAAAACGCAATACTTCAAGGGAATGAGGACCGCGATTAACCAGATCGCCCACAAAGCCTAATCGATCCTGAGAAGGATCAAACTGGATCAGAGCTAATAATTCCTTTAATTCGCGGTAGCATCCCTGCACGTCACCAATAATATACGTACTCATTTGTTCTTTACGCTAATAAATTTCTTCGCGAATTGGCGAAATTTCGTTCGTTAAATGAAAATAAAGTTGTGTAGCTGTGTTGTGGAATAGAGCTTGAAAAAAAGGAATTTTGGCAGTGTAATCACGATAATGCTTTACTCCAAATTCCTGATCAAGCACGGTCCATAGGTTTGCGGTACCATCGACAATTCCCAGTTGCGTGGCTTCTTTGCCCGTCCAAAAATCACCTGAAAATAGTTCCTCACGACTCCCCCGTAATCGGCTTCCTCGACCAACAATAACTGTATTAATAAAATTTTGATGAACTTGTTCAAGTACCGTTTTGACTTTAATAACATCCTGAGAATCTAAAGGTTCAAAGGGATCCAAACGATCTTTATGAGCTCCTGCTGTAAATAAGCGTCTCGTCATTCCCACTTTCTTTAAGGTATCTACAAATCCGAATCCTCCCATAATTACGCCAATTGAGCCGGTGAGAGTGTTCTTATTAACGTAGATTTTATCGGCCGCCGTAGATACTAGGTAAGCACCCGAAGCAAGTTCATCTTCTCCTAGGACCACAACCTTTTTATGGTATTCTTTTTTTAATTCAAGAATTTTGTCATGGATGGTGGAAGCTTGAACAGGACTACCTCCGGGGGAATTGATTACCAAAATAACCCCTTTGGAGTTTTTATCAGCAAACGCGTTCACTAAATTAGGCAGAATTTGATAGGCCGAAAAAGAGGTATTCGACATAATTGGTCCATTTAAGCGCATTAGGGAAACATAGGGGGTGTTGCTTTTTCTGGCTTCTAATTCCGAAGTTGAGGGAGCAAAAATTAAGATAATTAGAAGTAACGAAATAAACATCCAGCCTGCGAAGCGAATATTTCGCCATCGTCGCTCTGAGCGACGATCTTCAAGAATAGCTTTAATCAATGTGTTTTCAAGCGACTCATCATTCATGAAATTAGCCCATAAGTTCTATTTATTTATAGTAGGGTACGAGAAAGGGATCTTCAACGCAATAAAAAATCGGAGTGTTGGAAACAGTTCCCCTAAAATCGGTAAGCTATTTTCAATGTCAATGCATATAATAATAAAGGGGACATAATTGACAGTAGGAATAAAAACAGCTTTACCATACCCAGCACATGATACTGAAATCCGAGTTCCAGCATTAATCGTTCCATTACTGAAGGTAGGAGAGATGTAGCCATTATCGACTAGCGAATTCATGACAATAGGTGGCTGAATTTCATAACCTAAAACTAAGCCATATAAGAAGCTGCGATCGTCGGAAGAAATTGGTGCTGAAGTGGTAAGCATTACCATGTCATATTTTGTTCCTTCGGCGACCAACTAGCTCCAATCGGTACTCCCGTAAACTAGGCTAACACCCAAATAGAAGTAATGAGCACGCCAGAGAGAAGGAAAATCCTTAAATTCGAAATGATTAGCAACTGCAGTTCTATTTTTAATAATAAGGAAGGAAAGGCTAACTAAAATAGCTATTTTTCTGGATATTATTATCTATCGTTAATCACAAAAAAGTCCTAGCAATTTTTAAAAACTCGCTGGGACTTCCATTTTTTTAACTGGGTTGAGAGCATGTACTGAAATGCTCATGCCAATACTTTTAAATCGGTGAAACATTCTGCGGGTCCTACTGGTGATCCATATTTTTGGTATATCTGCTCATAAGAATAGCTTTCATTAAGCATGGATTGTAAACACATCGTTGATATGTTGAGGGCTGTAATTACCTAGTACCTCGAGACTGATACCCCTAATATCCACTGATGAGTGAAACACTTGTAAAAACTAGGATCACTTGTGGTTTTGCATTCTCCTCGACTTAAATTTAGAGAATCTTTTATTAGTTGGTTAAAGTAAAGGGGTTAGTAAAAGCTATCCCAGAAAATGACAAGATGCTGAGAGTAAAAATAATGCTTGATAGAATTAATTTTTTCATTTTCAAGATCCTTTGTAGTTAGACGAAATGAATTGAAGTTAAGAGAAATGGGTGAAATAAAGAAAAAAGGAACAAAGATAGATAATTCAAGCGATAGTTGCTTAATAATTCTATATCTGTTAACTATCCCACTGTATAATACGTGAAAATTGGAAATAAATCATCTATTTTTAACCTAGTCTTCTCTTTCTACTTAAATCTTTCTACTTAAATCTTTCTAAAAAATTTTAATGCTATTCTTTAGTACGAAGCAAGAACATCACATTTAGCCGCATGGAGAATAGCATTAGCCCAAGAGCCTAATAATTTATCGATACCATGATGTCCATGAGTTCCTACAATAAATAAGATCAATACTTAATTTTTCAGCAAGTTCCATTATGGACGTGTTTTAAAATACCCGAAAGGGTATATTGTCTTTCAGGCAGAATGTTAACTTCCTTATAAAATTTTGCCAGAGATTTGCTGGCGTGGGCTTCAAATAGTTTGTTCAAGATCGACATTAATTGGGATAGAAAATTCACCGCCATAAGCAGCTGGCGAATGTTCAATTACGTGGACGGCGTTCAACGTAACTTGATTTCGTACGTCGAATTACTTGTTTGCTGCGAGGAGAAAAGGTCGATGGCGACCAAGTATATGTTTATAGTTCATAGGGATTAGTTTATAGGATTCCTTATCATTCAGCTATCTAGCTGTCTTGGAGTGAATTACTAATTTTAATAAAATCCTCTACCGTTAGTTCTTGTGGGCGTGATTGAGGATTAATACCTATTATATTCCATTTTTCATTGGGTATTAATTTTTTAAGCGCATTGGCGATTGTTTTTCGGCGGTAAGTAAACGCCTCTTTGACAACTGCGCTGAATTGATTAAAATCCTTTACAGTTTTGGTTGCCGTTTTTCGGGGAATCAAGCGTACAAAAGCTGATTCTACCTGGGGAGGAGGAGTAAAAGCGTTAGGGGGAACGTTAAACAATGAAGTATTATCGCAAAAAAACCGAGTCATGAGACTTAAGCGACCATAATTGGGACTTCCTATCGGAGCCGTTAATCGCAACATAATTTCTTTTTGAAGCATAAAATGCATATCTTGAATAAACTCTATTTGGGTAAATAAATGGAAAAGTAAGGGGGTCGAAATGTTGTAGGGTAAATTACCTATAATACGGAGTGAGTTATTTTCGATTTCTAAGGTCGAGAAATAAAATTGTAATACATCCAATTGATAAATCTTAAAGTTTTCTGAGGTAGAATATTTATTTTGTAAGGAAGCTGCAAGATCTCGATCGATTTCCACCAGAATTAATTTAGCACATTCGTTGATTAAAAAATCGGTTAAGGCACCTTGACCGGGTCCAATTTCTATTATTGTATCTTTTTTTTGAGGATGAATGGCAGCAATGATTTTCTCAAAAATAAAGGGGTCTTTAAGAAAATGTTGACCAAAACGCTTACGTGGCAGATGAAATCCGTTCATGCGTTCTTTGCTGCTAATTTAATTGCTGTAATTAAGCTTTTTTCATCGGCCAATCCGGTTCCTGCGAGGTCAAATGCGGTTCCATGGTCTACAGAAGTACGTATATAAGGCAAGCCCAGTGTCATGTTTACAACAGAGCCGAATTTTAAAGCTTTAATTGGTCCTAATCCTTGATCATGATACATTGCTAAAATAGCATCGCAACTTTCAATTGTCCGAGGTGTGAATGCAGTGTCGGCTGGGAGGGGACCTATAAGTGAAAAACCCTCTTGGTTAAGAGCTCTAACAACAGGAATAATTGTTGATAGTTCCTCTTTTCCTAAATGTCCATTCTCGCCTGCATGAGGGTTTACTCCACAGAGAGCAATAGTAGGTTTTTTAATTAAAAAATATTTTTTAAGACCCACGTTCAGAAGGCGAATACATTTTTCTAAGGGTAATTTTTCAATTAAATCAGAAACTTGAGATAATGGAACATGCGTCGTATATAAAGCTACTTTTAAGGCATCTGCTACAAAGAGCATTACAGTTTGTTCTACCTTTGCGTGCTTTGCTAACCATTCAGTGTGACCAGTAAAAGGAATACCGGCATCATTTATGACTGTTTTGCTTACCGGCCCTGTTACTAGAGCTTTATAATTTCCATTTAAACAACCCTCCGCAGCAACCTGAAGTGTTTCTAAAACATATTGTGCATTAGCGGGAGTCGGTTTTCCCATTATAGATCGAACTTTCAAAGGAATATGACGTATTGTTAAATTATTAGGAATTTCGAGACCAAGCACTTTTGCTCTTTCCATCAATAAAGTGTGATCGGCAATGACAACAAGAGGCATTGAAAGCTTATGTTGCGCCAGCTGGATTACAATATCCGGTCCAATTCCTGCAGGTTCTCCGGGTGTAATAACGATAGGGGTCATCAGGAATTAATATAAATACGAACGTAAGAGGAACGACGCAATTGCCCCAACCATTGTTGCAAGGCTTTTTCAAATTTTTTCTGATAAACGGCCTGTTGAATTTGCTGATTATTAGACCTATTTTGATTTTCTTTACCTAGTAATTTAACGAGATGAAATCCATTGGGAGCTTGTATCGGCCCTATTAGCTCGTTAGGTTTCATTTTTCTAATGGGGTTCACAAAGACTTGAGGAAGATTACTACTTAATCTCCATCCAAGATCCTTACTGCCTGGGTGAGCAGACATGGCGGATTCAAAACTTAATCCTTTACGAAGTTGTTTTAAAACTAAAAAGGCTTTGCCCTTTGCATGATTGATTTGAGCTTGAGTAGCACCCTCCGGAACCCGAATTAATATGGTAGCCACATGATAACGAGCAGAAGCAATTTGTGCTAGATGTTGTTTTTGAAAAGCTACGAGGTCCGATTTGCTAATAGTGATATTATTCGCCATCACTTGCTGTTGCAATTTGGAAATGAGCAATTGTTTCCGTATTTGGTTACGAAATTCCCGATAAGAAATACCTTGTTGATTGAGCTTTTCTTTGAGAGCTGATTCAGATAGCTGATTTTGAGCTGCTATTCTAGAGATGGTTGCATTTATTTCTTCGTCGCTGGCTTTGATTTTATTTCGTTTAGACAACTGTAATTGCAATTTTTGATAAATCAATTGCTCTATCACCTGTTTTCGAAATACTTTTTCATTGAGCATAGGAATGTGATGCTGAGTAAATTGTTGTTTTGCAGCGGCTAAGGCGTGATTGAATTCACTTTGAGTAATAATTTCGTTATTGACTACCGCAGCAATTTGATCTAGCGGTTCCTCCTGCGTAGCGTTAGGTTCAGGAAGGGGAGATTGTTGTGCCATGCTGGTAGCGCTTATTGTAAGCAGAGATATTGCTATTAAACGGATTATTATTTTAAACATTATTTTTACCTCATATCATTGGGAATATCATATATCGTATTAAATAACGATTGTCCTGCAATAGGAGCGTTTCCAAAATCGCCAAGCCCTTTCAACTCGAGTTGAACAAAATAGCTCGTATCATAACTATTTTTAAGGCCGCTAACTGGATCAACGATTAAGCCTGTATAAGTTCGGCGTGTAATAAAACTCAATGCCCAGCAACACGTATTGTATTGTACACCAACAGCGGCGACGTCGGTATGATGACGAGTGAGATCGTAGTCCCAATAGGTCCTGGCAGACCATTGGGCAGAAAGAGGCCACTGTACGGAAAGATAACTGACACTGGTGTTAGTGCTATAAATACTGCTGGGCGGGCTAATGATACTGGGGCCTACAATAGATTGACCGTTACCATGCACGAAAATATAGCCTAGGCTGACTTTACGTCTTTCATTAGCATAGCTTATTACTGTAGAAGAGTTATTGGTTTGGCGAAGGTTAGGATTCCATGCCATGCTGGTGGTTAGGGACCAGTGAGGAAAAGGATAATAAATGAGTTCGCTGACAATGGGAGAGAAATGAAAATTAAGGGGTGTGCATCCTGCGGGAAGCCAAACACGTTGGTTTCCAATTAAATACATGAAACCGAGGTTGGCTGTTAGGAGTGGGGCCCCGGTAATGCCATCAAAAATACGAGAGGTAAGCCCAAAGATTACTTGATTAGCATTTTGCAGACGATCGTCGCCCGTGTATTGATTCAATACAAATAGTTGCTCAAAAGCAAAAGGTAATAAGACGGTATCAAAATTAGGTAATTTATCTTGATTTTGATAAGGGACATACAAATAAAAGAAACGAGGCTCAAGCGTTTGGGTGAAGTTGCGTCCCCGGAGACTAAAATCTCGATCGAAGTAAAGCCCCGAATCAATATCAAAAATCGGCAATAAGCGGCCAGCAGTTTGTACCTGACCGGGTTGAAAATGTTCAACATTATAGGCTGTTGCATCGGCCCATATCTGAGGATTCATATAGCCAGATACAAAATAAAAAGGAAAGCTTAAACCGGGTCGCATATGGAAACGTTGCCCGATGGGTTTATCAGGTGTGAAATTGCTTTGATAACTGAAATTGATTGCTTCCGCATTAAGATTAAAGTCCATGTGGGGCGTAATATCTGGATAATAGCCATCAACATTGAAGTCAGGAAGCCGAGCGTATTGATCAAGCGCATGGGCCGAAATTTGTGAAATTAGGTGGAGTGTCTGATAGGCTTGAAGCATGCCATTAAACTGCAAATGTAATCCACTATATTGCAAATCAATTCGATTTAAAAGTTGATTAGAGAGGGAACTTGCATTCATTTGGCCGCCTAAATCCTGGAAAAAATAAGGGTCTGTAACGTAATTTAAAATAATATTGGATGACCATTCTGGGTTTAAAGCCGTATGCTCATTTATTGAAAAAAGGCTGCGCTGATTTTTCATATTTTTTAATTGATCAAGATAGGGGGCATAGCGGGGATTGTTAGCATAATAAGGGTTAGAAAATTTGCTTAAAGTTTCTTCCCGAAACTGCTGGAAGAGCGTATCGTCAGGGAGATAGCTCACGTACATGTCGCCGCTACTTATAGCGCTTAAAAAGCGAAAAAGTGCGTGCATATCGAGACCGCGCTTGCTCATAAGTTCAGGTGTTAAGGTAAGGTCGTAGTTGGGTGCCATGTTCCAGTAAAAAGGAAGAGAAAAAAGCCCGCCTGAACTACCGCTAAGACCAATGCGAGGAGTTAAAAATCCCGTCTTTCGATAATTATCAATAGGAAAGTTATAGTAAGGAAAATAAAAAACAGGAAAACCATAAAACCGCAATAGCACGTTGTAGGCTTCTCCTCGATATGTCTGTTTATTTAACACTAATGTTGTGGCACTAAGCCACCACGTAGGGCTAGTGGGATCGCAAGTGCTGTAGGTAGCGTGCTGTAAGGTTATGACTTGGGATGCATCTCGGGTTGCCTGTTTTGCTGTTCCCCAAGCATTGAAGGGATTAAATTGCGGAATATAAGATTTATCGTTATAGCCTCGATAGGCCAAATTTTTTAAGACCGCTGTCTTTGGGTGAAGTGTTAATTTCCCTTTATCCGCAACAATTAATTTACCAGCTTCGCGCAAACGAACATGCCCAACGAGAACAATTTTGTTAACCTGGCCAGTTTTTTCGTCTCGATATATATAGGCTTTATCAGCATTGACAATACGACCTGGCTGAATAACAACCACGTCTTTCTGCAAAATAGATATTCCCTTAGCTGTTACAGTGGAAGAACCTCTAGCAGTAATTATAGTGGGCTCTTTTTTCGCTGCAGCGGGGTGGGGAAATTCGCTTACCATCAGGGGCTCTTCAAAATAACCATGACAAAAAAGGCAGATTCCCTCAGTAGGAATCCATCCGAGGATATTTGCAATGTGTTTCTGGAAGCGATAGCGAGACCAGCCCTCCGGTAAGGTTTCGGAAACGAGACGTTGTTTTGATGAAGAAATTTTGGTAGCTTTGCTTGCTTTTTTAGCAACACCAAGTTGCTGAAAAAAAAGCAAAGTTAGAATAAAAAAAACCAAAATAAATAAATTTCTTAACTTCACTGTAAGAATTTCTTTCTAATTTTAAAGTTGTTGGAGAATGGTAACCTCTTAAGTACCATTTGACCATGGTTATTTGACCATGGTTAATAGTGAAATGAGTGTGATTATGGGAGAAAGTGTTCCCGACAAACGATTTTAAGACCTCTGTGCATGGTTGAATAAACACATGGGAAAGCCATTCCAGAGAATTTCCTTTAGGTTGCAATTTCCAAGCCATTTGAAAAATTAGGTTTAAATGTTTCTTACATTTGTGGTAACAACAAAAAGGGTTTTTTGTTGTTACCAGATTTTGGAACGGTGAATGACTTATATCAAGGTGCTTTTAGTGATTTATTACCTATTCAATCTTATCCTTATCGAGAAATAGAAAATTTTTCTTTGCATCAGAATACGTCTGATCTCTATTATCGTGAAATGAGGTTGTTTCCCGATTGGTATTTAGAAAGATTAAAAACTTCATTGTCTTTAAAAAGAAAAAATATTTTAGCAACTATTTTTCAATTGTTAATTGAGTCTGCTTTATCGCACCCCCAAGTATGTGTACATCGGGATTACCATTCGCGTAATTTAATGGTTTTGGCTGGGTTGTGGCTGGAAAGCATCAGCTGGGGAATTTTAGATTTTTAGGATGCGCTTTGGGGGGGACTGTAACTTATGATTTATTTTCTTTATTAAGAGATTGTTATATCGATTGGCCGTCCGAGCAAGTTGCGCAATGGGTATTACAGTTTCATCGTCAAGTCTGCGAAGAAGGGGTATTAAAAGATCGAAATCCAGAACAATTTTTGCGCTGGTTTGATTGGATCGGTTTACAAGGGCATTTAAATTATATTGGCCTTTTTGCTCGATTGAATGAACGAGATCAGAAACCAAATTATTTGTAATATATTCCAAGAGTGATATACGGTATGTGGAAAGCGTGTGCGGACGCTATTCCGAGTTGAAAGAACTAAAGCCGTTGCTTCAGGAAGCAGTGGTTGGATTGAATTGACGAGAGGCATCAGTCCTAGATTAAAGAGAGATTAATGAAAGCAATGATATTGGCAGCAGGCCGCGGTTCTCGGTTGAAACCTTTAACAGATAGTATATTCCTAAGCCTTTATTATCTGTTGGTACTGAGAGGGGGTTAATAGAACATAATTTGAAAATGTTAAGCGTGGTGAATATTTGCGAAGTGGTCATTAATATTTCTCATCATGCTAATAAAATTATGGATTACTTAGGTAGTGGCGAAAGTTACAGAGTAACAATTTATTACTCTTAAATTATTATATTACTCTTAGTTTGAACCAAATCCTTTAGGAACAGGCGGTGGTATTTCAAGCCTTACCATTATTAGAAAACGAACCGTTTATCGTCGTAAGTGCCTCTTCTTTTTGTAGAAAATCCCGATTACCATCCGGAAGGGGATTATGCATTGACGCCAGAAGACAAAGTTGTTTTTGATGTACCTAAACTGACCTATGCGAATATTGCTAAGCTCCATCCGAAATTATTTGCTAATTGCCAACTCGATTCCCCCATCAATTATTTACTGAGGCTATTTCTCGACAAGGCCACTAGCGGAGAACTCTATCAGGAGAAATGGTTCAATGTGGGAACTACAGGAGAATTAGAGCGATTAAGAAAAGCGATTGGCTAGCCATTTTCCAATTGCTTTAATTTCTTCATAACATACTTGATGACCCATTGCATACTCATGCCATTCCACAGGATAACCCAGTTGATTTAAGAGTTGGAAAGTTTGTTTTCCTAAAGTGAGAGGAAGAACGCGATCTGAGTCCCCATGAGCGATAAAAATGGGTATTTGTTGATTAATAACACCACTCACTTTTGCTGCCAATTGGTCCGCGAGAGGAAGATAAGTCGATAGAGCAATAACGCCCGCGAGTGGTTTTGAATACCGAAGGCTAGTATAAAGAGCCATCGCGCCACCTTGAGAAAACCCAGCGAGAACGATGTGATGACTTGGAACACCCTTAGTAATTTCTTTTTCAATTAACTGATTAATGGATCGTTGGGTCTGAGCTATACCTTCTTCGTCTTCACGTGTGAGATCAGCGAGACTATAAATGTCATACCAAGCACGCATTTGCATCATAGCATTCATTGTGATTGGTCTTATAGGAGCGTGGGGAAATATAAAACGAAGGTGAAGATCTTGTGGCAAGGCTAACTGGGGTACAATATCAGCAAAATCATGCCCATCAGCGCCTAGCCCGTGCAGCCAAATCACACTGCCTACGGCCGCTTTAGTGGGAGGTATTGTAATGCTTTCCAAAGAATTGTTCATATCCATTCACTAATATATTATTATCAATTAATATTATTATCAATTATGAAAAAAATCATCCTTATTTATGCCTCTTTAATCCTCGTTGGTTGCGGAGCTCGAGGGCCTTTATATTTACCAAAAAAAACCGACTCAACCCAACAGTCGAAAGGTAGCCAAAATCGACTAAGCCCCACATTCGTAGGGGATCGCTAATACGATGAAAATTAATTTCACGAAGATGCATGGATTAGGCAATGATTTTGTGGTGATAGATGCTACGAAACAGCCTTTTCAAATGACGACTTCTCAAATCCAAAAAATGGCAAATCGTCGCTTAGGGGTGGGGTTTGATCAATTATTAGTTATTGAACTTCCTAAAGACCCTACCGTTGATTTTCATTTCCGAATTTTTAATACGGACGGAAGCGAGGTAAGTCAGTGTGGAAACGGTGCTCGTTGTATTGCTCAATATATTCGTGCCAATCAACTTACAGAGCGAGATGAATTGCGGGTTTCTACCCTGAAGGATATTTTGGAACTCAAAATCCAATCAGACGATAAAGTCTCCGTTAAAATGGGGGTGCCTCGATTCGATCCTACCGACATTCCCTTTATAGCACCTAAAACTGCCAATTTTTATAACCTGGAAATCGATAATCAAAAGATAAAATTAGGTGTAGTCAATATCGGAAATCCACATGCGATAATTCCAGTAAATACTATCGATGCGCTACAAGTATCGAAGCTCGGTCCTCAATTAAGCATTCACGAGCGTTTTCCGGAAGGTACAAACGTGGGGTTCATGCAAGTTATTGATGCACAAAACATTCGCTTGCGGGTATATGAGCGCGGCGCTGAAGAAACCCTAGCTTGTGGTAGCGGCGCTTGTGCAGCAGTGGCGGTAGGTCGGCGCTCGGGTTTATTGCAGGAACGTGTTGTTGTTAATCAGCCCGGCGGAAGCCTTATCGTTGATTGGCAAGGTCCTTTAACTCCGGTCATCATGACAGGTCTGACAGCCACCGTTTTTTGTGGTGAGTGGTCGGATTAGTCTTCCTATAGTATCCTTAATTGAATATTTAAGAGTTCCGGCCGAACCAATTTTTAAACAAAAATTAGCTTGTGTGTTTTATGGTTTGGTATAGAATGTGTCAACTTTTAAGGCCCTTGGAGGAGGTGGCAATGGCGGTACCAAAAGCAACTACTACAAAAATGAAGACTGCGGTTGTAGATTTTTCACCTTACAAGTTTAAAAAGGGTGAAGAATATATGAATGAAAAGCAGAAACATCATTTCCGTAAAATTCTGCTTCAGTGGAAAAAACAACTTATGGAAGAGGTCGATTCTACAGTGGGTCATTTAAAGGAAGAAGCGAACGTCTATGCTGATCCGTTAGATCGTGCTAGCCAGGAAGAAGGGTTTAATTTAGAACTACGAACCCGCGATCGTGAACGCAAGCTTATTAAAAAAATTGAGCAATCCTTAGATTCAATTGAAGAAGGTGAGTACGGGTATTGTGAAGATTGCAGTGCAGAAATTGGTATTCGACGCTTAGAAGCGCGTCCTACGGCGAGTAAGTGCATAGACTGTAAGACCTTTGAAGAGATCCGAGAAAAACAGTCCGGTGGATAAACTTTTTATTCGTAACCTCAAAATATCTGCCCAGGTTGGTATTTTGCCACACGAAAAAACCTCGTCGCAGAGAATTGCTCTCGATGTTGTTTTGGGTATCGACAGTAAACAAGCCTGTAGGTCCGATGATCTTAATTCTACTATCGATTATGCAAGGGTCCGAAGTAGCTTAATTGAATTTTTTAGCAATCGACGATTTAACTTAGTCGAAACGTTGGCGAATCGTTGTGCCGATTTTCTTTTTTCTCAATTTCGCATACATTGGCTTCAGTTGAGTGTTACAAAATTATCGGTGTTTGATGATGCCGATGGTGCTGGAATAACCATTGAGCGTATGCGAGAAACTATCTCTGCAGATCAAACCCTTCCTCTCTAAGCTAAACAGTTTTACTTTGGAATCTAAAGGGCTATAAAGACACTCTTCCTGTGGTATTATTTTTCAGCCGAAAGGGGTGGGTGGTATTGCCTAAATCCCCCTCCAAGAGAGGAGAGATTTAACAGTGAAGTTCCTAGTGTGTGGTGTTAATCTCCTAATGTGTGGTGTTAATCATAGATTGGCTCTGTTAGAGATTCGAGAAAAGTTAGTATTCAATGCTAATTTGATACCCTAGACTCTTCGCAGTTTCTTGACACGTGAGGCAATCAATGAGGCCATGCTATTATCTACGTGTAATCGTACGGAAATTTATACTGCAGCAGCGGAAGCGGAGATTACTCCTATTCTTAAATGCTTATTGAACCAACCCCAATTAGCAAATACCGATATAGCATCCGTTTGCTACAGTTGTCGTGATTTGGAAGGGGTTAATCATCTTATTCGGGTTGCTATAGTGGTTTGGATTCCATGATTGTGGGGGAGCCGCAGATATTTGGTCAGATGAAACAAGCTTACGAGGTCGCCTGTCAGGAAGGTGCGGTGGGCTCAGAATTAAAGCACTTATTTTCTGCTGTTTTTGCTGCGAGTAAGCACATCCGTAATCAAATAACCGACAGTAAAATTGTGTCAAGCTGCTTATGAAGAACATATGCAATTATTGTTGTGCGAAAAAGAATTGTTTGATATTTAAATTCTATGATGAAAACTTCTCTCCTTGAAAAACTAAAAACTCTAAGCTTTCGCTATAGTGAGATTGGCGGATTACTGAGCGATCCCAGCGTGATGAGTGATCAAAATCGCTATCGAGAATTAGGAAAAGAGTATGCACAATTAGAACCTATTGTAAAGTGTTTCCAAGCTTATGAAAAAAATAATGAGGCTATTGAATCGGTCCAAGAAATGATTGCCGAAAAAGATCCTGAATTAAAAAAATTGGCTGAAGAAGAGTTAGGGCAATTAACTATTAAACAAGATGAATTAGAAGATCAATTAAAAATTCTCTTAATTCCTAAAGATCCCAATGACGAGAAAAATATTTTTCTCGAAATCCGTGCAGGAACGGGCGGGAACGAAGCGGCAATTTTTTCGGGGGATTTGTTTCGTATGTATGCGCGCTACGCGGAAAAGAAGGAATGGCATATGACCATCGTATTCGCTCATGAAGGCGAACACGGTGGATTTAAGGAAGTAATTGCTCGAATTGTTGGCAAGGGGGTTAATTCTCAATTAAAATTCGAGTCGGGGACTCATCGGGTTCAACGAGTTCCAGTCACAGAATCGCAGGGGCGGATTCATACCTCTGCTTGTACAGTGGCGGTGATGCCTGAGGTGGAAGAGATTGACGAAATCAAGATTAATTCCGCTGAATTGCGCATTGACACTTTTCGAGCTTCTGGTGCTGGCGGACAGCATGTAAATCGAACGGATTCAGCGATTCGTATTACCCATATCCCTACTGGGGTGGTGGTGGAATGTCAGGATGAGCGGTCGCAGCATAAAAATAGAGCTCGTGCAATGTCTCTATTGCAATCAAAATTATTAGCTGCAGAACGATCGAAACAAGAACAAGAACAAGCCACCAAGCGAAAATTGCTGGTTGGTAGCGGTGACCGTTCTGAAAGAATTCGTACTTATAATTTCCCACAAGGGCGAGTTACCGATCATCGAATCAATTTAACGCTGTACCAACTCAATGAAGTCATGGAAGGGGATTTAGATCCTGTCATCGGTCCTTTGATTCGTGAATTGCAAGCAGAACAATTGGCTGAATTAAGCGGGGAATGAGATGAAAATGGACGATCAAATGGTTTCAATTAAGGAGATGATAGATAAAATAGTGCAGCAATTACAATTAATAGGTTCAGAAATTGCTAAGTTGGACGCCGAAATACTCGTAGGTAAAGTTCTAAAAAAATCGCGTACCGAATTGTTTGCTTATTCCGAAGCACTATTAACTAAAAAACAACAGAAACAAATAATGGAGTATGGGAAGCATCGTCTTGCTGGTGAACCGATCGCTTATATTGTAGGGAACAAAGAATTTTGGTCTTTGAATTTGACAGTGACGCCGGATGTGCTTATTCCCCGTCCCGAAACAGAAATGCTTGTGGAACATATTTTAAAGCTGCTCCCGGAAAATGAGGCAATTCGAATTGCTGATTTAGGAACAGGCTCGGGTGCAATTGCTTTAGCTCTTGCTTGGGAACGGCCACATTGGCAAATTGATGCTACTGATAATTCACCAAAAGCGTTAAAAGTAGCTAAAACTAATATAAGGCGTTATAAAATAAAAAATATTAATTTATATTTGGGTGAATGGTGTAAGGCTTTGCCTCAGCGTGATTATCACGTTATTGTAGGAAACCCACCTTATATTCCTGATAGAGATAAACATCTTCAGAAATTAAAATATGAACCTCGAGAAGCTTTAGCTGGTGGTCTAGACGGCTTATCGGCAATTAGGGTTATTATTGAAGAAGCGCAAATATACTTAAGAACCGGAGGTTGGTTGTTGTTAGAGCATGGATTTGATCAGTCCGAAAAAATTAGTATTCTTATGCAAGATGTGGGTTATCAATCGGTTAAGGATTATAAAGATTTGGCAGGGTTGGCGAGAATGGTCGTTGGAAAAAAATAATTTTGAATTAATGAAATCTCCAGTTGGCGAAAAAATAGGTGTCTTATTAACTAATCTTGACAGACCCTATGCTCCCACCTCATCGGCAGTACGACGATATTTAAAACAATTTCTCTCAGATCGCCGAATTATCGATTTTCCAAAACCTCTACACTGGGTTAATTTTTTTATTTTGCCGATCCGGCCGAAATATTCAGCCCAATTATATTGAAAGATTTGGACTTCTCAAGGTTCGCCGCTATTAATTCCATAGTCGAGCATTTACAAAGAGGTAGCAAAAAAAAACTTAGAATGGGATTTTTGCGTAGCCTTATGAATGCCCTATGGACAACCTTCTATTGACTCCGCCTTGCAAAAATTGCAAGCTGCTGGTTACAAGCAAATTGTGGTATTGCCCTTGTTTCCATAATTTTCTTCATCGGCGACAGAATCTGCTTCAGTTGAAGTGCAAACTAAAAGTAAAAATAAAACCTTAACTATTATCGATTGGTTTTTTGACGAGCCGGGCTATTATTAATATTTTAATTAAGCTAATTCAAGAAAATACTCATAATTTTCAATCGAATTATTTTTTATTTAGCTATAATGGCCTTCCTGAGATATATTTAAAGAGTCTTTGCACATTAGATTTCTGTGATCGACAGAAGGAATGTCCATCTGTTTTAACTTTTAAATAGCAATTGTTATCGTGTTCAATGTTTTATGACGTCTCATTTGCTCGCTAGTCAATTAAACTTAGGGTTTGCGTATTATGGGAGTTACTTTCCAGTCGTGTCTGGGTCGAACGGCGTGGATACACCCTTATACCGATCATTATTTAGTAGAATTAGCAAAAAAAGAGAATTAAAAAATTAGTTGTCATTTGCCCCTCATTTGTTGCAGACTGTTTAGAAACTTTAGAAGAAATTGGTATTCGGGCCAATGCTCAATGGAAAGAATTAGGTGGTGAGGAATTGCGCTTAATTCCTTCCTTAAATTCTCATCCTCAATGGGTAAAGGCAGTTGCCGATATAATTAGAAAGCAGGTAATAACTCATGTATAAAAAAGGAATAACTTTGCTTGAAGTTATTTTGGCAATTACAATTAGTGCCTTAATAATTACATTCAGCATTCGTTACTTTAATGATGGTCGAATTCAACCATAAAGTAGAGCGAACGATAAAGCAAATACAAATTTTATCTCAGGCGAGTTATTAATGGCTACAAATGCAGCGTCAAGCTGATTTTTGATCCGGAACTACAGCAATTGACAATCCTAAATTGCAAGCGGTATGTAAAAATTATTTTTAATGACATCCCCTAAAGGAGTTTCTTGAACATTTGGCAGAAAATGTGCACGGTTACACATCATCAAAGTCATAAAAGGGCTTTTTCAGGGTTAAATTATTTTATAGAGTTGTAATTATGTTGGAAATTGTTTTAGCAAGTCAAAACGAAGGAAAATTGGTAGAAATACAAGATATGTTAAAGAGTCTTGAAATACGATTTATTCCCCAGACAAAATTGGATATTCCCCCGGTAGAAGAAACTGGAACAACCTTCGTAGAAAATGCTATTATTAAGGCGCGTCACGCAGCAAAGTATTCAGGCCTCCCTGCTTTAGCTGATGATTCTGGCTTAATCATTACTGCTTTGAATTCGGCCCCAGGGGTCTTTTCTTCTCGATATGCAGGTGATAATGCAACCGATGCAAATCGAATGCAAAAAGTTTTAAAAGAATTAGAGAACGCAGATAGTCCTGATCGCAGCGCGAGTTTTCATTGTATTTTAGCTTTAATAGAAAATGAAACGGACCCGGCACCTCTTATTTGCCACGGAGTGTGGGAAGGAGAAATTACCTATGAACCTAAGGGAAAAAATGGATTTGGTTATGATCCTATTTTTTATATCCCTTCCTATCGTTGCACTGCTGCTGAGTTAGACTTCAAAGAAAAAAATGCAATTAGCCATCGGGGTCAGGCTCTTCAAGAATTAGTGGCTATTTTGACAAATGCTTTTTTAGCCTAGCTTGGGATAGATGCCGACTTATTAACTGACTAAATACACTGACGCGAACTACAAAATTTGAAAAGCTGGTATCTATTGAACAAATATTTCATAATAGAACGAATTTCACGTTCGAGGATAGCAGCTTCTGAGAGGATAGCAGCTTCTGAAAAGAAAATACCTTGGATATTTTAAACAGAGATCAATTGTATCAATAGGTTAGGTGTTCACATGAATTATTACAGCGGTTTTTCTATTCTGAGTATTCTAATTTTATTTTTGCCCCTTGCTTATGTTAGGATCCTGAATGTCCTAAAAATAAGGCTGGCTTTACGACCATCAATACAGAAGGTTACTTTAACCTCATAATTAAGAGTGGAAATCCTACAAAAGTGACCGTATCGCGGTATTCTTCGGAACCAGTCCATATTCATCGGACCTAATCATACGCTTTTTATTCAAGCTCCTTGGTTACCTCTTATTAAAAAGCTTCCGACAAATAGCAAAATCGGATTTAACGAAATTGATTATTAATGATTAATAGACCGGCTAGCGTAACAAGTAATCACCTCCGTAGTCGGGGATTATCTATAATCTCTTTAGGAAGTGGCAATATCCGACTTCTAGGGATGATGAAGGTCAATCAAATTACCCAGAAAGGCCCCAATCATATTCGTTTACGTTGTGTTAATGCCACTACATTGACAATTGATAGCAAGGGAAGAGGAAGCGTCTATTTAGTGGGCTTAGCTCAAACACTTTACGCGCGTCTTCCAGGATGTCCTACTTTAGAAGTGCGCAATATCTGTGGGTAAAAAATATTCAAGCATTCAGGCTCAAAATCATTCTGTTACGCATGTAATGCCATTAATATTGTTGCGAGTGTTCGTTCGCTTCAGGGTGGTCAAATATTTATTATTACAGCTATCCAAAAAAATTAACCCGAGATGCTAAGCAATTGGGAAATGTCCTCCAAATGGCTTGGAGGGAATTAAGGAGGTAGTTCTTTTTCTAATTTACTTGGATCATCACTCGTTGATTAAACGCATTACCTTCAGGGGTCCGGTAACTGCCAATGGGAGATTCCCCTCCAAGCCCACTACACTTCATTTGCATTGGTGAAAAGCCATGATTCCAAAGAAAGGAAGCAATCACTTGAGCATATTGATTAGTGACATAATATTGATATTTTCGAGTATGCACTTGAGCTGTGTAGGGATAAATCTTTATCGGATAGCACCTCACGTGGGTGCGGACATATAGTTATGTAGATAAAGTGCAATTAAACGCAATGTGGTAGCCTGCTCCTCTTTAATAGTGGTATTTTGACCGACGAAAAATCGATTTATCGGTAAAGGCAATTGCAAGCGAGAGCCTTGATGGATTGTTTGCACTCCTCGATTTTGCAATTTAGTAAGTAGATGCTTTTGTCGGACATGAGAAAGAGGAGTTGTTACCCGAATACTAGTAATAAGGAACTGGCGGGTGGTAGCGGTTTATGCGCGCAACAAGCGGTTAATTAAATTAAATAGCATGAGCCCTAAAGTAGCAAGAGTCATAGAAACGATAGCTCGAAGAAATGATAGTTTTATGGGGTCCTCAATAAAACTGATTTGATGAGACTGTGTAATTTTAGCGCGAAATATTGCTGCTAATCTAGATTTATTCAATAGTTTTTGTTATCGCTTTGAGCTTAGGGGGGGCAAAGGTGCAAAAAGAGCCACGCTAATCGAGTGTTTGGCGATAACATTTTTAAGTCCGATTTCTAATGCTACTACCGGGAAAAGCACGATAGACAATAAATTGGGAACGATTTGTTTCCAGGTTATTTCCTTTTAATAAAATTCCCCGCGTAATACGTAAAAAATTCGTAAGCGGTAAAACTTTCCAAACCTATTAAGCCCACTTGGGCATTCCAAAAAAAGGAAACAATAAAACCCAACAATAAAATTGATGGCAAAAAGAAAAAAAGGCAGATTGCACTACTTGTAATTAATTTTTGGCTATGCTAGAAAATGTAAGACTTACCGATAAATTGGCTCCTTATAAATGGAAGGGTGCTGAGAAGCAATAGAAAATAATACTTCCTTCCATTGAAACGCTAAATAAATAGCGTGCTGCTAATAAAATAATAAAGACTTGAATGTATCCTACAATAATGTAGGGAGTGATTTTCCCCACCATGACTTCCAGCGGTCGCACTGGAGTAGCTAAAGGACTTTCTAATGTACCCCGTTCGCGTTCTCTGGTCATGGCTAAACTGATGATTAATACCATTGTCATTGTTAATACTACGCCTAATGAACCTCGAACGTATTATATTGGGTAATATTTTCGGGATTATATTTTTGATGAAGAACAAGATCGATAGGCAGTGTAGAAGCATCGAGATTTTCAAGGGGTCCTTTAAAGAGAGGATTAAAACGGTTGTTGTTAATTGCGGCACTGCCGCTAAAGCATTGGGCGCTGATAACGGATCGCTGGCATCCGCTTCAATTAAAATTTATGGTCGTAAGCCACGAATTAATTTACGTCTGAAATCATCGGGAATATTGACGATAAATAACACCTTACCTTCAGCCAATAGGGTATTCTCTTACAAGATCTGTCGGTAAATGTTTGGAATTGGTATTAATGGCAAAACCAAATAAGATTAGTTGAATTAGAGGAATATCGATAATCATAGCAAAGGTTAAAGGATCATGCTGCATTTGGACGAATTCTTTGAGAATTACGCCAGAACAAAACGGCGCCAAGAAAAATATTTATTCACTCACTGGCCTCCTTTTCCTAATTAGTTAGCATTGGTCACGCTGACATGTAAAGCACTTCCAAAGGCAGCAACTAAGTCTAAGCCGGCTTAAGGTCTTTAATTTCTCTGCTAATTTTATGAGATTTTCCTCAAAGACTTTCCATGTAGATAAATGGGAATCTTCAATAATTGAATGAGCAGTACCCTGAGCGAGTATGCGGATATAAGAAATGTAAGCGAGCCGAGTACATCGTTCAACTTCATCCATATAAATAGGTAATAACTAGCATTGTGATTCCTTGTTTCGCTAAATAATGAATATGATCGTAGAATTCTCGACGAGTTTTAGGATCAACTCCTGCGGTCGGTTCGTCTAACAGCAATAATTTGGGACCATGAATTAGTGCTGCAGAAAGAGCTAGATGTTGTTTCCAACCACCGGATAACTTTCCTGCTAATTGCTCGCTCCTATCGGCTAACCCTAATTCCTCAATACTTCGTTTCACAAGGGTTTTGCCATTTTTTATTCCATATAATCTTGCGACGAAATTTAAATTTTCTGCCACACTCAGATCTTCATAAAAACTAAAACGTTGCATCATGTATCCTGATTGTCTTTTAATTTCTGATGATTCTTTAATAACATCATAACTTAGAAATTGTCTGGAGACAGAATTGGGAACTATAGGATCCCATAACATACAAATAGTGGTCGTTTCCCCAGTCCCGTTAGGTCCTAGGAAACTAAAGATTTCTCCTTTTTTAACTTGTGTAAATAAGTGTTAATAACGGCTCTGATTCTATCAAATGATTTATTTAAATTTTTAACGTCTATGATATAAATTGGATCAGTCATGATGTTTTTCCATTCTTACATAAGTGAGGAGCTTCATTTTTAGAAATGAAAAATTCAACACGATATACTAATTTCGCTCGTAATTTCTCGCTATAGATGACTGGTGGAGTGTATTCTGCTTCTGGAGAAATATAAGTAGATTTTTGCTTGATGCATTCCACAGCTATCGCATTTAAAATCGACGACGCTACTTAATTTTAACTAGCTGAATAGGGGTCATAGTATACAAAAAATTAATTTAATATTATTTGAGGAAAGTAAAGCAGTAACAGGTTCTCCTTCAAGTACATATTCACCAACTTTAAAGAAGGTATCAAAAAATTTTCCTGCTCTAGGTGCTACACAGTCTTTTGATCAAGTTGCAAATTAATTTAATTACATTCGCCTGTGCAGCATCTAGGGAAGCCTGCTGGGCGAGAATAGCATCATGTTTTCTTTCATCTAATTAGCTTCTTCTAAATTCGCTTCGTTTTTCTTAACTAATTGCTTTTTCGCCTTATAGTCAGCAGCTGCTTGGTCGAGTTCATTTTTAGAAATGGCCTTCATTTGATAAAGCTTTTGAAAGTGAATATATGTTTGGTCTGTATAAGTCATGTCAGCAATAGCCTGTTCACGTTGAGCGATAATGCGCTCTAATATTGTCTGGCGCTCGCCCCTGATAATATTTTCAAGATTTTATTTTTGTCAGGTGAGTTCTACTTTTTCTTGTTTTAGCTTAGATTATTGGGGTTCGGAGTCAAGAATAAAGAGCGTTTGGTTGACTTTTACCTGATTGCCACGATAGATAGGCAATGATTTTAATACGCCTGAAATGCTCGAAGAAAGGTAAACAAATTTTCCTTCAATATAGCCTTGAATAAGTACAGATTTATATTTGGAGCAGCCTGCCAATAGTAATAAATAGAAAAAAAGAGATAAATTGATTGAATAAATAGCTTCCAGGCGATTTAAGATGATTTTGAATAGTAGCGAGGCTAACAATTTCGAGTTGTTCCTTAGAAAATTCTTTCGCTAATTTCGTTAAAGCTAAAGAAGGCTCTTTTTTGTGTCCAAGTGGACTGTACAGTAATTCATACCAGCTTTTCTGATCAAGTAGGAATAATAAAGAGCATTTCCATCTAACCAATATTCTTTAGTAAGTGAAAGTAAATCTTCCTTATGGAAACTGACTTTAATGCGAATGTAATTGGTGATAGGCAATTCCAAGAGGAGAATCTCATCTAAAGAATAGTGGAGGTCCTTAACATCGGTTGAAGATTCAGTTTTTTGAGCAAGGGTTTTTGAAATTTTTAGTTTTACAGAGGTGGAGGGGTAGTGCGGTTGGTTTTGTCGAATCGGCAGAAAATTCGCTAGGCGGATCCTTTATTAATGATAACCCATTAAAAGTTAATCAATAATATTCATTTCCCTGCTGAAATAAAACACCTTCACTATTGATTGAGATAACACGAGATCCATTAGCTAATCGAGTGTCAGAGGTGATTTCGAGGTAATGACCTTGGATTAAGAGGGTAGCACTATAATCTTGAGCTTGGTGGTCTAAGTAGGCTACTACCTCTTCGTCAAGAAATTGTCGTTCCAGTTTAAGCATCTGGTATTGATTAACCAGAGTGAGATATTACTTTTGATAAGAGGTAAGTTGGTCTACTTTTACATTTAAATCCGGTAAATGTTTTTGAAAGTGGGTTTGAGAGTGGTGTACTGTGAAAAGGAATGATTCGAATACCGAGTGGTTTTTGGAAATGATAAACGTTCAGATTTTCTGTTTTCATTAATTAATTCATATATTTGCCAATCTAGAAAGAGAACGACAATTATGAAAAGTATCAACGTAATTGTTTGTCTTTTATATTTTTTTATTTTATTTTCCCCATACGGAGAAGTAGATAGTTCCGTAGATAGTTCCATTGATAACTCCTGATGTTACATTTAAATTTATTTTAGTAATCATAATTGGTAAATGAATTAACACCTTCCCAATTAAGCACAGAATTGAATGGGAAAGATCTTCTAGCTTAAGGGATAGATGTGCTTGATTAATTTCATAGTGTTGTAAAAAATTATCAATATGAATTTTTTCCTGCCAGAATAATATCAAATTGATCAATTAAAGCACTTACTACTTGCTGAACTGAATAAATATCTGCTAGTTTGGAACGCGATAGTAACGAGCTAGAAATTTTAAATACTGCTGCAGTAGTGGTTAATTGGAAATAATAGTTTTGTTGTTTAGCCAAACTTATTAATTCTTTTAAATTAGGGCCATTAGAAATTAAATAGATTTCATACGTTTGTTGTTAAAAGGTAATGCTCAATATTTCCCAACCTAGAAGCATATAGAAAATTTCAATTATTCGAGTTGATTCAGCTAACTCTCTTTCTGGCGAGGGGGGTCATCAAGGATCTAGCTATAACTTCAATAATCAGAAATTTTGTGTTGAATTATTATTAAATAATGAGACTTATTTGAATGACTAAGTAAATAACTAATTCCGAAAAGTAAAGAAATAGCAGTCACGACAAATAAGAGACAAAGATTACAGACTAAAATTGTAAACGTTCTTCTTTTAATGCCAAAGGCAAGGGCAGTAATTGAAATGAAGAAGCTGAAGGTGATCGAGGAAAAAGCAGATCATTTAAAATTTTAAAACTTTTTATTAATTCCTGAGGGGCAAATACTGTGTCGTGATTGGAATTTTTCCGGATAGGAACGTTTCCAGAGAGAATAATTTGATAACTATCTAGGATCTTATAATAAAAGCACTAATTCTTGGAAAACTGTTTTTGTGAGTATAACATTATCTATGTAAACACTACTCCCGCGGATAACAACCAGCAATAGGTCTCTCTTATTGGAGAGACTTTCACAAAAAAAATAAGAGAAAATTCATAGAGGCTATCATCTTTTTTAAATAAACGTACAAAACGTCTGTGTTATTGAGATAAAAACTTCACTCGTTGCGAAATCAAATATTTTTTCATGTGACTATTTTCTGATAGGCTTAGGTCACGAATTGTGTGCCATCAGAGTGTGTTAATATCGACATTGGATTGACTGCTATTAAGAATAATGGGAGTAATTAACACGAGAGTCTCAATATTATTACTTTGCGCTCTTTTTCTGACTAATGTAGGAATACCAAAATAGCTGTCTTGATTTACTGCATCGTGTAATCGTTTGTAACCGACAATAATGAGTGTAGCATTGGAATTGATGAAACTAGTTTAATTAAAGTATTTATGTACTAGGGTTAGCACCTAGATCTCTTGAGATTGTTGATTTTTCTCTTTTCTTTTAGAATTTTCATCATTTGTATTTACCTTGTCTAATCTCTCTAAATTCGCGATCGTGCTAGAAATTTGTATATAAACTTTATTGTTTTGAATTTTAGGAAAGACGTATAATGTGAAACTGTCTGTTACGGAACCAGGAGTAATGGAGGTGGTCATAAAATTTTGACTCAGTGATTGGCGTACGCTTTCCACATAGCTAACATTCTGGGTGATACGGATAGAAGCGATTTGATTGTTCATGGTTACCAGTTCAGGCTCTGTGACTATACGAATTTTCTTTGTTAGTTGAGTACATATTAATAAGGGTTTATGCCCCATTAGGGTTTCTAATTTTAAAGCCGCCGCTTACCGAAGCTTTCCCCTTTAAAACGATCATTTTTTTTCGTTAAATTAGTAGCTTACCTAATATCGTCGACGAGATTAAAACACGTGCCTAATGCGTTGACTACTATACTAAATTCCAATTGATTCCATAATTAAATTCTTTATTTAGCTCAATTTCTAATACCTGAACTTTTTAATGGCGACTTGTAGAGATAATTGTTTATTTAATTAGGCAATGTAACGTCCAATAGCTTGCAAGTTGGCGGGATGATCTTGGACGGTGACACTTATAGTAGATTCAGATACAATCATGCAGCCTTTTGGCCATTTTAATTTATTTAACATATTTTTTAAATCTTTTCATAAGCATAATTGACTTTCCATATTACTCAATTGTTGATCATTTATTTGGCCTCGCTTATTTGGCCTAATAAAGAACCTGACACCGAATTATTATCACGGGTGCTATTTTTTCTGACTTACTAAATAATTTGATTAACCTGGCATAAAGGAAATATTGAATGTTTTTGTTTCAAAAGCAGTCTAGTGAAGATCATGATCAGCGGAAGTATAAAAAATAGTTTTTTTGTATCAGAAAGGGTCTCCAAAGAACCTTTTAGAGTGAACTGAATAATTTAAATTTACCAATCGCTGGGGTTATATATTTTTATCATAACTAACATTAACCTGGGTGTCACGCAGAAAACGGTTCATCAATAAATAGAGAGGCATATTATGAGCCTAAAAAGAAACTAATTGTTTCAGAAATTTTCGCTCTGTATCTAAAGCGACGGGTTTTGCATCCACATAATAGCCGGATTTACGAATAACAGGATGTTCAGGTTTATCGGTAATTAATTTTGTTTGTTTTATCATTTACTGAGTTTGATCGATCTGAGTGTCGCTATTATGATAGGTTTTTTAAAATCAACCTAATAAAAGTAGATTAGAAAATAGAATTAAATTTTTTAGATTTTTTCTAATTTGGGATTTCTTGGAACGATGATCAGAATATGATTACCTTAATAAAGAATTTCTTTCAACAGATAGCCTACAAGAAATTGGCTTAAAATAAAAGAAAAATCTTTATTGATAAATTGTGTTTTTCCAATACAGCAATAATCGCTTTTGTGTTTCCAGATAACTACATTCTAAACAAATTATTTCGTTAGCCATTCAATATTTTTTTAATGATCCAGGATGAAAAGTAGATTTGATTTGAGGTGAGTTTTGACATTTTAGATGTGAAATTTTAGGAATAGGTAATTGTGAATATATAAGAAAAGATGAGAAAAAAGCAACTACTCTAATTTTGTTTGGGCTAGAAAAGTTATTTGACTCTATATTAGATTCTTCGCACAAATTTTATCGGGAATCTGTATGGGATCTAAAAAAATCTGTTATTAGAAATATTTATGGGTTCATCAGGAAATAATTTATTTATTATTGCTTCTATGTAAGAATTTTTAGTTAACAAATCTTAAAAAATACTTTGATTTTTGAGAGGTAATGATTTAATTATTGTAATATCTTCTTTTAATATTTCGCGTGCATGGTCATCGTCTAAAACTTTGTCCTCAGAACTTATCCATCCGCGAGAAAAGAACTCCACAAGAAGACTATTGTGGCAATGATGAAATAATAGCATAACAGCTGTTGCTTGATCCACATAAAAATAAGAGGTCAGTGGAATAGTGCCTAAATTAATTTTTCTTTGATTGCCATAATAAGCTCCTCTCATTTTTTCTTTAGCGTAATGCAATAGAGCTTGCTCTAAAGATGTGACTTCTTCCCGTGTTATTCGATAAATTTAATTTTTGGAAAGACGCTGTTCTAATTTCTGGATATGTCTTTGGAGCGATTCCATAGCGGAAATGATTTTATTAGGGAGTACTTTACGAGTTTGTTATCCAACTAAGGTAATAGTATTAACTGCTTGAGTTGAGATCGTTCCTATGGTACTTTGGCTTTCTAATTGCGTTTGGAGTGCTCGGAGATTGAGAGCCATCGCATCAAATTCCTTTGATACGGTGCTTCCTTCCAAGGAAGCTTGAGAAATAGGGTTTGTTACAGAATCTTCCTAGGGAAAATGGTTTTCTATAACTGCTTTATGTATTTTTGAACTAAAATGATGATTTCCATTATTGTTTCTAAATAGCCTTGAGGGGTAGTGAGAGGTAGAGGTTGTCCATTTATTTTTTTTCTTAGAAGAGATGGTCAATTAATTCATATAAAAAAAAGCATGAAAATCTCGAAAATTTTGCGAAAATTTCGCAGGTTTTTACGAATAGTATCAACTGGAAGTAAATGACTATTTTGAATGGGATATTAAATTATCAAAACCGTGTATGCTATCTATTACGATCATTCCATCGTTCACCTATAAGATATCCGACACCAAACATATGGAGACTCAAAGCTGCCGTTGTCATGAAAAACTATCCCTGCATAAGATAGATGTCTATTTCTTTAATTTTTCCATTGATAAAGGAGTAACTTGAATAGATGGACTTGTATCTGAGAGAAAATAAATTGATAGACTACTCAAAGCAAGAGAAGGAATTATAAACAGAGGTATTTTGTTCCAAGTATTGTGTCTGCCTAGATTGCGAATTTTTTCAATTAATGAAGGAATAGGTCGAAATTTATGAGGTGAAGTTAGACGTGACATATGCGCGACTAATTATAATTATTATTTTAATCATGTTATTTCCTCCTTAGCCAATTAATTAATTTTTGGATCTGTCGACCCTAATAAAAACAAATATTATCAAGTATTTTCTAAATTATCACCTAAAATGCTAATTAATTTTGGAAAAGATCTATTTAATTTTATTAACTTTGAAAATTTAATAAATAATTGTTTTAAGTTTTAGTAAAATACAGTAGGGAATATAAAATACACCAATGCTTCCAGGAGAGACCGCTTGGATTAACAACGGATTTGCTATCCATATTGTATTCTGCATTGATCGTAATTCAGTAAGAACAATTTTTAGAAATTTTTTTTAAGTGTTCGTTGTAGTTTTTGTAAAAAGTACGGTGAGTATTGTGGATGTTTACTGAAATCTGGTTGCCCGATAAAAATCGGGTACGATATAAACCTAGCCTTATTCCCCTTCGGAGCTTGAGAAAAGAAATTTGATAGTGTAATGATTTCTAGAAGATCCTTACGCGCAAGTGAGATTTTTTTAGAACCAGGTTAGTCGCTGTTTTGTTTTGGATCGCAATAACCCATACCAGCAATTCTGTTGGTAGGTTGGGTGCCTGAAGTGCTTAGAAGTGCTATTTTAGCACGAATATAGCAGTTGGAACTAGTTGTGGCAAAAGTATCTGTGAGTGGGTCTTTAGTTGGGTTACTCATTGTAGCTGCATTGGGTAATTGGAAGGCAATTTGACGCGCAACAGCATAATTACGTGCTGAGTCGGAAAAGGGAATTTTTAAGGTCACCTAGAATAAAGAATTCGTTTTATTATTAATATCTACGGACCAACAAAGATGAGTTCCGTACGAACTTATATAATTTTTATTAGGAAGATAGGTTGTAATAAATTTATCACTCAGTGGGTTGAGCGGAGTACAACTAAGTAAAATGTTATTGGCAAGTAGGCCATTTGTTTTCTTGGGAACGATAAGCCATAGTTGCTTCTAAGACTTGTTGTATCTCTAAAGAAACCTTTTCAATTCAATTATTTTCTGAATTTTTGCGATAAGTAAGAATGGCAAGAGCACTTAAAATTTCCAAGATTGTAATAACAAGTAATACTTAGATTAATGTATATCCATTTTGGGTTTTTATCGTTTAATCTGCACAATAATTATAATTTCCGATAGGGCAAGTTTTATTTTCTAACTGCTAGAAAATTTGCCTTGAACTATTCAATATCCAAAACTGCTTTTTATATTTTGTTATAGGATTGAGAGGTAAGGTTTTCTAAATGAGAGTATGCGAGTTAATATTTACTTCTGTTACATTAAGCTCCTTTTTATATCAATTTAATGTAGTAACTGACAGCCTTGGATCAAATTGGGTATCTATTTCAAAAAAAAATAGATTCTCTTTTGATTATCAAGTTTCTGGCTATCAACAATCTGTGCTGTATATTGACTAACCAATGGTTTTGGGCTTGATAAAAAAGCAAACCTAAATCCGAAATGGAGTAGTTACTTTTGTCTTCAGGAAAATGGTCGTCTTTTTAACAACCGATAAGGTAAAAATAACGATGTGGGTTTGGTAAATAATGCTAAGTTTACTATTAATTTCTGCGATGATTATTTTCTGGTTATATTTTTGATAGTAATTAATAATTAAAAATGAGTATCCAAATAATTATTAATACCAATAAGATTTCTAGAAATGTAAAGCCTCTAGCATGCGAATGAGAAAAAATTAGTTGCGTTTAAGAAAATGTATACCTAAAATTCTGTACTTGCTAGGAAGATCTGAATAAATTATTTCTGAGTGCTTCACAATTTTTAGAATTAGGTAACGTAAAGGTAATAATGGCTTTATTTTTGTTGCTGGATTCAGGTGCGAGAAAAAAGGGATCGTTCCATAAATCATTAACAGAAACAGAAGAAGAGCTATCGGTCTAATCCCGGAAAGTTTTTTAACTGTCCTGATTCATAGAGAGCTTGAATACTTAGACCTTCGAAGCTGGTTCAAAGGTTTTTCCAGCTTTCAGCAGGAGAAATAAGACCAGAAACCTGACTAATGGTCGTATTCATTTTATTGTTAGTTGTACTAGAAAAAAATATCGAGTTCCAATAATGAGAATAATAGCAATAATAGAGAGACAACATGATTTCTAATAAACTAATATCTATTTGCTTGCTGATAGATCTAAAAGATTTTTCTATTGGAATTCTCTGTTAATAGACTGAATATGATTTTAAATTTATTTTTTATTTTTTCAATATAATTAATATTTTTAGTTTAATTAATAACTTTTTTATTTTTTTATGCAGAAATAAATATCTGAAATAAATAAATTTTAGGTTCCTAGAGTGCTACCAAATAGTATAGATTACTATAATTAATATGACAGCAATAAAGGCTCCTAATATTAATAGTAAACTTCCAAAAATTTTCCTGGTTCTAACTATTAATTTATAATTTCTTTCTCTAGCTTACTCTCCCACACGGGTGAGCGCTTGTTTGAATCCTTTTCTTTTGGCAAATACCAATAAACGCACAAAATCATTAGAGCGAATTAAACGGGTGTCTAAATACATCTGCAATATTGTCAGTTCCATTTCTTAGGCGGAGTTCCATCATAAGTAAATGCCAAGCAAGATAGGGAGAAGTATCTCGCTGTAAAATGTGGAGTGCTTTAGGTCTCCATAAGACGAGCAGCAATACTGTTGTGATATAGCGATATTAAAGGGAAATTATCGATCACGTATCTTAATTCGCCAGTCAAATTAGAAAATAATTTAAAAAATTAATAAAATAACAGAAAGTATGCCGAGAATGATCAATACTCACCAATTTTCAATAAATTCAGCTAAATGAAAAAGAGTTTGCCCAATATCAGGCCATTGTGCAATCGGTTTGATCTTGGCGAAATTGAGTAAAACGGAATTTTTGATAAAAACAGTCACACTGAAAGCCAATATAACAATAGCAAGAGGATACGGGATGGCATTTATTATCTCGCTAATGGTTCTGTTTTTCAAGACAGAAATTTAACAGCTGAATTGATGGAAGTAGATAATGTACTACTATTTTCTCAAGCGCGAATAATTTCAACAATAGCTTGTTGAAACCAATTTTGCATACTCTCAGCCAGGTCTTTTCTTTGAGCCAGCCTGGCAGAAATATCGATAGTTACTTCTTGGATAATGCCGGTTGACACTTGATAAATTGTTTATATCGCATGGATTAATAGGGATTCCATCATGGATTAATGAAGAGAGATCTTCTAAAAATGTTTTCTGCTGTTTACGAGTAAATTGCAGTTTATTCCGAAAATGTCAAATTTTTAATATTATTAAATATTAATTAAATGTTTTTGCTTTGATTTGTGAGTGAATTTCACGAATAATATTTTCTCCATCCAGTGGGTCGCAGCGGCTATGTTTAACTAATGTTGACAAATGTTCTTGATAAGGTTGCTATCTGTTGGTCTCTAAATAAGTTCACTAGTATAACACATCAATATTTTAATATATTGGCGGCCGATTTCGTCTACCTATATAATTTCTGCAATGACTGTTCGTCGAGTGTTCGTCTATGAATACCACGTCCGTGACAAGTATTGCAGCCCACACGAGCTTTAAGTACATAAAAATCTTAACTAAAAACCATTTTCCATCGAGTAAGGTGTTTTTGATGAGAAGCCGATTTGCTTAAAAAAGTTGTACATTGGGAACACAATAGCGGTACGAGCCTTTGGCAAATTAAGCAAATTAGTAAATTGGGGCTGGAGAGAAGAGAAGGAGAAAGACTAAAATCGGTAAGCCAAGTAATTATGTTCGGGGGAAGTATTCGTGTGAACTATATCAAAAAATTAAGTGACCAATAATGGCAGAGCGAATCATCATATTTGCCATATCTTCATCCCGTATTTCACCAAGAACAATGACATCGGGGTCCATGCGTAGTACTGTGCGAGTCATACTGGTAAAACTTCGATTGTAATGTTCAATATTAATAGAAACTTGAGTAGCTAGAGTAATTATTTTTTTCTACAGGATCTTAGATCTTCGATAGTGAAAATTTTTCTCTGATTGATTATCCACAAGGTTCATACAACTTGCAAGCGTTGTTTTTTTCCAAGCGCCCGTAGGTCTCGCAATAATAACCCGCGCTATAGGGCATACGCACTGCTTTACTTAGCATTTTAATTTATATTTTAATTTTTTTAGCAAGATAGCCGAGAGATTAGAGGTTTTCAATTTTTTCATCATCCATGGTTAATATCCGCATGGTGACGTCAAAGCCTTGATGCGCTGGCAAACTTGACAGACGCATATGTGAATTTCCCTCTATCCAATTTGGAGCAGCATGGAAGCATTTTGTGGAATAAGGGGATTAAAATTGGTTACGGCATGATCGGTCTCCTTGTTAAAGGCGATAGAGGCGATTTCACGACCAAGCTTTGGACAACTACTCTGGATGAAGAAATAATTCGCCGTGCTTTCAGAAGCGAATTCTGGCAATGTTTTTTTGAACTTCGATGTGAATTCGCTGGCTTCTAATGCTAATGCTTCTTTTACCAGGAGTCGTAGACGTTGTTGCTGAGAACTGACGGGAGAGATAGTTATATATTGGTTTTCTTTTCAGAAAAATCTTCCGCATTTTAGAATAAAATACGAATTAAGCTGCTTGAGGCAGGATAAACTTGGCCGCAAATGAGTCTTAATCATTACGATCTTACATTGCAATTTTACAGTTTTGTACCAGGCGCGAGTTTGGATGACTAGTGAGGATGGTGCCACTTTCTAACACCACAATATGTTTTTGTTCACGGCAACATTGTTAACATTTCGGGAGTGGCTCGGTCTTTGGGGTCAAGGTCAGCTTGATTTTCTAAAATTTTTATGTTAGTAGCGGAAACAGACTGTTTGAGAAATTGATACTCTTGTTCTTGTTCCATTTAAATTTCATCTAGTTTTAATTGAGCATAATATTTTGTGTTTGACGACTGGCTCAAGGAATTTTCACATGCTTCCTCAATTTCGGCTGCGATTAAATTAGGAAAAGCAAGCTTGCAATAAAATACCAATTGCTTTTCGATCTTCCTCATTGATATGTAAGTGTAAAAAAATTAGAATAGCTGATTATACTATAACATGGATCACTTAATTGTTGAGCAGGATTTCTTTTTGATTAGTTAGTTTTAATTTAATTGAAAGAATTTCTTGTAATTCTTTTCATTTCTTAAAATCATCATGCTTAACAGTATTAATCGATCTTTGTAGCGCCAATCGAATAGATCCGTGCCAAGAATGTACAGCAGAAAGTAATTTCTTTAAATCTTGCCGTAGCAGCCGACCGCGCTGATTTTGTCCATGCTAGATCGCGTATAAAATAAGATTAACATTCAGTGTATTCTATAATTCTAGTTGGTTCAAAGCTGCTTTAGTAAGGGGCTGCGCTGTCAATTGTTCTACAAATGTTACGAAGGGATGATCAGCAAAATTAATATTCATAAATAATCGCTCTAAGTGAAATTAAGAATTAACTTCTTACATATGCTCTTGGAAATTATCCAAGATAGAATTATAAAATGCTATATTTTGTTCCTGCTATTTGCGAATCGTGTTTTGTAAAGTAATTTTTTGTAACTTGCGCTGCTCTTCCGACCCAAAAGTAGCAATTACTTTATTGCAATGGGCTAATTTTTCTTTAATTTCTTCTGTAAGTTGATTGTGCGGCAAGGTCAACAATTGAATAGCTTGAACCAAGGCTCGCGAGGCTTTTTGTGAACGATGAATGACGTGATTGTTCTCAATTTCGTAATTTTCTAAAAATTCTCTTAAATGTTGCAAAAAATGTCCCACTTCCGAATAGGAATAATAACTTGCACTACCACGCACTACCACTATCTAGATTTCTTTCAATATCCTCTACAATACTGAGAGTAACGCTGGGTAACAGTACAGTATCTTAATTACCTTAAAGATAATATGAATTATAAATTCTAAAACAAATACTATATTTAGGAAGAGGGGAAGTAGTTCAGTTGTGAGAAAGAGAGAAAATATAAAAATCAATAGGTTACTTTTGATTCCTTTAAGTCTCTTAATCTTAGCCAACAGTTGCTTGTGGGAACCCAAGAGCCCGTTAACGTCTCCAGTCCTGATCATAATTATGCCAACGGGCTGCCTATTTATGGTGTACATCTTTGTGCCTATCCTGAATTTGAATTCGTGCCTGTAAAGCCAGGAGATACATGGTCACAATTGTTTCCCAATGAGCGTGGAGCGTGGAAATGGTTAAGCGCCTTAACCGAACTAATACTTTCTTAAGTTCTCGTAGTTGGATCGTAGTCCCCACTAACTTATCAGAAATAAACTATTTAGATTTGTCGCCGTTTCCAGCTACTATCAAGTGAACTAATAAAAAACTAGTGATAGTAAATTTAGGCCTTCAGGCTTATAGCGCTTACGATAAGGACGTGTATTTGGTTCATTGGGGATTCGTTTCAGGCGGAAAGGACTGGTATTCGGATATCGGACGAGTTTGTAATACCCCTACCGGGACCTTCCAAATTTTTCGTAAAGGAGGAGCTGACTGTATTTCTATCCAATACCTTATTGAAACGGAAAGGGAGGGAGCACCTATGCCCTACTGTATGCCCTACTGTATGTTTTATTTTCGAGGATACTCGCTTCATGGCCTCTACCTTGCGAGGTTTTCACGTGAGCCATGGTTACATTCGCCTTTTTTCGAAGGATGCAGAATGGTTGAATAAGCATTTTTTAGACATCGGAACCGAAATTATTGTGACTCGCTAGTGTTGTTTTGTTAGCTAGATATCCCAAGTTACAGCAAAAGTGGTGCTGTGATGTCACAGTGCCTCTCATGCGTAAGCGTGGATTCTCATTCTTTTTCTTGACTGCGGAGGCAACATCTTCTAGTGTTGGGTCATGAATCTATAATTCTCTTGGCACCGGCAAAATGAAATCCCCCCAACGCCATCAGACTATGAACAGGATTAGTTAATAATGTATTCCGGCTCCTTAACGCAACGTTTGCGTCACTTCACCTCAGGCCGCATTCAAGATCGACTCATTCGTGATGTGTTTGAAATGTCCCAAGAAGAAGAACGGACTGTTTTTGAAAATACTTTTCCCGGCATTATGCGAATTCGTGAAATTGATTGGCGGTATCAAAATGATTTGTGGGTTGCCGTGCGAGTAGTAATTCCCTTGGCAACCATGTAGGCGAAAGGAAGACAATTAAAATATATTGGTGAGCGATCTTTGGGCGATATATTGTTTTCTGATCCTTAATCTTATCGCAGCGATTTTGAATTTGCCCAAATCAAGAAGAATCATATTTACTATCAGCGAATTAGCTCAGCTGCCACTAATGAAAGAGCGGCAATTTGGGCTCGACGTTCGTTATTTTATTTTAGTGGAAGTCCTTTGCTCGTAAGTGAAATATTTTTGCCAACTTTATTTTCTAATGTGTCAATTGATAATGATTAATTTGCGCCGACAACTGTCTCATTATTTTTATTTGATGCGTTTTGATAAACCTATCGGGATTTTTTTATTACTGTGGCCCACATTATGGGCGCTATGGATTGCTACCCATGGTCATCCCCCGTTAAAGCTAGCAAGTGTTTTTATTTTCGGCGTCGTTATCATGCGTGCCGCAGGGTGCGTAATCAATGACTTTGCGGATCGCAATATCGATAAACATATCCGCCGTACTCAAGATCGACCGCTGACTATCAGAGTCGTGAGTCTTCTGGAGGCAATAGGGTTATTTATTTTTTTATGTTTTATTGCGTTCGGTTTAGTTTTGCTATTAAATCGTCCGACGCTTGAATTAGGGATTTTAGGAATTTTGCTTGTTGTTATTTATCCTTTCTTGAAACGATTTACTCATCTGCCCCAATTATGGTTAGGCGTGTCATTTGCTTGGAGTATCCCGATGGTTTTTGTTGCTCAACAAGGGAACGTCCCTGCAATTGCTTGGTTGTTGTTTCTTCAGGCTGTGGTATGGCCCATTGCTTATGATACACAATACGCAATGGCGGATCGGGAAGATGATCTTAAAGTGGGTGTAAAATCAACTGCTATTTTATTTGGAAATTATGATCGAATCATTATCGCACTCTTACAAATAGGTATGTTGATTATGCTTAGTATCTTGGGTTGGTATTTAAGCTTTAATTATTTATTTTATTTAGGATTGGTGGCAGCTTTTGGATTAATGATTTACCAGCATGTTTTAATCCGAGGGCGAGAGCCAAAGCGATGTCTTGAGGCCTTTCGCAATAATAATTGGGTGGGGTTTTTTATTTTTCTGGGTATTTTTCTCACTTACGTGCGATAATTGATTAATTTATTCCCATTATACGGTAAGGTTTGCTAGGCTGTGCGGATTTATAGGATAATGGGGTGGGTTGGTGATGATTATAATGGGGACGGTACCTCGCGAGAACTATTAGACAATCTTATGAAAAGAAAACTCATTGACTTCACTGCGGCTCTTCTTTCTTTAATTATGCCGTCGCTCTATGCAGATAATCTTATTCAAGTTTATTGCCAAGCAGTAGAGAGAGATCCCACTTTTTTAAAAGCACACGCGGGCTGGTTATCGGCCCAGCAAGATTTACCCATTGCAATGTCAGGAACCGGTGCGCCGGGCTCCGGTTTATTCCCTTATGTGACGATCACTGGGTCACTTACACGAACTCATCAGAGAATTAGTGTGCGTCCTCCTAATAGTGCGAGTGGGTATTTTAACCAAAATGGTTATTTGGTGACCTTAACCCAGCCGATATTTAATTATGCCACTTGGAAATTGATCAGCCGTGCTCATTTTACGGTAAAAGCGGCGACAACCACATACATAGCCGCTGCTCAAGATTTAATGTTTCGGACAGCTCAAGCCTATTTTAATGTATTGAATGCTTATGACCAATTGCAATTCACACTCGCTCAAAAAGAATCTTTTCTTCATCAGCTGATAACCGCGGAAGAGAAATTTAAAGTCGGTTTAATCGCCATTACCGGAGTTTATGATGCCCAAGCTAGCTACGATCAAGCAGTGGCTCAAGAAATTCAGGATCGCAACAATTTAGCTAATCAACTTGAAAATTTACGTGCCATCACGGGAAGGGAATATAGATCTCTGGCTGGGTTGAAAAAAATAATCCCATTGGTAATACCCTATCCCAGGAATATTAATGCGTGGACAATAATTGCTGAGCGACAAAGTTATTCTATCCAATCAGTGTTGTATACCATGCTGGCGCAGCGGGAGTTGGTCAAACAAACTGCCATGGGTTGGTATCCAACCTTAACTGGTGTTATCACGCATGGGACCAAGCAACAAGGTTCCCCCCCCAGTCTTAGTGGGTCTACAGCCGCTGATGAAGCTGGTTTTATAAATACGACTACAACGAGCACGAGTGGTGGGCTTAATTTAAATTTCCCTATTTTTCAAGGTGGATATGTGATCCATTCTACTCGGCAGGAAGAATATAATTATCTCTCTGCTAGCCAACAACTGAACCTTACCCATCGGCAGGTGATACAGCAAACCCGCCAGGCTTATCTTGGTGTGGATTCTGGTATTAGCAAAATTAAAGCGGATCAACAGGCTATTGTTTCTGCCCAAAATAAAGTAGAAGCTACTCAAGCCGGCTATGTGGTAGGAACACGCACGATGGTGAATGTGTTGGATGCTGTAACGAATTTATATCAAGCTCAACAACAATGGGCTAGCGATCGTTATACGTATATCATCAATATTATTATTTTAAAACAACAGGCTGGAACTCTATGTCCTCAAGATTTGCTGGAGATCAATTCCTGGCTAGGGAAATCCGTAAAATTTGACGTGAATAAACCTGTTACTGTAAGTAAATATGCTACCAAACTACCTGCCTTGCCCAACAATAACTTAAATAATGTAAGGGAGGCAGGTTTGTCCCCCGCTCGAGGCGGAAAATCTACCAGACTGCAACATACTACGTTGGGGACCCCTTTAGGCGGAACGAGCTCAACCCCTTCCGTTTCCTCATAACAATCGACGCCAGGTTGTCGCAATTACTCCAAAAGGACACCATTTCGTAAGGACACCATTTCGTAGTGCAATTATTCGCCTCTCGTAAAAAAGTCTGACGCAGAGAGCTCTAGGAAAAAGCACACAAAGCACACACCGTTCAAACTTAAGATTGTTTATCAGAAAGGCTGGTACAAAGTAATATAAAGAAAAGAAAAGCCCTAGGTGTCGGCTGTGTCGGGCCCTTCATTAACGTTAGCTACGATGAGTAATCTGGCAATTACTGAAACACAGCTGCCTGTGACGAAATGATAGAGCTTTTGATGCCCTATTGAGGGTGAGGGTGTTAAACGAAGGGTTCAATGAAAGGTAGCTGTAGCTCGGGAAGGCTTGTTACCTTTCAGGTGTCCTCTAGTTAATTCAGTATCGATCCATTGTATATGCTGATCAAGTGCTCCCGTGTTAGTGGTACTGACTTGGTAGGCTCGTTTTCCAAGATTTTTTCTTTCTTGTGGATTATTAAACAATCGCGCTACATTGGTAAAAAGGTTTTTGCTATCAGAAACAATTATCAGTGCATTAGCAGTTTTTAGTAAATGACTTATTGCCACGAAATTTTGCAAATTAGGCCCGCTAATAATGGGAAGACGAACCGCAGCGGGCTCAATTAAATTATGTCCCCCTATTGGAACTAAGCTGCCGCCTACAAAAGCCACATCGCTCGCCGCATAAAGCAAGCGCAACTCACCCATTGTATCGCCGAGTAAAATGTCTGTGTGGGAATGGGGGATTCTATTTAAACTGCGCTTAGCGATCGAAAAACCAGTGGATTCACAAAGACGAGCCACCTTATCAAATCGATCAGGGTGACGAGGAACTAAAATTAAAAGAGCATCCTGAAATTGATGGCGTAATTGGCGAAAGGCCTCAAGAATGATAATCTCTTCCCCTTCATGAGTGCTGGCAGCAATTAAGGTCGGACGAAGTCCCCAATTTCTCCGTAAACTTTTTCCTTCATCGATTAAGGATTCGGGTAAGTGTAAATCAAATTTTATATTGCCGGTAACGAGTAAACGATTGGAGGGTAATCCAAGCTGGAGAAAGCGCTTGCCGTCGAGATCACTTTGTGCTGCAACGCACGTGATCTGTGAGAGCATTTTTCGAGTAACTTGAGCAATGCGCCGATAATTATGCATAGAACGTTCAGATAAGCGAGCATTCGCTAGGAGGATGGGGATTCTTTTTCGATGCGAATAATACAGTACATTAGGCCAAAGTTCGGTTTCCATGATAATCGCCAATTGCGGATGAATGCGGTTTAAAAATCGATTAACGGGGCCTGGTAGATCATAGAGAAAATATACGTGGCGAATTTGATCTCCAAAATTTTTATAAACTTGTTCGGAACCGGTAGGGGTAGTGGTAGTAACTACCAAAGTATATTGCGGATAACCTTCCAACAAAGCTTTAATGAGCGGAATAGCAGCAATAACTTCTCCCACTGAAACAGCATGAAGCCAGAGAGATTTTTCATTCAAATTCAGAGCAGCGATGTATCCAAAACGTTCTAAAAGACGATAGCGATAACCTTTAACTTTGCAGGACCGCCATAACATTCGAAGCAAGACAAAAGGAAAAGCTGCATAAAACAACAAAGTATACAGATAACGCATAAGCTTAGTACAATCCACTTATCATTTACCCACTGCTTAGAAACAGTGGTATCAAGAAACTAAGCACAATAACGTGGATCATATTCCGATGCAATATAAAATGTAGTTAAAATAATTGTCTAAAAGCCTCTAGTAAAGGTAAGAAAATGACGAAAGCAACACAAAAGATAGGTAAAAAAGGCTACACGGCCGAGGCTATTGAAGTTTTAAGTGGCTTGGAACCGGTAAAGCGACGCCCGGGTATGTATACCGATACTTCGTGTCCTAATCACCTTGCTCACGAGGCTATTGATAATAGCGTGGATGAAGCGATTGCGGGATTTGCGCGCAATGTTGAAGTGGTTCTCTATAAAGATGGCTCGTTTGAAATTATTGATGATGGCCGCGGAATGCCGATTGATATTCATCCCGAACATAAGGTTTCTGGGGTCGAATTAATTCTTACCCGTCTTCATGCGGGTGCTAAATTTTCCAATAAAACTTATGAATATTCGGGCGGATTGCATGGTGTTGGTATTTCCGTTGTAAATGCACTATCAAAAAAATTAATTGTTCAAGTGAAAAAGGAAGGGAAAATTTATCAAATGGATTTTGCGAATGGTGAAAAAATATTAAAATTACATGCCGTCGACTCATGTGGTAAGCAAGAAACAGGAACTAGTATTCGATTCTGGCCCGATGCTCAGTATTTTGATAGTCCCAAATTTAGCATCTCTGCTTTAAAGCATACTCTACGCGCGAAGGCAGTTTTGTGTCCTGGATTAATGGTTCGGTTTACCGACGAACACACCGGACAACACCTTGAATGGTATTACGCAGAAGGATTAAAAACCTATTTGTTGAATACTGTCCGTGACTGCGAACGTTTGCCAGAGGAGCCTTGGGTAGGAAGTTTTAAGGGAGCTCAAGAAATGGTGGATTGGGCGGTTACTTGGCTTCCTGAAGGGGAAGAAGGTATTAAGGAAAGTTATGTGAATTTAATTCCTACCTTACAAGGTGGGACGCATGTCAATGGATTTCGTACTGGATTATTGGAAGCAATGCGCGAATTTTGCGAAATTCATAAGTTGTTGACTCGAAATTTAAAATTAACAGGTGAAGATATTTGGGAGCAGTGTCGCTATGTATTGTCTGTAAAAATAGAAGAACCTCAATTCTCGGGCCAGACCAAAGAACGATTAACATCGCGTCAATCTGCAGTGTTTGTGATCGGGGTAGTAAAGGACGCTTTTAGTTTATGGCTTAATCACAATGTGGAAATAGGAAAAGCATTGGCTGACCTGGCTATTGCTAATGCCCAAAAGCGATTGTGTATTAGCAAAAAAGTAGAACGTAAAAAAGTAACCATGGGCCCAGCCTTGCCTGGAAAATTAGCAGATTGTATTTTATCGGATGCCATGCAATCTGAATTGTTTTTAGTAGAGGGAGATTCCGCTGGTGGCTCGGCAAAACAAGCTCGTGATAAAAATTTTCAAGCCGTTATGCCATTACGTGGAAAAATATTAAATACCTGGGAAGTAGACGCCGAGCAAGTACTAGCTTGTCAAGCAGTACATGATATTGCTATTGCAATTGGTGTTGACCCCGACTCTTCTAATTTAGAAGGTCTTCGTTATGGAAAAATTTGTATTTTAGCGGATGCTGACTCGGACGGTTATCATATTGCAACGCTACTCTGTGCCCTTTTTATGAAACATTTTTATCCTTTAGTAGAAAAAGGTCATGTGTTTGTCGCAATGCCGCCACTTTATCGCATTGATGTCGGTAAAAAAATTTTTTATGCATTGGACGAAGATGAAAAAGAAGGTATTTTAGACCGTATCAAAGCTGAAAAATTAAAAGGCGCTATTAATATCCAGCGGTTTAAAGGATTGGGAGAAATGAATCCCAGTCAACTCCGAGAAACTACTATGAATCCCTATACTCGTCGCTTAGTTCAATTAATAGTAAAAGCTAAAGATAAAACGGAACAGCTTTTGGATATGTTGTTAACTAAGAAGCGGGCTGCGGATCGTCGCAAGTGGTTAGAGAAAAAAGGAAATCTTGCTAAAATTGAAGTTTAGAGAAGAAAAATCGATGAAAAAACAGCACAGTCCTTGTTTTGTGGCATTGGTCACCGCTGCTAAAGTTAATGTGGAAGAAACAGATATCTATTCCGTTAAAAAAATGATCGAAGAAGGGGAGGACTTTGATCTTATCGATGTTCGCGAAGAAAGCGAATGGGATAATGGTCACCTCCCGGGAGCTATCCATTTGGGGAAAGGCGTCATTGAAAGAGACCTCGAGAAAGTGATCCCTAATAATCAGCGAAAATTAGTCTTGTATTGCGGAAGTGGCTTCCGTTCCGCTCTTGCTGCAGATAGTATTCAAAAAATGGGCTATCGTAATGTGTTATCAATGGGTGGAGGGGTTATCGCATGGAAGGAGGCAGGATTTCTTGTTGTAAATGATTAGGAGGGTCACTCTATTGGAACTCGGGTAGTTAAAACCTATGATATTATTAATGAATGCTTTGAGGAGTTAACTATGGAACAGCCCAATCGTCGAACTTTTCCCTGGGTGCTTGCGATTATTATAATTTTATTATTGGTGTTGGGTTGGCATTTAGTTTTGCCTTTGCTTGGATTAACGTTAGTAGTTACTGCTGCAGCTTGGGGTGTGGTGGTTGCGACCATTACAGTATTGAGTATTACCATTATACTTTTTTGTTTTTTTGGGGGGGTGTGTGAGCATTCTGGTTTTAGGAATTATTGGCTTTATTTGGACGCTTTTGGCCATTATTTTATTTCCCGTTATTTTTCAAATTGTAATACCTAATTATTAATAATATTTTTATTTATCGGATTCTTGTTGCGGAAAAGACGATAAGTGTTTTGGTTGTTTAAAACGGAACTTTTCATATTTAGCATCGATGATTTGAAGCAAAATAAAATTACGCAATGGGATGGTGTTCGTAATTATCAAGCACGCAATTTCATCCGAGAAGGAATGAAAAAAATGAGTATGCTTTTTTGTATTATTCTAACTGTAAAGAACTCGGGATTGTAGGAGTGGTAAAAATCGTGCGAGAAGCCTATCCTGATACTACCGCTTTTGATAAAAGAAGTAAGTATTACGATCTCAAAACCTTACCTGAAAAGTCCCGCTGGTTTACGGTAGATATTCAATTTAAGAAAAAATTTGATCGAACTGTAACATTGGAGGAGCTGCGGAACCCCCCGATTAAAGGATATGATTATTTTGCGTAAAGGGAATCGGTTGCCGATTACTCCTGTTACAAAACGGAATGGCAAGAAATTTTAACTATGGCATGTTAAAATTGATAAATTGTTTTTTCCGTTATAACAAAATTTAATGGAAAATCCCATTTTTCGATGGGGATTTTGTTGATTTTTTGAAAGTTGTAAGCGATGCCTACCAATACCGGTTTTTTAAAAGCTCTATCTTTTAAAGGTGCTAAAGCCCGATCATAATATCCTGCGCCACGGCCCAACCGATTACCACTTTTGTCAAAGGCGACTAAGGGTAGAAAAATTAAATCGAGATCGGCTATAGAAATAAGTTTTTCTTGAAAGGTATCAGGCTCTTCAATGCCAAAACGGTTTTTAATTAAAGGGTTTTTTAAATGATAGGAATAAAAATCTAAGTGGTGCTGATAAGAACGCAAGACAGGCAAATAACAATTTTTTCGCATTGTCTGCGCTTTTGTGAGCACTTTGTCAATACTCACTTCAGCATCGTGTGCCTTATAAAACGCAATATTTTTACTAACTTCAAAAGGGTTGAGCGTCATTATTTTATTATAAACGGCTTGGGCCGCATAAGTTCGCTCTTGAATAAAAAGAGCGCTACGGCGATGACGAAGAAGGGCGCGCAGGTGCTTTTTGTCAGAAGCTGAATTCATTAAAAACCTCTATGACGTCGTCGCAAGCCGTTGATTGAACCCAAAGGCTCAAGTGGGAGTAGGCGGGCACTACCTCAGGCTCCCCATCGGTGATGTGACTTCGATGGGCTTGCTCAACAGCGTGACCACAGCCAATTCCCTATCATATTCGTATAGGTTCAAATATGCGGTACTTGCAACGACATTCACAGAGGACACTATAAATTATACAGCAATTTCTTCGTTAGTTTCCAGGAAATTTTCAATGCGTCGTTGAAGGTTCTGAATACGTTGGTTCATAACATCGATATAATTATTTTTTTGTTTACGCAACTGCATGAGTTCATGGCAGATATTTAGAGCCGTTACTATAGTTATATGTTCGGTACTATTGATGTTTACGGTTTGACGCATTTTCCGAATTTGCTCATTGACATAGTTAGCAGCTTTTTGAAGCGCTTGCGCTTGTTCGGGAGGGCATTTAATTTTATAACTGCGGTCGAGAATTTTTACCGAAATAATATTTTGCTCAACATAACAACTCATGGTATTTCTTCCCTTAATTGTGCGATTATTTTTTTTATTTTCTGAGCGGCATGAAGATTTTTTTCTACCAATAAAGATCGTTCCCGCGCATTATTTGCTAATTTTTGCCGTAGCATATTATTTTCTGTTTTTAGACGCTCTAATGAACGCAATAAGTGATCTACTTGATATTCGAGTTCACTGAGTTCAATAGTGTGGGGTGGTTGCATCCTTGGGATATCCTCTTAGTATTTCTTTTACTTAGGTATTGTAGGTATTGATTTATAAATTAAGAATAATGTCTTCCCCTAATTAGGTCAACCTCACATAGTTTTCTCAGAGCGGTGCTGTTGCTTGGTGCAACCAGTCATTTAATTCGTTATTCGGTAATAAATTTTTTAATGCGAGGTAAATTTCCTGATGGTAATCATTAACCTGTTGAATTTCTTGCTCAGAAAGATCTGGTAGGTTAATGAGTTTTCGACAATAGGGAACTAATGTAAGGTCTTCAAAGCCATAGAAAGGGCCGTGACCCGTCATACTGTCGTTCGCTTTGAATTTTTCAGTAACCAAACAGAGGTTTTCAATTCGGATTCCATATTGATTGGTCATGTAAACGCCAGGCTCGTTGCTTACGATCATGCCTGGTTGCAGGGGAATTTGTGTATAGCGGGCCGTGATGGCTTGGGGTCCTTCATGCACGCACAAATAGCTTCCGACGCCGTGTCCAGTCCCGTGACCATAATCTAGTGCTTCACGCCACAAAAATTGGTGGGCAAAAGTATTGAGGTGTTCCCCACACGTTCCTTTCGGGAAGATTATGTGGCGAATCGCAAGGTGTCCTTTAAGGACTAAGGTATAAAGATGCATTTGTTCTTGCGTGGGATTTCCTAAGTGAATAGTGCGAGTAATGTCAGTAGTCCCTGAGAGATACTGCCCACCCGAATCGATCAAATAAAGTGTAGAATCATCGATAGAGATGTCAGTTTCTGGTGTAGCTGCATAATGTACGATGGCCCCATGAGAGCCGAAACCACTAATACTGGGAAAGCTTAAATCTAAACAGCGCGAGTCTTCTCGACGAAAGGCTTCCAATTTTTGAGCAGCCGTTATTTCACTCACGCCTTCTTGCCAGTGGTTTTCCAGCCAATGTAAAAAGCGCACCATGGCGATAGCGTCAAGGATATGTGCTTCTTGCGCACCTTTTTTTTCTACGGGATTTTTAAGTGCTTTGGGCAATGTAATAGGGGAGGGTTTATAAATAAAATTTTTGGCATTTTTCAACTGTTTTCGGATCCACCAATTGGTTGTTTCAGGATCAATCCAAACACAGCCCGACAAGTTGGTAAGGGCTTCTCCCAAAGTGTGGTAAGATTTTATTTGGACCTTAATCTTTTTGAAGTAGATTTTATCCTCTTCAGTAATCTTTTGTGGGTCTGTAAATAAGAAGGACTCATTTTGCGTGACTATGGCGTAGCTTAAAGCGAGTGGATTGTAATCAATATCGTTTCCTCGAATATTAAATAGCCAGGCAATAGCATCAAGAATATTCATTACCAGAACATCTGCGCCTTCAGATTGCAGAATTCTACGAAGAGTGACAAGTTTTTCTTCAGCACTTACCCCAGCATATTGTTCGGGGTGGAGTTGAATGGGATGGTTTGGGAGCGCTGGACGATCTTTCCATAATTGGTCCACGAGATTATTGTCTACCAATAGAAGTTTTCCTTTCTGTGGGAGCAAGGCTTTCTCAATTTTTTCTACTTGGCGGATGCTAATAACTTGAGGGTCTGTAGCAAAGATGATGGGTCCTTTTTGCTCACGTAACCATTGATCGATATTGGGCGTTTCACCTTGACTCATTTTCATTAATTCAAAAAGCGTGCTATCAAGCTGCTGTTCTGCTTGTAAGAAATACCGAGGGTCGGTCCACAGAAAGGCATTATCCATTCCCACAATGACGTCTCCTGCGGATCCTGTAAATCCACTAATCCAAGCTCGACGTTGCCAACAAGGAGGGAGGTATTCATTTTTATGGGGGTCAGTGGCGGGAATATAGTAATAATCAGCACCAAATTCTCGCATTAATTGTCGTAATTGGAATAATCGATTTTTAATTGAGCTGTTGCTCATGGTAATTTCCTGTGCTTGAAAAGTCGCCATCATACTCGATTTTATCCACTCTCGCGAGGCCGGTTAGTTTGGTGAAAGTTAAAAGTATCTCAAATTGGCTCTGGCATGATAGGATGCTTGCTATGCCAGTTTCTAAAAACAAATCAGGCCTCATTATTATTGGTGCGGGTCTTGTCGGGACAAGTTTGGCAGTTTCTATGCAAAATCAGGGGCTGAAAATCAAAATCTTAGAGCATTATTTGCCCGAGGCAACTTTAGCTCTTCAGAAAGATATGAGGCCTATTACACTTTCATATGCTAGTTATCAAATATTACAAACATTAGGTGTATGGGAAGACCTGGCTGTTGAATCTTGTCCCATTTCTACCGTCCAGGTTTCTGATCAAGGTGCATTAGGCACCTTACGTTTTCGATCCAGTGAATTAGGGGTTCCCGCTTTAGGTTATGTAGTTCCTTTTTATAAATTACAGCACGTACTTTATCAACGAGCAGCCTCTCAAAAGAATGTGGAAATTATCCCCATTACTAAAATTCTTGCTATTCATTGTGGTGGGGTGGCTTCGGTTAATTGTCTGGCCGTTGAGGGAGAAAAAGATCTGCAAACAAATTTGCTCGTTGCTGCGGACGGAACCCAATCTACAGCGCGGCGATTATTAAATATTCCTACAGAAGAAAAAAATGAAAATGAAGTTGCGCTGATTGCCTCAATGGAATTAGCAAAACCACATAATCAAACTGCCTATGAGCGATTTACGCCGCAAGGAACGCTGGCTATTTTACCGCTCTTTAACCAGAGTCAGTGTTATTTAGTTTGGTCTTTGTCGAAACAATTGGCTGACAAAGTTAGCGAGTGGTCTGATGAAGAATTTCAAAGTAAGGTTCAAAAAATTTTTAAAAATCGTTTAGGAGAAATTAAATCGCTTAAACGAGGGAAGCAATTCCCTTTACAGCTACTAATTGCTAAAGAACAAATTCGTCCAGGCTTTGTTTTATTAGGAAATGCTGCCCATACCCTTTATCCCATTGCTGCTCAGGGTTTTAATTTAGGATTACGAGATGTGGCAGCGCTCAGCGAATTGGTAGTCTCTGCTTATCAGAAGCATAAACTTTTGGGGGAAATTAATCTTTTACAAGAATATATTAAATGGCGTAAAGAGGATCAGGATCGAATAATTGGATTAACTCGAAATATTTCACAATGGTTTGGCTTACAATTACCCTTAGCGAATCGAGTCCGAGGTTTAGGGTTGTTAGCGACAGAATTGTTGCCCCCGATTAAAAATCAATTGGCCAAACGCTTGCTCGGTTTAGCGGGACGTTTACCCAAACTAGTGCGAGGTGAACTCGAATGGATATGACAACGCCGTCTGAATTGATACCCGTCACCATTATTGGTGGCGGGATGGTAGGGCTGTTATTAGCAGCATTATTAGCAAATGCAGAAATAAAAGTTACCCTTATTGAAGCAAAAAAACCTTTGTTGTGTTTGAGTAAAGACAGTTTAAATTCTCGGGTAAGTGCAATTAACGCAGTTTCCAGACGATTATTAAACAAAATTAATTGTTGGCAGGATATTCGCAAGTCAACTTATTCTCCTCTGGTTAAATTGGATGTGTGGGATAGCGCTGGTGGAGGAGAAATTATTTTTGATAGCGCCGACGTTAGTGCATCCGCTTTGGGCGCCATTATCGAAAACCGGGAGATTGTTCGAGTTCTCTGGCAAAAATTACAAGAGGATCCCTTAGTCGAATTTATTTGCCCAGCTCAACCTTGGAACCTCTCATCTTTTGAGGAATTTATTGCTCTTGAGTTAGATAATCAAAAAACAATTCGGACTTCACTGCTCGTGGGAGCCGACGGTTCAGCCTCATGGCTTCGCGAGCAAATGAATATTAATATACAAGAACGTTCTTACGAACAAAGCGCCGTCATCGCCGTCGTTAAAACCGAAAATCCTCATGAACAAACTGGTTGGCAAGCGTTTTTACCAGACGCCGTGTTAGCTTTATTACCTTTAGCCGCTCCCCATCATTGTGCTATTGTTTGGTCGATTTCTCCAGAAGAAGCAACACAATTAATAGCCGCGGATGAAAAATCATTTAATGCCAAAATAAATAATGCTTTTGGGTTACGATTAGGTGAGATTCAGCGGCTAACGCAACCCAAATCTATCCCCTTAATAATGCGTCATGCAAAAAAATATTTAGATTCTCGCAGGGTATTAATCGGTGATGCAGCGCATACGATTCATCCTCTAGCAGGACAGGGAGTTAATTTAGGTTTTATGGATGCCGCTTGTTTAGCACAATGCATTATTGACGCTCACCACGAAAAATGTGACGTGGGTAGTTTTCGGGTTTTGCGTCGCTATGAACGTTGGCGCAAAGGAGATAACGTTATGATGCTAGCAGCCATGCGATTCTTTAAAGAATGCTTTGGCACTCAATCGCCTTTTATCGTTCAAGCGCGCAATATGGGATTGACAATGACTAATCGACTTAACTTCCTTAAAAACTATTTTATGAAAATTGCGATGGGTAAGTCACTCGATTTGCCTGATTTAATTATGCGTTAAATTAATTATACGTTAAATTAATTAAAATAAAATTAATTTTTCTTCATCATTGACGTTGAAGACGGGTGTGATAATGTCGCGGGGGCTTCACCGATTATAAGGAGATTTTTATGAGAGGCCCTATTAAAGCCATTGTACCTCAAACTTTCTTTGATTTTGATTTGAAAAATTGGAAGAAATAGTTTCCCGAAATGATTTCCTCCTTAGTTTTAATTGGAGGCTCGGGAGCGGCTTGTTACCTTAGTGTGAAAGAAAAATTGGTTAGGTTTTTTGTAGATAACTATATTTTCACCACTGACCATCATATTTTGGAAGAACTTAGTGCGCCTGCTGCATGAGTTGGTTGTCTTTGCGGTTACCAGATCTATCTGGTGGCTCGCACTATTATAATCTTTGTTAGTTGTCCCTGCCCTTCGGATCAAACACCTTTAGTCCCAGAAGGGATAGAGGAAATGGGTTAATTGCCGCAATCGGAAAGTTTCAAAGTGGTAAAATCAAATTCTAACGTCCGACAAAGCATGACTATCGTTTGGCGATCAGTGGCCAATATCCTATTGCCTAGTGTTCCTTCATTGATTCTGTTAGTGAGGCAATTTGAATTAGTAAAAGATAATTTGATTTATTTAGCAGAGAATACAAGGCTATTTATATCATTTGTTCTATTGCCTCCGTAGGGCTGGGCAGTTATGCATTAACTAATTTAGTTTAAATGATGTAAGAGGAATCAAGTATTTAGTAGATGGAAGAAAGAATCCAATACGAGTTTTGCTCTGGAACGAACAACAGACAGATGAATCTGAAACCATGGTCGCGCCGGCTGGTACTGATGGTCATCCTCTTGGCCTTCAAAACCACTAAAGAGTTATTGGTAAATTAATCATGATATCGTCCTAAGTCTAACATTAGATGGGAATCATTGGTTGTGCTACACTTTTTCACTTATGAAAGTTAGTCAATTTTTTTTAGCTACTGTTAAAGAAATCCCTTCAGATGCTGAACTTAGCAGCCATCGATTGATGATTCGTGCGGGCATGTTACGTAAATTGGCGAGCGGTTTATATACCTGGTTGCCCTTAGGGTTGCGTGTTTTAAAAAAAGTGGAAAACATTGTTCGGGAAGAAATGAATCGGAGTGGTGCGCTAGAATTATTAATGCCTATAGTGCAACCGGCGAACTTATGGCAAGAATCGAATCGCTGGGAAGCTTACGAAGCTGAATTGTTAAGGATTATTGATCGGCATGAGAATGCATTTTGTTTTGGTCCTACCCACGAAGAAGTAATTACGGATGTCGCTCGCCAGGAATTGCGTAGTTATAAACAATTACCTGTTAATTTTTACCAGATCCAAACTAAATTTCGCGATGAAATTCGTCCCCGATTTGGCGTGATGCGTTCCCGTGAATTTTTAATGAAAGATGCTTATTCTTTTGATCTCGATGAAAAGGGGATGCAAGCGGCTTACAATAAAATGTATGACACTTATGCGCGTATATTTACTCGTTTAGGATTAAATTTTCGTGCAGTATTAGCGGATACTGGCGCTATTGGTGGTGACTATTCCCACGAATTTCAAGTGCTGGCCGATGTGGGTGAAGATGTTGTGGTTTATAGTGATGAAAGTGATTACGCGGCCAACATTGAAAAAGCGAGCGCTCAGGCGCCGCAAGGTGAACGACCAGAACCTACGGCTGACATGACAAAAATAGCAACCCTCAACGTTCGTATGATTAAACAATTAGCGGAGACATGCAATATTTTCCCGGAAAAAGGCGTCAAAACCTTTATCGTGAAAGGAGAAGAATCTCCTTTTGTGGCGCTTATTTTACGAGGTGACCACGAATTAAATACAGTAAAAGCACAGAACATAGCCGGTGTTGCTTCTCCCTTAGTTTTTGCCAATGAAAAAGAAATTAGGGAAACTATTGGTGCTGGGCCTGGATCTTTGGGGCCTGTGAATTTGCCGCTTCCCTATATCGTGGATCGAGACGCTGCGCATTTGGCTGATTTTTGTTGCGGAGCCAGCGAAGATGATTTTCATTTTATAAACGTTAATTGGGATCGTGATGTTCCTTTAGGAGAAGTGGCTGACCTTCGAAATGTGGTTGCAGGGGATCGAAGTCCTGATGGTAAAGGTCACTTACGTTTTGCTCGGGGAATTGAGGTGGGTCAAGTGTTTCAACTTGGCCAAAAATATAGTCGTAAGATGAAGGCCACAGTTATCGATGAAACGGGGAAAAGCCGCTATATGCAAATGGGCTGTTATGGAATCGGTATTTCGCGAACGGTGGCGGCAGCAATCGAGCAGAATCATGATGAAGCTGGAATTATTTGGCCTGAAGCAATGGCTCCTTTTTCAATAGCTTTAATTGGTCTGAATAGGCATAAGTCTTATCGAGTGCAGACAGCTTGTGAACGAATCTACCATGAGTTGATCGAAGCAGGTTTTGAGGTACTCTGGGATGATCGCAAAGAACGACCAGGTGTCATGTTTGCTGACATGGATTTAATAGGCATTCCACATCGATTACTGATTAGTGAGCGTGGTTTGGATAAAAATACTTTGGAGTATAAATTTCGTCAAAATCAGGAAATAGAAGATTTACCCATTGAGCACCTAGTGGTTTTACTTAAAGAAAAAACTGAATGCAACTAAACTCGCTAAATCCAAAATGCGAAATCCGAAAAGTCCTAGTCGGTTTACGTGGTGATTAATCGTTTCCTATGATTGTTAAGAGTTTTTTTATTTTTATGGTTTCTCCGAGTTGTTGTCCATTTGATCTCTTTCTGTTTAAAGAGATTCACCTGTAAATCTAGCACAAATTTGAAAGAAAGAATATCGCCTTCAAAGAATATCGCCTTCTTTTAATATTTTCTTAAGGTTTATTAGATATCCTTGCCCAATGTTAAAACAAAATCCGAGCAGACGATTACTCTGTCGTTGGGCAGGGTGGTTTTTCACTGCTAATGCATTCATTTACTTCTTTATTGGTCTTAATTACCTTTTCTAATTACCCAATTTTGATTCCATTCCTTTGATGACCCACACGAGAGTGATTCTGGGTTAGATTTTTATGCTAACAGGACTTTTCGGTCAATCGGCCTTCTTTGCATTTTTGTGCTCCTTGCCGGTATTAGTCCTTTTTTTTGGCAGATGCGCTTGTTTATCATCACATTTATCGATTTCCCCAAAAATCTTGGGTATTTCGAGATAATTTAAGTGGCGGAAATTGCACGCGTCCTAGGATTTTCTCTTTATTTTAAAGCCTTTCAGCTAACTATTGGACGGCGATGTTGAAACAACATTGTTCTCCTGCCTTTATTCATCAATTATTACAAGATCATTATCAGACGAGTATTTTCCGCAGTGTTTCTTTGCATTATCCCGCTTTTGATGAAACGGTGTTTCATGAAATAAAAAATTTACAGATCAATACACCCGCACCCGGTGCTGAATCTTTTGACCGTGATCGACGCATCACGCAAGAATTTAAAGATTTTATCAACCATATAAACTTAAACTCCGAGAAGCCTTTTTTTAGTTTTGTTTTTTTATGATGAAACACACAATTATTGCGAGTCATCGGCAAATTGCTTAAAACCCTTCCAACCTGCTATCAAAGTTTGCAATCGTTTATTGTTAAACAATTCTACTGACCCGTTACCCTTATTTAAATCGTTATCGAAATGCGGCGCATTTTGATGATGCTTTAGTAGGACAGGTATTACAGGCGCTGAAAGGCCATCAGTTATTAAAAAATACTATTGTGATTATTACTGCGGATCATGGCGAAGAATTTAATGAAAATCATCAGAACTATTGGGGCATGCGAGCGATTATACACCGTGACAAGTGCATACACCTTTGATCATCTATTGGCCTTCTAAAAAGGCTAAAATATTTAATTATCGAACCAGTTATTACGATGTGATTCCCACCCTAATGCAAGGAGCACTGAATTGTCAAAATCCCGTGTCGGACTACAGTGTTGGAAAATCTTTGCTCAAAAAAGAGAGTGCTCTCCTCTAATTATCAATAGCTATATTGACTATGCGATTGTAAGCCCGAAACGAGCCTGAAGGAAACTATCGAAACTATCCCATTCTTTATCCTAATGGTAATGGTAAACCTATTCCTGGGACTAATTTGGATACTAAAATGTTGGCAAATGTATTTAATATTTTTAAATAGATTTTTCCGATAAATATTCTTAAAAGAAAGTCGCTCCATGTAATTACCTACCTATAAGCAGCTGAAATAGCAGGATAAATATGCAAAGAAGCGAAAGAGAACGGGACACGATTCTCTACAACGCGACTGGTATGTCATTGGGAAATTGTGGAGTTCTTCTTTAACGAAAACCAATGCTGACTACAGAAAAATCCTACCATTAAATTGACTCCTTCATTAGATAGCCTTTTTTATGGGTTATAGTAGGATTGTGAGAGGTATTAGTCCAAGCAGAGACAGAAAATTACACCCTGTCCTAGATGGGTTAACTCATCAATCTTGCATCTCACGGACTATTCATTCAATAATAGACGCTTCTAGCGACGACTACGACTAGACGACTACGACTATAAGGAATCCCTCATGTCTCAATCACCCGCCAAATCCCGACGCACTTTATACCGTCATTGGGCAGGATGGTTTTTTTGGTTAATACGTTCTTGGGCCTATTAATTGGTCTTAATTATTTTCGAATGCTGCCAAATTTTCACTCAATGAATGGTATTACGGTAGGTCACATAGCATTAGGATGGATATTTTTAATTGCTTCGTTCATCACTCAACTAGGAGTTTTGTTCTTTTTTTAGTTGCTTGATTGTAATTGGAATAATCACTCTGTTCCCCCGTCGATGGCTTGGATTTACATTAGGTATCATTTTTACTTCATTACTCGTTGTTGCTTTGATTATTGATAGTGTGACTTTTGGCTTGTATCAAATGCACCCCCAGTGTGGGATGGTGTATTTTTTAAGCCGGTGCTTTATCAGAAGTAATTTTATTATCACTATTGGAGCAAATTTTATTAGTTGATTTAGTTATTGTTTTACTCGTAGTGGAGTATTTCGTTGCTTTATTAGTGTGTAGAGTAGTTAAAGAAAATAAAGGATATCGAGGGTATGTTTTTGCTGGTAGTTTAATAACCTTCTTCCTGGCTTCACCTTCTTCCTGGCTTCTTACAGTTGCATGTTTGTTATAACAGCGATGATCTACCGACATTGGTTTAGCCATATCGATAATCATATTGTTTTGAAAGCAGCGTGAATTTTTACTTATTATGACGAGGTCTACGGATTTATTAATGCCAGGTGATCCTGGCATCCGACGAATTTTAACGCCAAAAGCCGAAGTTTATTTTTGGTACGAGAAATCAAATCACCCACTTAAATATCCTCTCCATCGACTTCAATTTAGCGTCCCTAAAAAATTATTAAACGTACTCATTATAGGCATTGATACCTGGCGTTATGATGGCATGAGTAAAATATACACGCCTAACATTTATGAGTTTCCTCAAGGAAGGTTGCAATTTAAAAATCACTGGAGTGGGGCAATTGTACCTAACCTGGATTAGTATCCCTATTTTATGGGATACCCAATAATTATTGGCGAGCTTTTTTTAAGTCAGCATCGAGAACCTTTATTAATCCATCATTTTTTAAAAAACAATTATCAAATGGAGATTTTCACCAGTGCCGCTCTAAATTTTCCAGCATTTGAAAAAAAACTATTTTTGCAGAAATAAAACACATGTTAATGCAAACGCTTGAAAATAGTACGGTAGCTTGTGATCGTGCTATTACTCGCGAATTTGACCAATTTTTAAAAAAGCGACAACCGGATCGACCTTTTTGGGGATTCATTCTTTGGGGATTCATTCTTTATGATGCCGTGCATAATTATTGTGACCCTAACTACACCAGATTACAAACCTTTCCAACTCGCTGTTAAACAGTGCGATCGTTTTTCGCTTACTCCCAATTCCGATCCAATTCCCTATGTCAATCGTTACCACAATGCCGTTTATTTTGTAGATAGTGAAGTTAAGAAAGTACTGGATGATTTTAAAAGCCATGATTTATTAAAAAATACGATTGTCATTATTACAGCGGATCACGATGAATAACTTAATGGTGAGAGCATATGGGGGAAGGGGTACTGGGTTCATGCTAGCGCTTATACACCCTATCCTTCGCCCTATCAATTACATGTTCCTTAATATTAATTTATTGGTTTGGAAAAAACCACAGATTTATTAATATCTTATCTCCTCTTATCTCCCATTATGCTCCCATTATGATATTATGCCTACCCTAACTAAACAGAAATACTTGGTTTCAAAAACCTCCTCCCTGATTATACTATCGGCCATTCTTTGTTTACCGCAGAATCTCATCTCTTTTTAATTTCAGTGAGTTATGTGGATTATGCTGTCCTTACAAAGGATCAGGTAAGGTGTATTTACTCTGGTGGCGATTTATAATTATATAATTAACGATTTATAATTATATAATTAATTATCTTAACGATCGCCCGAAGTATGGGGCGTATTTGGATAAGAATACGTTACAACAAGTATTGGAAGAATTACAAAAATATTTCTAATACTAATGTGATTTATTCTAGGAGATTGAGTGCTAAAAATACCACCGCCTTATCGCTTACCCGTTGGCGTTTCTATTTTCTGTCATATAATTTTATTGATTGCGCTTACGATTAACTTATCTTCCTCGAATACGTATCGACTGAATAATCCATCGCGCCCTATGACTATTATTAAAGCAGAAACGGTAAACCAGGTAGCTATCGATAATGAAATTAATGCTATGAAAAAAGAAGAAAAACAAAAGCGCGAAGCTGAGCAAGCACGTGCTCGAGCATTACAAGAAAGAGTTCAGGCCTTAAAAAAACAACAAATCGCTGAACAAAAGCGACTTGCGGCTTTGCATGCAAAACAACTGCGTTTGAAGCAACAGGAAGAAGAAGCATTAGCACAGAAAAAGGGATTAGCTTTGAAAAAGCAGGAGAAAATTAAACAACATCAACTGGCATCCAAACAACAACAATTACAACAGCAATTATTGCAACAAGAAATACAGCGAGAACAGGCTCAAGTAGCTAAAGCGCGTCAAACGGCGCAGAATCAGGGAGTTTTAGATCAATACAAAGCGCAAATTATACAAGCTATTCAACGACAATGGATTGTGCCTGAAAACGCCGATAAGAATCTTTCATGTATTTTGCTTATTCACTTAGCACCGGGTGGAGTTGTTTTATTGGTAACGACACTTAAGAGCAGCGGCGACCCTGTCCTCGACCAGTCGGCTCGAATGGCGGTCTTTAAAGCTTCTCCTTTACCCGTTTCCCAAGATACTGCTCTCTTTTCTCAATTTCGGGAATTGCGCTTAACGGTTCGACCTCTTCAGGCCCAAGCGAATTCATGACCATTGCATGAATGATAGTAGCAGTACTATAATCTGGCGGTAGTTAGTTACTCCACGAAGTAAAAGCCATGCGAAAACAATATCGACTAGCCCTTTATATCCTCGCTTCATTATTTTTTATTCCCGCCTATGGCGCATTAGATTTAGAATTAATCCAGGGGATGACTTCTGCGATCCCCATTGCTATTGCACCTTTCGCAGGAACATCCGTTTCCGTTCCCGGAGATCAAACAATTCTTCAAGTAATCAAAAACGATTTACAGAAAAGTGGGCAATTTCGAGTAATGGGACCCGATAATTTAGGCCAGACTCCAGAATCTGTACAAGAGGTAAATTACAGTTATTGGCGAAAACAAAAAGTCAATGCAGTGGTTATTGGTGCTATTCGACCATCCGGAATTAATCATTATCAAGTGACCTTTACCTTAGTGAATGTTTTTGATTTGGACAATGTCTTATTAAGCGATTCGTTTAATGTAAGGGTGCAAAATTTACGAAGCCTCGCTCATCATATCAGTGATCTCATTTATCAAAAGCTGACCGGAGTCCGAGGGGTTTTCCCCACACGAATTGCTTATGTCCTTGTGCAGCGTTCTCCAGATAAACCTCCTGTATATACTTTAGAGGTGGCAGATGCAGATGGTTTTAATCCTCAACCTCTTTTGGTTTCTCATATGCCTATTATGTCTCCCACGTGGTCTCCGGATGGAAAAAAAATTGCTTATGTTTCTTTTGAAGGGCAACATGCGGCTATTTATGTGCAAAATTTATCTACTGGACAGCGGAAACGAATTAGCGACGCCCCAGGGATCAACGGAGCACCTGCTTTTTCACCAAACGGAACCTGTTTAGCGTTAGTACTTACCAAAACAGGCAATCCTAATATCTATGTTCTAAATTTGGCCACAAAACAATTGCGTGAAATCATTAATGATTGGGCTATTGACACCGAACCCGCTTGGTCGCCTGATGGAAAAATTCTTCTCTTTACTTCTAATCGTGATGGGACACCGCAAATTTATAAATACTCTTTCAGCGATAATGCAATTACTCGGTTGACTTACCGAGGTGATTACAATGCGCGAGCGTCTTTTTTTCCGGATGGGAAATCGATTGTGATGATGCATCGAGAGAACGGCTTGTTTGGGATTGCGTATGAAGATTTAACAACAGGGCGATTGCAAATTTTAACCCAAAGTGGGGCAGATGAATCGCCGAGTTTGGCTCCGAATGGTAAGATGATCATTTATGCGACGGAATATGGAGGACAAGGAGTACTTGCGCAGGTTTCTATCAATGGACAAGTGAAATTGCGATTCCCCTCGAGAGAGGGAATTGTCCAAGAACCCGCGTGGTCTCCATTTTTAGGTTAATACATAATTCGGAGTGGGAGACAGAAAGAATGGTGGGATCAACGACAGTTAGAGGAGTAAATATGCCCAAAAGATTCCAATGGGCTAGATTCCAATGGGCTATTTTGAGTATGGTGATACTCGGTTTGACGGCTTGTAAAAGCCACACTGCTTCTATGGATGGTGGAAGTGCAGCAACTGGGGTTAGAGACGGCGCTAAAACCTATGCGTTGGTAGGAGAATCCAGTTACCATGGTCAAGTGATGCAAGATTCGCAAGGTCGAATTATCAATCCCTTGGTTACGCCTGCTAATCAAACGTATTATTTCGATTTTGATAGTACGGCAGTGCGGGTTGTCGATCTTCAAGCAATTCATATCCAGGCTAATTATTTAGCTATCCATCCGAAAGCAAAAGTCCGCCTTGAAGGTAATACTGATAACCGAGGCAGTCGAGAATACAACATCGGATTAGGTTGGCGCCGTGATCAGGCCATTGCTCGCATTTTCGAACAAGAAGGGGTAGCGCCATCACAGCTGGATATGGTGAGCTACGGAAAGGAGCATCCAGCGGTTCCGAGTAACAATGAATACGCATGGCGATTGAATCGACGAGTTAATTTGATTTATGAGGCTTATTGAGGATGAAAATAAAAATTTTGTATGCCCTAACGGGCTTAATTACCCTCTTGTTAATAGAGGTCGTCGCGCTGGGTGATGCACCTGTCGTTGATATTACCAAGCAAGCTAGTGGCCAAGAGACTCCAGTGGAAATACCTACAACAGGTACTGCCGAAAGCTCCAATGGGTCAGCTACTGAAATCACTCCTCCTGATCCTGCGGTTTCTTTACCTAGGCAGCCGTTGACCGATAGTCAGCGCATAGCTCGTCTAGAACAGCAAATGAATAACCTTATTAATATAAATCTGCCGCAGCAAATTATAGATCTACAACAGCAAATTGCTCAAGTGCGAGGTCAATTGCAAGAGCAGCAGCGCGATTTACAATTGGTAAATAACCAACTGCGTAGTTTTTATAACGATCTTAACCAAAGAATAACGCAACTTAAAAATTTAAATAGTGATAGCTCAAATGATAATTCTTCTTCACAAAAAACTACCGGAAATTCGCTTTCTAATAATGGGAATATTCAATTACAAGACTCCACTGCTTATCAAACGGCGCTTAATTTTTTAACTAAAAATCAATATGATAAAGCTGAAGCTTCTTTTCAAAATTATTTGAATGATTATCCTAATGGAAATTATGTCGCTAATGCCCATTATTGGCTCGGGGAAATCTATTTAGAACAGAAAGACAGAAAAAAAGCAGCGTTAGAGTTTCAAATAATTAAAAATAAATTCCCTAAATCAGAAAAAGTACTCGATGCTCAACTAAAGTTAGCCATTATTCATGCGGAAAATGGTCAAGTTGCTCAAGCTAAACAAGAATTAATGGAAATAAAAAAACAGCACTCCAGCTCAATGGTGGCGCAATTAGCCAGTATTCGTTTGCAGCAGTTGGAAGCGGCTAATTCACCATCAACGAACCCTTTATTGTGAACAAGCTTCGGATTGCCGAAATTTTTTATTCCTTACAGAGAGAAATAAAGAGTGTAAGATTACCCAGCGTTTTTATTCGGTCTAATCCCGGGGCGCTCCGTTGTTCCTATTGTGATATGTCCTATGCCTTTTCAGGAGGGAAATTTTTCCCTTGAAGAAGAGGGTGCTTGAGGCTGCAGGCGCTTATTCAGTGTCCTATGTGAACATGACACGGTTACTACGGGGGGGGAACCCTTGGTTCAGCCAGGTTGTTTCGCGTTATTGAAAGCATTATGTGATTTGGGTTATAAAGTTTCTCTGGAAACGAGCAGGGCGTTAGATATTTCTGCAGTAGATCCTCGGGTAATAAAAAATCTTGACGTTAAAACTCCTGGCTCTAATGAAACTTCTGAAACTTCCCGAAATAAATTTGAAAATTTTAATTACCTTTCCTCTGATGATCAGATTAAATTTGTTATATGCGATCGTCATGATTATGAATGGGCCAAGCTCGTATTCTGAAGTGTTATTTTCGCCCAGCGATGGCCAATTAGATAACCAAACATTAGTGGAGTGGATATTGAACGATAATCTCTCAGTCCGCTTTCAACTGAAATTACGTAAATATATTTAGGGCGGTATTCCTATTCCTGAAAGATAGCTAATTCTATTCTATTTTAAATTTAAAGATATTGATTCGTGCTGGTGGGAAATTAAGCCAAATATTTTTTTAGTTTTAATTTTTTTAAATTGAACCTTCGATTCAAAGACACTGGAAAAAAAGCCATAAGTATATTGAATGTAATAACTTTTCGGCTTCAATAATTTTTCTTCATGAATTATTTTATTTTTTGTTTCCTTTCCTCTGAAAGAATTAATAAAGGTAAACTCAAAACTATTGTGTCAATATTTTTCGACAAATCTCCCAGCAATGCTGATAAATTTTTAGCATTGCCTTGGAGGATTTTAATTAAAGGAAATTTGCTTTTAGACTTTTCTACTAAAATTTTGGAACTTTCAACCATAATGAGTCGATGGTGGGAAATCCCACGTCGCAGCATGGTCTTAGTGATAGTGCCGGTTCCAGCCACAATCTCAAGGATGTAACCTTCGGAGAGTGGAACCATCGAAGCCACTCCGCGAGCAAGCCAGGGAGATCTCGGTGTTACTGAACCTACTCCTCATGGATTAGTGATTAAAATTCATCAGTAATAGTTGAAATTATCGCATATCGCCCAGATTTAAGAAATAATAGTTATTCTTAGTGCCGTCTCGTGACCGGGGGTGGGTAGGTTTAATAATTTTAGAGAACTAATGGTTACTCTCCCAGACTCTGAATAAGTGTTATTAAAATCGAACTTTGGAGAAGACTTTCATGCGAATGGATAAATTTACGAGATTGTTTCAAACAGCATTAGCGGATGCCCAATCTTTAGCCGTGGGTCGAGACCAACAATTTATCGAGCCGGCCCATGTAATGAAAGTCTTGCTAGAGCAAGAACACGGCACTATTGCACCATTATTACAACAATCAGGTGTTAATTTGTTGCGGTTGATCGATGGGTTGGACAAGGCAATCGATAATTATCCTCAAGTTCAAGGTACGAACGGAGAGGTTCATTTATCTCGGGAGTTGGCGCAAATTTTAACTTTAATGGACAAGTTGGCCCAACAAAACAAAGACCAATACATTTCCTCGGAATTGTTTATTCTAGCCGCGTTAGAGGCTAAAGGTCGATTGCGAGATCTTTTGATAGAAGCTGGTGCCGATAAAAAAACTATTGAAAAAAATATCAAAAACTTACGTGGTGGGGAACGCGTTACTGAACAAGGTGCTGAAGCACAAAGACAAGCATTGGAAAAATATACTATTAATCTTACAGAAAAAGCTAAAATTGGAAAATTAGATCCCGTTATTGGTCGTGATGAAGAAATCCGTAGGACTATCCAAGTTTTACAGCGACGCACTAAAAATAATCCTGTGTTGATTGGAGAATCTGGTGTCGGTAAAACCGCGATTGTAGAAGGTTTGGCGCAGCGAATCGTCAATGGAGAAGTTCCAGAGGGTTTAAAAAATAAACGAATTTTAGTGTTGGATATGGGAGCGCTCATTGCAGGGGCAAAATTTCGCGGAGAATTTGAAGAACGGTTAAAAGCAGTATTAAAAGATTTAGCTAAACAGGGAGGGCGAATTATTCTATTTATTGATGAATTACATACTATGGTTGGCGCGGGTAAGGCAGAAGGAGCTATGGATGCTGGTAATATGTTAAAGCCAGCTTTAGCGCGGGGCGAGCTTCGTTGCGTAGGTGCTACCACATTGGATGAGTATCGAAAATATATTGAGAAAGATGCTGCTTTGGAACGTCGTTTCCAAAAAGTACTGGTGGATGAACCTTCCACAGAGGATACTATCGCTATTTTGCGTGGCTTAAAAGAACGCTATGAAGTGCATCACGGTGTGGAGATAACAGATCTCGCCATAATTGCGGCAGCAACCTTATCACAACGTTACATTACTGATCGAAATTTGCCTGATAAAGCCATTGACTTAATAGATGAAGCAGCAAGCCAAATTCGTATGGAGATGGATTCAAAGCCTGTCAAACTTGATCGGTTGGAACGCCGACTTATTCAATTGAAAATTGAGCGTGAAGCATTAAAAAAAGAGACAGACGAAGCATCCAGGAAGCGGTTGGGTGACTTGGAAAAAGAAATTAAAAACGTTGAAAAAGAATATTCTGATTTAGAAGAAATATGGAAAAGTGAAAAAGCTGCTTTACACGGAACGCAACAAATCAAAGAAGAATTGGAGCAGGTGCGTATTGATTTAGAGGCAGCCGGTCGTGCAGTTGATTTGACGCGAATGTCTGAATTGCAGTATGGAATTATTCCTGAATTAGAAAAAAAATTAGCAGCTGCTTCTAAAAAAGAAGATCAATTTCGGGAGCATAAATTATTACGAAGTCGGGTAACAGAAGAAGAAGTAGCCGAAGTTGTGTCTAAATGGACCTATATTCCTGTTTCAAAAATCCTTCAAGGAGAGCGCAAAAAATTGTTGCATATGGAAGAAGTGCTTCATCAACGAGTAATTGGCCAGGATGAAGCGGTGAGTGCAGTTTCGAATGCTATCCGTCGTTCGCGTGCTGGATTATCTGATCCTAATCGACCTATCGGTTCCTTCCTATTTTTAGGTCCCACGGGTGTGGGTAAAACTGAATTATGTAAGGCACTAGCCGCTTTTCTCTTTGATACTAAAGAGGCTATGGTGCGCATTGATATGTCCGAATTTATGGAAAAACATTCCGTCGCTCGTTTGATTGGCGCTCCTCCGGGCTACGTTGGTTATGAAGAAGGAGGATACCTTACTGAGGCTGTCCGGCGTCGACCGTATTCCGTTATTTTGTTAGATGAGTTGGAGAAAGCGCATAATGATGTGTTTAATATTTTATTACAAGTTCTCGACGATGGACGATTAACCGATGGACAGGGAAGGACAGTTGATTTTCGTAATACCGTTGTGGTAATGACTTCAAATCTCGGTTCTCAATTGATTCAGGAATTTGCTGGTGAAAGTTATGTAAAGATGAAGGAAGTTGTAATGGAGGTAGTTGCTCAGCATTTCCGCCCAGAATTTATTAATCGGATCGATGAAGCGGTTGTTTTCCATTCTTTAAAAGAAAACCAAATTCGCAATATTGAAGCGATTCAAATCGAGCGGATTAAAGCGCGTTTGAGAGAAAAAGATTATCAATTAACGATAAATAGTGAGGCTCTTGATTATTTAGCGAAACTGGGTTACGACCCCGTCTATGGTGCTCGACCTTTAAAACGAGTTTTACAACACTATTTGGAAAACCCCCTTTCTCAAGCAATTTTAGAGGGGAAATTTGTGCCAGGCTCGACAATTAAAGTCGAGAGAAAGGATGATCAATTGACATTTGTTAAAGCATGATAATTTTAAAGATTATTGCTGAGCTTGTCGTTGGCGCGGGATTGCTTGGATATATTGGATTGGTTCTTGGTGTAGTTGCTCTAATAATTCGGATACAAGTGCACAGTCGTTTGATTAAATCGGAACTTCCTATTTTAATTATTAATTATGTCCCTTATGCTCGGGATTCTATTGTGGAGTGATTATCTGTCTCGTAGAAGCAGTTCTTTTAATTTTTCTGCTAATCCGTTCATCTGTATTGGATGTCGCTCACGATGCTAAAAAAATCAAGCATTCCACTTAAAGAAATATCGCCTCAGGCAAAACTTGAGAAGGCCACCATGACTATCGTAAAAAGTGTTTTTTTGTGGCTTGGGGGGGTAGCGTTATTATTTGTTAGTTCTGAACTTTTAGTAGATGGTGCTGTGAATGCGGCCCAATTATTTAGGAATTAGTGAGCTTGTCATTGGCTTAACTGTCGTGACAATTTGTACTTCTCTGCTGGAATTTGCAGCTACGTTGATGAGGGCACTGAAAAAAAGAACATGACATTGCCATTGGCCATATCGTTGGTTCTAACCTATTTAATTCGCTAGCTGTTATGGTGATGCCAGCTTCTTATCGTGCCTGCTCCAGTTTCATCGGCGGTTTTTAGGCGTAATTATCCTATTATAATTTATGATGGTTTTTACCTTTAGACCATGGTTTTTTACTTTAGCCATTTCGCGCTGGGGTGGAATTTGGAGAGGATTTGGTATTTTATTTTTATTAGGGTATTTAGGGTATTTAGGGTATTTAGGGTATTTAGGGTATTTAGGGTATTTAGGGTATTTAAGGTATTTAAGGTATTTAAGGTATTTAAGGTATTTAAGGTATTTAAGGTATTTAGTCCTGCTTATATCCAGTATTTAATGTAGAGGACTAACCGCCCCATCAACCGTTGACTTCGAGGACGCAACGTTTGCCAACTGTCTAATGAAACCTCACGAGAATTTTTGAGGTCTTCTAAAAATTGTTGTTCTAATGTTCTTTTCGCTTCATTGGAATTGATATGAATATCCGCTTCTAAATCGTGAATTAGACTACGGTGGTTGAGATTGCTTGAACCGATAACCATCCAGTCATCGATAATTAATGATTTCGCGTGCAACATCGAAGGCAGGTACTCAAAAATTCTTACTCCCGCCTTAAGCAAACTGTAATAAAAAGTAGAAGAGGCCCATGGCATCATAGCGATATCGGATTTCCGAGGTAATAAAATACGTACGTCGATCCCAGAGCGAGCAGAGTCTTTCAATCTTTTTAATAGAAAATTATCAGGAACAAAATATGCATTGGTAATCCAAATGCGGCGCGTGCAATTAGCCATTTTACGGAGTAAATTTTTATAAAGAATGCGTCGGCGGTGGTGAGTGTAATTGAGACGAATGAGGGGATCTTTTCGAATTTGACGAAAAATTTCCCGCAAACGTTCTTTAATTGTGCGATGATACCAGGCTACATTAAATGCCTTGATTAATTCTTTTAAGTCAGTTCCAGTAAGGCGCACCGAAGTATCGCGCCAACCATCGCCCCCTTCTTCTGGGGACAGATGATATTTGCTGATATTAAGACTACCAATATAGGCAATTTCTTTATCGATAATGCAGACTTTCCGATGATTGCGAAAATTAATTTTTAGAATTAAATAAATCCATTTTATGAGAGAGGGTAATTTAACTATAGAACGACTCCAATCCCACAATTGCCAAGGAAACGGATGAAAAACTTTGGTTTTTACCCCTGCTTCTTCTAGGAAACGAGCAAAGTTTGCGCTCCATAAAGGGCTACCGGCACCATCGACCATTACCCGAACTTTAACTCCACGCTTTGCAGCTTCTGCTAGCTCGAGTGCAATCCGTTTCCCGAGTGTATCGTTGTGAAATAGATAGGTCTCTAAATCAATCGAATGTTTTGCTTTTGCAATATCCGATAACAAGGCGTCAAAATGCTTCTGTCCCTCTGTAAAAACAGTTTCTTGGCGGTTTTTCGTTAAGCGACCTTGCATGATACCCTCTCCTCTGGCTATTCAATCGGAATCTTCCTCACAAATGCGTAAGTTATTAGCTTTGGCAAATTTTATTATAGACTGATAAAGCTCAGGATTAGATTGTTTGAGATGAGGGTCGACGATGACACATTTGTGGCCATCTTTAAGAGAAGGCTGTAGCAGGGGGGAGTATTGAATGCGGTGTTTATGGAAGGTAGAAAGCGTGCCACTCATGCGTTCGGCCCAATCGCTGGGTCGAAATGGTTCACCTGATTCTGTCACTCCTTCAATGATTATTCTCGGTTTCTTATTTTTCATTGTATGGTCTATTGAATGACGCACTATAATGTGTGATATATTTAGGTGGCACATATTATAGCACTTTGACAAAATCTGCCAGGGGCAACTGTGACCGAAACCAAGCAACTCCGAGTTCGTGGCATCTATCTATTGCCAAACCTGTTCACTGTAGGTGCTATGTTTACAGGATTTTGTGCCATTGTAGCTGCCATGGAAGGTCGTTATGAAGCGGCCGCTATAGCCATTTTTGTTGCTCTTATTATGGATGGTTTGGATGGCCGAATTGCTCGGCTATTGGATGCCCAGAGTGAATTTGGAGCCCAGCTTGATAGTTTGTCTGACATGATTGGTTTTGGCATTTCTCCAGCCTTGGTAGTTTATAGCTGGTCTCTGGCCATTATGGGCAAGCCGGGATGGTTGGCTGCATTCATTTATGCGGCTTGTACTGCTTTGCGTTTGGCACGATTTAACGTTCAGGCAAAAAAAATCGACAAAAGTTATTTTCAGGGTCTTCCCACACCACCTGCGGCGGCATTGGTAGCGAGTATCGTATGGGTATGTAGTACTTATGATGTGGCAGGGGAATGCATTGCATTGCCCATGAGCATTGTGGTTATCTTATTGGGACTTCTAAAGGTGAGTACGATTCGTTATCGTAGTTTTAAAGACGTCAATTTACGCAATCGTGTTCCTTTTGTGGTGATCTTGGGAATAGTATTGATCCTTGCATTAATTGCCTTCGATCCACCCGATATTCTGCTCATTCTTTCTTTTCTCTATGTGATTTCTGGACCTATTGAAACCTTGTGGTCTTTGCACAGACGTCGTCAGCAAAAAAAGAAACTAAAGGCTTCTAAGCACCCTCGCCAATGAATCAAGAGGCTATTGAAAAAGCTGTCCGAATGAGCCTTGAAGAAGACATCGGGACAGTAGATATCACTACTCAATTAATTTTATCCCATAAACTTGCCAGGGCCACTATTATTTTGCAGGAAAATGGTATCGTTTGTGGTATCCCCTGGTTTGAGATGGTTTATCAGAAAATAGATTCTGAAGTAAAAATAAATTGGAATTTAAATGAAGGAGATTTTATTGCGAGTGGCCAGTTGCTTGCAGGATTGACAGGAAAAGCTTGCTCAATTTTGACGGGCGAACGGACAGCGCTTAATTGGTTGCAATCGTTATCGGGTACAGCGACTCTCGTCCATCGTTATGTAGAAAAATTACAAAATACTAAAGCCCAATTACTGGATACCAGTAAGACAATATCCGGACTGCGTTATGCCCAAAAATATGCTGTTCGATGATGGGTGGAGGTAAAAAAATCATCGTATGAGTTTATATGACGCTTATCTCATTAAGGAAAATCATATTATGAGCTGCGGCTCCAATTGTTAAGGCCATTCAAAAAAGGACAAAATTATCACCCGAAAAAATCTATAGAAGTAGAAGTTGAGAATATGGATGAATTGCGAGAAGCGCTGGAAGCAAAATTGGATGTTATTATGCTCGATAATTTTGATATTGACAGTATAAAAAAAGCTGTTACTATAAATAATCGTCAAACCAAACTTGAAGTTTCTGGAAATGTAAATTTGTAAGATATTTGTAAAATTGCTAAAATAGGCATTGATTTTATTTCTGTGGGTGCTTTAACTAAAGATCTTTTCGTAGTCGATTTCTCGATCCCAATTTATTTGTATAAATAATTTTTGTAATTATTTCCACTCAAAATTTTGTGAAAAAAATTGTTGTAATAATTAAATTTTGAAAAAACAATTCGAATATTTAATTAATAAAATATTTACTATTTTTAACATTAAGAAAATTAATTTATTATCAAATATTGCTATGATTTTTTATTGATGAAGAATTTTATTCATTATTTAAATTATGTAGAGGTTTCTGGAGATGTATCTGAGGCTGATACGCCCTTTGCAGATTTAGACGTTGTAGTTCCAAATTATAAAATAGCAAAAAGAAAAAAGAACGGCTTATAACCGAAAGCGAATTTAAAGACGTTGTAGAGAACGTATCAGCCATTTGTGTTAAAATCTTTAAAAAAACCGACATTAATTTTCGATTTATCCAAGTATGAAAATTTAAGGGAAATTGTTTTTTTCTAAAGAAGTTAAAGGAGATGCTTATATAAAAATTTTATGCTGTATATTTATTTAATCATATTAATCACTCTATTTCTGATGATAGTGCCAAATGTGTGCCTCAAATAAAGGATCTTTTAGATATCATTGAAAGCTATAAAACGATAAGTAGTTCTGATTTTACTAAAAATCCAAGTGTAAGGAGGGAAATCCGTTAAAAAAGCGATATTTGGCCTGGGGTCGTTCAATAAACAAATTCCGGATGGGGGGACGCCCAGTTTTTTAGAGGAAACTTGGTTGTCTTTCTTGGCTTGTTAACCTTAATATTATTTTATTCTAAGAAAAGTGACTTACTTAATAAATCTTTCAATCTATTGGCTTATTTTTGTGAAAAAATCCTTGACCAGAAAAAGAATCTACAAAAGAATCCCAATTGGGGTGGGGTGGTCTTCAGGAAAGACTACAGAGGTAATCTCTAGCCTAGTAAAAAATATTATAGCTGAAGAGTAAATTCCATAAAAAAATTAATGAAAAATTTAAAGCTAAATAAGCATCTGCAAGCCGCTCTTCAGCTCTCCCAGAAAAAACTGAGCCACTTCCAGCTCAAACAAAAAAACCTGAGATACAATCAATGACGGCTGAAGTCCTTTCTAATGAGGACCGTAACTCCTCAACGGATTCGACTTGGGAAGCTCTCTATAACTTAGATTCAAACTCCAAAAACTAGGGCAGCCAAAACCAGAGGCTCCTTCTTCCAGCTTCTCGCCTTTGAATGAGAAACCTTCTCAGCCAACATCAAAACCGCAATCAACGCCAGCTAATGTTGGTAAAGAGGCGGCTCGCGAAGTTCCCAACGCGAATTTTCCATCGACTTCAATTGGAGCAATCAGCCAGCACAGCCACCGGTGGCACCCGTTAAGAAACCAATTGGTGGCGTGTTACTTTTCTCGGGTTATTCAGAGATCTCTACTTCATGCATTCAGATAGGGCATCAAGTCAGTCGACGGGGACCTCTCTCTATCCTCAAAATCAATTTATGATGATTGATAGTTTGTCTTTTGATGCCAGCCAAAAGAATCGCATTCTGGAGAGCTTACTTTCTTTTTAAAAAAAGTTAAAAAGCAAGGGATTACGAGATTTCGAAATTTTATTAACAACAATTTCAATTTAAATAAATTACACGCCAAATGGCTAGAATTAATTCGTTTAAAAGAAGAGAGCAGAAAGGATAAAAATAAAAAAGCCCTTGATAATATTTTAAAAAGTTTTAAATTAGCAATAGAATCTTTGCTTGATAGTAGACAGTTGCCATATATATTTAGGGAAGTGTTTAAGCAAGAATATGATTATGGGGGAAGGCCTGATATAATAAGGAATTGATAGGTTAGTCTCTAATTTGTTTTCTACCGTGCATGTTCACCAATTGAAAGAGGAATTTGATGAAAATGTTCTGACGATTAGAGAAAACCTTACCCAAATGGAGAAGAGTCTACCAAGGGTGAAGACGTTTTTCAAGAAGGGGTGCGCAATAGAAAATTAGATTTTTTGAGTTCTCTAAAAAGAGAAGAATTATGGCTAGATCTGTCTGCCTTATTATGCTAATGTTATGAAAAGAAACCTAGTTTGAGCTTCTGAGAAGAGGTGAATTAACAAAAGTGGATCTATTTCCAATTTTTTGAAAACCCCATCGAGTATTTTTTTACTTCCAGTATGGATGTGAGGTAAAAATCGGCGTCTTTCACTGAGTTAAACCTAAACAAGGCATTTGGTTTTTTAATAAAAGTTCATTGGCTTTTTGCGTATAGAATATACTACATTTAGGAATGGCGCGAGTCATTTACATAGTGAGGATATCTGCGGTAAGAGGGGATTAAAATTCCGCCCTCCGTCCATATGAATAACACTTAAATCCTCTTCTTTCATGTCTGTGAGATATGGTTAGTGCATCAAAAGCTGAATATTCGGTATTTATTCCGACGAGAAAAGCCACCGCGCCATCACCAAAAAAAACTTCTATGATTGTTAATGTATCCCTTATTTGCTTGGCTTAGATTTCGTCGGGCTGTATTTCTCGAAGACTACTGTAATGCTTTTTCTTAAAAGCGGGAACAAAACCCGTATGGCTTTCCGCTGCTACCAGCAAGATATATTTATTAGAGGAAAGGTTTACAGATAATATTGGACTACTTCAATTCCTTTTAAAAGGACGGAACAGCCCTGGTCTTGCATATTGATGACATTGATATGAGGGAGAAGAAGCGGGAAGAGTTTTAACAGCGTTTTGTAACTAAACAAGGTAAACGCCGATTAGCTGTGTTGGTCATAGTAATCAATAAACAAATTTTCGAAGGATCGATATTACTAGAAGCCAGACATTTTTCTTATAGCTCGACTACTTATCTAGTCTGGAACAAAAGCGTGAGCTTATGCTAAGTGGCGTCCCCAAGGGGATTCGAACCCCTGTTACCGCCGTGAAAGGGCGATGTCCTAGGCCTCTAGACGATGGGGACCGGTTCGCTAAAAGCGATATGGGATTTTTGTCCCTCTTCACTAAAGCGTTTTTTTCTGCGAGCTTTTTTAGCTATTGTATTTTCCTTTTTTGCTTCTTTTGCTTCTTTTTTTGTTTTGTCCTAAGTCTTTTTGTCCTAAGTCTCCAAGTCGGGAGCAGAACTTGTTCTACAAAAGCCCGAAGAGGGAATTAAATTGAACCTAAGCGGAATCGAACCGCGTGACCTCTTGTATGCCATGTAAACACTCTCTCAGCTGAGCTACAGCGCTGCCAGGAATGGGCATTTTACGGACTCTTCTATGACTCTGTCAATATCTGTTTCGGGGAGAAGGTGGTTCTAAAAAGTAGAAAAGATTGTTCTAACAATCCTGCAGCAAGCTTTCATAATAGCAGTGAGCGTTACAGGGATTTATATTCTACTGCTACCAGTATAGAATCGGGTCCCTATTAACATCGGGAGGAGCTTTGATGAAATTATTTTGTGTTCGCCACGGCCACGCTGAACAGCTGCTGAATCCTGCCGGTAAACGGCCGCTTACTCAAGAAGGAACCGACGAAGTAAGCAAGGTTGCTGCTTACTTGAAACATCGAGGAGTACACGTCGTGCATCTTATGCATAGCGGGAAGTTACGAGCACAACAAAGCGCAGAAATTCTGGCCGCGGCGGTGGCTGAAGGCCAGGCTATAGAAGTTTGTCCGTTATTAGGATCCGATCATCCTACAGTGCCTTTAATCGATCTCATTCAAGAATGGCATGATGACACGATGTTGGTGGGTCATATGCCTTTCATATCTCAGTTAGTTAGTGCTCTTATTTTAGGAAAAGATAGCTACAATATTCTTCGCTTCCCTCCGGGAACAGTTGTCTGTTTAGAGCGAATTGAAAATCATCACTGGATACTTAATTGGGTAGTGCGCCCCGATTTGGTGCCCGATCGAGGAGATTAATTTTTATTTCGGCTACAGTTCTCTCCCTATTTTTTTTAGTTTGCTCTTGACTATTTATTCAAGTGGACAAGTGGAATTCTCTGCCTTTGGCTCTCTGCTATTTATTTCTGGTTAAAAGTAGTGATCACACTTTTATCTCTAATTCATTTTATTTTTTTAATCAGAAAACACTTTTTGTTGAATTTACTTACAGCTATTTCCACATTCGATCTCTCGAATCGTTATTAGCAGTTGACCTTAAAGTCGGGAAAAATATATGTAACAGAATTGACGCATATTATTACGAGATATTTTATTTTTCTCAATTTTAGAAGGGTTATGGAGAACACACACATTGTGTTCACTATTTTTATTTCCTGATTCCGTTCCCGGATCCTCCTATGCCTACTTGGGTATGTTACTCGCTCTAAATCAGAGGGATATAAAATAGTATTTTTAGTGGAAAGATCGGTTTGCGGATAATCTCTTTATTATAATCTAAACCACGGCTCTCTTTACGCAAAAGTTACGCAAAAGCACACTTTATTGAGCTCTGCATTGGTATGAATAATTCCTACATGATCCCACATGATTTTTCGCACGCGTTGGATAAGAAAATTTAAGGAGGTTCGTTCATCTGGTATTGCTGCAGAAGCAGAAACAAAAGGCAGAGGTTAATTTTCTCTAGCTTCCGGTTTTGTCCTGTTGCGTGAATAACGTAATGAATGGAGGACTTTTTTAATCGCTTGGGCACTTATTAGCTGCAAATACTACGCATTCTAATAAGGAGTTACTAGCCATACGATTAGCCCCATGTAGTCCTCGTAAAGGCAACTTCGCTGATGGCATTGGGTCTTCCGTCCATATCTAAATCGAATTTGATACACATGGAATAAATGGTGTGGGGGAGGGGGAAGAAGGGCCTTTTTAATAAAATCGGCAGGATAGGGGCTTATATCTAACTATAGACACAATCCAGTTGGTTTTTCTGCAATATCACGGGAAGCCATTTCAGCCCGGCTTGTCATTAGCGGGCATAAAGCGATTACCATTCGGAAGCAATAAATAACCTCCTTCTCCCCGGACGACTTCAGAAATTGAATAATAATTGGCTAAAGGATAGTAAAAAGCAAATGGGATAGAATTGATTAAATTCTAAATTCGCTACGCGACATCCTGCTCGCCAAGCCATTGCTATTCCATCGCCACTGGTGCAATTAGGATTACTGATATCTAGATAGACAAAACTAGCGCCACCGGTAGCAAGAACCATATGGTGGGTGGTAAAGGTATAACCACGAATGTTTTTGGGTATATAAACCAAGGCCCCTCTGCAGCTTTTCTTTTCAATAAGCAGATCTACGCCATATGACTAGTAAAACAATCGATATTGGGATAATTGATCACTTGTTCGGCTAGCGTTTTACCACTACTGCTCCAGTCTTATCAGCAGCGTGGAAAATCCGGTGACAACTATGCCCTCCTTCTTAAGTTAGGTAATAACGTTTTTTAGGATCGCTGGTAAATTGCACCCCTTGTTTAACCATTCGACTGCTGATTTAGCTTGAGATAAAGTAGGTAGCTTGGAGAACATCAGGGTCGCATAAGCCGCCTCCCGCATTTAGGGTATCTTGCACATGCAATTCAATACTATCCTCTGTAGCTCCCATAACCGCGGCAATGCTGCCTTGCGTATGAGGGGAAGAGCTACCTGTAAGTACCTCTTTACTAAGTGCCTCTTTACTAAGAAGAAGAGGGCCACTTGGGCTTCATTGGCCAGGTTCAACGCCAGCGCTAAGCTTCCAGCTCCGCTGACAATGATCAACACCTCATATGTAAGTCATAATTTACTAGCTTCATAAATTTTTCAGTATAGAGGACTATATCACGGCTTCTTATTTAAGGAATAGAGCTCTTTTAAGCATTCAAATGAGCATGGAAACTTTGAATCATGTCAATGGAGGTAATAAATTGATATCAATCTATATATATTATTTCCTATATTATTTCCGTTCGAAGGATATAAATCGCCATGATGACGATATTTATTCATATTGTGGTTTATTGATGGTTTACTAATTTGGATAGGCTTTTATTGTTCGGCTATTATCTTATTTTATAATTATGCTGATATCTGGTGTTGTCTTATTTTAACTTCACATTACGAGTCCCTTACCCATTGAACTTTAAGGAGGAATTTCCTATGGCGCTATCTGCTGTTATTAAAAAGTGTTTTTTTGTCACTTTAATATAGTTTGGAAATTTTAGGGATATCTTTGATACTTGCCACAGCACTAGTTTTTCAGTTTTTTTCCATGAGAGGTTCCTTGTTCTCTCTGTTTTTTGCAGCAAGTAGGCTTTATTAGCATCTGCGTGGGTTTGTTATTCAACCTCTGATTTCGCTTTCATCCCGCTCAATTGGCATCGGTTGAAGCTTTATTTACTGCCTTTGTCTCTTTGCGTCAGGTGGCCCTCCATGTAGTCCCCAGGATCGGGCACTATTCCCCCTCCCTTATATTAGGCCTTCATTTTTTACACATGGTCTTTCATTTTATTGATGGGAATTGGTATTTATACTATCGTCCTTCTTAATTTTGGAGGGCAATACGAAGGGAGTTATCTCCAAACTCGGTTCTGGAAATGGATCCACCATAGCTTATTTGCATTAGTAACGGCCGTTATACTTAAATTAATGCTGTAAACACATTTTTAGAATGTGGACTTAAGATTTGTCCCAAAAATCCTGCCATTTATTTGGAACTATAATTTTCGTGGTGGGCTGTCACAACCGAAGCTACACAGGCTGTTAATTTCTTCCCCGTAGGGATGTCCAGAAACTCATTAGGTCCATGTGCGTTAGATTTAGGCCCCAGAAGACCTGTAATCATAAATTGGGCGTTTGGGAACATTTTGCCTAACATGCCCATAAAGGGAATGGTTCCCCCTTCGCCAAAATAAGCAGCCGGATTTCCGAAGAATTGGTGAGAGGCAGTTTGATTAGCAACAGAAAGCCAATCGCTTAAGGGAGGAGCCATCCAACCACTTGAAGCGGCCTCAGGAGAAAAGGATATCTTTGCATTGTAAGGAGGGTCTCTTTCTAGGACATTCTTTAATACAGCTGAGGCTTTTTTGGCGTCAATGATTGGAGGAAGTCGCATAGAGAGAATTACTTTTAAATAAGGTATGGTAACATTTCCTGCATTGGCGACGGGAGGCAAACCGTCGAGTCCCGTCACGCTGAGTTGAGGACGCCAAGTCCCATTTAATAATAATTCCGTAACATCAGGGGTCACTGGCTTTACGCCAGGTAAAAATGGCAGCTTGCCTTGAATAGTCCCATTTCCCAGCATCTGGGCGGCTTTTTTTGTCTGCTCTTTATATTGATTGGGTATGGGAACTTTTAATTCTTCCAAAATCACTCTTCCGGTAGCGCTGTCTTCAATTCGATCTAGAAGTTGGCGCAGGATAGAAAAAGGCGAAGGGACAATACCACTTCCAGCTCCTGAATGAATACCATTTTCCAATACTTCAATTTTTAATTCACCTCCCACGAGCCCTCGGAGTGAAGTAGTGCACCACAGCTGATCATAATTGATGCAACTGCTATCTAAGCAAATCACTAGAGTGGGATTTCCAATGCGGTTGTTTAAATACTCAAGATAAGCAGACAGATCAATACTGCCGCTTTCTTCGGATCCTTCGATGATCACGACACATCGTGCATGGGGAATTTGATAACGTTGTAAGGTAGCAATGACTGTAAGTGAGGCAAATACCGCGTATCCATCATCGGCGCCTCCGCGGCCATATAATCTATTTCCTTTCAACACGGGTTTCCAAGGTCCAAGGTCTTCATCCCACCCTGCCATTTCAGGTTGCTTATCCATATGACCATAAAGCAATACGGTTTCATCTAAGGTGCCAGGAATTTCAATAAATAATAAAGGGGTTCGTCCTGGCAACTCTACTACTTCTAGTTGCATCCCCTGAATAGATTGTTGCTGACACCAATCCACTAGAAGTGTCATAGCTTTATCCATATAGCCATTTTCTTTCCAGTTAGAATCGTAATGAACTGATTTATTAGGAATTTTAATATATTCTATTAATTGAGGGATGATGCTGTTATCCCAGGTATCGGAAATAGTTTGATAAATTTCGTGGGCGTAATTTTCGAAGCGATTATTGCTCATCTGAGTTCCTAGCTAATGGGGTGAACATAATAAAGGAAAGAATACGATAACTACAAGGTTAGAGGGAGGGTTTTTCCCGTTCTAGAAGAACGATTAGCCACATTATGAGTTAGTGTGGCATGATTGAATTACGGAATGACAAAAACGTATAATGAGTGAGTCAACATAAGTGCCTTTCTCTGCATTGAAGGATGTCAATTTACATGTAGTGGGTGGCGGAGATTGTAGGCGTTACTTGGAAAAAGTGGTGCAGATAAAAGCACCTTAATTCGCTACGTTAATTTATTGGAATGGCCTGGAAAGGGTTCTATTATATTATCGATGGTGAAAATCTCACTTTGTTTTCGGAGAAAGTATTGCGGCGGGTACGTCATCAAATGGATATGATTTTTTTAGCATTTTAATCTGTTAAATACTTGGACGGTATTCAAAACGTAGCATTTCCACTACAACTCATCGGAAAAAGTAAAACCGAATAAAAAAGTGGTCCTCCCTTTGTTGGAATTAAGATGAAATGACTTCGGTGCTCAATCCTGAAATCACACATTCTATTTTGGAACTTATTAAACAAGTTAATTGCGAATCGAAATTGTTGATACTTCTAATCACACATGAAATAGAGATTATTAAAACTGTTGCTCAACGAGTGGCTGTATTAGACCAAGGAAGAATTGTAGAAGAAAGCGATATTGTAACTTTATTTAAGCGACCGAAAACTGAAATCGCGAAAAAATTCACTCATTCTTTAATTAAAATCAAACTTCCTGAAATTTACATACCCGGTTACAGAAAGAGCCCATTTTAGAGGGATATGCTTTGCTACGAATCAACTAAATATCCTTCAAGCTAATTTAGAATTTTTGCGGGGCAATTTTATTGGAATGATGTTAATTTCTGTTCGAAATAATGAGGAAATCCTTTCGCAGGGCATTCTTTACCTCAAAAATAAAGGTTTAGAAGTTGAGATTTTTGGTTATGTCAGTGCAGATGATTGGCGCTATTCTTGATGCCATTTGGCAAACGATTGAGATGGTAATTATACCTTCTTTTATGGCGGTAATAATTGGATTACCGTTAGGAGTAATTTTATTTGTTACCCCAAAAAACAATTATTATCCTGAACTTTTTTAAATCGTTTTTTGTTGGCGGTAATTAAGGCTATATATTCGGTTCCTTTCATTATTTTTATGATAGCGATTATTCATTTTACGCGATTTCTTGTAGGCACTTATATATTGGCACGGCAGCGGCTATTGTTCCATTAAGCTTATGTGCCATTCCTTTTTTTGCTCTACTGACAGAAACAGTTTTACAAGAAGTCCCTTTATGGCTTAGTTGAAGCCAGCCAATCTATGAGTGCTTCGCCGTTACAAATTATTTGGAAAGTCTAGTTTCTAGAAGTGCTACCCACTTTAATTCGGGGCACATTAACGGCAGTGACCGTAGTGGGGTTATTCTGCAATGGCAGGTGCTATTGGTGTAGGAGGATTAAGAGATTTAACAATCCGTTATGGATATGAACGATTTGATATTCGCGTAATGATAGTAAGCATCTTAGTGTTTAATTATTTTAATGCAATTTTTGCAATATCTCGGAGATGCTATTGCACGAAGACTTTCACATTATAAATAATTAAGAATTAAGGGTAAAAAATGTTAAAAAAATTGACCATTATCTTGGTAACGACTCTCATTATTTTGGGAGTCTCAGGGTAGGGTACCACCAAAAAGAAGCGAAAGATACGATTCGCGTAGGAACTATTTCGGGTCCAGAAACTGAGTTGATGGAAACAGGCAAAGAAGTAGCATTAAAGCAGTATGGTTTGCACGTCATTATCGTTAAATTTTCTGACTATAATATCCCAAATGAAGCGCTGGCATATGGAAGTTTAGATGCCAATATGTTCCAACATATTTCCTAATTTAAAAGTACAAATCCAGGTTTAGGGTTATAAAATTGTTCCAATTGGAAAAACCTTCGTGTATCCATGTGATTATTTTTCAATAAAATCAAATACTTATCTCAGATAAAAACCCGTGACAAGGTCGAAATTCCCAAGGATCCAAGCAACGAAGCTCGAGCGTTCCTTTTATTGGAAAAAGCTGGGTTAATCCGCTTAAAGCCTGGAGCTTCCATCAATACAACTCCTTTGGATATTGTTACCAATCCCAAACATTTACGTTTCATCGAATTGGATGCTGCCCAACTACCACATTCGTTTACCGATGTGAGTTTAACAGCCATCAATACGAATTTTGTAATTCCAGAGGCTTATCATCCCTTCGCGAGATGCACTATTTCTCGAGGGCCCTGATTCGCCTTATACCAATATCGTCGCTGCTTACGAAAACAATCAAAATGATCCTCGCTTTAAACAACTGGTAGATGCCTTGCACTCCAATCAAGTACGTCAAGTACGCCAAACGGCGAAGCAGATATCTTGGAAATGGAGGAATTCCAGCATGGAAGTAGGGATTTCGTCGTCCTTATTCCAAATTTTGGTATAATATGTGGTGAGCCAGCTAAACAGTCGCTCAGCATTAGCTGGGAGGAAAGTCCGGGCTCCATAGGGCAGAGTGCCAGGTAACCCCTGGGAGGCGAAAGCTTACGGAAAGTGCAACAGAAAGTATACCGCTGTCGGAATTTCGATAGTAAGGGTGAAATGGTGCGGTAAGAGCGCACCGCGTTTCTGGTAACAGCAACGGCGATGGTAAACCCCCACTCGGAGCAAGGCCAAATAAGAATCCTTATCGTGTGGCCCATACTGGATTCGGGTAGGCTGCTTGAGATGTGTGGTGACAACACATCCTAGATAGATGACTGTTCACGACAGAACCCGGCTTATCGGTTGGCTTTATTTATTATTTTCAATACTTACAGTTAGCGAACTGTCTAAAAATATGGAGTCGTGTCAACGACCCTAACCCGCGGGAACATTGTTACCAAATTCAAATCGATATAAAAAAATAACTATTAACTATAAAGAGATAACAATAATGCAAGAGTGTTTATTAATGAGTAAGGATGGCCATGCTTTTTTGAAACTGAACTATCCGGTAGGTCTTGATACTACTCTTGTCAATTTAGCTACGAAATATTCTTCGTGGTCGGTGGATTGTGATAGAGTCATCTCTAGTAAAGGTGAAAATATATCTGGGGCTTTAATTTGTTCCCCAGACCAATAAACAAAGAAAAATGCCACCGCCGCCGGGCTTTAACGAGTTGTTGCTCTTTCCATAGCCGTTTAATTTCAGTCAAAACACCCTTTAAAGACTGGCGCAAAATGTCAAGGCTTTGCTTAATTTATCAAACTACGATCAATGTATCGGGAAAAACGAATAACCCCGACTGCCATGGTTTAACGCCGGATGAGTTATCGCGCTTTGATTTTAGCCAAAATGGATTTCAGTGAAATTGTCAACGATATTCGAAACAACACGCATTTTCCGGACACAAAAAAATCGCTTCCGGCACGACTTTATTATGAAAAAGTTGTTTTGTTTTTTTGTAAATCCTTACCGATGCGTCGCTAGCTGATTTAAGGGCTTCTTCAGTAATTAAACTAATTTTACAACAGTTGATGATAGGCAATATTGAGCGGGGGTTTTATACTTCCGATAAATTAGTTAAATAAAATGTGCTTTCCAAGCGAATAATAAAAAATATATTAGGTAAGTAGGGACATTTAGCCAGCCCCCTCCTCACCCTGTCGAGAAATAATGCTGATTATTGGAAAAACACTTGACCTATATTCCGCGTTGCAAAATTTATGGATTATAACGAGCAGGGCATAGCCAGAGTAATATAGCAGAAAAAGTATTCACTATTACTGGAGAGAATGGTGATTAGTTAAGGTAGCCCAAAATTGGTGATCATTTTAAATTGTTTGAATCATTAGAAGCCTTTAAGACCTGATTTTAATTTAATAACAGAATAGGCCTAAAAAACGGCGCAAATGGACAATTTTCCAGCTCTCAATTACGAAGTTAATCTTCAAGAAAATAAAAATATGTATTCGAAGATTAAAATTATACTTAAATATTATTAAAAATATATTAAATAAAAATTTAATTTTACAGTATTGTGCCAGCTTATTTTATGGCTTGATTTTAGAACGTTACTGAAATAAAAATAATTTTAAAAATCTAGGGAAGCGTTTTCAAATACGGAATAGCTCCATGAATAGTATCTTAAATCTTAAGCACAATGAAGAATCCAGTAATGCGCGAACGGGAAATACAAATGAGTCAACTAGAATCGCTAGCTGAATCAGCACTAAAAGAAACGGCCGTCTTAATTTTACTATCTCTTCTGAACAATGAGTTCTGTGATTCAAAACTGCAGTACGTCCGCCGTCCTGCGGATCCTGCCTGCGATTAAGATCCCGTTTGAGGGCAAATTAATCTCTTTGCCCTCCGACTTTTCTAAGGAAAAGCAAAAAAAGATAAAGGAGGCTATTTCTGCGTGGTGCGAAGGAGGTAAAAGAATTGGGCGTCAATATCAGAATAAATATGTGTTGCTTTGTGCGCGAGAGACCGCCTAAACGAAGCAGCTAATGTAGCGCGGGAAGCAAGGTCCGCTGCCGAAAGTTGGAGACAAATACGGCGGTCGACTGAGTTCCTATTTAGTAAAAATGAATATTCTACAGGGAGGGGGAGACCTCCTAAGAATTACGGTTCCCCTCAACAATCCAATAATGCCCTTCGCGTTTTCTTGTCAGTGGAGTATTCTGGGTGCTATTCGCTTGTTGTAGAATGGATGCCCTGAACTAATAGAACTAATAGAACTAATAGAACTAATAGAACTAATAGAACTAATAGAACTAATAGACCATCCCCGCTTGGAGGATGCTATCAGCTGCGTTTTCATCAACGATCGAGTGAAGGTTGTGCAAAACTTGTTTCACTAACTCCTGAACTCAGAGAGACCGTATTCACATCAACTTTTTTTCGAAAAGCTTGCCATGCTAATAGCATTAGTGTGGTTGAATACCTCTGGGATTCTGTGTCAAAAGAAAAGCAACGAGAATTTTTAACTTATGAAAATTATTTGGCCTTCTGGAAACCCCATGAGGGTGGTCGCTTTGAAACAGTTGAATTTCTTTAGTCAAATGTAACTGATAAAGATAAAGAACAAATGACTGTGATGATGAGCGACGTGGAGGAGTTGGGGGGTGGCCGTACCCCAAGTTTTTTCCTCATCAGTATTCTGCAGGCGTTACGACTACGAGCGCGGTTTAGGGTTTGCGAAAGAAATTTGGAAAGCTGCTCCCAAGAAGGTAGAGCTGTACTTGCGGAGGAGAATGATTACCTATTCGTGAGAACCCTTTGTAGCGAGGAAGACCCTTTTGTAGCAGAAGTAATAAAATATCTTCCTTGGTCTGAGGAGGATTTTTTATCCAATGATTTTCTGAAGCTTTGTGAGGCAGGACCCTTCGATGAGAATCCAATTAATTTTTTGTTTAAAAATTTGCCTTTAGACGAAGACGGAGTAGATTATAAAAGCTGCGTAATTTCTCTGCTAAACGAAAATTTTATTGATGTGGGATTTTTGGAAAAGTGCTGCTCCATTCTTTCATCTGATTAAGTTAAGCGGCAAAAATTAGAAAAAGAAAACCCGTTGAAAAAAAAATAAGAGATCAAAAGGAAAAAGTGCAACAGCTTGAAAAAGAAAATATATCCTTGCGAAATTCGCTTGTCCTAATCCATCTAATCCAAAAACCTTCAAAGGAAGGAGACCAGGAGTTAGAGAATCCTCGCAAAAAAGTTCGCTTAATGGAAGAAGAAAAAAACGATGAAGAAAGGGAAACGAAAGGAACATCAGAAACCTTGAGCGAAATTGAGCCCCAAAGAAGCTTCATCATAGCACAGATCCGTTCCACAGGCTCAACGCACCCATGGTTACCTGCCCCAAGAACGCGGAAAGAGAAAAAGAAAAGGAATCCGAAGGAGCTCGATACAGTCAATTAAGAAAATAGAGAAAAGAGAACTTCTTTTTATTTGATGTCTTAGTTAAAAACTTGCACTTCACACTAGTTTCTCCACACTCGAAATAGTGGTGATTATTTTTGTAATGTAATGAAGTTTGTGTGAAAGACACGTCAATAGGATGATCATCAAATTTAACGGCCAAGGTATTCATACTTTTCCAAAAAGTTTTCACTGTATTCTATAACGATTGCCCTAATTTTAGTTAATTTATAACTTCTAAAACTGGATGAACTAGCCAAGTTTATCGGATTTAACTATAATTTAGCTACTTTATCTCCATATTCAACATGGAATATATGAGGTTGTTGATTTATTTTTAGACTGAAGAGGAAAAAACGATAGCCTTTAATTCTAAGTACCTGTAGGCATCGAGCCCTTTCTGGTTAGTGGATATACTATATCAGAGTATAAGAAGGAGAGATGAGGGTCAAACATTCTTTTTTCTACTGTAGTAGTGAGCAGGTGATGATTTAGTAGTTTGTGCTTTAGGAGTCGTGGATTCCTATTAGTCGACATTCGTTGGCATTGATTGTGGCAAGGATCAAAAAATATAACTTCGCATTAATAATTATTGGAGAAAAGTCCCATTGCAGTGAGCTTAAGTAAGAAGCATAATTCTCTTGTGATCGGTAAAAGTATTTAAACTCTTCGAAAAGCTATGGATCCCTAAGTTAGGGTTACGGATTTTTTCTTATCTAACCAGATTAAGGTATATAAATCTAGGACTTGTTGTGTTTAAGAGTAAATAATTTTCCTTTGGAGGTATTCGTAAATGCAGGAAATGTTATATCAGTTACGCACCGATATTGAAAGCTTAAAAAAATCAGGGCTTTACAAGTCAGAACGGATTATCACTTCCCCCCAAAATGCGGAGATTAATGTGGGATCAGGATATGTTCTTAATTTTTGTGCCAATAATTATTTAGGATTAGCGGACCATTCGCAGTTGGTTAAGGTAGGACAGAAAGCGCTGGAACAATATGGTTTTGGCATGGCATCAGTTCGGTTTATTTGTGGAACGCAAAATATTCACAAAGAACTAGAAAAAAGCATCAGTCAATTTTTAGGAACGGAAGATACGATTCTTTATTCTTCTTGCTTTGATGCAAACGGAGGATTATTTGAAACATTATTGGGACCGGAAGATGGAATTATTAGTGACGAATTGAATCACGCCAGTATTATTGACGGAATTCGATTATGTAAAGCGCAACGCTATCGTTATAAAAATAACGACATGAAGGACTTGGAAATGAAACTCAAGGAAGCTGACGAAAAAGGCACACGTTATAAATTAATCGCGACTGATGGGGTTTTTTCAATGGACGGTATTATCGCTGATTTAAAATCCATTTGTGAGTTAGCTGATAAATATAATTCATTTGTGATGGTGGATGATTCGCATGCGGTAGGTTTCATTGGTGAAAATGGGCGTGGAACGCCAGAATATTGTGGAGTGGCGAATCGAGTTGATATTCTCACGGGAACGCTAGGAAAAGCATTAGGGGGGGCTTCAGGCGGCTATACTTCTGGTCACAAAGAAATTATCGAATGGTTGCGTAATCGCTCCCGACCATATTTATTTTCTAATTCCGTAGCACCGGTTATCGTTGCCACTTCGTTAGAAGTGCTTAAGTTGTTAAAAACAGAAGGCCAACGATTACGCCAACAATTACAAGAGAATAGTCAGTATTTTCGTTCGAATATGGAAAAGCTCGGCTTTCAATTAGTTCCGGGCAATCACCCTATTATTCCCGTCATGCTTGGTGATGCACAATTAGCGAAGAAAATGGCCGATCAATTGTTGAAAGAAGGTATTTATGTAACTGGATTTTCCTATCCTGTTGTGCCAATTGGTAAAGCCCGCATTCGTGTCCAAATGTCGGCGATTCACATTAAAGAACAGCTTAATCGAGCGATTAATGCGTTTGAACGTGTAGGAAAAAAAATAGGAGCGGTTTAAAACTTATGAAAACCCTTTCTAAACTTAAATCAAAACCTGGGATTTGGCTGTCAGAAGTCCCTGCACCTAAACCTGAGCGTGATGAAGTATTAATTAAAATTAAAAAAACGGCGATTTGCGGAACTGATTTACATATTTATAAATGGGATGAATGGGCGCAAAAAACCATACTGGTTCCTATGCATGTAGGCCATGAATTTGTGGGTGAAATTGTTGAAATGGGTCAGGATATAAAAGGATTTAATATTGGAGACCGGGTATCAGGAGAAGGGCATATCACCTGCGGTTATTGCCGCAATTGCCGCGCGGGTAAAAGACATCTCTGCCGCAATACCCTTGGAGTGGGCGTTAATCGTCCCGGTGCTTTTGCGGATTATTTAGTAATTCCCTCTCGCAATGCTTATAAAATTCTTCCACAAATTAGCGATAATATTGCAGCTATTTTAGATCCTTTTGGTAATGCCGCACATTCTGCGTTGGAATTTGATTTAGTAGGGGAAGATATCCTCATTACGGGAGCAGGACCTGTGGGTTTAATGGCAGCGGCTATTGCGCGTCACGTTGGTGCCCGGTATGTGGTCATTACGGATGTTAATGAATACCGATTAGAGTTGGCTGAAAAAATTGGAGTGACCTTGGCAGTAAACCCCACGAGCACATCGCTAACGAAAGTTATGGAAAACCTAGGCATGACAGAAGGTTTTGATATTGGTTTGGAAATGTCGGGCAACGCAGAAGCTTTTCGCAGTATGTTAACCGTTATGAACAATGGGGGGCGAATTGCCTTTTTGGGAATTCCACCCACGCCTTTTGCTATCGATTGGAATTTGGTGGTTTTTAAGAGTTTAACGATAAAAGGGATTTATGGCCGACGGATGTTCGAAACGTGGTATAAAATGATTAATCTTTTGCAAAGTGGACTTGATATTTCACCTGTGATTACTCATGAATTTCCTTTGAAAGACTTTCAACAAGCTTTCGATGTGATGTTATCTGGTAAAGCCGGAAAAGTAATCCTGGATTGGGTTTAATGATTCTGGTTGAGGGGGCAAAGAACTGCCCCCTCTCCGCTAACAAATTAAGTACGAATGGGAAATATTCTTGAAGCCATTCGTGCTAGATACTCTTCATATTCGCTATTCGTTTTCTTCTGGTCTTCTACCAATCGACGTATTGTCAATTCAGCCAATTTTTCTTCAGTTTTTTCTAAGGGTGTAAAAAAGTATTAGTCTCATTAACTTCCCATTTTTTTTATTTATTTTATAGCGCTATTGTATTATTCCTCTATATTTTCTCACGAGAAAAATTAAAAAGACACAGCCTTTTACTATTTAATGCTCTTTTAATATTTAATATTTTTAGGTAAAAGCAGTTAATGGTAAAATTCTCATTCAATCACTGAGCTGGAGTCAAGTCATGCCTTCATTTGATTATTCTTTCTGAATTGAACAAACATGAAGTGAGCAATGTAGTAGTGGTAGATCAGGCTAACCGAGAGGTCACTAAGCGATTTGACTTTAAAGGATTAGGAGCAACTTATAACTATGAAAGGAACACCATCACTCTTCGAGCAGAAACGGATTTTTAACTCAAGCAAGTGATTGATAATTGATATATTACAAAATAAATTTTCCAAACGGCAAATCGGTGTGGGACATATGAAACTCGAAGAACTGGTGATCCAACACAAAAGCGTGCAACAAGTGGTTACTCTCAAAAGATCAAAAACTAAAGGTACAAGCCGCTATCCAAGGCGAAAAAGTACGTGTTACGGGTAAAAAAATGGGATGATTTGCAATCTGTGATCAGTTTCTTGCGCGAGCAAGATGTCGGTGTTCCCCCTCCAATTCAATAACTTCCCAGACTAAAAGCAGTAAAGTACTCTGTTAAGTCTCTGAGCATTTTTTATTCCCTAATCTTTCTCTCAAAAAAAACCACCAGCTCCTCTTCTGGAGTAGAGGAGCATCTGGAGTAGAGGAGGATACGCCAAACTCCTCTTTCACTCGATAGAGAGACCGTTGCGGAAACTCCCTTGTGAGGCTCGCTCAGGCTCTCTCTTATCTCCATTTTTTTCAAAAGTGGGCTATAGATTTAGATGTGTTGTGGAAAAAAGTGGTATAATGTGGATAAATGTGGAACTATTCTGATGTTTCGAAGCTTCACTAGACATAGAAGAACGCTGTCTTTTAATTTATCCCCACCCCTCAGTGGGAAGAAATTGAAAAAATTAGAGAGTCTACCCAGATACCATCCGGTAAGCCAGCGAATTCAACGGCTATTGATTTGGGCCATGCGACTGAAGTGGAGTTGGAGCATCATGGCCGGATTTTAGTGCCTCCACTTTTGCGAGAGTATGCGCGATTAGGACAGATGGTAATGCTGGTATGGTAGGACAAGGGAAAAAATTGAATTATGGGGTGAATCGCAATGGGAGGTTGGTGCGCGAGGATTGGTTGTCAGAAGAACTTCCCAGAGAAGAGAAACTGCCCCCAGAATTAAGAACAATTTCTTTATAAAATGATGCATCGACCGGTTTTATTTAATGAAGTTATGGAAGGACTCGCTATTCGTCAAAACGGAATTTATGTCGATGCGACATTTGGTAGAGGGGGAAACAGTCTCGGTTTGTTGCAGCGACTTGGGCCGGAGGGCCGTTTGCTGGCAATGGATAAAGATCCCGAGGCCATTGCAACCGGTGTTGAAGGCCCTTTTCGAAACCAACGATTCGCTATCGTCCATGAGACTTTTTCGAATCTGGAAAGGGTGATACGGAATCGTGGATGGTACGGAAAAGTGAATGGAATTGTGCTTGATTTAGGTGTTTCATCCCCCCAATTAGATAAACCCAAGCGAGGTTTTAGTTTTACAAAGGATGGACCCTTAGATATGCGAATGAATCCAGAACAAAGCATGGATGCAGCGACTTGGCTCAATGAAGCCAGCAAAGAAGATATTCAGCGTGTGCTTTGGAATTATGGCGAAGAACGTTATGCCAAACGTATTGCGGAAGCAATTGTAAAAGCGCGGGAAGAGAAACCTATTACCCATACCTTGCAATTAAGCGAAATTGTAGCGAAGGCATCGCCTCGCCATAAAATTAAAAAACACCCAGCAACGCGCACCTTCCAAGCGATCCGAATTTTTATCAATCGTGAGCTGGATGAGTTGCGTGAATGCCTTCCTCAATGTTTGGAAATATTAGCGATAAAGGGTCGATTATGTGTGATTAGTTTTCATTCATTGGAAGATCGCATTGTTAAACGTTTTATTCAAAAAGAATCGCGTGATCTTTTGCCGCGGGAGTTGCCAATTTTGGCAAGCGAAGTGAAACACCGTTTGAAAAAAATAGGCGCTCTGATTAAGCCTACGGAGGCGGAAATCAGGGAAAATCTGCGAGCACGAAGTGCTCGCTTACGAATCGTGGAGAAATTAGCATGAACACTGCAACTCGTGTCATTGTCTCAGAAAGTCTAAGGAGACAAAGCCGCACGTTTCAAATAACGAAACGAGGAATTTTGGTTGTTTCCTTAGTGATTGCTTTATTATGTTCAGCCTTTGGAGTTGTTTACGTTAAAGATCTTAATCGACGATTGTTTATTCAATACCAAATTTTACAGCGTAAAAAAGCTGAAGAACTTATTCAATGGGGAAAATTGTTATTAGAACAAAGTACCTGGTCCACACAATCGCGGATTCAACAGGTAGCGCAAAAACAATTGGGGATGCAAATTCCCACTGCAAAGGAAGTGATATTAGTCAATGGATATGACGCGAATGTCGCCCTTAGGTAAATTTACGTGCAACAACGAACTTGGCGGTTTTATGCGTTATGGTTTTTATTGTGTGTCGCGGTGGTCGGATTGTTATGGCGTTTGATTGATTTAAACATCCTAGATCGATCTTTTTTACTAAAACAAAGCAAGGCAAGAATCATTCGTCTTGTCAATATTCCAGCCTATCGCGGTATGATTACCGATCGATTAGGAGTACCGCTAGCCATTAGCACGCCCGTTGATTCTATTTGGATCAATCCACAACTGTTTCAAGCAACACCTTCTCAAATTGTTGCACTTTCGTGTGTCTTGCACCTGCCTATTTCTTTTATTAAAAAACGAATTCAACATAAAGCAAATCACCAATTTGTCTATTTAAAACGAGGTAACCCCACTTATATTGCAAAAGAAATTTGCCAATTAAATATTCCAGGTATTTTTTTTCAACATGAATATCGGCGTTATTATCCCGAAGGAGAGGTGACAGCCCATGTAGTGGGACTCACTAATATTGATGATCAAGGACAAGAAGGTTTGGAGTTAGCTTACAACCAATGGTTGGCAGGAGAACCCGGTAAGACGGAAGTAGTTAAAGACCGTCTGGGTCATATAGTGGCGGATATTGCCATGGTGAAAAAACCAATTCAAGGGCATGATTTAACTTTAAGCATCGATCATCGTATTCAATATCTAGCTTATCAAGCTTTAAAAGAAACAGTTTCTACTTATCATGCGAAAGCAGGTTCCGCGGTAGTCTTGGATGTAAAGAGTGGAGAAATTTTAGCAATGGTTAATCAGCCTAGTTACAACCCCAACAATCGTCCCGCCGATCACGATGGTCGTTACCGCAATCGGGCAGTGACAGATATGTTCGAACCCGGTTCCGTGATTAAAGCATTTACTATTGCTTTGGCGTTAGAAAGTGGAAAGTATACTCCGGACACTAAGATTGATACCAACCCGGGATGGATGAAAATTGGCGGTTACCGGATTAGCGACGATGAGTTAAATTTTGGCGTTATTTCACTCACCCAGTTATTGCAGCATTCAAGTAATATCGCTGCAGCAAAAATTTTACTCTCATTGGAACCCCAACATTACTACGCCTTATTACGAGCATTAGGATTTGGCCAGCACACTAGTAGCAGCTTTCCCGGAGAATCTTCCGGCGCATTAGTTTCCCACGACACTTGGGTGCCTTCCGTCGTGGCAACTTTAGGGTATGGGTATGGTATGGCAGTCACCACTCTTCAATTGGCCCAAGCCTATGCTATTTTGGGAGCTGGAGGAATTAAAAGGCCGGTAACTTTCTTAAAAGTAGAGCATCCCCCGACTGGTGTGCGGGTTTTGCTAGAAAAGGTAGCAAAAACAATTGTAGGAATGTTGGAAACCGTGGTTCAAAAAGGGGGTACGGGAACTCGAGCAGCCGTGTATGGATATCGTGTTGCGGGTAAAACCGGCACGACTTATATTGCGGGTCCTAAAGGCTACGATAAGCACCATTACATGTCTTCTTTCGTCGGACTGTCGCCGGCTAACAATCCTCAGTTAGTAGTGGCTGTCGTTATCCGCGAACCTCAAGATGAACATTTCGGGGGACTTGTGGCGGCTCCTTTATTTTCTAAAATTATGAGTGGATCTTTGCGATTACTGGACATTCCGCCAACGCCCTTAACTTAATCTTCCTCATAATATATACCCTGGTACAAGAGTTCCCACTAAGGTTCTGGGTGGTGATTTTTACTCTGCATGGGCTCTTCACTGGCCAATCCTCGCTAATCGTTGGCGTTAGTCGCTCCAAAATCACCATCCAAAACTAGCCGGGAACCGCTGCTGATTCGGGTTATAGCTTCGCTTAGAAGATCTCCTGACTTATAATTTCTTAGATGAACGGCGTCTCTCTTAATCGATTGGTGAAAGGATTCAGCAATGAGCTGTCATCCGATGTGTTAATTCAAGGACTTCAAACTGATAGTCGAAAAGTCCAGAAAGGCGATCTTTTTATTGCTTATCCGGGGATGCATTCAGACGAACGTCAGTATATTAAAGAAGCGATTGATAGACAGGCGGTGGCTGTGTTTTTCGATCCACATGATTATAAACTTTCTATAGAGAGCTCAGTTCCTCTAATTCCTATTTCACGATTACAAAATCAGGTGGGAGAAATTGCCGCTCGTTTTTATAGCCATCCCACAAAGCACCTGAAAATTATCGGCGTCACAGGAACCAATGGAAAAACTTCATGCACGCATTTTATCGCCCAATTGTTGGAATCCCAAGGGATGCCGTGCGCGATAGTAGGGACTCTCGGCTATGGTTTTGTAGGAAATTTAACAAAAACAAATTACACCACTCCGGATCCTCTTCAATTGCAACAAGCTTTTGTGCAAATGCGCAAAGAAGGGGCGAGGGCTGTTGCAATGGAAGTTTCCTCACACGCCTTAGATCAACATCGAGTGAGTGGGGTGCATTTTGATATTGCCGTTTTCACCCAGTTATCTCGTGATCATCTAGATTATCATGGAAGTATGGAAAATTATGCTCGGGCAAAAGAATTATTGTTTCAGCAAATTGGTTTAAGTTACGGAGTGGTTAATTGCGATGATGAGTTTGGCAGATGCCTTATTGCGAAATATCATAAAAAACTCATTCTGATTGGTTATTCTATGAAGAGAATAAAGGATGATCGAGTTCCTTTAATAATGGCAACAGCTATAAAAACATTAGCCCAAGGATTTTCGGTGACGGTTCAAACTCCGTGGGGAAATGGTACATTAACTATCCCTCTCTTTGGACGATTTAATATTAGTAATCTCTTGCCTGTCATCGGGGTTTTAGGATTATCGGGTGTGTCTTTAGAAAAAGCATTTTTGGAGTTATCAAAATTAAAAAACGTTCTTGGTCGAATGCAGTCAGTTGAATGTGCAAGTGGTCCTCAGGTGGTGGTGGATTATGCGCATACTCCCGATGCCTTAGAAAAGGCGTTGATGTCACTGCGAGAGCATTGCCGTGGCCAATTAATTTGTATTTTTGGTTGTGGTGGCGATCGCGATCGAGGAAAGCGTCCGCAAATGGGGGTTATTGCGGAACGCTATGCGGATCAGGTTATCGTGACTAATGATAATCCCCGCAGCGAATCGCCTTTAGCAATTATCCAAGATATTAAAGCAGGGTTTAAAAATCCGCAGTCAGTGATAGTTGAAACTGACCGTGCTGCTGCAATTCATTATGCGGTGCAAAAAGCCACCGTTGATGATATTGTTTTAATCGCAGGTAAAGGACATGAAACCACCCAAGTCATCGGCAGGGACGTCTTACCTTTTAATGATGTGCAGGAGGCCCAGAAGGCGTTAAACCTATGAAACTTTCACAAATAGCTCACATTCTTAATGCAAAATTCAAGGGAAAAGATGGAGATTTCGAATCTATCAGTACCGATACTCGCACCATTCAACCCGGGAGTCTTTTTATTGCTTTGCAAGGTCCGCATTTTGATGCTCATAATTTCATAGATACGGCGGTGGAACGAAGGGCCATGGGAGCGATTGTGAGTCGTTGGATAGAAATACCCTTGCCCCAAATTTGTGTCAATGATACCCATGCCGCTCTTATTCAATTAGGAAGTCACCAACGCGATCAAATGAGAAAAGTAATTGTGATAGCGGTGACAGGGAGTTGTGGTAAAACAACCACCCGAGCATTACTCGCCAGTGTCTTTCGCCAGAAGGGAAATGTGTTAGCTAGCGAAAGAAGCTTTAACAATAATATTGGATTACCATTGACTTTGATGCGATTGCGTGCCGAGCATGATTATGCTGTTGTAGAACTTGGAGCCAACCATCTTGCTGAAATTGCTCAGTTAGCGGAAATAGCAAAATCCAACATCGCTATTATCACCAATGCAGGCCCTGCGCATTTAGAGGGTTTTGGCAGTATTGAGGGCGTAGCAAAAGCTAAGAGTGAAATTTATCAAAGATTACCCCCGAATGGGATTGCTATCGTTAACAACGACGATCGTTTTAGAGATTTCTGGCGAGAAATAATAGGTGTTCGGCGAATTATTACTTTTGCGTGTAATAACCGAGCCGATGTTGCCGCAAAAAATATTTCAGTAAACCCCGAAGGGCAATCCCGCTTCCGTTTAATTTTGCCGAATGGGGAAGTTGATGTTCAATTGTCGCTTTTAGGAAAACATAATGTAATGAATGCCTTAGCAGCAGCGGCGGCGGCCTACGCTCAACAGTTGCCGATTATGACGATAAAAGCCGGTTTAGAGGCAGCTTCGGCAGTTAGCGGACGTTTAGCGTCTCTAAAAGGGTATCGAGGAGCCACTATTATTGACGATAGTTATAATGCTAATCCTTTATCAGTATCGGCTGCTATCGACGTTTTAGCTACTTGTGGCAGTCGCTCGATTTTGGTTTTAGGAGATATGAGGGAATTAGGTGAAGAAGGAGATCAATTACATCGTAAAATGGGTGAGCAAGCGTTGCAGTCTGGTATTCATGAACTCTTTTGTTATGGATCTTTAACCCGACATACCGTTGAGGCTTTTGGCAAAAATGCGTATCATTTTGATGATCAAGAGAAATTACTGAGAGCGTTAAAAAATAATTTAGATGAAAATACGGTCGTGTTGGTAAAAGGTTCCCTTTACATGAATATGGGAAAAATTGTGAAGGGACTAATCGAGGAATAAGCATGCTACTCTGGCTCACTAATTTTTTAAGTCACCATTTTTATAGTTTTCGCGTTTTTAATTATTTAACATTTCGTTCTATCGTAAGTGCTTTGACTGCATTGATTATTGTTCTCGCTTTTTCTCCCTATTTAATAAAAAAACTTAAAAAATTACAAATTGGCCAAATGGTAAGAAATGATGGTCCTCAAGCCCATTTGAAAAAATCCGGCACTCCTACTATGGGCGGTATTCTCATTATTTTGGGTATTGCCATTAGTGCGTTATTGTGGGGAGACCTTACCAGTCGATTTATATGGATTATTTTATTGGTTATAGTAGCCTTCGGGCTTATAGGCTGGGTTGACGATTATCGTAAGGTAATTAAAAAAAATAGTAAGGGGTTATCTGCGCGTTCGAAATACCTACTTCAATCCCTAATTGGCCTCGTAGCAGCGATTTACCTCTACCTCACCGCCACAACTCCTGCCGAAATTCAATTAGTCATTCCTTTTTTAAAAAATGTATCCCCTAATTTAGGCCTTCTTTATCTTTTTCTTGCTTATTTTGTCATAGTGGGTAGCAGTAACGCCGTAAATTTAACCGATGGTTTAGATGGTTTAGCTCTTATTCCAACTATAGTAATTGGGGGGGCACTAGGAATTTTCGCTTATTCTAGTGGGAACCACCTTTTTGCAGAATATTTAGTGATTCCTTATATTCCAGGGGTAGGTGAAATCGTTGTTTTTTGCAGTGCTTTAGTTGGCGGAGGCCTGGGTTTTTTGTGGTACAACGCTTATCCGGCGCAAGTTTTTATGGGAGATGTAGGTTCATTAGGGTTGGGTGCTGCTTTAGGAATAATTGCGGTAATAGTTCGTCAGGAAATAGTTTATTTTTTTATGGCAGGGATTTTTGTTCTAGAAACTCTCTCCGTCATTATCCAGGTAGGTTATTTTAAACTATCAGGGGGTAAAAGGATTTTTCGGATGACACCACTGCATCATCATTTTGAATTAAAAGGTTGGCCTGAGCCCAAAGTTATTGTTCGGTTTTGGATTATTACTTTTATTTTAGTGCTTTGTGGGTTGGCTACCTTGAAATTGAGATAATATGATAGACAAACAACTAACCGTCATTTTAGGCTTAGGAAAAACCGGATTATCCTGTGCCCAATTTTTGGCGGAAACAAATCAACCATTTGCGATTACTGATAACCGACAAGAACCTCCACAATTAAAAAAATTTGTCCAAGCTTATCCCTATGCCAAATTAGCGCTAGGGGGATTTTCTGAAAATTTATTAAATGAAGCACACCAAATTGTATTAAGTCCCGGTGTACCTCTTTATGATCTCGCCATTGTCAAGCAAGTGGCGATAGGTAAACCTATTATTGGTGATATTGAATTATTTGCTCGCGCCGTCAAAAAACCCGTTATCGCCATTACGGGCTCCAATGGTAAGACAACGGTGACGACCGTTGTAGGCTTAATGATGAAGGCCGCAGGGATAAATGCTGTTGTTTGTGGTAACATCGGACAACCGGTATTACAGCAACTCCACCTCGATCCTGAATATTACATTCTGGAATTATCGAGTTTTCAATTGGAAACAACCTCTTCCCTCCAACCTCACGCTGCGACGGTACTGAATATTAGTGAGGATCATATGGATCGCTATGCTAGTTTTGAAGAGTATATTCGAGCCAAACAACGAATCTATAATTTCTGCCGGACTCCTATTGTCAATGGGGATGAACCGGAAATCTGGAAAAAAATTTTATTTAAGGAAAAACCTCTATCCTTTGGATTACAGAATCGTGCTGATTTTTCGTTAATAGAACATAATCATAAAACTTTCCTCGCCTATCAACGCAAGAGGCTTATGCCTATTGAAAAGTTAAAACTAAACGCCAGCCATCATATTCAAAATGCATTGGCTGCTTTAGCCTTAGGAAAAGCAGTAGGTGTACCTATGGAGGCTATGCTTGAGGTTTTGCGTGACTTTACGGGAATCCGTCATCGTTGTCAGTGGGTACGAAAATACAAAGACGTTGATTATTATAACGATTCAAAAGGAACCAATGTCGGTGCAACCCAAGCAGCTATTGTAAGCTTGGGAGAAGTTGCCAAAGGAAAATTAATTTTAATTGCGGGTGGCCAAGGTAAAGGCGCTGATTTTTCGGCTTTAAGGAACGTAGTCAAGCGTTATTTGAAACAAATCGTTCTAATTGGCGAAGATGCGCCACTATTAGAAAAAGCTCTGCAGCGCTACACAAAAATCTCGCGTGCTTCTTCCATGGAAGAAGCTGTAAAACAATCTACCGACATTGCTCAACAGGGTGATGTCGTTTTGTTATCCCCTGCCTGTGCCAGTCATGATATGTTTAAAAACTATGAACATCGGGGTGATGTGTTTATTGAAATGGTAGAAGGACTTTAATGCGGCAAAAATCGCCAGCCTTAGGACTTTACGACCGTTGGATTATTATTTCTACTTTATCCTTGTTAGCCTTGGGTTTACTCATGGTGGCTTCGGCTTCTATGGTTATTTCAGATCGTCAATTTGGTTATCCTTTTCATTATTTTATTCACCAACTGGTTTATTTAATTTTAGGCTTATTGCTTGCTGTTACAGCTTCTCGCGTGCCAATTAAAATTTGTCAGAAATATAGTGGTTATTTATTTTTATTAAGTTTTTTATTGTTAATAATCGTCTTATTGCCCGGGATTGGCAGAACGGTTAACGGGAGCCGACGTTGGATCCAGTTGGGATTTTTCTCATTACAGATCTCGGAAATAGTAAAATTGGCTGCAATTTTATATTTAGCGAGTTATTTGCAACGCTACCAGAACGAAGTACGTAAAGAGCTTAAAGGTTTTTTAAAACCTATGGTTCTCGTGATGTTTTTGTCCAGCTTATTATTATTAGAGCCTGATTTTGGTGCCGCTGTGGTAGTTACTATGACCTATATGGCTCTTTTATTTCTCGGCGGTGTGCGCTTGTGGCCTTTTTGTGTGTTATTAATTTTAGTACTAATTTCCTTAGCCTTATTGGCAGTTTTATCCCCTTATCGATTGCAGCGACTAACCGCTTTTTTAAACCCGTGGCATAATGCGTTTGGTTCAGGTTATCAATTAATTCAATCGTTAATTGCTTTTGGACGCGGAGGGTTATTCGGTGTTGGTTTAGGCAATAGCATACAGAAGCTGTTTTATTTGCCGGAAGCGCACACGGATTTTTTATTTGCAGTGCTTGCTGAAGAGCTGGGTCTCATTGGCGAGCTTTTGGTATTTACCTTATTTATTATTTTAATTGTTCGCATTTTTGTAATTGGGCGCTGTGCCGAAACAAATAATCAATTATTTTCAGCCTATGTCGCTTACGGATTTGCTTTATGGCTTGGCTTGCAGACACTCATCAATATTGGTGTCAACATAGGTGTTTTACCGACTAAAGGTTTAACTTTACCTTTTATCAGCTATGGAGGAAGTAGCATGCTGATTAATTGTTTAGTGATTGGAATCTTACTGCGAATTGCTTATGAAGTTCACCAGGAAAATGGTACGAAGGGATCACGATTGACGAATTATTAATGCTGGGATTATGCCTGCGCTTGAACAATGAAAAAAACCAGTCAGGCAGCCTAATGGGAAACTCTGCTGGGCAGTAAATAAATGAAGCGAATATTAATTATGGCTGGAGGCACGGGAGGGCATATATTTCCTGCTCTAGCGGTGGTGCGTGCCCTGCAACAGCAAGGCGTAGAGATTTATTGGTTAGGAACTGCGAGCGGCTTGGAAAAGAAACTGGTTTCTCCCGAATTTCCATTGAGTTTTATCCAAATTAGAGCACTTCGAGGAAAAGGATTGTTACAGAAGTTTTTTCTGCCTTTTCGTCTGGCTCGAGCCGTTTTCCAATCTTATCGAGTGATCCGACGAGTGAAGCCCCAAATTATTTTAGGGATGGGAGGATATGTGGCAGGGCCTGGTGGTCTTGCCGCCTGGTTGACTTGTACTCCAATGGTAATTCATGAGCAAAATGCGGTGGCAGGATTAACTAATCGTGTGTTAGCAAAAATAGCCCGCTCTGTGCTACAAGCTTTCCCGGGGGCTTTTGCTGGGGGGGGGGGCGTAAGGACTACCGGAAATCCCATCCGAGCTGAATTAATCAACACGCCTTTGCCGCGAGTCCGCTTGCTGAATCGGCAAGGTCCTCTGCGAGTTTTGGTCTTGGGGGGTAGTCAAGGTTCTCGTCTGATTAACCAAAAAATGGTGATTGCTCTAAGGAATTATCCTAATCCCCAAGAACTCATGCTATGGCATCAAACGGGTCAGGCGGATTTCGAGCGGCTTAAAAAAGCTTATGAAATGCTGGACTTCGAAGCACGAATCGATGCATTTATCGATGATATGGCAAAGGCCTACACATGGGCTGATTTAATTGTGTGCCGCTCGGGTGCTTTAACGGTAAGTGAAATTGCAGCGGTAGGTGTAGCCAGTATTTTTGTTCCCTATCCTTATGCTGTAGATGATCATCAATTTCACAACGGTCGCTTTTTAGAGCAAGCAGGGGCTGCTATTATTATTCCAGAGAAATCATTAACGGAAAAATGTTTGATCCTTTATTTTGAGAAATTTGCTCGCGACAGAAATCGTCTGTTAACAATGGCAGAATGCGCGCGAAATTTAGCGGAGCCTAAAGCTGTGCAGAATGTGATTAGTGAATGTAAGAAGCTGTTATGATTCTGGATGGAAAAGTAATTAAGCATATTCATTGCCTAGGGATTGGCGGAATTGGCGTTAGCGCGCTTGCTGAAATTTTATTGAAAAAAGGATACCAAGTTAGTGGTTCTGATATTGCTCCCAATAAAAACACCGAAAGGCTCCATCGTTTAGGAGCTGAAATCATATTTAATCATAACGGGACAGCTGTCGTGCGGGCCGATTGTGCTATTTATTCGAGCGCAATTACGTTGACTAACCCTGAATTCATTACCGCCCAACAAGCCAAAATCCCGCTCTTAAAGCGGGGTCAAATGCTGGCTAAAATGATGGCGGATTACCAATCGATTGCAGTGGCCGGTGCCCATGGAAAAACTACCACTAGTGCTCTTCTGGCTAGTACTTTTGTTACTGCTGATTTAGATCCTACGTTTATGGTTGGCGGTGTGCTAAATGATAGCCAAACGCCTGTTCGGGTAGGAAATGGACCTTATTTTATTGCCGAAGCCGATGAGAGCGATGCATCTTTTCTCTATATGTATCCTAACATTGGCATAATAACAAATATCGATGCCGACCATCTAAGCACCTACGGAGGAGATTTTAATTGCTTGAAAAAAACCTACGTACAATTTCTTCATCAAATTCCCCAAGGGGGAGTGGCTGTTTTGTGTAGGGATGATCCTGTGTTGAATGAGTTAATTCCCACGTTACCTCAGAGAGTGATTAGCTATGGATTTTCAGCGGAAGCCGATTATCGAGCGAATAATTATTTACAAAAAGGGTTACAAACCCATTTTCAAGTTCATCGCTCGTTACAAGATAAATCGCCTTTGCCGGTTAAGCTTAATCTAGCGGGTCGCCATAACGCCCTTAACGCTTTAGCGGTCATAGGGGTCGGTGAATTAATTGGGATGGATGAAAAAAAAATGTTGAAATCCTTGGCGCAATTTCCTGGAGTAGATCGTCGTTTTGCTATTCGAGGTGGAATAGTTCTTTCGAATGGACAAGCGCTGGTGATTGAAGATTATGGGCATCACCCGAATGAAATCAAAGCGACTCTATCAGCGGCGCGTGCTGCCTGGCCTAAAAGGCGGCTTATTCTTGTTTTTCAGCCGCACCGTTACAGTCGGACACAAGAATTAATGCACGATTTTGCTTCAGTTTTAACAGAGCCTGATTTATTAATATTGCTTGAGGTTTATAGTGCAGGGGAAACACCTATTCCAGGGGCCGATGGAAAAACATTATTAAAGATTATCGAGCAACAGACCACTAAAAAGGCTGCCTTTGTCCCAGGATTGCAAGATTTGCCGAAAATATTGCGAAAGTTGGTGCAACCCAATGACGTAGTTATTCTGCAAGGTGCCGGTAATGTGGGATCTGCTGCAACCACTTTAATCGGAAGCCCACCAGTGAGTTTCTTTTAATTAGCAGGGTTCTTATGCGGGAAGAAAAATTTAATAATGTACGAGGGAATTTAATTTATAACCATAATTTAGCGCGTTACACTTCCTGGCGAGTGGGCGGTAATGCCGAACGATTTTATCGGCCTGCTGATTTAGCGGATTTACAAAATTTCCTTGGCCAATTACCACCTGGTGAGCCATTAACCTGGTTGGGTTTAGGGAGTAATGTTTTAATTCGGGATGGTGGAATCAAAGGAACAGTAATTTTAACTTTGAACCGATTAAAGGACGTTTCATTTTTTAAAGAAGATGAGCGACTAATGATCCGTGCCGAATCGGGTGTAACTTGTGCTAAGTTAGCAAAATTTTGTGCGAGCCAAGGGCTAGAGGACGGCGCTTTTTTTTCGGGAATTCCGGGAACCGTAGGCGGAGCTTTAGCCATGAATGCTGGTGCTTTCGGCGGAGAAACCTGGCGTCATGTTGTTCGTGTGGAAATAGTCGACCATGGAGGTGTTCTCCATAAGCGACAGCCGGATGAGTTTAAAATTAGTTATCGCGAAATTCAGGGTCTTACCAATCATTTTTTTGTCGCCGGTTATTTTTGTTTTAATCAGGGGGATGCTACTAGAGCTAAGAAAGCCATAAGTGAGTTGTTAAAAAAACGCAGTAGCTCTCAACCCATCGGGACTTTTAGTTGTGGTTCCGTTTTTCGAAATCCGCCGGGCAATTATGCAGCCCGACTCATTGAATCTGCAGGATTGAAGGGAAAAAAAATCGGTAATGCAGAAGTTTCAGAAAAAAATGCTAATTTTATTTTAAATAAAGGCGAGGCAAACGCTTCCGATATCGAACGTTTAATTCAACACGTTGCCCAGCGAGTTTATGAAATTCATAGCATCCAATTGATAAGAGAAGTACATATTATTGGTGATCATCAAATCGCGTAAGAAAAATAAATATTCGTGGACAATCCAACTGCGAAAATCAATTCCTTCTCTTTTAGGGCTAGTCGTTTTTGCTGTGATTTTAGCGGGAATATTTACCTTACGTAATCCTAAAACCTTGCCTTTTCGTCAGATTGAAATAACCGCGACTGGGATTCACCTGCAAATACCAGAATTAAAGAATATTGTAATTCATCATATAAACGGAGGGTTTTTTTCTTTTAATGCTCGTGAATTGCGATCCGCTTTAACGGCGTTACCATGGGTGTATGATGTTTCTATTCGGCGAATGTGGTCGAGTAAATTAGAAATTGCAGTCGCGGAGCAAAAGCCTTTAGCCCGATGGAACAAAACTCAATTAGTATCCAAGATAGGTACATTGTTTACCCCGCCCATCGCGACAATTCCTAAAGATTTGCCTGAACTCAAAGGATCTGAGGGCAGTGAAAAAATTGTTCTTGCTCGATTTGAACAGTTTGATCGATTATTGGAACCGTTGCATATAAAAATAACCGCCTTGCGGGTAAGTGATCGTGAAGCTTGGTTTTTCGTATTAAACAATCATATCCAAGTTTATTTGGGGCGTGAAGATATCGATCAACGATTTGAAAAGCTGGTTCGTTTTTATCGCCAAATTATTGGGAATCGAAGCGAGCACGTTGAACATATCGATCTTCGTTATCCCAATGGCTTAGCCGTTCAATGGAAGAGCGCGCCCTCGCCCTAACTCGTCTTCTAATGCAGAAGGAAATTAACTCGCTCCGAATGTAGCATGAGGCTCTGGTCCTTCCTTCCTCCCTTTCTTCCATAGATAAACTAGTGGTTTTGGCTTCCCAGGGGGCTAATATTTTTAATTCCTAAGCTAGCGAGTAAATCCACAATAAGGGTTTCCCTAATTTGCGGGACAGGTGTAGCCCGCCAGTAGTTCAGCAATTGCCTCTCGATTGGTGGAGAATTTCCCATAGTGTTGAGCATCATATTCCTAAGAGGTCTATCAAATTAAGATTAATGTCCAGGCTAGCCGTTAACTGAAGAATAAAAGATACCGCCTTGGTATTTCGATTCTAGGCGGCACAATGTAGTGTGCGAGTAGATTGTCGATTTCTGCCACGAAGGAGGGCGAGAAAACGCAGGGTAACCAGAAGCTCAGGATTTTGAGCCTCTCATATAGTCATATGCAGTGTTTACAAAGACTGTAATTGCGTATTTTATAGTTTCGACAGAACGGCTTTGGGCAGTGGAGAAGCAATATATTATGTTCCATCCTATCGAGGCTGTTCGCAGGAATTCCCCACTCCGTGATGGAAGAATTCATTGCTTCAATAGCACCTTTCCCCGCTGCCGAAAGAAGTATGTCTGTGCCATCGCCGTCTCTTCATGCAATCCTTAGGAATATTAAGCGTTTCTACTCAATATTTCATTACGCGTATAGCATTGCCGCGAGCAGCGTAATGCAATGCATTCTGCCCATCCTCATCTCCGCTATGGAGATTAATTTCCAAAATTAATAGCGTATTTCATTCCTTCGACAAAATTATTTTGTGCGGCGAGGTCGAGCACATTAGCATCCTGGGTGTCTGTGAAATCTCTTACAACCTCAAATTCTTCATGGGCATATCGCATAGCTTCAAGAGAACCACTTTTAAGGTCGCCATATACAGGAGATTCGTATTATTGGCATCATTATTTGCACCAGGTTGGATTCTCAAGCGACTGCGAATAAGCCTTATCCGCAGTTGCGTTCCCACTCAGTGTCACCCAATGCAAGGCGTTGGTGCCCACGTAGGTCCTTGGTTTTCGTGCTGAGTCCTTTTAGCAAGGGCTTCTTCTATCGCAGATTCCTCCTCACCCGCTGAGACAATAAAGTTGCCAAAGCATTACGAAAAGTCTTTCAAAAGAAGGGATTTTCTTTAACGTTTGAATAAGTTTATCGTGATTTTTGATAGAACGGTAAACCTCAATTAAATTCAAAAGCTTGGTTTATAACTGAGATCGGAATAATTAGTGACGCTAATGGTAATATGGGTTGTTAATTTCGAGCTGAAAAATCGGCAAGTTGGTTGAGCTCTTGCTAAATCTCGTACCGATAAAAAAGCAGATAGGGTATTTTCAAAAAATGACTGAGGGAGCGCCTTAATAATCTTTCATCGCCACATGGTCATGAAACCTTTACGTTTGGACGACTCGTTTTCATTAGCAAAGCGGCCTGAATTGCTTGGCTCTGCGCTAACGGCCATGGTTTGCAGAATGCCGAAAATAGTTAATAAAAAGAGTGAAAGAAAACTAATAGAGGGATAAGAAGGCAATAAGCCGATGAGCGATGTTGCATTAGCTTGAGTTTTGAATAGAAAGGAAAATGTTTTACTTGTAAGTAATAAATTCCAAATTCATAGGGTGGGATAATATTCGCTACATTACGCACTACAAATAATTTCCCTGGGTCGCACTGAAGAACTAAGGCGGGATCAACGCGCGAATCGAAACAAGCTACTACCCTGATTTCAGGGCGTTAACCATAGTAAGCCAAATCCTGCATGACAGAGTTATTACCAGTGGCGTATTTTTTTCGGAAAGAACGGGGTAGTCTTGAATAATTTTGTTAAAAGATTTTTCATTTTACGAAGTATGGTCTACGATTATTTTCCAACCTGCTTGAGTGTGTTGGAAAAGAGTTGTAAAAAGCACTAGAAAAAAATGTTTCCTGAAGTCTGCTTTAAATAATAACGACCCACAACTAAAACATAATCCTGTGATAACCAATCGATCCGATAAGGGAATAAAGTTAGTTTTCCCATCGCTTTTGAGTTGGGAAAGCGATGGATTAAATTTTCTCGGATTTGAGAGTAGCCGTGAACGAGAGAATGCGTGATGTATAACGTGTCCGGAGAGTTATGATAGATTTTCAAATATTGTTCGAGATTGCCTTGGTTCCAAGGTTGGGTTGCTGTCATTAAGATGGCGTATTTATGTACAGGAATGAGCGAAAATCAGGGGCGTATAGTAGAGGAATAGAGCGATTAAAAAGACACTCGTGAAATTTTTTTACTTGTTAATCTCATTAAGATTATTTTTGAAAGTATGCCTTTTCTACCAACTAATGTAATTGTACAAGTTTTAGATTATATTTTCCATCCTGAATTGAATTAATTTTAGACGCTCTCTTAATTTTAAGTATAAAATGAAGAAAATGCTATAAGATTTTAATTATTTAAAAAAAATATTTAAGAGTAATAAAATTTAAAAAAAGAGTGCTAGGATTACGATTAATTTTTAATAGTGCTTTCAAGGTATATCGCTTATACTAATGATTTAACAGTCAATGTGAGTGGAGACACAGGGAGACTTTGGCAACTATGCCGAAAAATCCGGAAAAAAACCTTATTTTTGCGTTAGATATTGGCACTAGCAAAATAGCTGTGCTCGTTGGAGAAGGGGGCCAAGATAACCAAATTGAAGTTATTGGTTTTGGAACACATCCATCGCGTGGATTAAAACGTGGTGTAGTAGTCAATATTGAATCAACCGTGCAATCAATTCAGCGCGCGGTTGAGGAAGCAGAATTAATGGCTGGCTGTGAAATTCGCTCTGCTTACACGGGGATTGCCGGTAGTCATATTCGCAGTTTAAATTCTCATGGGATTGTGGCAATTCGCGATCGCGAAGTTAATCAATCGGATGTAGATCGGGTAATCGATGCAGCGAAAGCAGTGGCTATTCCTGCTGATCAAAAAATACTCCATATTTTGCCGCAAGAATTCATCATTGATAACCAAGAAGGTGTTCGCGAACCTGTGGGAATGTCAGGTGTTCGCTTGGAAGCGAAAGTACATATCGTTACCGGCGCCGTGAGTGCTGCTCAGAATATTACCAAATGTGTTCGCCGTTGCGGGTTGCAAGTGGGTGATATTGTTTTGGAACAGCTTGCTTCGAGCCATTCGGTATTGACTGATGATGAAAAAGAATTAGGTGTTTGCATGGTTGATATTGGCGGGGGTACCACGGATATGGCTATCTTTACAGAAGGGGCTATTCGTCATACTTATGTTATTCCGATTGCGGGCGATCATGTAACCAACGATGTAGCAGTAGCTTTGCGTACTCCTACGCAATATGCTGAGCAAATTAAAATGAAGCACGCGTCAGCATTGCCGGAAGAAGTTGATCCTGAAGAAACCATACAGGTCCCGAGTGTTGCTAAACGACCACCAAAACAAGTCCCCAAAAGAGCACTGGCTCAGGTAGTTGCTGCGCGCTATGAGGAATTATTCGAATTGGTATTGACCGAATTGCGACGTAGTGGCTTTGAAGACTTAATTTCTGCTGGTATCGTTTTGACAGGCGGTGCTTCGCGAATTTTCGGATGTGTTGAATTGGGTGAAAAAATTTTCCAAATGCCCGTGCGGCTGGGGTTGCCTCAGTACGTTAACGGATTAGCAGATGTTCGAGATAATCCCATTTATGCAACAGCAGTCGGCTTATTGATCCACGGCCATCAAAATCAAAACAACAATCCAGCGACGTTTGATTTAGATTACAGTTTGAGTTTATGGCAACGAATGAAAAGTTGGTTCCAGGGGAATTTTTAGGAGAAAGAGCATGTTTGAGCTTGGCGAAACTTCACCCCAAGATGCCCAAATAAAAGTAATTGGTATCGGAGGGGGCGGCGGAAATGCAATCGAGCATATGATTGCTGAAAGTATTGATGGCGTCGAATTCGTTTGTGCGAACACCGATGCTCAAGCATTGGGTCGTTCCAGTGCTCGAATCGTGCTCCAGTTAGGTGAAGAAATAACAAAAGGTTTGGGTGCGGGTGCAGATCCGAATATTGGACGTCAGGCAGCTGAAGAAGCGCACGATCGGATTCGAGAAATTCTCGAAGGAACTGATATGGTTTTTTTAACGGCCGGCATGGGGGGCGGTACTGGAACCGGGGCGGCGCCGATATTTGCGGAAGTGGCTAAAGAATTAGGAATATTAACCGTCGCTATTGTGACCAAGCCGTTTGTTTTTGAAGGTAAAAAGCGAATGGAAGTGGCTGAAGAAGGAATTAAAGCATTAACTAAATATGTCGATTCCTTAATTACTATTCCTAATAATAAATTGCTGAATGTGCTGGGTAAAAATATTACCTTATTAAATGCATTTAAAGCTGCCAATAACGTATTGTTAGGTGCAGTGCAAGGTATTGCGGATTTAATCACCCGTCCGGGTTTAATCAACGTGGACTTTGCGGATGTGCGAACAGTGATGTCCGAAATGGGTATGGCTATGATGGGGACGGGTGTTAGCAGTGGTGAAAATCGTGCACGCGAAGCCGCCGAAGCAGCTATTGCCAGCCCATTATTGGAAGACGTAGATTTCACAGGTGCCCGTGGAGTATTGGTAAATATTACCGCCGGAATGGATCTTTCTATCGGAGAATTTGAGCAAGTAGGTGAAGCTGTTAAAGCATTTTCATCGGAAAACGCAACGGTAGTGGTTGGCACAGTGATCGATCCTGAAATGAGCGATGAATTACGAGTGACTGTTGTGGTTACTGGACTTGGTACGCAAAATAGTCGAGGTGCTAGTGTGCCTCTTAAACCTGTAAAAAATACAAAAAACGATGGCACGTTAGATTATCACCAATTGGATCGTCCGACGTATATGCGAAACCAAGAACCCTCTAAACGAACAATGGAAATAGAGGAACAGCGAGACCGTGATTTTGAATATTTAGATATTCCTGCTTTTTTACGCCGTCAGGAAGAAGATTAACGTTTGTAAAACGTGCCTCTCTCTTTTTTTTGGGGATAATTGTGTTCCTGTTAAATTTAAATAAAGGATATGCTAGAATGCGCCTCTTTTTGGGAAAGGATTGAAATAATGATCAAGCAAAGAACTTTGAAAAATGTTGTCAGAGCAACCGGTGTTGGTGTTCACACTGGAGAAAAAGTTTATTTGACCCTCCGTCCCGCGCCATCCAATACCGGCATTATCTTTTACCGAACGGATTTAAATCCTATTGTAGAAATTCCTGCCACAGTTAATCATATTGGTGATACCAGTTTATCGACTTGTTTAGCAAAAGACGATGTTCGGGTGGCTACTGTCGAACACTTATTGTCGGCTTTAGCGGGTGTTGGTATTGATAATTTATATATTGATCTCACTTCGCCAGAGCTTCCTATTATGGATGGAAGTGCTGGTCCTTTTGTATTTTTAATCCAGTCGGCTGGGATTGAAGAACAAAATGCTGCTAAAGAATTTATTCGAATTAAAAAAAGGATTAAGGTAGAAGACGGCGAAAAAAGTGTAATGATTGAACCCTATAACGGATTTAAAATTAGTTTTAGTATCGATTTCGATCATCCTTTATTTAATGAACAGAACCAAAATGCAACTCTTGATTTTTCGAGCACTTCCTATGTAAAAGAAGTTTCTCGTGCACGCACTTTTGGTTTTTTGTCGGACTATGAATTTATTCGAAAAAATAATTTAGCCCTAGGTGCTAGTTTGGATAATGCGATTGTCTTAGATGAATATAAAATTTTAAACCAAGATGGCTTGCGTTACTCTGATGAATTCGTTAAACATAAAATCCTCGATGTGATTGGGGATCTTTATTTATTAGGCTATGGACTAATTGGAGCTTTCCATGGGGTTAAATCTGGTCACACTCTAAATAGTTCTTTATTAAAGAAATTATTAGCTCAAAAAGACGTTTGGGAAATTATTACTTTCAAAGATTCTTCAGAATTACCATTTGCTTTTACTCCCACCGCTGTAGCTGCTTAATCTGATCGGATAAATTAATTATTCCTTTGATGCCGCATGGAGGCTTATTCCTATTTTGTATGCACGATGAAAATAGGCATTTTTTTATTTTGTTGTAAATTAAAATATTTCTATTTAGAAAATTTTATTCTCATTCTGAAAATAAATCACTTCATAGCTAAAAAGTACCGCTATTCTAATTGTTCCCAAAAAATAATATTTTAATAATATTTTAATAATTTCAGAATATAATCTGTCATATTATTTTAAATAATAATTAAATTCAAATGAGAAGAAATTATGAGACCTGCCTAAAGAAACTATAATAGAAATGTCAATGATCGACCCATCTCCCCGCCTATTATCTTCTGAATTAGCTAATTGGGTCGAAAGAATAAAAACTTAAAATTCTTTGACAATGAGTCAATTATGAAATTAGTGAAGAACATCGAAAAAAAAGATTGAAGAAAAAAATAGAAAAAATCAGTCATGGACTTTTCCTGATGTATCGAAGATTTTTGCTAATTTTTCTTTTAGTAGTTTTCTTCTACATCTATTTATTTTCCTGGCGGCAAGCTATTTTTCAGTTGGAAAACTTTTTTAGTAATTCAAGTTGCTAAAGAATCCATTCATAACGAATTATCTTTTGCTTCGGATCAAGTGAACAAGTTTGGAAACCAGTGAGTTTACCCTTGATTTAGGCTTTAACATTATCATGATAGAAACTCCGTCTTACAATTCCTTTGCTCATGCCATTTCTTCAGTAAAATTAAATGAAATACAAGCATAACCTTATGCTAACCTCATAAAGGGAATAAAATAAGTATAAAGGGAAAATAAGTAAGTGGGGAGCGTACACCTCACCTCATATCAGAAAAAACGCGGTATTGGATATTTGTTTGATAAATTTAATCCTGATAAAATAAGAAAGGAACCTAGAAAATTATTTAATTCTGCTTTAAATAGCTCAAAAGAGCAAATTGAAAAATAAAAATAGACATAAAAAGCGAATTGGATATCCTTGTTGCGTCTTCTCTAAAAAAATTTAATGAAGCCAAAAAAAATAAGTGAGCAGAAACTTAAAAATTTAGTGAAGAGCTGAAAAAACAAAAATTTAAATAGTTAACGATGCTATTAACAGAATTAACGCTGTTAAAGACAAAGCGATTGGAGAAGTTGAATCGGTTGAGATTACTATAAAGGATGGCGTTGTTGCTGTGGGGGTGCCAACGTAGAGCAAGAAATAAACCGCTTAAAAGTTGAAAGTATAAAATTAATTAATGCAGCTGAGAAAGAAATAATCGATGCTATTAATTTTTCGCTGGAAAAAATTTTAGAATTTGGTAAACCGATAGTAAAATCGCCTGCTTCATCGGCTTGCGAGGTAATTGACTGGACGGATCAAGAAGTCATAGTCCGTGGTAGTTAATAATTATCATTGGTAATTCCTTCGATAACATTTACGTTATTAATTGCTGTTCTTTATAAACTTCGTATACACCAAATGTTAGGTATTATCGTCGGTTTAGGAACTTGCATGGTAAAAACCACAAAGGCGTGTTTACAAACTGACAAGGAATTGAAGCCTTCAAATCTCTTTTTAAAAAAGCCAGAAGCACAAAAAAACTTATGAGCTTATAGCTGTTTGTAGGTATGCCTTTTATTGGAAGCTTCATCCCCACCCTGATAAGGATGTTAAGAAGGAGGTAGAAGAAGCTCTTAGGACTATTTCTGCGAAAGAACTGCCAAAAGCAACTATACAAAGCATACATAACTATCAGAAGTTATTGATGGCTGCATTAAAGGATATTATTCTTCCTCACGAAGAAAGTGAGTTAATGAAAACAACATTTGAGTTGCAATTAATCGCACCAACGGTTAATTCTTCCTACCATTCTGGTAAATAAAAATTGTCTCCGCGAGAAGGTCTCAGAAGTTTGTGCCAAGATGCCAATAACCCAGAGCTCAAATGAAGTAAATTCTCGGACTCAAGGTCCGCATCTATTTTGCTCTAGCAGAAATTCTGACGTAACAGAAGATATCACGCCAGACGAAACTTATATACTTTCTTTTAACCATTAGAAATTATTGGTAAATCTGACTCGGCTTTAAATTAATATTTGAGTCTGCTGCGCCTATCTCTTCTATAAATCGGGTCGAACCCGACATTGGATCCTCTGAATCGCAAGATCTTGCTGAGCAAGCTGTTCCAATAAATGAGGAACTAAGTAGCGAACTCGGGTAGCCCAAACTGGGCTCTTTAACTGGAGGGTTAACGTTCCCTGCGAAAGATTCATAATTCGGCAATGAGGAACAATTTCTGGAGGCAGAATTTGATTCAAAAACCTTTCCACGGCGAGGATTTGCTGTGCTTTTTGGACAAGTAGCTTAAGTGAATTGGTTTGAAAACACTGTTTAATCGATTTGGCATCACTGGCTTGCATTTACTTCATACTATGAGAAAATTCTCCTTCATCCATCAATGATATACAATGCCGTTTATGCTTGGCAATCTTATTAAGAAAGTAGTTGGTACTCGCAATGAACGGTTGGTCAGAAGCTATTCCAAGACAGTCCTCAAAATTAACGCCTTAGAACCCAGGATTAAGGCTCTATCTGATCAGGTTTTGCGTGCCAAAACCAGTGAATTTCAGAAGCGACTTAAGGAAGGTGAAAATCTGGACGCGCTATTACCCGAAGTGTTTGCTCTAGTGCGCGAGGCGAGCATCCGAACCCTAGGGCTCCGTCACTTTGATGTGCAATTAATAGGGGGAATTGCTCTTAACAATGGTAAAGTTGCAGAAATGCGTACGGGTGAAGGGAAAACGCTGGTAGCAACGATGCCTGCTTATCTTAACGCCCTCACTGGAAAAAGTGTCCATCTTGTCACTGTAAACGATTATTTAGCTAAACGTGATGCGGAATGGATGAAGCCTATTTACGAATTTCTGGGTTTGACGGTGGGAATTAACGTACCAGGAATGGGGCCTGCAGAAAAGCAAGCTGCTTATGCAGCAGATATCACCTATGGTACCAATAATGAATTTGGTTTTGACTATTTGCGGGACAATATGGTTTTTAGCTTGGATCAACGTGTTCAGCGCCCATTGCATTACGCCATTATCGACGAAGTCGATTCAATTTTAATTGACGAAGCCCGAACACCTTTAATTATTTCAGGTCAGGCGGAAGAGTCCTCGGATCTTTATATCAAAATAAACAAACTCTTTCCCTTCTTAAGATTACAAAAAATGGAAGAAGGGCAAAAAGAAGAAGAGGTTTCGAAAGAAGATGGTGGGGATTATACCATGGATGAAAAAAATCGACAAGTTTATCTGACGGAACAAGGTCACCGAACCATCGAAGCTTTGCTTGTAAAAGAAGGGCTCATGAAAGCCGGAGAAAGCTTATATGATGTGGCAAACATATCGTTAATGCATTATGTATACGCCGCTTTGCGCGCACATGCACTGTTCCACCGGGATGTTCATTACATTATAAAAAATAACGAGGTGATTATTGTTGATGAACATACGGGGCGGTTAATGCCAGGACGTCGTTGGTCTGATGGTTTGCATCAAGCAGTTGAAGCAAAAGAAGGTGTTCCTATTGAATTAGAAAATCAAACCTTGGCGACGATTACTTTCCAAAATTATTTCCGCCTTTATGAAAAGCTGTCCGGAATGACAGGCACGGCGGATACCGAAGCGTTTGAATTACAGAAAATCTATGGTTTGGAGGTTGTCGTCATTCCTACTAACAGACCGATGATTCGCCGAGATGAGCCGGATCAAGTTTACTTAACTTCCAAAATGAAACTCCAGGCGATTGTTGAAGAAGTTAAAAAACGTCGTGCAAAAGGACAACCATTGTTAATTGGAACTGCTTCCATTGAAGCGTCTGAAGTAGTATCAAGGTTTTTGAAAAAGGCCAATATAAAACATGAAGTTTTGAATGCTAAAAATCATGAGCGTGAGGCGAAAATTATTGCTGAAGCAGGGCGTTCGGGGGCGGTGACCATTGCCACGAATATGGCTGGACGTGGGACCGATATTGTTTTAGGTGGAAATTTGGAAGCTGAATTAGCTGAATTGGATAACTTGTCTGAGGAAGAAATCAAAAAGCGTAAAGTAGAGTGGCAAAAACGACATGACACCGTTATTGTGGCAGGGGGGCTACACGTATTAGGAACTGAACGTCACGAGTCTCGCCGCATTGATAATCAATTACGTGGTCGTTCAGGACGACAAGGCGATCCTGGATCTTCCCAATTCTATCTTTCAATAGAAGATAATTTGCTACGCATTTTTGCCGCTGAACGAATGTCCAATATGATGCGTCGCTTAGGAGTAAAAGAAGAAGACGTTATTGAACATAAATGGATTAGTCACGCCATTGAAAAAGCCCAAAAACGTGTAGAAGGAATGAATTTTGATATTCGAAAGCAGTTGTTAGAGTATGATGATGTAGCTAATGACCAACGTAAAGTAATTTATCAGCAACGATTTGAATTATTACAAGCCGATAATATTGCCAATACGATTGAAGCAATTCACGAAGAAGCAGTGAGTGATATGCTTAATCTTTTTATACCGCCTCAAAGTTTAGAAGAAGAATGGGATGTCACGGCCTTAGAGAAGCAGATTCGTGAAGATTTTGGTGTGGCTCTCCCTATCACGGAATGGCTCGAAAAAGACGAAGCTCTGGATGAAGAAACATTGCATCAGTGGATAATTGACGAAATTACCCATGGCTACAAAGAAAAAGAAGCGAGAGTCGGTTCAAACGTTATGCGCGATGTGGAAAAAACAATTATGCTGCAATTATTGGATCATCATTGGAAGGAGCATTTGGCAGCAATGGATCATTTGCGACAAGGCATCCATTTGCGTGGTTATGCTCAAAAAAATCCCGCACAAGAATATAAGCGTGAATCTTTTGAATTATTTACGCAAATGTTGGCGCGACTTAAATATGAGGTTGTTGCTACTTTATCGAAATTAGAAATCACGACGGAAGAACAAGTAGTTGAGCAGCAGCAACGATTGTTTCACCAACCGACTACCGAATTGCAATATCAACATGCTGAAATGACTGCTTTGCAAGGCGAAACAGATGTTACTATCGCTGAAGCTGAGTCCGTACAGCCTTTTGTACGCTCCCAACCTAAAATCGGGCGAAATGAAGCTTGCCCTTGTGGTAGCGGCCAGAAATATAAATATTGTCACGGAAAATTAACCTAACCTATCCGATGAGCGGCTGCCTTCTTCATGTTGCTATTGGTCTTGTTATTAATTTAGAAAATGAAGTTCTTGTGTCATTGCGGCCTATGCATATGGCTCAAGGAGGGCTTTGGGAGTTTCCTGGAGGAAAATTAGAATCGGGTGAAAATAGTTATGAAGCGTTATGTCGAGAATTAAAAGAAGAGGTAAATATAACAGTTTTGACGGCACAGCCATTTATGAATATTCATCATTCGTATGATGAAAACGAAGTTATTTTACATGTATGGCAAATTAAAGAATTTACGGGACATCCTCGTGGCTTAGAGGGTCAAGAGATTAAGTTTGTTCCGCTGAAGAAATTACAAGAATTATCTTTTCCTAAACCCAATAAGTTGATTATTCATCGTTTATTAAATCTTGCAGCAATTTAACATAAAGAAAATATCGTCAGAGACGCTCTTGCCACTGCTGCTATTGTCCTTAACATCTAATGATAAAAAACGGATGACAAGACGATGTTTACCCGCAGAAATCTCTGGATAAACCCTTTTTTTGATAGGCAAAGTTAATTGGATGAGTTGACAGGGTGAATTAACGTTAAGTGTTTGTTGAAAAAAACCCTCTTGTGCGACAACATTTTGAGGAGAGGTACTTTCGCGAGTGATCTGTAAAATGGTATTAATCATTAGGGATAACGATTTAAATTCCCCCGCCCAGTTTTGTAAGTCAGCAATACGATTTTCGCTAGGTTGGCGCAACCATAATGAATAAGCAGGGGTAGTGAAGTTGCAAGGACCTGCTGGATTATGTAAATGAACGCGAATTTGGTTCAAGAAAGTATTTTGGCGAAGATTATCAGCTATTCTTCCTGGTATCTGATGCAATTGATTAATGTGCTGATCAAGAATGGTCAATAATTTTTTTAGTTTATAGCCATCGATTTGGGATAAGTGTTTTAGTTGGGCAAGAGTAGAGGCTTGTTGGGCAAGGGCTTGAGTAAGCTTACTCTTTAAGTCGGGGCGGTCGATAACGTTTAATGATTTGAGCAAAGCTAACATAGCTAAATGACTTCCTCCTGAGGTAGAAGCATTGAGGTTGGAGTGAAGTTGACAAAAGAGGTGCTCAAGCCTCAGACAAATCCGGATAAGCTCATTAAGTGGCTGTTCATAAGTAATAGTCTCTTCGATCATGGCTGTTGAGGTTCTTCATCTGTTTATTCATCATAACATGAAATTTTGATCAGAAAAATAAGAAGTAGCAGGATGAAGTTCCAGAGAAGCGTGTTTTTCTTATTTAAAAATTTTCCTTCGCTTAATTTTTTGTTCAAGAGGCTCTCAATGGGAGGCGGCTGATTTAATCTCTGTTTTTTTATTCATTATTTAGCCAATTTCAGGTATTGGGCATGTAGCTGAAACACTGCCTCACCTAATGCCGGAAGTGTTTTATCATTAACAATCACATCGTTCGCTATGGCTAGCCGTTCTTCGCGGCTGCTTTGTGATTCAAGGATTAATTTAATCTGTTTGTTAGAAAGATGATCACGTATTTTTGTGCGCTGAATTTGCAAAAATACAGGGACATCAACCACTAAAATGCGATCAATAAAATTTATTGAATGTCTAGTCCTTTCTAATAAAGGAATCACTAAAATACAATAAGGAGAGTTTATTTCTTCAAGCTTTTCCTTCATTTTCAAAATAATAAGAGGGTGTAATAAGTTTTCCAACCATTGTCGTTCTTGTGGATATTTGAAGATTAATCTTTGTAATCGAGAGCGATTTAACGAGTTTTCTCCACTTAGAACTTTCTTTCCAAAATGCGCCACGATTTTTTTAAATGCTATTTGGCTCAAGATCGTAATTTCATGGGCAATTTCATCAGCGTCGATGATAGGAATCCCCAATTCAGCAAAATAATTTGCAACGGTGCTTTTACCGCTGCCAATTCCTCCAGTTAAACCAATTCGTAACATTTTCCATCCTTAAAATAAAGAAGAAAATAAAGCGTATAATACCTCTGGTTCCCATAAAAGGGAAACCCAGCCTTTAATAGCAATAAAGGGACCAAATAGAATTGGATTTTTGAAAGATATTTTTTCAGAAAAAGGAGGAGAATACTAGATAGAAGACCCAGAAATACACCCAATAAGAGTGTATTTAATACAGCCTGAGCTCTTAACTAGGCACCAATCATCCCTAGCATTTTAAAATCTCCATGCCCCATCCCTTATTTTCCGCGGATTAATCAATAGAAAATAGCTGTAATCCACAAGAGCCTATAACTCAATATGGCGCCGAAGATGGCGTGATGAGGTGTCGTAAAAACTGAGAACAAACTTAAAAAGAGTCCAAGCCACAATGTGGGTAAGGTGATGCTATCCGGTAAGAATTACTTGTAAAGATCAATAAAAAAGTACGATTAATAGCTATGTAAATAAGAGAGAAGCTAGCGAATGCCAGGTAATTTGATAACGAATCACAATAAAAACGAACAGCAGACAAGAATTCTACTAGAATGTAATATGTCTTTATTTTCTTGTAACAATTGACACAGCGTCCCCGAAATAGGAAGTACCTCACTAAGGGTATATTGTGAATAATTTTTATAGGCTTTTTAGATTGCAAACAGTGTGAACAAAAAATGAGAAAATTAAATTTTAGCTTTGGTTCAAGAGGAAAATTGAGATGACGCTGACATTTGCGGCGCCATTCAGTTTCCAAAATAATAAGGTAACGAACAATAACGATATTTAGAAAACTACCTACTACTAATCCCATAAGAGTACTTATAGCAACAATAATATAAAAATTGGCTTGAAAGTTTGAAATAAATTTCATAAAAAAATGCCTTATTTTATAAAACGGAACCCATTTGGAATAAAGGTAAATACATAGCAATAACGAGACTTCCAATGACTAAAGCCAATAATATCATGATGAGAGGTTCGAAACGTTCAATTAAACGAGTATATTGTCCATTAATTGTTTTATAGTAAATGCTAGTAATTGTTTCGTGGTAAACGCTAGCAAGCAATGGTCTAAAGCATTTCATTTAAAGTTTCTAAATTTTCTGAAATATGAAGAAGTTGAATAATCTGTAGCGAAAATAGATTTGTTTTTTGAACGGAGGCTTTTAAGGATTTTCCAGCATTAATCCAATCAGGTAATTTAGCAAGACAATGCTTTAAAATTCGATTAGAAATAATATGATTCGTTGTTAGTATAGTTTTCACTAAAGGGATACTCGCTGCTGTCATTTTTGTCACTATCTTTAGATACAACGAAAGTGAGTTATTTTTTAATTAAGCTGCCAAGAATTGGTATTTTAAATAAAATCAAATCTATATAATCTGAAATCTTTGAGAAATTTTTTTTGATTTAGATAAAAGCAGCTCACGAAAAGTTTATTAGGAAGGCCATATTCCTGTATATTCTGGGAGCATGTAATAATAAAACGAGTAAATAGGAGTAACCGAGTGTAAAATTCGGAGAAAATATTTTGAAATTGGAGAATTATAAATTCCAGGAAACCAAAAGTAATTTAAATTACAGTTTAAATAAAAACTAAAAGATAATGGGTCACTTTTCTAATTTTTTTCTTAAGCGTAAAAAGTTATTCTTCATGCTGAATGAGCAATTTCAATAAATTTTGTAATTTTCCAGATTTTTTGGCTGCGTAAACTATTTCCGAGTGAATGTGTTTAAAATAACGAAGATATGCTTTCATACATAGATTTAGATAGACTCCATCCATTTTAAATTTTGTCGCTAATTTCTAAAATTAATTGATGTAGAGGGTTCAAAGCGGTGTCCGATGCCAACAAGGAAAGTGAGAATCTTTTGGAAAACCCAGCATTAACTAATATATTTAAGAGCTGCAAAAAATAACAATAGCTTTTCGCTTGATTCTCTTATACCAAAAATTAAACATAACTGTCTTCCTGAACAACGCGACGGAGCTCTGTAAGATCGGTAATGTTTTCTGCTACTTTTGTTAAACCTGCTTTCCAGAGAGTTTGTATACCTTCTTTACAGCTTGTTTTACAATAATCTGTGCTCAACATTTATTTAAAATAAGTTCATGGATAGGATAGTCGAGGTAAGAGATAATAATTCATAGATACTGGTTCGCCCTTAATAGCCGTTTGAACAGAAAGTATAGGGTGGAAGAGTGGCTTTTCAATGGGAACAGAGACAACGAATTGATTGCTGAGCAATGACGAGTTTGAGCGTGTTAACAAAATATTGAAGGGCTCAATACCCATATCTATTAAACAAGCAATGGATTCGGATGCGCTGTTAGTATGTAAGTGGCTAAAACAAGATGCCCAGTGTAAGAGGCACGTATAGCGATTGAGGTTGTATCAAGATCACGGATTTCGATAATCATGATAATGTCAGGATCTTGGCGTAAAAAAGTTCCTAGAATAGTCGAAAAATTAAGCCCTAATTTTTTGTTAACAGCTACTTGATTGATACCAGCAAGTTGAATTTAGATGGGATATTCTATGGTAGAAATATTTTTTTGAAAGGAATTAATATGGTTAAGAGCTGCGTAAAGCGAAACTGTTTTTCCGCTTCCCGTTGGGCCCAGCGATTAGGATCAAGTCCTGAGGTTGTTCAATTTTCTTTATGAATAATTGTTGTGATCTTTCATCCATTCTAAGTTCTTCTAAATTCAAAAAATGGTGAACTGGGTTCAATAAACAAATGATAATTTTCTCTTCAGATACTGTTGAACAACTACTGAGGCGACAATCTCGAGTTAGGTTTATGGACGCAGTAAATTGAAACCGACCATCTTAAGGAAGACCCTTCTCTGAAATATCTAACTTTACAAGCACTTTTAACCGACTGCAAATTGCTGTTGATTTCGTCAGGAATAACTCTATTATTGGATATAAAATTTCATCGACTCTCAAATGCGATAATACTGTTTCATTGGTTCAAAGTGAATATCGGAAGCTTCTCGGTAAATGGTGTCGGTGAGAATCTGGTTTACTAATTCTATAACAGTACTCTTTATATGAATTGCAGAACTGTAAATCTGTTGGCTGGTTAATTTATTTATTAAGACAATAAATTAATTTTAACTAGAAAAAAACTATTTTATATTGTTTATTAGTTTGAAATTGTAATTTTTCAATCAGTGGGAAAATCGCAGGGTTGCTAATCATGAGCGTATTTGGATTTTCAAGAAGAGGAAGGAAAGCCATAATATTTTAAACAATTGCGTGGCAGCAGTTCCGTTAGAAATCAGTCTGAAGACTTATTTAAATCGATAGTTTTGAACTCAAAATAATTTGTGCAAGCCTTTGCTATCTCCTTTGAAGGTATAATTTTTTGAGTTACAAGATAATGTAAGAAAGGCGAAGAGATCAGACCTTCTGGGCCTGCTCCAGGACTGACAGAATTTGTTTTTGGGTCAAGATGTTTTGTTGAACTAGAATGTGGGTTAAGCCCTCGGAATCAATTGGCATAACCGGTCGCTACTCCTCCGCCGCGCTGGTTGACCACAATAAAATTTCTTCTTGTAGGGTGTATGTTAAGATATAGTCGTCTTTAGGTTAAATACCATATTTTGCCTGTGGTATTACTGTAATAATTCGGTCTTTAACGTCAATGGTATTTATAAATCCTCGTCCGCTACCGGAAGCTATAGTGGGAGGAATACCATTTTTTGCCGGCTGAACATTCAGAAAGATCTTTAGTCGTTTGATAACATTCTTCGATGACTAATTTATAGGAAGCTGTGGCTTGTACCACCTCGGTGTAATGTGCTCAATGGGTATATATCCGATAAGAGGGGATGGTGGAGGGGATGGTGACGATTACCAAGATTCCAATAATGGCGATTACAACGAAAAATTTCATCAATGTAAACCCAGCAGCATTCTGCCTTTGCATTAGTCTTCCTGATAAATGTTTGCTTCTTATAAGTGAAGTGGTATTAATTTGCAATTTAGGAATTTGTTTTGAACGACTTGACCTCAGTGCTAGCTTACGTGATCATAAGCACCGCTCGTAGTGATTGATATTTACGGAGGTGCTTAGGTGGGTAAGACAGAAATTCCACGAAGCCGAAGGTTTACGCCGCCGAACGCCCTCTAAGGAATGGTGGGCAGGATACAGTGAGAAGACTAAGAAAACAAGTACAGGGAAGTACGGAGGAAAATCAAGAAGTTTTGCCGGTGTAGCTCAGGTGGTAGAGCAACTGATTCGTAATCAGTAGGTCCGCAGTTCGAGTCTGCGCACCGGCATCATAAAAAGGTCTTTCCCAATTGTGGAGGCACTTTATCACGAACATAATACTTCTAACTCATAAATGATAATTCTCAAGGTTTTAAAAGCCATAAGCGCTGATGAATCAATTTAATTTTGCGATAGAGTTCTTTAGTGAAGTATTTTTAGTGAAACACTACATATGAACAATCTCTACCGCTATTGGTAAAATGTTTTTCCTACGGTGGCTAAAAGTTTGAAAGTTGTGTAAAAGTTTTCATTAATATATAAAAGCTTTTCTTTCTTATCAAGCCGTCTTTTATTAAACTTGATCTCATTAGGATTTCTAGCATGTGTCAAATATGAAGCCCTTTTGAATAAATTCCATCGAGAAATATAGCAATAAGCTCTTGTGACGGCAGTTTTTTCTGTAATTTTTGGTAATTGGTAATTGGTAATTGGTAATTGGTAATTGGTAATTGGTAATTGGTAATTGGTAATTGGTAATTGGTTAAAAAGCTTATATTCGGAAACGCTGATAGGTTTAGTAGTATAGTGTAATGTGTATTCAACAATCGTTTTATTTTTACTTCTGCAAAGAGAATAATTCCTATCGAAAAATTTTCATTTTTTAATTTTAATATTTTTTATCAAAGTGCTCATAAATAAAATTTAATTTTTTCAATGTATTCAGGTTGAAATTCAACAGATTTTAATTCAATTGCCATTAAGCAATGTAGTTGCCGATAGTAAAGTAAAATATGAATAAAAAATTTATGTCCGTCGACTTCCAAGCGATATTGATTTCGTATAAAAGTAAACATGTTACCGATTTCTCATAAGAAGCACTCAATTTTAGTCAACAATCCTTCTTTTAGCTCAGGTTTAGTATGCTCCTCAGCTAATTCTAAAAAGCTGAAAATATATTTATCTTTTACAGCTAATTTAGCTTGATCGTGTATCTTATTTAGAAGAGTTTTATAAAAATTAGTCTGATTAAGTAGAGTTTTTTCATAAATTTTATTTTTGATATAGTAAATCAAAAAAATTTTCTCTATCCATATTTATGAGACATGCAGATGTATAACTTACGTTGTAGATTATCTTTGCATTTCTCCATAATAACGAGGTTATAGATCCAGCTAATTTCTCGAACTAGTGGTGCGAGTTTTTTTGAGAACAATAGATTTTATAGAATAATCTCATACGCCAAAGTTTTTCATCTGAAAAACCCCTTATCCCTAAGTAAAAAATTTGAAGGTCATGATCTATTCTTTCTACGATAGATTTTTCAAAATTTTCAAATTTCTGGTGCTCCGCAATGGCCTGGCCAATATCTCAATAGAGAGCGATTAATTCTTTATTGACAGCTTTAAATGCTTTATGCTGTACTTGAATGATACGGTCTTTAATAGACTCCAGGAGTTCAGTATAAGCAAATTTTTGGAAGTTTCATTCATTGAGAGTTCTTATCAGAGAGCGAAATACTAATTCATTTTTCTGAGCTGTTGTACACCGTGTTTGAATTTTTTTATCACTGCGTGCTGTATAATTCCTATATAATTATTCCAATAAAAGTCGATATGATAGTAATACTTTTTAAGTAAAGTATAGAATTTATTAATATGAATAGTGACTATGTAGATCCTGTTATGATAGAAAATATTATAATCATATTAACAAAGTTCTTTAGGACCCATGTTTTTATATATAATAAAAAAAATTTTCTTACAGAAAGATTTTACTATTAATATCAAGCTTATTTTCAACTATCTCTTCTCTCAAGTAAATATTGAATATATGCATCATTTTCATTATTCTAGGATTTAAACTAATTGCTTCTCAATAGATATGCTTTTTAATATCATAAAAAAACAATATACAATTACAGTAACGGGTCTATTAGAAAATTCTTTCTGGGTTGATCTTTTTGAAAGAAATGATAATGAAGTATACTCTGTAGCAGTTAAATTTTTAGTCGCGAACCTACTGACACGGAACTTTATAATTTTGTTTTAACTAATTTTTATAATCTTAATTTAAAGAGCCCTAGGATTTCAAAACTAGTTGTTAAGCGAAAAATCCTAAGAACATGCAACAAGAAGTTAGACTTATAATAAAAAAGTAAGAAAGATCTACCTAAAAGAAGCACATATCTTGAATAAAAATTTTAAAAAATCAAGCTAAACAAAACAGAAAAAGAAATGTCGCGGGCAATTAATTTTAAGCAAGAGCAATAAATTTGTCGCACACTCTGCTTTTGATACGTGCTCATCAATAGTTAGCTTAGATAGAATAGGCTATTTTTTAGACTGCTATTATTAATCTTATCTATAATTTCTTGGATAAAGTTATTTTTTTTACATTATTTATTTTAGTTTCGGATTCAATTAGAATAATACAAACTTTTTCTTATGAAATAAATTGGTGTTCAATCCTTTCGAAATAATAATAAACATATTGTTTACCTACTAGTTTGAGTTACTAATAATAAATAAAAAAAATAGATTTTCATTAAGATTTTTTTTATTTAATACTATTTATAAATAGAAATTATTATATTTTCATCAAACTGAAAATAAATTGTCTATTCCATTTTTTCATTAGTTCATTAATTGAATAAATGAAATGCCCTTTCAAAGGTCAGGCGGCTTTATATCCCTAACTAATGATTTAATTAAGTGTCTCATCTTATATTTTAGAAAAGTTTGTTGGTAATATAAGCTGACAAATAATTATCGTGCTTCAGATAAATTTTTTCTTGTCAATAACAATATATTCTATGTGCAATTGTACATCTCTAGCTGTTTTCTCATCATCTGTTTCAGAAATGAATGCTAGTGTCATATCAATGCTAGCTGATATGCCTTCCGACGTCTATATATTGTTGTCTCTAACAAATCGTTCTTTGATTACTTTAATCTCTTTTAGTTCTTTCAGTCTATTCAAAGATGCTCAATGAGTTTTTTATTCTCTTGCCATGTAATACTTGCCATGCAACAATCCAGCGGAGTGAAGTAAGAACATGCCCATGCAAACGGATAAAATCTATTTGTACAATAAAAATTGTGTTTTAATGAAAGAAATTAATTTATTATTAACTTCCTTTCGGGTACACTAGGCCTCCTGGTACTAAAAAATAATCTAATGAATTAGCAGTTTTCAAAACTAGTGTGAGTTTTAATAGTTAATTCCTTAGCGCTAGTAACTTCATTGCCTGTTTCATTTACTATAATTAGTTCTTTAGGACCATTAAATTTTTGACTCCAAAGTGCAATGATTTCTAAAGGTCCTATAAAATCAAGCTCTTTAAATTGTTCAAAGAGTAAAAATCCAAATTGATTATTTATGGTAATGGTTAGATAAAAAATAAAAAAGCACTTAACAGAGCAAAACTAGGATCCGACGATTGTAATATTTATATTTTTTTACTCATTTTAAGAGAATAGCATAGATTTTGATTATAAACGAAGGTTCACACAGAAAATTGAATTTATTCTCAAGACAGAGGCTTATTCATCCAATAAGGATCTACAAGAAATATTAAGTCAAATGGAGCTAGGCACATAAGTCTTTAGAATGCTGAATACGAGTAAAGCTTGCGTTAAGGGACTAATGATGGTAAATGGTTGATCTTATGATTTCAGATTAAGTATATCCTGGAACGCTAAAATCTATAGTTAATTTCTTAGTGCAAGGACTCGACCGGATCGAAATTTATTGGCTATGATTCCAAATTCCTTCAGTCCCCGTATTGTCTATTATCTGGGTTGCGGTCCTGGGAATAGTACCATTTATTAAAAGACCGGTGACTTAATATTAATGTGATTGGACTAGATTCTTCCCTGGACATGCTTAAGGAAGCAAAAGCCTCTTACCCACCACCCCACATCTTAAATTTATTGAAGGAGATATAGCGAATTTTTCCCCTTCAGAAAAAGATAGATTATGATTATCTTTTTACTAATGCATATTTCTAGTGGCTTAATTCTCATAACGTATTGATTCATAATATTTTAAAATTACTAAATCTAGGCGGAGTAATTGGATTCTAGATGCCAAATAATTTTCATTCTCCTCTTATACAGACAAATAATAAAGTTTTACTTCCATTCAGAAAAATTTTTATGATAGGCTATAAATAAAAATATATGACTTTTTTGAAGGGGTATGGGTAGTTTTTAAGGATTTATAGTCTTAAAGCGATTCTTTCCAAAAATTTACCTAATATCACATATAAACCCTAAATATTTATTACGCTATTATAAAAGCTCAATTCATACAATAATACAATTATGAACAGGAAGTACATTTACATTACTCCCTTTTTCACATTTTTTACTCAAGAAATATTTTCCCCCATTTTTTGCTGTTTGTCTTTTTAATCAAAAACTTCTGGCAGTTACTCAAGGTATAGACATAGTCAGTTTTTGGATATTTTCTATTTGTCTCGCTGCGGTGGCTTTCATTAAAATGTTAATCATTATCACAAAAAGAATGTCATTCTTTTTAGCCTAATTGTATTATTATTCATTTATGTATGTATATTGGTGTTAGCGTAGTATCATATTCAAATATTTTTAATTTAGGATTTAATAACTTCCTTACTACTCAAGCTTTTTATTTCGGTTATCTCTTTAGCTCTGCTTTCAGCAGTAGCACTTCAGTTCAAAGCCAAAAAAACATAGATGGGGGTTTTCCTTTACTAATATTTCCATGAATTTAAGTGTAGAGATTGGTCCTCTTATAGGTTTTTTGTTTTGTATTACCATCAAGAATGGTTGCCGCTAACTGCAATTCCTTTTATGCTAATTTCTATTTTTATTGTACTTAAAATTCTAAAAGATGTGAAAACTGAAAAAAAAGATGAAATTATAAGTTCTCATTAGGCGGTAGGTCTTTTCTAATATTTATGGTGATTAACTTTTTAACCTTAATGGCTATAGTCAATTTTATTATGTTTTTCATATGTTTAATATCTATTCCTTGGAGGAGCGTATATAATAAGTGGCTTATTTTTACTAAGTAGTTTTATGATAGTTATTTTTCGAGTTGTCGTTACTCGATTCTTTGAAAAAGTAAGCTAGCATAAATCTATCATTGTGGGTAACGCTATGACTAATATCGGTATTTTATTTATTTGTTGTACCCTGTCTTTTGATGGATTGCATTATAGATTTTTTCTTAATAACCATTGCAAAACTAATTTATAACCCACTGTATCAAGCTTTAGAAATTCAACCCTATACAATATTAATAAGAATTTTATATACGCTTTAGTCCTTTTAGGCTTCGTTTAGGGTCTCTAGAAGTCAATGGCTACTTTTATAGGTCTTTATTTGGTTTCGTATGGATTAGAAATTTATTCTTACTGTTTTAGAGCTTGGTAGCTCTATTTAAGATTTTTATTTATAAAACAGTGCCATTTAAAAAAAACTATTAATCCTATAGCAGTTACATGACAATTAAATGGATTGTATTTGATTTAGGTAATGTTGTTCTTAAACTTCAAAAATGAGTCGGGATAATTAAAATTCAAAAGATAACTAATTACTCTGTAAAATTCATATCAAAAATGATAACTTAAAGTTTTCTTAATTATAAAAAAGAAAATCATTTTATTCGCTAATTTATATTTGAGAAAATTAATAGTAAGGTCTATTTAAAAAATCTTAAGTCTTATTTAGATCACGTTTTCGATCGAGAAGAATTGATTAATGAAATTAAATCTATGTTAGGAAATGAAAGTAAAACGGTAGCACGTTTTATTAAACCTCTATCAAGAAAATATAAATTCTCCTGTTTATTGAAAACATATAAAATTCATTAGGATTTTATTATTTAAAAATATAGATTCTTTAAAAATTTTCAAGTGAAATAGATTCTCATTTTTTCGATTTCTTAAACCAAAAAAATCTACCTTTCCTTATATAGAAAAATTATATCAGAGGTACTTTTAAAATTTTATTAATTGATAATTCTTATAAAAATTTTTTAGCTTCTATTGAATCTAATTGGAATGAAATTCGTTACTGTAATTACAATCATCTACTTTCAGACTAAAGGAGTACTGTATTTTATATAATAAAAACTATTAAATTCTTTTAAAAAATTGTTTGAATTTGATATTTTTATCAAAAATATATAAATCTTACTGATATTTTAAAAATCTACAATTAAGAAAAAAGAAAGAATATAAATAAAATTATAGATAATTTTAAAAATATAAAAATCTAAAATTTCTTTAAATAAATATTATAAAATAAATTAAGATCTAAATTCAAGAAAAATATTAAAATAAAAACTATTTTCACAATAGTAGTATAACTTAAACTTTTCATCCAAAAATATTTTCTCTAAATTAAAAGTTTGAATTTTCTTAAAATATAACTATTTAAAAATATACTAAGAACTGTTGCAATGGAATAAGTAATTATATGTTTTAGAAATAAAGAAAAAACAATATAGTAAGGAATGTCAATCTGAGTAGAATTTTTGATTGTAAAGTTTATAACTATAAAAAGTATTTCACTGAAAATATATAACATTAGAGGATTTATCCATATTAGATTTCTCATCTCTCTATAGTTATACACTTCCGTAATTATATCGCTAATGGTATAATAAAAAGCAAGGATAAAAGTTCTACTTAATATTTTAAAGCTGTTTATTATGGTAATTTTATTTTATACAAGCATTATTAATATTACAAAGGTCATATAGAATGTGCTTGACAGTTGAAAGTACTTATAGGACCAAATTAAAACAGGATTTTCTACACCAGTATTCATAATATTTTTTTACAATTTAGATTGCGTTAAAGTTTACATGCAAGGTGCTAAATGGATTAAATCATTATTTTCATGTATTTATTAATAGAAACTAGAAAAAAATAAAGCTTTATGCCCTAGGAGATGTGTATCAATATAGGGTTTTCCTAAGTTAGTCTTGTTGTACACTTCAGGCAATTCAGTACAGCATAGGATATAAGAATCAAAATCTAACTGCTTTAATTGTATTTCTATGTTTCCAACTTATTTAGACTTTATTTTCTAGGAATAATTTTATTCATAATTAAAGAATTTATTTCCTTACATAATTCTGATAAAGAGATTACTGAAACTATGCCTTTTTCTAGTATTTCTCAATAAAGACCACCTTACATGCTAGCTCTAGTTTTTAACACATCAACATATTAAAAAATTTTTAGTTGGTATTCTTCTACTGTTATTGCAATCAGGTTAAGTACAATCAAAGGCAATTTTTTTGTATTCGTTTAAATCCATAATGAGGAATATTTGATCGAATAATAATAAAATTTGCATCTATCATTTTAAGACTGTGAATAGATTCTAATGTACCCAATTTGGTCACAATTTTAAGTGATAACCTATGCTTTATATCGCTCAAAAAAATAGAATGAAAGCTAAATATAGGATGATTGTCGAATCAAGAATCTATTTGTTCAGATTTTTTAAAAATAGTTCTTATATAGATTTTTGCCCTAATAGTAGTAATGTCAATAACTCCTATATGTTTCCGCATTCCATAAATCCCCTCATAATTTATAGGATGTTATCTAAAGAGTCTTTATATAAGAAGATCCTTTCTTCTTCTCAGAAAAAAATTTTCTCAAATGTAAAAATGAGATTAAATCTAAATTAACTAAATCTATTTAAAAATTGAGAAAGATTCGTTTTATTATTTTAGTATAAATTCTATATATATATTAAATAAAAAGTTCTCGATAAAGTCTTTTTAGAGTATGGTTAGATAATATAGTGATTTCTTAAAAAGAAAATTAAAAATCGAATAGTTTTATATGTGTTTTAAACTATCTGACTAAAAAGTAGTTATAATTTTTTATTGTTATCGTATTAGCTTATCTTGTTTTTTTAACGTTCGCATATTTTTCTTTAAGAGAAAATATTGATTTTTTTTTAAATCTTCTTCAATTAATAGAATTAAATTTTCTGTAAAAGGAAAAAAAATTGTTATTTTTGAATTTATTAAAGAGTAGAAGCATTGTTTGGAAATCTTGATTTGTAATTCAGTATAATATAAAACCTTTTTAGATAAAGATGAATCAAGGAATTAATGATTTTAAATTCAGTTAATTTTTTATATAAATCTTTTCTATTTTATTATACTTAAATATTTTCTACTGAATTTATTTTTAAAATAATTATAATTTAAATAATTTTTAAAATTTTCTTTATTATTTTGTAATAGCTTATTTTTTATATCTATCAACAAAAGATAATTTTTAAGACAATTTATATTAAAATAGATAAAAGTCTTTCTAATTAAGTTTAAAAAAATATTTTCTTTTATTAAAAATTATTTTATTAGTTTTCTGAATCAAAAACTTCTTTTTTACCAATTCTTGAATCTAAATACTAATTTTTTATTCTTTTGGAGTAGTTGCTTTGCTAAAATTTTGTATTTTGGAATATTGATATTATGGTATCTAAAGTAAGTTAAAATTCTTACATCTTTCTGAAAAAAAGAATCGGTCATATTGTTATCCGAAAGAATTTATTCAGAATTTATTTTAAATATTTAGCTTTTTTGTTATTTGAATAGATATGGCATAATTATTCTTGTTATCTTTTTAAATTGAAATTATTTGATAGCTATATTATATAGACGACTTTTTTCAAAAATTGATACTAAAGATTTAATTTTTCTAAAAAATGAAAAAATATATTTTCTAAAAATTTAATTATCAAATTTCCATAATTTTCATTATAAATATATCTAGCTTTAACTAGAGTAGCTATTAATTCATCCTTTTCTTTGAGAAATATTATTAAATATATTTAAATCGGGATTTAAAGGTTTTAGAAACATATATTCTGTGTCTATTATAAGTTGTTGAAAATAAATAATTTTCTTTCCTTTAAACGTACAAGTATATAACTTTGATCAAAGGCTTATCTATTTGGATCTAGAGTTAAAATACTACCTTTTGAGAATTGAGGTTCCATGAAAGAATTGTTCATAGAAATTTAAAAATACTCAGGCGATAAATCGTTTTATGAAATGATAGTTCGTGATACTATTTTTTCAGTGGTATAAGGAAATTCTACTCATTCCAGTAAAGGAATTTTTATAAATTTTCTAGTTGATAATGAATAGTCAAAAAGTGTTTCTTGAAAAAAAATATTATCTCCTCTTTGATTTGCTCGATTGAAATGTTAAAAAAATCAGAGATAGGCTTTAAGGAACTTACATGAGGGCGATTGGATTTCCCAGTAACCAAGTGATTAATAGTGAAAGAAGAAAGTCCAACTTCCTTGGATAAATCTGAATACTTCATGCTCCATTATAAAATACTGTCTTTATTTTTAATTTAAAATTTTAAGCAATTTTGGAGATTCAATTTACTTTTTTGAACATAGATATCTGCTATTGACTTTATTATTTTTTATATGTAATATTTCATAGTTTAGCCTAATCTGAGAATAGATTGATTTTAGTTTTTTTTCTGAGGGAAGAAATCGAGCTTAGTAAGCTATGACTAATAATAATACATATGTCAATTCATCGCTCATATTTAAGGTTCTATTTATTAAGCTTTAGGACAAGACTAGGATAGAAGTGGATTAGAACTGGGATAGATTATTTGAATCATGCTTTAGAATCTCAACAAAAGTAATAGAACCTTGAAGGAGGTTATATGAGGATAATAAGCTTAACCTGTGGATCAGGACTCTTCTTAATCAAAAAGAAACTTCTTTGACTGACCTTCTATCTAACTGATCTTCTACTAAAAAATAAAATAAAAAAAAAGACTCATTCAAGGTCTTTAATTCAAAAATGATATTATTTGGAACGATATTATTTGAGGGAAGCGGATTCTGAAGTTTATTTAACCTCGCTAGAATTTGAGATTGCTACCTTATTTAGTAGGAGAACAGTATTACGAATCAATTGTTGAACTACTTTCATTATCCGTTCGTACAATAGAATTTTATATTTAGAATATCAAAATCAAATTCAATTGTGAAAATAAAAAATCTTTAATTTCTATTTTAAATAGAATCGAAATTATTAAATTGAAATTATTAAAAAGTCTGAATCTAAGAAGTAACACATCGTTTCTTCTGGTCGATAAATTATTTCTTTTGGGTGAGCCTTGTTAGTGGTGGTGGTGAAGATTTTTCATCTTCCTGCTTTTTTCTTTGTGTTGGTTTTTTAGCGGTTGGTGTGTCAAAAAGATAACTTGAAATAAGAGGAGATAGCTCATGGAGATTAAAATTTTTGGTATCAAAAAATTTATATAAGCTAGAGTTCTTTTGGTGCGTGTCTAAGAGAAATATCCGGAAGGCTTTTAAATTCATAATATACTTAGTAATTTATTTTTAATTTCTTTTAAAGCCACTTTCGCTTGATTAAATTTATCCAACAAATTTCGGATAGGGTGTTTCGGTGTAGTTATACATTCCAGAAGATCAATATCTGTTTTGCTTTTGATTTTAAATAAGTACTTCTGGAAATTTTTTTATAAGAATTTTAGAAGTACTTCAAGATAAAGAAATATCCCTGATTAGTTGATCCCACAAACTATCGAGTAAACACAGTGCTATGTCACTAGTGAAATTCTCTCTAAATATTACCGTAACAGCTACCAGAGTATTCTAGATATTATCTCTGTTGAGTTGTCTAAGGTGAGTAGAGTCGTTCGTAAAGAATGATGGCATTGATGATGTCAGGCTATCCGTCTGGAGTTCCATGTTCCATGCCCCTGATAATACATTCTTGCTCGCTGAATTATCAGCATCTAGGGAATCTAACTGGATGGCCCTTTCAAACAAGTGAATAGCTGCAGTGTAATTAGACTGATTATTAACTTCATACCCCGATTCGTATATTAGAGCGCGAAAAACCATTGCATTCGGTTCGTTTCGCTGAGTAGCTTTATCTAATAAGTGTATAATTTTTAATAATTTTCTGGTTTAACAACCATTTCCGACCATTCTTCTGCTTCGTACCAATTTAATTCTATTAAGGCGAGTTCTGTTCGTACTAAGGGTTCGTTTAAAGAGGCGGCTTGATTAAGCAAGCTCCTAGCAGCCTCATAATTTTGTAAATAACTCACTAATTGCTGCAAATCACCTCCTTCATACATCCTGGCGAGGTCTACCATCGCTTTGGTATCACTTAAAGTAACTGCCATTCACAAGTTGGTGTAAGCAGAGAGATAATCATTATCTTTGATTGGGCGAATTTTTCCGTAGTTGATAAGAGGGAACCAAGGATACGTATTGCGGGAGGGTAATTTAAATTAATGGCTTAATGGCTTCATTATAATAGGCGTAAGCGATTGGGTTTTCGATAAGATGATGGTAAATACCTAATTGATAAAGCAGTTTGGCTTACTAGCTTTCATTTTCACTTCGGACGGGAAGTTGTGCTAACCGTATTCGCCTCCGTTCTTCCTGCAGTTCTTTTTGAGTGGTTTGTATTTTTTGTTTTAGGGAATCAGAGATATCGTGATTTCTCGAGAGAAGATAGGTTAAATGGGGTGGCAATCTCGCGTCAATTACTCTCTTAATCGCTTCATTAAAGTATTGATCGAAGAAAGAGTTGATTCTTCCTGAGTCCATGGCATAAAATCCCTAAATCACAATCTAGCAAAATGTCAGTAACTTCTATTATCCAGGATTTGGTTGGACTTCGGGCGCAAATTAGTGCTAGTTTTAAACTTTTTTTGAGGCATTTTTTTGTACTTGCTATTGCTACCTCTTATTTCTCTCTGTAACATAAGTTTCTTGATTTACACCTAATTTTTCAGGTTTTTAGGGGGATGGATGATCCTAGGAGGGTACTATCGAGTGTTAAAGTATTTGGGTTCCGGGTGGAAAGGTGAAGTTTATAAAGTCGAGGAATGAAAAACCGGTATCATTCGGGCAGCTAAATTATTTTATCGCTGAAAGGCTAACGGTGAAAGAACCTACATTCATTATGCTAAAAAGCTCTATAAATTAAGCAAATGTCCGATCGTTATTCAATGTCATTTTCGTGATGTCATTTATTTAAAGCAAAAAAATGAATTTTTTTGCTTTAAATTTTGTAGATGGAGAAGTGCTTTCAGGCTACACTGCTCGTCAAAAAGGGAAACGCTTACTGCCTTTTGAGGCTCTTCATTTATTATATGCCTTGATTCAAGGAGTAGAACAAATTCATTTTCATGTAGCATATCATGGCTATATTCATTTCTATAAGATCATGATTAAGAAAAAAGTCCAGGTTTTAAGGTGCATTTAATCGATTTGCTGCATTTGGGTTCCTTCCACGAAAAGTAAAATCTAGCAGGATGTTTATGATCTCATTAATATCTTTTAGGAAATGATTGAAAGTTTAGCAGGCTATCGGCGGTGTAGCAATCACATCAAACAATTTGTTTTAGGTAGGAAACACAATCTTGTTCGGGAGCAATTTAATACCACAGGTCACTTACGGCTGTACTTAGAAAATATTGGGTGGGAGAGCCGATACGCAATTGCATATGCTATAGTACTAATGTTGTACATAGGAGTACCTATTTATGAAATGGAGTCCTATTTAATAGCTAATTTAGTTCATAATTTAATAATATCAGCCATTATATTGCCGAGTATATATTGTTCAGAAAAATTTTTAGTGGCAATAATAATTGTATTTTTTCGATTTTTGAAAAGTAGAGCCGATACTGATCTAACAATTAAGTAGATTAAGGTAAACAAAATCACAAAAATAATAGTTAATTTTATTTTTTTATATTTCATTATCTTGCGTTGAAGATACAAGGACGATGCGAGAGTGAAGTTTCGATATAGCCAATGATGAAATCTAACGCAACAGCTAATAAAGCCGCAGGAATAGCGCCGAGTAAGATAAGGCAAATATTGTTTAACGATAAGTCTTGGGTGATAAAATCTCCTAAACCACCTGCGCCAATAAACGCTGCAATGGTAGTAATCCCAATGGTCATTGCAGTTGCCGTTGGAATCCCCCCTACGATGAGACGGGAAGAAGGACTAGCGGCAATTCCACCAAACGGAGGCGCTGCCAGAGAGTAAAACCCATCGTGCAAGCCGGCTTCAACGCTTTCAGAAGGGACCCCTAACAAACTGATATAAATGTTACGAGTGATTGGCAATAAAGTGTAAACGATTAGGGCGACAATAGTGGGCTTAAAACCAATTCCTAAAAATGGAATTAAAAAAGCGAGTAAAGCAAGGCTAGGGATCGTTTAGAAAATGCTAGCCATTCCTAAAATAATATTTTGAAAAATTGTGCGATTTAAAATTAATATCCCCAAAGGAATGCCAATAAGGATGGCTGCGAAAATAGCGGATAAAGCTAAATAAATATGTTCTAATAATTTGATCCCCAAAGCGCTTATCGTGAACTCCTGTCCAGATGTTCCATTTGTTGCTCCGGTAGTTTAACAAGTTATGCAACAAATTCGGTTGCGGGATTGGTAACAAGTTCGGTTTTAGTACCTATTATGATCGAGTTTCCCATTATGCATAACAGCGATGCGGTCTGCGATGCGAAATCCTTCGAAAATATTGTGGGTGACGAAAATAATGGTTTTTCCGAGTTTTTCATTGAGATAGATCATCTCATCTTGTAAAGCCGAGTGAGTCATAGCATCGAGCACCAGACGGTTCATCCATCAATAAGTATTCAAGGATCAGCCGCTAATGCTTGGGCAACGCCTACACGCTGCTACTGCCTCCCCCAGATAATTCATCGGGGTACCGGGTGGTGAATTTTTGGTGGTCTAAGTGGACGAGATCCAATAACTCATAATCTTGTTCAATACGTTTTTTCTTGGGAACATGTATCAGCTTTAAAAGGGTGGTTATATTTTCCCCACCGTCATATGAGGAAAGAGCCCTATTTGTTGGAAAACGTAACCAATCGATCGACCTAAGAGACTGAGTTCGTATTGAATAATATCTTTGCCATCAATCTTGATCCTACTTACGCGTTGGCTCGATCAATTGCTCGATCAATTGATTTATCATTTTCATTAAGGTAGTTTTTCCGCTTCCGGAGGAGCCTAATAAAACTAAGATTTCGCCATCTTTCACTTTAAAAGAAACATTATCCATGGCTAAGGTAGAAATACCGGGATAAGCTTTAGTAACATGGTCCAACGTGATCATGCTGAGATTATAACGTAAGAAGGGAATTATGCACCTCGCATAATTTTTTTATAATAAAAGATATAAACAGCATTAAAATAATTTCTCCTTATTATAGTGCGATTACGATAATATAATCGTTAATATTTTAGGCGAATTGCATTCGTTAAAATTGCAAAGTTTAGATAAACGAATTGTCTTTATTAGTAATCAGTTTTTGGGAAAACCCTATCTTCCAGGTGCTTTAGGTGAAGGGGAAGAGGGACAGTTTGACGAAACTCCCTTGTATCAAACTCCCTTGTATCGAACGGATTATTTTGATTGTTTGACGCTTGTGAATACAGTCTGTGCCCTACCCTACCCCTAGCTCTGTCAGAAAAAAGATGATTTTCTCTGAAACATTCTGGCTTTTAATTATTATAATGCCATTCCTTGTTACGAAAATCGATTTCACTTCACCAGTGTCGACTCCGAATATTCAGAACGCAAAAAAATCAGCTAATTAAGATATAAGCAGCGATATTAAAGATATAGAGGATCCACCCCATTGTGAAATAGCTGAGGCATTCATTGATTGACCTAATTGGTTTAAACATCGTACTTTGGCTGATATTAAATTATTGAAGCCAATTTCAGATTCTGATGGACGAGCTTTACTAAAAAAACCGCAAGCCTTTTCCTCTCAAGTTAAATTAGAAAAGAGTCGATTACCTTATCTTTCCTTAAAGAAATTGTTGGATGATGCACGAAGAGATATGTTATTTAAACAAATTATGGTTCGATTATTGAAATTGTTTGCTTTAATTAGGATATGCGAGATAAAATTGGCACCAATTTGAATATCTCTCATCTAGGATTTGCGTTGTGGAGTGGAAAGAACTTAATTTTTAGATATGCTTCTTTGGCAAAGAAGTGTGTGGTTGATGAGCTTATTGCTCAATACCTGGAGGCCTATCTTTCAAGCCCAACGGTTAAAGTGATCTATGTTTTGCGTTGCTGCAAACAGTGATGGCTTTCTCCTGAAAAAATGACTTGATTAATGTCATAACTTTTTACAAAATTTGTTTAATTTTAAAAATCAATCTAACAGAAGAAAGTAAGGGCAGAAGAAAGTAAGGGCAGAAGAAAGTAAGGGATGATGATACATCCAAATACTGAACTTAAATATATTAATGAAACAATCGGTCATGGTGTTTTTGTTACGCAAAAAAATACCTCGTGGCACACCACACCACCAGTATGGACCTTTAGTCACCTCGATAGAGAATATTCAATAGACAGCATTTAGACAGCATTTAGACAGCATTAAGAAAATTCCTCCTGATTATCGGAAGATTTTATATAAAATGCCTACATCAATGTAGAAGGGGCGTTCATACTTCTGTTGGGACTTTGGCGCTAAATGAACTATGCGGTGTCAACCTAATTTTCGAGGAGTGGGTCCTGAAATTGAAGTTGCTATTAGAAGAGACATCCGAGCGGGTGAAGAGATAACTTGTGATTACAGCGTATTAAATCTTCTTTTTTCCATGGATTGTTATTGTGAACACCTTGAGTGCCGGAGAAGGATTTGTGGGAAAGATATTCTACTCTTTGGGTCTTTGTGGAATCGTCAAATAAAGGAGATATTGCCCTTAACTAAAAGGGTGTATCAACCTTTTTCCTTATATAAAAATAAAGAAGCCTTTGAAGCAATGCTTACCGATACCGATGCAAGAGGACTTCCTTTACCAGAAAAATTATATTGTTCGAACCTTAAAAGAGCTTTCGCCTCTATATAAGAGATTTAATTGAAATGAAGAAACAACGGCTTAGCTAAGCTTTCAGGCCCAATAGACTTCTCCTAAAATAGCCGTTTTTTTAGCTTCGGTCACACTAGGTAAGTTGCTCGCTTTCTTTTCTAGAGTTTGCCTGGCTAACCAGGCAAAGCAAACCACCTCTACCCAATCGGGAGATATACACGACTCTTCAGTGGTGGTTACTCTTAAGGGTTGACATAATTCTCTCAATCATCGAGGAGATAGTGGTTATGGATACTCCCACACACAACCATAGTCTGCCGGAATTTAAAGAGAAGCGATGGTAAGCCTGACTAATACTTCGAGCAGTGGGTTCCACTAAAGTAGCTTGGATGTTTTCTGGGGCAAAATCGCTTCCCATTAATTTTTCTTCTGGGCGAAGAACGTTGAAAATAGGGGTCTGCTAAGTAGGCTCTCTAATAAGTCTTTTCTTGTATGCGGCCGCTTGCTGCCCACTTCCCAGAGTGGTCCCAGTCTTTTTTTTAAATGCCGGCCACACTAAGCATCAAGCTGAGTATTTTCCTGACCCAGTATCAAAACCTATAACAGATTGATGAGGATCCTGAGGAAGGAACGTAGGATTAGCAATTCCCCCAATATTTGCTACCAGTTAGTTTTCTTTAGTATTCCGAAATAGGAAATTATGGAAAGCAGGTGCAAGTGGTGTGGCTTGATCCCCTAAGTGCCATGTTCCGGCAGCGAAAATTAGCCACCATTGTAATTCTTGTTAGGGTCGCGATTGTATATTAGGATCCCCAAGTTGTAAGGTAAAAGGATAATTTCCTTCGGGTTTATGATGGATTGTTTGGCCATGGCTACCAATAGCGTAAATCGCTTTTGATTTAATATAAGCTTAAGCTTTTTTAGGAGGTTAAGCGAGGTGGCTGAAAATAATCGCCCGAGCGCCACATCAATTTCCATGAGTTTACTAATGGAACAAGAGGAAAATAAACAGAGAAGGTTCAAGTTTTGTCTTATTTCTTTAGGAATCGGTTCGCTATGACTGGCTACCAGCTGGAGAGGATTGAATTGGACAAGTACAGCGTCAATGGCATCCAAACTTGTGCCGGATAGATAAGGCCGATGTAAAAAGGTTCTTGTGGCACGCACACTTGCAGATTTAGGTTGAATTTTTAAGTTTCGTATTGTTGGCGGCTAATTGAGTATCTTGATGCAGATACAGCTCTGCTAACAATTCCTTAGCTGTATTCAAAAAAGGTTTCTCGTATTTTTGGGGAACGCTTTGGTCTGTGGGAAGTTTCATAGCCAACCAATTTTGGGGTTTACCATTGACATAGAAGCCAAAGTGAAGATGTGGCCCTGTGGTCCAACCCGATTCGCCTACATATCCAATTATTTCTCCTTTATGCACCCATTCATTGAGGTGAAGTTTTGCAAATCCCAACATATGTCCATACAGGGCGAGATAATGGTGACCATAATCTACCTTAATTGTCCTGCCATAGCCGCCGTCATGGCCCATAAAGACGATCTGGCCTTCAGCAATAGATTTAATAGGTGTACCAAGAGGAGCAGCAAAATCAACGCCTAGGTGAGGTCGAACTTTATGTAATACGGGATCATAGCGATGATAGCTGAAGTAACTGCTGATCCGTTTATAATCCAGGGGGGCACGCAGAAAATGCGCTTCCACACTGCGACGACCATTAGGATTATAATAGGCAGTATGATCGATAGGATAAGTATACCGAACGGCTTGCTCTATTTTACCTCGATGAATGAATTCAGCAGCAAGGATATTGCCATTACGGTATTTCTTTCCATTAATGTAATCTTCTTGATACAGAAAATCAAAGCGATCCCCTCGACGGAGGTCACGCGCAAAATTAATCTTCCCACCAAAAATAGTTTGTAATTCGCTAAGCATTCGAGAAGTTAGGCCAGATTTTTTTGCATCTTGAATTATGGAATGTTGAATTACAATTGATTTATAAGTCAAGGTAGTTGTAACGGGTTGGGTTTTCATTTTCTTTATAAAGTCATTTCCTTGACGAATAAAAATTAATGTCTTAGCTGTCGATAGTGGATATTGAAGTGCCATGAGTTGATGAGAAGAATTGGTTTGGAAAGCGAGTTTTTCATGAGGACGAAGCACAGCCAGAAATTTATTTTGCTTGAGCAGCTGCACCAAATCTTCTTGGTTAATTTTTAAACGACTAAAAATAGCCGCTAAAGTATCACCATGTGTTACTACGATAATTTGCCATTGCAGATCCAGTTTGTTTATTTTTTTTACATTAAGCGGAGCAGAAGTGTTAAGGGTAAGTTGTTTGACGGGTGGGGGTGTCTGAACCCAAAGCAATCTTATTAAAACGGACAGGACGAGACCTACGGTGAAAATGATCAATACGGTCAATTTCCACCTCATTTTTTCTGGTCGCATTCGGTTTCCTTTGGGATTTTGACTGATTACAATTTCGAATCATACCATGTAATACAAAGATCCGGAATAATGAGAGGATTAGATGATTTCACCCAAAGAAGCACTAGAAGAAATTAAACGAGGTGCTGTCGAAATTATTTTTGAAGAAGAATTACTTCTACGTTTAAGTGAAAAAAAACCATTGCGAATAAAATTGGGATTTGATCCCACAGCCCCAGATATTCATCTTGGCCACACCGTCGTATTAAATAAGCTGCGTCAATTTCAAGTTTTAGGGCATGAAGTGATTTTTTTAATTGGTGATTTTACGGGAATGATTGGCGATCCTACCGGTAAAAATATAACACGTAAGCCATTGACCACTGAACAAGTTATGGAGAATACTAAAACTTATGAGACACAAGCTTTCCGCATTTTAGATTCTGAGAAAACCCAAGTTACTTTTAACTCAAACTGGATGAATAATTTAAAGGCCGATGACCTCGTTCGTTTAGCATCAACTTATACGGTCGCACGAATGTTAGAACGCGATGATTTTAATAAGCGTTATGTTGCGCAACAACCGATCGCCATCCATGAATTTTTATATCCTTTATTACAAGGTTATGATTCCGTGGCTCTCCATGCTGACGTTGAATTGGGTGGCACCGATCAAAAGTTCAATTTATTAGTAGGCCGAGAATTACAGAAACATTTTGGCCAACGACTCCAATGTATTCTGACAATGCCTTTATTAGAAGGATTGGATGGTGTTCAGAAAATGTCCAAATCATTGAATAATTATATTGGTATCACGGAACCTCCGGAAGAAATGTTCGGAAAAATTATGTCAATATCCGATGATTTAATGTGGCGCTATTATGAATTATTGAGTTTTCGGTCCATGCAGGAAATTAATCATTGGCGTAGAGAGGTAGTTAAAGGAAAAAATCCCCGGGATATAAAAATTTTATTAGGTGAAGAATTAGTAGCGCGTTTTCACGGAGAAAAAGCAGCGAAGGCCGCACATCAGCACTTCATCGATCGCTTTAAAAATCATGAATTGCCCACTGATCTTGAGGAAATTGAGCTTCCAGCTGAAAACGACCATTTAAGAATTGGGTACATTCTGCAACGCGCGGGCTTAGTCAGCACGACTTCCGAAGCTCGTCGGATGGTATCGCAGGGTGCCGTTCGTATAGATGGCGAGCGAGTTGAAGATGTTCGATTAACCATCCCCACTGGTGAAAGTCATTTGTACCAAGTGGGGAAACGTCGTTTTGCTAAGGTGAAGGTGATTTGATCTCTTCCCTCATTTTTGTGGATCTTGGAACAATTACAACAGAAGAGCTGCAATCTTGCGAGAATGGGAAAAAAAGTGCGGGGAATCCTGAACAACGTAATTTCTGAGATTGTGTAGATGGGGAAGATCTTCTTAAAGCAGCAGCCTCTCGAAGTAATTTCTTAAAAGTGCTGGCTGCATCCTTGTCTTTATTCTGGGATGGATGAGGCAGTTGTTGAGTAAGGGCGACTACAAAATTTCTATCATCAGATATTGTTGGCTGCTTTAGCACAAGTTCTAGGTCTTCTTGAGTTAAAATCTGAGCGCCATCCAGAACGCGCAAGGCATTGCACAGGGCTCTCAGCTTGCTTGGAGTGCGTAGCAACTGCTTGGATGTTTTGGGAGTTCAATAATCCTATCTTGTTAAGGTGCCTCGATCTCTCAGCCACCGCTTTCGAATTTCGATGTGCGATAGCGATCGCTTGTCGAACATGGTCATTTAAAATGCCATTTTCATTAAGCGATAACAACGTATAAGCAGCTTTAAAAGAATGTTTATTTTGCAACAGCACGCCATTGTTTTCTCGAATTCGGAAAGAATTATTTTTTCTAAGCTGAATAAGAGCTTTAAGATTTTCATTATTGCTAGAGATGATGATATCAGTGTATTCGCTCATTTTGTGATGAATAAACAGGGCTAAAGCTTCTAATAGATTATTTCGAGTAAGTAGTCCAAGGGTTTCATTAAATTTAAGAAGCTCTTTAGCTAGAATGACAATATTTTCGCTTCCTGAAATTCTCTCAACAGTATTTTTTTCTAGTTTTTCGCCTGTTTTCAGTATTAAAAGAGGTTCTAATAATTGACGATCTTCATTATTCTTGTGAGTTAGTAGAAAATTAATCGTTTCACGAGCCGTTTTATAAGATTTACTCCCCTTTTCACAAGTAAGGTTCTTAGTTTCTTGAAGAGTGTCTGTGATTAATTGCCAACTATCTGCTGAATTTATTTTAGCATTTAATTTCTTCTTCTTTAATTCTTGGGTTACCCGTGGTAAGAGTTTCGAAACGGCTTGGGAAGAAAAAAACGCTGTAAAGTCGATTTCTCATGTTCTCATGTTTTTTATATATGTCATTTACTTCTTTCCACGTCGTCATACAACCTCCCATTAAACAAAATTCTTCTACCTAGCATATCAAAATGGTCTTAGGGAAATATTAAAAAAACCTTAGAAATTTTTTAAATTCTTAGCACACGACAATTTTTGATAAGTGAATCATTAAAGAATAATTGACTTAGAATTCTATTTATTGAACGTTGTATTTTTTAGAATTAATTTAATTAGGGGCGTCATTCCCGCGAAAGTGGGAATGACTACCTTATAGGGATATTAAGTATTAAAAAATTATCATTTCTGATCACAAAAATTGTAGTGTGTTGAGCGATAAATTTTATTGGCCTGGGCCTGAGACTTACATTTATTAAGCAAAAGTAAATAAGATTTAAAGTTGTGGAATAATCAATAATCAAGACATCCCACACTTGGGTGTTTCATTTGTGGGAGTCGTTTCAAGGGATGATAAGGGGGGTGTTGGTCGGGTCCCATCGTTTCTTAAGCATTTGATCATTAACGTGAAGCGTAGCGCCATAGGAAAAAAATTATTATTTCTTCCGTTAAAGGGGGCGAAGCAAAAATACTTCTCTGCCCTTGGTTTTTTAAAAAGCAGAAAGGATACAAAGTTATATATCCTTCTGCTTCTAACGTCGGTACAGATCGAAGAAAAATCCGTTGAGAATTGGGTCCAACCAGAGTGACCATCTCTGTCGCAGAAATAAACCCCTCTTGATTTTGGGTGAGTTAAGCTTCGCTTCTATTTCTGTTGATATAGGAAGATAAAAAATAACTCTCGTCATTATTTTCATTTTCTTTTTTACATGCAGTTTAACGAATTTATTTGATTCTAAATTTATTAGATATTTTTTTATTTTCACAGGTAATTCTTAAGAAGTAAATAAATTTTTGTATTCTAAGTATTCTAAGTATTCTAAGTATTCTAAGGCCATCATTTCCAGTAAAAAAAAATCATGTTTTTTGCAGGCGTGGGAAAGCAAGGCGGGGTAAATAGTGTAATGCGGTTATTCCGTCGTAAAGCAAAACGTCTGTCTTCTTTTCCAAAATGAGAATAGAGGAATTTCTTTTCCTCTTTATTAATAGATAAAGCATTGATAGTGTTTAATCCTTTAGTTGAAAAGGAAGTAATCGCCTCTTTAATTTTCTTTTAGGTTACTGCCTTCCCCACTTGAACAATAAAATTTGCTTTGAGCTTATCGCTTTTTTCAATTGTCTGTAGGGCAGCATCTAGCTATATCCATTCAAGAAAAATTTTGTCACTATAGCTTTTAGTCTTGAGATATTTGAGTGAGGGCCATTCTTTATTATTATGAATGCAAAATTGAAGGAAATCCTCGTAACGGATAATTTGATTCTCCGTAGGAGTTAATTCTTTAGATTGCATAAACTGTTTTAATACAAAGACAATAGAAAGCTCCTTTTTTGTCTTCGGCATTCTTTTTTTATCGTATTCCTTAATTAGCTGTTCTAGTCGACTTCTTCTCATTTGGAATTCTCAGTGGTTATCTAACCGAACTACTTTAACATTCGAAGATTAAATCTGTCTTAAATTTCTCTGATTATTAAATAAAATCTGTGCATCTTAAATATTAAGACTTAAATAAGCTTAGCTTGATAAGCTTTTACTATCAAAAACAAAAGATATTCGAGGAGAGACAAATGGTGAAATGGTAGAAAATCAAAGAAATCGATCAACTTTATCAAGAATAACAGGGAGTAATAAGAAAGTTTGTAGGAATCTTTAGGTTTTGGGAGTGACAGGGAAGAACGATTTAGTGGTCTTTGTTGAAGAGCGTTTAGAGGATAATCTTGAAGAAATGATTACTGAAGAAGAATTATGGAAATTGGTGGACAAGATCCTGGAAGAAATTCCTATCGACTATCATCCGAAAGAGCAGAAAAGATAAAATTCTTTCCTACGAAAAGTCTTTTGAAATCATCAAAATCCTATTTGATATTTGAATCATGAATGAAAACAAACGTGCTTTTTTAAATTTCCTCAGAAAAATGAAAGCTACTACTTTACAGCAACATTTTCACTGCAGAAGTTACTTTAGGATTCTTCCGATCCTGTCTCCCTAATATGGTCATTCATCTATATTTCTGGTGTTTCCACTGATTTGCTTAATACTGATTTGCTTAATACTTATCAGAAAGAAATTGCTGATCACAACAATCCCAGAGCGTTTCTAATGTGTTTCTTTCTCTTTCAAAAATAGGATTAATATTGGAGGGAACGATTAAGAAGGTTTTTGCTCATCTAAATTTAGAAATGTTTTCTGAAGTATTGATTCTTTTACACCAATCAAAAATCTTGACGAAAGAAATCTATAGAGACGTCCAAGAGCAGAGAATCCAAAAAAGGTTGTGGAAGACCTGCAGAAAAAGCGAGATGAACAAGAAGCATAAAGTAGGTTAAGTTTTTTTGCACAAGGCTGAGCGCAACCTCCTAAATTGCAAACCGATCCTCAGACAGATACTACTACGTGCCTCAGCCCTTGAGGTTGGCTTACTGCTTGTAGTATCTTGGCTACACAACTTATTTAGGAGAGCTTAATGAAAATAGCCCAATTTCAATTTCTAGCATCGGCAATTGCTGTTTTCTGTATTTCGCTGGCTTTTGTGAATGTCCTCCCACAATACCCAACATTTACACCAGCGCCAAAATGCCAAATTGCGTTAGATGGGGAATTTTAGCTACATCGGGGCAGGTGTGCCAATTTTTCCAGCTGGAATTTGAGCGACAACCTCTTGATAAATAGTTTTAATATCGACTTTCTTTTTTTCCGCTTGCTGTTCGATGAGTTTTTCTAGTTGCTCCGTTTCAATGTGGAGTCCGATAGAATATTATTTACGGTGATTCCATATTTTGTTACCTTATAAGATAGCATTTAGCATTTTTGCTGATGCGGATACAGCCCATCGCGTGGTGTTTTGGAAACATCTAAAGTTTCGATAAGCGATTTTACCGACGTAGAAATATATTAATAACACTACTGAATTGGTTTGTCTCTATGTTTGGAATTAGGCATTGCGTTATTAAAAGTATATTAGGACGTAAATGGATGTTAAAAGCGGTTTCAAACTCTTCATCAGTTGCCTCGAGGATAGGTCCCGGGCGGCAGAGCCCTCCAGCATTATTAATTAAAATCTCAATGGCTACGTTGCTATTAATTTCTTGAATAATGATTCTTCGTAAAACATCTAAATTAGAAAGTAGAAATATTTGTGCATAAGTAAGATTGATCCTGAGCGTGTTTTTTTTGGAAGAGAGGAAATAACAGCTTTTAAATCATTTTCGTTATAGGCAAGAACAACAATAACTCACAACCCAATTCTGCAAGTGATTTTACACAAGCTTTGCCAATGCCTTTTGGGGCATCACAGACTAAGGCACGTTTTCCCGATAAATCCAGCTGTATTATTTATTTCCCAATAGAGTGAAGGTGCCACTAGAATATTTAAAATAAGTATCGCGTTTAATATTATCTATGCGTATGGTAATTGGTAAGTCTAAATTTTCTTTTGATTTTAGGATAAAGGGTTTCTAATAAATTTAATACTGCTTCTCCTAAGGATTACTTTATAGTGGTAGTTCGCCCTTTCAGAAGAAATAAATCTAAATGAATAAAGGCTTTATTTTAAACACTTTATTTTTCCCACCTATTTTCCTACGTAATAGTAATTTAATTTTTTTAGCTCAAGATTTACAATTTTCTATATTTATGCCGGCTATTTGATTTATGGTTTGGTGTAATTGGTGAAAGAGAGAATTAAATTCGATGGAATCTTGAATGTTGTCACTACTAAACCCAAACGTGATTTGTGGAATTAAATTCCTCACTGGTGACTGGTGATATAGGAGAGGAGATAACTAACTATATCATGCCTAGGTTGCATGCCTAGGTTGGAGTCATTAAGCCCCAATCTAGAATGTAGGTGCTCACCTAAAAGAGTCGTCAAGAATCGTGGACCATTCACTCGTTGTACTAGCATTTAGGGGAGATCGAGTATGGGGTTTATGGTAACAATAAATAGTGATTAGGACCGTACTATCATTAGGACCGTACTAACCGTACTATATAAGTATAGTCATTAGGACCGTACTCATAAATAGTAAACCCAGTTTTTTAATTATGTATTTCATAATCGTTCTTCCCTAACTCATGCACCTAAAAGCCCATGTGCAAATTGTCTAAATAAGCAAGTAAAAGAGTCTGCAGGGGAGGGCACTCTTTTTGTGAGTAATATCTGATCAAATAAGTATGGCTAAGTGATTGATTTTCGAGTTAAACTGGTCAAAAAATATGTTATACTTTGTTATTGGAGTTTTATTCACGGAATCTATTGTCCAATCTGATGATACTATATTTTAGCCCAGTTTGGTGATGTTATGTTCGCGACAGGAGCCTCAAAAGAAATGGACGCGTATTTCTTGTTGACATTGCTCACAAGGCGCGTAAAATATCCCTTACTTTCTTGATGGAATTGCTCTTTAACAACTAGTAACAAACGGAAGCAGTTTGTGTGGGTACCGTGTGATAGTCGAATCACTAAAAATTATTCGACGCACAGCCTGCTTAACTGCAGCGTTTTGTGTCGAGCCTTAATTTTGCCCCTTATGGGCAAAACGTTTATTTAATTGAAGAGTTTGATTCTGGCTCAGATTGAACGCTAGCGGCATGCCTAACACATGCAAGTCGAACGGCAGCGGGGGGAGCTTGCTCCCTGACGGCGAGTGGCGGACGGGTGAGTAACACGTAGGAATCTACCTTAATTATATAGTTAGTGGGGGATAACCCGGGGAAACTCGGGCTAATACCGCATAATCTTTTCAAAGCAAAGCGGGGGATCTTCGGACCTCGTGCTATGAGATGAGCCTGCGTCGGATTAGCTAGTTGGTAGGGTAATGGCCTACCAAGGCGACGATCCGTAGCTGGTCTGAGAGGACGATCAGCCACACTGGGACTGAGACACGGCCCAGACTCCTACGGGAGGCAGCAGTGGGGAATATTGGACAATGGGGGAAACCCTGATCCAGCAATGCCGCGTGTGTGAAGAAGGCCTTCGGGTTGTAAAGCACTTTCAGTGGGGAAGAAATTCTCAAGGCTAATACCCTTTTGAGCGTTGACGTTACCCACAGAAGAAGCACTGGCTAACTCTGTGCCAGCAGCCGCGGTAATACAGAGAGTGCAAGCGTTAATCGGAATCACTGGGCGTAAAGCGCGCGTAGGTGGATATTTAAGTCGGATGTGAAAGCCCTAGGCTTAACCTGGGAATTACATCCGATACTAGGTATCTCGAGTATGATAGAGGGAAGTGGAATTTCCGGTGTAGCGGTGAAATGCGTAGATATCGGAAAGAACATCAGTGGCGAAGGCGGCTTCCTGGAGCAATACTGACACTGAGGCGCGAAAGCGTGGGGAGCAAACAGGATTAGAGACCCTGGTAGTCCACGCCGTCAACGATGAGAACTAGCTGTTGGAAAGTTTAATTTCTAGTAGCAAAGCTAACGCGTTAAGTTCTCCGCCTGGGGAGTACGGCCGCAAGGTTAAAACTCAAAGAAATTGACGGGGGCCCGCACAAGCGGTGGAGCATGTGGTTTAATTCGATGCAACGCGAAAAACCTTACCTACCCTTGACATCCTCGGAACTTGTCAGAAATGACTTGGTGCCTTTGGGAACCGAGTGACAGGTGCTGCATGGCTGTCGTCAGCTCGTGTCGTGAGATGTTGGGTTAAGTCCCGTAACGAGCGCAACCCTCGTCCTTAGTTGCCAGCGGTTCGGCCGGGAACTCTAAGGAGACTGCCGGTGATAAACCGGAGGAAGGTGAGGATGATGTCAAGTCATCATGGCCCTTACGGGTAGGGCTACACACGTGCTACAATGGGCAGTACAAAGGGTTGCCAAACCGTGAGGTAAAGCTAATCCCAAAAAGCTGCTCGTAGTCCGGATTGGAGTCTGCAACTCGACTCCATGAAGTTGGAATCGCTAGTAATCGCGAATCAGAATGTCGCGGTGAATACGTTCTCGGGCCTTGTACACACCGCCCGTCACACCATGGGAGTGAATTGTACCAGAAGCGGGTAGGCTAACCTTCGGGAAGCCGCTCACCACGGTATGATTTATGACTGGGGTGAAGTCGTAACAAGGTAGCCGTAGGGGAACCTGCGGCTGGATCACCTCCTTAACTTTAAGTGATAAAATTATTGTACGTGTATCCACACAAACTGCTTTATAGCAATTTAGGCAATTTAGAATCCAGGATCTGAGTTTATTTCAGAATTTCAGAATCAGGTATAACGAAAATTCCTGAGATCTCTGATCAATGAACTCGGGTCTGTAGCTCAGTTGGTTAGAGCGCACCCCTGATAAGGGTGAAGTCGGAAGTTCAAATCTTCCCAGACCCACCAATTTCGGGGCCATAGCTTAGTTGGGAGAGCATCTGCCTTGCAAGCAGAAGGTCGGCGGTTCGACTCCGCCTGGCTCCACTTCATATACTTCGCTAAAACTATGCATAGCGAACTAATTTGTGGATTGATTATGCTTAGCTTTAGTGAAGTTTTAAGTTCCGTTTGTTTCTCTTGCCATTCATGTTTTATCTAATGTATGATGGTAGGCCCTGTACAGTTTATTCGAAGCAGGGAGCTCTTTAACAATTCGGTGAAAAAGTAAAGGCGCCAATTTTAGGTATTCTAATGTCGTTATTGACGTAGCAACCGTGAAATCATTCAGGGTTGCATAGTCAAGTGAATAAGCGCGTATGGTGGATGCCTTGGCAGTAAGAGGCGATGAAGGACGTAGTAGCCTGCAATAAGCTTCGGGAAGCTGGCAAACAAGCAATGATCCGGAGATTTCCGAATGGGGAAACCCAACCTTTAATTAAGGTTATTATGTACTGAATTCATAGGCACATAAGGCGAACCTGGGGAACTGAAACATCTAAGTACCCAGAGGAAAAGAAATCAACCGAGATTCCGTCAGTAGTGGCGAGCGAAAGCGGAACAGCCCAGTTACTAAATCATTATTGGCTTTAGCAGAATGTTCTGGAAAGTTCAGCTATAGTGGGTGATAGCCCCGTATGTAAAAGGGCTAATAATGTGGGTAACGATGAGTAGGTCGGGACACGTGAAATCTTGACTGAATATGGGGGGACCATCCTCCAAGGCTAAATACTCCTTACTGACCGATAGCGAACTAGTACCGTGAGGGAAAGGTGAAAAGAACCCCGGCAAGGGGAGTGAAATAGAACCTGAAACCGTATGCGTACAAGCAGTCAAAGCATTTCTTTGGAAGTGTGATGGCGTACCTTTTGTATAATGGGTCAGCGACTTACTTGTTGTAGCAAGCTTAACCGTATAGGGGAGGCGTAGGGAAACCGAGTCTGAAATGGGCGTTTAGTTGCAACAAGTAGACCCGAAACCGGGCGATCTATCTATGGCCAGGGTGAAGGTCAGGTAACACTGACTGGAGGCCCGAACCCACTACTGTTGAAAAAGTAGGGGATGAGTTGTGGATAGGAGTGAAAGGCTAATCAAGCTCGGAGATAGCTGGTTCTCCTCGAAAGCTATTTAGGTAGCACCTCGTGTATGACTCTTGGGGGTAGAGCACTGTTTCGGTTAGGGAGCCATCCCGGCCTACCAAACCGAAGCAAACTCCGAATACCAAGAAGTTTTAGCACGGGAGACACACTGCGGGTGATAAGGTCCGTGGTGAAAAGGGAAACAGCCCAGACCGCCAGCTAAGGTCCCAAAATCACAGTTAAGTGGAAAACGATGTGGGAAGTCTCAGACAGTCAGGAGGTTGGCTTAGAAGCAGCCATCCTTTAAAGAAAGCGTAATAGCTCACTGATCGAGTCGTCCTGCGCGAAAGATTTAACGGGGCTTAAACTATGTACCGAAGCTGCGGAGCTCTTTTTAGAGCTGGTAGAGGAGCGTTCTGTAAGCCTGCGAAGGTAAATCGAGAGGTTTGCTGGAGGTATCAGAAGTGCGAATGCTGACATGAGTAACGATAATGTGGGTGAAAAACCTACACGCCGAAAGTCCAAGGTTTCCTGCGCAACGTTAATCGGCGCAGGGTGAGTCGGTCCCTAAGGCGAAGTAGAAATGCGTAGTCGATGGGAAACAGGTTAATATTCCTGTACTTTACAATACTGCGATGGGAGGACGGAGAAGGCTAGGTCAGCCACTCGATGGTTGTAGTGGTTTAAGTGCGTAGGAAGAGTTCTTTGGCAAATCCGGGAGCTCAATTCTGAGATATGATGACGAAGCATGACTCGTTTATGCGAAGTGACTAATGCCACGCTTCCAGGAAAAGTCTCTAAGCTTCAGGTATTGTAGAACCGTACCCCAAACCGACACAGGTGGACAGGTAGAGAATACTAAGGCGTTTGAGAGAACTTGGGTGAAGGAACTAGGCAAAATGACACCGTAACTTCGGGAGAAGGTGTGCCCTTAGTAAGTGAAAGTCCTCGCGATTAGAGCTGAAGAGGGTTGCAGATACCAGGTGGCTGCGACTGTTTACTAAAAACACAGCACTCTGCAAACTCGTAAGAGGACGTATAGGGTGTGACGCCTGCCCGGTGCCGGAAGGTTAAATGATGGGGTTAGCCCTCTCGGGCGAAGCTCCGGATTGAAGCCCCGGTAAACGGCGGCCGTAACTATAACGGTCCTAAGGTAGGATTGCTGCCTTAGTAAAATCTGGCTATATGCTGGAAACTCCGAGCATCCTGCAGTACTCGCTTTGCATAAAATTTTTTAATTTTTATGCAAAGCAGTGAAAATCTGACAGGTGCGGACAATCAGCAGGAAAGACTGGTAAAAATTGGATTAGACAGTTAGTTTTGTAGATGGCGAAGGATACTTTTTGATCGACTTTTGTTAAACAGCAAAGTAGAAAAACTCAGAAAGGTTACAAAACTGGCTATCAAGTGTTTCATGAATTCGCTGTTACTCAAAGTGGAAAAAGCCTTGCCAGTTTACAGGAACTTCATGAGCTCTTTAAAGTTGGGCAAATCAAATAAATATTTAAAGATATGACAATTATAAAGACCACTTGTATCGATATCTCGTAAGACGGCGGAAAGATTTATTAGAAATAATCATTCCGTTTTTTTTGACGATATTCATTGTAGACTTCATTTGATTAAGATTAAGATTGCTGAAATTACTCAAACAATGAATTGTCAACAATCGCGAGCCGAATTTATCAGAATCCTCAGAGACTATATGCCGGATATTCGATAAACTTCGCGATAAACTTCGCGATAAACTTCGCGATAAACTTCGAATGAAGATATAGTCCCGACTACATGGCGACATGTAGGAAAAGTAAAATTACTTTTCGACCTATTCAAATTACAAATTAATTGAATAAGTTAAGATTTCAAGCGAAATTCCTTGTCGGGTAAGTTCCGACCTGCACGAATGGCGTAACGATGGCCACGCTGTCTCCACCCAAGGCTCAGTGAAATTGAAATCGCTGTGAAGATGCAGCGTACCCGCGGCTAGACGGAAAGACCCCGTGAACCTTTACTACAGCTTTACATTGAACTTTGAATATGCCTGTGTAGGATAGGTGGGAGGCTTTGAAGCTGAAGCGCTAGCTCCAGTGGAGCCATCCTTGAAATACCACCCTTGGTGTGTTTGACGTTCTAACCTTGACCCGTTATCCGGGTTGGGGACAGTGTATGGTGGGTAGTTTGACTGGGGCGGTCTCCTCCAAAAAAGTAACGGAGGAGTACAAAGGTACCCTCAGCACGGTCGGAAATCGTGCATTGTGTGCAAAGGCGTAAGGGTGCTTGACTGCGAGACTGACAAGTCGAGCAGGTACGAAAGTAGGTCTTAGTGATCCGGTGGTCCTTTATGGAAGGGCCATCGCTCAACGGATAAAAGGTACTCCGGGGATAACAGGCTGATACCACCCAAGAGTTCATATCGACGGTGGTGTTTGGCACCTCGATGTCGGCTCATCACATCCTGGGGCTGTAGCCGGTCCCAAGGGTATGGCTGTTCGCCATTTAAAGTGGTACGTGAGCTGGGTTTAGAACGTCGTGAGACAGTTCGGTCCCTATCTGCCGTGGGCGTTGGAGATTTGAGAGGAGCTGCTCCTAGTACGAGAGGACCGGAGTGGACGTACCTCTGGTGTTCCGGTTGTCACGCCAGTGGCACTGCCGGGTAGCTAAGTACGGACAGGATAACCGCTGAAAGCATCTAAGCGGGAAGCCCCCCTCAAGATGAGATCTCCCGGACCCTAGAGGTCCCTAAAGATTCGTTGAAGACTACAACGTTGATAGGCAGGATGTGGAAGCTCAGTAATGAGTGAAGCTAACCTGTACTAATTAATCGTGCGACTTGACTATGTACCCTAAATGGTTTCATAAGCCCTTTTACTAAATTTCACCGGTTTCCTGGTGGCTATAGCGAGCGGGTCCCACCTGATCCCATTCCGAACTCAGAAGTGAAAACGCTCAGCGCCGATGATAGTATGGTTATTTCCATGCGAAAGTAGGTCACCGCCAGGTTTTTATTGAAAAAACCCTACTGTTTTTTTAAACGGTAGGGTTTTTTTGTTCTTAAACTCATTTTTTTAGTAACTTAATATAACTTAATATTTAGTAACGGAAAAGTCGTGATTTTAGCGATGGTGCACGATGAAGGTCTTTTGAAAATGCACATATCAGTTTCCCCCCCTATACTCTCTCTAATTATAACTATAATAACTTACGCAAAATAGCATGCTAATCATTATTTCGGTGGGACGAAGATTGATTAAGACTATTTAGCTTAACAAATACTCTCTCGACAATTAATTTACATCCAGACCAGCTTGTGCTACTATTATTCCTGAAATTGTGACTAAACTAACGGCCCGTTATCATAACCACACTATTTATACTACCTTGTTTTAATAAGATTACCGATGATCTTTTATTTTCGGCATTTAAAGATAAAGAAAAACCATGATGATCTTTTATTTTCGGCATTTAAAGATAAAGAAAAACCATTTTGAGCTACTAATTCCCACTAAAAACTGTCCATCTGTTTGATCTCCAAAGCGCTTTAAGGCTAGCTAGCTACTTACTAGCATTCAGTAATATTAACCACAACAGCTAACCCACCCTTTGAGGTTTCTTTGTAAATAGAATTCATATTCCGGCCAATTTCGCGCATAGTAGCAATTACCATATCTAAGGATATTTTATGTTCGCCATCCTCAGAAAGGGCTAATTGAGCCGCATTCACTGCTTTAACGGCACCCATCGCATTACGTTCGATGCAGGGAATTTGCACCAGCCCTCCAACAGGATCGCAGGTTAAGCCGAGATTGTGTTCCATTGCCATTTCAGCAGCATTTTCTACTTGGGCCACGGTGCCGCCTAGAGAAGCTGCTAATCCGGCTGCAGCCATAGAACATGCAACGCCTACTTCTCCCTGACAACCCATTTCAGCGCCCGAAATGGAAGCATTTTTTTTATAGAGCATGCCTATAGCACCAGCTGTTAATAAAAAATCAATAACACCTTTTTCAGTAGCCCCTTTACAAAAATATTTATAATAACTTAAAACTGCTGGAATAATTCCCGCCGCCCCATTCGTAGGCGCTGTCACGACACGGCCTCCCGCTGCATTTTCTTCATTAACAGCCATTGCGTAGACATTCAACCAATTCATGGTTTGAGGATGTTGAGCCGTCGGTGGACCCAGAATCAATAGCTTGCGATAAAGCGAAGGGGCACGTCGTCGTACCCGTAAAGGACCTGCCAGAAAACCATCGGATTGACAACCTTTATTAATACAATTTTCCATAATCGTGGCGATATGCAATAAATTTTCTTTAATAATTTTTTCATTTCGGCCCATTTTCTCATTGGCTAACATGATATCAGCGATGGAGAGATTGTCCCTTTGGCAGTAAGCCATAAGTTCAGCAGCGGAATTAAAAGGGTATGGAGTGTTCAGTGGAAGACTGTTAGAAACTTCTTGATCTTTATTTTCGTCCTTAACAATAAAGCCCCCACCAATGGAAAAATACAAAGATTTTTTAATCAAGGTTTTATTAGCGTCATAAACTGCAAACTCAAGACCATTTGAATGGAAATCAAAAACTTTCTGATAATTAAAAATAAGGTCGCTTTCTGCAGAAAAATTAATCGTATGTTGCTTTAATAAGCTTAATTTGCTTTTATCACGAATTTGTTTCATTTGATCATCGATGCTATCTGGATCAATAGTTTCAGGTTGTTCACCCATCAGTCCTAGAGTAACGGCTTTATCCGTACCATGGCCTTTTCCGGTAAAAGCCAAAGATCCGTAGAGGGTAATTGTTATTCGGTCAATATGAGTTAATTTGTGCTGGAGAGCCTGGATGAAATCATGAGCTGCTCTCATAGGGCCCACGGTATGTGAACTGGAAGGCCCCACACCGATGGAAAATAATTCAAAAACGCTAATCATAGTTATAAAATGAATTGTTAAATTTTTCTCCTACTTTAACACAAGTCATAGGGACTTTGGTAAGAAAATAGCAATCCTTCCTTAACAGGGGACAGTGAATTTTTGTATAGATGAATGTTAGATGAATGTTAGATGAATGTTAGATGAGTCACAAAAACCAGAAAGGACCAATTAAACTTTTGTTTAACTGCCGTGTGATGGCGGTTTTTTTCTCAGTTTTTCTTCTACATTGCCCTTCGTTTTGCTAACTGGCACTCTCCAGGCTTGGTATACCACTGCGGGAGTGAGTTTGATGCTTATTGGGAGTTTCAGTCTTTTTATTATAGTATGCCTATCTTATCAAGTTTCTACGGGCGCCGTTCATGGACCAGTATACCCCTCTTAATTTATTTATGGCATAGGCGAGGGTGGATTTTGATTACCCAAATTGGATTAGCAATAACGCTGACTTTGTTGGCATTTATAGATCCTGCTCGACATCCTTGGGGAATATTTTGGTTAGCGGCTGGGATTGCATTTATCTCCGCTTCACAAGATATTGGGATTGTATAAGTACAGGGTGAACATTTTACGAGCCAAAGAACAAGGATTGGGGACTGCTATTACTACAGTAGGTGAGAACCCGGACTAGCTATGTTAGAAGGAGGCGGCTTGGCCTTAATTTTAGCAGCAGATTATGATTGGCACCTAACTTATATTTGCATGGCTTTGTTAATGCTTGCGCAGATTATCCCGACATTAACACTTCCACCTCTAAAAAACCGGCTCCGGCGGCAGAAAAATTTTAAAGCATTATAATTGCACCTTTTAAAGAATTACTAACCCGTAAATATATTGGAATGATTTTACTTCTGGTTTTGATTTATAAGTTTGGCGACGCACTAGCTTTATCCTTAAATACAACCTTTTTAATGCGTGGGGTAGGATTTACTTTATTAGAATTTAGGCTATACGTACAAATTAGTCAGTGTTATTGCTTCACTCTTAGGCGGATTTGCTGGTGAATTTGTCATACCTCGGCTGGGACTTTGATCGCTTTTCTAAAGACGATATATAGAATTATTTCTCTCCTTAAGGAAAGGGAAAGAACAGAATTAGACAATTATGCAACTTGGGCAGATGTCTTTGATGAAAAGATTGCAGACTATCAGGTTCAATTTCGGTTTGGCGAAAATACGTTCCCCATCATCGCAGAAGATAAAATAACATTTTATGAGGTTCATAATTAAAAACAGAGGAATTTTTAACGACCGTTACTACAAAAATGGAAAAAATAGAAAAATATTTCTCATTTGATAAAGGCAGAGCAAGCCATATATCAGGCATTACACAACGTTTGGGTTCTCAAAAGAAAAACTAAGCATCTTCTTATTAAATTATATCCAAAATTGTTTAAATCGCGAAGAGATAGCAAAACAAGAGCTTAGAAATTTTTGGACTCAGTAAAACCAGTTAAGCTTCAAAACGCCACACACTCTGCTCTGAAACCTAAAGGAACTAATAAAAAGAAAGAAGGAGAAGAAAAAAAAACAAGAAGAAAAAAAATAAGAAGTAGCGAGAGAGAGGCAACCACAATACCTGGAGATACGACTGATTCACCGGTCCATGTTTCTCCTCTTCTTGTAAAATTTCTACTCGTATTTAATGAATTGCAACGTTATACCATCAGCGAACAGCTTGAGAGTCTCAGCAATCAGTCTGAGACCTATACCGTGGCTTTAGAGTCAGTGCTTTCGGAACTGGAACAAAACAAAAATGATAAAACAATATCGTATGAAGAAAAAGAAGGAAGGGAAACTGTCTTATCGCATTAGGTGCTTAATTTGTTATTCTTTAGCCAAGGTCTGGTCTGGCATCAGAATTATCTTCATGATAGGCAAGTTAAAGATTTAACTACAGCAATTTATTTTTGGAAAAAATTCATTTTCTTCGCTAATCAAATTGTTCGCTCTGATATTGATTTGGGTGTGACTATCGATAAATATTTTTTTCTATTAGAACAAGTAGACAGTCTAGTCTAGTAGATAAGCTCGATGAATACTCAGAAATCCAAGATAGAATTAGTGCTAGTTTCGAGACAGCGCAGGGTCTGTTGGAGGAAATTAAGACAATTATAGAGAACTTTCGTTTTACACATCGACATCTTTCTCTCTGGGGAGACGTACAATTCACTAATTCAACGATAAGTTCTGTGCAAACAGCGATTCAAAACGCGAGGAATTCAGATCTTTTTCATAAGCTAGCCAACACTTCAATACGAGGAGCAATACCGAATTCAAATTAAGCCCAGCGCCACAATCAATATTTATTTTTAGGGTGTTCCCCCCCCGCGTGTGCTTATAAAATCTGTTCCATCATCCCGTACGCAGGTCATCTACAGATGTTGAGAAAATAAATTTCTAAATCCCTAATATTAAAAAGTGATAAGGCACTAGTCTAATTTTGTTCGATGCTATATAGGATATCTACGTCGTTGCCTAAAGAGCTCGCTTCTGTTTGGATGGCCCAATTTTCACTGATGAGATAGCGAAACTGTACGATATTGATTGGTGTGGTTATTCCACGACTGTATCGAACATAAAGACGTGGCGATAAATACCGCCCCACTACAAAGGAGCTTTGAGTAGGGCTCTTGGTGGGAGTCCCCAGCGCAGTTGCCGTAGTTTGGGATTCGATGCCTAATTCTGTTAGCCCCAAGCCTTGAGTAATTTGATCAACAATTCCACCTACTGAAGTTTTTCCTCCGCCGATGTTTAATGTATCAATAGCATCTACTAAAAAACTCACATTATCGGGCGTATTGGCATTCGCTGGGTGCCCGAAAATTAAATAAGATAAAATATCTGCTTGAGTAAGATCAGGATCTGAAGCATATAAGCTGACTTCCGGATGGTGTAAAGTTCCATTAATATCAAGACCTATGGTCACCACTCCTCCAAGCCCAAGGCCTGGCCCCGGCTGGGCAACGATAGGAGAGGTTCTTAATACGCGTACGGCGCGAACGCCTAAAATAGGATTAGTGACTAGGCTTTGAATAAAACTAATCGAAGAGTGGGGGGTGACATCCAAGGTCCGCCCATGGGTAGTGAACGTTCCGTCGATAATAGTAATTCGACCATTGGCAATTAGGGGCTGAGGCGCTGTTTTCAGGAGCGTAAATTCACCCCCCAACCGACCTTTTGTCCCCAAGGAATCAATAACGACTTGATCACCTAGCACGACTTGGATATCTATGTTATTGATTCGCCATAGGGATTCCTTTTCAGCTTCAGGACCCACAAAAACCGCATCACCCGTTAAAATGACGGAGCGACTAAATGTAGTGGGTTTAAGAATAGCGCGAGGAATCATGAGCGTACCAGTTATGTCGACATCTCGTCCCGCAATATCGATTCTTAAATCAGGTGAACCGTAAATTATATATTGATGAGTATTTACAATTAAAAGATTTTCATCACGCAAACTAAACGTTGTTGGGTAACCCGGTATATTTAATTGTGTTTGACCCACGATTTGGACTGGCTGATTTTGGGAGTAACCTTCTAAATGGTAATAAATAGTTGACCAGGTTGCTTCTATAGAAGCTTGAACCTTAGTAAGACTCACTCTCAATCCTGGAAAATTGATACTTCCCTGTCGCAATTCTACCGTACCATAGATAGCTGGTTGTGTAGATGACCCGCTAATATCTAGGTTAGCGATTAATTGCCCATGAGGTTGAATGGTGTCTGGGAGAATAGCGCTAATGAGACCTAGATCATTGGAGTTTATAGTTAATTTTCCGCGAATAAAAGAAATGGGTTTTGTGCCCCATTGACCTTGCAAGCACATATGATTTTGCCCGGAGTGCAAACAAATTGGAGCGAGGATAGTTTGGTTTTGGCTAATGGTGATTTTTACCGGCTGATCGGCGTTCCAATCGCCGAATTTTTGTGACTGAATGTTAAATTGATGAAAAATCCTAGTCCAAACCTTATTTTGTATATTGCCTGCTCCTACTAGAGTAATAACAAATTTTCCAGAAGATCTATCGTCAATCAACATTTTTGCCTCGACATAGTGCGCGTGTTGTTGTCCCCTAGCATTAACTTCTAATTGCGATAGTTGTAGAGTAGGAGTTTGAATTTGTTGTGCGTGGAGTTGGAGAGCGAAGGCTTGATTAAAAAGAGAATCGATGTGCCAATGGCCTTCCAGTTTATTGATTTTAATACTCGGAAAAGCAATATTATGACCGATCATATCGCCCATAATGATAGGTGATTTAGAAGGGCCAGTGATTGTGCCATGGCCTTGTAAAGTTCCACGAGCTGTCGCAAATAAATTCGAAAAATCTTCCACATTTGTAATCCAATTCAAATCCCATTTCTGTTGGTGTTGGCCGGTAATATGTATGTAAGCTTTTTGAGATTGCAACATTCCTGTCATAGTAAAATTAGGTATAACATCCGTTTTATTTTCATAATACCCTTCTGTTCTAAGTTGAAGAGTTAATTGGTGAGGCCATTTATTAAGTATTCTCTGTAGATCTAAATGAGCAATATCAACGTCCATTTTCCAGCGGAAAGTAGGCTCAAATTGAATTTTCACGAAAGCATTGAGTTGCCCATTTAATGTATGCGCTTCGTGTGTTTGAGCTTCGATCCATTCTTGAGTGCCTTTGCTCGTAATGAGCCAATCAATATCACGATTTTTTGCTCGGAGCGCAATACGATAATTATCGCAGGTCCCAGAAGAAATTAGGTGAATATTTACCGGAAAAGGTTCAATCATTTGACCATCTATCGTAGCAATTAATGAATTGTTGAGAGCCACGTTATGGAGCAAAAGGTTTTTGAAATGTATCGGATAAGGTTTTGCATTCCTCTGAATAATCAAATTAGAAAAAGATCCTCTTTGAATATGTACAGCGATTGGAAGTGGTTCTTTTAACAGGTTACGTATTTTTTCATCATCTGGTTGAGGAGACAAGATAATTTTAGTATTTTTTGCTGCCAAATGAGATATAGACACTTGGTCTCTTAACAAATAAAGGGGTTGCCAGTCGATTTCTAATTTATCGATCATAATGTTAAGTCCGTTGTGTCGATAATTAAAATTGGTGAAAGTTAAAGGCCCATGGACAAGACCTGAGGCTTTTGAATAGGTAAATTCACCCGGTATTATTTTTTTTACAATTTTTAATCCTACCCGTAGACCGATAGGTGTTGTGAAAATTAAAGTAAGAACTAAAATTAAAATAGTAAGCCCGATAATAATTCCAGTTATCCATTTCGTTATCATAATGGTGATCCCATGGAAAATTGAATTACCCAGGGCTTTTTAGATTCACTGATTGCGTTGGCAATGGTGAGTTCGAACATGCCAATAGGGGTTAATATTACCAAACCTGAACCAATGTCAACTTTTAATTTATTTTTAGAAATCTGATCGCTTACATTTCCCGCATCAATAAAAGCTGAAAGATAAAGGTTTTTCAAAATTTTTTGTTGAATTTCAAAACTACCAACAACCAAACCTCGTCCAGGGCCAATTGAATTGTAACTATATCCCCGTAAGCTTTGAGCTCCGCCTGCGAAAAATTGAAACGAAATCGGTAAATTAACGATATTTTTTATGGCGGTGTAACCTAGTGAACTTCGAATAATAAAGCGAGTTTGATCCCACGCTGTAAAGAGAAAACGGCCATCAATTCGACTTTGCAAAAAACCAGTCTTTGAAAGAAAACCTTTAGCAGCACTGCTAATTGTAGCTATTATACTGTACCCTTTTTTGGGGTTAAGCAAATTATCCGCATGAATGCGTTGCCACAAAATTGAAGGATATAAAACCCTCGCGTTAGTTCGCGGCAGACCTGTTAAATTATAACGTTCTTGTAAAGCTGTTAAATTAATTATTTGTTGCCATCCATTAAGATCGGTTTGATAGCTTGCGGTGAGCCGTCCACTGCGACCTTTTCCAGTATCTTGGTCTTGATTTAAAAAAGCAGCTGTTAATACATATTGATCCTTGGCTGGGTTTCGTCCAGGAATATAATAGTTAGCGACTAAGGCACTATTAACAGAAGAGGCACACAAATAAGCATTAAATCGATGCCCATAAGGATTAATCCAACGGAAATTAGTTCGGATTAGGGCACGCACCCCTGTGTCGGTTCCATACCCTAGTCCAAAGCTATATTGCTTTTTAGGTTCGGTATGGAGATGAATCGCGACAGGAACATATAAGCCTTTCGTCTTTTCAGGTTCTGGGGTGACTACTACTGTGGAAAAGTAATTGCTATTAGTGAGACCTTCTCGAGTCTGTTTGATTTTTTCTTGGCTAAAATAATGACCTTCGAGATATTGCAAAAAGCGATGCATGAAAGCTTCGTTGAAAGGAGTATAGGAAAAATGAGTCACTCCAAAGTGGAATCGGGGGCCCGTATCAAAAATAATAGTTACCGTAGCGCGATAAGTACTTAAATTGATTTGGATTTGACTTTTTACCATTTTTGCTTTAAAAAATCCTCGAGCAGCAGCCACATTAAACAAATCATTTTTCGCTTGCTCGTATTTTTCGGAATCGAAAAAATCCCCCGCTTTTATTCGAAAATTTTCATAGAGTCGTTGAAAATCTTTATCGGAACTACCAGGTCCTATAATCTCCAGTTCCACATGAGTAAAATACATTCGTGGGCCCGAATTTACGATAAAGTGGCTATAAAATAACGAAGAATGGCAACGTTGAATATAAGAGCGGATATACGGCTTAAAATAGCCGTAGGGTTTAATACCTTCTTCGATCTCTTTAGGAATATCTCGGTAAAATTTCATAATGGCGGCAGTCGTAAATTGGTCTTTAATTGCTGCTTGTTTTTCGATCAATTGTTTAAAAACATTCTCTAATGGGGTTAAGGGCAAACCTAAAATTTGAACTTCGAGGGTGTTAACAAGAGGTGGAGGAAGTATTGCCCAAGCAAATCTTGAAAGGCTGCAACAAAACAAACTGATGATAATCAGATAGTTCTTCATCAGCTCGATTATACAGGAATCTCTAAAAAATTGACGAAGAATAAGGAACTGCGATAATAGAACCCACTTACAATTAACCTCTAAGTTTCTCGCTTTCCGCGAGATTGAATCATAAATATAGAACATAATGAATAGTAATTTTAAGCAATCAGAATTAACTCTTTATTTGCAATTTACGCGCGAAGAATGGTGCAATTTTCGCCGAGATACGCCACTTACCTTGACCGAAGATGATCTTGACAAACTGCATGGTCATACAGAGATCGTTTCGTTGAAAGAAATTGAAGAAATTTATTTGCCTCTTTCTCGATTATTGAGTTTCTACGTTACTGCAAGACGGGCATTACACCGCGCGACGGGGCAATTTTTAGGTAAGCCGGAACCTAGAGTCCCTTACATTATCGGAGTTGCCGGAAGTGTGGCTGTGGGCAAAAGTACGACTTCTCGGGTATTAAAAGCCTTATTATCGCGTTGGCCGGATCATCCTAACGTAGAGATTATTACAACGGACGGTTTTTTATATTCCAACGCCAAATTAGAACACAAAGGGCTTATGGGACGAAAAGGATTTCCGGAAAGCTACGATATGCCCCATTTATTACGAATTCTCAACGCAATTAAATCGGGAAAACGCAAAGTACCAATTCCTATTTATTCTCACCATTATTACGACGTCATTCTTAATGAATATGAAATTATTGATCAACCAGACATTGTTATTCTAGAGGGACTGAATATTTTACAGACTTTTACAAAAAAGACTGACCATTCTTCTAAATTATTTGTTTCTGATTTTTTTGATTTTTCCTTATTTGTAGATGCTGAATTTGAAATTATTAAAAAATGGTATGTTGATCGGGTTTTGAGTTTTTGGCGCGGATCTTTCAGGGTACCCGATTCCTATTTTCATTATTTAATTTCTCTTTCTGAATCAGAAGTTATTCAATTTGCTAAAAAAATATGGCGCGAAATTAATGAAGTAAATTTGCTTAAAAATATATTACCTTTTAAGAATCGTGCTCAATTAATTTTAGAGAAGTCCGCCGATCACTCGGTTCAAAGAGTATATTTAAGAAAAATTTAGGCTGAATATGGCCAAACATCGATTATTTAAAAATTTTGAAACAGTTACAATAATTTCACTGCAAGGCTCTATTCAAGCTACTTTTGTTCCCAAGCGAGGGGGCGAAGCTTGTTTGATTCAAATGACGATTAATCAGGAGTCCCGAGAGCTTCTTTATTACCCGATTTTTTTGGAAGCATGAAATTGGAGATTTACCGAGAGGCTGGCCTTTTTGTTTTCCGGTTTGCGCTCGTCTTAAATGGCAGGGGAAAGAAGGTATCTATTTATTTTATGGTACGCTTTATCAACTAAAAATTCACGGTTTTGCTTGGTATCTTCCCCGGGAGGTTAAGGAAGAAGGTGAGGATTATCTTATCTTGGTATTGAAAGATACTGCTATTACGCGTGAAAGCTATCCTTTTTCTTTTGAGATTAAATTACGTTGTTTTTTAATTCCCCCCGCCAGCAAGAGGCAAAGAAAAAGTGATTTTAAATTATCATCCCAAGCGTTGATTCATTTATAATGATGATTTAACCGATCTTGTAGGAAAAACATCAGTTTTTTCTTTGCCAGTCAGTGTGATGAATCCTGTGATTAATAAACAATTGACGTAGTTAGGTGACAATAAAGAAATAATGCTCCATTATCCCAAAGGTTATCAAATTCATATGACCGCTGAAGGTATTGGAAATTTTATTGCTCGGTCTTGTTGGTCTACCCACATCCCATAAAATTGGCGCAGTACGTTGATGACCTATGTGTAATCGTGTTGTTTGGCAATTATTAAAGGTGTGTTGTCGCATTTGGTAGTGAGCCACTAAATCGGCTCCCGCCATAATCAGTAAGGGGAATAACATCGGGGAAATTGTAGAGCGCAGCAAAGTGCAAAGGCCGAATCTGAGCTTCGTCTTCAAAATAATTTGGGTCAGCTCCATTTTCTAACAAGCGTTTGACGGTATGAAAATTATTGCCGATTACGGCGTTAAGCAGTTCTTTATTAATAGAATTATCCACTATTAATTCCAACTCTATAACGTGCGAAATCGAAATCATCACATATTATTAGTCCAAATCAGAGGTCCTTTTCTAGAAGGAAAAGACGCTGTCGTGTATTCTATGCCCATGAAAAATTCAGATCAAATTATACGCACGCGTTTTGCACCCAGCCCTACCGGCTATCTTCACATCGGGGGTGCGAGAACAGCCCTGTTTAGTTGGTTATTTGCAAAGCAACATCAAGGGACCTTCATTTTGCGTATTGAAGATACCGACGTTGAGCGGTCTACGCAAGCTTCTGTGGATGCGATTTTGGATGGCTTGCGATGGCTACAAATTGATTGGGAAGAAGGGCCCTATTTCCAATCTCAACGGATAGAGCGATACCGAGAAGCCATTCAATACTTGAGGGAAAAAGAACAAGTTTACCCGTGCTACTGCTCCAAAGAACGACTCATTGAATTGCGTAATACACAGTTGAAAAATAAACAAAAGCCACGCTACGATGGCTTTTGCCGTGACAAGCAGCCCCGTCATACAGGTAATCCGTTTGTGATTCGTTTTCGTAACCCCACCGAAGGTTTAGTAGTTTTTGATGACATGATTCGCGGAACAATTTCTATTATGAATAGTGAGTTAGACGACCTTATTATTGCGCGTACGGATGGTACGCCAACTTATAATTTTACTGTAGTCGTGGATGATTGGGATATGAAAATCACCCACGTTATTCGCGGTGATGATCATATTAATAATACACCCCGCCAAATCAATATCCTGAAAGCGTTGGGGGCTGATTTGCCTCGGTATGCTTATGTTCCTATGATTTTAGGATCTGATGGTAAACGCTTGTCAAAACGACATGGGGCTGTAAGTGTCTTGCAGTATCGGGATGAGGGTTATTTGCCCGACTCATTGGTTAATTATTTGGTGCGATTAGGATGGGCACATGGTGATCAGGAAATATTTTCTCGTGACGAAATGATCAATTTATTTGATATTAATGCCGTAAGCCGCTCTCCTGCCGCCTTTAATCCAGAAAAATTACTATGGTTTAACCAACATTATTTAAAAACTCAAAGTCCGGTTTTAATGACGGAAGCATTGGCCGCACAATTAATCAAGCTGGGGATTGACTACCGGAAGGGCCCCCCATTAGAGCAAGTTATCAGTATCCAGGTTGAACGTACCAAGACCTTAAAGGAGATGGCGGAACGGAGCCGGTATTTTTTTGAAGATATTATCGAATATGAACCAAAAGCGGTAGCAAACCATTTGCGGTCGGAAATTACTAAACCCTTACAATTGGTTCGAGATCAGTTAGCCCAACTCCAGAGTTGGGAGAAAGAGCTTATTCATCAAATTATAATTGAGGTTTCTGAGGCTTGTCAGTTAAAGTTGGGTCAGCTTGCTCAACCGATTCGTGTAGCTATGACCGGGGATATAATATCTCCACCTATCGATGCTACCTTGTATTTAATAGGACGAGATTCAGTCCTTCGCCGCTTAGATCGTGCGGTTGCTTTCCTGCATACCCCAACCTCCCATTAATAAGAAGTGTTTTGCCTATAATTAGTACGGTATGGAAAAGGAGGAATAATCATGGATGTTTCGTTATTTTTGGCTTTGGCGATTGGACTCTTATAATCCTGAGTTTATTCATGCTCATCCGGCATAACCACTTGATTAGTTTGATGAGGGGATTGACTAAGCATTAGAGCGTTATGTTTTTGATGGGTCTTATCACTCTTGTAATCAGAATTTTGATAATGGTAAGCCACAATATCTGGGTGAGGGTGACTGATTGGCGAGTGGTCATTACCATTATCGCATGCTTGGTTTTCATTGGTGGGATCATCCAAATTTTTTGTTTCGATGCCACACAAAATCCATTGCCAGATGGTGGCTAAAGCGGCCTAATTGGCTCATCGGGATTACCTCACCGGGGCAGCAATTGTCTATTTGATTTATTTGGTATTTATTTGTTTTTTTGTGTCAATGGGTATGTGAAATTCGATCCAAAATATGGCTAAGGTCGTGTCATCCCGAGTGAAGTGAGATAGGCTTTACTTACCTTAACCAATGCCGTTCTTAAAATGTAGTCCCTTTAGGAAAAGAAGGGTTCCTATTTATTGGCTAAACGGATAATAGTAGAGGCGACACTTACCTTAAAATTTTCTTTAAAGCGGCCGAGTATATTCAAGCGGCTGGAACGTTAGGGAATTTGGTAGTTTTCTCGCTGTGCTCGGTGGAGATTCAATCGAGAACGTAAACGTTTTGCATCAGTTGCGAGGATTTCGTCTGGTCGAAAGCCCCTTCTCGATGGTGGACTTTTTTCTTTCACTTCTCATATTTAAGGCCAACTCAATGAGCATCAGGATTGTTGCGATAACTTCGCAAAGTGGTGAATGCTTGAGTTGTTTGATAGCTGCTAATAAAAGAAGAAAATAATTATTTGTTTTATGAGCTTGTATTCTGAGGTTTTCAAAATCAATTTGCGCGGTATCTTGCTCAAATTGATAATGATGGTATTGACAGGTTGGGATAGTGGGGAAGCGTCCGATTGGCTATGACAGTTTAAAATAATGTGAGTTTGTAGGGATTTTAAGGTATGGCGAGGAATACCCGATTCAATAACGTAGCGCACAGCGGCATTAGTGAGTAGCCAATTTTGCCAAAGAAATAAATCATGGATTATGTTTTGATGAAAAAAAGTCCTAATTGACTGGCTATGGGAAGGAACCAGCCTTGACACCTTTCCATGCATTAAAGGGATAGACTGTATCACCGGGTGAGTGGTAGTTGTTCAACGTGATCAGAAACAGTAATTAATACATAGTGCTTATTAACTTGACAGCTTAATAAAGCTGGTGTGACAAGCATCCTTCGATCTAAAAAATAACGGTTCACTATTATACCAACCTTGAGGGTTTTTTGTGTAATCATCATTGGTAGCTTAAGGCGCGCTTCTTAACGAAGTGACATGCGCTTCATAATAATTTGGGCGCCGATGAAATTCGATAAGCAGACTACTTAAAGCAATATAAGAATCCTCTGGAAAAGAAGCCTGCCAGTATCTATTTTTGTTAGAATCATCCTGGCTGATAAATTGATCATCTGACAAATGACCATGAGGTAAGCCTTGTAAAATAACAATTCAAGGATATTAAAGCCGTTAGGCTGGAAGAATTTTGTCGCTTGATAAACAATTATGTTGTTACTATTATTCACGAATTTTTCGTACAATCGTAAAAGATAATTTTTGATATTGAAATTTTCCACCAAACGATTTAAGTCGATGGTTAACCACTATTTGTTTTGGGAAGGGGGTAATTTCAAACGATTGAATACGAGTCATCAAAATGGAAGGGGTGCAGGTGAAGTCAATGATATTGTAGTTTAGCTTCTCCATGATGAGCATTCGATAAATTTTTTTTGATATCTTTTTTTCGTAAGGTAGGACAGCCAATAAATCGTTGTTTCTCTCTAAAAATTCAACAAGATCAGGGTATTGAGAAAATACCATAACAGGATCATTGTTAGATCTGACTCTGTAATGCAATAAGGAACGCTCATCGTAATAAGGAATATATTTCAGAGCTGGGCTTATTGTGAAAAAATAAGCTGCTAATATTATTTATTTGAATTTCTATTTCCGGAGTATCTTAGTAAAAAAGTCAATTTTTATTAGGGATTCCTAAGGAATTATAAATAAAAATTTGTTTATTGGAATTTCCGCAAATCAATAGTTCATTTCTTAATGAAGGCGATTTTCTGGTTTCAAAGCCCGTCATTAAAGTTTTAGGATTATACATAATTTACAGCACTTCATTCCAAGAACAATAGGGTGTTATTGAATAGTAAGAAAATTTAGCGCTATTTTATTTATTTCGACATTTAATAGCTTCCTTTTCTTTTTCTGATATTCCGACACTAAAACGATTATGGATAATCTTAGGTTTAGGTTGCTTTTTTATACTAAAGGGATAGATGATATCTTTTCCAAAGAAACAATTTAGTTTCAATCATTTTTCTTCTCCTTATTTCTTGACGAGTTCCTACATTAAAATGGAAGAATTAATTTCATTGACTGCATTCAGTTCTTCCATTTTATTTAATATACGAAACTAGATAGAGTAAGGTAATATGTTGAAAGTAAAATATTTTTTACAATCACTGTAAGAAGTGGCTGAAGTAGGCTTGATGACAATTAACTTGGGCAACAGAGTATCTTTAGTGGCTGAGGTTAATAAATCACTTCCGAGCAGGTAGCTATAAGGTACCCGAAAAGGTAAATAGCGAAGTTCTGCGGCAGCCACTTCTACATCAAATTTACCTTGTTTAGCACAGATGGATGCTGGATTGATAATAAATAAACGTATTCCGTGTAAGAACCATAAAAAATTTTTCCGCTAATACATAGGCTTATTTCATACTCCTTATAAAAATTTTAAAGAGGAAAATGATTCCACGGAGTAATTGACAGGAATGAAAATGCACTAGATTAACGACGCTTATACAATATTATCACACCCAATTAAGCAAGATGAGTATGATGCAGCTTTCCTTGGACAGAAAACCATTGCATCCCATCCCAAGTTGATCAATTGAGAGTCCAAAATTTGCAAGTGGAAGACGGGTTTGAGACAGTAGGCATTATCGGAAGCTTACATTGGGCTCAGACCATGAGTGAGCTTATCAGAGCTCACTCTTTTCTTCGAAGGGTTGCATATGGAGGTATTATATTTAAAGACCCCATTTTTGCATTTATTTATACATATACCTTCAACACAGATAGAAGCGTAGTTTCAGAGTCAAATTTTTTGGTGTTTGCTAGATTTTTTTAGTCCACGTTTTTATCAGGGATGCTTCTAGCGTTTGTCTCAAATCCTATTGCTTTACGTGATTCGGTTTTACCTATAATCATAGAGAATAATCCCCCTTCGCCCATTAGCTTTAGTTCCAGATGGAGCAAATTAAGCAGGGTTAGATGAAAGTGAGAGAGAAAAAGCTTATAAAATAAATCCTCATTTGATTTTTCCTTTATCTACTAAGATTTTTACTGATCCAGTCAAAAATAAAGTGAAGAACTTGCTTCCTGTAGAACGAAGATGAATTGAAAGAGAAATTGATTTAAGAGGTAAAAATTTATTTAATCTAATAACGTTGAAAAAAAGGATTTACAACCTAACGAAGTATTAGCTCAAGAAGCTAGAGAATTTGTAGAAGATTATCAATAATAACGGTTGTTTTTTTAAGAACTCCGTTTAATTTAAAATTTACCAAAGATACCAGTTTCAATGATCTATAAACTTTTCAGACTTTAATGTCAACAATACCTAAGCCATAACTTTTTTATCATTCTTAATATTTCTTTAAAAATGTAATTTAGAATAAATCTTTTACTAAAATGTTTGTTATGTGTTAAGTTAGATCTGATGGGAAAATAGAGAAGGATTCCATAATGTAAATTAATTGAGCGAAGTTCATTGTAGTAATTAATAATACCTGTGGGTTGTTCCATTTGTATTGTATTTTTTAATTACAGAAAAATTTGAGTAAAAAGCCATGAAGAGCTTTAACTTTTCTATATCTAAATATAAATATTTTTGAAGTCACAGATTATCTTTATTGATTTTACCTTTTCAATTTAGGATATACTAATATTTATGATAAAACTTATTTCCTGCACGATAAGCTTGTTCAAGTTTAGCTATCATTTGATGATATTGTTGTTTTAGAGTTTTACTATTTGCGTTTGAAGTTCGCCAGATTTCATTAAAATGCTGGTTCTAAAAAAATTTTACATAAACTTCTTAAATAATCATAACTATAAATATTCTTATTAATTTTCTTTAGTAATCTTCATAACAACAAGGATTATCTCTCTAATATTAAAAAATAATATAAGTTACATTTCTGTAATTTTGAATTTCTTTAATGATATGGATTAGCCTGCGTTGTTATGATTAATTTTTAGGTTAAAAACTTAGTAATCTAATCTAGATTATTTTTTACTTATTTTCTTTAAATAAAACGTTTTTCTTTCATCAATCTTTTTTTCTTTTTTGATGTTTACAAATAAATATGAGGTTCTTGAAATCTATAAACGTAAAATTTTACTATGCTAACATAGTATTTATTCGAATGGACTATCTTTGATTTTCTCATTGCTAATTTGTAGCCTGCGTCCAGAAATTATATTTGATTTGATGGAATTATTTTTTAGATTATTATGGACTATTTGAAAATTGAGTCGTGTGACTTTCTGCAAGTTTATAACAGTGCCTACACTAGGGGACTAGTAAAATGAATAAATTATACCCGTAAGTGTTTTTTCCCAGAAAGATCTTATCGTGTTCGATAAGAATCAAGAAAATTTTGGTTTAGAATATTGATGCAGTTTCTTTCTTCAAACATCGTCTAATTTTCATTTAAAAAAGGTTGAAATTAGATACTTTCATTTTATGACGACAAAAAATTAATACTAGACTTAGTGAACACGTTCAATCGAGCAAATCCTAAAAAAACTTTCAGATTTCTATGAACAAGATGCGGTTAATCACCAAGTGACTCAGGAACCTCTAAAAGGTAAAGCATCCATCTATAAAATGTTTTAAATAAGAATTTGAAAAAGCTAAAATTACTTGTATATTAAAAATCTTTTTTAAGATAGTGACGAATAGGCTATTTTAGAATGAAAAGATACTTTTAGGCTTCAGAAGGTCTGGATTCTTTCATGTTGTTGATGAAAAATTTTTTTTTCAACGTGCCTATTGTATTGAGATAGATTATCCTTTTTTTAAGTAGAATAGGTTATTTCTTCCAAAGAAATAAAGAAAATAATAAATTGCAATTTTATTAATAGCAAAAAAAATTAGATTTATTAGATGGTTCTTTTCAAAGTAATAACGATTTCTGTCAAAAAATTTATTTGTTTGGAAGAATTCAAAATGACAAAACGATGCGGTCAATTTGTTGGATGGAAATTGTGTAAAGCGAGTGTGATTGAAAGTGTAGTTTTTTTAATGAAAGAAAAACTAAATAAAGCGTAATTTGGTGGGAGAAAAATACAGGAGTTTGGTCAGTAAAAAAACACGAAAGAAGAGAAAATGATCCTTGGTTAATTGCTAGATTTTTATCACCCGATGAAGTCCGCGCCATTGGTACTGGCCGCGTGCGGGTACAGAGGGATGTCTTCATAGCCTTATAACACACATCTAGACGTAACACACATCTAGACGTCTGTTGAGGATTAGACATGATGGGGCGATAAGGAATTCGGTAAGATGGACAATGGAATAGGCCGTCATTACAAGCCCTTCCAGATATGAAGCGCTGATTGAGTTAACTCGTTGGATTGTATTCGAATAGTTACAATCTTGACGTTGATTAAAAGTGGTGCTATAATTAAATATACAAAAATTCCTGAGAAGAGCGGGACTGTGTAGAGAGGACAAAACGAGGATATCCAAAAGTCGATAATGCGCTGGCGTAGCTCAGTAGGTAGAGCAACTGATTTGTAATCAGCCGGTCGTAGGTTCGATTCCTATCGCCAGCTTTACAATCAAATTTATTTAGCCTGTTTATAAGGCTAAGTTTCGGTGTAATTCCTGTAATTAAGCAGTTAATGTAAAGCAGAAAACTTCGCTTCGACGGTTTTATTTAGTTATTTTTTTTTTTTGAATATTTGATTGTCGACTGGAATACTAAATTAATGTCATATAGTATACTGGAATGGAACCCAAAAAAATAATGATAGGTTTAGATCGAATGAGGAGAAGCTTTTTAAATGAAAATGAAGCGCATTTTATGTTTTGGTGATTCGCTAACCTGGAGGGTTCAAAGAAATAAGGCAGCGTTTTTCGTACCATAAATCTTGGACAGAATTTCTACAGCAAAAGCTTGGGAAGGGTTATCAAATTATTGAAGAAGGACTGAATGGCCGTACCACTACTGTTTATGATGATATGTTTACTCTTTAAGCATTACGGTGTTGGCGTTACAGTGTTAACATAATAATATTGGATTCCCACACTCCTCCCCTCAATTTCGTTATTTTGATGTTAGGGAGCAATGATCTTCAGCCACATCGTTAGAATAATGCTAAGACAGTAGAGTAGCACGGGGTTGTGGGAAATGCATCGAAGAAATTATGAAAAGCATTGCGGGCCCCGGACTGTAAAGCACCAAAGATTTTGTTAATTGCACCACCTATCTTTAAACATCCAAAAAAAATCGTGGATATTGTTTTTATTAAAAACATAGCTTGAAAGTCGAGATCTTATAAAATATTTATGAAATGATGGTAAATACGTATAATGTAGAATTTCTAAATGCGGCTCAATACACATAGAGTTAAGCGATATCGATGCTATTTATATTAATTAAGAAGCCAATAAAATATTTGTGGCGCATCTTGATAAAAAAGTGGAAGGGATTTTCAATGCTGATTGACCATCAATAAATGATTATCGTAGTAATAAAGTGACATTGATTTAAAATACTTCGAAAATATAAATAGTAGATTAATTGGCTTTTGAATAAAAAAAACTATCAAGAATTTTTATAATCAGCTGGTCGTAATTCGATTCTACCTCTAAGAATTTGCTTAAAGTCTCTTTTAACTTATGTGGAAAGTAATTAAATCGTAGTTGAAGCTCTAAACGAATTGTAAATGATTAGGAAGTCATAGGAAGTGAGTGCTTCGTGTTTAAAAGGCTGTGGAGAACAAAATTGAGCGTCTTAATTTAAATAAAAACGTAGTTGAGCTTTTGTATCTTCTGGGAAAGTAGGCGGTTTACTTATTAAGAGCCTATTGTCCTACCTTAGGGCCCATGATTTAGATTGGACTGTAAATGAAGGGTGTAAATGAATTTTATCAAAAGAATTCTAAATTATCATTACTTCTTGGTAACTTTTGACAAAAATGGAAACGGAAGAAAATAGGTAGCGTTTTCTAAAATATTTCATAAAATTAAAATATTTGATAAAATATTTATAAGCTTCAGCGACTAGAAAAAATACTTCGCCAGTTCTATGATCAGGATGTATGCATAAACGACCAAACTCTAATGTATTGGGCAAAACTTCAGAAGAGAAATCTTCTAAATAAAGAAACTTGTCGTTATAGTAACTCTTACCTTGCTGAGCCATTCTGTAATCTTTGAAGCAAATAGCGCCTGCTGTTTTTTTTAGTTTCTTTTTTTATAGAAAATGATGTTTTAAAATTGGTTATTAAGTTCATGATATCAGCTGCCTTTATCGAATGTGGCTTGTTAAACCTGAAAAATTTCCCGTATGTCCACTTCTGTTTTCGCTAAAAGGATTCCATATTTATTGCTTTTATTTGTTAACCTGTTCTAGTTTATTATCCTCCAATAAAGGTTTGATTGGTGTTATTGAGGGCATATTGGACGTATCAATATCTTCTATTTTTTTTGAATAGTATTTTTAGGTTGTTCATTACAATATCTTTAGCTAAAGCCCTTAGGTGGGATTTTTAAAAAGGATGTTCGGTTCAATTGCCAAGTTAAATTTTTTATTTGTTCTTAAAATTATTTCGGCAATTACTAACGAATCAAATTTATATTGACTTAGATAACGAGTTAGATCCACTTTTCCGATAGCTAGATTTATATTAGCAATGTAATCTATTAAAAAATCTTCTATAAACTTAGTGTTTTTAGAAATAGGTGTTCCTAATTACAGGGAGAGGTTTTTTAAAAAAATATTCAGTTTAATAGTTTTCTGGGTGAAAGAGAATATCTCTTAATAAAAGATATTTTATATTTAAAGACTCTGTTTTTGGTAACTTTTTAGAAAGCGAATATTTTGAATACGTTAGTGAGTTGGATATTGCATACCTTTTACGTAAATTGTTTTTTTAATTTCGTTTTGGACATTGTCATGTAAGTAACCGTTTTTAATTGCTTCATCTTCACGGACTACCCCTACATAGATCTCATTCGATTTTTCGTCTCCGCGAGGTACACAGACAATATCAAGCTCAATGACTCAAGGAATTCCCGAATATAATAATTCTATTTGCTCTGGCAATGCTTTTTTGCCTGATGAGGTTACAATTACATTTTTCTTTCTCCCAGTGAGATGGTTAGGTAGTCCTGCTTATTAAAATGAACTAGGTTTCCTGTATTTAAATACCCGTCTTTTAATACATCGAATAAGAATTTCTTCTTCTCCTTGGCGATTGGGTTTATTGATATTAACTGTGATATTTTTTAAGTTTTCCTACTAAACCTAGATGTAGATTTTTAATTGGGTTAACGGAAATAGCTCCGAAAGTTTCGGTGAAGCCGTATCCTTCTCTAATGCTAAAGCTAAAAGCCGCTAAGTCCTGTAGAACTTCGGGATTCATTTTTGCACTGCCTGTGATGATACTATTTAAGCGGTTGCCGAATGGATCACAAATTTTTTTGAATAACTACTGAATAACTACTATTTATTAATATTAATTCCTACTATATTTTAAATATCTTTTCTAGTAGAGCTAATAAAATAAATCCATTTTCAAGTTAAGCGATTCTTTTTAGAAAACTCATTGTTTATGCGTTGATAAAATAAATTTAAAATTTGCAAAACTATCATTATCATGGTCGATTTTTCTTCTCTAAAAATTTGAAATAACTCCATGGGGCTTGTTACTGGAAACACAATCACAGGATAAACAGCTAACAAGGCTTCCAAAATCCCTTGTACAAAGGAAATACATGGTAGAAGGACAAAAACAGAGTGACCAAGTCTGAAGACCCCAAGTCGGCAATATTTACGCTGTGCCAACCACTAGCGATCTAGTGATTAGCACTTCGTCGGAGATCATTACTCCACAACCTTAAGCTCTAATGCTGGACGTTCCAGAAAATAAATATGTAGGCCACCTCATGAGCATTATCAGAAAAGGTAGGAGATCTGCGTTCTGCAAAATTTAATTTTTTAAGATTATGTAGCAAGTCGAAATAATGGTGTCGTGGTAGAAAGTGTATATTTTTGTATTGTTTCATTCGTGGCAATGACTGTTTTCAGATCAAAAAGTTTCAGATATTCAATAAGAAAATGATTATCTCATGAAGGATCTAGAAAAACAGCAGTTGCGGAAAAGATATTGTGTATCCAAAAAGGTAACAATTAATTGTGGTTGACTGGTGGCAAAAAAATGCCACCCGATCTTCGGGTGGAATCCCGGTATCGCGCAATCGCTCTCCTCCTTTTCGTGTGAGTTGGAGGAATTCCTTGTAGGTAAGCGAGTCTTTTCCACGAGGAGAGGAAAGAATGCGACGGGTGGGACGGGTGTTTCCTTGCTTTTCGATAGAGCAAAAAATATCGTTCATTTTCTGCTGTAAGTAAGCCTTGCCATTGAGGCTTTAAAAGTACAACTAAGAAATCAAAATATAAATCAAACTGGAAAAATTAGATAGTCTCAATTAGAGAATGATAATCATGAAACGCTTTAAATTACTCACTGAGAGTTTTAAGGATATCTCTATTTTCATAGAGAAGTGCGGTGATCCCTGAAATTATTATATAGAAATTCATGTAAAGGAGAAATACTTCCACTTATTAATCAACAAGATCGATTTCTATTTTCTGAAGAGCTCTTTCTTCTAATGGCAGCGAAATAACTCTTTTTTAATTTTCTATCAGATAGATAATCTGCCAATGTTATTCTGCAAGTCGAAAAATTGATTCCAGCCATTTTTTAATTCTAGACTAGATTGTGCATTCAATATAAAGAGATCTCAAGTTGCACGTTCACGAAAAGGAGCTGTAATAAACTTTGCATTTTCTGAGAATAGTTGACAGATATATTAATTTTTAATAATTCCGTTGTTTTAATTTAAATAACTGGCTCGAATAGGTAGAGTTAATAAGTTTTTTTATTGAATTTTGAGATTCCTTACTATAGAAATTTTTTTCCATTCTTATCAAGATTGGTTTAAAATTTGATATAGACATTTCTTGATTATTTAGAAGATTACAAAATTTTCTAAGAAAAGTTCTTAATCTCTTCTTTCTTTATGACGAATAAATTTTTCTTGAAAAATTAAAAATTCTTTTTTGATTAAAAAATCTTGTGAAGCATATAGTTCGTGGGTATCAGTTTTGGACATACGATACACCTGTATAGAGTTAAATTAAAATCAACTTCTGGAGATTTAAGTGGGCATCCGAGCGGGCTTAAAGTAGCCACGGTCCTATTAAATTTATATTAACTGAGAGAGGATTTTATACCGTATTTCTTAGTCCAGACAACTTGCAGTAAGAATATGATTTAAATAAAAAATTCCAAAAGATTCTGTTTGTTTTCTCATAATTCACAATCCTTTTGGCGCTTGTTGAAGTTTATTAGGGGTCGTGGATTTGGGGGTACCTGTAATTTGCTGATTTCTTGGGTTGTAGCACCAAACATTCTGCGAAAGACATTAAGATATTGATCTTTAAGTCTAAATTTTTACTAAGTTGTTTCTTTTTACTAAGTTGTTTCCTAAATATTTTTATCGCATTAGCTAGAATCAATGGAAGGGAAATTTGGCAATTAAGATTACTCATGCGCGGAGTCAAAAAGATATGTTGGAACAAAAATTTTTTACTGAAATTCAATTCGGAAAATATAAAAGACCATGTTGGGAAGCATTTCAGTCTCTTAACATTAAATTAATTAAGGATAGTATGTTAGTAAGGAACTTTTTATTCCTATAATGGATCAAAGAATTAGTAATTTTGGGAAAGAAAAACAAGAATATCTGCGTCATTATAATGCCTTTACTAAAAAAATAAATGGTGTAAAAGCAATAGTTGCACAATACTGGATTTTTTTCGTTGTTTTTTTAGTATGTTTTTTTCTGGAAATCTTTACCTTTACGAAAGAGAAAATTAATTTGCTAACGCCTATAATGATGACGGCTATGCTTACTATTTTTATTCATTATTTCTAAAGGAGATTTGCTATCCTGCTTCAATCTCGGTATATAAATATGCTTTTTTTAAAATCGAGAAGAAAGAGAGCTTTTCGAACTTGCTTACCGAATGGATAAAACTATTTAAGAAAAGCAATCTCATTTGATCTTTGAGTCCATTTCCTTCCCCTGCTACATTTATTAACCAAAGACGAAAGTTTAAAGAAGGGGATTAGAAGTACAGATATAAAATTTTTTGAACATGAGGCAATTTTGCAGGGTTTATTAAATACAAAAAATAAGTTATTTGATTGCGTTTCTATGTCAGCGCTTTTAGTATTAAAGTTGATTGAGAAAAAAATACCTTTTCTCATAGAGCGTGTTATAAAAATGGGGAAGGAATTTGATGGTCATAGTTATGTTATAATCAATCGTGATCCTAAATTGATCCTAAATTAAGATTAGCCAATTTAACCACCTAGAATGAGGACTGCTTAATTATTGATCTTTGGTATGAAATATTTATTTCTGTTACGGAAATTAAAGGCAACACAAGACTTTTTCTTAAAATATCTATTATTAAATCCTCAGGACAAAGTTACTGTAATGAATGAAAGTTAAGGAAGATAGTCTTCCTGAAGGCTACGAGAATTACCTAAAAAGTTTAAATAATTTATTACGTCAAAGCGGCATCGAAAATCCTATGGAAGTTTATCCTGACTTGATACCAAAATTAAGGTAGAAATTCCGATCATCAATCCGATGTGTAGCGGTATTCTACCTTAGTAGTAGGGCCGCTCAGGCAATTTTTGCTTGTTCCAGGCGAAACATCGAAGCAGAATATATGCTGATTAAAAAAGGATATAATATGCTTTAATTTCCCTCTCCTTTGCAATAGGAGAGGGAAATAGAAGGTAGGGATTTTTTTCTTACGTTAGTGCGGTAAGCGATTTTAAAGACTTACCGGCGTGAAAATAATCGCAGTAAGCTTAAGAATAGGTTGATGAAATCCAAATACAACATAAGAGCGCCATTAATGGCAGCTTTTCGTTGTTGGCTTTCTGTGAAAGCGCCACCAGTTTGAAAGTAGGCGAATTCAATCCGTTGAGTGTCGTAAGCAGTAAGACCCGAAAAAATAATAACACCAATGGCTGCGATGGTGAGCTGCATGGTATTTGAATGTAGGCTGGGGATTAAAAAGGCAAGTAAGATAATACCAATGATCCCAAATAGGCCCATGATACAAAAAGTTCCGATAGGGCCCAAGTCTCGTTTTGTAGTATAGCCGAATACACTCAAACCTAAAAATGCCACACTTGTAACGGCGAAAGTGTCAAAAATATTTTGTTTTGTGTAAGTAAATAAAATGACGCTTAAGGTAATTCCGGTTAAAACGGTGTAGAAGATATAAATCAATGTGGCTATTGTAGCCGTAAGTCGTTGATTCATCGAGGTGAGTCCGATAACCGCTGCAAATTGGGCGATAATTAAACCCAAAAATAATGCCGGCGTATGAATTACTTTGTTAAATACTTCGCCATGTGAGAACAAGTAATAAGCCACACTGGCTGAAAGAGCTAGCCCTAACACCATCCACAGGTAAACCTTACTCATAAACCGAGCAACGGAACCGCTTTGAATGCGCCTTTGGCTTTGGTGATAAGTATTCATTGAGTTTCGCATAGAATACCTCGTTTGGAAAAGATTGTTGAGAAAAAAAGATTGTCGAGATTATATAGAAATCATTATTCCCGTGCAATTTGAATAGGCTTGTCAGGTATTCTAGGCTCTGTTGAGTTTAGATAAGGTTCTTTCTGCTCGTTTTTGAATAAGGATGTCCAATGTGTTTCCTTCAAACGCGCTAGTTGATCTTTCGAGACTGCAATTTACAGTTACTGCACTTTTTCATTTTCTTTTTGTTCCCTTAACCCCAGGCTTAAGTTAGATTCTATTTGTTTGTCATGGAAGCAGTGTATGTAAAAACAGGGAATATTATTACAAAAATATGACTCATCCGGGTAAAGTTATTAGCGATTAACTTTGCCATGAGAGTGCTCACAGGCATCATACTTGAGTTCGAGTTTGGTCAAAATTTGGCCTATTTCTTGCGAATGATTGGAGGCAGTTTTGCCCCGGTATTCGTAATTGAGGGTATTATATTACCGCTTTTATGATAGAGGCTACAATGTTTGGGTTGTTCTTTTTTAGTTGGAATAAAGTTGGGGGAAAAGCCCATCTTGGGATCACTTTTTTAATGGCCTTAGGAGCGAGCCTTTCGATTGTTAATATCTTTTCTGCTAATAGTTGGATGTAGAAACCGATCGCACCTACTTTTAATTATTAAAACATGAGTTTAAACATGAGCTTGGAATTGTATAGTATTTTAGCCATTTATTTGAATTCATTAGCGCAAATTCGAATTTCGCATATTGCTTTTGTTGGATTTTTAACGGGCTCTATTTTTATTATCGAAATTAGAGCTTTCTATTTGTTACGAGAACAAGATGTCGAATTTGCGAAACGTTCTTTTACAGTTGGGGGGTGGCCTTTATTTGTGTTTTATCAGTCGCCTTTTATGGCGATCAGAATGGGTTACAAGTCGTTAAATATGAGCCCGAAAAATGGCTGCTATCGAAGCACAGTGGGAAAAGCCAAAAGCCACCAGCAGCATTGTATCTGATCGCTTTCCCCAATCAGAAAGAAGAAAAAAACATTTTGTTATCCCTATTCCTTATGCGTTATGCGTTATGCGTTATGCGTTATGCGTTATGCGTTATGCGTTAGTTAAGTCTTATTGCTACACACTCTCTAAATACCGTTGTTCCAGGTGCCATAGAATTGATGGGAGGATACAAACAGCGAATTGAAAATGGAAAATTCGCTTTTGGTACTACGGAAAAATTAATAGTGTGAAAAGCAATTGCTAAAGATCGGACTATTTATGATCGTTACAGTAAAGATTTAGGTTTTGGATTTTTGTTAGAACACTATAACTTAACTGTCGTGAAAGCGACGCCCAGACAAATTGAAGCAGCAACCAGAGACCCTATTCCCAACGTTGCAATTGCCTTTTGGGAATTTCGATTTATGTTTGGATTTTGGGTATTAATGACTTTGTTTCTGATTTTTTAGGTAATTTAGAGCGTATCGAAATACGCTTACTCAACATTGATTATTTTTACGCTTGATTCTTTGTGCGATTCCATTGCCTTTTTTGGCTGCTGAGTTTGGATGGATTAACGTGGATTCTATTTGCGGGAGGCGGTTTATTTTTGGTTTGGCCGGTACAGTACCTCATTTTCCGATTATTTTATTTTTTTATTTATCGTTTTAGGGCCTTTTTTTACGTCGCCCGGCCTATGATTATCGAAGAAAATTACCAAATCATATTTGGCGTCAGCTATGGGATTGGGCACTGTTTTATTAGCTCTATTGTTCCGATGTTTTTCTTTGGCGTTGCTTTTGATAATTATTTATTAGGACTTCTGATAATTATTTATTAGGACTTCCTTTTCATTTCGATCCTAATGAGATTTCTTCATTATTATACCGGCCGGCAGTTTTTTTATCTCTTCAACTTTTAATCTCTTCAACGGATTTGGTCTTTTATTGGATAGTGCTACCTGCGTTAATGGTATTAATCCACGGAGCAGCCTATATGCAGCGCTATACCGAGGGGAAATTGCGTGAATTAGGTCGAAAAGTCCACTATGTGATAGTATATTCTTATTGGCAATTACTTTCTCGATCGCCAAGCTTTTGATTACCTTCTAAATTATACTTTCATACCCTAAAGATACTACTATCTATCCCTTTAAATAATGTGGTTACTCGTTCTGTGGGAGCGTGGCTTAGAAGTTATAAAAATTATCTCTGAAAATATTTCGGACCGTTTTTTGCTTATTTGGGCATGTTTCTTTCTTTCTTTATGGGGCAATTATTTTCGTTGGTATACTTTCTGTTTTTGGTCTAGTACCTTGGCTATCTTGGGGCAAATTGGAACAGTAGGATTTACACTTTTTCCCCTTTATCATACCTTCCTCGAACAACCCGAGCCAAAGCCTAACCGTTTGGAATTCGGCCTCGAGCCAATATAGCTTAAATGTGACGCTGTATGTGGGGGTTTAGTTACGTTTGTCATTATCTTTATAGGGTATAAACTTTACGCTTATCACGTTATGTGGTCGAAGCAGCCTATCATGACCGAAAAAGATCTTGAAGAAAATAAACATATTTATTATTTATTTAGGGATCAATATGTTTTATGTAATTACTTCTAGATTTTTGTTGTTAGCAATAAGCTTTTCTTTCTATTTAATCTCCGGGTAGGCCACCAGATCGAACAAGGGCCTCGTGAGGAAACGAGTGATTAGATGAATAAAGATGATCCCTGGGAAACTGTTACAAGACCCTCCTTAAAAGAGGGAGAGGTGCACGTCTGGCGGGTGTTTTTAGATTGGCCCGATGAAGAAGTTAAAAAAGGCTTAGTTAATTTATCTATGGAAGAAAAAGCACGCATAAAGCGCTTAGTTAATAGTCAGCACCGACGTTATTATATCGCTTCACATTCAGCATTACATGCTATTTTGGCCCTATATCTGCCCACGCCAGGTACGTTGCGATTTCGTTACGATGACTATGGAAAACCTTACTTATTAAATGACGCCTCTTTATATTTTAATCTTTCGGACTCTCATACAGTGGCTCTTTACGCAATTACGACGAATCGGGAAGTAGGCGTTGATATTGAATCAATAAGAAGTAATATTCACACTGAAGATATCGCGGAACGTTTTTTTTCCCCCGATGAAATTGCAGCCTTTAGAAGGCTTCCTCAGAATCAACACTTAGAAGGCTTTTTTCGAATTTGGACTCTGAAAGAAGCCTATATTAAGATTATTGGCCAAGGTTTATCATTTGGTCTCAATCGGTTTACCACGAATGTTAATGTAGATGCTGTTAAAATGGATGGACTTCTAACCGTTGATGAGGATCCTAACTTGGCTAGGCAGTGGACATTATGTTCGATACCTAGTGCACCAGGCTATATGGCCTCTTTAGCAACCGAAGGCCCCATTAAAAAAATCCGTTATTTTGCTTGGTCGCTTACCGCTAAGCAATAATTGGCAAGAGGTGTCAGAGGCAAATTTCTTTATCAGGCTGGTTGACATCTGCTGTTTTATTTAAGTAAAATATCACCCTTGATTTTTTAAGTAATTTGTGGTTCCTGAAGCTAACTTACTCGACTAGCAACTTCAGATAAGTGCTACTCGAGTAGTTAGTTTTAAATTTAGAAAATAGTTGAGCTAGGGCAAGGATGTTCGAATGAGTAAGAGAGCGTTTGGAGGGGTTCCCGAGCGGACAAAGGGATCAGACTGTAAATCTGACGGCTATGCCTTCGTAGGTTCGAATCCTACCCCCTCCATGTCAGAAGACTGAAGACAGAAGATAGTAGTGATGCAGCTTCGCGAAAATAAAAGCGAAGGCACATTATTATCTGTCCTCTGTCTTTAGTCTTTTGTTCTCTAGTAAGCGGGTGTAGTTCAATGGTAGAACTTCAGCTTTCCAAGCTGATAGCGTGGGTTCGATTCCCATCACCCGCTCCGCCCACATAGCTCAGGCGGTAGAGCACTTCCTTGGTAAGGAAGAGGTGATCGGTTCAAGTCCGGTTGTGGGCTCCAGACTAAAAGTATCTAGGTTAAATTTTAAGGTATTTTTTTGGAGGTCATTTTTTTATGTCTAAGGAAAAATTTGTAAGAGAGAAGCCGCATTTAAATGTAGGGACGATAGGCCATGTGGACCATGGTAAGACGACGTTAACGGCGGCGTTGACGAAGGTGTTATCGGATAAGTTTGGAGGGGAAGTGCGTGCCTTTGATCAGATTGACAATGCACCGGAAGAGCGTGCGCGAGGGATCACGATAGCGACGTCGCATGTGGAGTATCAAAGTGACAAGCGCCACTATGCTCACGTAGATTGCCCGGGGCACGCGGATTATGTGAAGAACATGATCACGGGAGCGGCCCAGATGGATGGGGCGATATTGGTGGTGAGTGCGGCGGATGGTCCGATGCCGCAGACGCGAGAACATATTGTATTGGCGAAGCAGGTAGGGGTTCCGGCGATCGTAGTGTTTTTGAACAAAGCGGACATGGTAGATGACAAGGAGTTGTTGGAATTGGTGGAGATGGAAGTAAGGGATTTATTGGCGAGTTATGATTTTCCGGGCGATGAGACGCCGATTGTAGTGGGTTCGGCGCTGAAGGCGTTGGAAGGAGACAGTGGAGAATTAGGGGTTCCGGCGGTATTGAAGTTAGTAGAGACGATGGACGCGTATTTTGAGGAGCCGCAACGAGAGAAAGACAAGCCCTTTTTGATGCCGATTGAGGACGTATTTTCGATATCGGGTCGTGGGACGGTGGTGACGGGACGAATTGAGCGAGGGATTGTGAAGGTCGGAGATGAGATTGAGATTGTGGGGATCAAGGCGACGACGAAGACGACGTGTACGGGTGTGGAGATGTTCCGCAAGTTATTGGATGAGGGACAAGCGGGAGATAATGTTGGTATTTTGTTGAGAGGGACGAAGCGAGAAGAAGTAGAGCGAGGACAGGTATTGGCGAAGTCTGGGACGATCACACCACATACGACGTTTGAGGCGGAGATTTATGTATTGTCGAAGGAAGAGGGAGGCCGTCATACGCCGTTTTTTAAAGGGTATCGGCCACAATTTTATTTTCGCACGACGGATGTGACGGGGGAGGTATTGAGTCTGCCGGGAGATGTTGAGATGGTGATGCCGGGAGACAATGTGAAGGTGACAGTGAAGTTGATCGCGCCGGTGGCGATGGATGAAGGGTTACGATTTGCGGTTCGGGAAGGCGGACGTACCGTTGGAGCCGGTGTCGTAACGAAAATTATTGAATAAGATAAAAAAGAAGTTTAAAAATTATTGAGATTTAGAGATAAAGGCCAGTAGCTCAATTGGCAGAGCAGCGGTCTCCAAAACCGAAGGTTGGGGGTTCGATTCCCTCCTGGCTTGCCAATGTGACCCAAAAAAACAGCTTTAAAATAGCGAGATTAAACAGTAATTATGGCCCAACAAAATGCGGTACAAGACACTAAGTCGCGGTTCGACAGTTTAAAATGGCTTCTAATTATTCTCCTGCTCGCGGGAGGTATTGTAGCTAATTTTTATTACAGTCACGTTGCCGTGGCGATCCGCGCCGCTATTGGAATTGTTCTCGCTATTTGGGTACTGGTGATTGCTTCCCAAACCCAAAAAGGCCAAAAGGCGTGGGGTTTTATGAAGGGCTCCCGTACAGAGCTGCGCAAAGTCGTTTGGCCAACCCGTCAAGAGACTCTCCAGACCACTTTAGTAGTCGTGGTTATGGTGATAGTGACAGCACTTATTCTATGGGGTCTCGATAGCTTCTTTATGTGGGCTGTCGCTTGGATGACTGGGGAAAGAGGATAATTGATGATTGAAGAAAAAAAACGCTGGTACATTCTTCATACTTATTCGGGTCATGAGAACTATGTTGTTAAGATGTTAAACGAACATATCCGAAAAGAGGGTTTGGAACATTATTTTGATGACATTATTGTACCCACTGAAGAAGTAGTGGAAATGCGAGCGGGGCGTAAGCGTAAAAGCCAACGTAAGTTTTTCCCCGGGTATATCCTAGTACAAATGGTGATGAATGACAAAACATTGCTTTTGGTTCGAAACGTTCCCAAGGTATTGCGTTTTATTGGAACCGAACGGCCCGCGCCCATTAGCGACGAGGAAGCAGCGAAAATTTTACAACGTGTTAAAGAGGGTGAAACTAAGCCCAAGCCCAAAGTCCTCTTTGAACCCGGCGAAGTAGTGAGGGTTATCGAAGGACCTTTTACAGATTTCAATGGAGTGGTGGAGGATGTCAATTACGAGAAAAGCCGGTTGCGAGTGTCGGTGAGTATTTTTGGACGTTCTACCCCAGTGGAATTGGAATTTGGGCAAGTAGAGAAAAGTTAGGAGCATAGTTGAAAAACTCATGCAATTTTTAATTAATTGGGGAACTGAAAAGGCGCTTGTACTTAGGAGAAAATTATGGCGAAGAAAGTAAGTGGTTACATTCGTCTGCAAGTTAAAGCGGGCGAAGCGAATCCAAGTCCGCCAGTTGGGCCCGCGTTGGGACAGCATGGCCTTAATATCATGGAGTTCTGTAAAGCATTTAATGCGGAAACACAAAATATCGAAAAGGGCTTATCCGTTCCTGTGATCATTACAGTATATGCTGATCGCAGTTTTTCCTTTGTTACTAAGACACCGCCAGCTTCTGTTCTACTGAAAAAATTTGTGTTGAAAGGAAAAAGCGGAAGTGCTCGACCCAACACAGAAAAAGTTGGAAAAGTAACGCGTGCGCAATTGGAAGAAATCGCCAAAATGAAGGCGCCGGATCTCAGCGCAGCGGATCTTGAGGCTGCTGTCCGTACCATTACCGGGACTGCGCGTAGCATGGGTATTGATGTGGAGGGGGTAGAATAATGCCAAAGCACACAAAAAGACAAAAATTAGCGGCAGAAAAGGTCCAACCTGAAAAGGTCTATTCTCTAACAGAAGCTCTTAAATTAGTTAAAGCTTGTGCAACCGCCAAATTTAAAGAAAGTGTCGATGTCGCCATTAATCTCGGTGTTGATTCCCGTAAATCGGATCAAGCAGTTCGGGGATCTACTATATTGCCCCATGGAACTGGCCGAAGTGTGAGAGTGGCCGTCTTTGCCCAAGGCGATAAGGCGGATAAAGCTAAAGAAGCGGGTGCTGATATTGTGGGAATGGATGATTTAGCTGAACAAATTCAATCCGGAAATATTGATTTCGATATAGTAATTGCTACTCCGGAAATAATGCGTGTAGTTGGGAAATTGGGTCAAATCTTAGGTCCTCGTGGCCTAATGCCTAATCCTAAAGATGGGACCGTGACTGCTGACGTGGTCACAGCGGTTAAGAACGCCAAACACGGACAAGTTCGCTATCGTACTGATAAAAATGGTATTATTCACTGCACGATCGGAAAGGTCGATTTTGAAGAAAAAGCGCTAGAAGAAAATTTATTAGCCTTGTTAGCGGATGTTAAGAGAGCCAAACCCAGCACTGCCAAAGGAACCTATTTAAAGAAATTAACCCTATCGAGCACGATGGGGCCGGTTGTGGTTGTAAATCGAACGACAATAGGATAAATCCCCTCGTCCTTCTCTCTACTAGCGAGGAGAAGACGAAAGGAATTCTCTCTGCTTAAGGGGAGAGGAGAGGGTTAGGTGAGGAAAATAACAGATTTTGCGGTAGACCTCATTTATTGAGGTCCAACCGTCGAAGACTGCGGGTGCAAATGCCTAAAAACTTAAGCATTTTTTAGGTTGCCCACGCAGACGGTAGCCGCCTCAAAGGTTGACACCGAAAGGATGGAAATAGCAAAGAGCTATTTCTTAATTAGTAATAACTGGAGAAGAGACAGTGGCTTTAAATCTCGAACAGAAAAAGGCAATTGTCGCAGAATTATCAGACATTGCCCAGCAAGCAATCTCGGTGGTGGTTGCGGATTACCGTGGACTAACCGTCTCGGAAATGTCGGAGTTGCGAAAAACGGCTCGTAACGCTGGGGTAACTATGCGGGTATACCGTAACACTCTTGCACGTCGTGCATTTAAAGAGACGCCCTATGCCTGTCTCGATAAAGTCTTGACCGGGCCTATTGTGTTGTTTTTTTCACAACAGGAGCCGGGTGCTGCTGCTCGTTTGATCGAAAAATTCATTAAGGAACATGAACAACTGGAAGTAAAAGCCTTGGCGTTTGGAGCAGAGTTACTATCGGCAGATAAATTAAAAGCCGTTGCCCAACTCCCTTCACGTGAAGAAGCTTTAAGTCAGTCGGCGGCTGTTTTGTTGGCCCCGGTGACTAAATTTCTTCGTGCGCTTAATGAGCCTGTTGCTCAGGTTGTTCGCGTAGTGGCTGCGATTCAAGATCAAAAGAAAGCGGCGTAATTTGCAATCCATTTAATCTTTTGGAGTAAATGACAATGGCTCAAATAACGAAAGAAGATATTTTAGAAGCAGTATCCAACATGAGTGTGATGGACGTGGTTGATTTGGTAAAAATGATGGAAGAAAAATTTGGTGTTTCAGCTCAAGAGGCAGTAGCCTTTTCAGGGCCTATGACAGCTGGGGGCGAAGCGGCTGCGGCGGAAGAAAAAACCGAATTTAATGTAAAAATGACCAGCTTTGGTGGTAACAAAATTGGTGTCATTAAAACGATCCGTAGTATTACCGGATTGGGTTTAAAAGAAGCTAAGGATCTCGTTGAATCTGTCCCAAGCGTTGTTAAGGAAGGTGTTAACAAGGAAGGAGCTGAAAAAATTAAGAAAGAACTTGAAGAGGCAGGTGCTAAGGTCGAACTTGAGTAGTTGGCTAGTAGACACTAATCGAAGGCATATCCAATTCACGTCGTCTTTGCGAGAGCAAAAATTCAGAGAATGGGAATGTTTTTTTGTTTTAGAAAATTAGAAAATCTGGGTCTCGCTGGTGCGAGATTGACGTAAAGACTAGTAACAAAATATTCTACTTATAAAAATGAGGTGTGTTCATGGCGCAAGCGAATGTTAGAAGCAGAAATTCAGCCGCGATTTCTTATGCTGAGAAAAAGCGTGCACGCGTCAACCTAGGAAAACGCGAAGTTGAGGTATTAAAAACGCCTTATTTATTAGAAACGCAAATAGAATCTTATCGTACTTTCTTGCAAAAGGATGTAGCGCTCGAACACAGGCAAGATATAGGTTTACATGCCGCCTTTAAGTCCGTGTTCCCTATTTCCAGTTATTCTGGTCATGCGGAATTGGAATATGTGGGTTATAGTTTGGGTGAAGAGCCCATCTTCGATGTAGAAGAATGTAAGTTACGAGGCTTAACCTACGCTGCTCCTCTGAAAGTGAATATGCAGTTAGTCATTTACGACAAGGATGCACCTCCAGGCAAAAAAGTCATCAAGGATATCAAAGAACAAGAAGTTTATATGGGCGAAATTCCATTAATGACAGAAACGGGGAGTCTTATAATTAATGGAACTGAGCGAGTAGTTGTTTCCCAATTACATCGATCTCCTGGGATTTTCTTTGAGCATGATAAAGGTAAGACACATTCTTCTAGAAAATTATTATATTCAGCTCGAATTATTCCTTATCGCGGTTCGTGGTTGGATTTTGAGTTTGATCCCAAAGACTGTTTATTTATGCGGATTGATCGACGCCGTAAATTACCAGCGACAGTGGTTTTAAGAGCGTTAGGTTATGATACCGAACAAATCCTCGATATGTTTTATGAGACAAATACTTTCCATCTCAATAAAGAAAATGTCACTTTAGAATTAGTGCCGCAGCGATTGCGTGGTGAATTAGCAGCAGTGACTATAAAAGACAAAAAAGGGAAAATAATTGTTGAAGCTAATCGTCGAATTTCCGCACGGCATATTCGCTTGATTGAAAAAGCTGGAATAAGCGAACTTGAGCTGCCCGATGAATATTTATATGGCAAAGTCATTGGTAAAGCTGTTATTGATGAAGAAACGGGAGAAGTAATTGCTCAAGCTAACGAAATTATTACGCCCGATTTATTAAAGAAATTCCGAGCTCAAAATATTTCTTCGTTGCATACATTATATATCAACGAAATTGAATGTGGACCCTATATTTCTGATACCTTGAGGTTGGATAACACCAATAACCAATTAGAGGCTTTAGTAGAAATTTATCGCATTATGCGCCCAGGTGAACCACCCACCAAAGAAGCTGCTGAAAGCTTATTCGAGAATTTATTTTTCTCACCGGAGCGTTATGATTTATCCGCTGTGGGTCGAATGAAATTTAATCGCCGCGTCGGACGAAAAGAATTAACGGGATCAGGAATTTTATTTAAAGAAGATGTAGTAGATGCGTTACGTGTTCTTGTTGATATTCGAGATGGAAAAGGAGATGTGGATGACATTGACCATTTAGGGAATCGACGCATCCGGAGTGTAGGCGAAATGGCTGAAAACCAATTTCGTGTGGGATTGGTTCGCGTTGAGCGAGCCGTAAAGGATAGATTGAGCTTAGCGGATATCGAAAACTTAATGCCCCAAGATTTGGTAAATGCAAAGCCTGTGTCAGCGGCAATAAAGGAATTTTTTGGTTCGAGCCAATTATCACAATTTATGGATCAAAATAATCCGTTATCTGAAGTAACCCATAAACGCCGAGTGTCTGCTTTAGGGCCGGGCGGATTAACACGGGAGCGAGCAGGTTTCGAAGTGCGAGATGTGCACCCCACCCATTATGGGCGAGTCTGCCCTATTGAGACTCCTGAGGGACCTAATATTGGTTTAATTAATTCGTTGGCGGTATTTGCGCGTGCAAATGAGTATGGCTTTTTAGAAACGCCTTACCGAAAAGTGATTGACGGAGTGGTTACCGATGAAACGGAATATTTATCAGCTATTGAAGAGGGCGATTATTATATTGCACAAGCGAATACTAATGTCGATGGAAATGGCCGCATGGTGGATGAATTAATTTCATGCCGTTATAAAGGGGAATTTACTCTTACAACACCGAATAAGGTGAACTATGTGGATGTTTCACCGCGGCAAATTGTTTCTGTGGCAGCTGCCTTGATTCCCTTCCTAGAACATGACGATGCTAACCGGGCATTGATGGGTTCGAACATGCAACGTCAAGCGGTACCTACAATTCGACCAGAAACGCCCTTAGTAGGAACTGGAATGGAACGTACTGTGGCCGTAGAGTCTGGAGTCACGGTGGTTGCTAAACGCAGTGGTATTGTAGACTCCGTTGATGCTTCACGTATCGTGGTTCGGATAGATTTAGAGGAAGTGGATGAAGATGATATTGGGGTCGATATTTACAATTTGACTAAATTCACCCGCTCCAATCAAAACACCTGTATTAATCAACACCCAATCGTGGAAGTTGGTGATCGTGTACAAAAAGGGGATGTATTGGCTGACGGTCCTTCTACAGATATTGGTGAGTTGGCATTGGGGCAAAATTTATTAGTTGCTTTCATGCCTTGGAACGGTTACAACTTTGAAGATTCCATTCTAATTTCCGAACGATTAGTAGAAGAAGATCGATTCACGACGATTCATATTCAAGAATTTACCTGCATTGCTCGCGATACCAAATTAGGCCCAGAAGAAATTACGGCGGATATTCCCAATATCGGAGAGAGTGCGTTAGCAAAGTTGGATGAATCCGGAATTGTGCATATGGGAGCTGAAGTGGGACCGGGAGACATCCTAGTCGGGAAGGTAACTCCTAAAGGTGAAACTCAGCTTACGCCGGAGGAAAAATTACTGCGAGCTATTTTTGGTGAAAAAGCATCAGACGTAAAAGACACTTCTTTACGAGTTACTCCTGGAATTACAGGTACCGTTATTGACGTTCGTATTTTTACTCGCGAAGGGATGAAGAAAGACGAACGTGCCTTAGATATTGAAAAAGCTGAGCTTGCGAAGGTGGAAAAAGATTTAAATGATCAACTTCGCGTACGTGAAGATGCTTTGTTCGAAAACTTGGAAAAGCTTCTTGTCAATCAAGTGGCCGCTGGTGGTCCACTTAAATTGGCAAAAGGCACAAAAATTAGCAAAGCTTATTTGGCCGAATTACCTCAACAAAAGTGGTTTGAAATTGAATTGCATGATGACAATGCAACGAAACGTCTCGAAGCTACTCATGAACACTATGAGGAACTTCATAAAGTACGTGACGAAAAACTCAAAGACTTCCGTCAGAAATTGACTCAAGGTGGCGATTTAGCACCCGGCGTCATCAAGATAGTGAAGGTTTATTTAGCAGTTAAACGTCGTATTCAACCTGGCGATAAAATGGCAGGGCGTCATGGAAATAAAGGGGTTATCTCTACCATCGTTCCAGTCGAAGATATGCCTTATTTAGAAGACGGTACGCCCGTAGATATCGTGCTTAATCCCTTAGGTGTTCCTTCCCGGATGAATATTGGCCAGGTGCTCGAAACTCATTTGGGATGGGCGGCAAAGGGCTTGGGGATTAAAATTGGTGAGTTGATCGATCAAGGCGTTGATGCAAAACAATTGCGTAAAATCCTTAAGCCGATTTATGACTTAAGCAAGACCCAAAAATTTAATCTGGAGGTTTTAAACGATGAAGAAGTTACTACTTTAGCTAAGAATCTGCGAAAGGGTGTGCCCATATCGTCACCAGTATTCGATGGTGCCACGGAAGAAGAAATAAAGCATTTATTAGAGATGGCGGGTCTTCCTACCTCAGGTCAAGCCCATCTGTATGATGGGCGAACCGGAAAAAGATTCGATCGGGCTGTCACTGTAGGATACATGTATATGTTGAAGCTTAATCACCTAGTAGATGACAAGATGCATGCTCGTTCTACGGGTTCTTATAGCCTGGTAACCCAGCAACCCTTGGGTGGTAAAGCTCAATTTGGTGGACAAAGATTCGGAGAAATGGAGGTTTGGGCATTGGAAGCTTATGGGGCTGCTTACACATTGCAGGAAATGCTAACTGTGAAGTCCGATGATGTCACTGGTCGCACTCGTATGTATAAAAATATTGTCGATGGCGATCACCGGATGGATGCTGGGATGCCAGAATCCTTTAACGTTCTGATAAAAGAAATCCGTTCGTTAGCTATTGATATTAATTTAGAAAATGATTAACGTTAATCGGGAGAACTGTCTTGAGAGACCTATTAAAACAGCTAAAAAGTGAAAACCACGCAGCTGAATTCGATGCACTGCGCATCAAGCTGGCATCTCCAGAAGAGGTTCGCTCGTGGTCGTACGGCGAAGTAAAAAAACCAGAAACAATTAATTATCGAACTTTCAAACCTGAACGCGATGGTTTGTTTTGTGCCAAAATTTTCGGTCCTATTAAAGACTATGAATGCTTATGCGGAAAGTATAAACGCCTCAAGCATCGCGGTGTGATTTGTGAAAAATGTGGGGTGGAAGTTACCCTGGCTAAAGTACGACGGGATCGAATGGGTCACATCGAACTTGCTTCGCCTGTGGCTCATATTTGGTACCTCAAGTCGTTACCTTCCCGTATTGGTTTACTCCTCGATATGACTCTGCGCGATATTGAACGTATTCTTTATTTTGAAGCATACGTAGTCGTAGATCCGGGGATGACGGAATTGGAGCAGAGGCGATTACTTTCGGAAGAAGCTTATCTCGATGCCTTAGAAGAATATGGCGACGAATTTACCGCACTTATGGGTGCAGAAGCTATTCAACGATTGTTGCGTGATATCGATGTTGCTGCAGAAGTTGAAGCGTTACGTGCCGAAATGCTGACCACTACTTCCGAAACGAAAATGAAAAAACTCACTAAACGTCTTAAAGTCTTAAGTGCGTTTTTGGAGTCGGGAAATAAGCCGGAGTGGATGATATTAACTGTATTACCTGTTTTACCTCCGGATTTACGGCCCTTGGTTCCGTTGGATGGTGGGCGTTTTGCTACTTCTGATTTGAACGACCTTTATCGTCGAGTGATTAATCGAAATAACCGATTAAAACGTCTATTGGATCTCAATGCGCCTGATATCATTGTGCGCAATGAAAAACGAATGCTTCAAGAAGCCGTAGACGCTTTTCTGGACAATGGTCGCCGTGGACGGGCTATTTTAGGGTCCAACCGTCGTCCTTTGAAATCTTTAGCGGACATGATTAAGGGTAAATCGGGGCGTTTTCGTCAAAATCTTCTTGGTAAACGTGTGGATTATTCAGGTCGTTCAGTTATTGTGGTAGGTCCGACATTGAAACTCCATCAAGCCGGCTTGCCAAAGAAAATGGCATTGGAATTATTCAAACCCTTTATCTTTAGTAAATTACAGCGACGAGGTTTAGCCACCACTATTAAAGCGGCTAAAAAAATGGTGGAAAGTGAAGTTCCCGAAGTCTGGGACATTCTTGAAGAGGTTATCCGGGAACATCCTATCTTATTGAACCGAGCGCCAACCTTGCATCGCTTAGGTATACAAGCGTTTGAGCCGGTATTGGTAGAAGGGAAGGCAATTCAATTTCATCCCCTCGTTTGTACGGCTTATAACGCAGACTTCGACGGGGACCAAATGGCTGTACACGTCCCGCTCACCTTAGAATCGCAATTAGAAGCGCGTTCATTAATGATGTCCACCAACAATGTCTTACATCCTGCAAACGGTGAACCGATTATTGTTCCCACCCATGACGTGGTGTTGGGTCTTTACTACATCACTCGGGATCGTGTTAATGCGAAAGGCGAAGGTATGAAGTTTGCTGACGTGGACGAGGTGGTCCGTGCTTATGAGAATAGACAAGTGGATTTACATGCGCGCGTCGATGTTCGAATTAAAGAAAGTGTTTTGGATGAAGCGGGCAATATGGAAGAGAGTGAGCGCTTGGTTAATACTGCCGTAGGGAGGATTTTATTATGGCAGATTGTTCCAAAGGGATTACCTTTTACGTTAATTGATCAGCCAATGACTAAGAAGGCGGTGACCAAATTATTGGATATTTGCTATCGGAATTTAGGTCTCAAAACTACTGTCATTTTTGCAGATAATTTAATGTACATGGGCTTCCGCTATGCAACTTATTCTGGTATTTCGATCGGCGTGAATGATCTTGTAGTTCCGCATGAAAAAGAAGCCATCATTTCTAGGGCCGAAGAAGAAGTCCAAGAAATTCAAAAGCAATATGCTTCTGGCTTGGTGACTTATGGGGAGCATCGCAACAAAGTGATTGATATCTGGTCGCGAACTAATGATCAAGTCGCTAAAGCCATGATGGAAAAAATTGCTATGGAAAAAGTAAAAGATGCTCAAGGCAAAGAAGTAACACAAAGCTCGTTTAATTCTATCTACATGATGTCCGATTCCGGTGCGCGAGGTTCTGCAGCACAAATCCGTCAGTTGGCGGGGATGCGGGGATTAATGGCAAGACCTGACGGTACCATTATCGAAACCCCTATCACAGCTAATTTCCGTGAAGGGTTAAATGTTTTGCAGTACTTCATTTCCACCCACGGTGCCCGTAAGGGCTTAGCCGATACGGCCTTGAAGACGGCAAACTCGGGATATTTGACTCGACGACTCGTTGACGTCGCACAAGATTTGGTTATTACAGAATACGATTGTGGGACTGATCAAGGCATTGAGATGATGCCTCACATCGAAGGAGGCGATGTTGTTGAGCCTCTCCGAGAACGTGTTCTGGGACGAGTTTTAGCGAAATCCGTTAACGATCCTAAATCGAAAAAAGAGTTAATGGCTGAAGGTACCCTTCTGGATGAAAAACTGGTCGATATCTTAGAAGAACACAACGTGGATCGGGTTATGGTACGTTCTGCAATTACGTGTGAAACAGCCTATGGCATTTGTTCGATGTGCTATGGACGCGATCTTGCTCGTGGACACATGGTAAATGTAGGGGAAGCTATCGGTGTGGTGGCCGCTCAATCAATCGGTGAGCCAGGAACTCAATTAACCATGCGGACGTTCCACATCGGGGGGGCTGCTTCCCGAGCAACGGCTGCTAACAGCATCGAAGTAAAGTCTGCTGGGAAAATTAAGCTGCGCAATTTAAAGACGGTGGAACAAGCCAATAGCAATTTAGTGGCAGTTTCACGTTCGGGAGAATTAGTCGTCCAAGATACTCAAGGTGGAGAGCGTGAGCATTACAAAGTTCCTTATGGTGCGACGATTAGTGTACGTGATGATGATTTGGTAAAAGCTGGCCAAGTCGTGGCTCAATGGGATCCTCATACGCATCCTATTATCACGGAAGTAGCAGGTACCTTGCGCTTCGTTGATTTAGTGGATGGTGTCACAATGAATCGGCAAACGGATGAATTGACAGGTCTTAGCAGTATCGTAGTGGCTTCCACCAAGCAACGCACTACCGGAGGTAAAGAGCTTCGTCCCATGGTTAAGCTGGTGGATGAAAATGATAACGATCTCTTTTTACCGGGGGGTAAAGTTCCGGCGCATTATTTCTTGCCGGAAGGGACTATTCTTACGAAAGAAGATGGTTCTACAGTCCAAATTGGGGATGTCCTTGCGCGTATTCCTCAAGAAACTTCCAAAACCCGAGATATTACTGGGGGATTGCCACGAGTAGCTGATCTCTTTGAAGCTCGTCGACCCAAAGATGCTGCTATTTTGGCCGAAATCTCTGGTGTAGTTAGTTTTGGTAAGGATACCAAAGACAAAGGGCGTTTAATTATTAGCACTCCAGATGGTACTACCCATGAGGAACTGATTCCTAAATGGCGTCACGTAAGTGTCTTTGAAGGGGAGACGGTAGAAAAGGGTGAAGTGATTGCAGATGGCCCTCCAGATCCACACGATATTTTGCGCTTGTTGGGAGTGAATGCGCTGGCGAACTATATCGTTAATGAAGTACAGGAAGTTTATCGATTACAAGGGGTAAAAATTAACGATAAACACATCGAAGTGATCATCCGTCAGATGTTACGTAAGGTTAAAATTGTCGAGCCGGGTGAAACAGAATTTCTCCAAGATGAGCAGGTTGAACGACCTCGTGTACGAGAGGAAAATGAAAAAATTATTCAAAAGGATGGGCGGACGGCGAAAGTAGAACCTATTTTACTGGGAATCACAAAAGCTTCTTTAGCTACCGAGTCTTTCATCTCGGCAGCATCCTTCCAAGAAACGACCCGCGTGTTGACGGCTGCTTCAGTAGGTGGAAAACGCGACGATCTTCGAGGCCTCAAAGAGAACGTAATTGTTGGGCGTCTAATTCCTGCCGGGACTGGATTTAGCTACCATCAAAAACGTCGGCAGAAAGAAGAAAAAGTAATGGAAGGGAGTAAGGAAGAAAAAGGTGTGACTGCCACTGAAGCTGAAAAAGCTTTGAGTGCAGCATTTAAATCCGAAGAAGTGAAAATAGAATAAAAATAGAATAAGTTCTTTAATTGCTTCGTCTCATCACCATGGGACGATGATGGCGGCTTAGGAAAGAAAGTCGATGTAACATTTTTCGAGTAAGAACGGAAATCATTCGAGAGAGCTAATTTAGCTTGACAGAAATCATTACCTTTATTTATAATCCTCGCTCTGCGTTACGCATTAGTAGTGCAAGAGATTTTTTTTGCTTGGAGAGAGTTTTAATGGCTAGAATCAATCAATTAGTGAGAAAGCCCCGTCGCGTGAAGGTAAAGAAAAGCGACGTTCCGGCATTAGAAGGCTGCCCCCAAAAACGGGGCGTGTGTACTCGGGTATACACCACTACTCCTAAAAAGCCTAATTCAGCTTTACGGAAAGTAGCTCGGGTACGAATTACTAATGGTACTGAGGTCACCGCTTATATCGGAGGCGAAGGCCACAATTTACAAGAGCACTCCGTAGTATTAATCCGAGGTGGCCGTGTAAAAGACTTGCCCGGTGTGCGCTATCACATTGTGCGTGGAAGCTTGGATACAGCGGGTGTTTCAGGGCGACGTCGAGGTCGTTCTAAATATGGTGAAAAAAAACCAAAAGAATAAGTGTGGAGAACTTTAGATGGCACGAAGAAAAGGAGCACCCAAACGGGAAATTTTCCCAGATCCGCTCTTTCGCAGTGAGCTTTTAGCTAAGTTCATAAATACTGTTATACGCAATGGTAAAAAATCGGTAGCAGAAAGTATCGTCTACGGAGCTCTGGATGTCGTAGCAAAGCGTGTGCGTGGTAAGGGGCGCGCTGAGGAAGAAGGTGGAGAAGGGGGCGATAAGGTCGGAGGAGGACCGAAAAAAAAAGGGGGGGGGGAGGAGGATGATATCCGTGTTAATGAAAAAACTCGTGCTGTGGCTTTAGACACATTTAAGAAAGCTTTGGGCAATGTGATGCCTAGTGTGGAAGTAAAATCACGTCGAGTAGGTGGTTCCACCTATCAGGTGCCTGTGGAGATACGAGCAGTTCGACGTCAAGCCTTGGCTATGCGTTGGTTGAGTGAATATGCGAATAAGCGCAATGAAAAGACAATGATTTTACGCTTGGCAAATGAAATCTTGGATGCGGTAGAGAATCGTGGTGGAGCGGTGAAGAAAAAAGAAGACGTTCATCGCATGGCCAAAGCAAACCAAGCATTTGCACATTATCGGTGGTAAGAGAAAACAATGGCAACGTCTAGAGAAATTCCATTAGAACATATCCGCAATTTAGGGATTATGGCGCACATAGATGCAGGAAAAACTACGACGACTGAGCGCATCCTTTACTATACAGGCGTTTCTCACAAAATGGGTGAGGTTCATGAAGGTAGTGCTATCATGGATTGGATGGAGCAGGAGCAAGAGCGGGGTATTACCATTACTTCTGCAGCCACCACTTGTTTTTGGATGGGGATGGATCAGCAATACCCAAAACATCGAGTTAATATTATTGATACACCTGGGCACGTAGATTTCACCATTGAAGTTGAGCGTTCCTTGCGAGTGCTGGACGGAGCGGTTGCTGTTTTCTGTTCTGTGGGCGGGGTAGAACCCCAAAGTGAAACCGTTTGGAGGCAGGCTAATCGCTATGGTGTTCCGCGTTTAGGTTTTGTAAACAAGATGGACCGCGCGGGGGCAAATTTTCTGCGAGTGGTGCAGCAAGTAAAAGAGCGATTGAAGTCCAATCCAGTGCCTATTCAGCTTCCTATTGGCGCAGAAGAAGATTTTCAAGGGGTTGTCGATTTAATTCGAATGAAAGCCATTTATTGGAATGAGGCAGATAAGGGTCGTACCTATGAATTGGCAGACATTCCCGAAGACATGAAATTAGACGCTCAAGAATGGTGTGAAAAAATGGTGGAAACTGCCGCCGAGTCGTCAGAAGAATTAATGGAAAAATATTTAAAAAATGGGGATCTTTCGGAGCAGGAAGTTCGAGAAGGCTTGCGTCGACGTACTTTGGCTAATGAGATTGTGCCGATGTTATGTGGAAGTGCCTTTAAGAATAAAGGGGTACAGGCTTTGTTGGATGCTGTGATTGATTACTTACCTGCGCCTACGGATGTGCCTGCTATTCGGGGTCAGGAAGACGATGGTTCCGAAGGATCGCGTGCCGCTTCTGATGAGGCACCTTTTGGGGCGTTAGCTTTTAAAATTGCCTCCGATCCCTTTGTTGGGACACTAACTTTCTTCCGCGTTTATTCCGGCGTATTAAAATCCGGCGACTCAGTTTATAACCCAGTTAAGCGTAAAAAAGAACGTATTGGGCGTCTCTTACAAATGCATTCCAATTCTCGGGAAGAGATTAAAGAAGTGCACGCGGGCGATATTGCTGCTGCTGTGGGCCTAAAAAATGTTACTACTGGAGATACGCTTTGTGATCAGCAGAGAATTATTACCCTTGAAAAAATGGACTTTCCAGAACCCGTGATCTCAGTGGCTATTGAGCCTAAAACGAAAGCAGATCAGGAGAAAATGGGGGTAGCCTTAGGAAAATTAGCTCAAGAAGATCCATCGTTCCGCGTTCATACCGATGAGGAATCCGGGCAGACCATTATTGAGGGAATGGGTGAGCTACATTTGGAAATTATTGTGGATCGAATGCAGCGTGAATTTAATGTTGCTGCGAATGTTGGGAAGCCTCGCGTGGCGTATCGGGAAACTATTCGAAAAACTATAGAACAAGAAGGGAAATACATTCGCCAAACGGGTGGTCGCGGACAATACGGGCACGTATGGCTTCGGATCGAATCCAAAGAAGCAGGTTCTGGTTTTGAATTTGTAAACGAAATTGTCGGTGGGGTAGTACCCAAAGAATATATCCCCGCTGTGGAAAAGGGTGTCCGGGAACAGATGGAAAACGGGGTTATTGCTGGTTATCCCGTAGTAGACGTAAAGGTAGCTATTTTTGATGGTTCTTACCATGATGTTGACTCCAGCGAAATGGCGTTTAAAATCGCTGGCTCCATGTGTTTCAAGGAGGGAGCTGCCAAGGCACATCCTGTATTACTTGAACCCATTATGAAGGTAGAGGTTCTTACCCCAGAAGAATATATGGGTGATGTCGTCGGCGACCTTAATCGCCGTCGAGGTATGATTCAAGGTATGGATGAAAGTCCTGCGGGTAAAATCGTTGATGTTGAAGTGCCTTTAGCAGAGATGTTTGGTTATGCGACTGATCTTCGTTCGTTAAGCCAAGGGCGTGCGACTTATACGATGGAATTTTTAAAATACGCTGAAGCGCCAACCAATATCGCTGAAGCAATTATTAAACAACAGAGTTGAGTAAGAGAGGTACTCTCCCATGTCTAAGGAAAAATTTGTAAGAGAGAAGCCGCATTTAAATGTAGGGACGATAGGCCATGTGGACCATGGTAAGACGACGTTAACGGCGGCGTTGACGAAGGTGTTATCGGATAAGTTTGGAGGGGAAGTGCGTGCCTTTGATCAGATTGACAATGCACCGGAAGAGCGTGCGCGAGGGATCACGATAGCGACGTCGCATGTGGAGTATCAAAGTGACAAGCGCCACTATGCTCACGTAGATTGCCCGGGGCACGCGGATTATGTGAAGAACATGATCACGGGAGCGGCCCAGATGGATGGGGCGATATTGGTGGTGAGTGCGGCGGATGGTCCGATGCCGCAGACGCGAGAACATATTGTATTGGCGAAGCAGGTAGGGGTTCCGGCGATCGTAGTGTTTTTGAACAAAGCGGACATGGTAGATGACAAGGAGTTGTTGGAATTGGTGGAGATGGAAGTAAGGGATTTATTGGCGAGTTATGATTTTCCGGGCGATGAGACGCCGATTGTAGTGGGTTCGGCGCTGAAGGCGTTGGAAGGAGACAGTGGAGAATTAGGGGTTCCGGCGGTATTGAAGTTAGTAGAGACGATGGACGCGTATTTTGAGGAGCCGCAACGAGAGAAAGACAAGCCCTTTTTGATGCCGATTGAGGACGTATTTTCGATATCGGGTCGTGGGACGGTGGTGACGGGACGAATTGAGCGAGGGATTGTGAAGGTCGGAGATGAGATTGAGATTGTGGGGATCAAGGCGACGACGAAGACGACGTGTACGGGTGTGGAGATGTTCCGCAAGTTATTGGATGAGGGACAAGCGGGAGATAATGTTGGTATTTTGTTGAGAGGGACGAAGCGAGAAGAAGTAGAGCGAGGACAGGTATTGGCGAAGTCTGGGACGATCACACCACATACGACGTTTGAGGCGGAGATTTATGTATTGTCGAAGGAAGAGGGAGGCCGTCATACGCCGTTTTTTAAAGGGTATCGGCCACAATTTTATTTTCGCACGACGGATGTGACGGGGGAGGTATTGAGTCTGCCGGGAGATGTTGAGATGGTGATGCCGGGAGACAATGTGAAGGTGACAGTGAAGTTGATCGCGCCGGTGGCGATGGATGAAGGGTTACGATTTGCGGTTCGGGAAGGCGGACGTACCGTTGGAGCCGGTGTCGTAACGAAAATTATTGAATAATTGTGGAAGCAAATTATGGCAGTCTTTAGTAATAACCAACGTATACGGATTCGATTGAAAGCTTTTGATCATCGGTTGATTGATCGATCTACACGAGAGATTGTTGAAACAGCACGGCGAACGGGTGCAATCATTAAAGGGCCGATTCCGTTGCCTACAAAAATTGAGCGTTATACAGTGTTGATTTCCCCTCACGTAGATAAAGATGCTCGGGATCAATATGAAATTCGAACGCATAAGCGATTGGTAGATATTGTGCAGCCTACTGATAAAACAGTTGATGCATTAATGAAATTAGATTTGGCTGCCGGAGTAGATGTTCAAATAAGTGTTGAATCAGAATCCGCCTAGAACTAGGCTTAGCCTTTTTTATGGCGGTTAGATAATTGGAGAGTAGGCAATGCTTATTGGTTTAGTTGGTCGAAAATGTGGTATGACTCACGTCTTTAAAGAGACGGGAGTTTCTATTCCTGTCACCGTGGTTGAAGTAATGCCTAATCGGGTTACTCAAATAAAAATGGCGAATATCGATGGGTATTGCGCCATCCAAGTGGCTTACGGCAAAAAATCCTCTGCTCGTGTCAATAAGGCAATAGCAGGACATTATGCGAAAAGTGGTGTAGAGGCAGGAGAGGTTATCCGTGAATTTCGTGTGACTGCTGAGGAGTTGGTCAAAGCTAAAATAGGTGATGAGCTCAAAGTGGATATTTTTAAAGAAGGGCAGGCTGTTGATGTGTGGGGTTTAACTCGCGGAAAAGGATTCTCGGGTACTGTAAAGCGCCATAATTTTCGCACTCAGGACGCTACCCATGGAAATTCCTTGTCCCATCGTGCGCCGGGTTCCATAGGTCAATGTCAAACACCAGGGCGTGTGTGGAAAGGTAAAAAAATGGCAGGCCATATGGGAAATATCTACCGTACAGTCCAGAATCAAAAAATTGTTAGAGTTGATGCCGAACGACACCTCCTTTTAATCAAAGGTGCATTGCCTGGTGCTCCTGGTGGCGAGGTGATTATTACGGAATCAACTAAAAAGAGTAAAGGGGATAAGTGATGGAGCTTGCGGTACATTCCTTCGACAAAAAAGAATTAAGAAAAATCGCTGTGGCTGATACTGCCTTCGGAGAGGAATTTAAAGAAGGTTTAGTTCATCAAGTTGTTATTGCCTATTTAGCTAATGCGCGAGCTGGGAGCAAAGCGCAAAAGCCACGAAGTGGGGTTCGGGGAGGTGGAACTAAGCCATGGCGACAAAAAGGGACTGGCCGAGCTCGAGCCGGAAGCATTCGAAGTCCTCTGTGGCGCTGTGGTGGTGTAACTTTTGCAGCAACCCCCCGTGATTTTTCACAAAAAGTGAACCGAAAAATGTATCATCGGGCAATGGTTTCTATTTTGTCCGAATTAATTCGGGGAAAGCGCCTTACTGTAATAGAAAATTTGAAACTGAAAGAGCCTAAAACTCGGGAATTGAAGGGGTTACTGGTAGGCTTAAATATAGAAAAAGCTTTGATCATTCTGGATGGGCAAGATCGCAATATTGAGCTGGCCTCACGAAATATGATTGATGTTACAACTTCTGATTCTATGCGGGTAAATCCCATCAGTCTCGTCGCTGCAGAAAATGTATTGATTACGGTAGATGCTCTGAAAAAACTTGAGGAGAGATTGTCGTGAATCAAGAGAGATTATTAAAAATTCTTATGGCTGCTCACGTATCAGAAAAGAGTGCTTTAATTAGCGGTCAACATGTATTTGAAGTAACAGCGGGTGCAACGAAATCCCAAATTAAGTCCGCTGTGGAAAATCAATTTAATGTCGCAGTAAAGGCAGTGCGCATTTGCAATGTTAAAGGAAAAGCTACACGATTTCGACAAGTGCGCGGCCGGCGTAAGAATTGGAAAAAGGCGTACGTTACATTAGTACCAGGCAATGAAATTGATATTGTAGCTGGCGAATAAGAGTTGGAGTGAATAAGAAAATGGCTTTATTAAAAACAAAACCCACGTCACCCGGACGACGCTTTGTTGTCAAGGTTGTACACCCGGACTTGCATAAAGGTAACCCGTATACACCGCTGGTAGAAAGTAAAAAGCGTATTAATTGCCGTAACAATCAGGGGCGCATTACTGTGCGTCATCGCGGCGGTGGACATAAACGCCATTATCGCATTATTGACTTTAAACGGGATAAGGGAGGGGAAGGTACTGTAGAACGATTGGAATATGACCCGAATCGCAGTGCTCATATTGCCTTAATTTTATTCCAGGATGGGGAGCGTCGTTACATTATAGCTCCCAAAGGGCTCCATAAAGATTCCCGAGTGGCTTCAGGAAAAGATGCTCCAATTAGACCGGGTAATTGTTTGCCATTGCAGAATATCCCCTTAGGGACTACTATTCATAACCTTGAATTAAAACCGGGAAGAGGGGCGCAACTTATTCGGAGCGCAGGTACTTCTGCTCAATTAGCAGCCAAAGAGGGAATTTACGCCATTGTTCGGATGCGTTCTGGCGAGATGCGAAAGGTTTTAGCAAGTTGCCGTGCTTGTGTGGGAGAAGTATCTAACTCGGAACATAATTTACGTTCCCTGGGTAAAGCGGGTGCCAAACGTTGGCGTGGACGCCGACCTACTGTTCGTGGTGTGGCCATGAATCCAGTAGATCATCCTCATGGAGGGGGCGAGGGCAAGACTTCAGGCGGTCGCCATCCGGTTTCTCCAACAGGTAAACCGACGAAAGGCTATAAGACTCGTCGTAATAAACGTACGACTAATATGATCATTCGTGATCGGCGCAAGAAATAAAATAAGAGGTAAGGCGGTGCCAAGATCAACAAATAAAGGCCCCTTTGTGGACCACCATCTCTTAAAGAAAGTGGAACAAGCACAAAAAGAAGGCAGCAAGCGGCCTATTAAGACCTGGTCGCGGCGCTCTATGGTAACTCCTGAAATGGTCGGGTTAACTATTGCAGTTCATAATGGTCGCCAACATGTGCCTATTTATATTTCGGAAAACATGGTGGGTCATAAGTTAGGGGAGTTCGCCATAACTCGTACCTTTAGGGCTCATTCTGGTGATCGCAAAGTGAAGAAAGAGGGTTAGTGATGGAAGTTAGCGCAAGATTGAAATATGCAGGTATTTCAGCTCAAAAGGTAAGGCTTATAGCTGATCAAGTTCGCGGCTTGCCGGCTGAAAAAGCGGTTGACTTGTTGCGCTTTAGCAATAAAAAAGCGGCGGCTATTATGAAAAAAGTCTTAGATTCCGCTATTGCTAATGCAGAGCATAATGAGGGCGCTGACGTGGATGAATTAAAGGTTTCGACGGTAATGGTTGATGAAGGGCCTGTTGTGGCGCGACGATTTCATTCCCGAGCTCGTGGCCGTGCCAATCGAATTTTAAAGCGCACTTGCCATATTACTGTTAAAGTATCGGATTCTTAAGTGGAGAGCGATTAATGGGTCAAAAAGTTAATCCAATATGCATACGACTTGGTATTACTAGAGGTTGGACATCAAACTGGTATGCGGATAAAAAAGATTTTGCTGATCGGTTAAACGATGATTTACAAGTGCGTCAATTGTTAGAAGAGCGTCTAAAAGGCGCGTCCATTAGTCGAATCCAAATCGAACGTCCAGCTCGTAATGCTAAAATTGCAATTTACTCTGCACGCCTAGGTGTAATCATTGGAAAGCAAGGCGCAGAAATTGACGCTTTACGGGCAGAAATATCAAAGGTAATGAGAGTTCCGGTGCACATTTCCATCGAAGAAATTCGAAAGCCTGAATTAGATGCGAAATTAGTAGCGGAGAATATTGCTCAACAATTAGAGCGGCGAGTTATATTCCGAAGAGCTATGAAACGTGCTGTCCAAAATACTCTTCGTCAGGGTGCTTTGGGAATTAAGATAAGTGTGAGTGGGCGCTTAGGCGGAGCTGAGATCGCTCGTACCGAGTGGTATCGGGAAGGGCGTGTTCCTCTGCATACTTTTCGCGCGGATATCGATTACGCGACGGCTACAGCCAAAACTACCTATGGAACGATCGGGGTAAAGGTATGGATTTTTAAAGGTGAAATCCATACGCCGAAAGCGCAAGTACCAACTGAAGAAATAGCTGTTGAGCAAGTAGCTGAAGAAGAAGTGGAATAGGGGAAACAGGTAAATGCTGCAACCGAGTAACAGAAAATACCGAAAAGACTTTAAAGGCCGGAATCAAGGGGTAGCTCATCGCGGTAATCGTGTTAATTTTGGAGAGTTTGGCCTTAAAGCAATGGCTTGTGCTCAAATTACTGCACGTCAATTAGAGGCGGCACGGCGTGCGCTTTCGCGACATATTAAGCGCGGCGGTAAAATTACTATCCGTATTTATCCGGATAAACCGATTACGAAAAAGCCCTTGGAAGTGCGCCAAGGTAAAGGTAAGGGGAGTGTTGAATATTGGGTGGCACTTGTTCAGCCTGGGCGGATACTTTTTGAGATTGAAGGGGTTGATGAAGCTCTGGCCCGCGAAGCCTTTGCTCGGGCGGCGGCTAAATTGCCTGTGAAATGTATATTTGTTAAACGAACGGTGATGTAATGAAAACCAATGACCTACGTAATAAAACAGAAGCTGAACTCAAAAAAGAGTTTCTGGAGTTGCTGAAAGAGCAATTCAATTTTCGGATGCAAAAAGGTATGGGGGAAGTTCCCCGTCCGCATCTCTATAAAAAGGTGCGCCGTAATATTGCTCGCATTAAGACCCTTTTGAGAGAAAAGGAACGTACAGTATGAGTAAGAATGAAAAAACAGTTCGTACTCTAACGGGAATAGTGGTTAGTAATAAAATGAATGATACTGTTGTTGTATTAGTAGAACGGCAAGTAAAACATCCTAAATATGGGAAGTTCATTAAACGTTCCACGAAAGTTCATGCCCATGATCAGGGCAACAAATGTCAGGAAGGTGAGATCGTAACCGTTCGCGAAACACGTCCTATTTCAAGAACAAAAAGATGGACATTGGTAAAAATTAGAGAAAAAGCGGAAAAGGTGTGAGGAGCCAATCATGATTCAGGCACAATCAGTTGTTGATGTGGCAGATAATAGTGGAGCTAGACGTGTGATGTGTATCAAAGTCTTGGGTGGCTCTAAACGTCGTTACGCAAATATCGGTGATGTCATTAAGGTGAGTATTAAAGAAGCCATTCCCCGGGGGAAAGTAAAAAAAGGGGAAGTAATGAATGCTGTAGTAGTGCGAACCCGTAAGGGTGTCCGACGGGATGATGGTTCAGTGATTCGATTTGATAGTAATGCGGTAGTACTGTTAAACAATCAGTTACAACCGATTGGTACCCGGATTTTTGGGCCAGTGACTCGCGAATTACGAACCGACAATTTTATGAAAATTATTTCATTGGCCTTAGAAGTTTTATAGGTGGAAGCTGATGGCAATGAAGAAAATTAAAAAAGATGACACTGTTGTTGTAATCACAGGAAAAGATAAAGGTCGTCAGGGTAAGGTAGTAAAAGTTCTTCCTAATGGACGCGTGTTGGTGGAAGGCGTAAATCTAGTTAAAAAACATGTAAGGCCTAATCCTAATAAAAATGAGCAGGGTGGGATATTAGAACGGGAATTAGGGATTCATGTTTCTAATGTTGCTATTTATAACCCTACCACCAAAAAACCAGACCGAGTGAGAATTAAAGTATTGGAGGATGGCTCAAAAGTCCGAGTATTTACCTCAAATGGCGAAGTCATTGACGTATAAGGCAAAAAATATGGTAGAACTACAAGAACTCTACAAAAAAACGATTATTCCAACTTTGCAGAAAGAGTTTGGTTTTAAATCAGTGATGGCCGTTCCAGGTATTGAAAAGATTACTTTAAATATGGGTATTGGTGAGGCTGTAGCTGATAAAAAAGTGATTGAACGGGCTATGGAGGATATGATGAGAATTTCGGGACAAAAACCGATTATTACCTATGCACGTAAGTCAGAGGCTGGGTTTAAAATTCGTACTGGATGGCCTATTGGCTGTAAAGTAACCTTGCGCCGAGAACGTATGTATGAATTTTTAAAACGGTTAATTTCGATTGCAATACCTCGTATTCGAGATTTTCGAGGTTTTAATGCTAAGTCATTTGATGGACGAGGTAACTTTAGTCTCGGAATTCGAGAACAAATTGTTTTTCCAGAAATTCAGTACGATAAAATCGATGCTATTCGTGGGATGGATATTACGATCACTACTAGAGCGCGAACCAATGAGGAAGGGCAAGCTTTATTAAAAGCTTTTGGCTTCCCATTAAAAGATTAAGGGTAATTTTATGGCGAAATTGAGTATCATCGAACGAAATAAAAGACGTATTCAACAATCTCAAAAGGCGCGAAAAAAACGCTTTGAATTAAAAAAAATTATTAAAAAGGGCACTCCAGAAGATCAAGAGTTAGCTTTATTGAAATTGCAAAAAAGTCCTCGTAATGAGTCCGAAGTTCGAGTGAGACATCGATGTCGAGAATGTGGCCGGCCCTGTGGCACATTTAAAAAATTTGGGTTGTGTCGAATTCATTTGCGGGAAGCTGCGGTGAGGGGTGATGTACCCGGTTTGAAAAAAGCGAGTTGGTAAAATTATGATGCAAGATCCTATATCCGATATGTTGACACGTATTCGCAATGCACAAGCAGTGGCCAAAAAAGAAGTCGCTATGCCTTCATCAAAATTAAAATTAAGTATTGCGGAGGTGTTGAAGAACGAGGGTTATATTATCGGTTATCGAGAGAAAAACGATCCGATCAAACGAGAGTTAATAATTACCTTGAAATATCACGAAGGGGAACCTGTTATTTCAACTATAAAACGTTTAAGCGGGCCAGCTTTGCGTGTATATAAAGGTAAGGATAAATTACCTAAAGTAAACAATGGCTTAGGTATTGCCATTATTTCAACTTCAAAGGGGGTGATATCTGATCGTGAGGCACGGCGTCGTGGTGAAGGCGGAGAAGTTATTTGTTACGTTAGCTAGGAGAAGAGGTTTATGGTAAGTCGTGTAGCAAAAAATCCGATTAAAATCCCTGATGGTGTTGATATTAAAATTCAGGGACAACTCGTGACGGTTAAAGGTAAGCTGGGTGAACTTACCGAAAGAGTTCATAACGCCGTCAAAGTTACAGAAGGCAATGGTAAACTCCAAATGTTACCAGCGAATGATCTGCCAGAGTCGAATGCGTTAGCAGGAACGACCCGCGCTGTGATCCAAAACATGGTTCGCGGTGTGCATGAAGGATTTCAACGGAAACTGGTGGTGGTAGGGGTTGGTTATCGGGCGAAGGCCCAAGGGAAGACTTTGAATTTAACAGTCGGGTTTTCTCATCCGGTGAACATTAAAATGCCAGAAGGAATTTCCGTGGAAACTCCCAGTACGACTGAAATTATTATCAAGGGAGCTGATTGGCAAGGGGTTTGCCAAGTGGCGGCAAATATTCGTGCGATCCGGCCGCCTGAACCTTATAAAGGTAAAGGCATTCGCTATGATGATGAACACGTGGTTCGTAAAGAGGCTAAGAAGAAATAATGGATAAACGAAAAAAACAACTTCGACGTGCGTGTCGAACAAGGGCGAAAATTAAAGAATTGAATATAGCGCGCTTATGTGTTCACCGCTCGCTCAATCATATTTATGCTCAACTTATTTCTTCCGATGCAAGCATATTAGCTGCTGCATCGACTTTGGAAAAAGAAGTGAAAGGTGAATTAAAGTATGGGGGCAATATCGCAGCAGCTGCGGTGGTCGGTAAGCTTATTGCGGAACGTGCCAAAAAAGCAGGGGTTACGAAAGTGGCTTTCGATCGTAGTGGTTATAAATACCACGGGCGCGTGCGGGCATTGGCAGAAGCAGCACGTGAGGGTGGAATTGAATTTTAAAAGGTGCATCTATGCGTGAAGTGGGTACTGATACGACAACCGATGGTAACCAGGATAAACTGGTTTATGTTCGGCGTACGGCGAAAGTCGTAAAAGGTGGACGCGTGTTTGGTTTTTCCGCATTGGTCGTTGCGGGCGATGGTGAAGGGAAAGTAGGATTTGGCTTGGGGAAAGCGCGAGAAGTTCCAGCCGCTATTCAGAAGGCTACGGAAGACGCTCGTCGAAATATGATTTCTGTGCCGTTAGATGGCAATACGTTAAGTCATCCAGTAAAGGACACCCATGCATCATCAACAGTGTTAATATTGCCTGCTTCGGAAGGAACTGGGGTGATTGCTGGGAACGCAATGCGAGCAGTTTTTGAAGTTATGGGTATTCAAAATGTTTTGGCGAAGTGTATTGGTTCTTCCAATCCGATTAATGTAGTTCGAGCCACTTTCAAAGCTCTCAAGAGCATGGAAACGCCCGAGTCCGTGGCTGAGAAACGTGGAAAAACTATTGAAGAAATTTTGGAGTAAGTTATGGCACAATTGAAAAAGATTCGCGTGACCCTAGTGGGAAGTAAATATGGGCGAAAACTTAATCATCGCAAATGCATAGAAGGTTTGGGATTGCGACGTATGTATCAGACAGTAGAAGTTATTGATACACCTGCTAATCGAGGCATGATTGACAAGGTCTTTTATATGTTAAAGATTGAGGAAGTTTAAAATGCGGCTGAATGTTTTAAAACCGAGTAAAGGGGCACGAAAAAATAAAATGCGGGTAGGTCGGGGAATTGGCAGTGGCAAAGGCAAAACGTGTGGTCGTGGACATAAAGGACAGCATTCTCGCTCTGGTGGTTATCATAAAGTAGGTTTCGAAGGGGGACAAATGCCTCTGCAACGTCGGGTTCCCAAATTTGGGTTCTCTTCGCAAAAGAAATTAATTTCTGCAGAAGTGCGCTTACATGAATTGAATAAAATTCCTGATGATGTGGTTGATATCGATACCCTGAAAGCGGCTAACCTTATTGGTCGTCACGTTAAATACGTTAAAATATTTGCTTCAGGCAAATTAGAAAAACCTGTGACGATTCGTGGTCTGCGAGTAACAAAAGGTGTTAAGGCCGCCGTAGAAGCAGCAGGCGGTAAGGTCAATGGCTAGAACTAAATTCGGGCTACCGTTGTCACAAGGCGGACTAAGGGAATTAAAACGACGTTTGTTGTTTGTATTAATTGGCATCATTGTATACCGATTAGGTGCCTACATTGCTGTTCCCGGACTTGATCCTGCTCGTCTAGCAGCCCTTTTCCACCAACATGAGCTAGGCTTTTGGGGAATGTTCAATATGTTTTCCGGCGGTGCTTTAAGCCGGATGACAATTTTTGCGTTAGGGGTAATGCCCTATATTTCCTCTTCCATAATCATTCAAATGTATAGCCAAATTTCTTCCAAAATGCAGGCCCTTCGTAAAGAAGGGGAAGCCGGTCGTCGAAAAATCAATCAATATACCCGGTATGGCACCGTTATATTGTCCTTATTGCAATCGATTTTTATGACAAAGTGGCTTGCTAGCAGTGGCACAGTAATTAACCCGGATTTCAGCTTCTATTTTACAGCTGTTGTTACTCTAGTAACGGGCACTATGTTCCTTATGTGGTTGGGCGAACAAATGACGGAACGAGGAGTAGGCAACGGAATTTCTTTAATTATTTTTGCGAGTATCGCCTCACGATTTCCTACAGCTATTGGTCAGGTATTTACACAAGTACGTCAAGGTCAAATGTCCATGTTAACTTTAATACTTCTAATTGCAACAGTTATTGCAGTTACTTTGGTGGTCGTCTTTTTTGAACGAGCTCAGCGCCGAATTACTATTAATTACGCCAAACGCCAACAAGGGAGAAAATTATATGCTGCTCAAAGCAGTCATCTTCCCTTAAAAATTAATATGGCGGGGGTTATCCCAGTAATTTTCGCTCAAAGTATTATTTTATTTCCGGGTGCTGTGGCTAAATTTATGGCATCTGTTCGAGGGTTGGGATGGCTGAATAATGTTTCCTTAGCACTTTCAAATGGGCAGCCGGCTTATATTGTGATTTTTGCTATTGCAGTAATCTTTTTTAGTTTCTTCTATACAGCCTTGGTTTTTAACCCAAAAGAAACTGCTGAAAATTTAAAAAAATCCGGGGCATTTATTCCAGGTATTCGACCGGGTGAACAGACAGCGAATTATATTGACAAAGTAATGACTCGATTAACTTTAGTCGGTTCTATCTACCTTGCTTTAGTAGCTTTGCTCCCTCAATTTTTGATTTTAACGTGGAATGTTCCTTTTTATTTTGGAGGCACTTCCTTGTTAATTGTGGTGGTAGTTATTATGGATTTCATAGCGCAAGTGCAGGCTTATTTAATGAGCCATCAATATGAATCCTTAATGAAAAAGTCGGGTATGAAAGGCTCAAAATTTGGGCTTATTCGATAAAGGGGAAGGGGGGAAAGGGGATGAAAGTAAGAGCATCAGTAAAACGAATTTGTCGAAATTGTAAGATAGTTCGGCGGGGGGGCGTCGTGCGAGTAATTTGCAGTGACGCTCGGCACAAGCAACGGCAAAAAGGCGGGAAGTAAGACTTTGCTAGCGATTCCTTCGTTCAGGAGGGGGGTGTCAAACTATAGGTTAGAAAATCGCTAGGGAGTACTTACTGGAGCTGCTAGGAGTGCTCTTCATCCCTTGATTTATCAAGCCATGAAGAGTATGCTTAAACGCTTTTTTGATGAATTATTAATAAGTTGGAGTAAATAACAGAATGCTAGCTCGTATCGCAGGCATTAACCTTCCGATGGAAAAACACGCACGAGTAGCCCTTCAAGCCATTTACGGCGTAGGCAATTCTCGTGCGGTAAAAATTTGCAAAGCAGCGAACATTGATCCCGCTTCCAAAATAAAGGACTTGTCCGAGGTCGAGCTTGATGCTTTACGGAACGAAGTGAGTAAGTTCACGGTGGAAGGAGGGTTAAGACGTAAACGTTCCATGGATATCAAACGGAAGATGGACTTAGGAACCTATCAAGGTATCCGTCATCGTCGTGGACTTCCAGTCCGTGGTCAACGAACCCGTACGAATGGTCGCACGCGCAAAGGTAAACGTAAACCTATACGAACTTGACAAAAAGAAAAAGGTTATTTCATGGCAAAAAAACGTTATCGCAAAGTCAGTGAAGGCATTGCTCATATCAATGCAACATTTAATAACACAAAAATATGTATTTCTGACCTCCAGGGTAATGTATTGTGTTTTAGGTCGGCGGGTGGATCTGGATTCAAAGGTTCGCGTAAAGGAACCCCCTATGGTGCGCAATTAGCTGCCGAAGGAGTGGCTGAAAGAGCCATTCAAGATTTCGGTATGGAGGCTGTTTCTGTCTGTATTAAAGGTCCAGGTGCGGGACGTGATTCTGCTGTTCGAGGATTACGTTCCGCAGGTTTGAAAATTGTTAGTCTCGAAGATCGCACAGCATTACCGCACAATGGCTGTCGACCACGTAAGAAACGACGAGTTTAGGAGGTAATTAAGTAATGGCAAGGTATTTAGGCCCAAAATGTCGATTGTCACGACGCGAAAAAACTGATTTACAACTGAAAAGTGGTATTCGGGCTATTGATTCGAAATGCAATATTGAACGTATTCCTGGGATGCACTGGCAACGCCGTGGGCGGACGACAGACTATGGAGTCCAATTGCGAATGAAGCAAATGATTAAACGTTATTACAATGTCTTAGAAAAACAATTTCATAATTATTATCGGCAAGCTGATAGGCTAAAGGGATCAACTGGGGATAATTTATTGAGCCTATTGGAAAGGCGGTTAGATAATGTTGTCTACCGAATGGGATTTTCGGCTACCCGAGCAGAAGCGAGACAGCTGGTAAGTCATAAAGCGATCCTCGTTAACGGGGAAGTGGTTAATATTCCTTCTTGCCAAGTAAAACCTGGAGATTTGATCGAAGTTCGGAGTCGAGCAAAGAAACAACTCCGAATTAAAGGCGCATTAGAATTAGTACAGCAGCGTGCGCCGGTTTCCTGGATCGAAGTAGACATTAAAAAAATGGTGGGTACATTTAAAAATCAACCCGATGTGACAGAATTACCTGCTGAATTTAAAGTTAACCTCGTTGTTGAGCTCTATTCGAAATAAGGGGCACTAGATATGCAAGATCTTCTTAAATCCTTTTTAACCCCAAAAAATATTCAGGTTCATCCGGTGTCGCCTAATAACTTTCGCATCGTGCTAGAACCATTAGAGCGTGGATTTGGACATACTTTAGGAAATGCTCTGAGACGAATTTTATTATCCTCCATGCCTGGAGCCGCTATTGTCGAAGCCCAGATGGAAGGTGTTTTACATGAATACAGCTCTCTCGAGGGCGTACGTGAAGACGTAGTGAGTATTATATTAAATCTAAAAGGAGTTGCTGTTAAATTAGAAGGACGCAATGAAGCTACCTTAACTCTGAATAAAAAAGGTCCAGGTGTGGTTACTGCAGGAGATTTCCAAATCGATCATGGTGTCAAGATCGTCAATCTTGATCATATCATTGCACATCTTACTAAAGATGGCGAAGTTAATATGACCTTGAAAGCAGCGATGGGTCGAGGTTATGAATCTGCTAGCGTGCGTGCCGAAAAAGAAGAAATCCGCTCAGCAGGTGTATTATTACTAGATGCTTCGTACAGTCCGGTACGACGTGTTTCTTATTCTGTAGAAAACGCACGGGTGGAAAAGCGCACTGACCTAGATAAATTGATTATAGAGCTTGAAACTAATGGTACGCTCAATCCTGAGGGGGCCATTCAGTTTGCAGCAACTATTTTACAACACCAATTAGCTGCTTTTGTCGATTTGAAGCATGAAGAATATCGATCCACCGGTGGAAAAGAAGATAAAATCGATCCTTTATTGCTGCGTTCTGTCGATGATTTGGAATTAACCGTGCGAGCAGCTAATTGCTTGAAAGCAGAAAGTATTTATTACATCGGTGATTTAGTACAGCGTTCCGAAAACGATTTGTTAAAGACACCGAATTTAGGTAGAAAGTCCTTGTTAGAAATTAAAAGCGTACTTGCACAAAAAGGATTAAGTCTAGGTATGCATATCGAAGAATGGCCTCCTGAAAATTTGCCGGAGAAGTAAGACATGTATCATCGTAAAAGTGGTAGACATTTAAATCGTCCCAGTGCACATTGCAAAGCGATGCTGCAAAATATGGCTGTGTCATTACTCAAACACGAGCTAATCAAAACTACCTTACCAAAAGCAAAAGAATTGCGGAGGGTAGTAGAGCCTTTAATAACTTTAGCAAAAGAAGACAGTATGGTTAACCGCCGTCTAGCTTTCAATCGTTTAGGTGATGATGAAACCGTAATTAAGCTTTTCAAAGAAATCGCACCGCGACATAAAGAACGTCCGGGTGGTTATTGCCGCGTATTAAAATGTGGTTTCCGCCCTGGAGATAATGCGCCTATGGCAATTGTTGAATTAGTTGATCGAGGAGAAGTAGAAACGGCGTCAGAAGAAGTCTAGTTCATGAACTTCCTTCCCTCGTTTGTACGGAAGCATGGCAAAAAATTTACGACCTAGCCGCTTGTCTTATTATAGTGCGATAGTGCTGTTGTTTTTAATTTGGGGATTCATTACTTTACTTAATGATTATTAATCCTGTTCCTTCGAGCAAAAATTTATTTAAGTAAGTTATCCATTTAAGTAAGTTATGGGCAAGCTATCCTGGTCAAGCTATGCTGGTTCAGTTTAGCTTCTTTTTTACCTATTTCTTAATGTCTCTTCCTATGGCGCTATTGGTTAACAAGCTGAAATACAAGAAAAGAATTATTGTAGGTCTACTCATTATTGCTCTTGGGTGCCTTATTTTTATTCCCGATAGAATTACTCTTATTTATAAGGGTTTTTTATTTGGATTATTTATTTTGGCTACAGTGGTGGTTGTTCTTCAAGTTTTGGCTAATCCTCTAGTGACATTACTGGGAAATGTAAGAACATCATCGGAGCGGTTGATCTTAGCCTAAGGTGTGAATTCTTTAGGCTATGTAATAGCTCCCTTATTGGTAAGTGGTTTTATTGCTTCGACAGATTTAGATGTCCTTTATATGATCATTGCTGGGCTAATGATATTGGTTGCTCTATTTATTAGTCGATTCAACTTTAATTCTGTGAATGATCCATTACAAAAAGAAGCAGCCAGGGGGCATTGATTTCTAATTATGGAAACATTTTCCTTTCATTTTGGGAGTTGATCAGTATCTTTTTTATGTGAGTGCCGAAGTCTCTGTGGGCAGTTTAATTGTGAATTTTTTAAATTTACTGCAAATCGCTGCTCTAACATTCACTCAATTAGCACGTTATCTTTCATTCTATTGGGGGGCGATGATCGGTCGGGTTAGTCGGTACTTATGTGTTAATTAAAATCAGTTCGCTCAAAACGTTAGGTTGCCTGTGCGATTACTAATTTATTGCTATTAGCTAGTGTTATTTTGACAAAAGGTCTAATAGCAATGTGGTCTTTGTTGTTATTAGGAATTTTTAATTCCGTCATGTTTCCAACTATTTTCGCTTTAGCTATTGCTAAATTGCCGAATGAGTTTTTGAAAAATAAAGCGAGTGGATTTCTCATTATGGCTATCGTGGGTAGCGCTGTAATTACAGAAATAAAAGGGCTTCTTTCAGATTATATTTGTCTCCAGCGATCATTTGTTTTGTTGATAATTTCCTATCTCATGATCGCTGGATATGCGCTTTACATGATGCTCTCATCTCCCTTCTTTTCTTCATTAAAAATTCTTCTATCTAGAAACTAAGAACGCGAAGGTATTTTTATATTATTTCTTGATGGGTGCGACGGTCTATTTTTCGTTTTAGAGGAAAGCGAAAACAAAGTTATAACCTTCGTGGAGTTTCTTTAAGACAGGGCCGCTTTGAAGCTTTTTCTAGTAAATCTGATGCGCTGGTACCATTTTTGCAATATTCATTATAAATCTTCAATTATTTGAAAGCGCCAATCGTTAATAGGCATCGTTTCTTGCTTTTTTCGAGAAATCAGAACCTTCGTAATGTTATTGTTTTGGAGTATTCTCTCAATTTGGGATTGAGCCAAACTATCCCCGAGAATAGCTCTTTTAATGGTTGTTTTATTTAAAAGCGCATCAGTGATCTCTAATGAGAGATTTTTTGTATCGATTTCTAATGAACAGTAGCTGGTAATGCTTGAATTTGTTCTTGAGTCGCTGAAGAAAGAAATACAGTATGGACATAAGATTGTTTAAGATTAGAAAGTAATGAAATCGGGTGTATCATTTTTAATAATGACTTTCCAAATCGTATCTAGCAGCCCAGATAAGTAGCGTGGACTAGTTTCTTGTCCTAACACAATTAGTGTGTCTCAATGGTTGGTTTTTTTCTGAGTACGGTACGGACAATAATTTTTCTGGTGTTAACGAGGAATGTCTGGAGATTTCAATTTGGTAAGTCGAGGTTGGTAAGGCCTCGAACTACCTGGACCCTAAAATAAAGGAGTGGAATATTTATCTTTTTTAGGACCTCAATAACGTCTTGGGGCGTACTTCCGTTGATGGCGACTTTTGGTGGTAGATAAATTAGGCAACGCCTTTAATTGCTCTGCTGTGACGTCCGCTTCTAAATAGAGTATGCAGTCGACAAGGGAGAGCACCTAACACTTCCAAAGGGATGTCTCCATTAATATATATGATTTGAAACTTGGCCAGTAAATTAGAAACATCTGTGGGAGAGAGGTTATGGCCAAGGATGATTGAATGAATATTGGGCAGCGTATTTAATGCTTCTGAAAAGGTGGAATGCATAACTTTAACTTTTTTTATTGTCTCTGGTAAAGTATGTAATTGAGTAGAAGTAATGCCGCGCATTAAGGAAATAGTGTTTATATGGGATTTTGTTGCGAGAGCTTTATTGCTTTTGCTTCTCTCGAAGTATCTTTGTTGATTTCTACCCAACGCACTGTTGGAGGCAACGCTTCAATAGCATCCCTTCTGATTCCTCGCCCTAGCTACACTTTTGATATGGGTTGGAAGATATCTTAATGCTTGCGAAGAAGTGCTGAAATCAATTTCGACGGTTTCGATAGTTTCAGGGAGGAATTGGAGATGTTGAGGAGTTGCCCTGACCAAAGAAGCGACATAAATGCGAGAGTTTTAATTTAGTTGATCAAAGAGTTCCTGATCTAAAGATGTTTTGTCAGTAATTATAATTTTCCAAATCGATTGGGGTAATTTTTTCGATTAGAGGATCTTTAAAAAGCACAAAATCATCCTATAGGATGTGACAAGGGATCAACATAATTTTCTGACTTAATAAAATTATATTCGTCAGGTTCCTTATTTATTTCTAGAAAAGCGCTGCTTCTTAACATGAATATTTTTTATAAATAATTCTTTAATCATTTTACGACGCTAATGATAAAAAAATATAGTAAAAACAAACTTAAAAATGATGTGAAGAAGGAAAAGGTTTATGAATTCGGGCTAAAAACCAAATAAAGTAAGTTAACCTAGTTGAGGCGTTTAATTTTTCTAGACAAACAAGCCAGTTCTCTACTATCATATTAGGTTTTGAAAAGAGTGAGTTCCTCATCTACGGGTACAATAGTTTTAAAAGTATGACTACCTCCACCATTATGAGGTAGATTCTTAAAAATTGTAAGAAAGGCATTTCTCCGCGCAGAAGTGCCATAAAGTACTTCTTAATAATCAAACTGATCTACGGCTTGTTGTTGAAAATCTGTAATTAAGTTTTTCATTATTTCATCATTAATTTTGCGCTCCAATCTTGTCCACATATTAAATATGAGATAACGTTAGTTTTCTTCATCTTTAGCGTTATACGTAATCGTATTCGTAACGATCCTCGAGCTAACCACTGTTTCATATTGGTTGTCTTTTTGTATCGTCTGTTTTTCGGTATATAAAATCCTGCATCAAACGATTGAATATCAGCCGTTATCATTATGCTACCGCCGTCGACACGATAATTCTGGCCACACAAATACTGGCAAATCGGAACAAGCAACCCAAACGGGGTTATATAAGGTAGTCCTATTTGTGCAAGAGATATCTGAATTGTTTATTTTTACCTTTTATTTTCTCCTTTTGTTCCAAAGAAGTTTGAATCTGGGTAAATCATCGTAATACCGTCAATTAGGCAATTTCTTCAAAATAAATGCTGCAAAAATCTCTCCCGGCGTTTTGATAGGTGTTGTGTCATTGCTAGCATCACAGGATTTCTCCCTTAAAGGAGGCGTGCCGCATGAGGACCTTCGTATACTCGTCGCCTAAATATTTTTTTACCTTTTTTTGTACATAATCTTTGTTATTAGTAAACATAAGAGCTTTAAAATGGTAGCATAAGTTGATTTCTTCTTTAAAGAACTTACTAAAAAAAGGAAAAACAATTCCTTCTCTTCTTGCGTTTTATTCTTAGTTTGAGATGCCACATACTCTGTTAACTCTTCTTCAGTGAAATAAGGAATAAAACAAATGAAAAGTGAAGAGAATCGAAAATGCGTAAAAACATCAAGTTGGTTGAGCATTTTTAAAATCTTTTGCCCATAAGTATTGCTTATTATCTCTACTGGAGAAAATTCTTGATTTAACTGGTCTAACTGAGCATTATCAGGGGTATTTGGGATACGGCTCATAGCTCAATCTTCGAATAGAGATTTATTTAATTAAAAATACAGTGCCAATGGAACAACAACACAGGCAAAGAATCTTTCTTAATCACAATATTAAATTTCTAATTCACTTAAGAAAATATTTAAGAAAGTGGGTTAAGACCAGAGCCTTACTGGAAGCTCTTAGTGTAGCCTTAAATACAGCTTTTTGTTAGAATGCCCTCTCTAAATTGGCTAAAAACCATGCCACTATCTTATGTAAAGATGGGAAAAAATATAAAGGGGAAGCTTCATGATTGTCACGCCAAAAGTTCGTGGTTTTATTTGTACAACGGCTCATCCAACGGGGTGCGAAGAACATGTAACAGAATGGATTGATTACGTTAAAAAACAAACACATCTTTCTGGTGGTCCTAAAAAAGTTTTAATTATTGGTGCTTCTACCGGTTTTGGTTTGGCAAGCCGCATTGTGGCTGCTTTTGCTGCAGGCGCTAAAACGATCGGTGTTTTTTTTGAAAAATCAGCTAGTGAAAAACGAACCGCCTCTCCAGGATGGTATAATACAGCAACCTTTGAAAAAGCCGCCCACGAGACAGGATTATATGCTAAAAGCATTAAGGGTGATGCGTTTTCAGACGAAATAAAACAAAAAACCATTGAGTTAATTCAACAGGATTGGCAAAGTGAGGTTGATTTAATTATTTATAGTATTGCCTCTCCGCGCCGAATTCACCCCAAAACTGGCGAAATTTTTAATTCTGTATTAAAACCCATCGGCCAGTCCTATCGAAATAAAACAGTGGATGTTATGACGGGTGAGGTAAGCGAAGTGATCATTGAGCCCGCGACTGAAAAAGAAATCCAAGATACAGAAGCAGTTATGGGTGGTGACGATTGGGCTTTGTGGATAAGTGCTTTGTTGGAAAATAATTGTTTAGCAAAAGGGATTAAAACGGCTGCCTTTACGTATATTGGCCCTGAAATAACCCACGCGATTTATCGTAATGGTACTATTGGAAGAGCAAAATTCCATTTAGAAGAAACAGCCAAAAAATTGGATTTTCTTTTAAAATCGAAACTAGAAGGACAAGCCATTATTTCTGTGAATAAAGCACTGGTAACGCAAGCTAGCGCTGCTATACCGGTGCTCCCTCTTTACATCTCATTGCTTTATAAAGTTATGAAGGAAAAAAATCTGCACGAAGGCTGTATCCAACAGATGTGGCGGTTATTTAGTGAGCGCTTATATCACAGTAATGATATTCCCAGAGATGAAGAAGGTCGTATTCGCATGGACGATTGGGAAATGCGTGACGACGTTCAAGCTGAAGTGAAAGAATTATGGCAATCCATTAAGAGCGAAAATGTCGAACAAGTTTCTGATATTGCGGGGTACCGTAAAGATTTTTACAAATTATTTGGTTTTGGTTTAAGCGGGATTGATTATGATAAGGATGTGGACATCGACGTTGCTATTCCTTTTTAGAAATACGAAGATTCGCCAGAATCCGTATTCCTTATTTGCTAAGTTTGAGCCAATCGGCGGTACCAGTGATCATTTCGCAATCTTTAAAGGTAGTTAACTCACTTGCGATTAATTGGCTATCCCCATTTTGTTTAATGAACGCTAGCGTTTTTTGCATTGCTGCAATGGCAGCGCGTTGTAACTCGAAAGGTATAGGGTATAATAACCAATTGATAACCTAACCGTTCTAGTTGATTAAGAGGAAGTAAGGAGGTTTTGCCGCCATAAAACATAATTAATTAATTTGGGTTGGGGGACTTCTTCGGCTATTTTTTTAATTTGTTCAAGCGATTGAAGAGCTTCGATAAATAGACCATCTGAAAATCCGGCTTGTTTTACCAGGCGAGCTGATAATGCATCAAACACGCCTGGACCGGAATGGAGTCGTTGGGTTGGTGGAATTGAGTTGTGTCTTTCTCATTTAGAAAGGAATATCATCTTCAAGATCAGAGTAAGAACCATCCTCATTAGATGCGGCGGGTTGATTTTCTACCGCATTGGTTTGTTTGTAAGAAGAACTCCTTTCCTGATTTCCATAGCCACCGCCGCTTCGGCTATCCAGAATGTGCATTTCATTTGCAATAATTTCTGTAGTATAGCGATCGGCACCATTCTTATCTTGCCATTTACGCGTCCGTAAACTCCCTTCGATATACACTTTTGAACCTTTGCGTAAATATTCTCCTACAATTTCAGCTAAACGATTAAAGAATGCAATTCGATGCCATTCCGTACGCTCTTGCAATTCGCCGGTTTGTTTATCACGCCAGGTTGTGCTTGTAGCTAATGTTACATTCGTAACAGCGTTTCCGTTGGGCGTATAACGTACTTCGGGGTCTTGGCCTAAGTTCCCAATTAAAATAACTTTATTTACACCTCTAGACATTACAAAACTCTCCTAAGTTCTCAAATCTCAAATAAAGCTAACATCCGCTGACTTTAAACGGTTCCTGGTTCCGTTTAGGTTACTCTCTCTGATTCGTTTTCGCAATTCGTCTTCGGTAATTATTTTTTTATCAATTTTAAGATAAATTAAATTTTCATGAGTCAAAACCGCTGCTTCAGAAATGCCAGGAATGGTATGGAGATTTTCTTTCAAAGAGACGAGATTTTGTTTTAAATAATCGTCTAGTTTTATAATAACCGTACAAAGATAAGTCGGATTTTGCATGGTAATGGCCAGTACCAACCATAACAGCGCAATAATTGCGCAAAAAATAAACACACCTATCCACTGGAAGTGACCAAAAATCCATCCTCCTAGACTGGCACCCAAGAAAATGCCAAGAAATTGGGCGGAAGAATAAATTCCGAGCGCTGTGCCTTTTTGACGAATCGGGGCAATCTTTGAGATTAATGAGGGGAGGGTGGCTTCTAATAAAGTAAAAGCAGTGAAAAAAAGAAATAAGATGATTCCAATTTCAATGACTGAGCGGTGAAAAGCTATTAATAAAAACTGACAAACTATTAGAAGAACGATAGCACTAATAAAAGACCACTTAAGTTGGCGTTTTTTTTCGGAAAGAATAATGAGGGGCATGGCTATTATAAAGGCAAATAAAAGTATAATTAGATAAAGAGATACTTGCTCATGTTCGCTAAGATTAATTACCCGGCTTAGAATGATAGGAAGGCCAATAAACATTGCTGTTAAAATACAATGAAGAGAAAAGATACCCAAATCCAAGCGTAAAAGGGCACTACTGCGGATTACTTTTTTAAAATACCCTGACTCGGATTTCACTTCAGGATGGGGTAGTGGTTGAGGGGGAGTTGGCACTACAGTATAGAGAAGAATAATTCCTAGCGTTGCAAAAATTACGGTCGTCCAGAAAATGCCTTTAAGCTGAAACCATGTGTTAATGACTGGGCCAATAATAAGAGCGATAGCAAACGAAAATCCAATTACCATTCCCACTAGCGCCATAGCTTTACTGCGTTCTTCATCACGAGTCAAATCAGCGATCATGGCAAGAATGGTACTCCCGATTGCCCCGGCACCTTGAAGGGCTCGGCCGATGATAATGCCGTAAATGGAATGCGATAGGGCAGCAAGAATACTTCCAACGCCGAGCAATATCAGGCCTGCGGTGATAACAGGTTTGCGACCAATATGATCGGAGAGCATCCCAAAAGGGATTTGAAAACACGCTTGTAGGAGTCCATAGATACCAAGCGCTATCCCGATGAGGGCTGGTGTAGCAAAGGGTATTTGGTTGGTATAGAGAGAAAATACCGGGAGGAGCATAAATAATCCCAGCATCCGAAAGGCCATAATAGCGGCGAGGGAAGCTACTGCAGTTGGTTCTTTCGCATACATAATAATCAACGATAAGTGCTGAAAAAACCTTATTGTACCTTCAAAAGAGGAGCTTGGTAAGACAACTTATAATCTCTAACTAAATTCATGATTGGTCCTATCAAAAGAGGGGTGAGTAGCCGACTGATTTAAGTTTTCCTGTCGAAGAGTGGATTATGCATCAGAATAAAGCGTAAATCTCTATTTTGGGGTTGAAACTGGAATTTTCTCCTCCTGCTATTGGACTGGGAAGGCCCATATTGAGTATCAAATTTAACATAAAAACAGGTGTAAATTTAGGAAACGCCAATTTGGGGAGGGAGCACAAAGGAACTTCTTATAGTGACGCGTAGATTATCATATCGATCCAAAATTAGCTACGATTGCTGTTCAAGACAATAATACTATTCATCCAAAAAATATCCCACCCACCTTTCCTGTAGGACAAGGACTCAACAACACTGCCATCAAAAGTAAAAACATCACGTAGCATCAAGAGAAGGATTAAAACTTGATGCACACTTTTTCTTGTTAACGAAAAATGATTGATACAGCTATAATGCTCTATAGGTATTAGAGTTAGATGTTTTTTCCTTCAAGCGTAAGGATTAGTATGATCTACCTGCGTTTAATTAACGTTTAATTAAAAAGTATTTAATTTTAGCAACTGCTCTATTATTTACCTTTTCTGCGTTCACTAATTTTACAGATTATGGCACTAATTGGGAGTTGGTAAAGCATATTCTCAGCATGGATACTACCCTTAGAAGCCCCGAAGTAATCTGGTGCGCTATTACGAATTACGAATCTGCTACTGAAAACTATTCTGTATCTTTCAGTCATTACGGAAGAGATGATCAAAGATGATCACGGCTATTTTATTGTGGATAGCGGGCAATTTTATTATTTCGGCATCTTAAAACTGATGTATTTTATCGCATTAAAATTTCACTCAGGTAGGTCTCTGGTTGGATATTATGCTTTATTTTTTTGGATTTATCGCTATTGGTTCCGAATGGTTTCTAATGTGGCAATCGAATCAACACAATGCGCAGTTTAGCGGGGGTTTATATGCAGGTTTATTGCTATTAATTGATATTTATTTCAATCAAGACAAAAATATTTTTAATCGTTAGGTTTCTATCTGAACCCACAATCGAATCAGCGCAGTAATAGTTTGTGGTCTTTCGATTAATGGCAAATGCCCGCAATCTTCGACAATGATCAAAATAGCTCTAGAGATTTTATTTTTTTAGAATTTCCTGTTGTTCAATGGAACATAGGTGGTCTTGATGTCTATGCTTGATGTCTATGAATAATTAATGTGGGACATTGAATGTTTGGTAAAATCCCATGAGTATTGGGACTGTGGATTTTAACTAGTGTTTGATTGATTAATCCTTCTGTAGGAAACTGTGATTGAGCCAATTTGATTTTTTGTATTAGGGGTTTTTCGTTTTTACGCTCAGGTTAAACAAGGTTAGGCCTCATTTCATCAAATAGTGTTTCGCGTTGGTTATTTTTTATCTGGACTAAGGTTTGTTGCATAAAGTCGATATCTTTCTGGTCCTTTTCAGCGCGTTCCCAAGTGGCAATTAAAATGAGTTTACTGACTCTTTCCGGATAGCGATTGGCAATAGACTTGGGTGACCTAGCCCCCCCCTAAGGAATGCCCCACTAAAATAAATTTAGGAGGTGTTCGCTTTACAACAGCTTCAGCCATTTTTCGACAGTTTCTTGGTCTGTGAATAACAATAACTTCTGGGTCTACCATCTTCTAGGTCTATCATATTTAGGTGCTGACACTGATGCTCCCAGAGCATAGCATTGCCGCTCCATCCAGGAAGAATAATGAGTTTTTGTTTGTTTACCATGCTTTATCCTTGAGTTATTGGCAGGCTAGAAGTAGCTGCCCCAAGACCTTAGGTCCTTGGCCTTAAATCCAAAATAAACAAATCCAGGAATATTTTTCAAGCATCCTCGATTGTGTTAAAATTGATCAAGTTTCTTGGTGGGGTTTTATGATCAACGTTCCATTTCTTCTAGTTTTGGTCTTATTAGGTACTGTTTCTTTTCGTTTTTCGCAGTCCCTAAGTTATCCCCATTGTCCTCCAGTTTCTAAGATTCAAAGTACCGCTTTTCAAGGGACAAACACATCAAGTAGTGCGCCTAATCTTTACATAGGATATTCCACTTCGTTTCCCTTTAACGAGCATCAATGGGTGACGCGGGGAGCTACTCTTTGTAATCCTCAAACGCAAAAGTGTGACACACCCCATCTGAGACAAGTTTACAAAGCCATGGTAAAAAATATAACACCTTCTGTATTTTCCCCTATCGCTCAGCTTTATGGGAGCCAAATAGCTTGTGGTTATACAATCTTGGCCCCAACTCCGAAGGCACAAGGTCCAACACATATCCCAGTAATAGATTGGGTTAACGGTCAGTGTTCATAACGGACTCTAACGAACCTCTATTTATTCTATGAGAGAACGGTTCAATTGCTTGAATGGGCTTCGCTTATCAAGGCCACTACTGTACAATATCGGTCCTATGAGCCATATCCAGTTGCGCGGTGTTCGGACACATAATCTCAAAAATATTGATCTTGACCTGCCGCGAAATCAATTAATTATCATTACAGGTCTGTCGGGGTCGGGAAAGTCTTCCCTGGCGTTTGATACCCTCTATGCAGAGGGGCAACGACGCTATGTAGAATCACTGTCAGCTTACGCCCGTCAATTTTTATCAATGATGGAGAAACCGGAGGTAGATGTCATCGAAGGACTCTCCCCAGCAATTGCCATCGAACAAAAATCGGCGTCGCATAATCCCCGTTCTACTGTAGGTACGATTACAGAAATTTATGATTATCTACGATTGTTATACGCTCGGGTTGGTCAGCCTTGTTGCCCAGAGCATCACTATCCCTTGCAAGCGCAAACCATAAGCCAGATGGTGGATGCGGTTTTAGCAATTTCAGAAGGGACACCTATCATGATATTGGCTCCTGTTGTTCGAGAGCGTAAGGGGGAGCATGTCCAGCTTATTAACCAATTAAAAACCCAAGGGTTCATTCGTGTGCGAATTGACGGTGAATTGGTGGAATTGGATGAAGCGCCTAAATTAAGTTTGCGTAAAAAACATACCATTGAAGTAGTAATCGATCGTGTTAAAGTTCGCCCGGATGTGAAGCAGCGCTTAGCAGAATCCTTCGAAACTGCGATACGTTTATCGGACGGGTTAGCTGTAGTAGCTCCCTTTAATAACCGACAAATTGAAGAGCGTATTTTTTCCTCTCGTTATGCCTGTTTTGATTGTGGTTACAGTTTAGAAGAATTAGAACCGAGATTGTTTTCTTTTAATAACCCTGTGGGCGCCTGTTCGACGTGCGATGGATTAGGTGTTAAGCAATATTTTGATCCCAAAAAGGTAATTCACAACGAAAAAGCTAGTCTCGCCGATGGTGCCATTCGTGGATGGGATCGTCGTAATTTATATTATCATCAATTGTTGACTTCCTTAGCCGATCACTATGGCTTCGGTATGGAAACTCCTTATTATCGATTGCCAAAATGGATCAAAAATAAATTACTGTATGGAAGTGGGAATGAAATCATTACTTTTTACCTTCCTTCGCATGATGGTAAAAAAATTAAACGGAAATATCCTTTTGAAGGTGTAATACCTATCATGGAACGGCGCTATCGCGAAACAGAATCGCAGGCTGTGCAAGAAGAATTAGCGAAGTATTTGACGGTGAATGAATGTGAAGCCTGTGAAGGAACTCGTTTGCGAACAGAAGCGCAACATGTTTTTGTAGAAAATAAAAATCTTCCTGAAATTACGGCGATGTCTGTTGGTGATGCCCTCAAATTTTTTCAATCGCTAAAGTTAGAAGGGCGCCGGGGAATGATTGCAGAAAAAATATTAAAAGAAGTTAATGTTCGGCTCGGATTTTTAGTAAACGTTGGCCTGAATTATTTAAATTTAGCTCGAAGCGCAGAAACTCTATCAGGTGGGGAAGCGCAACGTATCCGATTGGCAAGTCAAATTGGTTCTGGGTTAGTAGGCGTAATGTACATTTTAGATGAACCGTCGATTGGCTTACACCAACGAGATAATCAACGATTATTAGATACATTAAAACATCTGCGCGACTTGGGAAATTCGGTTATTGTTGTGGAGCATGATGAAGAAGCCATTCGTATAGCGGATTATGTTGTTGACATTGGGCCAGGTGCTGGGGTTCACGGGGGGGAGATTGTTGCACAAGGTACCCCTGCTGAAATTATGGAAAATCCCCGCTCATTAACAGGACGTTATTTATCGGGAAAAAGCACAATTCCAGTTCCGAAAAAACGCAGATTAAACATAGGACAATCTATTTCGCTAAAAGGTGCCACCTACAATAATTTAAAAAATGTGGATATAAATATTCCCATTGGTCTTATGACTTGTGTAACAGGCGTATCAGGTTCAGGAAAATCGAGCCTTATTAGCGATACGCTTTATTCTATTGTTGTTTCACAATTAAATGGCGCCACGCAACGACGTGTGGGCCCCTATAAATCCATCAAGGGGTTAGAATATTTAGATAAGGTTGTAGAGATCGATCAAAGCCCCATTGGTCGAACGCCACGATCAAATTCAGCAACTTATACGGGTGTTTTTACACCGATTCGCGAATTATTTGCAGGCACACAAGAAGCACGCGCACGAGGCTATTCGCCAGGCCGATTCAGTTTCAATGTAAAAGGTGGTCGTTGCGAAGCCTGTGAAGGTGATGGTGTTATTAAAGTGGAAATGCATTTTTTAGCTGATATTTATGTCGTTTGTGATGTTTGCAAAGGAAAACGATACAACCGTGAAACGCTGGAGATACATTATAAAGGGAAAAATATTTATGATGTGCTACAAATGACGGTTGAAGAGGCACGTAAATTTTTTGATGTAATCCCAATGCTCGCACGCAAGTTACAAACGTTGATGGATGTCGGTGTTTCTTATATCACATTGGGGCAAAGTGCAACGACTTTATCAGGGGGGGAAGCACAACGAATTAAATTGTCACGTGAATTATCAAAACGGGCAACCGGTCGCACGTTGTATTTATTAGATGAACCTACAACCGGACTTCATTTCCACGATATTTTACATTTATTGCGAGTGCTTTACCGACTGCGCGATGATGGTAACACTATTGTCATCATCGAGCATAATCTCGATGTCATCAAAGTAGCCGATTGGATAATCGACATGGGTCCGGAAGGTGGTGATGGGGGAGGGCAAGTCGTCGTTGCTGGTACCCCCGAAACTGTTGCAAAATGCAAATTTTCTCACACAGGAAAGTTTCTAAAGACGGTTTTAGAATCGCCCCCTTTCTCACTTCCCAGCAAGAAAAAATAAACGCGGGAAAGTAGTGGTGGAAATTAAATACGATCACTAGAAAGAACACCAATTTTTCAATAGCTAAGCCAGGAATGCGACCAAATTCTTTCTCATTGTTGGTAATTAGTGTGACTTCCAGAGATAATGCGTGAGCGGCAACCTAAATCATTATTGCCAATTGGCGTACCCTTTCTTTCTAACGCGTTTGCTCCCCTTGTACCAGTTCACGAATGATTAGAGGCGAATTTTCCATGCGTAAGTTTAGCTGTGAAGTTTTTTAGAAGCTGCGTGGGGCAGTGAATTCGTGTACAATACCACACTCTATGTCAATGATTAAAAACGATCGTTTTATCAGAGTGTTGCTGCGACAGCCTGTAGACCGGAACGCCAGTGTGGTTGATGTGCGAAGTAGGAGGGTGTTTGCCAGAATATCAACGATTGCGTGAGAAAGCGCGTAATTTTATGGCTTTCTGTAAGACCCCGGAATTGGCTTGTGAAGTAACCTTGCAACCGCTAGAACGCTTTTCTTTGGATGCTGCGATCATTTTTAGCGATATTTTAACCATTCCCGACGCGATGGGAGTTGATTTGCAAATTGAACCCTCTGTAGGACCTGTCATTCTTAATCCTATCCGAACGATGGAACACCTTGAACGGCTAAGAGATCCGGATGTGGAAGAAGCACTTTCCTACGTTTTCGAGACGATTAACCTTGTCATTAAAGCCTTGGTTCGACAAGTTCCTTTGATTAGATTTGCTGGAAGTCCTTGGACATTTGGCTTGCTATATGATTGAAGGGCAGAGTAGTAAAGCATTTTTAATTGCAAGAGCCATAGTTTATCAAAATCCTAAGTTCTTACATAGGTTATTGCAAAAATTAACTTCGTTGACGATAAATTATTTGAACGCCCAGATTCGAGCGGGCATCGACGCTTTGATGATATTTGATACCTGGGGTGGGTTATTAACATCAACAGCCTATGAACAATTTTCATTAAATTATTTATCGCAAATTGCTGTCGAAGTGATGTGGGAAAAGGAAGAACGGAGAATCCCTCTGATCTTTTTCACCAAAAATGGCGGACAATGGTTAGAAAAAATTACAACAAGCGGATGCGATTGGATTGGATTGGACAATTGGTATCGCACAAGCGCGTTCGCGCATAGGAGATCGAGTAGCTTTGCAAGGTAATTTAGATTCCGCAATTTTTATTATCTAATCCAAAGATGGTTGTCATCGCTGTGACCGAGATTTTAAAGACTTATGGAAAGGGTTCGGGTCACGTATTTAATTTAGGACATGGAATTGATCCGACTATACCTGTAGAAAATGTATCCGCGATGATTGAGGCTGTTCAAAATTTTAATATTAAAAATGAAGAAGCAACCAGTAGTTATTATCGGTAGTGGGTTGGCAGGTTACCTCTTTGCGAAAGAATTTCGTAAATTGGACACGACAACACCCTTGGAAATTATTACCGCCAACGACGGTGCTTTTTACTCCAAACCGTTATTATCAACAGCCTTAACTAATAAAAAATTGGTTGCTCAATTAGCAGTGTACTCTGCAAATGAAATGAGCTCGCAATTGCAAGCCCGAATTCACACTCATATGCTGGTGGAAGCTATTGATCCTTCTTCGCAAGTGATTCAAATTCGCCGAGAAAAGATCGCTTACCAAAAGCTCATTATGGCTTGTGGTTCCAAGACGGTAACGCCGACCTTACAGGGTGATGGCCTTTCCGCTGTAACTGCCATAAATGATCTGGATGCCTATGAAAGATTTCGTGCATGGATAGAAGACAAAAAATCTCTTGTCATTCTGGGAGCAGGTTTAGTGGGTTGCGAATTCGCTAACGATTTAATTAACGTGGGTTATCACGTTGAGGTAATATCGCCAGATCCTTATCCTTTATCCAAACTGGTGCCCGAACGTGTAGGAGTCGCTTTGCAGAAGTCTCTTGCGGACAAGGGCGTAAATTGGCATTTAAATAAAGCAGCTACAGTCGTTAGTTCTGATGGAAATGATTATCGAATTGCGTTGGGGGATGAGAATACCATCCATGCTGATGGAGTTCTTTCGGCAATCGGGATCAGGCCCCAATGCGATCTAGCGGAAACGCTTAACCTTAAGCGAAATTGGGGTATAGTGGTAGATCGTTACCTAAAAACGAGTATCGAGAATATTTATGCCCTCGGTGATTGTGCCGAAGTGGCTGGTGAGGTACGTCAATATGTGGCGCCACTCTTACAGTGTGCCCGAGCTCTTGCTCGTCATCTGATGGGTGATAAGCACCCTGTGCAATATCCGCCTATGCCCATCATAATCAAAACACCTGCTTGTGCCCTTGCCACTTATCCCCCTCCCGAAACGATAGAAGGTGAATGGCAATATTGGGGGGAGGGGAACCATCAGAAAGCTTTATTTTACAACCGAGAGGGTAAATTGCTTGGATTTGCCTTGTCAGGGGATTGCGTTAAGGAGAGAATGTTGCTTACGCAACAATTGCCGGCCGTCTTTTAAAATTTAGCAATTATCTGTGTCTGAATTTCCCTTGTGCGAAAATGATATACTCCTCAGTCATAAGCTTGGGTTGGAGAGAATTTAAATGACGCTTTATACGATTGCAATCACACTAATCCTAGTGATGGACCCACTGGGAAATATTCCTGTATTTTTAGCTATCTTGCGAAATTACGACACGCGAACTCAAACACGAATTATTCTGCGAGAATCCCTAATTGCCTTTCTCATTTTGGCATTATTTGTTTTCTTTGGGCGTTATATCTTACATGGATTACATATTACTACTCCCGCCTTGAGTATAGCTGGAGGAGTTATTCTCTTTATTATTGCTCTTCGAATGATTTTTCCATCGGAACAAAAAACAGCTAAAGAAGACTTTGAAGAACCCTTAATCGTCCCCCTCGCTGTGCCCTTAACAGCTGGACCATCAGCAATGGCAATGGTGTTATTGTTTGTTACTCGATATCCCCATCATCTTTGGTTAGTGTTTTTAGGCGTACTTATTGCCTCTGCAATTTTTACAGTAATTATGTTATTTGCACCTTTTTTGATGAAAATTTTGGGGAAACGGGGCCTAACGGCAATCGAACGATTAATGGGAATGATATTAACTACTATTGCGGTACAAATGTTTCTTTCCGGCGTTGCACAATATTTACATTATCCCTTGATGTAACTCCCAGTGTTTCTAAAGTAAAAGGGTAAAGTGTTGTTAAAGGAATTTGGGGTTTATCAAACGGCAGGTTAGCGGAGGACCAAATGGAACCAATACCTTGATGGTGACCTGATTTTACTGCAATATTATGAAAGTAATTAATGAATAACCCAATCGATTTTTTTAAATCCCTAATTTCAGTTTCTTCTTGAATACCTTTAGTAAAAGCGGTTTCTATAAATAATGAGTAAGGTGTATTTTGGGTAATGCGAAATAATGGGTGGTTATTAACGGATAAGTGGGACAATCGAATTTTTGCTTGATCGAGTTCCGATTGCATCTTTGCTTCAATTTGCCAATCTCGACTCATCAAGGGGACCACACGATAATTATTTAGCCATAATTTCTTCAATAATGCTTTATGATCGTAAAGACGGTAATAATTCATACCGCCTTCATTTTCTTTTTCCGTAAAAGGAACTTGAGAAAGTCCTGTAACAATTAGCACCAGAGTTTCGGGATCTTTAGCTAATTCTAAAGCTAATGCAATGATGTTGTCATACAATTCTAATCCATAAGTAAGGGGGTCATGATGAGGTTCGCAATCCGGCGATTTTATTTTTTCGTTGAACAGCTCAGGTTGAAAGTTACGCCAGTAATGATGTTGATAATGGGCACACGCGTTAAGGAATAAGGTGTAAAAATTATAATTTGAAACACTTAGAAGCCATTTGAATATTTGTGTTAAAAACAAATCAAAAATTCCTGGAAGTTTCCATCGCATAAAAGGGTCTAATTTTTCAGAAATTAATTGGTAAGCAATGCGTTGATAAAGAGAAAAAGGAAATTTAAAGGCACGGCAAATTTTTAAACTCTTCCATAAATCTGAGAAAGTTATTGATGCGGTGGCATGAGATTGCACTTTTTTACTAATTAAATCCCATAAAGGTTGGATGTTTTTGGGGTGGGTAGCTCCCTTCCTGGACCAGGGATCAGGAAAAAAGAAGCCTCCTTTCGTTTCGCCACGCAATGCGTTCATGCTACCGACAATACCAGACTCAATTCCCTGAGCACTTAAGGTTTCCCAAATTTGAGGATGTTTTAAATGAACAGCATCACTTAAATGGAAAATTTGATGTTCGGCAAATGTTTTTCCTGTATGTGCTGTAATCCATTGAATCCAAGGTTCCAGAAGCTCATAAGTGTATTCGCTGGTTGTTTCTAAGTAAGTCCATTGTTCATTAATTTGCTTAAAGTGAGGAAGTTTTCCTTTAGCAATGAGGGTGTCTACGGCTATTTTTGAAACCTCGTTAAGTTCAAATTGAATAATCCGCTTGAAATTGAATTTCATTCTATTACCCCTTAAATATTAAGTACTAAACATTTATTTGTGCCATCAGATTTTTTAAATTCTGAAACGCATTGAATAATTACTTTATAGCCCCATTGATTTAATTTTGATTTTAAATCAGAGCTGGCTGCATTCATAAAAATAACAGCTTTTTATTAGGAATTTTATCTGTTTTAATAACAACTGCGTTGTAGGCTGAATGGTAAGCATCATCTTACTCAACGATCAATCTTTTATTTTTAGCTAGGTTATTTTCGATGAGTTGTAAAGAATTTGCATTGAAAGCCGCAGGATAGTACATAACAGCGCCATCAAGTAAAGGCCAAAAACAAGTATCTAAATGATAAAATTTTTTATCAATTAATTTCAGCGGAATAACTAACATGGAAAGATAAGTTTCCAAATATTCGCAAGCCTGTAAATCGGAACGGATGTTATAGCCCATCCAAAAATAAGGAAAATCAGGCTGAAACAATCCGTCGCCCTCCCCTTCAAAATAAATGGATTTAGGTAGTATACAAGTAGTATACAAGTAGTATACAAATGGTGTAACCCTTACTTTGAAACCACTGTTTAAAATGGCTTTCTTCTCCTTGACGTTCTTTATGATGAAAATGGCTTAGAATAAATAGTATTGTGAACAAGACCTGCATTAGCCGTAAAAAAAATTAGGCAGATGGGGCTGTGGGTTTATCAGCTTAATTTTGGTATACCGGGTTTAAATGATCCTAAAAAGCTTGCCATTGTTGACTCGCTAGATTCTTATCTACTCCGTGAATGTGATCCACCATCCAGGGGTTGATCACGTACTTAACTCCAAAATGCTGGGGTTTACACATCAGTAAATTAAGAAGATCACTCATTATAAACCCTCGAGTTATGATAAAAGTGTATTCGATAATTAAGTAAAATCAAAATATGCGACACTAGCCTAATCGACAAGATTTTTTAAAAGCAAAGCATGTTGGCGCTTATACCGATGATGAGTACACAACTCTCAGAAAGATTTGTGAAATTATTCACGTAGTCACGTAGATATGGATTGCTTTTATGCGGCCATCAAGATGCGGGATAATCCAGCTTTACGTCATAAACCTATTGCAGTAGGCGGGCCGCTTCATTCGCGAAGAGTGGTTTGCACGGCAAATTACATTGCCAGGCAATTACGGTATTCGATCAGCAATGCCTTCTTATTAAATCAAAGAAACTTTGCCCCAGTTAATTTTTTTGCCTGTGAACATCGAACAAAAGCCGAATGCTTTAAAAATAATTTCCCCAGCAGGAGTTGAGGATTCGTTAAACTACTCCCTGTTGAAAAGATATGGGTAGTAGGGAAGGTCAACAGTACAAAAGATAAGGTCCCTGAATCTTCATACCTGCTTAGACTTACAAGCACTTCCACTCGAAACCTTGGTAGAGCATTTTGGCAGCTTTGGAGCTACTCTCTATAACTGATGTCGTTGGGTTGATAAGCACAAGGTAGAACCTAATTGTCTTAGGAAGTTGATTAGTGTAGAACATACCTTCTCACAGGATATGCCAACTCTAGACAGCTGTGAAAAAGAGCTCATGAATCTTTGCCGAGATCTCAAGCAGCGATTATCTAAGCATCCCCATCGGATTATTCACAAACAATTTGTTAAAATCAAATTTAATGATTTTAACATTACCAAAGCGGAGTTAGTTGTTTCTATGGTCTCTTTTGATCTTTTTAAGCGTTTGCTTCATCAACCTTTTAAAGGACAATTAAAACCCGTTCGATTATATAGGAGTGGGAATCATTTTTGCTTAAGAAAGCACTTTTAATTTACAACAAACCTTTGCTAGTAGCTATGTGGTAGTTTTTTAGAGAGGGGAGAGAGAGAGGGGGGGACTGGTTTACAATCGAATTTATTTGTGAGCATTTCTGGATTTTGAATTAAACACTGTTTTTCCTTTTTGTTCATTTTTTAATATATTTTTCACCTTGAAATACTGTTGTTTTCTCACCAAGCATCTCCTAGCACTGTTAAGATATGCAATGGTTTAAAGCTTCTTGTGTATTTGCATTTAGCAGAACCGGCTAAGTGCTCCTCGTAGCGCCGTTTTAGATCGGTCGTATACCCCCCGTGTAATAGGCTCCATTATTACATTCTAGAATGTAAATCCAGTAAGTCACGTACTTAACAATACAATAAGAAAAAGAAAAAAACGAAATTTTACCTCTTTTCCTCACGACCACATGACTAGTGATGATAGAAATAGAAAGGATAAGCCTATAAAATTTCTCAGGAACTCTAGGAGCCTAAAACGATTTTTTATTTATGTGGTAACCTATCCAAAAATTTCAAGTTCTGTTTGCTTGTGTAAATAACTATCTAAAGGGTTAACACAGTAACAAAATAATTTTCGTTCGTGTAGCTTATAGTGTTTCGCTATATCTCGAACAATTCAGAGTGATATTTTGGACTAGGCCATGTAAATTGAAAGGCTCTTGTTGCCTTCGTCAGTAGGGTACAGTACCTTTTCAGGAGGCCATTGTATTAGCTTTGTTACTCTTCGCAGCCCCAATCATTACTGTTTATTGCAGTATATTATGGTTTATTACTTAATAATTTAATCTAATTACATTATAGCAGAGATAATCTAATTACATTATAGCAGAGATTGAAAGAATAATAGCCAGACTGGAGGCAGAATTCTTGGAATCCCTACAAGAAGCTGTCTCCAAGGCTGTTGCCAAATACATGGCCGATTACATGGCCGATGAAGAAATCGGGTTTAATAAATTAATGCGCCGTTTAAATATCAGTCCAACACAAGCCTCTAAAATTCAAAGCGGTGAGGCCAACTTAACGCTCGCCTCTGTGGCACATATTTGTACATTTTTAAAAATGAAACCTCGCTTGGTCATTAACGGACAAGAGAAAAGCTGCATAATTAATCTTGATTCTATTGGCGCGAAATTTTTACCAGCCTATTAGGAAAAACTTAGGTAAATTTCATATTACCCGCGGTAGGGAAGTATAATTCATTGATTAAAATAGCGCTCCCTACGGGATTCGAACCCGTGTTCTCGCCGTGAGAGGGCGGTGTCCTAGGCCTCTAGACGAAGGGAGCGGGATGACATAAAATGAACCGGCCTATTATAGGCTCTAACATAAAGAGTGCAATCGATGGCAGGAGTTCATGTTTAAACCAACTCGTTGGGATGGCCTTGGACGTTTATTTCGAGGCGGGAAAAAAGATCGATCCCATATCATTAAGCGTAAAAACCATTCGATCTCAAGTGATAATATTAGTCTTAATGCTATGAAGGTGCTTTATCGATTGAGTAAAGCCGGCTATGAAGCTTTTCTTGTTGGGGGGGGGGTACGAGATATGTTGTTGGGCCTTCATCCCAAAGATTTCGACATTGTTACTAATGCTCGTCCGCTTGAAATCCGAAAACTCTTTAGAAATAGCCGCCTTATTGGGCGGCGGTTTCGTCTAGTGCACGTTTTTTTCTCCAGCGAAATTATTGAGGTATCCACTTTTCGTGCTAATGCAGAAGAATATTTAAAGGAAGAATCCTTGGATGAAAGAGATGAGAGCAAAGCAGCCAAACCACTTATGTTGGTTGATGACAATACTTATGGAACAATCAAAGAAGATGCATGGCGACGAGATTTCACCGTAAATGCGCTCTATTACGACATTACTAATTTTTCGGTAGTGGATTTCACGGGTGGGATGGAAGATTTGCGAAGAGGGTTAATTCGCATAATAGGTGATCCTACTCAGCGATACCACGAGGATCCTGTACGATTATTGCGAGCTGTGCGGTTAGCAGCAAAGCTCAATTTCAAAATTCATCCAGATACAGAAGAGCCACTCCTCCGATTACATAACCTCTTACATCATGTGCCCAGCGCTCGTTTATTTACGGAACTATTAAAATTTTTTTTCAAAGGCTATGCATACCGTTCTTATCAATTATTAATGCGCACTAATTATATACAGGCGTTATTTCCGAAAATGGTTACTTTTCTAGAAAAAGATCGAAATTCGCATTACCGAAGTTTGATTGAACTTGCCTTAAAAGCCACTGATGAACGCTATTATAAAAATCAAACATTAAATCCAGGGTTTTTGCTGGCTATTTTCTTGTGGCCTATGGTCCAAGGATTAATGGAGCAGTATTTTAAAAAGCACAAGCGATTATTCTCTTCGCTTTATCATGGGATAAATCAAGCTCTTTATTTCCAGACACAAACCTTAACCATTCCGTGTCGTTTAACAGCGATGATGCGTTCTGTTTGGCTGTTGCAATATCATTTAGAACGACGACGCCGTAATCGTATTTATCGGATTGCTAACCAGCGTTTTTTTCAGGCGGCATTTGATTTTTTAGAATTGCGCGAACGCGCCGGTGAGCCTTTGACTGAAATTGTTTGTTGGTGGCGTATTTTTCGCGATGGTAACACTAAGCAGCGTCAGCAATTGATTGATGAATTAAAGGGATGAGGATGACGATAGTTTATATTGGGATTGGTTCCAATCTTAATTCACCTATCCAACAAGTAAAAACAGCAATTGCTAATTTATCGATGTTGGCAGAAACGACAATTTTAAATCAGTCCAGTTTTTATCAGAGCCGCCCAATAGGCCCTCCGGATCAGCTGGATTATATTAATGCCGTTGTGGCTCTTGAAACCAGGCTATCCCCAGAAGCTCTTTTAAAAGCACTTCAGGTATTGGAAGAAAATCAAGGGCGTCAGCGCTCTGCCATACGGTGGGAGGCTCGCGTCATTGATCTTGATATTTTGTTGTATGGTAACGAGGTAATTCGAACTGAGACGCTGTCAATTCCCCACCTTCAACTTAAGGTGCGAGAATTCGTTCTTTATCCTCTAGCTGAAATTGCAGAAAGCTTGGTTTTGCCGACAGGTGAGTCTGTCTTGGCTTTGAAGGAACAATGTCCCCCAAAAGAGATTAAGCGATTGATGCCTTTCGTCGCTGATATGTCCTAAGATTTCGGCTAATATCAGGCCCAGGAACGTAGACTGGTAGGTTAGAGTTTAAAGTACTATTATACTTATCATTCAAATAAGTAGGGCATGTAATGAAACCAGTGGCTGTTTATCCAGGTACGTTTGATCCTTTAACAAAGGGTCATGTCGACATTGTTGAACGTGCTATGTTTCTGTTCGAGAAAATTATTGTAGCTTGTGCTCCGACCAGTCGTAAAACGCCCCATTTGTCTTTAGCTGAACGCATAGATTTGATTAAAGGAGTGTTTTTTTCTGATGAGATTAATATAGAGGTGGCACCACTCGAAGGATTGTTGGTTGATTTTGCGAAGCAGCACAATGCGAAGATTATCTTACGTGGTCTTCGCGCCGTTTCTGATTTCGATTATGAATTTCAATTAGCATATATGAACCACCATTTATCACCAGAAATCCAAACTGTTTTTTTACTGGCTAAAGAAAGTTACAGTCATATTTCGGGAACTTTGGTGAGAGAAATTGTTAAATTGGGGGGTGATATATCTCCTTTTGTACCTCCACTTGTTGCTCAACGATTAGCAAAAAGAAAGAAAATATAATTAATTAATTTATGGCGTTAAAGATTATAGAAGAATGCATTAATTGCGATGTCTGCGAACCTGAGTGCCCGAATGATGCTATCTCTATGGGAGAATTAATTTATGAAATTGATCCTAATCGGTGTACCGAATGTGTAGGGAATTTTGATGAACCCCAATGCCGTCAGGTGTGTCCGGTGGATTGTATCTCTGTGGGAATCCCAGAATCTCAAGAAGTTTTAATGCAAAGGTATCAGCGGTTACAAACAAAGAAGAAATAGGATTTAGATCCCGAGGGGAGGGTTCTGCGTCTACGGGGATCTAAAAAAATTTTATTTGGGTATTTTCTTTTCTTTGAAGGCTATATGCATTCCGCATTTTCCTGTTTTAGGATTCCAAGCTCGAGGATCAAATTTTTTGATGCTTAATTTTCTTTCAGTATTTCGTTTATTTTTTGTGGTTGTGTAATAGATATTCGTTGGTTTACCTGCTTTGGTTTTACCAGTTGACTGGAGCATTATTTTTTCACGAGGACTGACGGCCATGGATTAATCCTTTATTTACTTTACTTATTTTTTTCACGTTCACGGATTTTCTTAACTACTGCCTCAATACCCAACTTATCGATAATTCGCATTCCGTGAGTCGAGACCGTCAGAGTTATAAAGCGTTTCTCTTCCGGCAGCCAGAACCGACGTTTTTTTAAATTGGGTAAAAAACGGCGCTTAGTTTTATTGTTTGCATGGGAGATGTTATTCCCACTTTGGGGACGCTTCCCAGTCACTTGGCATACTCTTGCCATGACAGTGTTCTCCAAAATATCAGCAATAAGGCTCTACTTTATACCAGAAATGCTGAATCAGCACAACCGCAAAGCAAGGATAGTCTGACGGTATGATTCCTGGGGCCTATGTTCACATTTTCCTAGCTGTGAGTACAGCAATTCACCTAATTAGAGTTAGAAGAACCCCGCCTCAGCGAATGAAAAAAATCGGGGTCGCTAATGATGACATGATCCAAAAGGTGCATATCAATGAGTGTCATTGCTTTTTTGAGATTTTCTATGGTAACACGATTGGCATGGCTTGGCTTGGCTCTGGTATGCCCGAAGGGTGATTGTGGGCCATGCATGATTAAAGCAGCGCTGTTATGATAGAGTGCCCGTTTAATGATTTCGCGGAGGATGAATTGAGGCTTGATTAATCGAGCCATAAAATAATTTTTTGAACTAGATGGATTCGATGTCGGTTGTAAAGGAAAAGGTAGGTAAAAACTTCGTTTTCATGGTGACGCAATTGAGCGGAAAGGAAACGTTGGACATCTTGAGTGCAGAACAGATTGCCTTTGCGCGCCAATGATTCTTGAAGATAGTGGCGTTGTATTTCTGCGGTGGCTTTTGAGTTGGCAGTAAACTGCTTCCCTACCCCTCGTAGGTCAGAAAGTAGCTTAAAATCACTGTAGCTTAAAATCACTATTTAAAAGATTCTTCAGATTTCCGGAAGTTAAGTCATTCACGTGCCAGCTCGACAGCATCGCAACCGCGGACGCCTTTTTGCCTTTTTGAATGATTATAGCAATGAGTTTGGCATCCGAAAGAGTTTCAGCATTTCCCCGAAGGAGTTTTTCTTTCGGCCGTTCCGTTGGATAGCCATGGTGATTGGCATGGCTGTAAGTATAGAGAGCGAAAGTGAAGTCGCAATACCGGGATGGAAGAGCCCAGGAATTCCCTCAAGTCCTTCTTGTCAGCCAAGAACTGCGGAAAAGAATTGGAATGGCTTGTCTAGAATAGGAATAAACGGTACATTTTACCTTTTCACGGAGACGCGATGTCGCATTCGGTTAAAATAAAAATTTTGGATAAACGTCTGGGGGACCAGGTACCGTTACCGGCCTATGCAACGGCAGGTTCGGCGGGGCTTGATCTGCGGGCCTGTATCGATTATCCGCTTGAAATTCACCCTAGGGAAACCCACCTGATCAGCACGGGATTGGCAATTTACCTGCGGGATCCTAATGTAGCAGCCACTATATTGCCCCGTTCCGGATTAGGGCACAAACATGGAATTGTGTTAGGGAATCTCGTCGGTTTAATTGATTCTGATTATCAAGGTCCACTAATGGTATCTTGCTGGAATCGCGGAAAAGTTCCTTACACTATCCAACCCGGAGAGCGAATTGCGCAATTAGTGATTGTTCCCATTTTAAAAGCGCAATTTGAAGTGGTTGAGGAGTTTGAGAATAGTGAACGAGGCGTAGGTGGATTTGGAAGCTCCGGTCAACATTAATTCGGAAGGTAATCTGCCTGAGTCCGTTCCAGCAGATGTTTTTCGAGCCTATGATATTCGAGGTCCAGTCGGTGCAGGAGGACTTAATGCTGATATTGCTTATCCTATTGGTTTAGCCATTGGTAGTGGAGCGCGAGAGCAAGGACAAAAGGCCATCGTCGTAGGTCGTGATGGACGATTATCCGGTCCCCAGCTAACAGCGGCTTTAGTACGAGGACTTTGTGAAACGGGCCTTACTGTTCTTAATATTGGGATAGTGCCTACTCCTCTTGTGTATTTTGCTACTAATTGGTTAGAAACGAATTCAGGGGTGATGGTTACCGCGAGCCATAACCCAGGACATCACAACGGTTTCAAAATTGTATTGGATGGAAAAACATTAACGAGCCAGGGAATCGCTGCTCTGCGCACACGGATTCAAGAACGCCATTTTGTGAAGGGCACAGGAAAGCAGATCGATGTCGATATTGTTCAAGATTATGAAGACTTTATTTTAAAACAAATCCAATTAAAGCGTTGCTTAAAAATAGTGGTTGATTGCGGCAATGGAGTAGCTGGAAAGATTGCTCCTGATTTGTATCAAAAATTAGGTTGTGAGGTAATAGAACTCTTTTGTGAGGTGGATGGTCGGTTCCCTAATCATCATCCGGACCCAACAATTCCCGAAAATTTAAGTGATTTAATCGATACGGTAAAAAAGACTTCATCAGATATAGGTTTAGCCTTTGATGGTGATGCCGATCGTTTGGGAGTGGTGACGAATAAGGGTGAAATTATTTGGCCCGACCGACAAATGATGCTTTTTTCAATGGACTTACTCTCACGACTACCTGGTTCAGATATTATTTTCGATGTTAAATGTTCTCGCCACTTGCCTGAAATTATTAAAAAACATGGCGGAAACCCGATTATGTGGCGAACAGGGCATTCGGTTTTGAAAGCCAAATTATTTGAAATAAATGCACCTTTAGGAGGTGAAATGAGTGGGCATATCTTTTTTAAAGATGAATGGTTTGGTTTTGATGATGGCATTTATGTAGGGGCAAGGTTATTGCGTATTATTTCGAAACAAGACAAATCAGCGAGTGAAATATTTGCAAGTTTGCCTAACAGTATAAATACACCTGAATTAAAATTGCCTATGTCTGAAGAAGAGAAACCGATTTTTATGCAAAAATTGGTTCGTCAAGCGGATTTCGGTGAGGCGAAATTGATTACGTTGGATGGATTAAGGGTGGAATTTCAGAACAGATGGGGGTTAATTAGACCTTCTAATACCTCGCCGTATTTAATTTTGCGTTTTGAAGCAGATACAGAATCTGAATTAAAGCGTATTCAAGATATTTTTAGAACGCAATTGCTCAAGGTGGATAACACTTTAAGGCTGCCTTTTTAAGGGTCCCAATTTTTGGGATCTTTATTCCAAGCCAATGCTTTTTGTCTCTCTTCTTCAGTGATATAGCCTTCAGCAACGGCAACTTTGATCAATGTCTTGAAATCGGAAAGAGTATAATAATTAAGGTTAGCGTTTGCAAAATTTTGTTGCGCGTTAGATAACTGGTAAGAAAAAATAGTAATACAATCCTTAACAGTGGCAAATTGGCAAAGTGCAAGGCTAGCAGCGATAGCGCTTTTCCCAATACTAATTAGGTCTTCGACCACAAGTACCTTTTGCCCTTGCTCCAAATTACCCTCAATTTGATTTTTTTTTCCATGAATTTTTGATTTATCTCTCACATATACCATTGGTAAGTTTAATCGATCCGCAATCCAAGCTGCATGGGGTATGCCTGCCGTGGCAGTACCCGCTATAACATCGAATTGTAAATGGTTTTCTTCAATTAAGTGTAATAAAGCATCGATAACTCTCTTTCGTTTTTCTGGGTAAGAAATGATTAGACGGTTATCACAGTAGATAGGAGATAGCAGCCCTGAGGAATAACGATAAGGTTCTCGTAAATTTAAAGTAACAGCCTTGATATCGAGTAGTATTTTTGCTATTTCTGTAGCCTGATTCATAAAATGCCTTTTATTTTCTTTCTTTTTCCGTAGGGAAAAGAGAGCAGGAACAGATGTAATGGTATTAATTTAAACATTAAACTGAGAAGAAAACAATTATGCGCATTATCACTTTAAATACTAACGGTATCCGTTCCGCTGCCCGTAAAGGATTTTTTGACTGGCTTAAGACCCAGAATGCTGACGTAGTTTGTCTTCAAGAGACAAAGGCTTGTCTGGATATCACCAATGGAGATCAATTTCATCCCAAAGGGTACTATTGCTATTATCATGATGCTCAAAAAAGTGGTTACAGTGGGGTAGGAATCTTTTGTCGCGAGAAACCAAAACGAGTAGTGAGACATTTGGGTTGGGAACAGGCTGATAAAGAGGGACGTTACATTCAAGCAGATTTCGATTCGTTAAGTGTAGTCTCATTGTACATGCCATCCAGCACAACAGGAGAGCAGAGACAAAAAATTAAATTTGAATTTATGAAATATTATATGAAACAATTAAAAAATATGCGTCGTGTGAAAGGTTCTTTTATTATTTGTGGTGATTGGAATATTGTGCATAAAGAAATTGATATTAAAAATTTTAAAGGTAATCAGAAAAATTCTGGTTGTCTCCCCGAAGAGCGTGCCTGGATAGATGAAGTATTTACTAAAGTAGGAATGGTAGATGCTTTTCGTGTGGTTAATAAGGAGCCTGATCAATATACTTGGTGGTCAAGTCGTGGGCGTTCGTGGGAGAAAAACGTCGGGTGGCGAATTGATTATCAAGTCATTACTCCAGATTTAAAAAATTGTGTGAAATCGGTAAATATTTATAAAGCACAACGATTTTCTGATCATGCTCCCCTGATTATTGATTATGATTGTTAATTGTTTTAGACAGTTTTTTCGGGAAAAGCAAGTCATTCGCTAATATACTTAGCCTTTAATTATTGATTCTCATTCCATCGATCAAGTGTACAATGCTAGCCTCAATAGGCTGGCCAAAAAAAATTTCGCCGATGCGAGAAAATCGTTCGGGGGAGTCGGTAACTAGAAAAGTCAGCTGAGGACTTTGAGCAGTACTTTCTAGATTCATTCTTTGAGTAATTGATTTTACTGCCATTGCAGTTGCCGTTGCTGAATTAATAATATTTATTTCGCTTCCCAAGATTGCAGTTAAGGATTCAATAAAAACGGGGAAATGAGTGCATCCTAAAATAACAGAATCGCATTGCTGATGATTATTAATAATCGGCTCCAAATATTGTTTTGCAACAAGTCTCGCAATTTCGTTGTTAATACAACCTTCCTCCGCCAACGCCACAAATAACCCACAGGTTTGACTACTAATTTTAATTTCGGGGTTTAATGTGAGAATCGTTTTCTGGTAGATTCCCGACTGAATAGTAGTTTCAGTAGCGAGCAGAGCCACTCGATTATTCTTGGTGGCGCTAATAGCTGCCCGTGCTCCTGGTTCGACAACGCCGATAATGGGAATATCGGGAAATTGCATTTTAAGAAATGGAAGTGTCGCCGTGGAGGCTGTGTTGCAAGCTACTACTAATAATTTAATTCCTTGAGCGACGAGAAGGGACGCCATTTGAGCGGCATAACGCGTGACCGTTTCGCGACTCTTGGTACCGTAGGGTAACCGTGCCGTATCGCCCAAGTAAATAAAAGATTCATAAGGTAAATGGTTAACGAGTTCTCGCAAGACTGTGAGTCCACCCATCCCTGAATCGAAGACACCAATAGGGAGTTGATTCCTTGTGATATACTTTTCCACTAGCTTTTCCTTAAAGCTTCTTCTTGTTTTCCGATAATATTTTTAATGCCTTGGCGCGCAAGATCAATCAACGCCTCTAATTCTTGGGGATGGAAAGCATCTCCTTCTGCAGTACCTTGAATTTCAATAAAGGCATCGTTGTCGGTCATTACGATATTCATATCCGTATGAGCATTCGAATCTTCGGTATAATCGAGATCCAAAACGGGCGTACCGTTATAAATCCCGACAGAAACAGCTGCGACTAAATGTTTAAGAGGATCTGTTTGTAAGATACCTTTTCTCTGTAAATACCGCAACGCTTGTACCGTAGCGACACAGCCCCCATTGATAGCTGCCGTTCGAGTTCCGCCATCTGCTTGAATGACATCACAATCAAGGGTGATGGTGTAAGGACCTAGTAATTTTAAATCGAGAGCGGCACGTAAGGAACGGCCAATTAACCGTTGGATTTCCACTGTTCGCCCACCTTGCTTACCACGTACGGCTTCACGTTCCATACGGCTATGGGTAGAGCGAGGTAACATTCCATATTCGGCAGTTAACCACCCTTGCTCGATATTTTTAAGAAAACGGGGAACGCCCTCGACGATACTGGCAGTGCAGATTACTTTGGTCTGTCCCATCTCAACAAGAACAGAACCTTCGGCGTAAGGAGTAAACTGAGTAGTGAAGGAAAGGGAGCGCAACTCATTCGTTGCTCGCTTACTTGGTCGCATGACTACCTCTTAATTATTTTTTATATGAATCTGAGGGGCTTATATACCACACTATCGTTTGTTAGATAATAAACAAGCTGAAAAAAATCACCTGTTCAGAATTCGCAGAAATCTCTTCCCAAATTTGAGCCGCCATCCGGCGATTCCTATGTTATTATGTTCTCCATCGTTAGTGCGTGTTTAGGATTTTGTACGGTTGCAAGCATGACTACTTTCGCCCGGCGTTCTTATGAAGTCAACTGGGGGACATTAACGTAGGAAATTCGAACTGTAAATCACCATTATTTAGAAGTCACTTTACGTATGCCAGATTTTCTGCGTGATTTTGAACAGTCTTCGGAGAAAATTATTCAAAATTATTTAAGTCGCGGTAAAATAGAAGCGATATTACGCTTTCAGCCCGGCCAAAAAGCTCCTATTGAAGTTAGCGTTAATCAGGCCCTTACAGAACGGTTGGCCAAGGCTAGTGAGGCTGTTCTTAGCTTTTTCTCTTCGGCCACCGTTAACGCAATGGATGTATTAGCGTAGCCCGGAATATTACAAACAAAAGAAACCGAAGTGGATGTTATAGGAACGGCTGTTTCAGATCTGCTAAAAAGCACTTTAGATGAATGTGTGAGGGTGCGCCAGAGAGAAGGTAAGGAACTTCAACTCTTTTTTGGAAGACCGTCTTAAAATTAGTAAAAAATTAATTTCTTCCATTAAAAAACGTATGCCTATTTTACTAAAAGCTGCGTGAGAAAGAATGATGGTTCGCTTTGAAGAATTTAGCCGTAGGTTTAGACAAAAAACGTTTAGAGCAAGAAATGTTATGGCTAGCTCAGAAAGTAGACATTACTGAAGAACTGAAACGCTTAGAGACGCATATTAATGAGGTTAAACGAGTACTTGATCAAAGTGAAGTAGTGGGGGACGCCGCTTGGATTTTTTGATGCAGGAATTAAATCGAGAAGCAAACACTTTGGGAAATAAATCAATCGATGCCAGCGTTTCGCAGGCAGTTATTGAACTAAAAGTTCAGATTGAACAAATGCGTGAATAGGTACAAGACTATTGAATAAAGGACATAAAGCGAATCTTTTTGTCATATCGGCTCCTTCTGGTGCGGGGAAGACCAGTTTGGTTCGTGCCTTAGTAAACGAATTGGATGAAATAAAAATTTCCGTTTCTCATACCACTCGACTGTTGCGGCCCGGTGATCGGGAAGGTGTAGATTATTTCTTTGTCGACGAAGATCGATTTCAGACGATGATAAAAGATGGTGCTTTTCTAGAGTATGCTACGATTTATGGATATCATTATGGGACTGCCCGCGAATGGGTTCTCGAGCGATTAAAAGCGGGAGAGGATGTTTTATTAGAAATTGATTGGCAGGGTGCTAGACAAATACGAAAGTTATTTCCACCTGCGCTTACCATTTTTATTCTACCTCCCTCTTCGCAGGCTTTGCGAGAACGGCTGATTAAGCGACGCCAAGATAAAAGTGTTATTATTGACCAGCGGTTGGCAATGGCTCGTGAAGAGATGACTTATTATAAAGATTTTGATTATCTTGTAGTCAATGATGATTTTAATCAAGCAGTCCAAAGCCTAGTTCACATCATTAATGCCGAACGATTGCAGCGAGACGTACAAGAGGAAAAGCTGGCAGGGCTTCTGGCAGAGCTATTGAAAAAGCAGTAAAATAACTCTTTTGAGGAACAGTTAAATAATTTTCTTAAACAAAGAGGTTTCTCCATGGCACGCGTAACCGTTGAAGATTGCCTTCAATACGTTGAAAATCGCTTTGATCTCGTCTTAAAAGCAGCAAAGCGAGCACATATACTGGAATTAGGCGGGGCTGATCCTATGGTTCCACGAGATAATGATAAGCCCACCGTTATCGCGCTTCGGGAAATTGCTGCTGGATACGATGTTACGCAAGACGTTGAAGCTCAAGCCGAAAAAGAAGAAGTGAAAAAATCTAACACTATTTTGCCTGCCGCAAGTCCTGTGGCCGATTCGCAACTTAGAGAAGAGGACTAAGGCGAGACACCTCTATTCTGTAAGGAGGAAGTCTTGCGCCCCTTCAAAAAGTTACGACGAAAGCTCGATTACTTGAGCGACGAACAAATCGATTCTATCCATCGAGCCTATTTGATGGCTCAGAAAGCTCATGGTGGTCAAAAACGCCGAACAGGTGAACCTTATATTAGTCATCCCGTGGCTGTTGCCTGCATTTTGGCCGAAATGAAAATGGACTATCAAATCATTATGGCGGCTTTATTGCATGACGTTATCGAAGACACGCCCATCGAAAAAAAGACAATTGCTGAAGGATTTGGGGAAGAAGTTGCTGAACTTGTCGATGGTGTAAGCAAGTTAACCCAAATTGAATTTGTTAGCCGTGCTGAAGCCCAAGCAGAAAATTTTCGAAAAATGGTTTTGGCTATGGCGCGCGATATTCGTGTGATTATTGTTAAATTAGCAGATCGTTTGCATAACATGCGTACTCTGGGTTCACTTCATTCACAAAAACGAAGACGGATTGCGCGAGAAACCTTAGGTATTTTTGCACCAATTGCTAAACGACTTGGGATTCGTGAATTATCAGTTGAATTAGAAGAGCTAGGATTTGCCGCGCTTTACCCAATGCGTTATCGAGTTTTGAAAGATGCTGTTCGAAAAGCTCGGGGTAATCGAAAAAAAATGCTCGATTTAATTGAAAAAACCCTAGATGAGGGTTTAAGTCGAAGTAATTTGTCTTCCTACACAATAACGGGTCGGGGAAAACATTTGTATAGTATTTATCACAAAATGCACACTAAGCATATTCCCTTTAATGAAATTATGGATATGTATGCTTTTAGAATCATCATGGATGACCTTGATTCCTGTTATCGCGCATTGGGAATTATTCACGGATTGTTTAAACCTGTGCCAGAGCGTTTTAAAGATTATATCGCTATTCCAAAAGCTAATGGCTATCAATCGTTGCATACCACGCTTTTTGGACCCTATGGTTTGCCTATTGAAGTGCAAATTCGCACTGCGGAAATGGATCGAATGGCAACTACAGGTATTGCTGCACATTGGCTTTATAAAACGACCGATACTCCTCTTACTGAATCACAAATACGTGCTAAAGCTTGGGTAAAGAATTTATTGGAATTGCAGGAAGATGCGCTAAATCCTCTGGAATTTATAGAAAATGTAAAAATCGATTTATTTCGTGAAGAAGTATATGTCTTTACTCCGCGGGGAGATATTATGGAATTGCCAGCTGGCGCTACTGCAATCGATTTTGCCTATGCCGTTCATACGGATATTGGAAATAATTGCGTCGCCGTGAAAATCGATCGACATATGGCTCCTTTATCGATTCGACTTGCCAATGGGCAAACGGTAGAAGTGATCACTTCGGAATCGGGCCGGCCTAATCCTGCATGGTTAGACTTTGTAGTAACAAGTAAAGCGCGAAGTAGTATTCGTCAATTTTTAAAAACGCAACGGCGCTCAGAGTCCGTTTCTCTCGGAAAACAATTGTTGAAAAAGTCCCTTGCAAATTATGCGCTTTCTCTAAAAAAATTATCGCAACGAACTATCGACTTTACTTTAAAAGAAATGCAATTGAAGTCATTTGACGATTTGTTAGAGGAAATTGGCCTCGGTAATCGCGTAGCTGTCTTAGTAGTGCAACGATTGGCGGCTGTGGCCAAAGAAGCTGAAGCGGAAACAGAAATGCCACCTACTTCTGAGACACCGTTGGTGATCAAGGGTACAGAGGGAATGCTTGTTAATTTCGCAGTGTGCTGTTATCCCATTCCCGGTGATCCCATTGTAGGTGTTATTGATGTTGGCAAAGGAATTTTGGTTCACATGGAACATTGTTCTTCGATTTCAAAAGTGCGGCATCTACTGGATCGATGTATTCCTCTGCGGTGGTCGGAAAAAGCCAAAGAAATATTTCCGACGGTAGTCCGTGTTCAAGTTGTTAACGAACGGGGGGCTCTGGCTATGTTAGCTTTAGCTTTTTCGGAGTCTGAAGCTAATATTGAAGACATTACGGTAGAAGAACGTGAAGGTTTACATTATATTGTTATGTTTCGTATTTCTGTGCGAGACCGTGCACATCTCGCGAAAGTTTTAAGAAGGTTACGTCAGGTCAAAGAAGTGGTTAAAATCATACGTCGGTTTGGTTAAACGTATAATAGGAGGATTTTAGAGATGAAACAAATAATTGGAACTAACAAGGCACCACATGCCATCGGTATCTATTCCCAAGCGATTAAAGCTGGTAACACTGTCTATTTTTCAGGTCAAATTCCTCTTGATCCTGAAACTATGGAAATAGTTCAGGGTAACTTTAAAGAACACGTTCATCGTGTTTTTAAAAATATTGCTGGAATTGCTGAAGCGGCGGGGGGGGGTCTTTCTCAAATTGTAAAATTAACTATTTATTTGGTGGATATAGAAAATTTTGCTGCAGTCAATGAAGTGATGAAAGAATATTACGAAGAACCTTATCCTGCGCGAACCATAGTTGTAGTTAAGCAATTACCAAAAAATGCGTTGGTAGAAATGGATGCACTCATGGTATTGGGAGAATGAGACAACGTGCTCTATGAAATTCCTGTTGCTTCGTTAAGAGGCGTCGGGCGTAAAACAACTGAACTTTTAGCTAGTCTCAACATTCGTACTCTTCAAGACCTTTTGTTTCATTTACCATTACGATATGAAGATCGAACTCGATTAACGTCATTGGGTGCATTGCGTCACGCTGATCAAACAACTATTGAGGGTTTTATTGAATTTACGAATATCAATTATGGTCGAAGACGAAGTTTGCATTGTTGCATCGGAGATGGAACGGGATCTCTCATCCTACGATTCTATCATTTTAATTCTCAACAATACCAACAATTAATGAAACGAGGATTGCGATTGAGGTGTTTTGGTACGGCTCGGCAGAATTATCAAGGTCGATTGGAAATGGTTCATCCAGAATATCGGGTGGTTGACGCAACTATTCCTATTCCCACCGAAGAGAATTTAACTGCTGTATATCCAACTACAAAAGGATTACCGCAAGCCAAATTACGCGATTTATTATCTCAAGCATTGAATTATTTAAAAAAGCCAGATGTTCTTGAAGAATTATTTTCAGAATCTTTGCGTCAAGAATTTAATTTGCCAACCTTAATAGCTTCATTGCTCTATGTACATTGTCCTCCTTCGAATGCCCCTTTAAAATTGTTAAAAGCAGGCAAACATCCGGCACAACAACGATTAATTATTGAAGAATTAGTAGCGCAACAGATTGAGCTTCTGAAATTACGTTCACGTGCAAAAATGTATTTGGCGCCGGTTTTAAATTTAGAAGCAGAGAAAGAGAATAAATTACGTCAAGCATTACCGTTTAAACTAACAGCAGCCCAAGAGCGTGTTATTTCTGAAATTAATGAAGATTTAAAGCGATCGCATCCTATGCAGCGATTAGTGCAGGGGGATGTAGGTTCAGGCAAAACTATTGTGGCAGCGATGGCAATTATCAAAGTAGTGGAAAACGGCTATCAATGTGCTGTAATGGTGCCGACAGAAATATTAGCCGAGCAACATCATCGTGCCTTTCAAAAATGGTTAAACCCTTTGGGAATTCAAGTAGGGTGGCTGACTGGGAGTTTAAATAATTCAGCGCGAGAACAGACATTACAGAAAATACGTCAGGGCGAGGATCAAGTGATTGTGGGAACCCACGCGCTTTTTCAAGAAGATGTGGCCTTTCTTAAATTGGGTTTGATTGTTATCGATGAGCAACATCGCTTTGGGGTTCATCAACGATTAGCTTTGAAAGAGAAAGGGAATAATAATTCTATCTATCCGCATCAATTAATCATGACAGCTACGCCCATCCCGCGAACCTTAGCGTTAACGGCCTATGCGAATTTTGATGTCTCTACGATTTATGAATTGCCTTCCGGAAGAAAGCCTATTACTACTGTTTTAATGTCTAATGCGCGACGCAATGAGGTGATTGCTCGAATTAAACAAAATTGCGAACAGGGCAAGCAAGCCTATTGGGTTTGTACATTAATTGAAGATTCTGAAATGGTACAATGCGAAGCCGCAGAAGCCACGTATCAAAAATTGCGACAATTACTAAATCATTTGACCGTGGGGCTGATTCATGGACGATTAAGTAGGAATGAAAAAGACGCGGTTATGATGGACTTTAAAGCAGGCGGCATTGATTTATTAGTTGCAACAACAGTAGTTGAAGTCGGCGTGGATGTGCCTAACGCGAGTTTAATAATAATAGAAAATGCAGAGCGGTTGGGTCTTGCCCAAATTCATCAATTGCGAGGTCGGGTAGGACGCGGGAAAGATAAAAGTTATTGCGTTTTACTGTATCAAAAACCGCTATCACAATACGCGCGCGATCGCTTGATTTTACTACGTAATTCACAAGACGGGTTTGTAGTAGCCCAAAAGGACCTTGAATTGCGAGGACCCGGAGAATTATTGGGAACGCGGCAGGCTGGGATGCTAGCGTTTCGTATTACAGATTTAATTCGGGACCAATGTTTATTATCTCGAGCACAATCAGTTGCTACCCGAATGCTCGAGCAATATCCGCTTCAGGCTACTCGATTATTACAGCGCTGGTTGAGGAATGCCGAAACCTATGTAGAAGTCTGATAGTAACCTCTTGCTTTTTTAACTATTATCGAACTTATTTCGATTTAAATTAACGACAGACAAAGGTTTTTTCACTAAAAAACTAAATTGAATCCTTAAAACAAGTTTCAAAGGCGCGCCCCTTTATTCAGAAAAATTTTATTATTTCAGTCGACGTTCTCGATTTTTTCGTGAAGCAATGTTAAAGATGAACTCATCGGTTTAGCCACTTTTTAGAGTTTTATTGTAACTTATTAATAACTAACTATTATAAAATAAACTTAATTTCTTAATTCTTAAATTATTTATTCTTAAATTATTTTTAAATAAAAAGCTTGAAAACAAATTTTCTTTAAAAAAATTAAAAAGGTTGCATTAAGAGAGAAGTTGCTATTAGAATAGGTTCGCTCTTTGCAGCAACATTAATTTATCAATAGGGGAAATTTAATGTCGGTAAAAAAAATAATAACATTCGCTACTGCTGGTATTGCTAGCGTCGGTGTTACTTCCGCTGCAGTAGCTGGCGGTCCTGATTATATACCTGCTCCAAGCTATGCAGGTGTTTATGTTGAAGGTAATGTGGGTTATGTCTATCGTCCCTGGAAAAGTGATGTAACGACTCTACCCGGTACACTCAACAATTTGGGTGTTCTTTCAAGCTCTTCCCGAGGAAATGGTGGCTTTACTTTTGGTGGTGATTTAGGTTATCAATTTAACCAATATTTTGCTGTTGAAGGTGGTTGGTTCTATTTGCCTAAAGCAAAATTTACTATTAATCCAACGACCTTTACAATTAAAGGTGGAATTCCTTATGCAGCATTGAAGGCTATGGCACCTATTTACGAAAATACTTATGTATTTGGTAAGTTAGGTGTTGCTTATACCTACAATCAATCCAGTGCTGCTTCAGTAACCTCAGACCTGATTAACTTTATCAGTCCTCGTTCAAACTACTGGAATCCATTGTTTTCTGTCGGCGTTCAATACTACTTCACGCCAAATTGGTCTGTGAACGCTCAATATACGTTCGTACCAGGTTACCGAAGTGCTTCCTCCAGTCGCTTCGTGGCACCTGTTGCGGACCTCTTTACCGTTGGTATTGGTTACAAATTCTTAATGTAATCAAAACAGTATCGGAAAAGGGGGGCTTTTGCCCCCTTTTTTTGGCTTGAAATTCGTCGTCTTGCCCTTATGTTAAGCTTTGAGTAAAACCTTTCTAGGAGTCACGTAATGTCTTTTCAACCCAAAACGGAAATTTTGTCGTTTGAAGCTGAGGTTAAGCAGTTATTGCACCTGGTAGCGCATTCTCTTTACAGCAACGACGAAATCTTTTTACGAGAATTGATTTCCAACAGCTCCGATGCAGAGAATAAGTTAGATTACCAAGCCCTTTCGGATGCAACTTTATATGAAGGCGATGCCGAATTAAAAATTTGGGTTGATATTGATAAAGACAGTCGCACCATTATCATTCGTGATAATGGCATCGGTATGAATCGAGAGGAAGTGATTGAAAATTTAGGCACTATTGCTAAATCGGGAACACGTGCATTTCGTGAATTATTAACAGAAAAAAACGCCGAGGAGTCTCAATTAATTGGTCAATTTGGCGTAGGTTTTTATTCGGCTTTTATTGTGGCTGATCGCGTCATAGTGCGTACACGGCGAGCAGGTATGAAAGCAAACCAGAGTGTTGAATGGAAATCAAATGGGGAAGGTGAATATACCATTAAAAACATTAATAAATCTTCGCGTGGGACTGAAGTTATTTTGCACCTTAAAAAAGAGAAAGAAGAGTTTTTAGACCCCATGCGTTTACGTTCAATTATTACTAAATATTCTGATCATATTTTACGTCCTATTGTAATGAAAAAAATAACCATTAATGAGGATGAGGCTAAAAATAAGAAAGAACCTGAAGAAGAAGTTGTTAATCGTGCAAATGCCTTATGGACATTATCTAAAGATAAAATTAAAGAAGAAGAATATAAAGAGCTTTACAAACATATTGCTTATGATTTTGAAGATCCATTAGCTTGGGCTTATAATCGAGTTGAAGGTAAATTAGAATATACAACTTTACTATATATCCCAGCGCGAGCACCATTTGACCTTTGGAATCGTGAAGGTCAGCACGGACTCAAATTATATGTCAAACACGTTTTTATAATGGATGACGCTGAACATTTCATGCCAATGTATCTTCGCTTCGTTAAAGGAATTGTGGATTCAAACGATTTACCTCTAAATATTTCGCGAGAATTATTACAATCTAACGAGATCATTAACAAAATTAAAGCGGGTTGCGTCAAACGTGTATTAAGTCTTTTAGAAGAACTCACTAACGATAAACAGAAATATGCGAAATTTTGGAGAGCATTCGGTCAGCTCTTAAAAGAAGGTCCAGCAGAAGATTTTGCTAATCGTGATCGGATTGTTAATTTGTTACGTTTTGCTTCGACTCATAATAATAATGAAGAAGAAAATGTTTCGCTGAAAGATTACATTAATCGACTGAAACCGGAGCAAGATAAGATCTATTATATTATTGCAGATACCTATTTAGCTGCAAAAAATAGTCCCTTACTTGAAGTCTTTCAAAAAAAAGGAATAGAAGTTTTGTTGATGCATGATCGCGTGGATGAATGGCTTGTTGCACATCTAGCAGAATTTGAAGGAAAATCCTTACAATCAGTAGCTAAAGGGGCTTTGGATTTAGGTGAATTAGAAAAAGAAGAAAAAGAAGAAGTCCAAAAAGCGGAAAAAGAATTAGACGACATACTCAAACAATTAAAAGAAACTCTAGGTGAAAAAGTAAAAGAAGTTCGTTTCACGAATCGATTAACTGATTCACCTAGCTGTGTGGTTTTTGATGAAAATGAAATGAGTGGTCATTTGCAACGTTTATTATTGCAAACAGGTCAAGAGTTTATTCAAACAAAACCTATTTTAGAAATTAATCCTACTCACCCTTTAATTTTACGTGTGAAAAGTGAGTCAAACAAAGAGCGCTTAAATCGTTGGGTCGAGTTATTGCTCAATCAAGCACTTTTGGCAGAAGGAGAGCAACTTAAAAATCCGGCTGAATTTGTGAAAGTGGTAAACGAATTATTATTAGATTCATAAATAGTATTTAAATTGAACACTAATTGATTATTTTTTAAGCAAGAATAAATTAATTTTGAACGAAAAAACCTATTGAAAAAAAACCTATTATTTAATGTTTTTATTAAAACTAAGTGTTGACATTTTTAAAATATGTATATATCTTTATCTCCCCCTTAGCTTTTCAAAAAGCTAAGAATACTCTTAACTATAAACTTATTTTGATTTGGTTTTTAACTTTAGTTGAAAACGGAGAATTCAAAATAGAAACAACTACAAAACTTCCCATAAGTTTTTCTGCACTATGTTGCTTGGCCACTGCTGCTTTTTCAGGTCGGCCTAATGTTTCTGTTTGTGATATGAATGGTTTTCATGTCGGTTTGGGAGTTGGGTATAATTCTTATACTTAGTATATTCTTATACTTGGGATAAAGCATCTTCAGTAGCTGATGCTAGAGATGATTCTCTTGTCCACCCAACTTCCGTTTCACTGATACAATTTGGTCTAGTAGGAGAATTGGGTTACACCTTCATAACCTATAACTGGATATTTGGTGTTCGATGTCAGTTTCAATACGATAATATTCGTGTTGTTCAGCCTGGATTGTTGTTCAGCCTGGATTTTTATCCGATGCTTGTCTTCCATACTATACCCATACTCGTATAGGATCTCATTTTTCAGCTAAGCTGTTAACAGGTCTTAAAGTAAACGATTGCAATGCTGTTTACTTAGAAGGTGGATAACCCCCACTCTGGGTTAGAATAACCGTTCTTCCAGGCGTACCTGCTTTTGTTTCGCGAACTGTTAAAGAAAGATTGAACGGTAGCGTTCCAGCAATCGGCTGAAGACATTATTTCATGAATAATATCTTCGTTGATGTTTCACTATTCCTATTCTTTGTATAAAAGGAAAACTGGCGGTGTAAGTACTACTTCTGAAGGACTTACCGCTACGGGTTAATAGCCCACAACGTGGGTAGCAATTAATGGTATTACCGTATAATTGCTAATTACCTGTTCAATATCTAACAGAGGATATAGACTGTTAATTTTATCAGGTAGTTGTTTCTAATTTCTGTTAAGAAGTTTTATTGCCTTCTAGAATTAATCCATATTCCTCGCGGCTTGAAGGGTATTTTCGAGAAGGGTGGCAACAGTCATTGGCCCCACGCCTCCTGGAACGGGAGTTATCCAAGCGGCTTTTTCTTGAGAGGTTTCAAAATCGACGTCACCAACAATTTTATTTTGGCTTAATCGACTAAAACCAACATCCACGACAATAGCACCGGGTTTAATCCATTCACTTTGTATAATCCCAGGTTTTCCAATGGCGACAATTAATAGGTCTGCCGCCTTGACGTGTTTTGCTAAATCTTTAGTAAAACGATGACATACGGTTACGGTGCATTTGGCTAATAATAGTTCTAGAGCCATAGGACGGCCTACAATATTTGAAGCACCGACCACAACAGCGTGCTTTCTTGTAAGATCCTCGTTAGTTTCTTTTAACAGTGTCATAATTCCAGCAGGAGTACAAGGACGTAACATAGGGTGACGCTGCACCAGACGGCCGAGATTATAAGGATGAAAACCATCGACATCTTTATCTGGGTGGATGCGTTCGAGCAAATGGAAAGAATTAATATGCGTAGGTAAAGGAAACTGGAGAAGAATACCGTGGGTGTTTGAATCGGAATTGCATTGATCAATTTTTGCTGCGAGTTCAGCTTCTAACGTAGTGTTAGCCATTTGATGAATGATTGAGCGGATACCAACTGCCTGACAAGCTAATTCTTTTTGATGAACATAAGCAGCGGACGCAGGATCTTCTCCGACTAAAATAACAGACAAACCAGGGGTGGAGAGGCCCTTCTTTTGTCTTGCCAAGATAGCTTCTTTAACATGGGTTTTGACCTTTTCTGCACAAGCACGCCCATCCAAAATTCGAGAGGTCATAGAATTCTTCCTCTAACGCAAAAACTTTTCGTATAAGAACAGCCCTGTCAATAATTTTTCTTATACCACCAAGCGTTGTCCAATACGAATTGTATTTCCGACTATATGGTTGCTGTGGCGCAGTTTGGCTACAGTGGTTTTATAATGGTGGGCGATAGTAGAAAGCGATTCTCCCCATTTGACAATATGATATCGGATTTTGTAAGCGCTAGGCTCCCAAATGATTAATTTTTGTCTTACCACTAATTCTTTAGGTTTCGTTATCCTATTCCAAAAATAAATTTTCTGAGGAGTGACATGGTAACGGTGAGCAATATGAATAATGGTTTCATGGGATTTTACGTTATCCACCACACGCTGAGGACGCGAGATATTATCTTCGGAGATATGATAATTGTTAGAGGTATAGGGAGTAGCTTGAGCTTCAGGAATTAATAAATTTTCGCCAATTCGAATCATATCCCCTTTTAATTTATTCATTTCACGGATTTCCGTGACGCTTGTGTGATAACGATTTGCTAAAATGCTCAATGAATCCCCAGCATGCACGCGATGATGCAATAATAAGCTCATCAAATGTTGTTCCCCCAGCACGGTGAGATTTTCTTGTAACTCATTGACTTTATTAGTAGGAATTAGAAGATTATAGGTGTGGTTTGGAATTGTAGTGGATCGGCAAAAGCCCGGATTTAATAGCCTTAACGATTTCAGAGAAGAACCGGAGAGTTTTAATAATTGTTTAAAATTCATTGGTGTTTTTAAAACCACCGTCGTGAAGTAAGGGTGGTTTTCCACCGGTTGGAGGTGCAAACCATAGAAGTTGTGATTTTTAATCACATCGGCCAACGCCAACAATTTTGGTACATATTCGCGAGTTTCATAGGGCAACGGTAAAGACCAAAAATCAGTGGGCTGGCCACGGCGACGATTATATCGAATGGCTGCTGCCACAGTTCCTTCTCCTGCATCATAGGCCGCTACAGCTAAAAGCCAACTATGAAAATAATCGTGAAGATATTGAAGGTAATTTAGAGCCACATTCGTCGACGCTACGACATCCCGTCGTTCGTCGTACCACCAGTTAATAAGTAAGCCAAAACCCGTAGCAGTTTCCGGCATTAATTGCCAAAGTCCTGTGGCTCCGCACTTAGAATACAAAAAGGGATTATAATTACTCTCAATCATTGGCAAAAGTGCAATTTCCGCCGGCATTCCACGCTTTTTTGTTTGTTGAAGTACGTAGTAAATGTAAGGTCGCGCATTTTGCGTTAACTCATAAAGGTAGGATTGTCGACCTCGAAACCAACGGATTTGGTTTTGGACATAATAATTGTTAACGTATTTTCCATAAATGGCAAAATAGGGACTGATTGCCCTCCATAAGTTGTTCGAATGAAAAAAAATATCGCTAATCTTCCACCGCTGACCCGAGGAGGCTGGCATTGCGATAGTAGTAACGCCGATAAGACTTAAAGCAAATAGCGCAATGGTAATTTTGGAGATCCATTTTCGCATTCGGCGATATTACTGATAAATACCTCCACAATCAAGAAATATTGATTAAAATTTTGACTAATAGTTGATAACTAATTGAAAATTTTTAGAAAATAGTAAATTTTTTTTACTCATTCCTTATCAAAACTCATCTTTCCATCAGCGTAAAGCCGCAAAAACAGTGAGGTTTTTCTTAGGTATATTCATGACCACAATAAAGTCGAGTATCAGAAGGAAGGGCTGCTAATTTAAGTAACGAATGATAGAGTTGATCCGGCGAACCTTCAAAAAGTCGGCCCCGCAGCCGCCGCCAGCAAAAAATGTATTACCTGAAAGCCCACTGATGGCCATAATAAGCAATGTGGCCTAAGGTATGGCCTGGAATGGCTAAAATGGTAAAGGTAAATTAATTGAAGATAAAGTAATCTGATCATCATCCTTAACAGGGCGAACACGGAGCGGAATAGTGTCCTTAGCGGGCGTCCATAAACAGACGGGATATGTTTCTCTAAAAGTCCGGAAATACCCGTTCCTATGGTTCCAATGATGGTGAGTTAGTAATATAGCGGTTAAGCATTAAACCTTGTTGTTCGAGTATTTCCAGAACGGGTTTTCATTCCCTTGGATCGATTACTATAACCGTTTGTTTCTTTAGATGCACTATGGTCCAGATGTAGTTATCATTAAGAGTGGGAATAGCAAGAATTGTGTGAGACATTAGACAAAGATTACTTTTCTTATAAGAAAAATTAAGTACTTTGACAGTATAAAATATGAATTCGGAATTTGCGAATATGGACGGGTCGTCGCTAGAGATCATGCGGGATTGGTATCAACATCCTCCGGGGTCCTTGATATTATCCTGGGAAAATGAAGAAGCGACACGATTCTTGAAAACGATTCGCGGAAAATATTTAATTCAGATTGGCGGAGAAACGACTCTGGCACATTCGGCAGGGAGCCCTATCCTCTATCATATTCAATTAACTTCAGAGCCGACTGATAATTTATTATCCATACAAATGGATTGGCAGGAATTGCCTTTATTGTCAGACAGCATCGATGTGTTTGTGTTGGTGCATGTATTAGAATTTATTAATTATCCTGTTAAATTAATTCAAGAAATTTTCCGAGTGTTGAAACCTGGAGGTAGATTATTTATTTTTGGCTTTAATCCATGGAGCTTGTGGGGGCTTGAGAAATTATTTTTTATTAAACGTGGAGTTCCCTGGAATGGAAAATTTTGGGCTTGCGAACAAGTAAAGCGCTGGTTAATTAATTTTAAATATTCCATTTCTTTTAGCAAAACTTTTTATTATGGTTTTCTGCCTGAAAATAGGTCGAATCGACGGCTTCACTTAATTAAAGAAATAATTGGAAAGGTTTGTTTCCCTACCGCAGGTGGTATTTATCTATTAGCTGCTAAAAAAGAGATCTACGCACCAGTTCATCGTAGAATTTTGTGGAAAAAAGAATCGGTGATTGTACAGAGTGTTATTAAACCAACCCCATCCTTGAAATTATGAAAAAAGAAAAAAATATTGTATACCTTTATTGTGATGGTGCCTGTCGCGGTAATCCAGGCCCTGGGGGATGGGGAGTTTTATTGCGTTATAACGGTCATGAGCGACAACTTTATGGTGGTGTTCCTAATACCACCAACAATCAAATGGAGCTGACCGCCGCTATTGAAGGGCTCAAGGCGCTAAAACTCTCTTGTTATGTTATTGCCACGACGGATTCTCAATATTTGCGTCGCGGAGTAACGGAGTGGCTCCCTGTATGGAAGAAGAGGGAATGGAAAACCAGCGGGAAAAAACCAGTTAAAAATAAAGCATTGTGGGAAGCCCTAGAAAAAGAAATTGAACGGCATACGGTATGTTGGCAATGGGTGAAGGGGCATAGTGGCCATTCCGAAAATGAGATTGCCGATCGTCTAGCCAATCGTGGTATTGATGAATTGTTGTTTTAAATGAACTAGGATTTTTATGCGGCAAATTATCTTAGATACAGAAACGACCGGTCTTGTTCCAGAAGAGGGGCACCGCATTATTGAAATTGGTTGTTTAGAAATGGTTGATAGGCGTTTAACAGGCCGATATCTACATTTCTATATTAATCCGGGTCGTTCTATCGAACGCGACGCTGTTGATATCCATGGCATTACGGAAAGCTTTTTGGCCGATAAGCCTTCATTTAACGATATTGTTGATGAACTTATTGCTTTTCTCAAAGGAGCTGAATTAATCATTCACAATGCTTCATTCGATGTGGGTTTTTTAAATCATGAATTGAAGTTGACCGGAAAGCCTTTCAAAATAATCCCTGATTATTGTAAAATTTTGGATACCTTAGTAATTGCTCGACAAAAACATCCTGGACAGCATAATAATTTAGATGCTCTATGTCGACGATACCATGTTGATAACTCTAACCGTGAATATCATGGGGCGTTATTGGATGCTGAACTTCTAGCCCAGGTCTATTTGTTGATGACCGGTGGTCAAACTAAATTATTTGAACAGCAAGATCCTGCCCTAGTTATGCAATCGCCTCAAATTCGACGATTAGATATCGACCGTAAGCCTTTGCCGGTTATAGCGGCGAATAAGGAAGAAAAAGTAGCACATCGGACTTTTTTGGAGTTATTAAAGAGAAGGGGTGTTTGTCTGTGGTCCGATGTACTAACCGACTAGCTCCTAGTTAAGGCAATACAATTACTTTAGTTCCCAGACGCATGAAATATTTGGAAAGCCAAGCTGCGGTACTGGGATAAACCCGAATACAGCGATGACTGGTGTTACGATTTGAGATATACGGGGAACCATGGATGATAGTATCGCCTCCTTGAAAAACATGCAATAGGGCATAGGTGCTCTCCCCCTTGTGTGAGAGGGAAACGACTGGACACACTAACTGGTGTCCCCTTTGCGTGAAATTTGAAAGTTACCCGTTAGGGTTTGACAAGGTCTGCTTAAGCTCGGACAGTAATTGATACCTTCCCCATTAGACTTACTGTACTGCTTGCAACCAGGTAACTGTCCGAATCATTAAGTGGCTCATCGGAGGATACGGGTACTAAAGATAAAAACCCACTCTCCCGGAGGGCGAATTTGCTTGGGTAGGCTTATCGTAGCTTTCTACCACGTTTTCGGCTTCAGCAATGAGACTGTAAGGGCTGTTGTCTAAAAAAAAATAGCATTCTGACTATCAAGAAAATCCTCTCCAGCTGTTTTCTCACCATCAAAGTCCATGGAATAGCTTGAAGCGATGTCAAAGTTATCGTCGTAGTTATCAGAGAGCGCCATATTACCCAATAGAAAAGCTATGGTGAAAGTGGGTATAAGTAGTGATTTCATGGTTCAATTCCTTCTTCCACTTAGTTAGAAAGGTCGTATTCATATTTAGAACTATAGTATCGAAGAAGTATAAAAACCAACGAAATTGATCGATTCATAGACAATTACTAAAGAAAATTTTCATAAATTATTCAAATATTTAAAGTAGTAATTGAACCTTATAGATTATCTACGCAGCGAAACGCGGATAGAAGTGTGGGTGAGTAGGAGTTAATCGAGTTATCAGCGGTGAGCTGATAATGAGCTATGTTGCTTTCCAATCTTATAGCCAGTTGGAAAGTTTTAGGATTGCTGATTGTTTTTATTTGAGATTGTTAGATCAAATGCAACCATGACCAAGGACCTGTTAACGCGGTAGTCGGTTTGTGCGGAGTTAAGGTATCGAAACTGAAGGTGACGAAGTCACCTTCAAAACCTGGCCAACTGACTTGTGTCACAGGGTTAATACCCGGCTCGAAATTAATTATCTGACCACCGATATTTAAAAGTGAAACGGCTTACGTTCGGAGAGAAACTCGTGGGAGTTAATGTAAAATTGAGTATTGGTTCATCTGAGTTATTGGTATAAAACATTTTTTAGATCATCGAAGCTCGAGTTATCATGTCGAGACTTGTTTTAGGGATTCCGGTCGTTTCACAGTCTAATTTCTTCTAGGTCCAAATAAAGGGTGTGAGGTTATCCACAAAAGGTACCAAATAATCATTAAAAAAAACGTTTCTACAACGTCATCAGGTCTAAAGAAATGATTAAAATTCTTAATCAAGACGTAGGTTATGGAATCTTCGAAAATATGGAATAAAAATAGAGTGCTTATAATCAGGCACCACTAGAGAGAGGTCCAAATTGAATTTAAGTATTGATGAGAATTCTCAAGCATAGATTTCCATATCTTTTGAGAAAGAATAGGAACCCACTGATTAATAGGTGCTGGTATTTTCGTTCCTATCGCTTGTGCATATGTTAAAGGATCATCCTTTCGATCATTTTACATTCGTTGCACTGTGTTTTTATAAGCAGCTTGGATGGGATCAATTGAGGTAGTGATTTTTTCCACATATTGAATTGAGCGCTTTTAGATTCGATTGCACAAGGAGTTGATTGTCCCCAGCGGTAATAAAGCGCATTAAATCGAATTCTTTAGTGTTATTTAAATAATTCTGAATAGCAGGATCATTTACTGTCTTTTCTATCGTTTGCCAAAAAAACGATTGGATGTCATCCAACATTTGAAGATCCTTAATAGTCTCTTTTAAGCAGGTGGGAGGGGAGGAGTCAATTTGATTTGATTAATTGCCTGTTGCCATGCTGTGAGATAATTATTTAGATAAATTTTTCTGGCTTGGTTTATTTAACGTATTTAATTGTTTTGAAGTAAGGTTACTTTCCGTCGAACCTATAAATCCAGTCACCGTGGCTAACGAGTTTTGCTAATTTAGGAATTTGATTATAATAAATTCATTTAAAATAATCCGCTTGATAAAATATCGGAATGTTTGTATTCGACAGGTCCTTTCCTGAAAGGAGAGCGGGATTTAATTTTGTTCATATTGGCTGTCCACTATGGCAAATACAATTTCGGGTAATGGGCTTTTCTGTAAAGCTGTTCGAGCTTTTTTAATTGTATTTTCATCAATTGGCCATACGAAGGAAGGCAATTGTAAGAGATTATTTGAATGCTGATATAATTGTTGCTGTTTTTGGGTTTGGTTGGGGTATTGTTTTTTCCAATGTTGACTGAACCAATTTCAGATAACTTCACCGTTACGATGCAATGACTCTGTCAACATGAGATAGGTTTGCAAAGCTTGGTATAGAGCAAATTCGTTATAATTGATCATTTCATGAATCTCTGTAGTTAAAATTCCATCCAAATAAAGAACAAAATCATTGTAAATTAATTGTGAATACGGATTTTGCATGTGATTCTGTAATTTAGCGGCTTGGTTAAATCCAATCTTAGAAATTTTCTTGTCACTAAGAGCCATCAAGGTTTCTTGCAGCTGCTCAAGGTAAGAAAGCGAATTATCGTTCGTGAGAGTGGAGAGTGGGTAATGAGGTTTTAACCGCATTGATAATTTTCAGATTCTGATGGTAGCTGTGATTCCAAAACAGAAAGGTGCTTAAAATTACTAAAATTGCCGATTGGTAAATGGAGAGTTGTTGCCAACGAGGTTGGATAGGCGGTGGCAAGAAATGCGTTGATTAGTGGATCACTTTATCGAACATCCCTTGAACGAAGTAAGGTTGTGAACGGTAACATGTTAGCTGATAAGAAACATCAGAAAGCACAAAAGATTCAGCAATAGCTTGAGTTAATATATTTACGGATGTGCCACTTTGTTGATTACTAGTGAAATAGATACCTGCTAAAAGCATTTTATCAATGGGCAAGTTATCGATCTAATATTCTAATTTCTCAGTTAATTTTCCGAATTGCAGAGGCAGATCTTTAATTTGAACCCGACGGGTGAGATTTTGTTTATAATGAAGACGTCAGAATAAACGTGGGGAAAGGCCTTTAATAAAAGTGGGAAAGCGCTCTTTCAATAATTCTGGAAAAGGTAATTTTTCTGAATTATTTAAATAAGTTAAACCCCAAGGATTGTTGACGTTCTTACTGGTCCCAGATCCAAAAAAAATCTAAAAAACCGCTCAAACGATGGCATTCAGTAATCACGAGGAAAACAGGGAAATAGGGATAGGTCCTAGAGCGAATAGGGTTTGTAATTGTGATACTACCCCTTGAGCTTCTTCAGAAATGGTTTCTTGATCTTGAAAAAGAGTTAAATAATCTACTGTCAAGAGGATTGCATTCGGTCGGCGTTTGCCTTTGAATGATTCAAGAAGCATTTTCCAAAGACCTTTTCCAAAGACCTTTGGTTTCTTCGTTGAGAGTTTTTGTAGAACAATATTTTCCAGGAAGATCAATAAAGACAGCGTCCTGCTGAATCCACCAATCAATAGCTTGAGTATTTTTAATAGTTTTTAAAAATTGTTGATAGGGAGAAATTAATTCAAATTCAGAACGAGACAGAAGGGTAGTTTTTACTGAGTTTTTAAGACTAAATAAATAATATCCATTTCGTTTTATTTCGAAGTAAAAGAAATTTCATGAGATTTTTTGGCTAGTCTGAGTCGCCGATACACTTTCTAATCTTTGAATAAGAGGCGCTACTGCTTTATTGAGATAAATATGGTAGGTAGGAAAGATAAATCCCAATTAAAACAACCACAAGAGTACCACTTACGGTAGCCCATAGGGGAGGTAAACGCCAAATACGTTTTTTATTTGGGTTTTGATCAAGGAGTAACTTGGAAAAAAGATCTTGAAAAATCCCCACACCCATCAGGTTTTTCATCATATTTTCCTTGGTATCCTAAGCTTAAGCAAAGATAACCTAATTCGAGGAGATCCAAATGAAGAGCTAGCTCTTCAGCGCTTCGTTTAAGAATGACAAAGAAGCGTTCTCCGTCCCACATTTCCCCTTGGAAAGTCTTTAACAAGCCTATTTGCCGCCATCCTCCATCCTCTGTCTTTCCCCCAGCTTGTTTGAAGAATAATTTCATCGATCAATACACAGATGAAATAGCGCGCAGCTAAAACGATATGAGAATGGTAAGCTTGAGAATCAGTTTTAGCCTCAAAAACTCTTATGTCATCAGATAATTGGAAATGCAGTTTATTGAAATTAGGTCCGTGATTTTTGACCCTCAGTTGGGTGGCAATAGTTAGAAACGGGGCACAAGCATCGACCAAAGGATTAATGGCCATCTGAGAATCAAATACTTTCGATTACTCTTCGATACCATTGGTCAATAAACCGTCGATTGCCGTTTCACCGGTTAGAAAATTATTGAGGATTTCTCTGCTCATCAACGAAAAAACTTCATAAAATCAATCCGATTAGTTTATTATACCTGTAATGTACTTGAGCAGCTTAGTGTAATTAGGAGCTTGAATTACTAAAGCACTTACTTAGGATTGAATCCGAGGGCAGTCCCCTATGCCCTATGAGCGCTCTGAGCTTAATAATTGACTGGGCTCTAATTTAATGATAATTTATTTTTTTTAAAGAGTAGCCAGGAGGTAGCACTAGTAGAAATGATTAATGTCTCAACCCCTCTTCTCACCACCTGAGATCAAGCTCCAATGTCGATAAATTAACTTCGATTGTCCTTCGAAATTCAGTCAAATTTAGCTTGCTGATGATCCACTAAAATCTCATTTCCTGAATTTATTTTCGGTGAATACTGCATGTTACAGAAGCGTATGCTATGCGAGTGATGCGACAAGCCTTACCGCTAATTAACCCCCCTCGTTTTGCTTTAATGCAAAATAGTTTATTAAACAGGAAGGCAATCATCGTAGTCTGCACCATAAACTTAATGAAGGGTTGAAATCTTGGGGTATGCGCGAATCCCTATAATTATTCAAAAACAGCACGATGAATTTTTTAAACTTTTAGACCCCGATCACCCCGATCGCGATTTCCGAGTGGCTTTTTGGGTAGGTTGTTTATTGGAAAATCTTTCTGCTTATGTGCTTCGACGGTTTATTCTTAATTTTAGAAAAAATATCAAGAGATTGACCCTATGATGGCCTATTTATTTGGCTATCACACCGCGGAAGAATTGGAACATAAAGGTGTTTGTTTTGATCGTTATACCGATATGTATGGCCATATGCCTACTGAGAACTCTGCGCATAAAAACGAATGGAAGACGTTTAACGAAATGGTTTTAGAAGATTTATTTAAAAGCGTTTTATATTTTATGGCAATTGATCAGCTTATAGGAGGTAAACCAATTACTATCGATAAAAATAAATTGTGCGAAGAGTTTTTTTTGGGGGCTTTAGGTATTTTTGCTCCCTACAGTTTATATGAAGCTTACAGAAAATCTGGATTCCATCCGTGGGAAATTGATGATCGTGATCTTATACAACGATGGGATAAATATTGGGCTCCTTATTTTCAGAAACGTATACAGGTAGTTTATGAAAATCGAATTAAAGAAATTATTTCCGTACAGATTCAGATACCCATAGAAAATATTTATGATACCTCAAAATTTCAGGCCAATTTAGGGTTCAATTCCTTAGATATAGTGAATTTAATCAGTGCGATTAATATGGAATACGATCTAAATATAATGGGAAACGATATTCTTAAAATAGAAACGGTTAGCGAGTTAATTGATTATATCCAGAAAAAGATTAATGAAAAAACCTGATGACATATTTTAATTATGCTTTTTTGTTTACACCGCCAAGCGTTAGAAAAATTAAACTCCATTGCTTATCGTTTGGTTAATAGCCAAGGCTGCATAAAGCAGGAAATTACTTATGCCGGATTAAACAAGAAAGCGCAATAGATTAGCTGAATTATTGTTAAAAACAGTCAACCGTGGCGATGATAGGGCTTTATTAATTTATGACACCGATATCAATTTTATTATTGCTTTATTTTCCTGTTTGTATGCCGGTATTATTGCGGTACCAGCCTATCCTCAGAATCAAATACCTGGCCGTATTGATGTTTCTGTGCCACACTTGCAGAGCATTATTACAAATGCAAGTCCGTCGATTGTATTGACGACTGAAAAATATTATTCATTTTTTTAGCTAAAGAAAATATTCAATTTCAAAAAAAATAACGATAGATCGATTGGACTTAAAAAAGGAAAAGAAATAAATTAAAAAGGAAAAGAAATAAATTTTCTCCCCACCGCCTCTGAAATCGCTCTATTGAAATATACCTCTGGCTCAACCAGTGACCCCAAAGGAGTTATGATTACCCATGAAAATATCATAATGTACAGAATATTTTTAAATTGGAGGTGCCTGGTTTTTTCAGTTTGCTGTTAGCTGGTTGCCCTTAACTCATTACATGGGAGTTGTGGTAGGGGTATTTTTGCCTTTGTTTGATGGTATTCCCAGTGTGCTCTTATCGTCAATGGATTTTTTGCGACACCCCCTAATTTGGTTTGAGCTTATCTCCAAGATGTCCGATACAAATTAGTAGCGGACCAAATTTTATGTATGAATTATGTATGCAACGTGTTACGGAAAAACAACTACAGACACTCAACTTAACTTATTGGCAAGTAGCTTTTTCCAGCTCAGAAATGAACTACCTAAAAACGTCGTGAATTTTCAAAGAAATTTTCAGGTTGTAGGTTTAGCCATAATAAGTTTTATCCGTGCTATGGATTGGCGGAGTCTATTTTATATGCTACTGGCAGTGTGGTTAATTGGATTCCCGTAATTTATCGGTCGTTTTTAAGTGTGGGAAGATATTTCGAAGATTGCGAATTAATAATTGTTGACCCTAAATCTACACATTTTTTGATAGCAGGTGAGGTTGGAGAAATATGATTACGCGGACCAAGCGTGGCCCTGGGTTATTGGGAAAATAAAATTTTGACCAATGGCGTTTTTAACGCCTACATCAAAGAAGGACAGGGGCTTTATATTCGTACTGGGGATTTAGGTTTCGTCGTTGATGGGGAATTATTTTTTTATGGTCGCTTAAAAGATTTAATCATTATTCGAAGCGAAAGTTATTCACCCGATGATATTGAATGAGCAGTCAGCGAAAGTGATCCAAGTGTCCGATTATCTAGCGTTGCCGCTTTTTCTTTTGAATGGGAGAGCCAAGAGCAATTAATTGTGGTTTCTGAAGTAAAAGGTGGTTTCTGAAGTAAAAGGAGTTAAGAACGAAAATGAATGGCGACCTCTATTTGAAAATATCCGTGAATGTATCAGCAAAAATTTTGGTATTAAAATTTATGAAATTGTTTATTTGTTCTAAAACTTTACCTAAAACTATGAATGGTAAAATACAACGACAAACCTTTCAAGCAGCCTATCGAGATAATAAATTAATTCGATTGGCTTCCTGTGACCATTTCGATCAAATTACGATTTGGCAATAACTTTAATTCTTTAGATGAAAATCAGGTAATAGGACGGTAACCAATATCGTTCCGATAATGACATGGCCAGCTAATTTGATCAACCACACGATAAGCTTTTTGTTGCGCATCGCATAAACCGATGCCTAAGGCGGTGACAGAAAGAACACGTCCGCCGTCAGTGACGATGCTGTTGTGGTTTTTTCGCGTGCCCGCGTGAAAAATTTTAACATTGGAAATTAGTGGACGGTCTAATACTTCGATAATATGCTCCTTTTCATAATTCATAGAGTAACTACGAGCAGTCATGACTATGATCAAGGCGGCCCCGGATCCCAAATACTATTTGCTTGATTTAACTTACCAGACAGAGCGGCTAAAATTAATTTAATTAAATCGGAACGTAACCGCATCATAAGGGGTTGGGTTTCGGGATCGCCTAAGCGTACGTTAAATTCTAATACTTTTGGATCATTATCATCTGGCGTGATCATCAATCCTGCATATAAGAATCCCACATAAGTAATTCCTTCTTCTTTTAGGCCGGTAATACTTGAGTATATAATTTTAGCCATTACCTTTTCTTCTAAGGTATCCGATAACCGTGGAACGGGTGAATAAGCCCCCATACCCACCCGTATTCTGACCCCGATCTCCATTTAAGAGCCGTTTATGATCTTGCGAACCAGAAAGGGGTAAAATATGTTCGCCATCGACCATTCCAATAAAGCTTAGTTCATCGCCGGATAAAAATTCTTCAACTACGATTACGATTTCTTGTCCTGCTATGCCGAATTGTTTTTCCTCCATCATCGAAATAACAGTGCTTTTGCTTCTGTTAACGATTATGTGATAAAGACTCCTTTCCCAGCTGAAAGGCTGCTCGCCTTAATAACGATACGAAAAGATATGCTAAAGCGTCATTTTGATTTTTAAAAGTTACAAAATTTGTGGTAGGAATATTGTGACGATTTAAAAACGCTTTACAAAAATTTTTGGAGGTTTCTAATTGTGTAGCTGCTTGTGTTGGTTCGAAGATGGTTAAATTTACTTGATGAAATTGATCGACAATTCCATCGGCTAGGGCCACTTCGGGACCCACAAGGGAGAGATCTATTTTATTTTTTGCATGAAATTAATTAATGCATTGATGTTGGAAACATTGATAGAAATATTTTAAACTTTATTTTCTAGAGCGGTCCCGGCGTTACCGGGAGCAACCCAGATCTTTTAACCTGAGCTGATTGGGTCACTTTCGATGCTAAAGCGTGCTCCCTTTTCCTCCATTGTAATAAAAACTTCATAGAGCGACATGGTAGCATTTTTCTAGAGAGAGGAATAGGAGTTCAATAAAACATTAATTTCAATGGAGTATGATTGACAAAAACATTATAATAAGATAGCGAATAGTAATCTTAGAAAAATTTATAGTGCGTCTTCCCCTCTTTTCAATCAGAAATTATCAAGTTGGTTTCGGATCTTTGCGAGAAAGCATTGTTATGCAGATGGTTGGTTGGGCATGAGAGCAAATTTGTCGTCATGGTCAGGGTTGATTTTTAGTTTTGTGCACAATTGCCGTGCCCGTCAAAACTTATGCGGAAGAAGTATACATTCGCTTTGCGGATTGTCTGATGAGTAATCAAGATGTTGGGATTACTCCTACTTACGAAAGCGTCGCTTTTAACGAGTTCATATCCACAATTATTGAGGGATATTATGAGGATAATATTCGTCAATGGGGAACCACCGTGATGCGTTCTCTTGCTCCCGATTGAGTAAATGCAACGGCCATCCAAGTTTGTGAATACAGGAATGCTGTCCTTGAACTCATCTTTCCAGATCCCAGCTATAGGGTGGAATAATACCCTGATTTGTATGATTCAAAACAAGTTATTGCTCGAGCAGCTTGTGGTATAGAACAATATGAACGAGAGGCGATAGGGGCAAAAATACTTTTATATTTTGGAAGCTGGGTGGGTGGTTGTGGTTTTTAAATTTAATTTTAACTAATTTTACTCGGCGTTTTCTGAAAAAATCCTCTGGAGCTTCAATTTGGAGGTAGTGAAACTCTAAATAAAGACAAGAGTTTCACTTGTCTTTATTTCAGGAATATTTTTATTTTTCCTAGTGTTTTCGGATCTACTTTGATAGGACAGGTAATTGCCTATGGTGCTCTTCCTCAGACTGTAATAGGACTTGTTCGTTGTATTCATTTACTCTGGAAAGAGAGGGAAGAAAGGTGAAGTGTTTAGGATGGAAATTCCGGAGCTTCTGCTCGCTTACTATTATTAGCATAAGTAGCACCATAAGCTTCCCTGCTTAAGAAAAAACCTCTAGCCAAGATTAGAGTAATTTATTTTGCCTTCCATTTGCTATTTGAGCTGTTAATCCGATATTCTTTCATTATCTCTCGGGGAGCGAAAGCTGAGACGATTTAATTGGACCCGTTGAACCTGCACAAGATAATGCTTTCAAAGAAAAGAGAAATACCTGTTTTCTATGCTTTTCCTTCTCTTCGTATGCCTGAAGGAGAACTATGATTTCTTATCCTGCTTCGAAAAAAATTTATTATCATGGAAAACTTTTTCCTAATCTTCGCGTAGGGATGTGCGAAATTCAATTGACGAATGGGGATGCCTTAATTCTTTACGATACCTCACCTCAAGTCCCTACTCGGATAAGAATATTGCCCTCCAAGTCTCGCATGGATTGCCTCGATTGCGTGAACCATAGATTAAAAAATGGCCAGTCTATGATGCAATTAGCCTGTGCAAAACGAGGAATCATTACCCCAGAAATCGAACATGTAGGAATTCGTGAAAATCAAAAAACAAAAAGCTTCGCGCGAAACTAATTAAGAACGCGAAATACGTTTACATGGAAATTCCTTAGGAGCTCAAATTCCGCAACAAATTATTCCGGAATTTATGCGTGATGAAATTGCCAAAGGACGTCCTATTTTGCTTGCCAACATCAATCATCCTGAATGTGAGCCCATGATTATTGGTTGGTGGGATTTTAGTTAAAGTAAATGCAAATATTGGCAATTCGGCAGTTCGCTCATTCTTCGACAAAGAATTAGAAAAATTAATTTGGGTCGTGCGGTGGGGGCTGATACCGTAATGAATTTATCGACAGGAAAGAAAATTAAAAAAATCCGCGAAATGATTTTATGCCATTTCCTAGTGCCTATTGGCACAGTCCCACTTTATGAAGCCTTAGAGAAAGTGAATGGAAACATTGTGGAACTTAATTAGGATATTTTTTGCGAGGTATTAATTTCTCAAGCCGAACAAGGCGTTGATTATTTTGCAATCCACACTGGTGTTTTGCGGTGATTTATTCCTCTGACGAAAAAACGTATAACGGGAATTGTTTTTCGAGGTGGTTCGATTATGGCGAAATGGTGCACACTACATCGTCAAGAAAATTTTCTTTATACGCATTTCGAAGAAATATCTGAAATTATGGGTGCTTACAATGTCAGTTTTTCATTAAGTGATGGGTTGTGACCCGGTTCTATTTCAGATGCTAATGATGAAGCACAATTTACTGAATTAGAAATTCAAGGTCAATTAAATCGCATTGCTTGGGAAAACGACGTGCAGGTGATGAATGAAGGAGCGAGACACATTCCCTTTCATTTGATCCAAGAAAATATGACTAAGAAATTAATGTATTGCCAAGAGGAGCCATTTTATACGCTTGGCCTACTAACCACTGACATTGCTGCTGGTTACGATCATATAGCAAGCAGCATTGTCGCGGCATTGATTGCCTGGCAGGGGGGGCGTTGATTGCCTGGCAGGGGTATGTGCTTCTTCCTTATGTAACGCCGAAAGAACATTTAGGGTTGCCCAATAAAAAAGATGTTGAGGATGGTTTAATCGCTTACAAAATTTCCGCACATGCGGCGGATTTAGCCAAAGGACATCCAGCCGCGCGACAACGCGATGATTTATTATCCCGAGCGCGACTTGAATTTTGGTAGCACGATCAGTTTAATTTAGCGTTAGATCCAGAAACAGCCTGCACATTTCATGATGAAACCTTACAGAAAGAATCAGGAAAACACTGACATTTTTTTCATTGTGTGGGCCTAAGTTTTGTCCTTATAAGATAAGCTACGAAGTGTGTGCTTTAGAAAAAGAAAAAGTGCTTTGAAAATTCAAGCTTGGATTTTAGGTTCTGGATTAATAGGTCGTTTGTTAGCCTGGTGATTAAATCTAGCAGGATGGCCGGTGACTTTATTTAATAAGGATGATAAAAGCGGACAAAAAAGTGCCGCTTATGCTGCAGCAAGAATGTTATCGCCAGTGGCTGAATGCGAAACATCACATAAAATGATTTTTGGTCAGGCTGTATATTCATTAAAACAATGGCTACTATACTGCGTTGTCTGAGCGAATTTTTTTAACAAAAAGGAACGCTCGTGATTGCGCACTCAGAAGATACAGCAGAAAAGAGCAATGCTTGAAACAAATGCAATTTAAAATGAAAGAATTATGTATTCAGAAATTATCTCAATCTGAAATTAAAAAAATTAGAACCAGAATTAAATTTTAGAGATGGTTATTTTTTACCTCTGGAAGCGCACATTGATTCCCGCTTACTTTTATAAGCATTAGCAAAAAAAATAACTGTGAATTGGCATGAAAATACATTTGTAGAGAAAGTAATTCCTAATTAGTTTTTTGTGAAAGGAAAACAATTGAAAGGAAAACAATATTTATTTGATTGTGTATTTGATTGTCGAGGAATTGGTGGAAGCAATCAATTTAATGATTTACGTGCTGTTTCGATTGGAATTAATTTACTTGCACGCCCCTGATGTACATTTAAGTCGTCCTATTCGATTGCTACATTCTCATTATAGAGTTTACATCGTTCCGCGGCCTAACTAGATTTACCTGGTTGGCGCAAGCGAAATTGAATCAGAAGATACTTCGTCCATTTCTGTGCGCACTTATTTGGAATTATTATCAGCAGTTTATAGCGTTTCATCGAGGCTTTGCTAAGGCCCGAATTGTAGAAACAGTGACAGCCTTACGACCTGCTTTATTCGATAATCTACCTCGCATTAATTGGCAACATGGTTTAATCGCTATTAATGCTCTCTATCGACATAGTTTTTTGTTAGCACTGGGCTTGATTAAATGAAATCTTGGAAAAATTTTTTTGCCTCTCCTGCTTGGAGAAGGGGTGGAGAGGGTGAGAAGGGTAATTAAATTGCTCAACATCTATTTAAATGGCGAACCTCTGATAATTTTGCTTCAAACTACATTGAAAAAAATTACTAGTTAATAAATGCTTTTCAGAAGTTTTTTCGGTGGCGATTAACAAAGTAGTAATTAACCGTCTTCAACCAGGTGATCATATCGAAGTAATAACTCCGATGATATGCAGCGCAAAAAAAAGAATTATTTTGGGAAGTTAATACAATCACTGGGTTGTCACATCTTATCGAACACAGCGGGATGCTGTACCGTTAAAGAAGCTGTAATAACAGCGCAACTAGCCCGAGAATTATTTAATACGCATTGGGTTAAATTAGAAATCATTGAGGATGAATACCACTACCCTACAGCCAAATCCTTTCGTCCTGATAGAAGTCTCTCTGAAACGTTAATTAAAAAAAGGTTTGAGGTGTGGCTCTATTATACGGAAGACCTGATTTTGTGTCAGCGGTTTAATCGATTGTCGGCTGTCGTATTTTAATACCTTGGGCTTCGCCACTCGGGAGGAGGATTAATGAACCCCTAATGCGTTGTGCCTCTTGCGAGAAAGATTTCTCGATATCACATTGATTATCGACGCGGGCATTGGAAGGCCCTCACATGCAGTGCGAGTTTATGGAGGAAATGGGTTTTAATGCCATTTTATTAAATTTGGCGGTAGCTTTGTCTAATGATCCTATTTCCATGGCTTGGGCGTTTGCCTTTGCCCATGCGATCAAAGCTGACCGATTGGGCTATGAAGCCAGCATGATTGAAAAACGTAATATCGCTAAAGATACAACACTTTTGATCGATAAACCCTTTTTTCGGACCTTCCAAAATGAAAAAAGCTATTGTTTAGGTAATAGGCGGTTCTGATTGCTTGGGCAGCGCAAGCTGCCAAGTTGATTTGCTCACATGCCATGATTTTGATGTTCACGCAGCTACTATTATCACTGCTCTCATAGCACAGAATGCGCACCAGGTGTTGGAAATTCTTTATTCGTCTCATCTTATCCAAATGTAAATTACGAGTTTAGAAAAAGCATTTGTGCCATCCGTCATTAAATTTTGACTCTTAGTTAAAAAATCAATTTTGGCTACGATCAATTCTTATTTGTAAAATTATAAAGGTCTTGTCGTTTGTGATCCGATCCTAAAATTAACATCTGGTGTCTCATTTACCGAATTTAGTGCTTTAAAAGATCTTATTTTTCTCTATGTAGATTTGTTAACTCCTAAATATTCCTAAAGCTAAAATTTTACTTCAGAAAAAAATTTACTCGCTAGAAGATATCGCAATGGCAGCGTGGGCTTTTTTAGAATTAGGAGTGAAGTCAGTTGATTTTTTTACAAATAGCGAGCAGAAATTTTGGTTAATTAATTCCAAAATTAAGAAGGTCTGTGCTCGCGGAACGGGTTGTAGTTTAAGCTCAGCGATTAGTTCTGCTTTGGCTCGAGGATATTGATTAGAAAATTCTCTTATTTTAGGAAAAATGTATACCCAACAAAAGTAATTCGTGAGAATTTTGAAATTAATAACAATATCTTAAATTAAGGTGGTGCGGTTTTCCTTAACGTTTGCTTGACTTGCCGTCGGTGGCACGACAAGGCAATTTTTCTTCAGCTTCTTTTTTTAAGTTGTGGTGAATTGGGTTTTTATCCTATTTTGATAGCGTTGAATGGGTGCGAAAGTTATTAACTTGGGGAATTCGCACGATACAGTTACGAATTAAAAATCAAAAGTTAGCGCTTATTAAACAATCTGTAATTGAAAGTGTACGTTTAGCTCGACACTATCAAGTAAAACTCTTTATTAATGATTATTGGAAACTTGCCATTGAGGCTGGTGTTTATGGCGTTTATTTAGGACAAGAGGATTTGGTAACTGCCGATATTTCTGCTATTTACGGTGCTAACTTACGCTTAGGCATTAGTACTCATTCGCTTTACGAGTTAGCATGTGCTCATGCCTTTCCTTCTTCTTATATTGCGTTTGGGCCTATTTATGAAACGACTGTAAAAACAATCGCTTTTCACCTCATGGATTAGCGGTCCTATGTTATTGGTTAGAAATCTCCCTTTATTCCATTGTAGCGATCGAAGGTATTGGTTTAGAGCGGCTAGGGGCTGTTTTGAGTACGGGAGTCATGAATGTAGTAGTTATTTCTGCGGTAAGGGTCGCTGATGAGCCTGAAAAGGTAGTTTCTGCTTTCCTACTCCTGGGGATGGCTAGGGTCTCGAACTAATTACGCTAATTTTAAGTTAAGTACGTAATTGGCGTAAAATGTTATGATTATGTTTGTAATGATAATTTGGAAAAGGAACAACGTTCAACGAAACGAGGGCTTTATAAAAAAAAACAATTAGTTACATACTGAGTGCGGGGTTGTTGGTTGCAGCAACTAGTGGTTTTGCAGGTACCTTTAAATCCACTATCGGCCTTGCCAATGGAACTGGATCCTCTTTGACTTTCGTAACTCAGAAAACCCATTGCGTTCACCCGCGGATCGCCGAGATGGGCGGATCATACCTTTAAGCCAGGAGAAAGCGCAGAAATGCCGGTTACCATGGAATATTCCTTCAGCTGTGATAATTATAAAATGGTAAGTTTTGATGTGCATAAAGACGGTAAGAGTGGATCTTATGTGGAGCATATTGAATATCAAGCAAAACAACCAAACTTAAGTAGAACTGATATTCGTTATAGCTTTTCTAATTACTTGCAACCAGAAAAAGCAGCCGGTATTATCCGGTCAGCGGTCCCCGGCTTGGGTTTAAGGTTACCTTGGTAGATGATGAAAAATAATTAAAGTTGTTTATATTATTTATTTGAAAGAAAAAAGCCCTTTCGGGCTTTTTTCTAATTTTTTTTCTAAAAACAGAATAAAAATGAGCAAAATAGTTATTGGAGTACTAGATTTAATGCCTATTCTTTCTCTAGCATCTCCTCCTGAAAATTTAGAAATATTAAAAAAGAAATAGTCTTCTTATTCCAACATCAAAAACTTAGATTTTGGTGGTACGAGAACAGAATAAAATAATGCAGAAGTGCGTGCGAATGATCCAACAATTCTACCAACGTTTGAACTCTATAAATTAGGCTATTAAACACAATAGTTGCTATTTTTTTTGTTACGGGGCGCTATGAGAATCATCAAGCACCCACCATAATGAATTTGAAAGATGCGGGATATACAAAGTGGGTCCATCTTTATATGAAACCTAATAACTATCACTTAGCATCAGTCATTCCCTATAAAACAGCGCAATGAAAAGCAATTACAAAAGAAGGTTACGATATTGTTTTAAATTTAGGGGAGCAAAAGAGTGACCTTGCTGGTGGTTATAACGATTCGACTTATAAATTTTTCCTAATTGTATGTAATTTATTCCTTAAGCTTCATACATAGCTCTTAAGGAGACTTTTCGGTCCTAATGTCTAAAATGACGTTGATGGGTGAAGATCATTGTGATGTTCGCTTTGTTAGCGGCTTCGATAACCTCTTTATCTCTTACGGACCCTCCGGGCTGAATAATGGAAATAATTCCAGCTTTTGCTACTACTTCCATACGTCACTAAAGGGAAAAAAGGCATCGGAAGCCATTACAGCATTTTTTTAGCGAGAGGCCAGCCTCTTGCGCTTTCATCACAGCAATTTTAGCAGCGAATACTCAACTAGTTTTGCCGCTGCCGATTCCCAAAGTGGCTCTATTTTCGCACAGACTATCGCGTTCGATTTTACATATTTAACAATTCGCCAGGCGAAATACAAATCTTGCAGCTTTTATTTTGAGGGTTGGCGCTGACTAACCACCATAAGGGTTTTGAGCTCAATTCCGGTGGTGTCTGCTTGTTGGGCAAGCACCCCCATTAATTGAGTGGAAAGAGTAGCTTGTTTTCTTACTCTGGGAAAGTTTAGCTTTTAGAAATCGAAAATTCGGTTTAGTTTTCAATAGTTATAAAGCATCGAGGGTAAAGTCGGGGCAATAATCACTTCAACAAATTGTTTCGCTAAATTTTTTTTTCGGTTTTAGCCTCTATCTAGTGTTGAATTAAAAGCAATGATTCCGCCAAAGGCAGAAAGAGGATCGGTAGCGTAAGCTTTTTCATAGGCTACTAACTGATCTTCTGCTTGAGCAGCCCCCACAAAGGGGTAGCGTGTTTAACAATAACGCACACGGGGATTATTTGTGGTCCTTCCGATATGGTGCGATAAGCGCAATCGCTGACAAGTAAGTTATTAAACGAAAGTGGTTTTTCTTCTAGTTGCTGAGCTTCGGTTAAGCTGTCGGGTAGTGGTGGGTAGTGCTGTAAAGTGCTGCAGCTTCATGAGGGTTTTCTCCGTAGCGAAGATCCATTTTTTTCTGAAAGTTACCGGCAATACTGGCGTAAAGGGAGGAGGAGTCTCGTGCGCTAAGTAGGTTGCAATTTCCGCATCGTAATGGGAGTAGATGTTCAAAGGTTTTGTGAGCTAAAAGTCTACGTGTAGATAATGTGGTTGAATTTTGATGGGCATCTATTTCATGTAAAACCAATGAATAATCGTCGGGGTCGACCACCACGGTAACCGCACTGAAATTCTTTCTCAAGTGTACAGTTCGGAGACGCTATGGTTTGTGAGAAGGGATGAAGATTTACAACGAGTAAATCAATAGGTTTAATGGTATGTTGCTTAAGAACATCATCATCGAGCCCCGCCTGACTAGAAGGCTACCGTGAATTTTGGGATGTAATGTTTTTACACGACCGTCCAAAATTTCCGGAAACCCTGTGTAGGCCAGAGACATCGATTTTGTCTGCAACACACTAGTTAAGTACGTTTAATTGCTTGTTGGGGATCAACGACGTGGCTCATCAATCTGATAAATAGCGAGTTTTTTACGCAAAGTTCCTCTGCTAATTCCTAAAATTTTAGCTGCTTTGCTTTGATTACCGTTGGTATAGCGCATTACCACTTTTAGTAAGGGCACTTCCATTTCAGCCAAAACCATGTTGTAGAGATTAGCAGGATCCTGACCATCAAGTTGCGCAAAATAATTTTGCAATGATTGTTGGACACTCGACCCAAACGATTGACCGGTCGTGACGGGTTTCACTTCGGTTTTTTGAACTAAAAAATCGGCTTCCATAGTTGCAATTCCTTCCAAGGTCTTACTCCTAGTTGTTTATGGATTAAAACCAGAATGGAAAAAAATTTTCCATTAAGCCACAAGTTTCTCATTATAACATCCAAATTTATAAGCTCAAGAGAGAAATTTAACCAGAATGTAGTAGATTATCGCATTTTTTAGCAGTCTTTTAGTGAGTGGTCTTTAATCAATGGGTTAGTGCTAGAGATTCATTTTAAAATATTCAACTATTGATGTGCTGTGCTTGTCAGAGATAAAATCCCAAGTTGGTTAATGTGAGGTTAATAATGAGTGATAAAAAACCGCAAAGTATATATCTTAAATATTATCATTTTCCTTCATTCTTGATTGATACTGTACATATGCACATAGATCTTGATGAAGAAGAAACCAGCATCAAGACTGTTTTAAGTTTACAACGTAATCCAAAAATAAAAACATCACCGCCATTAATACTCAATGGGGAAGCGATGACATTGAAGCGAATAGCACTTAATGGGCAGGCATTGTCGTCTACTGATTATGAAATTAATGATTTTTCCTTAACAATTCCCGATGTTCCGGAAGAATTTATTCTAGAGACCGAAGTAATAATTAAACCGCAAGAAAATACGCAATTAAGCGGCCTCTATAAATCGCGGGATAATTTTTGCACTCAATGTGAGCCGCATGGATTTCGTCGAATCACTTATTTTCTAGATCGTCCAGACGTGTTAGCGCGTTATACCACCACGATTACAGCGGATAAAGATAAATATCCTTTTTTATTATCAAATGGAAATTTGATTGAAACAAAAACGTTGGAGGGTAATCGACAGTGGGTACATTGGGAAGATCCTTTGAAAAAGCCTTCTTATTTATTTGCCTTAGTAGCAGGAAATTTCGATTTATTGGAAGATACTTTTGTCACTCAATCGGGTAGAGAAGTAGCATTACGTCTTTATTTAGAAAAAGGATTTAAAGATCAAGGGCCTTTTGCTTTGCAAGCTTTAAAGAAAGCAATGAAATGGGATGAAGAAAAGTTTGGCCGCGAATATGATCTTGATATTTATATGATTGTTGCAGTAAGTGATTTCAATATGGGAGCGATGGAAAATAAAGGGCTTAATATTTTTAATACCAAAAATATTTTAGCTAACTCAAAAACGGCTACTGACGAAGATTACATCCGTATCGAAAATGTGATCGGACATGAATATTTCCACAATTGGTCTGGTAATCGTGTAACTTGCCGTGATTGGTTTCAAATTACTTTAAAAGAGGGATTAACTGTTTTGAGGGATCAATTATTTATTGAGGATGTGACTTCAAAAGGTGTAGCTCGTATCGGAAGTGTTAATTATTTGCGTAACGTGCAATTTGCTGAGGATGCGGGTCCAATGGCCCATCCTATTCGCCCCCGTTCGTACATTGAAGTTAATAATTTTTATACGAGCACGGTTTACAATAAGGGCGCAGAAGTTATCCGTATGGTACAAACCTTATTAGGGCCTGAAGTTTTTCGTAAAGCAATGGATCTTTATTTTTGGCGTTATGATGGGGAAGCGGTAACCACTGAAGATTTTATTCAAGCGATGGCAGATGCTTCGGACAACAATTTCGATCAATTTAAACGGTGGTACAATCAAGCTGGGACGCCGGTACTCGATCTAGAGAGTGAATATAACGAAAATGAAGAAACGCTGACCTTGAAAGTGAAGCAATCCTGTCCTCCCACTCCGGGACAATCTGAAAAATTACCGTTGCACATTCCCTTAGCACTGGGTTTTGTAGGTCCGGAATGTCAAGATATACCGACCCAATTAGCGGGAGAAGATGAAGTTATTCAAGGCACGCGTATTTTAGAAATTAAAAAACTAGAGGAAATATTTAGATTTATCAATGTGAAACACAAACCGGCACTGTCGCTTCTACGGGATTTTTCGGCTCCAGTGCGCTTAAATTATTCCTATGGTGATGAGGAACTCTTATGGCTCTTTCAATGTGACAGTGATCCTTTTGGTCGCTGGGAAGCAGGCCAAGTGTTTGCGAAGCGGTTGATATTCAATTTAGTTGCAGATTATCAACAACAAAAGTCATTAAAACTTGACAATCGACTTATAGAAAGCTTCCGAAAAATTATTCAAGGACCGCATAGAGATCATGGATACGAAGCTACCCTCCTGCTTTTGCCTACGGAAGCTTATTTAATGCAGTTTATAAAAAATATGGATATCGAAGCATTGCACCCCATTCGTCAATTTGTAAAAAAAGAATTGTCAGCAGCCTTGATATCAGAGTTAACAACAACCTATGAAAATCATCAACTACCTGTCTACGAATATAGTTGGGCAGATGTTGGTAAACGTGCCTTGAAAAATCGTTGTTTGGACTATTTAACTGAAAATGGAGGAGATCAATACGTATTGGCTTACCAACAGTTTAAAAATAGCGATAATATGACAGATATTGTGGGTGCTTTGTTTGCCTTAATTAATCACGAATGTGAAGAACGCCAGCGCGCATTAGATGAATTCTATCAACAATGGAAGAATCAGCCTCTAATAATTAATAAATGGATGGCGTTACAAGCATCGTCACAATTACCGTCAACTGTAGAAACTGTGAAAAAATTAATTCAGCACCCTGCTTTCGATATCAAAAACCCCAATAATGTGTGTGCGTTATTAGTGACCTTTGGTATGAATGTCGTTTGTTTCCACGATAAGAGTGGAGAGGGTTATCGTTTAATTGCCGATCAGGTACTTAAAATTGATCCAATGAATCCACAGGTGGCTGCACGAGTATTACAACCACTGTCCTGTTGGCAGATCATGGATGAAAAGCGTCAAGGATTAATGAAAGCAGAACTCAATCGGATTGCAGAAGCTCCACGATTATCAACAGATGTTTATGAAATTGTTACAAAGAGTTTGACGTAATTTCATGAAGTAGATCTATACTTCGTAGATAATGTCATTCACATTTAGCAATGCTTTATTTGTAAAATATCGTGTACTATTGTCAGGATCAGGGAGTAGTACGGAGATTACTTCGCCATTTTTGTAAGCTACATTTTTTCGGTAAGTCCTTCCCTTAAAGCCTCAATTGAGGGAAGCAACAAGGCGATCCTTGACAGTGGGAGTTCCGAAACACTGGGTATGGCCTAAAATACAAACTCGATAAATCGATATTAGTTTTTTCCTTAATTCGTTCAGCGAGCTTAAAACTATGACCTTAAAACTATGACTAGGTGCGTCTGCTTCAGCAACGACAAATAGATGCCGATTTTTTCCTTGCTGGTTCTTAATTTTTTGTGTCAACGTATTAACTTCAATAGGAAACTCAGGAATAACAATAATTTCAGAACCGCCCGCAATGTTGACATTAACGTAAAACGTGACGTACGGCCAGCCCATAAGTTCAATTAAAAAATTTCGCTCTAGACTAAATGCGGTATCTCAAATTTTGTCGATAGTCTCTAGTGCTGTATTACAAGCTGTATCAAATCCAACGCAATAGTCTGTGTCTTGAATATAATTGTCGATTGTGCATAAAATGCGGATCATTTTAGATCCGCTTTCGTGGTAGAGTTTTGAGGCTCCTGCAAAACTTCCATTGCCCCCAGAATTACCATTACATCGATTTTTAATTTTTCTAAATATTTACGTGCTTTATTGACGAACTTTATGGCGAATATTCTTAGAATGAAAATCCTTAAAAAATGGCCTGTTCGCAAAATAGAGCTACCTCGTTGAATACAATTAACTACTGGTCAAGAATTTAATGAAACAATTTGTTGTTTGAACAGTTCTGCAAAACCCATTTGAGCACCAAAAACTTCCATTTCATAGTGTAGCGCACTTCCGTACCACGGCTGGAATCGCTGTCATACCCTATGCATAGCCGTAAGGATAAGTAATTTTTTTATAGGATCCATTTATTTTCTTTAGTGGCCTTAGAGAGAGTCCGTCCGTTCAGGAAAACATAATTATTTTCCTACGTAGCGCATTGGTTTTCCCGAATAAAGATTTTCTTCAATTTGCTCTAATGTGGGTTACTTTCGTTTCGGGTACCCATGGTGAATAAACAATAAAGCGATAATACTGATAATAAAAAAAGATTAAAAAGGTACCACTGGGGGACAAATATTGAATTAAAGTTACAAACGTAATGGCAACCAGCCAATTAGAGGCCCAGTTGATGCCTGTGCAATGTTGGAACCTAACCATTAACCATTTGGACTCTAAGCAGAAAAATTTCGGATAACATTAACCACATAATGAGGCATAAGGGTGATGGTAAATCCTTCTATATAGATTAATAAACTTCTTAATAAACTTCCAAAGGCGATCCAGCGGAAATAATTTTGGTGCCCATGGGCTTCAAAAGCCTAACTTAAGACAAGCAAGCTAATGGACATCGCACTAACACCGATAAATTAAAAGTGGACGCCGCTCTATCCAATCGATTAAAGGAAGACTAATTATGGTGAACAAAACATTCACCGCTCCAATCCCCATCGTTGCAAAAGAATGGCAGTTTCCGCAGCATGAAAACCTGTTTTAAATTATGCTAGGAGCGTAGTAAAGAATAGTATTGGTATTGATACCCTGTGACTTGTTGGAATATAGCAAGCCCTGCTCCGACAATTAAAGTAGGCTGAATTATTTTTGAAAATAAAGCTTTCCAACTGCCTTTTTGCTGTTGCAAAGTAGTTCTAATTTGTTTCAATTCTCTTTTCGCCTCGGGCACTGAACCACGGAGTTTTTGCAAAATCCATAGTGCTTTTTCATCTCTATCTTGGGATAATATCCACTGAGGGCTGTACGGAAGTCCTAACATTCCAATAAGCAATAATGCAGCGGGAATAATTCCAGCTGCGAACATGGAGCACCAAGCGGAATCAGGAACAAAGTAGTAATCTACTACATAGGAAAGAAAATACCGATCGTATACCGATCGTAATGGCTAATTGGTTGAGTGAAACTAAAGCTCCCCGGCGATAAGGCGGAGAGATTTCCGAAATATATAATGGTGCAATATACGAGGAAATTCCTATACCGACCCACAAATAATACGACCAGTTACCAGCCAGCCAATCGAAGTAGCCATACTGGAAAAAGCCGTACCAATAATAAAATCAGCGAACCCAGCAATAAAAGCAATGATCCACCAATAGAAGCGACTTTTCTTTAGCGGAAGAGATGGTTCAGTTAATTTTATTAGGGACAATTATAATGTTTTAATCCAATCAATCAATTGATGTGGAGAATTAATTAAAGCATCCCCTTCCCAACATAGGGGTTGACTATCTGCAGGAAGGTAGCCATAAAGAGCAACCATCGCCATCATACCGGCTGCTTTGGCGGCCTGAACATCTCCTTGAGCATCACCAACGTACAAAGCTTGCTGGGGAAGAACATTTGCAGTTTTACAAGCATAGAGTAAAGGTTCAGGATCGGGTTTGCGTTTTGTTAATTGATCTCCTGATACGAGACAGCAGTATCGATGAGCTAGCTGGAAATGATCTAGTAAAGGTTTCGCTAACCAGCCAGGTTTATTTGTGACAATGCCCCATGTAATGTGATGATGGTCTAAATAATCCAATACTTCTGACATCCCATCAAAGTAAGTGGTTTTGTTCATCATGCAATGATGATAAGTTGTTAAAAATTCTTTTCGTAGTTCTGAAAAACAAGGATGAGTGGCATCGATCTGAAAACCATTACTTAAAATACCTGTCGTTCCTAGCGCTATGGTGGGACGAATGATTTCTAAAGGAAGAGGGGACTCGCCATATTTAATTAGCAATTGGTTTAAAGCATCCACTAAATCGGGTGCCGTATCTAACAGAGTTCCATCCAGATCAAAAAAAATAGCCGATAGTGAGTTTCTAAACATAATTTTTTGAAAAGCAGGCGAGATAATTGACTGACACATCCGCGCTTAAATCAAATTCATTTTTAAAAGGACGGTAATTGAGGCCACTCATGTCCACTAAATGTAATTGAACACTCTCCGTCCATCGAATTAATTCCGAAGGGCGAATGAATTGAGCGTAGTCGTGAGTGCCTTTGGGTAACCAATTTAAAAGATATTCTGCGCCAACAATGCTAAAAAGATAAGCTTTAAGATTGCGGTTAATGGTTGAGAAAAAAAGTTTACCGCCGGATTTCGTAAGCAACGCACAGGTTTTCACCATCCGGGCAGGATCAGGAATATGCTCCAGTAATTCCATGCAGGTCACAATATCAAAGCGTTCACTGGTATTATTTGCTAAAATTTCTATGTCTTGACATCGGTAATCGATATTTAATTGCTGTTGCTGGGCATGGTTCTTAGCGATGCTTATTAAAGCATCACTCATATCAATGGCGGTAACTTGGGCACGGTGTTTGGCCAAAGCTTCGCTTAACAGTCCTCCTCCGCAGCCTACATCAAGGATTTGTTTATCATTTAAAACTACATGCTGTTGAATATATTTTACTCGTATAGGGTTAATTAAATACAGAGGTTTCATGTGGCCTTCTGGATTCCACCATTCCTCAGCCATTTCAGAGAATTTGACGACTTCTTGAGGATTGATATTCTTCTTTTTTTCACTAGTAGTTGTTGTCATAAGTCTCTTCTTGAATGGCATTGAGAAACCCGATCAATTTCAGAATTTAACTGATTCTAATAAGTTACTTGCAGAGAATTACGATTGTCGTCTAACTTTAAAGATTCTTCCAGTTGCTGGGACAAATTTTTTAAATCCGGCACGCCCGTATAACAGTAAGAACCGTGCAATTTATGTACCTGCTTTTTCATTTCTTTCCAATCACTTTTATTTATTGCTTCCACTTTTATTAACTTCATTGATAGCGTGACGCAATTGGGGCAATTCCATGGCAAACATTTTAAGAAGTTCTCTATCAAGTTGAGGCCTATTGTTTAGTTAATTTTAACAGAGCTTGTCACTCAGTCAATAAGTTTGTTTGCCATTTTAACCATTCCCTTTTTAAGAGAAATCTAGAGTTTGTAACAAGGGTCACAATCTTCGATATCTACTTCCGGTTGTAGGGTAACATGATTAATGTGATATTTTTGTTTTAAAACGGCCTTTAAACCTAGCAAAAGATCATCCCAAGCTGTCAAGTTTTTAATATTAACGTGAGCGGAAAGCGCTGTCATTCCAGAGGAAAGTGTCCAAATGTGAATGTCGTGTACTGATTTTATGCCATCAAATCGACCAATAGTTTGCGACACTTGACAAATGTTTAAATGGTGAGGAACGCCTTCCATGAGAACCATCATAGATTCGCGCAATAGCCGAGCGCTAGAAACCATTATTAAAACACCAATGAAAATAGAGAGGACGGGATCGATTAAGGTCCAATGAGTAAAGAAAATAACGATACCTGAAATGAGTGCAGCTCCTGTGCCAATGAGATCACTGATCACATGCAATAAAGCAGCACGAATATTTAACGATTTTTTGCTGCCCGAAAAAAGCTTAGCAATTAAAAGATTGAGGAGAATTCCGGTCATGGCAATAATCATTACAGAGAAACTTTGGACCGATGAAGGATAGTGAATACGTTTGATAGCCTCAATAATAACCGCTAGGGAAATAATAAACATTAGTACGCTGGAAACCCAAGCCGTGATCACTTCTGCTCGACCAAAACCATAGCTATGGCGGGGAGAAGGGGGCCGCAATCCAACCCAGGAAGCAAAGGCCGCAATTCCTAATGCAACAGCATCAGAAGCCATATGGGCAGCATCGCCTAAGAGAGCTAAAGAATGAGAAAAATAAGCGCCAACTGCTTCAACCAAAGCAAAACCCACTATAAGGAAGATCACCAGGATTAAGATCCGGTGAGTGGTGGGTGAACTGTGAGAGTGATGATGATTATGATGCATGGTGTCATATTCTACACCATCTTGCTAATCGCTCACACTTCCACATTTGCTGATGTCTCATTGGATCTTCTTCCCTACGTGTAAGGGGAAAAGACGTGCTAATGGTGTTGTGGGGGGCATTATAGGGTCTAAGGAATTGGTAATAAGCCTGGCTAAGCCTGTTGTGGGCTAAGCCTGTGGGCAAGTCGCTTGACTAAGGGGATTCTCTTTAATTCTATAACGGATTTCGTAGAGGTCGCACGTTTGGCTTGCTGTTAACAGGTAATCGTCGCTTGTTTTTAGTTCATCGACTAGTCGTAAATCCATGGCTTGGGAAGCACACTAATGCTCGCCGGTGGACACCTGTTCAATGTCCATGACCTCGCGATGCTCCTTAATGAAATTTTTGAAAAGCGTGTGCATCTCTTCGACTTCTTGCCGCATTTTAGTTCGTCCCTTTTAGGTATTTTCACCAAGAATCGTAAGCGTGCGTTTATATTCACCAGTAGTGATCTATCTGTTCAAAGTCGATGGCCTTTTTTTGTAAGTAGCGATAGAAATTAGGCATTTGAGCTAGAATGCCGATGGAACCGAGGATTGCGAAAGGCGCAGCAATAATCTGATCAGACACACAAGCCATCAAATAAACGACACTTGCGGCCATTTTATCAATGGCTACTAGTTAATTATTTATTAGCTTCTTTAATTCTTTGTAATTGGGAAGCAGCTAACCAATAGCTGTGAACCATTCCGCCGCCACTTTCAAGGCGCACGAGAATCTCATCCTCTCGTGATCTTTTTTTGTGATTTTAATTGCAATTTAAGCTCATGTTTGCTTTTAATGGCATGTGGAAAAATGCGGTTGTATTCTTCATATTTATCATTGAGCTTTCGAACATCCAGCTTATCTTTGGATTTTCCTTTCACATACGCAAGCATACCTAAAAGGCAAAAAGAATAATCAAAATGGCAGCCACAATGCTGAGCAATTTAGCTAAAAATAAACTGTAGTTACTAAGAAATTCCATGCCTGAATCTTATCATTGCCTATTGTTTTGTGCAAAAAGATTGTTTTTTTACCTTTTTCAGCTAAAAGATCGATTCTAATCGCTAGTAAGCCATTCAGGATTAGAATTTCAATATAACCTATTTGGATAAAGCGTAAGTTTTGGATTAGAATAGATCATGCATCAAGTTAATGGTATTTATTTTTTTCTTCGAGGTATTCAAATGTTGAATCGCTGAGAAGTTCGATGATTTGTTCTTATCCCTTTTATAATTAACCTGCTCTTATTTGCTTTTCTTTTATGGTTGGGAATTCATTTTTTTCTCTGTATTCCACGCATTGGATTAAAAATTTATTATCGAAATGGTTGCGATGGGTTAAATTGGCTGCTCTGGATTTTATTTACTATCTCATTTTTTATTGTTGTGGTTTATACTTTTACCCTGGTTGGAAATATTATTAGCGCTCCTTCTTAATAGTTTTTTAGCAGAAAAAAATAGAAAAATTAGAAACGGAAAAAGATCCAGCAAGCAGTGGTGAGTGCATTTTAAAAGACATTCCGCTAGCCTTTAAACGACAAGTTCAGTTTATCTTTTACTATCTTCCTCGAGCTATTTTGGTATTAATTTTATTTTTTATTCTGTTAATGCAAGTTATTGCAGCGCCGTTATGGTTTTTATCAAATGCTTGGATGATGACCGTGCAATATATGGACTACCCAATGGATAATCATTGCGTATTGTTTCGAGAAATGTGTTATCAATTTTAATAAAAAATGCTTGATAAATTTAAGTTTTGGTACTACTGTTATATTGGTCATTATAATTTCTGGTGTTAATTTCTTTGTGATATGAACAACAGTGGTTTGTGTCACGTTGCTTTATATCTTAAAAGATATCGAAATCTATGGAAAGGTTTGATTTTTTCTTGACAAATATGCCCCAATTTGAATTAATTAAAGTTATGTTTAATAATTATCTCTCTTCATTTTTTGCCTTACGACCCACACTCTTGCTGCCGCGGGTAGTAAGATTATCTTCATTAACATAATTTAATAACTAATTCAAGAAATTTTTCAAGAAATTTTCGAGTTAGAGGATAGTAATAATAAAACGTACTGTAGGTGCCTTTGCCTTACTATTTGCGGCTGTAGGTGTGATGGTGGGCTCAGGTTGGTTATTTCGCCTTTATTTCGCGGCACGTTTGGACAGCCCTTCTGCAATTCTCGCATAGATAATTAAGGACGGTTTGATGATTCTCATTGCACTAACATTTGCAGAATTGGCAAGTAGCTTCCCTTTTACTGGTGGAACAGTGTGTTATTTGTAACTCAGTCACGGACCGCTTGTCGGCTTGGAATGGCTTGGGTTTCTTCAATCGCGGTAGCTCCAATTGAAACGCTCGCATTATTGCATTATGCCAGTAATTATTTACCTTGGTTAATGCATTCAGGGGAAGGGGAAAGAAGTTTTGACCTTGCCAGAATTAGGGATGGCAACCGTCCTCTTGTTGATATTAAGTGTCATAAATACTACTAGCGTGCGTTTATTTAACCCGAGCGAATGCATTTATTGTAGTTGCTAAATTAGCTGTTCCAATCCTTACTGCACTAATTTTATTGCTCTCCAATTTTTATATTCAGAATTTTGTGGTTACTGGTTTTTCTCCCCAGGGGATAAAAGGAATTTTAACCGCTTTGCCAATGGCCTGTGTTATTTTTTCATTCATTGGCTACGGTCCCCTGTTATCTAACTCGCTGGAAAAGAAAAAAATCTGCAATGGTCAATTCCATAAGTTATTACTGATTCTCTAATTATTTGTATTATTTTATATATGTTATTGTAAATTGCTTTTATTGGAGCTTTAAATCCTAGTTCCTTCCACCAAGGATGGCCTACTTTACATTTTCAAGATGACGCGGGTCCTTTTTCCGGAATTGCCATTGCTTTAGGTATGGTGTGGCTTCCTAAATTGCTTTATTTCGATACTTCTGTTTCTCCCTTTGGAACAAGCGTTAATTTACACAGCGTCCCATAGCACGAATGAGTTAAGCTTTAGGCAAAAATGACTATTTACATTCATTTTTAATGAAATTAAATCGCTTTGGTGTTCCTTCATCGAATGATTATGGTCAATTTTATTATTGGACTCTTTTTATTTTTTCCGTTTCCCAGATGAAAAAATATGATGGGGTTTTTGGTATCTCTATTAGTATTTGCTTATGCAGTAGGACTCTTATCATTAATCGTTTTGCAAAAAACTCTGTCTCAGCAGGCGCGCCCATTTTGCCTGCCAATGGCTAAAACACTCAGTTTTTTTACTTTTTATGTTTATATATGTTTATAATTTAATATTTATAATTTAATTTTTTTTAGTCTAGTTAGTCTGGGAAGTTATTTAGAAAATGGTGGTTACTATTTTAATAGACTATATCTGGCTTGGTTTATATTTACTTTTTAAACACAATTTAATTGGAACTATTGCCAATCTTGGTAGTTTTTTTATATATGATCGGAATTGCTTTTATTTCCTATTATGGCTTGTTTGGCAGTAAAAATAGTTTATCTTTCGGGTGGAATTTTGAAGTAATTACATTTTTTAGTGCAATAATTTTTAGTTTGGCTTTATAGTGTGGCTTGGAGATGAATTGCCTGCAGAAACTCTGGAATTGATTCGAGTGAAGAATCTTTATTGATCACTAGAAGCATTTTGGGCAAATTTCGCTTCGAGGGAAATCCCTTTCATTTCAGGTACTAAAAAGCTAGCAAAAATACCAAGCAAAGAGGCAATAGCCACAAAAATCATGGTGAAGCGTAATCCCATACTTTTTAAAATTAGGGGTAAAAAGAAAGCCCCAATAAAAGCACCAGCCTTGCCAATAGCAGCAGAGAGACCATGGGCTCTAGCACGTATATGGGTGGGGTATATTTCTGAAGGAATTAAAAATGTAGTCGCGTTAGGACCGAAGTTAATAAAAAAGAAGCTGATGCCAAATAGTCCAATAAATAGAGGCAAAATCTGTCGGATACTGGGAATACCTGCGATTAGCAAATAACACAAGGTCATGATCGCAAAACCCATTATTTGTAAGAATTTTCGTCCAATTTTATCCACATAGGTGGCTGCGAAAAAATATCCTGGAACGGCGAAACATAAAAAAATGAGTGCTGATAACAAAGTGTGCTTTAAAAGCGATGCATGTGGACTAATGGCATTCATGATGAGAACAGAGGATACGCCATTGCCATAGAGGGCCACGTCCAATAGAAACCAGGCACCAGCTGTTCCAAGTAAGCATTTGAGCCATTTTGAGGAAAATAGTTTTTCGGGTATAGGAACAACAGCGGTAACCCTAATTTCGTTTGTATGACCTGCTAAATCACTAACAATTCGACTCACTTCTAGGGGAGTTTGCTTACTAAGCAAAAATTGGGGAGTTTCTGCTATTTTTCTTCGTAAATAAAATACAGAGGCTGCTGGGAGTGCACCAAAAGCCAGTAAGATACGCCAGATGTAGGGATGAGGAATATGGCAAATCATTAGCAGAGAGGCGAAAAGTGGCCCTACAATTAACCCAACAGCTTGCATAGCAAAAACGAGCAGCACTAAAAAGCCCCGGTTTTTTCGATTAGCGTATTCGCTCGCTACCACAGCACTAGTGGGATAATCTCCACCGATTCCAATACCGACTAAAATTCGTGAGATTAAAAGCCAGGTAAAAGAAAGCGAGAAAGCAGAAAGTAATGCCCCGACAAATAAAATAAATACTTCGACGCCATACATTTTCTTACGCCCCCATTTGTCAGCGAACCAGCCAAAAATTACAGCCCCGAAAGCTGCTGAAGCTAAGGAAGCACCATTAAGTAAAGTAATTTGATTAGCGGTGAGATGCCATAAAGGCATTAGTAAAGCAGTAACGACTCCAATGACAAATAAATCGTAAGCATCTGTGAAAAATCCTATCCCTGCGGTGACGACCATCCGCCAATGAAGACGGTTAAGTTTTTGTTCATCTAATTTCAGTGCGAGGCTCTTAGCCTTGTCAATATTCATTCATGCCCTCATGTTTCGATTCTAACAAGAACCATAGCAGTTGATTATGACGATTTGATGACAACTTTGTGTTCATAAGGGGATTGGAATCCACTTTTTTCTGCCGAGAAAATCGTTCTTTTCTAGTGAGGAAAGTGGCAAGTGAACGTACTTCCTTTGCCTGGCTCACTTTCAATATGTAAATCACCTTGATGGCGCATGAGCACATGTTTGACAATGGCTAACCCGAGACCCGTTCCGCCGCTCTCGCGGGAGCGCGCTTTGTCTACGCGATAAAATCGTTCGGTGATGCGTGGAATATGTTCTTTAGCAATTCCGATGCCAGTATCAGACACGCTAAATACAGCATGACCATCGTCCGAATACCATTTTACGTGTATACGGCCCTTTGCCGATGTATATTTCACTGCGTTAATGATGATATTTGAAAACAGACTTTTTAGTTCTTCTTCTGATCCACTGATGTATAAATTGGTATTTGCTTCGAGTTTAATTCTATGTTGTTTTTCTCCGCTGATTCTTTTGGCATCGGCGCAAAGTATTTTTAGAATTTTAGAGACGGAGACGTTAACCTTTTCTTCGGGGGGGTGGTCATCGCTTTCAAGACGGGAGAGTAACAAAAGATCATCAATGATCGCCTCCATCCGGGCGCTGTATTGATACATTTGACTGAAAATTTTTTGATAGCGTTTAATTTCTGGTTTTTTTTTCTTAAGTAAAGTTTCCAAATAACCCCGAATAACGGTTAAGGGTGTTCGGAGTTCATGGGAGACATTAGCGACAAAATCACGCCGGATTCGCTCTAATTGATTGATGTGCTCTCTTACTGCCTTAGGTAAGGTTTTTAAATTTAATTTATTACTTTTCTGCATCATTAGTTGCAAACTGATATCCAGTTCCTCTAATTGTTTTAATCAGATGATGGTAATCATGTTTTTTTAGTTTATTTCGAAGACGAAGAATGTGAACATCGACTGTGCGGTCATCTAAATAAACATTTCCACCCCAAATATAAGTGATAAGCTGGTCCCGAGTATATGTTTTATTAGGATGCTTCATAAAAAAATAAAGCATTTTATATTCGATAGGTGAAAGGACTAGAAGCTCTTTATTGATGGTAATTTGGTGCTTAGCGGTATTGATGACAATATTTTGATGTTTAATTTGCTGGGATGGAGAAAGTAAAGGTCCTCGACGTAGAACTGTTTTTATTCTTGCTGTTAATTCATCAGGAGAAAAGGGTTTTGTAATATAATCATCAGCGCCCGTCATCAATCCTTTAACTTTGTTCTCTTCTTCAGCTTTAGCAGTGAGCATAATTATAGGAATGTCTCGAAAATCAGCTTGTTTTTTAATCCATTCGATAAATTCGATACCACTTTTTCCGGGTAACATCCAATCGAGTAGAATAAGATCAGGCAGTTGATTTTCGAGCTGTTTTTTCGCTTTTATTACATCTTCAGCATCGATTAACCCAAATTCCGTAAGAAGAGAAAAGCGAATCATGTCCCGAATGGCTGCTTCGTCTTCAATAATAAGTAAGGTTGTTTTTTTCATTTCTAAGTGAGATCTTCTATTTATTTTCAGGATACTTAGTATAACGAATTTTTAGCAGGCATTCCCCGATAAAATTAAGATCTCAGCAGTTTTGGTGAAGTTCTGGACTTACGATTTTGGAGAATACTTCTATAATGGAGTTATGAAAATGTCTCAAATTCTAATAATTATGTTAGTTAGTTAGTTGTCTTGGCGGGCATTGCTATGGTGTTTGGTTGGTGGCGTCCTTTAAAAAGGGAGAATCCACCCAATCAAACTCAAGTGTCGATACTAGTCTAGCTACCGGCCTCGAAGTACCTTGGGGCATGGAGTTCTTGCCGGATGGGCGGCTCTTAGTTCATAGAAAGGAAGGGTACTGTCCGCCTAATCGACTTAAATCAAAAAAGGATGGAAGAAAAAATTATCGCCCGAATTAATACCAGTGCAGTGGGGGGTGCTGGGAATTACTATTCATCCCAATTTTAAAGAAAACTACTCAGTTTATCTTTAGTATACATTATAATTATAACTTATACCTATCGCCATAAAAATAATTCTTAAGCTAGTCTGTTATAAATTAATAAATGATTAGTTAATAATGATCAGTTAATAAAGCTAAAAATCTTGTTGGAGAAAATGCCAGAAGCTAAAAACCACGATGGCGGAGGAATGAAATTTGGTCCTGATCGGAATTTGTATATCAGTACCGGGGATGCCCAAGAAGAAAAATTAGCCCAGTATCTTAATTCTCTCGCTGGAAAAATTTTAAGAATTAAAGACGATAGAAATGTTGCTAAATGACAATCCTTATCCTGGGTCCCTTATTTATGCTTATGGGCCTCGAGACGAGACCCGCAAAGGATGGCTTAGGACTTTTCTTCAAATCCTTTGGATAATCGAATATGGTTCTATCATTCACGATGAGATTAATTTAATAAAACCTGGAAAAAATTATGGGTGTCCTGTCATTCAAGGGGATGAAAAAAGAAGGGTTTGGAAGCTCCGGTTCTCCAAAGTGGCATGATTTTGGCGGCTTATGTGGCAAAAGCTTGTATGAATTCAATTTAAAAATTAAAAAATTAAGTCATTATTTTCTAGATCAATTTGGCTGGCTAAGGACGGTGGTACTAGACCCTAATAATTTATTATATATCTCAACAAGGAATACAAGCAATCGGGGGGGATAGCAGAGGTATCCCTCATGAGGGAGATGATAAGATCCTCCCCGTTAAGCCCGAAGTGTTAGTCGAGGGCCACTGAAATCATGACTTGACCTTCGTCTTCTAAAAGGTTTAGCGTAAAAGTCTCTTTATCTGTTATGCAGGAGGCATTATGGGATCTCGTTTCAATAAATTTGTTATTTTGGCAATTTTTGCAACTAGTGCGGTATTTACTCAACTGCCTGGCAAGGGACTAAAAGGACCTGGCCCGCGAATAAAAAAATAGGCCTGACCAAGTGGATTAAGCAAAAAGATAAAATGATTTCGCCAGGAAGAGCTGGGAGTAGAAGATTTACTTGTGTGAATAGACGTGGACAAGGGGGGTGCTTTTGTGGGTAGTGCCAGTAATATCCCGCCGGGGTTACGCTGTAAAGTGGAACTGCTTCGGGGATTACAAAAACAAAGTAAAGTCCTGGTGGCTGGGAAAAGGTCAAAAAAGCGGTTGGTAGCTTTAGCTACCAACCGCTTTAAGGCTGACTACTACTAGATGCTTACTACCGAGTAATAGCGCTACTCTACGGTGGCACCCGAAACTCCACCCACAAAAGCTCCCGTTGTGCCACCTAGCGCAGCACCAGTTGCGCCTACCGTACGACAATCACAACCCGACAAGCTTAAGGTTAAGAAGCTCAACAAGCCACCAACAACAATTAATTTTATGAATAATTTTATGAAAGTCATTTTCATAGAGTTAGTCCTTTAATAGTTTATAGTAACGTTTTATTAATTCTCGAAAAAAACTAAATGCAAATTAGAAGCAATTTTTAAAAATTCTTTAGGATAATTTTGTTTTTCTTCGCCCAGATTAGATTTGAAAAATTTATCCCATTCTAAAAAATAAATTTTAGTTAATTTAATTTTAATTTTTTATAAAAACATTTTTATCTTATTATTAATTTGATGGAAATTTTTTTATTTATAGAGAGAAAAATATGAGTGTTTCCTTTTTTTGGAATAAATCAAAAAATGTAAATTAAAATATCACGATTGATAGGATTTGGCGATAGTATGATAGATGAAGGAAGAATGGATCATAAGTATCTTTTTGTTTTTCCTGTTTTTGGCACAGACATAAATAAATCGGGATTGGGGGGGGTTACCAATGAACGAGTTTGGCTTGACTTTTTAGTTTAATCCGCTATTCAACAGTTAATGACTATAATGTTAGAGAAAGCTACTTTGGATCAAGAAGAAATTCCCGACTTAGCAAATAGCTGACTATTATGATTCGTTGGACCTTGATAATTTTTCTCAAAGAGAATTTGAGCACCTCAATCATTATCAAATAGCTCACCAAGGAACCAATATTCACTTTGCAGGAAAGCAGGTCTGTAGGAATTATGCTATCGGTGGAGCAACAGCTGCGCATTATTCGCTAATGCGAAGTTTAGGAAGCGAGTTATATTACATTGTTAAAAACCCTATTCGATCTATCAAAAAAAGTTTCTTGGAAGGAGGCGAAAGCAGAAATTGAAGCTTTGGAAGCCCAAGGTATTGTTACCAACTTTAAAGCACAACGAAAAATATTCTTAGCAGAGGAAAAACAAAAAGGTGTTTCGGAGGAAATTAAAATTTAGACTTTGATTTTTGAATGGTCGGTGTCTAACGATCTTCTTACTGTCAATAAAGAACCTACGATAACAGCAGCAGAAAATGCTGTAAAAGCTAGAATAAAAAAACTGAAAAAATAACCGAATCGGGATACAAGAATTTTATATTGTTTAATCCCTGATTTAGCTAAAACACCTCGTTACTAAAAAAGAACGAACTGAGGAACAACGAAAAAGGCGACAGAAGTAGTTGAATATTTTAATTACCTATTAAAGAAGAGGTTAATAGATTTAGTCAGGAAAATAACGATTGTTCTATTGAACTTTTTCATATGTACCAAGACTTTTTGATATGTACCAAGAATTTAATAAAATTTATGATAACCCTGAGGCTTATAATTTCGATCTCATGGTTATATGTTCTGGAATGATGTACATCCGGTATCTTTATTACATCATTACTTAGTAGACCCTTAGAGGTCATGAGTAAATTAAATAAAAAATTTACTATTGAGTTTTGATGATGCTAAACGTGTTATTGTCTTGGATCCGCAAGAAGCTAATTTGATCAATCAATTCGTGAGCGAATACGTGAGCGAATATATAAAATATTCAATGAATAATCTGATCCTGGTAAGGCTTTTCATAGTTACCGGAAAAGTGGTATTGGAGATGAATCCAATTTGATAATAGAGAAAATATTGAATCATGCTTATGGAAAACCTCTCTATAAATTTTTAAAGATATTTAATATTTATAGTTATTTTGCTCGACGTTATTGCACGAGACAGGCATTGAAAAATTTAAAATGGATGAGTTCCGAGCCGCTGGATACAGGTGTGCCATTAAAAGTACAATATTTTTAGAGGGAGGAATCCGAAGATATAACAACCTCTCCTTGTAAAGGAGGTGAGCTTTTCGTTTCACAAACTACGTAACAGTTCTTACTAATTTAATAGAAAATTTGAAAACCGTAGTTTCACTTAAGTGTCTATTTGTAAATTTGTAAGTGGCATGCCCCTAATACAATTATCCCCCCCCTAAACGGTGTTTTATGCCCGTTTGGTCTCGAATAAGCACCCAGACTTGTTAAGTGGGGTTATTTTGTATGTATGGTTACTGAATTATCAGCAAAAGCAAAGCTCACAGCACTAAAGATACAAAATATCCGACTATTCGGAGAATATCCTTCATAACACATCTCCCCATGCTAATTTTGAAATATAATTCTATTATTCTATTACAGTTGAGTATAAGTTAAATTTCTCAACTTTTTGAAATTTAGTAAATTTTTTGTTCTGCAGCTAACGACCATTATCTAAGTGGCGCTTGGATTGGGCGCCAGTTATTTCATAGATATTTATCAATTGCCAAGTTGCAAACCTAATTGCTCGACTTGAAGACTTAAATGAAGACTTAAATTAAGAATAGCCAAGATCAGAAATCCAATTGGTTGGCTAAGTTACTTACCGTTTATAACAAAAAAAGGTATTTTTAAAATTGGCAAGATGATAAAGTAGGATTAGAAATCATGTTAAAAAGTCATTTTTTTCTAGGTTGAAATAAAAGTAATCGGTGAGGTTGCTCTTTTCGTCGCAAAACAATCTCGCTAGAGACCTTTTTGAGCCTACCCAAAGACCCTATTTAATCGGGGTGAGAATAGGATTCGAACCGCCGGTGCCTACTTCCCGAAGGGCAGTGCTCTACCAAGCTCAGCTACACGACGTAATTCGTCAGACACCCTTTCTTCGTTTCACCTAAACCTAAACTAAGCTCGCCTAATTTTATTTTTTAGAGATCCTGGGGAGGAGTGTAAGGAAACTTGTCTTTCGCAGAGAGTTTACTGGATGAGCAGCCGTATCGCAAATTATTAATATTGGCGGCTTACGACGAATTTTGCTAACGCTTCCAAACTGTAGCGAAAAGGAGAAGGGGGTAATTGTTGTAATTGAATTTGTGCTTTTTCAATCTCTTGAACAGCGCATTGTCGGGTATATTCTCGAGCTTTAGTATCAGAGATAATTTGCATAATGGAGGGTAGATTCTTCAAGCCTCCTGTTTTAATAGCTTCACGAATAAGCTCGACTTCTCGAAGATTAGCTTTTTGTTTGGCATAAATTAATGGTAGTGTCGCTTTTCCTTCTGCCAAATCATCGCCGATATTTTTATCCAACTTAGAAGAATCCTCGCTGTAGTCGAGAAGGTCATCAATAATTTGGTAGGCCATTCCCACATGTAAGCCGAAGGAAGCCATGGCCTTTCGTAGGGGCTCGTTTTTCGTTCCAATAATTGCGCCAATTTCGGCAGCGGCGGAAAACAATTGGGCTGTTTTGCGGCGAATCACTTCATAATAAGTTGACTCTTCAATGTTAGGGTCGTTTTGATTCATAAGCTGCCAGACTTCTCCTTCCGAAATTTCGTTGGTCGTATTAGCCAATACTTTCATGACGGGAATATTTTTGCGTTTGGCCAAAATCTGGAAAGCACGGGAATAGAGGAAGTCCCCTACCAATACACTCGCAGAATTTCCCCACCTTGCATTAGCGGTTTGTTGGCCGTGACGTTGATTAGATTTATCGATGACATCATCATGCAGTAGAGTAGCGGTATGAATGAATTCAACGACAGTAGCTAATTCGTGATGTTCGGTGTTTTGATCATAACCACAGGCTCGAGCAGCTAGGAGCACAACCAACGGTCGCAAACGTTTGCCTCCACTTCGAATAATATGATGAGTAATCGTTCGTATCAGGGGTACATGAGAGGAAAGCTTGTTGAGAATAAGAGCGTCGACAGCCTTCAGATCCTGTTTTATGGGAAATCGAAGCGATTCCAGAGAAGGAGACGTATCTGAAATGATTTCAATGGCTTTCATGTCATTCCATGTTAGGAGGGTGGTGGCGGTTGTGTCAAGACCAGAATCTTAGCTAGAACTATTAGGCATTGTATTTATGGCTTGTCAGGGACTGAAAGATTCCGTAAAATGCATCCTCTTCATTGTTCGATGGAGATTTGCAATGTATGCAATCATTAGAACCGGCGGTAAACAATATTGGGTTACCGAAGGTCAAACATTAAAAATAGAGAAATTAGCTCAAGACATTGGTGCTTCTGTGAAATTTGACGATATATTGTTAATCGGGGAAGGCGATGAGTTACACATTGGATCTCCTCAAGTAAAAGGCGCCCAAGTAACAGCGGAAATTGTTGATCAGGGCCGAGTTTCTAAAATTAATATCATCAAATTTAAACGGCGTAAGCATCATATGAAACGCATGGGGCATCGACAAGATTTTACTACAGTAAAAGTTACCGGTATCAGATATCGGTCTCGGAGAAAAGAAAAAAGAGGAATAGATAATGGCTCATAAGAAAGCGGGTGGTAGCACACGAAACGGTCGCGACTCTAATCCAAAGATGTTGGGTGTAAAACGTTTTGGAGGTGAGCGAGTAGTCGCTGGCAATATCGTTATTCGGCAGCGGGGCACCCATTATCACCCGGGAGAAAATGTGGGTATGGGTCGAGATCATACTTTGTATGCCTTAGTTTATGGCAAGGTTAAATTTACGCGTAAAGGAATCAACCAACGTAATTACGTTTCTATAGAACCTATGGAAGAGATTTAGTCTTTTCAAGATACCTCACTTGCCAGTCTCTTCAAGATGGAAGGCTATAGTATTATTTATTTGATTTACTAAACAACCCTTCTATTGCTAGCATTACATTTATATTCTCTGCTCCCGAGAATTGGTTAGTATAATTGCAATCATGAAATTTGTAGATGAAGTATTCGTGCAAGTAGAAGGCGGAAATGGTGGGTACGGCTGCTTAAGTTTTCGTCGAGAGAAGTTTACTCCCCGAGGGGGGGCTGATGGTGGTGATGGTGGACAGGGTGGGAGCGTTTATTTTATTGCCGATAAATCTGTTAACACCTTAGTAGAATTTCGGTATCAACGACTATTACGAGCACAAAATGGCCAACCGGGCATGGGTAAGCTTCGTAGTGGAAAAAAGGGGGAAGACTTGGTAGTGTCTGTCCCCCTAGGAACTATGGTTTATGACAAAGAAACGGAAGAACTGATTGGCGATTTAATGCAGGAAGGCCAGAAGCTCTGTGTGGCTCAAGGAGGACGGTATGGTTTAGGGAATGCTTATTTTAAGAGCAGCACGAATCGAGCCCCACGTAAAACAACTTCCGGCGAAGAGGGTGAAAAACGCAAATTAAAATTAGAATTGAAATTATTAGCTGACGTGGGTTTATTAGGCTTGCCTAACGCAGGAAAATCCAGCTTCATCCGCGCGGTTTCAAAGGCTACCCCCAAAATTTCCGACTATCCGTTCACCACTCTTTACCCTCATCTCGGGGTAGTGCGGATTGGAGAATATCGAAGCTTTGTCATTGCGGACATACCCGGCATTATTGAAGGGGCCACCGCGGGAGCAGGAGTGGGTATCCAATTTTTAAGGCATCTCGAACGAACTCAAATTCTATTACATATCGTCGATACAGCCCCGGTAGAGGGGCTGGATTCTGTGGTTCAAGCTGTGAAAGCAATTGTAGATGAACTTAAAAGATTTAGCAGCCAGCTTTTAGAAAAACCAAGGTGGTTAGTATTTAACAAAACGGATTTATTGCCTCCAGAGGAGATTGAGCCGCGTTGCAAAGCGGTTATTAAGGAACTTAATTGGCACGGCCCCGTCTATAAAATTTCAGCACTCAAATACGAAGGGACTCAGAAGTTATGGAAGTTATGTTACGATTTGATGGAATTTATTGAAAAGAAAAAGTAATACGCGATGGGAGCTTAAGCACCTAAGCTTTTTTATTTTAGCTCGCCCTATTTAGGATTTTAACGCTTTTAATTTTTGATTTAAGCGGCTTTTCAAGCGAGCTGCTTTATTTGGATGGATAATCCGTTTGCCTGCGGCCTTATCAAGTAATTGGACGGCCTGTTGGAAAGCACTTTGTGCAGCAGAATGATCATTGGCTTGGAGGCTTTTTAATGTTTTTTTCACGATCGTGCGAACGGCCGAACGTTGGCTTGCATTGTGTAGTCGTCGCTTCTGATTTTGTCGCGCACGCTTTTTTGCTTGGGGAGTATTAGCCATGGATATCCTCCAAAATCTTTTATCCGAGCCAGACAATATGCCGTTTTTACACGGCGTTTGTCAATAGAATGAGCCTGCGATATCCTTACCACCTTGCTCTCAATAACAGAAGCGCTCTATGAGCCGTAAGTTATTCAAATCCACATTTATTGTTTCTAGTATGACGCTCATTTCCCGTTTGGTGGGATTTGCTCGAGATGTGGTGCTTGCTGTAATTTTTGGCGCTGGACCTGCGTTTGATGCCTTTGTAGTTGCATTCAAAATCCCTAATTTCATGCGCCGATTGTTTGGTGAAGGGGCTTTTGCTCAGGCTTTTGTGCCGGTATTAGCGGAATATCGAATCCATCGCTCGCAGAAAGAAGTCCATCAATTTATCAATGCAATTTCTGGAAGTTTAGGTACGGCTTTGCTGGTCATTGTGGCGCTTGCTGAAATTATTGCTCCCTTGGTCATTATGCTGTTCGCGCCGGGGTTCGTGAGGGATCCTGTTCGCCTGACTTACGCCACCCACATGTTGCGAATTACCTCTCCCTATTTATTATTAATTGCTTTAACTGCCTTTGCTGGAGCTACATTAAATATGTTCAGCCGATTTGCCGTACCGGCATTTACTCCTGTGTTATTAAACATTGCCATGATTGCGGTAGCATGGTTGTGGGCGCCTCATGTCTCAACCCCCATTTACGTTTTAGCTTGGGGGGTACTAATCGGGGGTCTTTTACAATTAGCTACCCAACTCCCTTTTTTATATCGTTTAGGATTTCTTCCTATCCCTAAATGGTGGTGGCGTGATCCCGGGGTAATTCGGGTTCTAAAATTGATGGTGCCGGCATTATTTGGTGTTTCTGTCGCTCAAATTAGTTTATTAATCGATAATTTTTTCGCCTCCTTTTTAGCCGCTGGAAGTATTTCGTGGTTGTATTATTCCGATCGATTAACGTATTTGCCTCTCGGGGTTATTGGTGTTGCCTTAGCGACTGTAGTGTTGCCCAATTTGTCACGCCATCATAGTTCACAGTCTGCAAACGCTTATTCCGCTACGCTCGATTGGGCTTTGAGAATGGCAATATTAATTGGTATTCCTGCTGCTGTAGCTTTATTTATTTTAGCTGGCCCTTTGTTAGCGACATTGATTTATCACGGTGCTTTTACGGCACACGATGTTTTTATGACTCGAAAAAGTCTGTGGGTATTCTCGATAGGTTTGCCGGGATTCATGCTTGTTAAAATTTTGGCATCTGCTTTTTATTCCCGCCAGAATATAAAAACTCCTGTAAAAATTGCGGCAACTGCGATGGGTGCTAATCTTATTTTAAACGTGTTACTTATCCATCCTCTTGCCCATGCGGGGCTGGCTTTAGCCACCTCGTTAGCCTCTGCTTTTAATGCAGGCCTTCTTTTATATTTTTTATTGCGGCGTTCGATTTACAGACCTGCTCCAAACTGGTCAAAATTAATTTTCCGATTAGTAGTGGCTAATTTTGTAATGGGTTTTGTCATTGTTTGGTTTTCTGGGAATATTGGGCGATGGTTGGTTTGGTCCGTGGGAGAACGGATTTGGCATTTGCTAGTTGTTATTTTGTTGGGATTTTTTACTTATTTAGTGACGTTGTGGATTTCAGGACTAAAACTTTCTGATCTACGGTCTCCGGTTGTGATTGATTAACATCATGGAATTAATACGTGGTAAATACCCTTTAAAAAAAAAAATAGGTGGTTGCGTTGTCACACTAGGAAATTTTGATGGGATGCATTTAGGTCACCAATCACTTCTTACAAAATTAAAATCCTTGGGACAGAAATTAAATTTACCTACGGCAGTTATTATTTTTGAACCTCAACCTAAAGAATTTTTTGCGAAAAGCCAAGCGGATTCGCGATTGATGCGATTTCAGGAAAAATGGATGGCATTTCAAGAATGGAAAGTCGATTTCCTTGTGTGCTTTCGCTTTAATCAAGCCTTGGCAAATCTATCCCCTGAAAACTTTGTTAAAGAAATTTTGGTGGATCAACTAGAAGTGGAAGCCATTGTTCTGGGAGACGACTGTCGGTTTGGCGCCAAACGCGCAGGCGATTATCAGCTACTTAAAAAATTAGGGGAACATTATGGTTTTGAAGCCATAGAAATGGCATCCGTTCTTTATGAAGAACAACGAATTAGTAGCACTCGAGTGCGTCATGCGTTGGAAAAGGGAAATATGGATTTGGCACGGAGTTTGTTGGGTCATCCTTATTGGCTTTGTGGTAAGGTCATTTCTGGGGAAAAACGCGGATGTGCATTAGGCTTTCCGACAGCTAATATCAATCTGTATAGAGATAAAGTGCCATTGACAGGTATTTTTGTAATCCGGGCTTATTTAGAGGAGAAAGTCTTTCAAGGGGTCGCCAGTTTAGGAGTACGCCCTACTTTTGGAGGAACCCGGATGTTATTAGAAGTGTATCTGTTTAATTTCTCTCGTGATATTTATGGCAACTATTTGCGAGTCGAGTTTTTACATAAATTGCGATCTGAAGAGCATTTTCCGTCGGTGGATGCTTTAGTGAAGCAAATGTATCAAGACGTATCAGAGGCAAAAAAATATTTTTCAAATGAATGATTCTATCTGCCCCTTAGGACCTCGCCTGAAGGCCTGCTCATTTTGATGAATGACGAAAGTAAAATGATCGAGTATGATATTTTTCATTAAAAACCGACAGGAGTGGAACCGATGAAATCTTTTCTTAGGTTAGTCATTATCATCGTTGTGGTGATGGTATTGGCGGCTTGCGATCGGAATACTATAAAGGGAAGCGGCAAGGTTATTTCCCAGGCTCGTGAAGTACCTTCGTTTGAACATATTCGCGCTGCTGGGGAGTTGAAAATAGTTGTGATAGTAGGAAAATTGCAAAAAGTGGTAGTAAAAACCAACGATAATATTAAACCTTATATTTTACGAGCGTAAAAGACGATACTTTAGAAATTTAGCCTAAAATGGTTATCAATTGATTCTCGCCCATCCAATTACGGTGGAAATCAGCATGAAGAAAATGGAAAGCTTGGCTACTGCTGGTGCCATAAAAATAGATGCCACAGCTATTGATAGCGATAGTTTGGATGTTCATGTTAGTGGCAGCAGCCAATTATTTTTAGAAGGGAAGAGGTGGATAAAGCGTCAATTAACGTTGTGGGACAAGGGCGTGTTGATGAGCGTCGTTTGATTACGGAAACGATGGGTTTATATTTGGCAGGATCAGCTTGGTCTGCAGTTCATGTTAATCGGAAATTGGATGTTCGTGTTGCGGGCAACGGTGAAGTCGTTTATTTTGGTAATCTCGCGTTCTTAAATCAATCTATCTTTGGCAAAGGTAAAGTGGAAAAAGGCACCTCTGAGAATGACTGATTACAAAGACACCTTAAATCTTCCAAAAACTGACTTTCCCATGCGAGCTAATTTGCCTCAGCGGGAGCCAGAAATATTAGCGCGCTGGCAAGAATTGGATCTTTACCAAAAAATCCGTGAAGCCTGTAACGGTCGGTCGAAATTTATTTTGCATGACGGCCCCCCCTACGCCAACGGTCGTGCTCATTTAGGAACTGCTTTTAATAAAACTCTCAAAGACATTGTTGTGAAATCAAAAACATTGAGCGGATTCGACTCCCCTTTTGTACCCGGTTGGGATTGTCATGGTTTGCCAATTGAACTGAACGTTGAAAAAAATGTGGGTAAAGAAAAATTATCTGCAAATGAGTTTCGCCAGGCTTGTCGTGATTATGCAGCCTCGCAAATAGAGTTACAGCGAGAAGATTTCAAACGGTTGGGAGTAATTGGAGATTGGCAAAATCCGTATTTGACTATGGATTTTCATTACGAAGCAGATGCGGTTCGCTCATTGTCTAAAATCGTGGCGAATGGCCATTTGCTTCGGGGACAAAAACCAGTTCATTGGTGTATAGCTTGTGGTTCTGCATTGGCTGAAGCGGAAGTGGAATATCGCGATAAAGCGTCGCCTTCCATTGATGTGGTTTTTGAGGCAGTTGATTTTGAAGAGGTGCGTCGACGTTTTGGAGTTAAAAGTGAAAAGACCCTGGTAATAATACCCATCTGGACCACGACACCTTGGACGTTGCCAGCTAATGAAGCGATCAGTGTTCATCCTGATTTGCATTACGCCCTGGTAAAAAGTGAATTGCACAGCCAACCTACTTATCTGGTGGTAGCTAAAGATTTAGTCGACAAGACGATGCAACGTTATGGTATTGACAATTATGAAGTGCATGGCAATTTAAAAGGTGAAAAGTTAGAGGGTATCCAGTTACAACATCCGTTTCTTGATCGAATTGTGCCGATTATTCTGGGCGAACACGTCACTACCGAAGTGGGAACTGGAAACGTCCACACTGCGCCTGCACATGGATTGGAAGATTATTTTGTTGCAGAAAAATATAATTTGCCAATCAATAATCCCGTCGATGCGCGTGGTCGTTTCGTTGAAGGAACGTTTTTGGTTGGTGGACAATCCGTCTTTAAAGCCAATGAGCCCATCATTGTTTTGTTAGCGAATAGTCGACATTTATTACATACCGAAACTATTCAACATAGTTATCCACATTGTTGGCGCCATAAAACCCCATTAATTTTTCGGGTAACCCCGCAATGGTTTATTGGTATGGATAAAAAAGGATTGCGTAATCTCGCATTAGTAGAGATTAAAAAAGTAAAATGGATTCCTACTTGGGGTCAAGCGCGTATTGGAAAGATGATTGCCGATCGTCCCGATTGGTGTATTTCGCGGCAACGGTTATGGGGAATTCCAATTCCTTTGTTTATAGAAAAACAATCAGGAGATTTGCATCGCAACACGCCCGCTTTAATGGAAAAGGTAGCACAATTAATTGAAAAAAATAGTGTCGATGCTTGGTTTGATTTAGAGCCAAAAACATTATTAGGTGATGAAGCTGAACGCTACGAGAAAGTAACGGATGTATTAGATGTATGGTTTGACTCTGGCGTAACTCATTTTAGTGTTTTGGAAGAGCGACCGGAATTGCATGTACCTGCTGAACTTTATTTAGAAGGTTCAGATCAGCATCGAGGCTGGTTTCAATCATCTTTATTAACTGCTTTGGCCATTCGAAATAAAGCGCCTTACAAAGCCGTATTGACATATGGTTTTGTGGTTGACAGCCAAGGCAGAAAGATGTCCAAATCTCTAGGCAATGTTATTTTACCTTCTGATGTAGTGAAAAATTTAGGCGCTGATGTGCTGCGATTATGGGCTGCTTCTATGGATTATACTGTTGAAGTGAATGTATCGGATGAAATTTTAAAACGTGCTTCAGATGCTTATCGACGAATTCGTAATAGCGCGCGATTTTTATTATCAAATTTATATGATTTTAATCCAAGAAAAGACTCTGTGGCGACAGAACAATTAGTTGCATTGGATCGATGGGCTATCGTCGTGACCCAGCGTTTTCAGGAAAAAATCATAACCGCTTACGATCACTATCGGTTTCCTACGATTTATCAAGCAATTCATAATTTTTGTACTGTTGAGATGGGCAGTTTTTATTTGGATATTCTGAAAGATCGTCTGTATACCAGTAAAAAAACAGGCTTAGCCCGACGCTCGGCACAAACGGCGTTATATTATATTGCAGAGGCTTTTGTATGCTGGATTGCTCCTATTATCAGCTTCACTGCGGATGAAATTTGGCAATTTATGCCGAATGATCGCGAAGCATCTGTCTTCTTAACGCAATGGTTTTCGGATTTTCCGGCAATTAAACTGCGTGAAGAAGAGGATCAGGAGTGGCGGGTGTTGTTGCAAGTTCGCGATGAGGTTAATAAAGCGTTAGAAAGCTACCGTAATGAGGGCAAGATTGGTTCTGCGTTGGCAGCAGAAATTTTATTGTATGCCGATGAAAATTTGTATCCAATTCTTGCCAAGTTTGGCAATGAATTACGTTTTGTATTAATTACTTCTGAAGCAAAAGTTTTCCCGATTAAAGAAAAAACCAAAGAAGCCTTCAGTACGAATCTTCCCGAGTTAGTTTTAGAAATTCGCGTTTCTGAATTCAAAAAATGTGCTCGTTGTTGGCAACATCAGCCCAGTGTGGGTCAAATTGAGGAACATCCCGATTTGTGTGAGCGCTGTGTGAGTAATGCCTTTGGAGATGGGGAAGAACGGCGATTCGCCTGATAAGGAAAACGTTAACTTCGCCGATGCAAAGAATTTCAGTCGAAGAATAGTGAGTTTGAAAAAGTGAAAATAACTTCGAAAAAAAAAGCATTACCTTGGTTATGGTTGAGTGTTTTTATTATTGTGGTAGATCAATGGACAAAATACTTAATAGTTCATCATTTGGCATTTGGCCGGCCCATTAAAATTTTTCCTTGGTTGAATTTAACATTGCATTACAATACCGGCGCTGCCTTTAGTTTTTGGGGTACTGAGGGTGGTGGCTGGCAGATTTATCTTTTCGCCCTAATTTCCTTGATAGTTAGCGTATTTCTTATGATATGGCTAAGCCGAATACAGCATTCCGATAAGTGGAAGGCTGTTGGTCTTTCATTGGTTGTTGGGGGTGCATTAGGCAATTTTATCGATCGAGTTTGCTTAGGGTATGTGATTGATTTTATCGATTTCCATATTAAGGATTGGCACTATGCCACCTTCAATATCGCTGACGGTGCTATTTGCGCAGGAGTCTTTTTGTTGATAATAGAAACGGTTTTCGAAAAACGGCCGTCATCCTAACACCTTACTAACAAGACGCTTTCCTCGCGTCTCGATGTCCTGTCTCATCTAACTAGAGATTACCGCAAAGGTCCTTTATTTTGATGTCCTTGCAGAATGGGTTTAATTGAATAATTTTCGTCGGTGAGATGAGTGAGTTGGAAATAATAACTTTGGACTCATGTCCGATTTCTAGTTTAGGGAGCTTAGCATCTCGGTAAGAAGTATGCTAATTTAAAAGGCTTCGAGTCGACTTGCGATTTCTATTAGCTTAACTTCAGTCGCATAGCGGTGAGAAGTGAGAACGTGATAATAGTAGGAAGGGTAGGTGATAGTGCCTAAAATCATTAGGATGCCCAACGGCTACTATTAAGTTCTAATAAACTAAATGCCCCGCATATCCATGCTTCATTGTGAATGAATGGAGTAAAATCCACTACCGTGGCGCTCACATTTCCTTGAACCATCAAAGGAGGAGGCATAGTAGGATTCAAAAAGAGACCTTCTAGGCCCTTGATGACTTGTTATTTCGTCAAAAATCGTTATCATTACTGGTTTTAAACCTTTGTGGGCCGTTAGCTCAGCTGGTAGAGCAGCGGACTTTTAATCCGTTGGTCATAGGTTCAAATCCTATACGGCCCACCAATAAAACCAGGTCTTTTCCAATTGTGTGAGTGATAGGATCAAGTCTTTATTTATCACAGTTTTTATTAAAAACTGTGATAAATAAAGACTTGATCCTATCACTCTTCTAGCAAGGTCTTGATCTGGTGATCTTGTCCTGATTATTGGAAGATTCATTCTGAGGAGGAGTAATTGAATTAGCCTCAGAAAAGAATAAGATTTTAACTTTATTGATGAGCTGGTTTATGTATGAGGCTATTCTTCTGCGGAAGTTTTTGTAGAATTCGTCGGTAAAAAAATCTTCATCCTCTTCCGATTCATCGTAGGCAGAGGAAAAATGAGGGAACCGAGATTGTAAAAATCATCCTCCCCTCCCCTAAAAAAAGCCCACGCTTAGTAAAAAAAGCATTCCCGAAAAGTGAATTGAATTTAGGCTACATCAAAATCTACGATCTGCCTTTATTGCGAGAAGAAATTAGAAAATTATATAAAACTAAGAATCATATTTTAGTTTTTTCTGGGACAGAAGAAGCGATTTATCTAGCAATGCGTGCGTGCGCGCTCCTTAAAGCCGAAGAAAAAGTTATCGTAATGACGCCTTGTTATCAATCTCTCAAGGAAGTTCTCAAAGCGATTGAGGCTAAAGTAATTGAATTTAAATTAGATTGGAAAAACGATACTTGGTCCTTCAATTTAGAAAAATTTGAATAGATGATGACGGATCATATTAAATTAGTCATTATTAACTTCGCGCATAATTTGACTTCTTTTTAACCGACCCAATCTATCTTCAATGAAATTATCAGTATTGTAAAACGACATAAGGCTCTTCTATTTAGTGATGAGGTTTATCGACTTTCTAAATACGATTTAGCCGATCGTTTGATAGCCGCCGTTGATTGTTACGAGAATTCTTTAAGCTTGAGCGTTATGTCCAAGACTTTTGGACTGCCTGGGTTACGCATTGGTTGGCTGCCTTCATCAAACAAATCATTAATCAGCGAACTTGCTTCTTATAAAAATTATATAACTATCTGTAATAGAGCCCCGAACGAAATTTTGGCCTTAATTGCCTTAAGAAATAAGAAAGCCATCATTAATGTAATATAGCTATAACCAATAAGAATTTAGATTTATTGGATGATTTTTTCTCACTATTGCAATCTGTTCGAATGGTACTGGTCTAACGTGGGGTTTATTAATTCCCCCCTTTAATCACGAAGGTTGATATAACCCAATATACCGACAAACTGATTGCTGAAGAAGGAGTCATCTTCCTCCCAGGAACACTTTTCGATAATTTAAATAACCACTTCCGATTAGGCTTTGATTGACTTAATTTATCCGAAGCATTCGGAAGAGTGGAATGCTTTATGAAGGAATTTATTTAATCTCTATCCCAGCCAACAAACAATACCTAATGTTGTCAATACCAAGACTGTTCTTTTGTGATGAGTAACACCCTAATAAAGCACGTCATCCCGAGCGCGTATGAAAAAGTTATTTTAGTTCGGTGCTTAATTTGGAGATATTCCTCACAGAGCTTGGGATGACGTGTTTACATCACACTGCGGACATACTCCCAAAAATTACAATGACCTATTCGTACTTTCTCAGTTTTTCTTTGTTCGAATGGCTCAATTTAGTGGTGTTTATGAAAAAAATGAACTCGCTTTTTATTTAGAAATTTATTTAAAAGCTACTTGATGCTGCGATTTTTTTTAATCACTCCGTAATAGCTAAAACTTTGTTAAAAAACGGAGCGATAATATCTCAACCACACACTTTGGTATTCCTTTTAATGGTAGATGAAGATTTCATTTTAGTAGACAAAGCCATGATTGTTTAATTTTTCTTAATAAAATGTTGGAAGATATAACTGAAGAAAGTAAAAGTAATATAAGATTAATTGAGCCAAAAACTTTTGACGTACTGAAGCAAAATCTTTATATAGTGGAGTGCTATTTGAATCATCCGAGATCAGAATTTCGTCTTTTTAATTCCCAGCCACCCTAAGTATACAGTTACGCGTTTCCAAGATTATATTTATATTAGAAATTTTCTAATTTATTTAAATGAAGATCCTTAAATGAAGATTTCGTGCTAAATAAAACTTTAAGCTCCCTTAAACCACCTTGCCCTACGGACAAATATTAAGTAGTAAGTGATTATGGATTTTCTCGATGATTGCTGTTCAGAGCCGTTATAGTTTTTTGAGGTATAAAATCTTGAGGGTCCAATTTTGCGTATCCGTAATAGGAGTCTTGAAGCGCTTCCAATAAGTTTACAAATTGGTAACCGTGTTTCTGATACAGTTTGATAATATCTTCAATACAATGAGAATAGGTATGGTATGCTTACCAAGCCCATATCCTGCTTGTTTGAAAGTTTTAAGCCATTTTCGTTGCCCGGGTTCAATGGAACCTGCAATGACAAAGCCTGTGGTTGGAATATGATATTGCTTAAGCGTTTGGAGAATTTTCATAAAGCGGTCATGTTCTCGACGGTATTTCGCTGCATTGCCATTTACACTTCCTATAAAAGGCAAATCGTCGATGGTTATGGCGATTTCATTAGCATATAGTAAATTAATTGATAACCTCAAAATGAGGAATAAGGAAAAATGCTTAAAACCTCCCCAGCATTTCATGAGCCTCCTTGCTTTCATTTTGAATATAGTAGTTGCTTAAAGGGTTTTCCACTTTAGCGAATTAGAGCTTTGGTGTAGCCAGAGATTCTGTGGTAATTTCGAGAACTCAGAATAAGTAGCGAAAAATAAGAATTTCGAATTACGGAGTAGGAGGGAGGGTCAGAAATAGCAGATCTAAAGCGTAAAGGATTTTCTCTACTGTCAATATTGAATATAATCAGAGGCATTGGTTAGTTTCATGCGGGTAAGAAGCTTTAATAGACCAATTCTCCTCCAGGATGCCCTGATATTCAGCTTCCCAGCGAAATTGGGGCATGCGCTGCTTTACTTCCGAAAAACAATCCAGAGTTAATTTTGCAATTGAAGCCCAAAGCGTTTCCGAAGGGATGTTGTAGTGGATAGATAGAAATACAATCTATGAGACTTCGGAGATGGATTTGATAAACTGTATACAAAAGTTTATAACGTAGCAACTACGGGATCGGTTGTTAAAATGAGCGTTGGAATATCTTGGAGTAATGAGAAACCTTGATCTTGTAAGTAAGGGGTTTAGTATATGAATGCGGATTCCGCCCAAATCGCGGTTTACCAGTCGTTGGGGAATCCCTTTCTTAAATATTTTACCAAGGTATTTTGTTTATGGGCTTCTATTGCTATCCCGTAAATGAGATACAGAGATAAGGTAGCTTCCAGTGTAAGGGCTGCATACTGTCTAAAATAATCGAAAGTCTTTGCGGCGGAGAAAATGTTTTTTTGAGTCTATAATATCAATTAATATTGGAAGTTGGGAGAGGGGCGACGGGCTAAAGAGTGTAGCAACAGGAGTAATTATTTCTGATTTTTTAATTAGAGTAAGTGGATTTTTGCGAATTAAAATGCTCAGATGGCCTTGGTTATTGTAATCATACTCGGGTGCTTGCAGATGAACACCGAGAATATCTTCGCAAAGATAAAAGCTTTTTGAAAAATAATTTTCTCTTTTTAAGATCTGACCTAATAATAATTTTCCTACGCGAGAGCTCATCCGACTGGTTCCAGGTGAAACGCTGCGCATTGTGCTGGTGATGCAAATGCCAATAGGAAGTTTAATGTGTGATTTTAGTGATTTTCCGATAGGAATGACCGTGCGAAAGGATAGAGTAGGAGTGACGGTTAGCGAGGAAAAGTGAAGAGTTAAAAGTTTATTTTATAATATCAAATGCTTAAATTTATTCAATTCATTTTTATATTGCCAAGGGTGGATAGGTAATAGGGGTAAATAGCCAATAATATTTTTGAGTAAATTGGTTATTCTCCATTTCTTTTTTCCAGGCAAGATAAGGTATCCGGAAAGTTCGTTTCGAAATGTGTATTGATTATTTTATCATTATTTAAACTTTTGTGATGAGCACACGACTTGTGTAATGTAATAAAAGAAATGTCATAACGGGCAATTAAATTCAAGCGAATATTTGAGACTCTCTTCATAAGACAGCCCTGATTTATTTTTAGGTGCCGGGTGGTCTGGGTGACCGATGGCACCTAATTGTTCTAGAAAAACAAAATGATTAAAGTTAGATCTGTTAGCTTCCAGCTATTCCCAAATCATTAAAGGGAAAATAGTTTCAAGGAAATGCTAAGGAAATGCTTAGGATTTAAATAAGATTCTCGAGCAATGTCTTTTAACAATATTTTTTCTTTTGAACAGAGAGCTAGTAACCTATTCTGATTTTCATTAATGACTTTAGCCAGGATATATTTGCATTTCTTCCAAAGAAATGTAACGAGGATTATTGAAATGTCGAGACAGAGCTTGCCAGAGCCATTTAGCTGTATCGCAAGGTGACATAAAAGAACCCTCTTATAAACTTTTCCTTAATACGAATAATAATCCTTGTAACACTAAATCCGGAATAGTAAGTGTAAATATATTTTTCTTTTCAAAGAGGTGGGCAAATTCGCCTGTGCCGATGACCATCACGTCTTTGTTTTTAAACACATCAGTTTGTACTCGTTGGATAATCTCTCTGATAGCTCCCAAGTTCCCATAAAATAAGCCAGCTTGGATATTTGCTACGGTCGTTTGACCCAAAATATTTTTTGGTTGAACGATAGGGACTAGAGGTAACTTTGCAGTATTTTCATTGAGTACTTTCATGGACAAGCCGATGCTTGCGGTTATAATTGCACCTAAATAAATTCATTCGCAAGAAAGAATGTCAAAAGTGATAGCTGTCTCCAAATCAATAATAATATCATTGTGAGGAAATTGATGACTAGCAGCTACGAAATTGGTAATGCGATCCACTCCAATTTCCTGAGGATTTTTATAATTTAATTTAATCCAGTTTTAACCCCGGGGTTTTTAAAAGGATCTATTTTTAAGGATCTATTTTTAAAGTATCTTAGAAATGCTGCACGGATAGAATAATCCAAAGAGGGGACGGGGACTACTGAATTTATAGCCACTTGGGTTATTTTTTCTGCTGCAACTTCATTTTCTCTCAACACCGGTTTTTAAAAAAATGCCTAATTGGTCTGAATTGCAAGTGGTTGTGCTTGGATAACGAAGGATATCAGGTTTTCTTTTTGGAATACTCCGCCATAAAAATGACTATTTCCTACATTCAGGCACAGGATCATTTTGATTATCCCCTTCTTTGCTATCTCTACTAAACTAGGAGTCACTTCTTCTTTATCGGGGTTGATTAATGCATAAGATAAAATAAACACTTAATCCCCGATTTCGCCTTTTCGAGCAGTGGGCCCATTTAAAGCGATGATACGGCTATGGCGTTCGCCAGGAATAACATATGTTTCAAAGCGCTCACCATTACTGAGGTTTACTACATATACCTGTTCATTGGCGATGAGACGAGCCTGTTCAATAATAGATTGTCAATAATAGATTAGTCGATAAGTAATTCCCTACATAAAAAAGTTCTTTTTAAGTGATAGTGGTGGCGTAGGTGGCCTAGGATATTTTAGATTTTGAAACTGTAATGAGCATAAATAAGGTTATTTTCCTTCTGAAAGAGGAATATTATCAATCAATCGGATATCGCCAATGTGAATTGCTGCAAACCGTCGCCCTTCATAGTCTTCAATGTAATCGACAGCTATTCCTTCTTGAATTAATAAATTTTTAATTTGATCACAGGAAAGGGACGAGTGGAAAATTTTAGAAAAGTATGTTGCTAATTGAAATTGTTCTTTTGTCAAACGGTTATTCCGCGAGCTTAAAGGCAAACCAAATTCGGTGCGAACAGTCTCACATCCCACAACTTCAGTCTCTAGGAAGAAGGCCGCAACTAGCCCTTTTATGAGCTGCAATTGCTGATAATCTTTTTCACCAAAATAACTGCGAGTTGGTCTTACCAGAAGTAACAATTTCATCACAATCGTTAAAACTCCATCGAAATGACCTGGACGAAACATCACTTCTTGATATGGTGGAGTAGTGTTAATTATTTTATAAGTGAAATTGTCAGGATACAGGTCCTTATAAGAGGGTATTAAAATGTAATCGACGCCACAGTTTCTGGCTAACGAAATGTCTTGCTCTATCGAGCGAGGATAATTTTTAAAATCATTATGGTCATTGAATTGGGTAGGGTTAACAAACAAACTTAAAATGGTTAACTTATTTTCCTGTTTCGATCGTTGTAATAAGCTTGCATGTCCGGCGTGCAGGTTTCCCATAGTTGGCACAAAGCCGATAGTATCTTTTGGTAAAGTTTTTCGGATTGATACCCACTCAGTCATTCTGTTAATTATTTCAAGCATAAGTTATTTTTTCTTAATAGCAGTGTTCTTCAATATTAGGAAAAGTGGAGGTTTTTACTTCTTGATTGAAATTATTTAATGCATCTTTAATGAGCTCAAAGCCATCTAAGAATTTTTTCAAATACTTAGGTTTGAATTGATTATTCATGCCTAATAGATCCTGTAATACGAGAACCTGCCCTGAAGTATAAGGACCTGCCCCAATACCGATTGTTGGAATGGCAATAGAATTTGTTATTTCTTTGGCTAAATTGCTAGGCATACATTCCAATACGAGAGCAAAACAGCCTGCATTTTCTAGTGCTTCAGCATCCTTCTTTAATTTATCAGCCGCCGATTGATTTTTACCTTGAACTTTAAAACCACTGATAGCATGGATGGATTGAGGGGTCAGCCCAAGATGCCCCATAACAGGGATGCCTGATTTTACGACGTGGCCGATTAATTTTAAATTGCCGTCAGCGCCTTCTAGTTTAATAGCGTTGGCTCCTGCTTGCATGAGTTTTTCGATGGCTGTCATACTGGTAGTTAAATCTTTACGATAGGAGCAAAAAGGCATATCTCCAATGAGAAATTTATTAGGGGCGCCTTTCGCCACAGCTTGGATGTGTTGCGCCATTATGCCTACAGTTGCTGGGAGAGTGGTTGAATGACCATACATGACCATAGCAAGACTGTCCCCTACTAAAATACAGTCGACTTGGCTCTGTGAAATAATATAAGCGGACCAATGATCGTAGCAGGTTACTATACTAATTTTTTTATTATTTTCTTTCATGAATTGAAAATCATAGGTATTCATTGGCGTTCACCGAAAATGAAAGGAATAGCGAAATAAGATGAGAAAATAGAGTGATTTTTTAGAGGTACCTGTCGCATTGGATTAAGTCCTTATTAAAGTTTTAAAGAGAATAAACTTAAGGGGAAAAAAACGCAAGGGAATTAGAAAATGTCGTAAGTTTTTAGTTATCTGCGCTTTAAACAACGAAGGGATGATGGTTCAAGCATTTGACAGCAAGGAGTAAAGTCATAGCCTTGAAAAGTGCAATGATTAAAAAATGCTAACCGAAAGGGATTACCCCCTTACCTCCCCTCCGATGGATCCTAAAAAATAAGATATTAATGTTGTGCTACATAGATAATTAGCCATAGACTGGACTTAAACTGAATTTTTCGAAGCGATCGACCTTTAAGTCTTTGAAAAAAGTAAAAAGACAACCACAATTAGAATGGCAATAAATAATTTTTTTATGCTTTTCCATCCACAAAATTAATCATGCTTTGCTACCTAGCTACCCAGAAAGGGGCAAAAATAAAAAAAGTCCTACTAAAAAATTTAATGCAATACACCAAATAGGAATTGATTTTTTATTGACTTGTATAAAAAAGGTAGGGAAATGTTGGTGTTTACTCATTCCATAAACGATGCGCGACGTGGACGTTACATAAACCAGCCTACTTCCCAGGGGTGAAACCACAGCGTTAGCATAAACCAGACATACGAGCCAACCCAAACTGAATAGAGCAACCATACCCAAAAAAGGACCGAACATCATCATGTCAAGTCAATTTTGCCCACCCAGTGAGTGGTTAAGGAAGAACTATGAAGAGTTCCAGAACACCACTTGAAAAAGACAATACAGTAATATAAGCAGCAGATAACAGAACGAATAAGCGAGAGAGTAATAGCACGCTTAGAATTTTGAGTTTCTGCTGCTAGTTCGAGGCCATGACGGAACCTAGTAAAAGCAAAGCCAATCCCACCCATCGCAACCGCATTAACAATACCATGCCATCTCAGCGGAGGAAATCCTTCATAGAGGCAAAAATTTTGTGTATGAAAATTCACTGATAATAGTGTGATAGCAATGAGAATTATGATCCCAATTTTAAAAGCAGTCATTAACATAAAAGCAGTCATTAACATATTCGAGCGGACTAAGATGACGAACACTCTCGATATTCACAACCAACATAAGAAAAACCATTAAATAGAGTGGCCTCCAATAGCCCTATGTGCGTAAGGGCATGTTGTTTGCCTTAGAGATGGCGTGAGGTATCGGGAAAAAAAATACTGCTCTATATTACAAAATGGCTTGAACTTCATTGGCGGCATTGTGACGCACGAAAGCCAGAGGAAATCCAACTTATCCACTAATTTAACAAAACTCGTAGTCATTCCATGGCTGTATTGAGAAATTTGTGCTACTCCTCCCGCTACAGGAAACATAGTAGACAATTCTGAAAATGGTAAAAGTGATGATTAGTACCATGGCTCACCGCCTATCAACCATGAAATGAGAGTGCTACAGAGCCTGCGGTTTTCGCTGCATAATAATGCCCCAAAAACCAAGCAGATGCAATCATCTGATTAATTGAAAATAAGAAGTATGACTAGTGGACTAAAAGTTCGTTTCAATTTTCATTGTACATCCCTTTTGAAGGACAACTAGAAAATTATATACTTGTTCGGAGCGGCCGGTGAAAAAAATGAGAAGGAGAATAATGTGAATGTAGTGGGTGATCGCGACCTTACGGATTCCCCTTGCATTGGTATTTGCAGTGCAACGGCCTTGGGTGACGAAATTTGTATTGGCTGTGGGCGTACTTTTGAAGAAGTTTGTCAGTGGAATTCTTTATCTGACAAGGAAAAAATTGCGATTAATCTTCGATTGGCTCAAGATAGGGAAGAGCCACATTCTTTGTAAGAGAGGAAAATGTTAGAAATCAATGCGTTAGTCGAAAAACTTAATGACCTCAAGGCTCGTGGGCAAGCCTTGCGGGGGTATCTTTGACCTTGACGTCAAGAAAACGCGATTATTAGAAATTCAGTGTGAATTGGGAAATCCAGCTCTTTGGGGAAATCCTAAAAAAGCTCAATCCTTAAACCGTGAACGATCCGAATTGGAAACCCTTATTCGGCGATGTGATGAAGTTGAACAAGGAATCAATGATGCTTTTGAATTAATCAATCTTCTTAAAGAAGAACCAGACGTTGATTTGCGTAAAGAATTAAATAATGAAATCGAACGCCTGCAAAATAAAATTGGAGAGATGGAATTTCAACGGATGTTTTCTGGAGAAATGGACTCCCGAAATGCCTATTTAGATATTCAAGCGGGCTCAGGCGGAACGGAAGCACAGGATTGGGCAGAAATGCTTTTGCGCATGTATTTGCGTTGGGGGGATAAACACGGATTCACTACCAGGTTAATGGAAGTTTCTCCGGCAGAAGTGGCTGGCATTAAAAGTGCCACTGTGGAGTTCCAAGGGGAGTATGCTTACGGATGGTTACGCACGGAAACCGGAGTCCATCGTTTGGTTCGGAAATCGCCTTTTGATTCGGGCAACTGTCGGCATACATCCTTCTCTTCTGTATTTGTTTCTCCGCAAGTAGAAGAAGATATCGATATTCAAATTAACTCCGCTGAATTGCGAATTGATACCTACCGTGCTAGCGGTGCTGGTGGTCAGCACGTAAATCGAACAGATTCAGCGGTGCGTATTACTCATATGCCCAGTGGTATTGTGGTCCAATGCCAAAGTGATCGATCACAACACAAGAATAAAGCTCAAGCAATGAAACAGCTCCGAGCTAAGCTCTATGAGTTGGAAATGCTAAGGCAGTGTGAGAAACAAGCTGCTCTTGAGGCTTCTAAGTCAGACATTAGTTGGGGGAGTCAAATTCGTTCTTATATTTTAGATGCTTCGCGGGTAAAAGATTTGCGAACTGGAGTTGAAACGAGTAACACTCGGGCTGTTTTAGATGGAGATATCGATTTATTTATCAAAGTGTGTTTGAAACAAGGAGAATAATCCTACCATTGGATTCCTAACCCTTCTCAAGTACGTTATGATAATCGCTTTTAATGAGTAATGAGATGGAATTAAAAGAACAAATTAAAGAAGAAAATGAGCAAATTGTACAACGCAAGTTAAAGCTTGCAAAATTGCGCGAAATGGGCCAGGCCTATCCCAATGATTTTAAACGTGACCATTTAGCATCTGATTTACATGCCGCTTATGATCAATATACAGAGGAACTTTTAGCGTACAAAGCTATTTCTATCAAAATGGCTGGACGCATGATGACTCGTCGACTTATTGGAAAGGCCGTTTTTGCTCATATTCAGGATATGACGGGGCGAATGCAAATTTATGTTACCCGAGATAATTTGCCAGAAGGCGTTTATTCAAAATTTAAAAATTGGGATCTTGGAGACATTATTGGCGTTGAAGGTGAACTTTTTAAAACAAAAACCGGGGAATTATCTGTTAAAGCTAAAGAGATTCGATTATTAACCAAAGCACTACGCCCTATGCCGAATAAATTTCATGGGCTACATGATCAAGAACAACGTTTTCGTCAGCGCTATCTCGATTTAATTGTTAATGAAACATCGCGTCATTTATTTCAAACGCGCTCACGAATTATGACGCAAATTCGTCATTTTTTAGATAATCGTGGTTTTATAGAAGTCGAAACCCCTATGATGCATCCCTTAGCAGGGGGTGCAGCTGCCCGCCCTTTTGAAACCCACCATAATGCGATGAATATGGATTTATATTTGCGTATTGCTCCTGAATTGTATTTGAAGCGATTGGTAGTTGGTGGTTTTGAAAAGGTTTATGAAATTAATCGTAATTTCCGTAATGAAGGCATTTCAACCCGGCATAATCCGGAATTTACTATGCTGGAATTTTATCAGGCTTATGCGACTTATCAAGAAATGATGCTACTTACTGAAGAGATGATTCGGTATTTAGCTGAAAAAATTTTTGGTCGATTACAAATGACTTATCAAAGTGTAGAGATTGATCTGAGCAAACCTTTCCTGCACCTTTCTTTACGTGAAGCAATCTTAAAATTTAATCCTGAAATAAAGAGTGACCAGATTGATGATCTTAATAAAGCACGCGTCTTAGCTAATCAGTACGAGATTGCCACCCCGAGACATTATGGGTTAGGAAAAATTCAAACAGAATTATTTGAAAAACTCGTTGAAGAAAAATTGCAACAACCTGTTTTCATTACTAATTTTCCAAAGGAAGTATCGCCATTATCGCGGAGCAATGAAATTAACGATTTTGTTACGGATCGTTTTGAATTTTATGTCGGAGGTCGAGAAATTGCGAATGGGTTTTCTGAATTAAATGATCCCGAAGATCAAGCAGCTCGTTTTCGTGAACAATTAAAAGCTCGTGACGCAGGTGATTTGGAAGCGATGGACTTTGATGAAGATTACATTACGGCGCTGGAATATGGCCTTCCGCCTACAGGAGGCGAGGGTATTGGTATTGACCGCCTGGTAATGCTCTTCACTGATAGCCCTTCTATCCGAGACGTGATTTTATTCCCGCTGTTGCGGATTAAAAATGAAAGCAAAAATTAATTTTGTACTATAAACAAAGCTTTTAAATATAGGTTATTGTAATTTTACGTCAAATACGTGCTATTTTTAGGAGATCCCTCGCAGGGCTCTGGATGATGTGCTTACACTGTGCCGAAATCATATCCAAAAATTATAATGACTTAATTTTCTAAACACTTCGTGTATAGTTTAAGGGTAAGGCTCCTTTTGGTTTTTAACTTTCTGCTTTTGCCGGGATAGCAATAACATTTTTCAACGCAACTTGATTAAAAAAAATCTCTCTGCCAATAACAGCATCCAGAATGACGGCTAACAATTCGTATTCTTTATTTCCTTTCGAGGCTGCTTCAATAATAATCCCCACGTTTTGGTTTTTTTGGTTTTTTAATTCATCTCCCGATGCCGGTAAAGTTTGACAAATAACATCGGCGCGATAAAGATGACGTTTTAACTTTCCCAGGTAGTGGGTGCGCGCAATGATTTCTTGACCCATATAGCATCCTTTCGTAAAACTAAGAGCTCCCCACCTTTGTAAATTTATCATTTGCGGAATTAAGCTCGCTGTGGTTTTGGGATAAATCCATGCCAATCCGACGTTGATATTTAGGGCGCGCCACGCGTTTTCCTTAATTTCGGTTATTTCGATGTCGACGGGAGGTCTAATTGTCGTTGTTAAATCATCGACAGCTGCTAATTCAACTTTGGAAAAAACGGCATATTTTTTTAAATGATCGAGGATAAAAGGAACCATTGATTTTGGCAGCAAAAAATAATAATTTTCTCCTTGGCGGAAAATGTAAAAATTTGCAATCATTCGACCTTTAGGATCGCAACAGGCGCTAAGTGATCCATGAGTTTCAGTAATCTTATGCACGTCACAAGTGAGTTGACCTTGTAAAAAGGTGGTGGCATTTGCACCGTTGATGGCTATAGCTGCGAAATGATTAAGTGGAATAGTGTAAATTGGCATAATGCTATAAAGATTATAACATCTCTTGCATTTTAACCCGAAATCATTATCATGCCAGCTCACCGTTGGGTAAAGGTTAACCACCATGAAAACTTCAGGCACAGCCAATCCATCTACCTGTTGGCCACCCGTTCAAGGCACTCCTCGTATCGCTCTCGCATGGCTTATGTGGGGTGTGACGGCCTTGTTTGTATTATTTCAGTTTTTTTTACAGTTATCCTCAGGGGAGATTGTTGATGGCTTGATGAAGAGTTTTTCCTTGAGCGCCTTCGGCGGAGGCGTGTTGGCTAGCACTTACTATTATATTTACGTGGCATTACAAACACCCGCAGGATTCTTGATCGATCGTTTCGGGCCGCGACGGTTGCTTTCATTGGGAGCATTGGCTTGTGCATTTGGCTGTTTATTGTTTGCTTCTGCTCATCTCTTAATTTGGGCCATAATCGGTCGTCTTTTAATGGGTTTTGGCGCCGCTTTTGCTTTCATTGGATCTTTGAATGTTATTGCAAAATGGTTTCCTCCTAAACGATTCGCGCTAATGGCAGCGGTAGCCGAAACCATTGGTATGAGTGGAACACTTGTGGGCGGTTTTTTTCTGGCGGATTTTGTTCAATGCATGGGTTGGCGTTACTCGATGATTGGAGCTGCAGCCATTATGGCTGTCATTGGTGGGCTCGTCTGGATGATTGTCCGTGATGCGCCTCCTGGCCCAATCTCAGCTTCTTCTGAAAAGAGTCCTCAGAGCATGAAGCAAGATTTTTATTTGCTCATTAAAAAACCCAAGATATGGTTAAATGGTCTTTATTCTGGGTTGATGTTTTCCATCATTACCGTATTTGTCGCTCTTTGGGCTATTCCATACATGCAATTAGCGCATCATTTGAGCCTTGTTATGGCTAGTGTTGTATGTAATCTGGTTTTCATTGGAGTGGTGCTGGCGGGTCCTCTGGTGGGCTGGCTGGATGGTCGTATTGCGGATCGTCGATGGCTTCTCTTGACTTGTTCTTTGGTGTCAGCAGGATTAATAGGAGTTATTATTTACGTGCCGCAATTACCCTTGCCAATGGTAATGGGTGTTATGATGTTATTAGGCATTTTTGCCAGTGGCTATGTACTCACGTTTGGCATTGCTAATGAAATTGTCCCGCGCCACATGCGTGGGACAAGTTTAGGTTTAGTTAATGCATTATCTGTAGGCGCTGCTCCTTTATTGCAACCTATTATTGGTCTTGTTTTGCATCTTACAGCACGTTCTGCAACAAATGCTGGTGAATATTACTCGATCCATAATTATCAAGAAGCATTAACCTTAATTCCACTTTTAATTTTAATTGCAGGAATTTTAACAAAATGGATGCCGGTTAGAGGAAAAGGTGAATTTCTTTAGAATAAAAAAGGCGATAAATATTACTTTCAGGCAGAAGGAATAGGTGTGCACTCATGCTGCAAGAGCCAACGTTTAATTTCTAGAATAGGACCTTTAATAGCGCCGCCGTAACCACCCATGCCAGTGCTAGCGATAATTCGATGGCAGGGAATTACAATAGGGATTGGGTTTTTACGACAGGCATTACCTATGGGACGTGGTTTTGTTTCTAATAGTTGAGCTAATTCCGCATAACTTTGGGTTGCTCCCACGGGGATTTTTCGCAATGCCTGTAATACTGTTTCTTGAAAGGGTGTTACATTCAAACTAAAAGGAATTTCAAAAGAAAATTCAGGATCGGCAAAATAACACAGAACTTGTTCGACTGTCTCTTTAGCCATGATGGTTTTCGGTTTAATAATCAGCTTACTGTCGCCCAGGTAGTTGATGCCTAATAAATAGTTGTCCGAGGTGCGAATACCAATTTTTCCGATCGGTGTTGAGATGGTGGCTTGATAAATTAAGGTGGCGTCCACCATAAAAAATTATATTTTTAAAAATTATATTTTTTCTTTAATTTTTGCTTTGCGGCCTTGTAAATTGCGCAAATAATAAAGTTTTGTGCGGCGCACGTCGCCTCGACGTTTTACATTGATGAAAGCGATCAGGGGACTATAAAGTTGGAAAACGCGTTCAACACCTTCACCATGAGAAACTTTGCGAACGGTGAAAGATGAGTTTAACCCACGGTTACGACGAGCGATTACCACACCTTCAAAAGCTTGCAGTCGTTCACGATTACCTTCTTTTACTTTCACTTGCACCACGACACTGTCCCCGGCACGAAAAGCAGGAATTTTTTTATTTTGAATTTGTTCTTGCTCAAGGGTTTGGATAATCTTATTCATGATGACTCCTCAATAAATTCGTCGAGTAACCGCTGCTCATTTTCGCTTAGGGTACGTCTTTTTATCAGATCTTGACGTCTTTGCCAAGTCCTACCAAGTGCTTGCTTGAGTCGCCAACGAGCTATTGCGGCATGATCACCGCTGAGTAGCACTTCAGGGACAGGCCGGTTGGCAATTTTTTCTGGGTGCGTATATTGGGGATAATCTAATAGTCCGGAGGTAAATGACTCTTGAGAGGCAGAATCTTCGTGCCCTAGGGCTCCTGACAAAAGACGGGTTAGGGAATCAATCAAGACCATAGCCGGCAATTCTCCCCCGCTAATAATATAATCCCCAATTGACCATTCCTCATCTACTTCAGCTTCGATTAAACGTTCGTCTATCCCCTCGTAACGACCCGTGAGAAGAATTATGGATGTTGAATCTTGTGCTTTTTTCTTTATTACTTCCTGATTGAGTAATTGGCCTTGTGGAGAAAGGTAAATGACTTTGGTACTTTCGCCTAATTTTGCTTTGGCTGCCTTTATAGCGGCAGCTAAAGGTTCAAATTTCATGACCATGCCCGGCCCCCCGCCGTAAGGTCGATTATCTACGGTACAGTGAATATCTGTGGCATAGTCGCGTGGATTCCAAAAGTGAAGAGTTAAAAGATTGTGTTTAAGGGCGCGTCCAATTACACCGTACTTAAGTGCTTCGAACATCTTTGGGAAAAGAGTAATAACGCCAATTGTTAGCGATATGCTAAAAGTCAGCATTCCAATTTACCATTATAATTTTGTTTTCTATATCCACAGATTTAACGACATGTGAAAGATACGGAATCAATCGTCCATGTCCTTGGTTGGATGTTATCAGCACATCATTAGATCCCGTTTCAAGCAGGGATTTCACGGTTCCTAATGCGACTCCTTCTGTGGTAATTATTCGCATTCCTATTAAATCGGTCCAGTAATACTCATTTTCTTCCAAAGGAGTAAGTGTATTTCGTTCCACAGCGATTAAATCATTCGTGTATTGTTTAGCAGTTTCGGGATCATCGAGCCCTTCTAACTTTACAACTAAAAATGGACCGTGAATTCGCCCAGTACGGAGGGAAAAGAGTTGCCATTCATTGTGATGTCGAATGAACCAGTTTTTATAAGTTAATAAGTTTTTGATGGGATCAGTGAAAGAAACGATTTTTATCCAGCCCTGGACGCCGTAGGCCCGTGCTAAACGACCCATAATGACTTTTTTGTTTTGCATGGAATGCGAGAGGCTTATGGTTCTTCTTTCGATGCTTCAAGAGCTTCAGCTTCTTCTTTGGCCTTCGCTTCTTCCGCCATTTTAGCTTTTTGAGCTTTTGCGGATTGCTCTGCTTGGGCCCGTTTGAGCTCGCCTTTACGTGGGTCACCTTTTTGGGCTTCTTTCGGCGATTTTTTAAGCTGTTTGAAGAGGTGTTTTACTCGTAAAGATGCTGCAGCACCTTGACTCAGCCAGTAGGCAATACGGTCTTTTTCGACCCTCAATCGCACATCATGTCCTCGGGCCATAGGGTTATAATAGCCCACTTGTTCGATAAACCGACCATCACGCGGCATACGCCTGTTAGTTACTACGATGTGGTAGAACGGTTTTTTTTTGCTGCCCCCGCGAGCAAGACGAATGATTACCATGTAAGTACCTGTATTCGTTGAAAGGCAAAAACATTTTATGCGAAATTGCTAACAATATGCAAGAGAAAAGACAACTTAGAGACTTACCCTACCACTCCCTCGCTCTACTTGTGCTAATCACTTGAAATCACCAGCCCAAGTATTCGGAAACTCTTACTTTGTTATTATTTATTTATTACGCCAGTCAGGAGGGTGATTGAGTAAGTCACCAGCTAGTTTGGCCTTGCATTTGTTTAAATGCGCTTCATCATTTTATTGCCTTTCATGCGCTTCATCATTTTTTGCATTTGGGTGAATTGTTTGAGAAGTTTATTAACGTCTTGCAAGGTGGTTCCTGAACCTCCTGAAATACGCTGTTTTCGTAAGCCATTGATCAAATTGGGAAAGCGTCGTTCCTTAGCTGTCATCGACTGAATAATGGCTTGCATTTTAACTAATAATTTATCATCCATGAAAGCGGACACTCCTTTAGGTAATTGCCCCATCGCCGGTAATTTCGCTAGAAGGGATTGCATTCCACCCATTTTTTTTATTTGATGAAGTTGCATTAAGAAATCGTCAAAATCGAAAGGCTTGCCTTTTTTGAGCTTTTGGGTAATTTTTTTAGCATGCTTTTGGTCAACTTTACGCTTTGCTTCCTCTACTAGGCTGATGATATCTCCCATGCCTAAGATACGAGAGGCCATCCGATCAGGATGAAAAGGTTCTAAGGCCTCAATTTTTTCACCAACGCCTACAAATTTAATGGGTTTTTGAGTGATCATTCGCATAGAGAGTGCGGCACCCCCTCGAGCATCACCGTCAGCTTTTGTTAAAATTATCCCCGTTAGTGGTAGTGCTTCATTGAATGACTTTGCCACATTCGCTGCATCTTGACCCATCATGCTGTCGACCACGAGTAAAAGTTCCGTGGGATTGACAGTGTCGCTAATAGCCTGCATATCTTCCATTAATTCCTTATCCACATGGAGACAACCCGCCGTATCGATGAGTAAGATATCTATAAATTGCTTATTAGCTTGAGTTAAAGCTCTTTTGGCAATGTCAGTGGGTTTTTGATTGGTTTTTGAGGGAAAAAAATGTGCGTTAATTTGTCCTGCTAAGGTTTCCAGTTGTTTTATTGCTGCAGGGCGGTAAACATCGGCTGAAACCACCATTACGGATTTTTTCTTTATTTCTTGAAGCCATCGTGCCAATTTGATGACAGTGGTGGTTTTTCCAGAACCTTGGAGGCCGGCCATCACAATAACGACAGGGGGTTTGGCATTCAGATTAATTTCTGCCTGTTCATCGCCGAGTATATGAATTAATTCATCCTGGACAACTTTGACCAATGCCTCGCCAGGTCGCACGTTGCCAATTACTTCTTGGCCGAGCGCTTTTTCGCGTACTTGATCAATAAAGTCCTTGACGACAGATTGGGCAACGTCCGCTTCCAGTAAGGCAGTGTTAATGTCTTCAAGGGTAGATTGGATGTTTTTTTCGGTGAGACGGCCCAACCCCCTCAGTTTATTAACAGTCATGTTTAAATGGTCAATCAGAGTACTAAACATGAGGGTGAGTATATCACATATGGTATGCTTCCATGAATAGAAGTGTTGTTTCATTATCGATGACCACAATTGTTTTATTATCGGTAGCGTTGGCTTTTATATTTCCAGGTCATTCGGTGCTTGAAGTAGCAGGAAACCTTTATACTTTGGCTGATATAGTTCTTTCAATCGTCACTTCGGGTATATTGGTGATTGCTGGCCTTCAAACTGTATTGTTAGCTCTCCAAGAACGATTGTTGCGACTTCGCCCATCGGGCACACATATTCAAAAATTATCCCCTTTATAATTACCATGAAAAAAAAAGTTTTTCATACTATTGCAGTAGAATTTTTATTTTTAAGCATTTTATTAGATTCCAGCATTTACTTTTTTCACCAAGAGTTAGGGCGTAATTCTTTATGGCGAAAAACCATTTTAGTATTGTCAGCCTGGTTAGTTTTTGCGGTTCTTTTAATTGGTCGGTCGGCACCGAGGGGCGAGGACAAAAGGCTATTTATGGCACTTTATTGGGTGTATTACACTATTAATAGTTGTATTACTATTAATTAGTTGTATATTTTAGTAGTCATAGTAGTCAATTAATTGTGATTCAGTAATTTTCTTGAGCTCTATGGTCTTCCAATTCGGGAGCATTAATTCTAATTAAGACCTTTATTTGGAAACCTTTGAGACTATGGTAGGACTCCATTGACCCATGTTGATGTTCAATACTTTGGCGTATTGTTCTTCTTACTTATTTTAATATCTGCTTTTTTTGATTCAGAAACAGGAATGATGGCTATTAACCGCTATCGTTTGCGTTCATTTGACCCGTAAAGGTAATGTCAAGGCGCAACGAGTAATACAGCTTTTACAACGGCCGGATCGATTAATTGGCGTTATTTTGATTGGTAACACTTTCGCCAATATTTTGGATTTGGTGATTGCCATCGTTATTGCTGTTCATTTTTTAGGAAATTTGGGAGTTATCGTTGCAACAGTAATTTTAACTTTATTGATTTTGATATTTGCAGAAACTACACCTAAAACATTAGCTGTCTTAATTGCTAAAGGTAGCTGCACATTTACCAGAGCCTTTAACAGAGCCTTTAAGCCCGAAGAGTTGCGAAGTATTGTTCGTGAAGTAACAGGAAAAAATCTTTTGGGTTATCAACAAATGCTATTACGCATTTTAGATTTAGAGGAAATGACAATAGAAGATGTAATGATACCGCGCAATCAAATATACGGTATTGATGTCACTGATGAGTGGGATAAGATTCTAGTGGATCTTTTGGGGTCAAAATATGATTCTTTCCCTCTTTTTTGAGAAAGTATTGATGATGTTATTGGGATATTAAACGTGCGCCGGGTGATACGTCTTCTTTTTCAGAATCAGCTCACTCAAGATAAATTGGTGAATGAGGCAGAAGAGGTTTATTTTATTTCTGATGTTACTTTGTTGAATCATCAGTTAGTTAATTTTCGACAAAAAATAAAACAATGGGGTTGGTGGTAGATGAGTATGGAGACATTCAAGGGCTTGTAACTTTACGAGATATTTTGGAAGAAATTGTAGGAGAATTTTCGATTGGTGTTGGGGTGATTTCTCGCGATTGATTCATAAACAAAAAGACGGCAGTTTTTTAATAGATGAGCGAATTAGTGTGCGCGATTTAAATCGTCTTATGCAATGGAATTTGCAAATAACGGGGTCTAAGACATTAAATAGGCTCATCGTTGAATATTTGGAAAGCATCCTTCTGAGGAGAGGAGCGAATTACTTTATTTGTTAATCGTTTTAATTGGAGCTATTCATTTGGCGTGAAATACTGCCGTTGAGCAAGGCCAAGTGATGCGTTTATGCGGTAGTCGTGATGGACAACATTGCGATCGTCAATGGATCCAGGGACAAATCATTCAAGAATTGAATACTAAAAAGCTCTGTCGATATTATGCCAAATATTTCTCCGGATATCGGTTAATATGGTGGAGTAGTTTAAATACTTATTTGGATTTTACTGTCAGTAGCTTTATCAGAGGCCAACAAGGTACTTTTTATTTTTGCCCTCCCTAACTAAGGATAAACAAGCTGCCGTGAGTTTTATAATCACTCAAAGTGGTCGATTATGTCTAAACCGTGCTAAAGTGTATGATTCTTATCAATTAATAGGGTTAATTCATAATGCGAATTATTTTATTAGGGCTTCCCGGAGTCGGTAAAGGAACTCAAGCAGAATTTATTGCCAAGAGATTGGATATACCCAAAATTTCGACAGGAGATATGTTACGTGCTGCTGTCAAAGCAAGAACTCCTTTAGGGTTAGAAGTAAAAAAGGTAATGGAAGAAGGGGGGCTTGTTTCAGATGACATTATGATTGCATTGGTAAAAGAACACGTGAATTCACCTGATTGTCGAAAGGGCTATTTATTAGATGGTTTCCCACGTACCACGGCACAAGCAGAAGCATTACATAGTCAGAAAATTAAAATCGATTTGGTAATTAATATCAATGTGCCAGAAGAAGAAATTATTGAACGTATGACGGGTCGATTGGTCCATACTGCTTCAGGCCGAACTTACCATCGACGATACAATCCTCCAAAAATACCTGGTAAAGATGATCTAACGGGTGAACCTTTAGTTCAGCGAGCCGATGATCATGAAGAGACGGTTCGAAAACGTTTAGCCATTTATAAACAACAAACTAGTCCTCTTAGCCACTATTATTCGGTGTGGAAAAAATCAGGCGATTCTCAGGCACCCCATTATTATCGTATATCAGGCCTTGGTACTATGGATGAAGTGTGGGAGCGTATTTTAAAGCTATTAAATAGCTACAAATTTGCTAATCGCAATGGTGTTAATTAATTAAAGATATAACGTGAACAGTATAATTTAACTTGAGAAATTCTCTAAAAGCCGGTTTCTTTAATGAGAATAAAGAAAAAAATCCCGCTTTGCGAATTTTTTTCAAAGAAGCTACGCTGCTGTTTTGCGAGGACGTCCACGGCGACGGGCAGCAGTTGACGCCATCGAAACTGTTTTTCTTGGGTGACCGCGATCACGTTTCGTTTTTATCGTGCTAACTTTGGGGGCTATTTTATGGGGAGGACCTGCTTGTTTTCTTCCAGTGGTTTTACCACCTCTGGTTGTGGTTCGTGATTTTTTTAGCCGCAGTTACTTTTCGGGCTGTATCTTTTGGAAGTTTAGCGAGTTTACGTGCAGCATCTTTCTTTGCTTTCGCTAATTTCTTTTGTGTGGTACGTAACTTCTTGCGCGTCGTCACGTTGTTTCGTGATACTTCTTAAACGTGCGGAATTTATTGAAGCACCACCTCTGTTGGACGTCCTCGCTTGCGAGAGATTTTTTGTTTTTTTTGCTGGAATCTTTTTCTCTATGATTAGCTAATAAAAATGATAATTAAATTTTACATAAAAAATTAATAAGTTTAAAGAAATAAGTAGCTTTTTATGATTTTAATAGAAAAATCGAGCGGAAGTGATAGAATTTTGATCTTTTAGAGCTCTTAAAAGAAGGAAGGGGAGAGGAAATCTGGCTGAGAGGAAAATTAGAGCTTGAATAACACCGCAAATTGCATTGACGATAGGACCTGAATGTGGAGCACAATATAATCTTTTCAATTTTTCTCATTTTCGCTGGTGCAGCAGTTCTATCAACTTTTGCTTTAATGACCCGCCAATCGATGTTGGTTGCTTACATGCTATTAGGGATTTTGTTTGGGCCGTGGGGATTAAAATTAATTGCTAATACCGACATGCTTCGAACGGTCAGCGACGTGGGAATTATCTTCTTATTATTCCTTTTAGGCCTTAATTTGCCTCCGCAAAAATTGATAACTATGTTCAAGGAAATCACCTGGGTAGCCTTAATCAGTTCGATCGTCTTCGCGATTATAGGATATCTCGTTGCTTATTTTTTTGGTTACTCGTCAGTGGAGTGCTTAGTTGTTGGTGGTGCGATGATGTTTTCCAGTACGATTATCGGCATTAAGTTATTGCCAACCACGATTTTGCATCATCAACATACCGGAGAAGTAATGATTAGTGTTCTTTTGCTGCAAGACTTAATTGCTATTGCCGTTTTGTTTCTATTACATGGGGCTTCACGTGAGGGTAAGGTTCTGGTTGATATTGGCTTAGTAATATTAGGATTCCCTGCTATTTTAATTTTTGCTTATTTATTTGATCGGTTGGTTTTATTTCCTTTATTTTCTAAATTTAATCGGATTAAGGAATATCTCTTTTTATTGGCAATTGGCTGGTGCCTCAGTATGGCTGAGTTAGCTTCATTATTGGGTTTGTCAGGTGAGGTAGGTGCTTTCATTGCTGGGGTTAGCTTGGCTTCAAGACCGGTATCTGTTTATATTTCTGAAAGTTTAAAGCCAGTACGAGATTTTTTCTTAGTTTTATTTTTCTTCTCTGTGGGGGCTACTTTCGATCTTAACTTTTTACCTCTTGTTATCATCCCTGCATTAATTTTGCTTGTTTTATTGATGGGGATAAAGCCTTTAACCTATGGGTTGTTGCTACGTTGGATGGGGGAATCCAAGCAAGTAGCTTGGGAAGTAGGAGTACGTTTAGGTCAAATTAGCGAATTTTCTTTGATTATTGCTTACATGGCTCTTAGCAGCCATATTATTTCAGATAAAGCAGGCTATTTAATTGAGAGTGTTACTATATTATCTTTCATCATTTCTTCATATTGGGTTGTTATTAAATACCCTACGCCTTTGGCAATGTCCGACCGTCTGCGACGAGATTGAGAGCTATGGGATAGTTGAAGAATGGATTGCTTATAGCCACAAAAAGATAAGCGAGAATGAGACCCATTTGAAAGTCAGTAGAGAGTGGCAGTCTATGTCTTTGACCACCATTTTGTTATTGTTTGGTGATACAGTGTTGGCTTCATTTTAATAGCTATAGCAGGCAATATCATTGGTTTGACACCTATTTTCATTGGCTGAAGGAAAACGGTTTGAACATTTGTCTTTTTGGCGTTGAATTGGCGGTGTTGGTATTGTTTTGTCCTGCCCCTGATTCCTATTTATATTCTGATTGCTCATTTTGTCTGTATCTCTTAACGATAGTCGGTTATTATTTTCTAACGGTGGTGGTTTTATGGTATTCTATGGATGCACGTCCCCTTGCTCTAGAAAATATAGCTCATGTAACAATTGGGGGGGGATTCTGATTAATGCCTATCGAACCCATCTTTGCATTGATTTTTTTTATTAATCCTCGGATCAACAACAAGCGTGGTCCTTTACACATTAGTAGCGAGCTTGAATCGCCATTTAGGAAATCATTCTCTGGAGGAGGAAAACAATTTGTACTTGGCAGCAAGGAGAGTGGAAGGCGTATTAGATTGGGTTCCTAAAGGTTGACTGTGGGTATTACATTCGCTCTCGTTGGTCACTTCTCAGCAACCTTTAAACGATGCTATTCCTATGTATACAATAGAATCGCTTCTGCGCGACAGCAGATCATCGAATACGGGCTAACCGCTTTAGGAATTGAAGAAGGTCATCCATTATTAGTGGAAGAAGGTGGCTATTGATGGATTAGTTAATCGAGCAGCGTTGTGGGTGTGGCTTGTGGTGATAGCCTTGTTTACAATTGGGTGCTGGATTGGTTAGATTACGAAACGATAATCACCCATTAAGCAGGAATCGTTTAAATAAAAAGATAGTTTAAAGAGTGAGATCATGACTGAGAAAAATGTAACTTCTCAGGATGTTGACCCCATAGAATCCCAGGAGTGGAAAGAAGCGCTCGATTCGGTTGTTCAATATGAAAGCGTCGAGCGTGCTGAATTTATTTTGCAACAATTATGGTCGCATGCCAGAAAAATTGGTGTACCTGTTCCCGCTGGTATTTATACTTCCTACATTAATACAATTCCTGCTAACGCAGAAGCTAAATTGCCCGAGAATGAAATAAATATTTTACAGTGTTTAACGAATTATATGCGATGGAACGCCCTCGCTATGGTAATGCGTGCGGGTCGTAAAAAAGCCGGACTAGGAGGACATCTTTCCAGTTATGCTTCGATAGCAACTTTAGTCGAAGTGGGATTAAATTATTTTTTTCATGCGAACGATCTGGTTTTTTTTCAAGGCCATTCCTCGGAAGGAATTTACGCACGTGCTTTTCTTGAAGGGCGGCTAACAGAAGATGAATTAGTTCATTTTCGTCAAGAAGCTTTAACTAAGGGAATTTCTTCTTATCCCCACCCCTATTTAATGCCCCATTTCTGGCAATTTCCGACCGTTTCTATGGGTTTAGGACCATTAATGGCTATTTATCAAGCCCAATTGTTGAAATATTTACACTATCGAGGGTTGGCCGATACGGCGAAGCGCAAAGTATGGGCTTTCTGTGGTGATGGTGAAACGGGTGAGCCTGAAACTTTAGGTGGATTATTGGTGGCAATTCGTGAGCGTCTTGATAACCTCATCTTTATTATTAATTGCAATTTGCAACGTCTCGATGGACCTGTTTCAGGTAATGGAAAAATTATTCAAGAATTGGAAGGTATTTTCCGCGGAGCGGGATGGCGGGTGATTAAAGTTATTTGGGGCCATAATTGGGAACAATTGTTTCAAAAAGATAAATCCGGTTTATTACTAAAACGCCTGGGTGAGATGGTGGATGGAGAATACCAAGCGTATTGTGCTAAAGGCGGTGCTTATTTACGAGAAAATTTATTTGGCAAGTTCCCAGAATTGAAGGAGCTTGTCTCTGATATGAGTGATCGTGAACTGGAACAATTAACGGATGGAGGTCATGATCCTCAAAAGGTTTACGCGGCTTATACGGAAGCACTAAAGGAAACGGGAAAGCCAACCGTCCTGTTAATGAAAACCGTCAAAGGTTACGGTTACGGCAAAGAGGGAGAGTCTCAAAATATTGCTCATAATTTAGAAGAAATCAGCGACGAAGGGTTAAAGATCTTTCGTGATCGATTTAAATTATCCCTCTCGGATAAGCAATTAAAAGATCTGAAATTTTATAAACCGGCTGAAAAAACTCCCGAGATACAGTATTTACATAAACAGCGTGAAAAGTTAGGAGGGCCATTGCCAGTGCGCGATGGTTGTTATGAGGCTTTGAAAATTCCGGATTTAAGCTTATTTGAGGGCCTTTTAAAAGGCACTGGCGATCGCTCAATTTCAACCGGGGCAGCGTTTTCTCGAATTATGGGATTGTTGTTAAGGGATGAAAATATCAAAGAACGGCTTGTTCCAATCGTAGCCGATGAAGCTCGAACGTTGGGATTAGACGGGTTGTTTAGACAAACGGGTATCTATGCGGTAGAAGGGCAAAAATACACTCCGGAAGATGAAAAGAAATTAGTTTATTATCGTGAACATCAATCCGGACAAATATTGCAGCAGGGCATTTCGGAAGCAGGTGCTATGTCCAGTTGGATCGCTGCTGCTACCTCATTCGCTAATAATAATTGTCCTCTAATTCCTTTTTACGTGTATTACGCAATGTTTGGTTATCAACGTGTGGGTGATTTAGTGTGGGCGGCTGCGGATATGCAATCACGAGGTTTTATTTTAGGAGGATTGGGAGGCAAAACTACCTTGGCGGGTGAAGGATTGCAGCATCAAGATTCGCATAATTTATTGATGTTCAGTATGGTACCCACCTGCAGGGCGTATGATCCTGCTTTCGGTTATGAGCTGGCTGTAATTATTCAAGATGGCTTGCGCCGCATGTATCAAGACAAAGAAAACGTGTTTTATTACATCACACTCATGAATGAAAGTTATCAACATCCGCCGATGCCCGAAGGAGTTGAAAAAGGAATTATCAAAGGGATGTATTTGTTTAAAGAAGGCAATAGAAAATTGCCCCAGTGCGTCCAATTGTTGGGAGCAGGAGCTATTTTACTTGAAGTTATTGCAGCTGCCGAAATTTTAGAGCGGCAATTTAATGTAGCTGCGGATGTTTGGAGCGTTCCTGGTTTTAATTTATTGCGTCATGATATCGAATCTGTAGATCGTTATAATCGTTTGCATCCTCAAGAAACTTTGAAAAGAAGTTATGTAGAAGAGTGTTTTAATGATCGAAAGGGTCCAGTGATTGCTGCTACCGATTATATGAAATTACAGGCAAATCAAATTCGCCAGGCAATTAAAAACCCTTATTATGTGTTAGGAACTGATGGCTTTGGTCGTAGTGATACTCGATCTGTCTTGCGGGATTTCTTTGAAGTAGATGCCAAGATGATTGCGTATACAGCATTGAAGGCGCTAACGAACCAAGGTGAATTTGAAATGGGTCAACTCATAAATGCCATACAGAAACTAGGAATTGATCCGAATCGACCTGATCCGTGGAGAAGATAAAAAGGGGAAGATGGTGGCAAATTCGATAGAAAAAATTTCTGTACCGGACTTGGGTGGAGTGTCCGAAGTTGACGTCATTGAATTATTAGTAAAACCCGGTGATCGAGTAGCAAAAGAAGATGGTTTAATCACTTTGGAAGGCGATAAAGCTTCGATGGATGTTCCTTCACCCTTAGCTGGTACGATTAAAGACATTAAAGTAAAAGTTGGGGACAAAGTTAAAGAAGGAGATGAAATTTTAACTATCGAGGTGAAGAAGGGCGAAAAAGAAGACAAAGGGAAAAAAGAAGAAAAAGAGGACGAAAAAGAAGCTGAGAAAGAAAGATCCGAGAAAAAAGAAGTAAAAGAATCTCCCAAAGAAAAGAAAGCAAAACCAGAAGAAAAAACTGAAATAGAGGTTTCCAAAGGCGAAGGTTTTGGTACTACTGTTCATGCGGGACCCGGTGTTCGTCGAATCGCGTGTGAATTTAGTGTCAATTTAACTAAAATTAAAGGAACTGGTCAGAAGGATCGTATCCTCAAAGAGGATGTTCAGCAATACGTAAAGCAGCAATTAAAAATTGCGGAAAAAAAAGGGGGTGAACGGTTACGGTTCTTCCCTCCCGCACCCAAAATTGATTTTTCCAAATTTGGTGCTATTGAAGAAAAAGCCTTATCTAAAATTAAAAAAGCTACAGGCGTTAATCTCACTCGTAATTGGATGACTGTTCCTCATGTAACTCAATTTGGAGAAGCAGATATCTCTGAGCTTGAAGCATTTCGTCAAAGTCAAAAATCTTATGCAGAGAAAAATAAGCTTCGATTGACTCCCTTAGTGTTCATTATAAAAGCAGTAGTTAATGCGCTTAAAAGATTCCCCCATTTTAATGCGTCGTTAGACCCCTCGGAGGAATATTTGATTTTAAAAAAATATTTTCATATCGGCGTGCCGGTTGATACTCCTGAAGGATTAGTGGTTCCCGTTATTCGGGACGCGGATAAAAAGGGATTATTCGAATTGGCTAAAGAACTGGGCGAAATTAGTGAAAAAGCTTGTACCAAGGGCCTAAGTTTGAATGACATGCAAGGCGGTTGTTTTAGTATTTCCAGTTTGGGAGGAATCGGAGGCACAGCTTTTACGCCAATCATCAATGCGCCCGAAGTAGCGATTTTAGGAGTTTCACAAATGCAATGGAAATCCGTCTGTTCTAAAAGTGGTGATTGTAAGACCCGACTAATGTTGCCCTTGAGTTTATCTTACGATCACCGTGTCATTGACGGTGCTGATGGAGCGCGGTTTATTGTTTATTTGGCTGAACGTTTATCCGATATTAGAACACTATTATTGTAGCTGCTGGCTTCTCTCATAAATTAGGGGGGGAAGATGAGAAAAGGAATAGATGCTTTAATAACTCATAAAAACGAGAGGAAAGATGGCAAAAGAAATTAAAACTGATGTTGTGGTGTTAGGGAGCGGACCTGGAGGGTATGCAGCAGCATTTCGGGTCGCTGATTTGGGAAAAACGGTCGTTCTAGTAGAACAATATGAGACAATCGGTGGCGTTTGCTTAAATATGGGGTGCATTCCCTCAAAAGCTTTATTGCATGTGGCTAAAGTTGTTGATGATGCTTACAATATAGCGTCTTTTGGTGTGGATTTTAACAAACCCAAATTAGACATAAGTAAAATTTACGAATGGAAAGAAGGTGTTGTTAAAAAGTTAACAAGCGGACTAAAAATGATGGCGAAGCAGCGCAAGGTCGAAATTGTTACGGGTTATGGAAAATTTACTTCCTCCAATAAATTATCTATCGATAATAAAGAAAAAACAGTTATTCGCTTTGAGCAAGCAATTATTGCCGTAGGCTCACAGCCCTTAAAACTCCCCTTTATTCCTGATGACCCGCGAGTAATGGATTCCACAGATGCGCTAGAACTAGAAGAGGTGGAAGGTCATTTATTGGTAATAGGGGGTGGCATTATCGGCTTAGAAATGGCCACGGTTTACCACGCATTGGGCGGTAAGATTAGCATAGTAGAGCGAATGGATCAGATTATTCTTGGAGCAGACGCAGATGTAGTGAAGCCCCTCTACCAACGCATTCAGAAATGCTATAATGAAATTTTATTGAAAACCAGTGTAAAAAAAGTAGAAGCTAAAGAAGATGGATTATATGTGTCTTTTGGAGGTGAAAACGCTCCTAAGCAACCGAAAAAATACGACCGCATTTTGGTGGCGGTGGGTCGTAGTCCCAATGGTAAATTGATTGATGCAGGAAAAGCGGGAGTTAAAGTTGACGACAGAGGATTTATTGCGGTGGATAACCAGATGCGAACGAATGTTTCGCATATTTATGCTGTTGGTGATGTCGTTGGCCAACCCATGTTAGCCCATAAGGCAACCTATGAAGGTCGGTTAGCAGCTGAAGTAATAGCCGGTAAGAAACATTACAACGATGCTCGTTGCATTCCAGCCGTAGCCTATACAGATCCAGAAGTAGCCTGGGTTGGGTTGACGGAAAACGAGGCAAAAAAGGAAGGGATTAAGTACGAGAAGGGAGTATTTCCTTGGGCGGCTAGTGGCCGTGCTTTATCCTTAGGTCGCAGTGAGGGTTTTACTAAATTGCTTTTCGATGAAAATGGCACAGTGATTGGGGGGGGCGTCGTTGGTGTAAATGCAGGTGATTTAATTTCTGAAATAGCCTTAGCTATTGAAATGGGTTGTGATGCGGAAGATGTGGCGCTTACCATTCATCCTCATCCAACTTTATCGGAAACAATAATGATGGCTTGTGAAATGTTTGAAGGAACTATTACGGATTTAATTCCTCCTAAAAGGAAATAAGCACTCATTCCCAAAAAAAATTCTCTCACTCTATCTCTCCCCCAAGCGGGGGAAATGCTGGATTAGCGTCGCAGGCGTGTAGTCTACTTAAAAAGGTAACTCAATGACAAAACATAATTGATATATTATTATGTCTTGGCACAACACCAAATTTCAATTTTTTCTACGTTGCCGCCGTTATTTCTTAAGACCCGAACAATTTCATTAATCGTACTTTCCGTTATCATCACATCATTTAAGACAGCAATATGCTTAGCTGAAAATGATTTTTTTCAGCACAAAGGCATTTTTGACGTTTTTAATGCGCTGTGATGTAGACAATTCACTTTGTGGTTTAGTATTCTCGATTCAATTAATGCTTCGGAAATCGAGCCGGATTTTTAATCGTTTGGAGATTGGCCTGGCGATTTCTAAGGATTGATTAAAACCTCATTCTTGCAGACGCTTTTTTGTGCAAAGGCACAGGAATTAATAATTAAAAGCACGTAGAGAAAAATAGGCCTACAAAATTTTTTGGTTGAATTTCAACATGGAAATTAAACGATCGATAGGAATAGGATTAGCGTAGCGAAATAAAGTTAAGGATTGGCCGTCAAATGAATTTAAATTCCAAGGCAGCTCTCTATTACAAAGTTCACAGATCATGGGAGACTTATCGAGGTAGTAGTCATAACAAAAAAGACATTTTTGTGGAAATAGCTAATCGATAAGCTGGTGCATAGAATACTTCATAAGTTTTACACTGGAAAAAAGTTGGTTGAGGTATTAGGCTCTTAGTTAAAAGCTCCTTCAATACAGTAAATTTTAAAGAGATATTTGTCACAGAATCTTCCTTCGAATCCGCTTGCTGAATGGGTCAGATCTGTCTTTAACAGGGTTTTAATCTAGAATAAAAAGCCTAAAATAGGGATTGTGAAACAAGAACCCTTTAGTATTGATTCCCAAGCGGTAGCAAAAGCTCTGGAGGCTGCTGCTAAGACTTACGGAGAAGGAGGAGAAATCCCTGGCGCCATCGCTGATCGGCTTTTAGAACGGCTGGATTTCATTCGTCTCAACCCTTTGCGGGTAGTAGATTTCGGTTCTCGAATGGGACATACCACAAGAGCGTTATTAAAGCGCTATAAGAAGGCTAACATTATTAGCTTCCATTTTTCTGTATCTTTGTTAAATCGAGCTAAGGATGGTTTTTGGAGGCGCCATCCGAAAATGGTAGTGGGGGAATATACTCTTCTACCGTTTATGGATCAGTCTGTCGATTTGATTTTTTCTAATTTAACATTTCAGTGGTCTTTTGACCTTCAGAAAACTTTGCAAGAATGTCAACGAATTTTGCGACCGGGAGGACTTTTGTTATTTAGTACTGTGGGACCTGATACATTGAAGGAATTACGAGCGAGCTTTTCCGATGAGAAGCGGCATGTCCATACTTTCTACGACATGCATGATATTGGCGATATGCTTATCCATTTGCATTTTGTTGATCCGGTTATGGATATGGAATACTTGAGCGTGCGTTATTCTTCAGTTCTTCAGCTGATGGCGGATTTAAAAGCTATAGGCGCACATAATGCTGCTCAGGATCGATCTCGAGGATTAATGGGAAGAAACCAGTGGCATCAAATGCTGAAAGCTTATGAAAAATGGCGAGACGAAAATCGCGCCATTCCCGCAACGATTGAAGTCATTTATGGTCATGCTTTAGGATCTGAGGTTGCTTCCTTCCAAAGCGATCAAGAGCAAGAAGTCTTAATCCCAGTGAGTCATATTAAACGGAGACCAAACAATGGAAAAAGTTAAAAAACCAAAGCACAATGGCCGGAAATTTTAAGTGATGAAGCTTATTTTGTCACCCGTGAAAAAGGTACGAGAGAGCATTTAGGGTAAATATGGTTAATTTAATGAAGAGGGCATTTATCAGTGTATTTGTTGACGAAAAAAGCAAGATTCATGAGGTCAGGTATCAGAATTAGTTTCAAATGGGACTAATACGTCCTTTCCTTGCCGAGAAATTAGGAGTTTGACTTTTTGTTCAGCTTCCGTCAACGCGAGTTGGCAGTTGCGGATGAGATTGACTCCAATTTCAAATTTTTTAAGAGATTCCTTGAGAGGTAGACTCCCTTGTTCCATAATTTCGACGAGTTCGGTTAATTGATCGAGTGCTTTTTCAAAATTAAACTCTTTCTCTTTTTTCTGAGGTGTGAAATACCTTCCTTAATTAATACCGATGATTCTCACCCATGCTATTTGTGAGCACGTCACGGAGTTAGTGTAGCATTTTTCATCCACAAACTGCTCAATTTTGTCTAGTCTAGTGGGTAGTTTCCGGAGATTAAATCGTCTCTTAGCTGGCAACGAATACCGTGGTTTTCTAATAGAGCCTTTGCACTATAACCATCTACCGTTTTTTTTAAAAGTTTGAATTAGAATCATTTCAATTTTCTCGAGGTTTAATGGCTAAATCTTCGAATTTGTCTATTTTGCGTTTGCTTTTGCCGGTAAGGTTTAGACTTCTTCGTCAGAAGTCTGAAGAAATGCTTTATACCAATTGCCAATAGCGAAAAGGGCTCGGGAGTTCTAGGCAATACTACTTCATCCATTTCCGCGCTTAATTCCTGAATAGTCGATTCCGGAGCAACCGGGGTCGCGATAATTAGACGCTGACAATCCAGTTCTTGAAGAAGCTTAATTGCAACCCGCATAGTAGCGTCTGTTGCGATACCGTTGTCGATTAAAATTATTATTTTATCTTTAGATATTGGGAGCAGTGCGGTGACCACGATAACGTAAATCTCGCTCTTTTAGAATTTTCTCCTGCTCGGCTTTTACATTTTGGATTGTTTCTCGTGAAATTAGGAGTTTTTGGACGATGTATTTATTTAAAACCACAATATCATTTGATGCGATAGCGTCTATAGCAAGTTCTTCCTGTCCTGATACACCTAATTTACGAACTAGGAAAACATCCAAAGTTAATTGGAGGGCTTGGGCGACTTAAAATGCCACCAGCACGCCGCCTCGAAGTGAAGCGAGAATTAAGGTATTGGGGCGCCTCGAATAGTTTCCTAGCACTTTAGCGAGCTGTTTCTCAGCATTTTTCCGATCCCGGAAAATCATATTAGGTCTCCATAATTCTTTATTTTGATTATAGGAATAGATCATGGCGCGATACAGCAGCTTATTTAAGAAGTTTAACCTCAATTATGGCAAGTTAACTTAACTATACTGCGTGGGATTCAATAAAATAAAGACTTCTCATCGACCTTCGTGGTTTAAAGTGTCTAGTTTTTGTAAAATTTTTGAGGGATTCAGGCGGGCTCATAGAGTAAGCTATTTTTAGAGTAAGCTATTTAATTCTTTTTTTATTTTTAAAATTTATGTATTACTGATTGATATTTTATATTTAAAAAAAATATATTTTTGATTTTTTAAGTATGATGATCCCTCATTTGATGGAAATGTCCATTTTAGGATTATTGTTATGATTATAATTTATTATTCAAATCAGAATTAATAAAAATATACTTCCTTTTTTTTTTAAATTTACTTACAATTTGTTGTTCCTACTCTATTAAAAGGAAAAAAATCATGGTAATAAAAAAACAAACTTCTCGAAAATCTAAATCTGGAAAATCTAGAACAACAAGAATATCAACCGTCAAAAATCGGATGACGAAAACTCAAGTATTTGCTCACGTAGCTGAAATAACGGATCTTACTAAAAGACAAGTGACCCGGGTATTTGAGGCATTGGCTGATTTAGCACAGGCTCATCTTAAAAAAGGTGGGGTAGGAGAATTTGTTATTCCAGGCCTAGCTAAATGTGTCGTTAAGCGGAAAGCAGCGACAAAAGCGCGTAAAGGAATTAATCCATTTACGGGTGAACCGATGACTTTTAAGGCTAAGCCAGCGCGAAATGTTGTTAAAATCCGCCCGCTCAAGCGATTAAAAGAAATGGTAGAGTAAGGAGGGAGGTAAGATGAGAAAATCCACAAAATCAACTGCTCTTCAGAAAGCTGAAATGGCAGTAAAAAAAATAAAGGTGCGATTGAAAAAAGCTGAGGCAAAAGTTAAAAAGGAATCGGCAAAGGTAAGAAAATCAAGTAAAAAAGTGGCAAAAAGACGAGATACGATGCTGAAGAAAAAAACACCAATGAAAACTAGAGCAAAACGCAAAAAAAACATTACGAAGTCCGTTAAAGCTGAAAAAAAAATTGGCCGTTCGCGTAAGAAAAGCTCTCTTTAATTTCGTTGGTAGCGGTTCTTCATTCAACGCTGATTGAGCTCAGAGCTGACCTGAGCTCAATCAGCGTTTTTTTTGTTATAATGTCCTTATTATATTATTCACTACCACCAATATTCACTACCACCAAAAAAATTTTGGATCGGTTTCATAAATTTTTCTTTATTTATCCCCACTTAAATGTAAGTCTAGCGCCTGCGCTCCCGTCTTCTTATTATCAATTGATACCATACCAGGACGGAATAGATTGGCCAAAAGATAAAGTTTATGTAAATTAAGGACATTGAATGAATATTTTATCGCAAGTTGCGTAGCTTCCGTTGCATAGCCCTTCCCTTCTTGACCTAGTGAAATAATTATGGCAAATTCGCAACGTCAATGAATGAAATTAATTTCCATTAGCTCCACCAGTCCGACTTTAAGATCTGCTTTCTCTTTAATAATAAAATGCCTTTTAGATTGATCATGAATGTGTTTAATATGCAGATCTTCTAGATCCATGTATGATTCGTAAGGCTCTTTAAACCAGTATGACATAATCGAAAAGTTATTATTTAATTCATGGACGAACTTCAAATTTTCTTTTTCTAAAGTAGACAGATAAATCTTATTACCGAATAACCGAATAACCGAATAACCGAATAACCGAATAACCGAATAACCGAATAACCGAATAACCGAATAACATACAGCTCCTCGAGTTTAGGCGGTGAACGTAATTCAAAGATTTGGATTGGCTATGTTTTTCTATAATTATATGAAATTTCTATAATTATATGAAATAATTAAGGATTTACCAACTGGAGTAGTATTTCATGAATTCTGTTGGCTATTTTTTCTGTTTCTTTGAGCCTGTTTTAGTAGGAGAAGTTAAAAGAGGAGAACAATAATAAAAATTTGGATGATAGCCTGTATGCTTTTTTTCTGTATGCTCCTTTTTGATTAAGTGCCCAATGGAAGACCTATTCTAACCCGGAGTATCAATTTAAGGTAAGGCTATCCTTCCTCTTTGAAAGATCCAAAAGGATTTTAGTATGGCTTATTTTGTAGGCAGAGGGTGGAGCATCGATACTTATAACGACAATAATGTGCAACAACACACTTATGTGGAAATTCAGCTTCAAAATATAAGAAGTACTACTTAAAGATAGACAGGAATATTATTATTAAGCTTTTGTGAGGGTAGGGGTGAGCACTTTCTCTGAAGATCTTCTTAATTGTGAAAAAAGTTAAGTAATTTATCTCAAAATTTCCCACGTGAAAAAATTATTAACGGCAAAAAATTTTATGTGTTTGATTTTTTTTTTAGATTTGGGTATATCCCAATTTAATAAGAGAAATATTTATAAAGAGAAATATTTATAGGATTTTTAAATCAAGGCAAGTCTTATATCGTTGAACATATTGAAACAGATTCGCTTCGGAATTTAATCCGCAAGTATGAAGAAATGAATAGGAAAAAATCAAATTTTGGCTGAAAAAATAATTGATGCTTTCGAATTGACAAATTCAGTTTAATAACTTGCGATATGGAACCGTCTATTGTAAATTGACTTTGAGTTTATTTCGTGAGATGAGACTAAAATGCCTATTGAGATTGGACAACCGCCTCCTAATTTTACTTTGCAAACTGATGAAGGAGAATTGTTGTCGCTTAAAAAGCTGAAGGGGAAAAAAATTATTTTGTACTTTTATCCTAAGGATGACACTCCAGGATGCACAAAAGAAGCCTGTGGATTTCGTGATGTATGGTTTGATTTAATTAAGGCAGGAGCAACGGTTCTTGGCATTTCAAAAGATAGCGTTAAAACCCATCAATCTTTTAAAAAAAAATATAATTTACCCTTTCCTTTATTGTCGGATAAAGAAGGTGCTATATGTGAACGATACGGTGTTATGGTTGATAAAAATCGTTTTGGAAAGAAATATAGAGGAATTGAACGTACCACCTTTCTTATTGATGAAAAGGGTAACGTTTCCGCTATTTGGTCCAAGGTTAAAGTAGAAGGCCATGTTTCAGAAGTTCTAAATGAAATTTTAAAATAAGCTTGATGATCATATAGATTCAATTAGAGGAAAATGAATGTCTCAGATATTTCATGATTGTTTCCATTCGAGCACTGTGCCAATTTCTTTCGATGAATATCAAACTCTCTATCAAAAATCGATCCAAGACCCAGAAATTTTTTGGGCAGAGCAAGCGGAAAAATACATTAGTTGGACATGGCGCTGGGATCAAGTCTTAACGGGTGATTTTTCACAAATAATGTTCGTTCGTTTCCGGGAGCATTATTGAATGCTTGCATGAATTGTATTGATCGCCATCTCTCCGAGCGCGCTAATCAAACTAGCATTATGTGGGAAGGGGGACGATCCCTCTCAGTCGGGAAATTTAACCTATCATGAGTTGTATGAAGAAGTTCGTTGTTTTGCCAACGGCCTAGAGAGATTAGGTGTTTCGAAGGGCGACCGTGTTTGTATTTACATCCCTATGATACCGGAAGCAGTGGTGGCAATGTTGGCTTACGTGCGTATCGGAGCAGATTCGGTCGTGTTTGCGAGATTTTCTCCGGAGAGCTTAAAGAAGAGGATTAACGATTCTGAATGTTCTATCATTATAACCGCGTGCGTTAATCAGCGAGGAGGAAAAAACTATTATACGCTTTAAAGACTAACGTTGATGAAATTATTGATGAATGCCTTTCTGTCAAGCACGTGATCGTTGTAAGTCGGACGAAGTTAGCGGATAAAAAGTAATATTTGGGATATTGAATATAGGAATTTGATTTCTAGCGAACTCCCCTGAATGTCCTGCGGAACCTATGGAAGCTACAGATCCACTTTTTATTTTATATACGTCTGGTTCGACAGGAAACCCAAAGGGAATATTGCATACTCATGGAGAATATTTGTTGTATGTAACTATGCCTTTTCAATTAGTTTTTAATTATCAAAAAAAATGATATTTTCTGGCGTACAGGCGATGTCGGATGGATTACGGGACAGGGACATTCACATTTGGTCTATGCTCATTTAGCCAGCGGAGCAACAACGCTAATGTTTGCAGGTGTTCCGACTTACTCCGGCCCCTCTCGTTATTGTCTCGTTATTGTCTCGTTATTGTCTCGTTATTGTCTCGTTATTGTCTCGTTATTGTCTCGTTATTGTCTCGTTATTGTCTCGTTATTGTCTCGTTATTGGGAAGTGATTGATAATACATGGGGTAAATATTTTTTATACGGCTCCAACAGCGATTCGAGCATTAATGTGAGAAGGAGAGGAGGTTGTTAAACACACAAGCTGTCAGACCTTAAAGCTTTTAGGCACGGTAGGCGAGCTCATTGATCCAGAAGCTTGGCTTTGGTATTATAATATCATTGGAGAAAAACGTTGTCCTAATTGTCGACACATGGTGGCAAACAGAAACCGGCGGTATTATGATTGCCCCTTTTCTGGGAGTCACGCCTTTAAAACTTGGATCTGCGAGATTGCTTTTTTTGGAGTAAGAAAGGAGAAGCATCAGGCATCTTAATTACTCAGCCCTGGCTAGCTGGCTAGGGGGGAGAGGGGTAAATGCAAACTATTTATGGAGATCCAGAACGCTAGAAAGCGCCGTATTTTTTCAATATCCTGGGGATGTATTATATGGGCGATGGAGCTCACCGAGATCGGGGTGATTTTTATTAGATTAGTGGGGGTATCGATGATGTGATCAACATATCCGGACATCGATTGGATATATCTGAGATAGAAGGCGCTTTAATGGCGCATTCCGATATTGCAGAAGCTGCGGTAGTTGGTTTTCCCCATGAAATTAAAGGCCAAGGTATTTTTGCTTTTGTGATGCCCAAATTTGGAATAGTTCCTGATGATTGCTTATCGAGAGAATTAATTAATTTAGTTCGCAAAAAATTAGCCCCATCGCAACACCCAGACCGCATTCAATGAGCCAAAGACTTTCCTAAGACTCGGTCAGGAAAAATCATGAGACGTATTTTACGTAAAATAGTAAATGGGGAAGTTGATAGTCTCGGAGATATTTCAACGTTAGCAAATCCGGAAGCTGTCCAAGCTATCGTTACTTCATATAGCTATCATATTAGCTGATAAAATCAAATGGCTATTCTTGAATTAATTGCATTTCTTAAAAAGAAAAGGTTCTAAATAAAATTGAACCATTACCTTAGTTTTCTCAATCATTTAGCACACCCCTTTTGTTTTTTTCTGGAAACAATATTTCATTTGATAAACCCTAAGCTTCAGAGCGAAAAGCAAAATTACGATCCTGTTGACAACGGTAGGGATTTTTGGAACTTGGGAAATTTGTTTAATGTAGTCTTCATTTTAGCTCAAGTATCTTAACTGTGCTGCTAATTGATGATTTGATGTTTCTTTCGAGGGTTGGCATCAATAATTGGGTTAAGTGGGCATTAAGAATTCTTATGGAGGTGTAGATACTATTATTGCCATAAGAATTACTTAACTTATTGATTTTTTTTAAAAATATCCCATTTAAAACATTCTTAATTATATCATTCGTAAAAAAAATATCTAAAATAAACATTTTTTTGTGCAATTTAGTAGCCACCTTTGTTAATTTAATAAGATGGGGCATAGTCATAGGAAAAGATAAGAACGTTTTGCTATACCTTCTTGAGGAAGATAGGGATTTTCCAACTTGAGGAAGATAGGGATTTTCCAATATGGATTTCGTTTTGTCGATGAAATCCTATTCGTTAAGGATTAGAGTCCTTGATTGTAAAACGATAGGTTAGTTTAAATTTAAACTACTTAAATTTAGCAGCTCATGGGATTAGGTAAGGAGATGCTGTAGCAGATAATATTTAGTGTTAAAGTGCTTTCCAAACATTTGCTTACCATTACCGAAGAACAGCCGTGGGTAGTCAATTAATAGCGTTTATTCTGAAATCGATTGTGGAGGGTTTGTTATTAAAGAGCTGTATAGGGGAAGAGGTACGGGTTGAAGCGGGCATATTTTCAGAAGAGCATGTAGAAATAAAGCGATTTTTATGATTCAAACATGATTCCAAAAATAAAGGGCATCGTATACCCTTAAATCTGCTAGAAAATGTTCGTTGCTATGCTATTTTTCCTGTCTCAAAAAATAGGTATTTATTATTACGTCCTAAAAGCGTGGATTTATGATTTTCGCATGTGGGGTAATGATTTGAAAAAAAGATTGAAGCCAAACAAAGATAATATTGACATTCAGATAGGTTTAGAACTTATTGATCAAGAAATTTTAAATGCTATTCCGGATGGAAAAACAATTGCTAGCCTACTTACTAATATCAGTTAAAAAAATCAGCCACTCACTCCAAAATTCTGAAATCAATTTTTGAAGAGTAACTATCATCATTAATGGAAAAAAACTTCCGTCCTTTGGCGATTACTCGCTATCAAAAAGAATTAGTGGTGATTGTAGATCCCTTACAGGCTAACTTCAGTGCATAGTATGAATTCTTTCTTCAGTCCCGCAATTCAAAAAAATAGTAAATTTAAGCATAGTTTATTTAAAGATGTTGTTAGGTAGTTGCCTCGAATCAAAGCTATAGAATTTGATGTAATTTATTTCCTGCCTATCTATCCAATTGCTCATTCAAATCGCAAAGGAAAAAATAATGCTCTAAGGGCTGCGTCCACCCACCCAGGAAGCCCATGGGCCATCGGGAGTGAAAAAAAAGAGGGGAGGATCATATGGTTATTCATCCCAAACTTGGACTTTACAAGATTTTAAAAATTTAGTTAAGCAGCCAAGGCAACTTAATTTAATGATAGCATTCGATTTTGCCTTACAATGCAGTCCTCATCATCCTTATTTTAAAAGGGCACCCTCAATGGTTCAAAATCCATCTGGATAGAAGCCTTCAATATGTCGAAAATCGTCCTAAAAATATGAAGACATTTATCCTTTTTATTTTGATACCAAGGATTAGAAATCTTTATAGCAAGAATAGAAAAAAATATTATTTTAGATCAAGGAAGGAATCAAAATTTTTCGAGTAGATAATACCTACACTAACCCCTTCTTTTTTTCTTGGAGTTATTGATTTTTAAAATTAAATTAGAATACCCTGATGTTATCTTTCTAGAAGAACTCTTACACGTACTAATAAAATAATGTATTATTTAGTCAAATTGGGTTTTACTCAATCCTACACCTATTTTTATTTAGCAGTGTCTTAAAGAGATATCATGTTTAAATTGCTGTAATTAATTAAGTGATTCATTTCAGTTAGATTTATAAATAATCCAAAGTTTTGTTAATCTGTTGAAAGAAAAATTTTTTAATTCTTACTCTATCTGTAAGTTTCTTTTTTGACAAGATTCAAGATACTTGGAGCTGCAGAAATAGCGAATATAATTAGCGCCTTTTACTGATAAGGCTTCCGATTTGAAAACCTCTCAGTTATACAAGTAGCACATTGTTATAAAGAAACTTCTTTTTTGTCGACCCTTCATATAATTTCATGAAGAATTACTTTCAATTTAAATTATAGACTAATTTTGTGTTCTAGAAGAGGTATCTATTTGTTAGAATTTAAAATTTAGTACCTCAATAAGTCTGCACATATCATGTTGTGGCATAATTTGATTTTCTTTAGGGTATGTCTGGGAAAAAATGAAGATAGGAGTAGTTACATGGAGTCCTATAAAATTAGCTTCTATAAATACTGAATTCTATTCCATTCCTTTCTGGTTCTTTTTCCATTCTAAGGACGGAAGAGGAAAATGACTAATAATTCGTTCATAAAAATCAAGAAAAGAAGAGAATATTAGCAGTTCCTGTAATTATTTATTAATAAAGTATCTTGAATTAGCAATATAAAATAATAGTTTCTGTTCAGGTAATTCTTTGAAATAAAAACTAGAAGCATATGGTAGGAAAAAATCATTGCCGCTTGAGTTAACGATATATTTAGGTAGAGTGGCTAATTTTTCAAAATAAAATTGGTCAGAAAATAAGAAAACAAATCCTCAATTTATATTAATTTTTTAAGTAATTTTAATAAAATGGATTTTTAGAATTGAAAAATTTTGGAATGTTTTCTTTGCAATAATTAATTAAGGCCAGTAGCCAGTGGTGAGCATAAGTTTTATATATGTGAGGAATTTGTTCCTTTGTAATATATCGGCGACAATAGGTATAATAGAAATGACTCTTATTAAGAAATCTAGTTAAGCATCAACCGCGTTTTTAAGCACCCATTATTATAAAATTTTTAATATAAATACCTATTATTAAAAGTTTTTATTGATTCATAGTAATCGCTTCTGATGATCCTACGGCCATTAGAATATTCAATGGATTAATAAAATAGGTTCGGATTTAATATAAATTGATTCCATGAAAATACAATAATTTTATTTTCTTTTAAATTTTTTCCATTAATATTTTAAATATTGATTATGAATATCCTTGAAAACAACGACAATAGTATGTTTAATAAGTTAGCTAAGTATGAGTTCAGGATTATCATTTTCGGTTGTTTATAAATTTTAATTCTGCCTCTAATATATAAAATTGACTTGTTGGAAGAAAGTTTCTTGTCTTTAGAATATAGATATCTAATTCATGTGTTAAAACATTAGAAGAAATTATGTCTTTGGTTGTTAGGTTTGGCCATGAAGAGAGGTAAAAAGATATTTATATTCTGTATAATTCGAAGTTATGATTTTTCCTATTTCTTTGAATTGAAATAAGACGAATAAATAATATTTGATTGGTACATGCTAAAATAGTATGAGAGAATGGTAGTTTAAAAAAATTCTACAAGTGAATGCTTTAGAAAATCTGAAATCGGATTTGAAAGAAAAAATCAAAAGAAGTTTAATTAAAAATGGAATTTTTTTAACCATGAGAATATTCTATACATTAGTTTAATTTTAGAAAATGGGAAATTTAAGTCAATTCATTCGATTACGAGATAATATTAATTAGTATTTTTGAATATAAAAAATACGCTCCCAGTAGAACATAATCTAGCCTCTAAAAAATTAGAGATAACTTTTCTTCATATAATAAATAGAAAAAGTGATAAAAATGGAAAGAGTAATAATTTCTTAAATGATTTTTAATTGCGTTAAATTTAAATTTGTATTATTAAAACTAATTTGATTTTCTAGCACCTGAAACATATATTCAAAAAAAAGTAAATAAATAGACCTGATAATAATGAAAAATATTATTAGTTTAGAAGAAAAATTTCTTAAATAGTCATACCAAGAAAAATTTATAAAAGAGTTAGAACATATAAGAAGACTAATAGAAACAAAAATTTTTTTATAAACTGTTCTATTTGATTAATAAGATGAACAAAATAAAATCTACTAGAGAGAATAACTATTAAGGAAACGATAACACCTAAACAAAATCTTAATATTCCTTCCTATTAAAAAAAGATATAAATGACATAGAGTATACTAAAATATCTAAATTAACATTTAAATGAATTAGAAATATCTATCATTAATTATAGTATAAAATTAATCATTAATTTATCTTTATAGCATCTGTTATAAACAATTAAAAAAATAGAGAACAGACAAAGTCTTAATTTTTTTATTCCTGATTTTTCTTAAGATTATGTGCGTTATTTTTATTTTATAAATACGTATTGAAAATTTCCCATATTATGATAGTCGAAAAGCTTATACGCTAGTTCCACTTAAAGAGTATTCTCTTGGAAAATCTATATACTTCTTTTTTTATTCTTATTTATGGGAGAAACTTTTAGTCAGAACTTTTTAGATCACTATATAATCCACGATTATTTATAGCAAGAGCTAATACATTGTGCGAAGGAGAAGCCCTTGTTTTCGCACATCTCATCTAGAAACATTGAATTCTTATTTGCTAGCACGTGAGTTAATAATAAGGATAGGCGTTTCTTTTGCGATACTTAGTTGTTTAAAAAAATGATAGCCTCGTGGTTTTAAGCCAAAACAGTTTAAAAAAGAAATGATCGCTGTAATATGAAAATGAGCGATTTCGTTTTGTTGTTAAAAAATGTAATTAGTTTTTAAATTCTCTTCTGTATAGTGGACTGACTTTTCGACATTAGCGGTGTTAGGTGGTTTTCGGGAGACAGCGTTTGAACAAACACTATTTCATTTAGATAGACTTAAAGTAGTTTTAGTAATTTCATATATTTTTTTAGGACTAGAAGATGTAGGTTCATCTTTTTTGGTTAGCTTTATGTCTGATTAAATAGCTATTTCACTATTATATCAAGTAGACTCGCTCTCTTCTTAGTCTCATTGCTTTTTTTATATTTACTTATCCAGTTTTTCAATTTTGTTTTAAAGTGTTTCTTTATTTTTATTTGGATTTAGTACTGGTGTGTTTATTCATGGATTTATGGTAGGAAAAGACTTAAATTCCGTATAGATTTCGGCTTCAGTCATAGTTATTATTAACTGGAAATGTTTTATTGGGTTCATTTTCTCAAGAATTAGTAGAAAAATTATTTGACTTTTTTAGCATGGTAAGATGAGAAACTGTGCGCCTTTATTTAGCTTATCTGCTTTTCATTTTTCCTTATTTCTTCTGACGTTATATATGATTTTAGAATTTTTATTTTTATTGAGGAAACAATGTAATTTAAAAAAAAGATTTATTCTTTTTCTAATTAAAATATTTAATATTATTTTGTTTTTATGTTATCTTAAATAAATGGAAAAAGTATAAGGATATGAAAATAATTATTTTTTAAATCATTAGCATTATGATGAATTTTCATGGAAAGAATTTCGAGATCAGGAATCTAATTGATTCATTACCCTATTATTAAATTATTACTATCAGAAATTTTCCAAATTTATTAAGAAATATTTTTATAAGATACTGTGTTTAAAGGAAGTACTAAAAATAAAATAAGTTCATTTATCTCATTTGATAAAAATGAGATTAAAAAAAATTAGAAGAAGAAATTAAATTAGTCGATCATAAAAAAATAATATTATTTGTTATAATAATTTTAATTTTCCATTATCAAGAAAAATACTTAATTTTTATGGAATTCTTTGTCAAAGTTATGATCGCTTTTATCTTATTATGATAAATTTTTAATGAAATATAGTCTTAATTCAGATAATATCACAGTTTCTAAATATGAAACCATTAATTTTTCTGATTATTTTTATAATATTAAAGACTTCTATTAGAACTTTATTGAAAAAGTATTTTTAATATTTGTGATAAAACTCTAAACAGGAGCAGGAAGTGTTTTAAATTAAAAAATAAATAATTATTCTGAATTTAAAAAAATTAATTTTTAGCAATACTATTTTAGATATTCCTTTCGAAGCAGAAAAATTTATCGAAGGAACGTTTTATCATGTCGATTAGTTTTATCAGAATAGAAAAAATATATTACATTGTTTTAAAGGATTTATTTCTGCCGTTAGTTATCCTGAGTGGAAAAATTAATGCTTCCATATTATTGTTAGATGCTAATCCATTAAAGGAAAAAATTTAGAATTTTCAGAAAATTATTTGTACTATTTAGGTTTGATCGACTGTGCTTCCGATATTAAATTGTTTATTACTCCTGAAGAATAAAAATATCTTTTTTTTTGAGGTATCATCGCACTTCCCCGTGAGAAGTATAAATAGGATGTATTCTTAAATGAAATTAAATATTCCCTCATTTCAACCAATGTTATTAGAGTTAATGTGCTAATGCAGCAGAGCATTATTAAAAAATTATACGAGCCTAATTTAAAAAGCTACTATGAGATGCAATGATTTTTAAAAGAGAATGAAACCATGTACGTTCTCTGAACTATAGTCGAAATATCAGCTATTTTTCTTGTTGTCAATGATGACTTATTCAATTTTATGTGAAGACTTTAAAACATTGAAATAATATAAGCCTTTCTATTTAACTTCTGTCGAGAAGTTTCAAAGATTCTCCTGACTTTAGTAATCGATTTATAAAGGATTATGGTATTATAAAATAGAATAACTGTATTGACTTCTTACTCGACTATAGAAAATAAATAATGCAAGCAACGAACTTGGCAGTGATTTAAAATGATATCCACTACGTATCTTTAAGATTAGAGAGCATTTCTCACTGAACACTAGTATTCATATCTCATTAAATAAATGAGAAAATAAATTCTAAATTATTTTCTAAATGTAAAAATTTTCAAAGAAGAGGCACGTTTAAGTTTAGTGGCGTATATAATTCAATTTCTCAATTAAAAAAGTGCATAAAAGAAAATGGTATTTTTGCATTTTTATCAGGTAATCATGTAGAAACTGTAGCATTATCTACAAATCTTTTAAAAGTTTTTGTGACGATTGTAACTTAAAATGAGGTACAATCTGTAAAATTATCTGAAACTCTTTATTATGAGGCTGAGATTGTTTTTTATGACAAAACTAATTCTATCTGAGAAAAAATTTCATAAGATTTAATGAAATAAAACAACTTAGTATTAATTCCATCCTATAATCATAAAGACATCGTTGCTTGTTAAAGTACTCTAGAAAAAGAATTCTTTGAGGAAATAGGACAATTGGATTATTTTTTCGTACCTGTAGGTGAGGGTGGGCTTATTTCAGGATCTGATATTACTGAAGCTTATTTATCACCTAATTGCATTATAATTGATGTAGAATCTGAAGTAGGTAATCATGCACAATATTTTCTTTTGAACGAGAAATTTTTTAATATAGAAACGTCTAAAACTATTTCAGATGGAGTACAAATTCAATTTATTGTCCAATTAATTTTACTATTTTAATTAAAATTTTAAAAGATATTGTAAAGGTAAGTGATGATCAATTATGTAAATAAATAAATTTTTTTTGAAAGGATAAAAATTATTGTAGAACTAACAGGTTGTTTTGGCGTTCCGCTATTTTAAATAAAATAGTAGATATAAAGGATGTTTGGGTTAGGGTGATCTTAATAAGCGGAAATTTCGATATAAGAAGATTGTATAATTATATATAGTAGTATGAGAGCTTGTATCTAAAAAAATTATTATTCATAATATAATCTATATTTTGTCCTCTTTATTTTAATTAACTCTTTATTTTTTTTAAATTTTTTAAAATTAATGTATTTTTTCTGATAATTTTTTTATATTTTTTATCAATTCAAGTAGTAATAAAATAAATTATGTATAATGAAATTTTTAATTTACAAAAAAGTATATAAATTATGACCACATTCGATTTTATAACTATAAATTTTTTAATTTTATGAGAGGATTACCTCCTTCAACACTCCCTCAAAAATAAAAAAATAACTCTCTTCTTCCTTTGCTTTTAGCAACAAAATTTCCTGAGCATTTAATTAGCTTTTTCCTTTGAAATTGGTAGACGTCATCTCTGAAAAAGAAAGTAAAGAGCGTAATGCAATAAACTTTTAGAGAATCAGAATTCTACTGTACTCTAAAAATTTTGTATAAAGAATTAAATAATTGACTTCAATTATTTTTTTAATGTGGATCTAAATTTATGTGATTGACTAATAAATTAATTTTAGCCCTTAAATAAGTCCACCTACTGACGTTTTATAAAAGTGGACTTGATAAACTTAGCGATTTTTGCTTACATTGATCTTCATCCCGAATCAGAATATAATACAGTCTACAGTTACACGATTTCCTTATTTTAAGATGAGGAACTTTTGACGCTTTCATTTTTTTTGGAAGAAATACGTCTTTATAAATTAAAAGAGAACTCGCAATGGGTTAATTTTGAGAAAGTGGATGCGTTAAAAGGCTATCTTTTAAAATTATTAAAGACAGTTTTAATATATAACAATCAGCCTTTCTCAAAGGCAGCTTTCTTTGAGACAGCGCCTTAATTCGAGATTAAAAAAATCTCTTATCTTTGATTTTTGGTTGAGACTTTTTCGATTTTGAATTGATTGCAAAATAACAATGTATTTAATGACATTCGGGTGAGCAGTAAACTTTTCTTAAATAAATTGCATTTTTGGTTTAAATTGCGTTTGTTTTATTTAGCAGCATTAAATTTGGTGTATCAAAAATAAAAAATAGTTTATCAATTATTTTAACTTAATGGCGATGTGAATAAAAGCAAGGATATTTATTTCGATAGCTTTTCTTTTAAGAATGCTAAAAATTGATTGTCTTATTTTTGAATAAGACACACCTAGAATTAGAAAGAATAGCGGATTATTAAAAATTAACGCCAGTATAGAACCGCGATTTTCTTCAAGAAGCTTTTGAGCGAATAGGAGAAAGCACTCAGTATGAAGTTGACAGCTTATGGTATTCGATGGCTTTCTCTCTAATTCCTATTTTTCGTTATCACTATCTTCGAATATTATTTCATTTTTAAAGATAAGAAATAATTAATTCAATTTTTTATGAAAGAAGAAAAAGTTTAGAAAAAAAATAGTAATAATTGTCATTTTTATCCGAAAATATTTTTAGCGCTGCATTTGACTTACTTCAGAAGTATCCTTATTGAAGCTGAAAACTAGAAGAAAAAGGTAAAATTTTTATTGAATTATTTAGCTAACGAATTTGAAAGGGTAAGCTAGTCCTGGCTGCTTTCAAATATCGAAGGAATATGATTGATAAATTTTTGATGAAAGCTAATGAGAATGATATCAGCCACACCCCCATCGAGAATTAGATTTTTTTTAATAACCAACGTTTAGAGTCTAAATCTGAATTGCAGAAAAAAGAAAAAGCTTTTATAGATGATCTTGTTGATCGTTTAACCAGCGATCCTTGGATTTGGGAAAAAGCAACGCAGTCCTTGGAATCGCAGGATGTGAAAGTCACCCCTGCTAATCTGGAGCAAGAAGTAAAGCGCCTTTTTGGAAAATATAAAAACGAAACGCAAGGCCATCAAACGTGGTTGCAGCCGGTTAAAGAATGGTCCTATTAGTAGTTGCCGGTAATCGCTCCTATCGAAACGATGGTCGATGGTGTTAAAGATAAAAATTGGAAAGAAGTTCTATTGGGAGGTACTTTTCTTTCGTTGGATGTGTGGTTTGGCGCTGGACTATTAGCATCTAAAGGAGCTGAAGAAGTAGCAGGTTCTGCGTTAGTGAGGGAGAGTCTCGCCGCCAGCTCGCTCTAGGTAAGAAAAAGAATGACGGTGAGTTCACTAAATGCCCCACTGGAAGAACTTTATCTTCCTTTTGCCGAGTTGTTCTCTGAAATTTCCATTCCTGTTGTACAAGGAGAATACATAATTGTTTACTTTTCAGAGGATGGACGATATACGGTGGTTAAACCTCAAGGAGGCTATTACCGTGAAATCAATCTTAAGACAGGTCGTGTGGATTATCTTAAGCCGTTGATTTTTATATTAATAATGAGACTGTACAGTACGCTGCTTCAGCCCTAAAAGGAGGTGGACGGTATGATACCTTTGTTGAACTTTTATCCGAAGCTGAATTGAAGCAACGGCATACTGTTAAAGAAATACTAGCAGTAATGGATGGGGTAGATGACTATATCATACATCGTAATTTCCTGGAGGAATTTTAGAAATATTTTAAAGTGACAGGAGATTCAGAAGATATAGGACTCAATATAGGAGAATTTTACGATATGATATATAGTTCTAGTCCTACCTTTAGAAGAATTTTTAATAAATTTTTAGTTCAGGTGGCTAAAAGACTTGAAGTCAATGTTTGGCGTATTCGTATCCAGTCTGGACGAGACGTGTAGCTTTGCTGATCTTGCAGCAAAAATTGTTTATTTGAATCCTAAAATTGAAGCTTTTGAGGCGCATTATTTGGGCGATGACCATTTTGGTGATTCCACTAATGAGAGATAGCCCTTTCAAAAACATCGTATGACAATTCATGATATCCTACACACCCTCTTATTGGAATAGATGATTTAGATGTCGCCTAGAAAGAATAGGGAGCCTGTATTAGGGAGCCTGTATTCGGCGCAACTCCGCTGTCAACAGACTGCATAGGGGCGCTACTGTTTATTTATCGAATAAAATTATGTTTCAAGGAACTATCTCAAGTGCGCCGCATCGTTTGGTATATGGAGTTTATGAGGAAGGTAGGTCTGTCAATTCTGGGATATTACGACAACGGCTTGTGAAGGAAAATATTTTCTTGGATGAAAAGCTCGATTCCAATATACCGATAGAAGAATTTTTATATAGTGGTGAAGAATTGGTGCAACGTTGCACGGTGCAGGAAATAGAAAAATTTTTTGAGAATTTTTAATGAATACCTTTATCAACTGAGTCTTTTTAAAATCAGTTCTTATCAATCTTTAAGAGTGAAGATGCAGAATTAATAGAGGAGCTGAGAGAATTTTTTTAGCATTACACGTAGAAAGTAACATTTTCGCCAAGCTTTTTTGATATTTAATTTCGTAATCTTATAACAGATGAAGCATAACGTTTAGAATTTATCTATTCAGAATTAGAAGACGTCGTTTTAGAAAAAGATAAGGCAATATATCTTCTGAAAGATAGTACACATTATTTATCGATAGTACACATTATTTATCTAACGCGGGTATTATTCCAATTAAAAGAAAGAGATGTGTTTTACTTAAAATGTTGGAATTATTGACAAGTAAAAAATTACTAGAAATACTGGTAGAAAAAAAATCGCTAATCAAAGTCTCATATTACAACTAGCAAATAAAATTTTTTAGAAAGCAAAGATGAATTATCCAAGATGTCTAGCTAGAGCTTTTATTTTACCGGGTGATGCGGAGAGCGAAAGGCAACTACTGGGTTCCTGGGCTAAGAATGAGTCGAATGGTTTATTCGGAAGAAAGGCTACTTTCTAAAACTGTTTATTCTAAATTGTTGAATAGCAGTTATTCGTTGCTTTTCTTCTGTTTTTCTAGAGAAAAGCGATTTCTGTAAGATAAATCTACTTCAAATCTAACCTCTGTCTATTTGGACAATGTTTCCTCTTTCTTTTCTGGATTTTTGAAAGAACAACAACCCGCTAAGGAACAAGAAAATATTAATGAAAATATTTAAAAAATACAAAAAAATGATCCCATCGAGGATGGGCTGTGATTTTTGTGTGAAGTATGGGAGAACATTTTCCTTTAATTAGATCTTACTAATTAAGCTTTTTAGTTAGAATGTTAATTAGTTAAAGGATTTTGATTTTAAAGTTTAATTAATAATCACGATTCATGAACATAAAAGAACGAGAATTGGACAAAGAGTTAAATCATTTATGGCGGGGAGAGCTCCTTTGCTTATATTCCAAAGCCCTTACCACCGAAACCTGAGCTGCAACTGGAGCTGATCTACCCCTTGTTAGATCGAGCCAATCTCGCCATTGGGCGGTTTGATGGCATTGGGAACATTTTACTAAATTATAGAATTATTCCTTTACATATATATTCGAAAGGAAGCCGTGCTTTCTTTTCAAATTGAAGGAACTCAATCCTCATTGTCGGATTTGCTGATGTATGAAAATGGAAAAGTGCCTGGGTGTGCCAGAATACGATGTCATTGAGATTTCAAATTATGTGGCCGCTATGGAGTACGGCCTTAAATGTTTAAGTGAAGGCTTTCCACTGAGTTTGAATTTGATAAAAGAAATTCATGAAATTTTATTAAGTAAAGGTAGGGGCAGTGTCAAACAACCTGGTGAATTTCGTCCCTCTTAAAACTGGATTAGCAAGCACACGACCGGGTAATGCTACGTTTGTCCCCCGTGGCCTGAAAAATTCATCGAATTAATGGGAGAATTTGAGTTATTTTTGCATGACGAAAAACAGTTTTTACCTACATTAGTCAAAGCTGCATTAGTTCATGTGCAGTTTGAAACTATTCATCCCTTTTTATAGATGTTAATGGCTGTTTAGGGCGATTACTAATTACCTTTATTTTATATGTAGAAGGATTATTAAATAAACCACTGCTCTATTTAAGCTTGTATTTTAAAACATATTGCGAGCAGTACACTATGATTATTTACAAAGTGTTCGAGAAACAGGTGATTGGGAATCGTGGATTCGATTTTTCTTAGAAGGTGTGATTGAGACAGCCAATAAAGCTGTAAAAAATACAAAAGATATCATTGAACTTTTTACGGAAGATCACCAAAAAATTCAAGATCTAGGTAGACCAGCCGCTTCTGCATTATTAGTGCATCATTATTTAGAAAAGCATTCTGTGACGGATATTGAAAAAATTTCAGCGCATTGCAATATCACTATTCCTACCACAACAAAATCCATCAAACATTTAGAAACATTAGGTATTGCCAAAGAAATTACAGGGAAAGAACGTTATAAAATTTATATCTACCAACGTTATTTAGACATTCTAAGAAGGAATCGGTAATTTTTAATGTGAGACATTGCATTAAATGGTGGAGGCGGCGGGAATTGAACCCGCGTCCGTAAATCATACGCCTTTGACCCTACATGCTTAGCATCGTCTATTATTTAGCTGACAACCATCCGACGTGCAGGGGAGATTGACAGCGAGCCCTGAAGTTTAACTTCCAAGTCATGGGCCATGCTTGAAAGCGAGCTTATAAAATATGACCATTAGACAGAATCTACAAGCCAATCCTGACAATGGGAGGCCGCGTTATTAGGCAGCTACAGCGTATTGTGTATCGTTTGCAGATATACAATTGCAACTGATGGATTTACGAGCCTCCGTTGCCGGCTCGGCATGCGTCTCAGGTTTCAGGATTCACGTCTAAGCCTGGTCGCCCCCGGACTTATCTCTTATTATCTCTTAATATTATAGATTAGACAGGAGGGTATCGTAAAGCCAGTTAAAATCGTTTCACATGCTAATGACAGTAAGGTTCTTTCCCGGTCTTGCCGTACGTAATAGTCTTGATGGTACTCTTCAGCTCGCTAAAAAGTGCTAACGGGAACGAGGCGAGTGGCAACAGGGTAACCTTTTGCTATCAACTGGTTTATGGCTGTTTCGGGAATTTGTTTTTCTTGATTATCGTAATAAAAAATAACACTCTCGTATTGCTCTCCAATATCAGGGCCTTGTCCGTTCGTTTGCGTCGGGTTATGAATTTTAAAGAAATACCTGATAACTTTATCGTAATTAATTCGTTGGCGATCATATAAGATCATATAAAACACGAATAGCTTCCACATGTCCTGTCGTTCCTTCGCAAACGGCCTCAATAAATCAGTTTCTTCATCTCCCCCGCCTGTATAGCCTACCTCTGTTTTTAACCCCCCGGCAGTTGTTTGAAATAATAATCAACTCCCCAAAAACAACCGCCTGCTAAAATCCCTTCTTTTGTATCGCGAACTTGATTATCAATAACAAAATCCAAACTCAACGAATTAACGCAATGATGGGTATTTTTTGGCGTGAAGGCTTCTCCTTCAAAGACATGGCTCAAATCCGCATCGTATCGTTGACATCGAATTTCTGTGCTCTTCCCATCAGAGTCGGGCAGCCGTTTTACAGTTCCTGCAATGGTGAGGTTCGTCGAAGCTCGGTTAGACGCCGCAGCCAGAGTGAAATTTATTCTCTGAACGAAAGAGTGCCAAATCACATTGACGGCAAAGGTAAGTTCCCCTGTCTGCCAGGGCGGTATATTCGCCCTGAAAAGCGGGTTCCGTTATCTGGTCACATGTAATCACGGACGGAGATGTGGAAAAGAAAAACACTTATCCATGAGACTTAAACACCCGATGCTTTTCACGTTCCCATTCCCGACGTTTAATCGTTTCCCGTTTATCATGGATTTTTTTACCTTTAGCCAGAGCAATTTCGGCCTTAACATGATTTTTATGCCAATGAAGATCCAAAGGCACAACGGTAAGCCCCTCTTTTTGAACTGCGCCAAATAGCTTGCCAATTTCGCACTTACTTAAAAGTAATTTACGAAATCGTTGAGGATCGGGTTTCATGTAGTCGGCCACATTAGGAAGAGGAGAGAAGTGAGCTCCGATTAACCAAGCTTCTCCAGCTTTAAAAATGACATAACCATCCTGTAACTGAACCCGTCCAACCCGAATACTTTTGACTTCCCAACCCTCTAGGACTAATCCCGCTTCTAATCGCTGCTCAATATGATAATCATGGAGCGCCTTTTTATTTAAAGCAATAATGCGGGGCCCAGATTTTTTTGTGATTTGCTTGTTCATGGCGTTGGCTATATTATCGGAACGGTATGCCTGATATCAATAAAAGTAAAGTAGTACCCTATGGGAAAAAAGAAATGTACAAACTAATAAGTGATATTGAATCCTACCCGAAGTTTGTTCCCTTTTGTAGCGATAGTCAAATCAATAGTCGTACGGACGATGAAATACGAGCAACGTTGTCATTTTCAAAAGGTGGGCTCAATAAATCGTTCACTACCTTAAACCGCCTACAACCTCACAAAATGGTGGAAATACGTTTAGTGAACGGACCCTTCCGACAACTCGAAGGTTTTTGGCAGTTTAAAGCTTTGGAGAAAGGGGGTTGTAGAGTGTTGTTAGATTTAGAATTTGAGTTTTCCTCACGGTGGCTTGCCTTGATGTTTGGTCCCTTATTCAACCAAGTTGCCACTATGCTAGTTGATGCCTTTTGTAAACGTGCTGATATTATTTATGGAAAAAAATCATGATTAAGATTAGTATTTGTTACGCTACGCCAAAAAAACAAGTGGAGATTCCTCTGGAAGTTGAAGAAAACTGTACTGTAGCTATAGCAATCAAGCGCTCAGGTATTTTGAAGCAATTTCCGGAAATTAATTTGGCCCAAGTCTGCGTAGGAGTTTACAGTAAACGTACCACCCTTGATGGCAATGTGGGGGATGGCGATCGAATTGAAATCTACCGTTCTCTCCTCATTGATCCAAAACAAGCGCGTTTATTGAGAGCTCAGCGTTTGTCTTCTAAGATTGCAAGAGCAAAATAATTTAAAGATTGGGTAGATTTACCCAGCCAATAGGTTTGTTTTTGTCTGTCCAAAAGTTGGTGACATGATTATTGTGTAAATAAATAATTAAATGGGTCGATTGCATTCGCCGATGGCCAGGTTGGAAAGTATAAACATACACCATTCGGTTATCAGAAAAAATATTGACAAGCACTGGATTACCCAACGCTGCCCGCACCTGATCTTTTGTCATTCCTGTATCTAAGTTACCTAGATCTTTATCCGTAATAATGTTCCCTTGTTGAATATTTGGATGATAAACGCAACCCCATAATGTCGTAATTAAACAAACTAGGAAGATCAATGTCACACGTCGCATGGGGGAAGCCTCCTCCTTATTTTTCGATGTTTCAAAATGAGACGCGATTATAACGCATCTTATGCCCAATATGCAGCTGTCCCACCATGTTTAAATAAAGAGAGGAGTTTGGGTCATTTTACTTTAGAGATTTTTAGCAGGTAGCACACCGGTACCGGTCTTAGTTAAATATCTAGAGTTAACCTCCAAAGGCCGCTATGTTAGAATAACTTTAAATATCAGAGGATTTTAGGTTGGAAGATCGAGAATTGCGTAAGGCTGGGCTTAAGGTAACGCTCCCGCGTCTTAAGATATTAAAAATTTTAGAAAGCGCCGATCCCCATCATATGAGCGCTGAAAATGTTTATCGCAAACTAGTAGACATGGGTGAAGATGTGGGACTTGCTACGGTGTATCGCGTGCTCACGCAATTCGAAGCGGCTGGGCTTGTAAAACGGCATAACTTTGAGGGTGGACATTCTGTTTTTGAAATGGACCAAGGAGGCCATCACGATCATTTGGTTTGCATCAATTGCGGTAAAGTGGAAGAATTCATCGACGAAATTATCGAAAGCCGCCAAAAAGCAATTGCTAAAAAATCCAAATTTAAAATGACCGACCATAATCTCACAATTTATGGTATTTGTCAGCCTTGCGAAGAACATTCCTTTATTGATAGCTAAAAAATCATTATTCGCATTTAAGCAAGATTTTTCGTGAGCAATTGTCTATTGAGTTATTTTGACACCACTCAACATTCACGCTAATTCTTCAACGTGTTCTTTGTGCTTTAAAGCCGTTGATGGTTGTTAAGACATCGGTTTTTGTCATAATTTTATTTACGTAAAGATAGTGGTGGCGCTGAGCAGCCACTTGGGGGTAAATGAGTAATGCATAACACTTCAGTTTTTCGCCTAATTTGCGAAGCAATTGATCTACTATTTCCGCCGTTTTACCGCCAACGCCTGTGTCGGCTTCATCAAAAATTAATGTGGGCGTCCCTTCTTTTTAGGCTGTAATAACTTGAAGAGCTAAGCTAATTCGGGATAATCCCCCCTGAGGCTACTTTTTGCAAAGGAAGCAGTTTCTGCCCAGGATTAGTATTGAGATGAAAAACAATTCTTTCTCTCCCCAAGCACGAAATTTCTTTTTCGCTTTCTTTAAAGCGAATAACGAAGCATCCACTGATCATTCCTAGCTGTTTCATTTTTTTTGGTAATTTAGTTTCCAAAATTTTAGTGGCTTCTTTCCAGCTTCTATTCAGTTTTTGAACGATTTTTTCATATTCAGATTTAATGCGGATTTTCTGATTTTTTAAATCCTGAATGCGTACTTCAAGAGTTTCGAATTTTTATACGGTGATAAAGCGATTTTTTTTTACATCAATTAATTCCTCATGACTAATATGATGTTTTCGAGAAAGGTCGTGCAAAAGAGATAATCGAAATTTCATAGTTTCTAGCTTTTCAGCACTTAAATCGAGTTGTTCGCAATAATGATTTAATTCTGTTCCGGCTTCTTGTAAATAAACAGCGGGGGGTATTTAACATTTCTCTGATAGCGATAAGCTGAGGGTCTTGGGTTTTAATTTCGTTTATACGATCAATAGCTTGCTGTAAAAGCATCGAAGCAGAAATTTCTTTATTCAGAACCGTGAGATCCATAGTTTGAATTAATTTTTCAACTAATGATTTTGCATTGTGAATTTTTTGATGCTGCTGACTCAGAATTTCCCATTCGTTTTCTTGTAATTTAGCGCGTTCTAATTCTTCATATTGATAACGCAATAAGGAAAGCTCGTGGTCGCGATTTTTCGCTTGTCTGTTGAGTTGATTTAATTCTGTAATCTTTTCAAGTAAATCTTGATATTGTGCGAAATTGTCTAACCATTGTAGCTAGATATGGTGCTTTAATAAATTTTGATGCTGATACCTGACCATGAATCCGTAAAATAAAAGAAGCAAATTCCTGCATTAATTCTTCAAGTGTGACCATCCCGATAAATAATTCGCCGTACTATGCATTCACTGTCGAAAAAAAATCATGTGTTTCAAGGCCAGGTTTGAGCTTCCGAATTATGGATAAGATCGAAACACAGACTAATATCACACTGTTCTGTGGAGGAACGGATTAGGGTAGTATCCGCTCATCGACCACCCAACGCTAAACCAACAGCATCCACAATAATAGACTTTCCTGTGCCCGTTTCACCCGTTAATACGGTTAAGCCTTTTTCAAAGTCAAGGGTAAGCATTCAACGATCGTGAAATTTTTAATATGAATATGCATTAACATGCTACACCTTCGAGGCGCGTCTTTCCCAGTCCAATTTACGACGTAATGTATCGTAATAATTGTAATCCGTTGGATGAATGAGGTGCAATAGGTGCTTATATTTATGAATGCAGATGCTTCCACCTGCTGCTAATACTACGCGCTGTTGTCCGTCGTTACTTACAGAGGGCGATATATCATTTTGGGAAGAAACATTTATTTTTATTTGGCTATGGGCTTGGACAACTATAGGACGGCTACTTAAAGTGTGGGGAAACATGGGTACTAAAGCGATGGCATCTAATTGCGGATATAAAATAGGCCCACCACCAGACAAGGCATAAGCGGTCGAGCCTGTGGGAGTAGTGACGATTAATCCATCGGCGCGCTGACTGCACACGAAGTCGTCGTTAATTGAAATATCGAATTCAATCATTTTTGCTACATCCCCTGGGAGCAGTACGACATCATTAAGTGCAATACCTTGAGTAATGATCTCACCTTCGTATTCTGTGGTCATTTCTAAAAGAAAGCGGGTTTCTTCCATATAATCCCCCTCCAAAATAGCATTTATTTTTAGGAACTCGTGGGGGGGGATATCTGTGAGAAAGCCAAGACGTCCCCGATTAATTCCTAGAACAGGAATCTTCTGAGGAACAGCAATATGTGCGGCATTGAGTAAACTTCCATCTCCGCCTACTACGATTAATAAATCTGCTTTTTCTCTTAATTGATTGGCTGACAGGACAGTTAAATTATGGTCGTTCATCATATGTGCAGCGTGTTCCTCAAGGAGAACGGTCCGATTTAAAGATAAAAGATATTCTTTTAGGGCCTGCAGGGTTTCTGGAGCCCCATTGACTCCTTTGCGTCCCATTAAAACGATCTGATGGAATGGTGGCTTTTTCATAAGAATTGAGGATAACTTTTTTAAAATAAGAAAGCTACAGATTATGTTTTCACAGCCAGAGAGCTCTAGGGATTTTACAGCATCTCATATTTTATTTAGTATTTGATCTCATATGACCGAGGAGATCCGAATGAGCAAAAAAGAGAAGACCGAATCTGGGCTTGAATCCCAAAACAAATGGGAAAAAGTATTAGAAAGCGAGGAAGAAAAAATAAAAGTAGAAGAAAATGCTTCTCAAGAGATAGAGCCGCATCGAGAGGAACTCGAATTTCCCAGCCACGAAAAGTTAGAGAGCCATCTCACTAGTCTGGAGCGAAAGTTAGATGAATATAAAAATCAATACATTCGCTCACAGGCTGAAATCGATAATTTACGTAAGCGGGCCGAACGGGATATTACAAACGCTATAAAATATGGTGGAGAGCGATTGATTACCGATCTTTTACCGGTTGTTGACAGTTTAATCCACGGTCTTGAAAGTCGAGAATCGAGTGATCCACATACCCAAAGTTTGCGAGAAGGGATGAGTTTAACATTGGATTTATTACACAAAACGCTCGAAAAGCACGGTGTTGAGATTATTGATCCTAAGCCTGGGGATCCCTTTAATCCTGCTTTTCATGAAGCCATGGCCATTGAAAAAGTGCCGAATGCCGAACCTGATACAATTGCTCAGGTGATACAAAAAGGCTATCAACTCAATGGCCGGGTATTACGAGCCGCACGAGTGTTCGTGGCAGCCTAAAATTTAAGGTTAGCTTAATATTTAAAGATAATGATAATATTTAAAGATTAGAATAGTTCATGAAAATCATCTCCCTTTTCGCGGGATGACGCTAAAACTAGATGAGATGGAATCTCTTCTGCATCGCAAGGCCCTGATTCAATTATTTCTGGTAGTGTTCATGATTTTGTACGCCGATGGATAGAATTTGTCTTGGGAGATGCCTATCAGCGTAGAAATGATGTGGAAAAATATTGGCAATTATTGGAAAATTTTCCCACGAAGATTTCCGTAAGTGACGTTGCCTATTTGGAGGGAAATTGGGTGGTAGATCGTACGGCCTTAACAAACATTCGCCTCCTCTTCGAGGAATGGAGAATACGATTGTGGCCACGTCGGAGGATCATGTTTCCCAGCCTGCCTATACCGACTTTAAAATGTTAACGAATTTTATCCCTTGAAATCCTAAACCCTGTCCCCACTTAGAGAGTAAGGCATCCTAAATTTCTGTTTTTGAGAATTTCTGTTTTTGAGAGGAAAGAGAATGGCTGAAACTATTGGTATTGATTTGGGCACCACTAATTCCTGCGTTGCAGTGATGGAAGGTGGAAAGGTAAGAGTAATTGAAAATGCCGAAGGTTCGCGCACCACGCCATCGATTGTGGCATATACCAAAGACGCTGAAATCTTAGTGGGTGCCTCCGCGAAGCGGCAAGCTGTCACGAACCCCGATCGGACTCTCTTTGCAATCAAGCGTTTAATTGGGCGGCGCTTTGATGATAATGTTGTCCAAAAAGATATCAAGATGGTGCCCTACAAAATTACTAAGGCCGATAACGGAGATGCCTGGGTGGAAGTGACTGGCAGAGACGGTCGTCCTGAAAAGTTGGCGCCACCGCAAATTTCCGCTCAAGTCTTAATGAAGATGAAAAAGACGGCAGAAGATTATTTAGGCCATCCGTTAACCGATGCAGTAATTACAGTACCGGCTTACTTTAACGATTCCCAACGTCAAGCGACCAAAGATGCGGGCAAAATTGCAGGTCTTAACGTTAAGCGTATTATCAATGAACCTACCGCTGCTGCCTTGGCCTATGGAATGGACAAGAAAAAAGGTGATCGTAAGATCGCTGTTTATGACTTAGGCGGTGGAACGTTTGATATTTCTATTATTGAAATTGCTGACGTAGATGGCGAACACCAATTTGAAGTCCTGGCCACGAATGGTGACACCTTCCTAGGAGGTGAAGACTTCGATCTGCGGTTAATTGATTATTTAGCTAACGAATTTAAGAAAGATGTAGGGGTGGATTTACATAACGATCCTCTGGCATTACAACGGCTAAAAGAAGCGGCTGAAAAAGCGAAAATTGAGCTTTCGTCTAGCCAACAAACAGATGTCAACTTACCCTATATCACAGCGGATGCTTCCGGTCCTAAGCATTTAAATATTCGTCTCACTCGTGCAAAGTTAGAATCCTTATTAGAAGATTTAATTGAAAAAACTATCGAACCTTGCAAAATAGCGATTAAAGATGCAGGACTTAAAGTTTCCGAAATCGACGATGTGATTTTAGTGGGTGGTCAAACTCGAATGCCAAAGGTCCAAGAAGCCGTTAAAGAATTTTTCGGCAAAGAGGCGCGTAAGGACGTTAATCCGGACGAAGCGGTGGCTATTGGTGCGGCTATTCAAGGTGCTGTATTGTCCGGCGAAGTAAAAGATGTGTTGTTACTTGACGTCACACCACTCTCCTTAGGAATTGAAACTTTAGGCGGAGTTATGACCAAGTTGATTGATAAAAATACCACAATCCCGACAAAGGCTAATCAAGTATTTTCAACGGCTGAAGATAATCAAACTGCTGTTACGGTTCATGTCTTGCAAGGGGAGCGCGAGATGGCTTCAGCGAATAAATCGCTGGGACGTTTTGACTTGACAGATATTCCGCCAGCGCCACGTGGTGTGCCGCAAATTGAAGTTACCTTTGATATTGATGCTAATGGTATTCTTCATGTCTCGGCGAAAGATAAAGCGACGGGTAAAGAACAATCAATCGTGATTAAAGCTTCGAGCGGTTTATCTGATGACGAAGTTGAAAAGATGGTCAAAGACGCGGAAGCGCATCGAGAGGCGGATCGTAAATTCCACGAATTAGTAGATGCGCGAAATCAAGCCGATATGATGATTCACACTGTTGAGAAATCCATGCGAGACCTAGGAGCAGAGGTTACGGCTGATGAAAAAGATGTCATCGAAAAAGCGATTAAAGAACTCAAAGAAGCAATGAAGGGAAATGATAAGGATACGATTAAGGCGAAAACGAAGGTATTAACCGAGCACTCTTCTAAATTGGGAGAACGTGCCTATGCTAAGAAGGGAGCTGCTGGAGCTCCTCCAGGCGGCGAAACAGGTCCCACGGAAACTCAAACGGAAAGTGACAGGAAGGAAGATGTCGTGGATGCTGAGTTCGAAGAAGTCAAAGACTAGAAGAAAAAAGAAGACGAAAATAATAGCGAAAAAACTTTACCATCATCCCGGCTCATCCCGGCGTAATCCTCACCCTGAGCGGCCGCCTCATCCCGCTATCACGAGGATCCCTCTCTACACTCGTGATGACACGGTAATTCGGGATGACGTGTTAAAAAACAGGATAAATAAAAAGACCACATGGCATCAAAACGCGATTATTACGAACTCCTTGGTGTCAGCCGCACGGCGACTGAAGCTGAAATCAAAAAAGCTTTCCGTCGCCTGGCAATGAAATACCATCCCGATCGAAATCCCCGAGATAAAGAAGCAGAGATGAAGTTCAAAGAAGCACGAGAAGCTTACGAAGTGCTTTCTGATTCCCGTAAACGGGCCTCTTATGATCAGTTTGGTCATGCTGGTGTAGAGCAAACTTTTGGAGGGAGCTCGGGAGGTTTCGGTTTTAGCGATCTCGGAGATATCTTTGGTGATATTTTTGGAGATATCTTTGGAGCGGGACGATCTAAACCTCGAGAACAACGAGGAGCTGATCTAGGTTATGATCTTATTCTTTCGTTAGAAGAAGTAGTTCACGGAATCACTCAAACAATTAAAGTCCCAACTTGGGTAACCTGCGGAACTTGTAATGGGAGCGGTGCTAAGAAAGGCACCAGTTCAGTTACTTGCCAACGCTGTGGTGGGAGTGGGCAAATGCGCATACAACATGGTTTTTTGCAAGTGCAGCAAACCTGCTCTGGATGCCGCGGAACGGGACGAATTATTAAAGATCTTTGCTCGGATTGTCAGGGTCAAGGTCGTTTTCAACAAACCAAGACGTTGTCCGTTAAAATTCCTCCCGGCATTGATACTGGAGACCGTATTCGCCTTGCCGGTGAAGGAGAAGCTGGCCTTTTTGGGGCGCCGCCGGGAGATCTTTATGTGCAAATTCGAGTAAAACCTCACCCTATCTTCCAAAGGGAAGGTAATGATCTTCATTCGGAGACGCCCATTGACTTCGTCACAGCCGCCTTAGGAGGGGAAGTTGAAATCCCTACGTTAGATGGGGCTGTACGATTAGCGATTCCTCCGGAAACACAAAGTGGAAAACAATTTTGTTTGCGAGGAAAAGGGGTGAAGGCATTGAGAAGTGGTGCAGTTGGGGATTTAATTTGTCATGTTACAGTCGAAACCCCAATAAAGTTAAATGCAGAACAGAAAGAATCCTTAAAATATTTTGCTAAGTTATTGGAAAAAGACGATAAGAATCATAGTCCGCATAGACGAAGTTGGTTTGATAGCTTAAAAGAGTTTTTTGCCGCTAAGTAAAAACTAGAAGTCAACCCCGCCACTTTTAAAAACTCCTCATCCCTCGCCACGCTCGGGATGAGGAGTTTTTTTCGGGATGACGAGGTTTTAACTTCCTTCCCATTCGCTCTAGAATCGCTTATCCTTGGACAAGTTTTGTTTCAGACTCAAAAAAGAGGTCCTGCTGCCACGATGAGCGATTTAAATCCGCTTAACGGGCGAAAGCCAGCAATTTTGTCATTAGCCGACGGCAGCTTGTTTTTTGGATACGCTATCGGAGCAGAAGGTCAAACTGTCGGGGAAGTTATTTTTAATACGACGCTGACAAGCTACCAGGAAATTTTGACAGACCCTTCCTATGCAGAACAAATTATTACTCTGACTTACCCTCACATTGGCAATGTGGGAGTCAATGCCGACGATCAAGAATCACATCGAATTTGGGCTGCTGGATTAATTATTCGTGAATTATCTCCTATAGCCAGTAATTGGCGCGCGGAGCAATCTCTTGAGAATTATTTAAAATCTGATGGAATTGTCGCCATTGCAGGAATCGATACTCGACGATTGGTGCGGCTGATCCGTGAACAAGGTGTATTGAATGGATGTATTATAGCTGGTGAAGACGTAGATGCTGATCAAGCCCTTGCATGTGCCCGTGCTTATCCTGGCTTAAAAGGTAAAGATTTAGCCCAAACAGCTTCAACAAGAAGAATGCAAACCTGGGTTGAGAGAACCTTAGCTCTTGAAGGCAGCCAAAAAATTGCACAGAAAAATAACTATCATGTTGTTGTTTACGATTATGGTTTGAAGCGGCAAATTTTGCGTTTATTGGTAGACCATGGTTGCTCGGTAACTGTAGTTCCTGCTCAAACACCCATAAAAGAGGTTTTGAATTTAAATCCCAGTGGGATCGTATTGTCAAATGGTCCGGGCGATCCAGCGGCTTGTGATTATGCCATTACTGCGATTCAAGAAATTTTAGAAAACGGTATTCCTTTATTAGGGATTTGCTTTGGTTTTCAGCTCTTGGCTTTAGCTTGCGGTGGTCAAACGGAAAAAATGAAATTTGGGCATCATGGTGCCAATCATTCCGTTCAAAATAGTACAACTGGGCGAGTTTATATCACCAGCCAAAATCACAGTTTTGCGGTGAATGAAAAAAATTTACCTGACACTTTGCGCGTGACTCACCGTTCTTTATTCGATGGGACCTTGCAAGGGATTTCACATAAGACAAAACCAGCGATTGCTTTTCAAGGCCATCCGGAAGCAAGTCCCGGGCCTCAGGATATGCGGGGGATATTTAAAGAGTTTGTTGAGTTGATAAGTGAGCGTGGACAATAAAATAACATGCCAAAGCGAACAGATATAAAAAGCGTATTAATTATTGGTGCAGGACCTATTATCATTGGGCAGGCCTGCGAATTTGACTATTCTGGGACGCAAGCTTGTCGAGCTCTTTGGGAAGAAGGTTGTCGTGTAATTTTAGTTAATTCGAATCCCGCCAGCATAATGACCGATCCAGATGTAGCAGATGCTACATATATTGAGCCTATCAATTGGGAAACAATTGCCAAAATTATCGAAAAAGAAAAGCCGGATGCGCTCCTACCAACCATGGGGGGGCAAACGGGTTTAAATTGCGCATTGGATTTAGCGCGAGAAGGTGTTTTAGAAAAATATAAGGTGCAGTTAATTGGTGCTTCCCGAGAAGCTATTGATAAAGCAGAAGATCGGGCTCTCTTTCAAAAAGCTATAGCTAAAATTGGTTTACAGACAACCTGTTCGGGCCTTGCGCACTCGATGGAAGAAGCTTGGGAAATCCTTGATAAAGTTGGATTTCCCGCGATTATTCGATCCTTTTTTACCTTGGGTGGAAGTGGGGGTGGCATTGCCTATAACAGAGACGAATTTTTAGAAATTTGCACCCGCGGCCTCGAATTATCTCCTACTAATGAAATATTAATTGATGAATCTATTGTCGGATGGAAAGAATTTGAATTAGAAGTTGTACGCGATAAAAAAGATAACTGTATTATTATTTGTAGTATCGAAAACCTTGATCCTGTAGGTATTCACACAGGAGATTCCATCACTGTCGCACCGGCACAAACGTTAACAGATAAAGAATATCAACGAATGCGAGATGCCGCTATTGCGATTTTGCGAGAAATCGGAGTAGAGACTGGCGGGTCTAATGTGCAATTTGCAATTAATCCTAAGGACGGACGAATGATAGTAATTGAGATGAATCCCCGCGTGTCACGTTCTTCGGCTCTTGCTTCAAAGGCCACGGGTTTTCCTATAGCAAAAGTCGCAGCCAAATTAGCTATTGGTTATTCATTGGATGAATTACAGAATGAAATTACTGGTGGTAGGGTTCCCGCCTCCTTTGAACCGACAATTGATTACGTTGTGACTAAAATTCCTCGATTCAATTTTGAAAAATTTCCCCAAACGCTGCCTCGCCTAACGACACAGATGAAATCAGTAGGTGAGGTGATGGCTATTGGTCGCACTTTTCAAGAGTCTTTACAAAAAGCCATTCGTGGTTTAGAAATAGGCGTTTGTGGGTTAGAACCTAAACTGGAGATTGAAGATTCCCAAATTGTCGATGAAGCGTTTCGTGAAGAGATTAGAAAAGAATTGCGCTTTGCCGGCCCTGAGCGGTTATGGTACGTCGCGGATGCTTTTCGAATGGGCTTTAGTGTTGAAGAAGTTCATTGGGATAGTCAAATTGACCCTTGGTTTTTGGTTCAAATAGAAGAATTGGTTCGTTTAGAAAAAGCAATAAAGAATAAATCTTTAAAAAAAATATCTCGCGAACAATTCTTTTATTTAAAACGTAAAGGATTTTCTGATAAACGTTTAGCTCAGTTATTAAAAACTACCGAAGAGCAAGTGCGGAATTATCGGCATAAATTAAAGATCCGTCCGGTTTATAAGCGAGTCGATACGTGTGCCGCCGAATTTGCTACAGATACGGCTTATCTTTACTCGACCTATGAAGAAGAAAATGAGTGCTTCCCAACGAAGCGAAATAAAATAATGGTGTTGGGAAGTGGACCCAATCGAATTGGTCAAGGCATCGAATTTGACTATTGCTGTGTACATGCGGTATTAGCTATGCGTGAAATGGGTTACGAAAGTATTATGGTTAATTGTAATCCCGAAACCGTTTCGACAGATTTTGATATTTCCGATCGTCTTTATTTTGAACCACTTACATTAGAGGATGTTTTAGAAATTGTAGCCGCTGAAAAACCAAAAGGCGTCATTGTCCAGTTTGGGGGGCAAACGCCTTTAAAATTAGCTAGAGCCTTAGCAAAAGCAAAAGTGCCTATTTTAGGAACACAACCGGATGCTATCGATCGAGCCGAAGATCGCGAGCGATTTCAAATGTTGATTCAAGAATTGAATTTACAACAGCCACCCAATGGAACTGTGCGCAGCGTTGAAGAAGGGTTACGTTTAGCAAAAGTATTTGCTTATCCATTAATCGTTCGTCCTTCTTATGTATTGGGTGGGCGAGCTATGAAAGTTATTTATAGTGAGAAAGAATTGACTCGTTATATGACTAAAAATGTTATCGTTTCCGAAGATGAACCTTTACTTTTAGATCGATTTTTGGATGATGCCATTGAGGTGGACATTGATGCAGTATGTGATGGTGAGAACGTTTTAATTGGAGGAATTTTGGAGCATATCGAGCAGGCCGGCATTCATTCCGGGGATTCCTCTTGCACCTTTCCACCTCATAGTTTAAGCACAAAAATCCAAGATCAGTTGCGAGAGCAAGTCCGGCTAATAGCAAAAGAACTCAATGTAGTAGGTCTAATTAATACCCAATTTGCAATTCAGTGGGATGAAATCTATGTGCTTGAAGTCAATCCTCGTGCTTCGCGGACAATCCCTTTTCTTGCAAAGGCTACAGGGGTTCCTCTTACTAAAATTGCAGCTCGTTGTATGGTTAATGTATCTTTGAAAGAACAGGCTGTGCGAGAATACATTCCTAACTATTTCTCCGTTAAAAAACCCGTTTTTCCTTTCAATAAATTTGCAGGTGTCGATCCCATTTTGGGGCCGGAAATGCGTTCTACGGGAGAAGCCATGGGGATAGGGGAGAATTTTGGTCAGGCTTTTGCAAAAAGCCAATTAGGGGGTGGAGATATTATTCCTCGAGAAGGGCGTGCTTTTGTGAGCGTTCGCGATGCCGATAAAGAGCGTGTGGTGAAAGTGGCTCGCGCCTTAGTGGATTTAGGGTTTGAGATTGTTTCTACTCGAGGGACTGCTAAGGTGTTACAAAATGCGGGAATTTTGTGTACCGTGGTTAATAAGGTCACTGAGGGTCGCCCTCACATTCTCGATATGATTAAAAATGACCAGATTAGTTTTATTATTAATACTACGGAGGGCGAGCAATCCATTGAAGATTCAAACGTTATTCGAATTAGCGCCGTCCAACACAAAGTATGTTACACGACGACATTAGCTGGGGGAGAGGCCACTGTTTTAGCCTTACAGGCGAGGAATTCCAATCATCTTCAGTCTCTGCAAGATCTTCATCGTCAAAGATGAGCAGATCTGCGCGTGAAACACACTCCCGCCCCTCTATTACAAGGGGTAAGCATTTCTTTCGGGTACGCAAAGAGTGGCGATTTTTTGGTTGGTGGGGGGCTGACAATTAGGTGATAAGCAGGTATAGTGGCTCCGCCTTTACAAGCGGGGTCCGTAAAACCATCTGGCGAGGCGGGCGGGTACCGAGAGCGTGAGCCGCGGGGTAGTATGCCGGCCGTTGATACCCATTAATGCTTAGAAGTAAGTCACTGAGGCCAACTATTCGAATCATTTGATTTTTTTTAAACTTCATGTTTGTTTACTCCTATGATTTATGAAAAAATCTATTTTTCCATCGCTAATACTAATCTAATAATTATAGCATTTTTCACAAAATACTCATTCTGAGTTCAAGTGGTTCCTTACTCCTTAAGATGTGCAGCGCCACAGCAGTTTGTTATACTATATACTTTTACGTTTTCTTGAGGTAATAATGATGCAAACGATTGTTCCTATCACTATAAATGGGATAGCTAAGTTACGCTCGGAGTTAGAATTTTTAAAAACTGTCGAACGCCCTAACATCATTGCAGCTATTGCAGAAGCACGCGCCCACGGTGATTTGAAAGAAAATGCCGAATATCATGCTGCGAGGGAACGTCAATCGTTTGTAGAGGGACGTATTTTAGAAATCGAGACGAAGCTGGCTAATTGCCAAATAATCGATATTTCGCATATCCCTAATGAGGGGAAAGTGATTTTCGGAGCTACAGTTACTTTATTAAATTTAAAAACTCAAACCGAAGTCACCTATCAGATTGTAGGTGTAGATGAATCTAATTTGAAAGAAAATAAAATTTCGATATCCTCGCCTTTGGCGAGAGCTTTGATTGGAAAATACATTGAGGATGTTGTGGAAGTCGAAACGCCGGAAGGGATAACTGAATATGAGATTGTTGACGTCGAATATCTTTAAGACAAAGAATGTCTTAATTGTTGTTGCTATAAGCAAATAGACAAAATTTATATAAATAATAGCTTCAATATAACCAACAATAATAAGAACTCCGTCTCTTTCTACGAGGCCCAGACTAAATGGGATGATTAGTATCCCGAATATGAAGTTACTAAAAGAAATTAGTAGGAGTAACAGAAAAGCGAAACAAAAAATAACGATTCCGTTAATTATTTCCATTACTCCTGAGGTCATGAATGTTAAACGAGGATGAAGTAAGCGTTCTAATTTTTTAATATAAGGTAATATTTTGAAGATAAATTTAGAAGTTTTTTCATGCGAAATTGTCCGATTGGCGATAAATTTTGGTAACTATAATGTTTTCTAGCGAAAATCAATTGGAATGCAAAAATAGCGATGAGGAAACTAAAAATAAAAGAAACCCCTGGTATCGCCGAAAAAGGAAGGGCGCTAGGAATTGTAAAAAATAACAAGGCAAGTCCAAAAGCGCGATTTCCCAGTTTCTGTGAGATGACTTGATATGTAAGTTCGCCGTTGGATTTTATATCTTGAGTAATTTCCTTGATGACTTCCGATAGAGCGTCTATGCTGAGTTTTAATATCAACCGTGGTGGTGACAATATCTCCTTTCCACGGACAGGCCGTCAAGGTAAGTATCCAAATACGACAGTTGGTTATGATTTCCATTTAATGTTACATCCTTGACTGGGTTTTTGATTGGCGTCAATGGGTTGTTTACCCGAAAGTATATTGTCCAGTGCCTTGCTAAGGTCTTCCCCCGTTACAGGAATATCTCTGCCCGGGCTCGAACCATCGAAACGACCGCGGTAAATACAAACAAGATTGCGGTCAAATACATAGAAATCAGGAGTGCATTCTGCCTGATAAGCTTGAGCGATTTCTTGAGTTTCGTCATAGAGATAGGGAAAGGGATAATCAAACTCTTCAGCTACGGCTTTCATTTTTTCAGGAGAATCTTCTGGATAATTTTTGATGTCGTTAGAACTGATAGCCACAAATTGAATACCTTTGGCTTGATATTTTTTTGCTATTTCAACCAATTTTTTTTGGATGTGCTGAACAAAAGGGCAGTGATTACAGATAAACATAATGACTGTGGCAATGTTGGATTTCAGTTGAGCTAATGACTTTTTTTCACCACTTACAGCATCAGGCAGGTTAAAGCTTGGAGCTTTCGTTCCTAAGGGGATCATCTTTGATGAAGTTAAGGCCATTATTTTTTCTCCTTATTTTTTATTTCTTTTATTGCTTTATCCGCTAATTCAGAGATCGCTTTCCATTGCTGACCTTCAATGAGATTTTGGGGAGCTAACCATGAGCCGCCTATACATACAACATTTTTGAGTGAAAAATACTCCATCATATTATTTGGGTTAATACCGCCCATAGGGCAAAACCGCATAATGCGAAAAATAGTCATAAAATTTCGTACTGCTTTCGCGCCTCCATTTAAAGCAGCAGGAAAGAATTTTACGAAAGAAAAATTATGTTGAATAGCGAGCAATAGGTCGGATGGAGTAGCAACACCTGGCAGGTAGGAAATATCTTCTTTCTGACCAGCTCGAATTAATTCACTCGAAATACTGAGACTTACTGAAAAATCCGCATTTGCTTCTTTAATTTCCGATAATTGAGATAGTTTTACGATAGTTCCAGCGCCTACGATACATTTCGGTAAGTTCTTTTTTATTGCTTTAATTACAGTTAGGGCGATAGGCGTCCGCAGAGTAATTTCTATTATTTTTATACCGCCTTCGACTAAAGCGTGAACCAAGGGCACAGCATGTTCAACATCATTCAACACGATTACGGGAATGATAGGAAAAGGGGCGAGAATATTATTTATGCCATCAATCACTTAATATTCATTCCTGATTTTTATCAGATTGTAATACCCTATCCCTCATTGGCACAAGAGTAAAGCGTGCGTATACTCGTAATCCATATTTTTCTCTGAGAGAAATATAAATTGGTCATAGTGACTGGATCTACACTCCGGTATTGGAGCTGCTATCGCAAAGGAGTGTGTAGCAGAAGGTGCTAAAAGGTCATAATATATGGCCGAGATGAAGCGCGAGCTAAGGCCCTGGTAGAAGAAAATTAGGGGAAGATAAAACGGCCTATTTTTTATCGAAACTTTCAGATTCCGATATCAAAAGCACTACCGAACTTTCAGAGGCGACCATGGAGCATTTTGGTCGTATTGATAGTCTTATTTAATAATGCTGGTAAGTCGCCACGCAATGATATTTCGAGTGTCGCTCTGGGATGATTTCGATTGGATTGTCCTTTTAAATCTCAGAGCTCCTCTATTTTTGACACAAGCAAGTTGTTAAGGAATTTAAGAAGCAGAGGGCAGTGGCATAGTTGTGAACATTGGTTCTATTAATGCCTATTGAGGTCAGGCAGATTTGTTAGTCTATTCCCTTACGAAGGGCGGTTTAATGAGCATGACTTAGAACCTAGAAAATGCCCTAGGAAAAGAAGGTATTCGGATAAATCAGTTAAATGTAGGTTGGACGCTAACTGAGAACGAAAGCGAGATTAAAGAAGGTGAAGGCTTTCCCCACCCATTGGGAATCAAAATTCTTGTGCTACCCGTACGCACCGTTAGGATCTTTGCTCCGTCCTGCAGATATTGCGCGACATGCGGTATTCTGGGCTTCCGATGTATATCAGCCCCAGTAAATGGGGTGGTTTATGAATTAGAACAATACCTCGTGGTAGGACGTAATTTAATTAACGAAATTCCTTTAGAAATATTTAAATAAAAAACTATCCCTTTTTGCATGTGCGAGAGAGAAGGCTTTAGAAGAAGAGAAAAAATAAATGAAAATCACCCACGCAAAAGTTTTTGTATGTTCTCCGGGGCGTAATTTCGTCACCTTAAAAATCTATACCTTAAAAATCTATACGGATAAAGGTTTATGGATTGGGGGATAGGAGATTAAATGGTCGTGAACCTCGGAGATTAAATGGTCGTGAACTCATGGTGGCTTCTTATTTGGAAGATCACTTAATTCCTTAAAAAAATATTTTAATCACGTGCCTAAATTGTTTAAAAAATTGCGCGATACATATGGTGATGATCCTCATTTCCTCCATGAATTGTCATCATTGCTTGACGCCTATTGAAGCAGCACGTCTAGGAAAAGAATTGGAAGCCTTATCATTTATTTTGGCTTGAAGATACGGTTCCACAGCAGAATTGTAGGAAGGGTTTCCAATTATTCGTGAACATACTACAACGCCTTTAACCGTAGGCGAGGTGTTTAATGTTACTTATGATTGCACGACCTTAATTAGAGAGCAATTAATAGAGAGCAATTAATTGATTATAATTAGAATGTCCATAGTGCATGGCGCGGGGTTTACGCCAATGATGAAAGTCGCTTCCTTTGCGGATATTTATCATATACGTATGGGATGTCATGGACCAACCGATGTTTCGCCCATTACCATGACAGCTTCTTTGCATTTTAAAACAGCGATAATAACTTTGGCATTCAAGAATTTATGCGTCATACTCCTGAAACTGATGAAGTCTTCCCTCATAATTATTATTTTGAAGAAGGCTATCTCAATGTGAAAGATGAGCTAGGTTTAGGGGTAGATTTTGATGAGAAATTAGTGGCTAAATTTCCCTATGGGCGGGCTTATTTTCCGATCAATCGTAAATTGGATGGCACGATTATAATTAGTAGCAATTTGGCCTATGGGGGAGTCAGGAAAAGTTTTCTTACTCTCCATGTTTTTTCCCAATAGGGCTGGTAGGAAATTTTAAAATAGGATTTAAAAAAATGAAAAAATTAATAAAATATATAGGATTATATAGGATTAATTTTTTCTTTATGGATTTCTTTATCTTTAGATGCCTGTTTTTTGGAGTAGAAAAAGGCATGCTAAGTAATTCCGATAAGCCTATTTTAATTTCTCCAGCCTCCCCTGAGATAACTTTAAAACTAAAATTAAATCCTACAATAGGATATTCCTGGTTCCTGGTTTTAAATTATGATCATCAATTATTTTCACCTGTGGGCCATCGATATGTGCCTGCACAAGGAAAGCGGATAGGATGCTTCCGGATATGAACTTTGGCAATTTAAGGTAAATTCCGATCCTTTTTCAGTGCCACAAATAACTGAAATTACCCTTCAATATGCTCAGCCTTAGGAAATTCTGGTTAATGGACACAAACTTAAATTTCTGGTAGTTATCAACCTAGAAAAAAATCAGGGGCTTATACCTAATAGTTGGAAAAAATTTATAATGCGAAAGCTTCTTTTAATTTTTTCTCAACCAGTTGGTTTTTTAATTTCACGTAAACAGGAACTCCATTTTTATAGGGCGGATAGCTTTCCCCTTGAATAAGCGGCTCCAGATAGCGACGGCAAGGTTTGGTTATTCCGAAACCGTCATTAGCAATGAAATTCCGAGGCAATTTGTGTTCTACATTGGCGACTTGAGAGAGAGGAGCTGTTCCCACATGCCATTGATAATCAGGGCTTTCTTCACGCTGAATAGTAAGCATTACATCGGATTGTCCTACGAGGGCATATTCAACAGCAGATTGTCCGAGCACATAAGCTTGATCCAGGTCTGTTTGTGAAGCAATATGCCGAGCTGCACGTTGCAGATAATCAGCTACCGCCCAATGGTATTTAAATCCAAGGTGTCTTTTAATGAGGCGAGCTAAGATAGGCGCAACACCGCCTAATTGTTCATGACCAAAAGTATCCTGGGATCCCGCCGATTCTGTAATAAATCGACCATCTGGATAACGAATTCCTTCTGAAGCTACGATCACACAATAGCCATAATTATGGACCACTCCTTTGACTTTTGTGAGAAATGCTTCGGTTTGCAAAGGAATTTCAGGAAATAAAATTATATGAGGAGCGTCATTAGGGTATTGTTGGCTCAATGCAGCAGTAGCGGCGATCCAACCGGCATGTCGTCCCATAACTTCTAAAATAAAAACCTTGGTGGAAGTTGCTGCCATACCTCTCACATCTAAAGCAGCCTCTTTTGTGGAAACTGCCACATACTTAGCTACCGATCCAAAGCCGGGACAATTGTCCGTAAAAGGTAAATCGTTATCGATTGTTTTCGGTAAGCCAATGCAGATCAAGGGGTAATCCATGAGTTGACTCATTTGCGAAATTTTATAGGTAGTATCTTGCGAATCCCCGCCACCATTGTAAAACACGTAACCGATATCGTGAGCTTTAAAAACTTCAATTAGCCGTTCATATTGGCGTCGGTCTTTGTTGATGTCTGCGAGCTTGTAACGGCAGGAACCAAAAGCGCTTGAAGGTGTGTGGAGGAGAGCAGCAATATTTTCGGAGGATTCTAAGCTCGTATCAATGAGTTCTTCCTTAAGTGCGCCGATAATTCCGTTTCGTCCAGCCAGTACTTTATTAATTTGTAAAGGATATTTTTCGGCAGTTTGAATGACACCACAGGCTGTAGCGTTAATAACTGCTGTTGCGCCACCAGACTGGGCGTAAAAGATATTCTTTTTACTCATGGCGTTTTTTTGCTTCCTTTAGTTCTGTAGATTGAACAACGGGAAGTTTATGACATGGAATAGTTAAGTTGTCAAAGCGTAACTTAAGGCAGGTTCGATATCAGGATATTGAAAATCAAATCTGTGTTGCAGAAGCATGCGAGGCATCGCATGTTGTCCATTCAGAAGAAGCTTTTCACCCATTTGCCCAAAAAACAGTTTTACAGCAAAATCGCAGGTAGTGAGAAAAACCAGTCGGTGTAATACCTTCCCAATAGCGTCAGCAAACTCAGCCTGGGTAAAACATTCGGGAGCCAGTAACATTAACAGCCCTCCTAATTTCTGGTTGTTCTAAGAGAAAATCTACTGTGCGGCAAAGATCAACGATGCTGATCCAGGAAATAAGGTTGTCGACCCTGACTCAATTTGTCTCCTAAACCCAATTTAAAGGCAGGCGCAAATCGTGAAAGGGCGCCTCTCCCCTTTATTTGCCTAAACGCCGAAGCGTGTAAATGAAGAACTCTAACGCCTTCGTTTTTGGCAGATGAGGCATCTTTTTCCCATGCCCGTACTACTCGAGAAACAAAATCGCTCCCTTCGTGAATAGATTGTGACTCATCCAAGGCTGCGCGGGTAAGTTATGAGGCAGTGGTTTCTGCAATCCATGAATACCCACAGCAGCGCTGGCATTGAAAAAGGGGGAGGGGGTTGCTTTCCCTAGCCCCTTGAGAAGTAAGGCGAGAGTTTCTGTTGGCTTAATTCGACTTTCAATAATTTCTTTTTTGTGAGCTTTGCTCCAGCGCTTATCAGCAATGCCAGTTCCTGAAAGGTTAACAATAAGATCCACAGCTTCTAATACTTCAGCTCTCAAAGCAGGCCATTCTATAGCCTCCACTCGGTCCCCAAATTTTTTGCGGACCTTAGTCTCTGAACAACTAGTAACCTTAATTCGTTGACCTTACTTTAAATAGCGTTCTGTCATGAAACTGCCAATAAATCCGCTCCCTCCGGCAATAATGATGTTCATAAAAATTCTCCGTTTTTATCGAAGTTTCTCCTAACTCAGTTAAAACTATCGCCATTAATTATGTCTACTTTATATCTATAGGCTATGGCGGTCCATTTTGGTATCATTTTGTCTACTCAAGAGGTATTAATGGAACCTAAAAAAGCAAAAATGGTATCAGAATCTGCTATACATGATCAAACTTATAAAATTTTCCCTAATGACTTAAATGCTACGGATACGGTATTCGGCGGATTGGTAATGGCCATTTTAGATCGAACTGCATTGGTGGTCGCTGAGCGGCATAGTGGTTGTACGTGTGTAACGGCTTCAGTAGATGCTTTGCATTTTTTGGCTCCGGCCACACGAGGTGATGTTTTGTTAATTCGAGCCTCACTGAATCGTGCTTGGTGTACTTCTATGGAAGTTGGGGTCAAAGTGTTAGCCGAAAACTCAAGAACAAGAGAGGTCCGTCATATTTTATCAGCCTATTTTACTTTTGTGGCGGTAGACGAAAATCGCAGTCCCATCGAAGTTCCTGGTGTAATACCTGAGACAGATATTGAAAAGCGTCGTTATGAAGAAGCGGATTATCGTCGACAACATCGGCGTGCAGAAGCCGATGAACGGCGAAAACGGAGGGGGTATACGAATAGTTAGTAAGGGAAACTAATTAATGGGCTCAGCAACCGATTTCAAATACGCGGTGGTTGGTTTGCAGGTCCAGCATGGTTAGCAGCATTAGGAGAGCTTTTAGACTTAGGGGTTTCAGCTCATCACTATTGTCTGGTAGGATTCTCATTTTCAAGTGGGCGAGTGGGCGATTTTGGCCGATATTGGGGGGGTGATCTCTAATATGGCGGTTAAATTATTTTTGGAATTTTTTAAATGGCTACAAATCATTTAACTACGTCAAGTAGTTCAAATCCTTTTCCGATCGACTCATTAAATGAAAATGAAAATAATTTTTGTTATCTGAAAGAGGTCAGGTCGCTGAACCTTTACAATGGATTAATGATTATTTAACGATTATTTAAAAAGTCGAGTTTATGCTGAGTGCACATTTGTACATGAAATATCAATAAAAGATTGGTTATGGGGCCCACTCCCAAAACATTGCCTCAATATGAAAATCATTACGAAAATGTGACCCCAATTAATATTTATTGATGTCCTTAACCCCAAAAAATTAGCGGCAATTTATGAATCTGGCGATACAATTGCTGTTTTGGGGTCCTCTCATTCTTCCATGATTATTATTCGTGAATTAGTAAAAATAGCTGTAGAAAGATAGCCGTAGAAAGAATTATTAATTTTTATTTACTTCCTATTCGTTTTTCCGTTTGACTGAATGATTGGATTTTGTATGACAACACCGGATTAAAAGTAGAGACTGCTCAATGTGTTCGAGAGAACCTCATTCGCAATAATTTACTGCTTTTAGAGCGCGATATAGCTCATCCGAAGAGAATATTGGCTATTTATTTACCTCAGTGCACGAAAGCTATTTATGCCATTGGATTTTCTCAGCGAGCGTTCCTTCGTTTGGCAAGTTACTTTTCAAGATTACGACGTTCATTCCGGAATTATTGTGTGGAAGGATATTAGAATGATAATACGTACTGTGGCAAAAATATGGCCTTTAAAAAAACACCTCCCACTTTGTAAACGCTCAGTAGGAGGGGTTAATCAAAGATTTATCTTTAAAGATTATCTTTGTACTCGTGTATTTTGGCAACTTGGATTGGCAGAAGGTCGTTGTTATACTCGTCCAGCTTGTTGTTGAGATTGACTTTGTCTTTCTATGGGAATATCTCCTATTTTTTAATTAATGATACTATAGCAGAAAAAATGTAACTTGGCCTGTAAAAGAATTTTTAATTAATTTTCAATAAGATAGTATATATTCCTCCTTCCTGAGATCGAATAAGGAGCAAAGTTCCATTCCAGTCGGGGAGACGGTGGATTTTTTTGGATTTTCCAGGTGGATGAATCTGTAGTTTTCTCCATTGATAGCCAGATAGGGCTGGAATAAGTTGATTGATTCCTCCACCATTCAACCACGTAATCTCATGAGGTCGATGCAGAGTGATTAAATGCTTAGGTGCTAGATGATAATTAATTGAACCTATCCAGAGAGGTAAGGTAGCATCTTCAAACCGCACGCCCGATTCCCATAATCTAAGTTCGACAATAGTAGTTGCATGGGGAAGGTGTTTAATCATAAATAAAACTGGCGGTTTGCTTCGATGAAGCCAAGGAAATAATGGTAAATGGTGCTCAGGTTTATAACTTGCGAATCGTCCTAATACAGTTTGGACATCGGTTTTACTATGAATAATTTTCCACCCATGCTGCTCTAATGTTTGTTCGATAGTACTTAATCCGTCCACCCACTGAATGTTAAAAGGTTGAGTGGGATGTCCGAATCGGTTAAGCCGGAAAATAGGAATATATCGTGAAGGATCTTGCCACCAATCCTCAATAGTTGTTTCTTGGATAGCTAATATGGGTGAGTGCATAAGAGTGTGGTATTTTACTTTGCTAAAGCCAGCCCAAGGAAAGGTAATAGCAAGAATTAAAAAAATTAACCATTTTAAATTACCAAAGGCTTTGGGAGGATAGCGTTGATATGAAATGATAACACTCAACAAAATTGAAAATCCGAGAAAAAGACTAGCTAAAGCGTCTTCTAGCCAGTGCGCGCCTAAATATAAACGAGAATAGCCTATTAAAATAATTAAAATGGTTGCAATGGTGTAAGGAATCCAGTGCCATTTTTTAGGTATCTGCTGAGAAGTTAAGAAGGCAATAAAACCCAGGGCAGGAAGGCTAAGACTTATGTGGCCACTGGGAAAAGAAGAGGAGTGATCAAAAACTAAAAAGCTGGCGGGCCTGGGAGAATAAATTAATTTTTTTAAAACAAAAGTAAGACAACCTGCTGTTAGGGTAAGGGCTGTTAAATGTAAGGCAGGGCGCCAAAGTTTTTTAATAAGAAGGGCGGCTATGAAGAGTAAAACGATGCTAATTATTACCTTAGGATCGCCTAGAATTGTTATGATTGTAAAAAATTTATCAGCGTTGGGCAATCGTAAACTTTCTAAGAAATAAAACAAAGGTTCATTAAAGTTAGTTGCGGGCCCTAGTATGGCGACAACAATAACTAATACGAAAAAACAACAAAGACTTAGAAATGCTAACAGTAGCATAGTTAATTGATGATGATCGGTAGGAATTCTATGGTTAGTAATAAGTCGTAATAAAAAGCGTGAAGAATGGTGAAGATATAACCATTGCCACAAACGGTCGATGGCGTCATTAACCATGGAAATTAAGTAACTGAAAGAACGCTGGATAGCCCCAAAAACCAACCAAACCAAAACGATAATAGCTAATCCCGTTAATATAAACGTAGTGGTTACATGCCGGGGCAATTGCAAGGAGACTGTGCCGATAAGCACTCCAGGTAATAAATAAGCGATTGCCCAAAGTATTGCTGAAGGAATGGCTGCAAGAAAAAAACGTGGCCAGCTCATTTTCAAAAGGCCTGCAATTAATGGAACGGAACTTCTTACCGGACCCACAAAACGGCCAATTAAAATACTTTTCCCACCGTGTTTTCTGAAAAAGGCTTCTCCCACCGTTAACCATTGAGGATATCGTTTGAAAGGCCAGATCAGACGAAGGCGTTCATTATAATGTTTTCCTACAAAAAAACCGACAGTATCCCCTGCTAACGCACCAATCGACGCCCAAAATAAAGTGGCATCTAACGAAATCATCCCTTGACCTACTAGAATACCAATAATCGACATGGTGATAGAACCGGGTATAATAGTTCCAACTAAAGGTAAGGATTCAGCGAGCGACACGAGAAAAGCAAATAATATCCCTATATAGGCGTGAGCCTGTAGGTAATGATTAATTTGCGTCAGGTAATGCTCAATCATCCGATTATTTTTATATTGCCATTTAAGAAATGAGAAAATTTATAAAATTATATCCCCTTTCGCCTGTAAATCGGCATGGTACGAAGAGCGAACTAAGGGGCCACTGGCGACATTCATAAATCCTAAACTTTTTGCAAGTTCGCCTAATTCACGAAATTCTTGAGGAGTAACATAGCGATCGACACACATGTGATAACGGGTAGGCTGTAAATATTGGCCGAGTGTTAACATGTCCACATTGTGTTTGCGTAAATCTTGCATCACTACTTTCACTTCTTCACGCGTTTCCCCAAGCCCCAACATCATGCCTGATTTAGTAGGAATTTCAGGAAAGCGCTTTTTAAATTGCTGTAATAAGGTTAAGGACCATTGATAGTCCGCGCCAGGTCGAGCTTGCTTATATAATCGAGAAGCTGTTTCAATATTGTGATTAAAAACATCCGGCAGTCCTTGTGCAAGAATGTCCAAAGCTTTTTCCATTCGTCCACGAAAATCAGGAACTAAAATTTCAATTTTAATCGTTGGGTTTTTTTCGCGTACGGCCTTAATACATTGGACGTAATGCAAAGCCCCTCCATCTCGTAGATCATCACGGTCCACTGATGTGATAACCACATATTTTAAAGCTATGAGATTTACAGTGTTAGCCAAATTGATGGGTTCTTCAGGATCGAGAGGATCGGGACGCCCATGGCCCACATCACAAAAACTACAACGACGGGTACATTTGTCACCCATAATCATGAAGGTTGTGGTACCGTGACCAAAGCATTCATTTAAATTTGGACAAGAAGCTTCTTCACAGACTGTCACCAGCCGATTTTTTCGAAGTAATTTTTTCAGTTGAGCGACTTTGTTGTCGGTAGATAAACGAATGCGAATCCAATCAGGTTTGTGCAGCGGCGTATCGGTAGCCTCGATTTTAATGGGAATGCGTGACAATTTTTCTTTTCCGAGAGTTTTCTGAGTTGGGTCATACTTAGACATCGGTGAAAGACTCCAGCGTGGTTTCTGTTTTGATGAGAAGCTGATTATATCCGAAATTCTTTAGGAGAGGTCGAATGATTGCTTGGCGAACCGTAGGCAAATTAATATTGCTCACATAATCACGTACTTGTGTCATCATTAATCCTTTGAATCCACAAGGATTAATATAAGTAAAAGGGGTTAAATCCATTGCTACATTAAATGCTAATCCATGGTAGCTCGATCCTTTGCGCATGCGAAGACCGATGGACCCTATTTTTGCTTCTCCGACATAGACGCCAGGTGCTTCTTCCTTTCCTTGGGCGTTGATTCCTAATTGTTTTAAATAGTCAATAACGCTGTTTTCGATAGCGCGTACAAAGGATCGAGTCTTAAGGTTGAGACGATTAAGATCAAGCAACAGATACACCATGAGCTGCCCTGGTCCATGGTAAGTAACTTGTCCACCTCTGTCGCATTGGATAAGTGGAATCTCATGAGTATTAAGTACATGTTCTGGCTTGCCCGCTAATCCTTGCGTAAAAACAGGCAGATGTTCTAACATCCAAATTTCATCTGTGGTGGTAGGTTTTCGTTGAGAAGTAAACATCCGCATGGCTTGCCAAACGGGTTGATAAGGCATTACTTGATTGAACTGGCGAATGATAACATCCATGATGACAGTATTTTACTCAGGAATAAGGTGCAAAGGCCAGATCATAAAGAGGGGAATCGATCCCAAAAAGAAAGATGAGCTAAGCGAACGAAGACTTCTTTTCTCACTTGAAATATCTAGGTAAAAATACCCAGTTAATATTTTTTGTGGATCAGTGAAAAAATAAGTAATTAAAACAATATCACCCAAATCAGAACCGTAGTGTAAGGTGGTGCTTTTTGATTCTAACCCCAGAGAAAAAGCCACCAAATCCAAATAATCTGTAAGACAACATGAAAAAGAGAAAACCAGCGAAGGAAAAGTGAATGGGCTAGATTAAACATGTAATTGGTAATTTGAAACAAACGACGACGGGTAATTAATTTAAAAAAAATCAATATCCTACGATAATTCCGGTATAAGAATGCTAATGATAGCCGTACTAATGAACAGAGAGGAATTTAACCACAAGGCCAAGAGCATAATAAAAAAAGTAATATCTGACAGCAAAAAAAATTTTGAAGTCTATAATTTCCAATAAACGGGTAAAATAACAATGAAAAGTGTAAGGAGAATTTTGGTAAGCAAAAAAGCAATTATCCATTTCGCTTTTCCCCCTTAATTTTTAGTAGACAATGGATCTTTAAAATTTTATAGTTGGATTCTAAATTAATGAAAGGATTATCCTACTAAAATCGACAATTTAAATAAAATTTTCTCTATTGGTAAATTTCTTATCATTTTTTCGTTGTTATCTTTTCTATTTACAAGCTCTTCCGTCTACGCCAGTTGGTTTGGTGCACTCAACACAGGCATTGGCCTTTCTATTGCTGGAAAACACAAAATGTTTTACTTGATACCCCCAACTTTAGTGAACCGCTATGAAGCGGATTGTGACACGGATGTGGCAGGTTTATTTAGGGCGATGGTAGGTTATCAATGGGGTTAGTGTATCAATTTTGTTTTGGATTAGCCCTGCAAAGGGCTTATTTTGTAAATATCGCCCCTGATTTCGATGCACTTCATTATTCTTACAAAGCGAAAAGCTACTTATTGCTAGTATAAAGTTGATTTAAATGGGTACGGAATGGTGTGCAACCCTATTTTTCTGCGGGTTTGGGCATGGCCTGGAATCATCTACAGGATTATAAAGAAGTACCTTTGCTAGGGAAGTACGCCTGCTCCAATGCGATCCTTTTTCCAACCTAATACTCAAAGTGCATTTTCCTATGCATTGGGAGTCGGTATCTCTTACCCCATTCGACGACATTTAGCAGTGGAGTTTGGTTACGAGTAGGTATCGATATGGCGTGCGAAGTTTAAACCTAGTGACATTCAAAATACAAACCAAGCTCTGCAATCGGGTGTGTTAAGTTCATTTTCTGACAATGAGTTTACTGTTTTGTGAGAAGAGGGACTATAAAAAAAATCAGGACGTTATTTTTTCTTTTAGTGAGCTTAATAATTATCCCTTTGTTGGGAGTTTGCAAGCCTGTTTTTAACATGTTTCTAAACAGGAGCATCAGCCACTGTGCCTAAAAATAATAGTCCTGTAACTCTCTTTACGGTGACTAGTATATAGCCCCCGGGGGCTTCCATCCCCAATGTTAGTTATGAAGCCAATTATCTTCCCTTATTTTAATAACAACTTCATTGGACTCTGGGACACGACTACGTGTAACCAAAATCAAACTTTACCAAATGGTGGAGCTTGTACGCTGGGAGTAAAAATATAGGTAGGAAGTAAAGAAGGCATTGATATTCTAAGTCTGGGTTTTTGGCTTTAATGGGTTACTTTGTTTTTCACTGGCGGCAGCATTTAATGTAAAAATCGCTCCCGTCGGTTCTTCGCCACCACCTCCGCCTGGTCCCACTATTGTTTTTGAAGGAACTAATGGTGGTCTCTATTGGCCGAGAAAGTACAAATCAAGTCGAGACGTTTACTAACAAAACAACGGCGGATGGATTAGGCAGTAATATGGTTTTTGGCGTATACACCCAGGGAAAACGGCCAACACTTATATGCGGCTACTTGCCGCCCCCAATCCTGATAAACCTGGCGGAGGTCTTTCCATTAGCACGAATGGAGGACAGACCTTTGTTAATCGAACCCCCAACTGTAGGTGGTTTAGGTAATAACAGCACAAGAGGACTTGCTGTCACCCCCGATGGACAAGGTATTTATGTGGGGACTTTGAAGGACTTTCAATTAGTACGAACGGTGGCCAAACTTTTGTAAATGGTAACTACTCCAATGGGTTAGGAAGCAATGTTGTTGCTGGCTTAGCCATCATCCTGATGGCCAGTGAGTCTATGCAGCGACTACGCCTCTTGAGGGAGAGGCACTGATGGTCTTTCCATCACAGCACAGATGGGAGGACAAACTTTCACAAATCGAACCATAGCAAACGCTAACTTGCCTACTAATATGTCAAGTTTGTATTTGTCAGTGAAGACGGCCAGCGGGTATATGTGGGTACCTCGGAAGGATTGGCTATTAGTTCCAACGGCGGACAGTCTTTTACAACCAGAACCACGGCGAATGGTTTAGGAAGCAACTTAGTTGGGTATGATCATGGTCAGCAAAGACAGACAGAAGCTGTATGTTGGAACGACGGATGGATTTTCGATTAGTACCGACGGAGGTAATACCTTCGAGATAAAAACTACTGCTGACAGATTAGGTTCAAATATTGTACCAGGGGTTTTGTAGTGGAAGGGGCAATTTCCTTTCTCTGACAGAATTCTTACAGAACCATAAGAACAAGTGGCGAACTACTTAACTCTTGGTATCAAGCATCTAGCGTTGCTTTGTTTCCAGCGTGAACTGTGATGCTAAAGGCTAAAAAATGGGCATCATGGCTTAATCGTTTCATCCTTCATGATGCTTTGCTAAAAATCCCTTTAAAGAATAAAGCTATATGATCCCACATTCGAGATAATAAACCCGCCGTAGAATATTTTTGCAGCGCAATTAAAGGTGCTGTAGCCATTAATTTTCCATTGAGTGAGATATTAATGACGCCGTAGGATTGACCTTCATTTAACGGTGCTCGTAAATGCGGTTCTGAAAATTGTATAGTGGCTTTTAAATTTTTGTTATCTCCTATAGGAAAGGTAACATATAAAGGATTTGCTAAACCAAAAGAGGCGTATTTTTCCTTACCGAACCAAATCCGTTTCTGAGTAATGGGAATATGGACGTTAAATAGCCGTTGAGTTTGATAAAAACGAAATCCGTAATTTAGCAATGCTTCGGAATCGTCCGCACGGTCGCTATCAGTAGGTGCTCCCAACACCACGGAAATTAAGCGCATTCCTTCCCGTTGGGTGGATGCAATTAAACAATAACCAGCCTCTTCGGTATGTCCCGTTTTTAAACCGTCTACGGAATTATCACGCCAGAGCAAGCGGTTGCGATTGGGTTGTTTAATATTATTGTAGGTTAACCATTTCTGAGAAAAGAAATGATAATATTCAGGAAAGTCTTTAATAATAGCACGGGTTAAAAGAGCTATATCATAAGCGGTGGAGTAATGATCGGGATTGGGTAATCCTTGGGAATCCACATAATGTGAACTTTTCATTCCGAGACGCTGTGCCGTTTGATTCATCATTTGGGCAAAGGTCTGTTCTGTGCCAGCAATATACTGGGCTACGGTCACACACGCATCATTACCGGAAGCAACAATTATTCCTTGGATCAGAGAATCGACAGGTACACTTGAGCCCTCTTTTAAGAACATGCGAGAACCGTCTGTTCTCCATGCACTAACACTGACGCTCGCTTTATCGTCTAAGTGTATTTGCCCACTCTTAAGCGCTTGGAAAGCTAAATAAAGCGTCATTAATTTGGTTAAGCTTGCAGGCTGAAGGCGCTGATTCATATTTTTTTCGGCGATAATGGCACCGGAATTGGCGTCCATCAACACATACCCTTTTACATTTAAATTCGGGGGCGGAGGGACTAAAGAGGGAGGTGTTTCGGGTACTTGATTCGTAGCAGTTTTTGCTAAAGTTAGATTTTTTTGAGCTGTGCTGTTTGGGTCGCCTGCCCAAGCAGTGACTATCCCAAAAGAAAGAGACAAGCTGACTACATGAAAAAAAATTACTCTTGCGCGGGAAGATAAAAACTTCATGTTCAATTTCCTGAAGTAAGTTTTATTAGAATTTTGATGAATCCTATCGGTATCTATCTATTGTTATAAAAAAAGGTCGTAAAACCCATTTTTAAGTGAACGTGCTTTACCTTAAAACTTATAAGTTAAACCGACTATGGTGGTGTTTAAGTTAGGTAAATAATTAGGATTGCTAATGGAGCCTTTTCCAAAAATACGAGAATAGGAAACATCAACAGCCAAATTGGAAGTGAGGTTGTAACCAATACCCGCACCAACTTTCGGTCGAACAAAACCTTTAGAGCTTGCTTTCAAGAAGGTTATTGGATTGTTGCCAAAGTTTGCTGTTAAAGCACTATTTTTTGCGTGAACGTAAGCAGAACCACCTTCTAAAAAAGCGTAAAAATTATTGAAGAGGATAGTTGCTTTGCCCATTAAGTCAAAAGCATACAAGGAAGTTTTGGCAGCTCCCGTACCGGTTTTCCCTTGAGGTAAAGGAAGATTACCTTTGAAGGTCAAAGATCGGTAAGCTGGATGGTACACGTTAAAACCGGTTTCAATACCAAAATATTGGTTGATGCTATAACCGGCAGCAATACGACCCGTAAATCCAAGACTTTTTTTGTTATTGGTGCTTAACGTAGGTTGTACATCCAGTGGAGCTACAATGCCGGCTGGAAAACGAATAACTTTGTTAGCTTTGGAGTCAGCCCATCCGTAACCTCCTTCGCCGCGAACGTAAAAACCAGTACCATTGGAACCCGATGAATCCATCGAATCAGCTAAAGCATCGGTGCAAAGACCAAAAGTGGCAACAGCTGTCGAGCCGATTACAAATTTTTTCAACATAATGATTATTCCTCTTTTTTTACTCTCGTAACGTGATTATTCGTCCAGAACCAGTGCTGGATTAAATGAAGATCCATCAGGTGAAACACTAAGAGAAAGGAAATGATTAACATTTCCTTAGTGAGGTCCATTAAGAGTCTAATCTTATTAAACAAGCTATTGACGTGTCAATATACGTTGGAATTTTTCACTTCTGTAAAAAAGGACGTCCAAAAATTTTTAATAAAAATTAATAGCTTATAATATTTGTAAGAAGCAAATCCCACTTCCTCGCGATCGATTTTAGAAAGAATGCGTATGTAAACTTCTTCGAAAATTTCTCCTTTGAGAGCGCGCATATCATGTAATCGACTACGCTCCTCATAATTTAATATTTTGACTAATAGTATTTTCGCTAATAGTGCTTCCGCTTCATGACCCACTTCATGCCTCTCGCATTCAGTTTCATAAGTTACTTTAAATTGGAGTAACCGATTAGCGTAATAACTATTTACTAATTTTTTCGCATTTTCAGAGCAAATGTGTTTCCTTGCTTCCAAATGATCGATATGTTCAATCGCTTCCCTAGTTAATTTTTGATGAATTTTTGTACTTTCTTTGATGAGAGCCACATCGCTTTTTTCTGCTTTAATAATCTAACAAGATAAGGTAAAGATAAACCTTGTACTAACAACGTAAACAACGTAAATAAAATAGTAATTATAGTTAAAAAAAATAATCAAATTGCGATTAGGAAACGGTACGGCTTCAGGTAACATGATGGGCAATGCAATGGCTAATGCTAATGATACGAGTCCGCGCATACCCGACCAAGAAGAAATAACGACTTCCGTCCATGAAAAAATAATGGTTATTTTTATATTTTTTTAAACGAGAAAATAAATTAACTAGAAGTACGTACGGTTGGTCATCACCCAAAAAAAATCCCAAGAAAGTTAGAGTAAATATAGTAATTGCTGAAAAAATATTAACTGGTTGGGAAGAAGATAATTAACTTTACCTAAATAATTAGGAAATTACATTCTAATAATAATGAATAATCAAACCATTGAGAAAAAAATCATTGTATCCTATACGGATTTTTCTGACAAGCGTGTTCGAGCTTTAATAGTTCGGTCTGTTCGCTTGTGAAAAAGTCCGGCAGTGACTGTGGCCAAAACTCCCGAAACGCCAATTCGTTCTGCAAATAAGAAAGAAACGTAAGCTAAGATGATACTTATAAATAATGGGCAATTCATTTTCGGATTCTGTTAATTTTTTTTTACAATTAATTTTGTGAAATAAGAAAACAAAAGTCCAAAAAGAATGCCCCAGACCAACCACTAGCATATTTTCGCCAGCTTGTAATAAATCAATTGAATTTATAAACACGAATAAAAGAGCTACTTTATAGAGTACAATACTTACCACGTCGTTGAATAAGCTCTCTACCTCTAGACTGCATATAATATATTTTTGTATTTTCATCTGATTGAGAATCGAAGTGGAGACAATCACATCGGTAGGCAAAATAATGACTCCCAAGACCAAACCGACATTGAGTGGCATACTGGGAAGCATCTAAATTATAAAGTCAATCCGATTACAATTGTGGAAGCAATGACTAAGAGTATTAAAAGAGAGGTAATTTCGCTTTTATTATTTTGTAACTTCCCAAGAAATCAACCTGGCCGCGGCGAATAAAATAGGTAGTAAAAATAAAGGCAATACAATAGGGCTAGGAGAGTGCCAATTAGGAATTCTCGGAATGAAGCCAACTAACAAACCAGTGATAACTAATACCAGTGGGTAGGGAATATTAATTCGTTCCGCAATGGCTGTACCAATAACGACGAGAAAGAGAATGAAAGGTATTATCTCAAATGCAGTCACCTAATATACCTCAGGTTTTCTCCAAAGTTCGAGTCAATTTTAACGTGATTTAAGATCCGGTGGAACTTACTTAGCTAATAATCATATAATTACCGATTTCTTTTTACAGTAGAGGATTTAATCATGGCTATTGAACGAACTTTTTCAATTATTAAGCCGGATGCGGTTGCAAAGAATGTTATTGGTGAAATTTATATGCGTTTTGAGGAGGCCAACCTTAAAATTATTGCAGCGAAAATGCAACATTTGAGTGAGGAACAGGTAAAAGCGTTCTACGCCGTTCATAAAGAACGTCCCTTTTACAAGGATTTAGTCAAATTCATGACCCAGGGCCCTGTCATGATCCAAGTGCTTGAAGGCGAAAATGCGATTGCTAAGAACCGCGAGCTCATGGGAGCCACTAATCCTAAAGAAGCGGTGCCTGGAACGATCCGAGCTGACTTTGCAGATTCTATTGATGCTAATGCTGTGCATGGTTCCGACGGCCCAAAGACAGCGAAAGAAGAAATTTCCTTTTTCTTCAAGCCGGAGGAAATTTTTTCGAGTAGTTAAATGCTTAATTTTATCTCAACCTATCAAGATCGTATTAATCATCAACTGGAAAATTTATTACCGGATCGTGCGCAATCGCCTGAACGTCTGCATCAGGCGATGCATTATGCTGTTATGTCAGGAGGGAAGCGTTTACGTCCCTTATTGGTTTATGCAACGGGTCTTTCTTTTGGAGCTAAGCCAAAGCGAATGGATAACGCAGCTTGTGCTATTGAACTTATTCATTCTTATTCATTGGTTCATGACGATTTGCCGGCAATGGACAACGATGATTACCGGCGAGGCAAGCCCACTTGTCATAGAGCTTTTGATGAGGCAACGGCTATATTAGTAGGCGATGCTTTGCAGTCGTTGGCCTTTGAAATATTAGCTCGAGAAGACAGTGCTCGTTTAGTAGCCACTTTAGCACGTGCTTCAGGTTCTTTAGGTATGGCTGGCGGCCAACAACTCGATTTAGGTAGTAAAGGTAATGAGTTTGTTTATCAATTAAAAACAGGCGCCTTATTTCGTGCAGCTGTTGAACTAGGTGCGCTTTGCGCCAACTGCATGAATGAAATCGTACTTGAACAATTGCGTGAACTGGGTACAACTATTGGATTAATTTTTCAATGGCAAGATGATTTGGATGATCAAATTGAAATGGGTACAAAAACGCAAAATTTTATCGGCGAACGTATTGATTTATTATTTAACAAAACAGAGCAATTAGTAGGAACTTTAAGTGGCAATACAACTTTTATTAATTTGATAATTAATTCTTTATCTCAAAACCATCAACAAAGAGGCGCTTAAGCGGCACGAGCGGATAATACTTGGCGAAGCTCTTTCTCAGTCAGTTCTTGGGTGCATGTGGACTTTTTCCAAAAGGACCAGTTTCTTTGTGTTTTAATTTTTTCATTTTTTGTTAATTCTTCCAACAAAACCGCTATGTTACGTCTTTTCCCTCACATTAGAATTTGTTGTTGCTCGTGAACAATTGCCAATTTTTCTGATATTTTACCTTTTTAAAACTAGTTTCATGCTTCTTTTTTCTGTAATGAAATGGCCTTCGATTAACGCAAACCGCCGAGTATACTATCCGGTAATGTTAAGAGTTTTTTACGTTCTCGTTGATGAGTAGCTGCTTGCCACAAAGCGAGTTCCAACGGTGTGTGAGGACAGTGAGGGTGGAAATAATCTTTAACCGCTTTGTCTTCAATTTCAGGGTGATCTTTTTTAAAGATCAATAACCGGTCCAGGATTGGGCTACACTCCGTTGAGAATTTCATTACAAGTGAGTTTTACGTCAAGGTAATTGTATTGCCAAATTTGTTTATGTAGCCGTCTAAAATCTCGCAAGAGTTGCTTCGAATATTGCGTTGTTGTTGGTTGTGCTTTGGAAATTTTAATTTCGTTAACTAGATCAGACCATCTTGTGGAAGGGAAACACCATGCTGTGTCAGTAAGTTTGGCTTACAAATCATTTAATATAATTTAATTGCCTGATTTTCTCCTTTTCGAATTCGATGCATAGCCATATGTACGTTATCTAATTTCGCTTTTAAAGTTTGATATCCTTTTCTGTTCAGTTTGCGGGATTTTTCAAATTCATAGTAAAGGGTATGCAGGAGTCCTGTAAATGCTTTTCTATTTCTGCCTCTTGAGGCAGTACTTTGTTTAGATCTTCCAATTTTTATCTTGCTGTAAGAGTGGCAACTTCGAATCATGTTTGCGCTGCTTTATTTTCCCGTAATAGTAAAGATTTAATTTTATCCGTATCATATCTGACTTCTTCACCTTCGTCGGCTTCTTTACGTTCATCGTCATAAGAGGCTTCCGATTCAATTTCACAATAATTTTTTGAAAAAAGCATTAATTCATAAATCATTTTGAGATGGGCTGCTTCATCGCCCGCTATTTTACTTACAATGAGATGAAAAACCATATTTTTTCTCTGTCTATTACTTCTAAGGGTGTTGGGTCTTCATTGTTTTTTGAGGTTAATAGTTCTTTTAATTTTCGGCTTTTTTTTGAAAACGAAAAAATTTTGGAAAGATTCTATTTGTCCATTAATTACTGATAAATGAAAGGGATTATTACCCGTGTCTGGATCAATAAATTTACGAGAAATTTATTTGGCTTTGGATGGTCGAGAGGGGATTTATTTTGCCTATTTTTAATATCCAGTCGAGGACCATTCATAAAAAACAAATAAATTGCTTACTGGTTTCCTGCTTCAAGCGCATAATGCAACGGTGTGTTTCCCTGACTAAGCCGATCGAGGTGCCAGTCGGTTGTATTTACATCCACTTGATAAGAAGTGAGACACTTTCTTCCTCAGTAATTGAAAAGGTAGTTTTCTTTAGGTAACTTTTTCCCTTCTTCTGAAGGGATGGCTTCTGGCGGAGAAGATGGTGACTCCGTGGATGTTGATAAAATCTCTGAACTGTCACCCTCTGTGTTATTTGGTAATTGATTAACTTCGTTGCCATTACCATCAGTGTCTGGTGGTGTAGAGAGCATATCGTTGGGAGAAGGCTGTATTCTTACTTAACACGCCGCTTACAAATTTTACTCAATTTAGTGTTTGATTTCTTAATCGAATAGCAGCCTGAGCAAGAAGAAGCCCGTCGATTGGGTTGAGAATACTTTATTCCCTATCTAACTCTCTTTGGCGAGTTTCGCAAAATACTTGAATTTGTTGAATAAAGTTACCTTTGTTGATTATAATATTGTCACAATCTCTGTTAAAGTTGTCAAGAAACTTTCTCCCATAAAAACTGTGTATATCATTCAGTTCAATTTTGGGTAAATTGGGTTGGAAAGAAGGATGTAATCCAAATCCGTTCCGAATAGCCTGAATTTGAGGAATATACCATTCCCCATTATCTCTTAAAGGAAGTATGCCTGCTTCAATAGCATTTCGAATAAGTTGAATAGCTTCAGTTTAGATTTTTCTTTTGAGTTTGTTCATCGATCTTTGCTTGAGTTTGAGAATTAAGAAAGAAAATAACGAAATTAAAAAATTCTGTATGGGCTATTGAAATGCTTAGCTGATAAGTAAGGTGGGTAATTTCGCGTGTCATATTTATATCAGGTAGGCCTAACTCTGGAATTAAAAGTAATTTGAGTGTTTCCAAATATTTACGGGTTAGAGTCGGCAATTTCGAGCAATTGAAAACTAGCGATTTTACAACATTAGTAATGTTATCAAGTGTTGGGTGCATAAAAGGCATAAAAATTTGCTTATATTAATGCAATTCGTGCTTGGTAGTTGTGCAGTTTAAAATGTAGACGCGGCAGATATGAATTTAGATGTTCTTTATAGAATATTTTATAGTCCTAACTATAAAATACATTAGCTAAAAATATAAAAATATCAAATTGAAATTTAACCTTAATTTAAAGTTTTTTTGCAGTTCTTCTTGCTTTGAAAAAATCGCAACAATCGAAGTTTTTCATTCAAATATTTTGTTTTGGGATTGGGCCCTACTTTTTAGCGGGCTGGAAGCGATTATTAGTCGGTCTTCGATTGAGAGAGCGGGTAGCCTCAACAAAGAGAATTAGGTAAACTTCCCTATTTAATTTCTATTAAATGTTTATGGAAGAAAAGATAAATCTTTTAGATTTAAACGAGAAAGCGCTTAGGAAGTTTGTAATCTCTTGTGGCCAGCCGACTTATCGTACGACCCTAGCTTTTGCAATGGATCCATCAGCGGGCGGTAGTAGATTTTTCTTTGATGACAGATCTTAGCAAATTGTTCCGACACCAATTAACTGAGAAGGCTTTACAATTAACTAAGAAGGCTTTAGTTAAGATGCCAGAATTGGTGTTGGATCATGTATCCCAAGATAGAATAGAACCCATAAATGGTTATTTTGCTTAGCGGATAATAACAAAATAAAAACTGTGTTTATTCCTGACCGTAATAGGGGGATCTTATGGGTGTCTTTCCAGGTAGGATGCACCTTGAATTGTAGCTTTTGTGCGACGGGAAAAGAAGAATTTAATCGTAAATTGCCTGAAATTATTGGGCAAGTTTGGTTAGGTCAGCTCTTAAAAAAAATCTTCTTACAAGATTTTCTTACAAGATTACTAATGTGGTCATGATGAGGATGGGAGAGCCCTTATTAAATTACGATCCCGTTGTGGCAGCCATGCATTTGATGATGCACGATCACGCCTATGGCTTATCTAAGTATCGAGTAACCCTCAGTACGTCGGGGGTTATCCCCTGAAATGCAGCGTCTTTGTTGAGAAAGTCCAGTGGCTTTGGCTGTTTCTCTCCATGCTCCCAACGACGAATTGCGAGATATTCTCGTTCCACTTAATAAAAAGTTTCCCTTGGAGAAATTAATTCCCCTCTATCAGGATTGTTATCCACGAGGGAGCAATCGTTACGTCACATTCGAATATGTAATGATTGATAGGGTGGTTAATGAGAGCCTTGGCGAAGCGCAGCAGCTAATCCGGCTCTTGGAAGATGTTGAGCTGTAAAATAAATTTGATTCCCTTTAATCCCTTTGGAGGGACTGTTTATCGCTGCTCAACGGAAGCAGCTATTACGACTTTTAAAAAAAGGTTGATAGAAGCTGGATTTAATACGCGTGTTCAGCGAACACCAGGGAATGACATTGCAGGCGCTTGTGGTCAATTAGCGGGACAATTTCAAGAGATCGCACAAGGGTGTCATCAACACTGGCTCAGAACCGGGACCGGGCGGGGCCGGCGTATTGTTCCTATAAATAAAGAAGCGTCTGGTACGTAATCCATGGGAAATTTCAATACGAACAAGAATGATGTGCTTCTAGACAGTCATCAACTCAGTTATAATGCCAATTAACTATTACCACCAGGAATGCTGCCATGACGGAAAGTGTAATTGAAGATATGGAAGTTCATGCCGAATTATCTAACAGCGTTATTAAAACGCCCGGAATCTTATTGCGTGAAGCTCGTCAAGCTAAAAACCTCAAGTATGAGGACGTAGCGAAACAAATGCATTTGAGCGTTCAGTGGATAAAAAACCTGGAAAAGGATAACTATTCCCAAGCGCCTGCTTTAATTTATGTACGGGGTTATTTGCGTGCATATGCTCGTTGTGTTGGACTTATCCCAGAAGAAGTTATGGCTGCATTCGACGCCTTAGCTTTAAACGAGGAGTTTGAGCGAATTAAAGCGCGAGAAGAAAAACCAGTGAAACATCAATCAGTTCCCGTAATCTCGCGTTCGACTCGAATGATTAGTCGCAAGACGATCCGTTGGATCACTTTTCTCGCTTTAGCTATTTTGATTATATTGGTTGGTGTTTGGTGGCAGGGGAAGAAACACTTTATGGGTCAAATTCAATCGATTATAGCACCGAGTCAAGAATTGTCCTTGAAAGAAACGACGAAGGAATCAACGCCACCTGCAACACCAACAACAAAAAATAAGATTATTTTTTCAGGAACGGATCATTGACAGAAATCATCAAAGCGATTCGGGGAATGAGAGATGTCCTCCCCGATGAGATACCTTATTGGTCTTTCTTTGAGGAAACATTTCGAACCATTATCACTTCTTACGGCTATCGAGAAATCCGCTTCCCTGTGGTAGAGAAAACTGCTTTATTTAAACGCACGATCGGCGAAGCTACAGATATTGTGGAAAAAGAAATGTATACCTTTTTAGATCGCAATGGAGAAAGCCTCACGTTGCGCCCTGAAGGAACGGCTAGTTGCGTTCGAGCAGGCATTCAGAATAGTCTTTTTTACAATCAAACCCAACGATTATGGTATATAGGCCCCATGTTTCGTTATGAGCGGCCTCAAAAAGGACGCTATCGTCAATTTTACCAAGTTGGCGTGGAAACATATGGAATAGGGAATCCTGCTATTGATGCCGAATTAATTTTAATAGGCCGTCGCTTCTGGAAAATGCTTGGTTTAGAGAAATACATTACTTTGGAATTGAACACCTTGGGCACCCTGAATTGCCGACTCCATTATCGGGAAAGACTGGTTAATTATTTGGAGTCGCGAAAAATAGAATTGGATGAAGACAGTCAACGACGTCTAATAACCAATCCCTTGCGGATTTTGGATAGTAAAAACCCTGTCCTACAACCTATTATCATGGAAGCGCCAAAACTTCTGGATCATTTGGACGATGAATCTCGTCGTCATTGGGATCAATTACAAGCCCTCTTAGAGCAAGCAGGATTGTCTTATATTGTTAATCCCAACTTGGTTAGAGGGCTTGACTACTACACTCACACTGTTTTTGAATGGGTAACCAGCCAGTTAGGCGCTCAGGGGACTGTCTGTGCAGGAGGACGCTATGATGATCTCGTTGAGCAAATGGGGGATCGTTCAACACCAGCGGCTGGATTTTCTGCCGGTTTGGAACGGGTCGTCTTACTGTTGCAAGCGATGCGGGAATATGTTATTCATTCGGATATTTATCTCGTGGTGGAGGGGGAGCGGGCAGTGAAACGTGGATTGATGGTAGCAGAACACCTCCGCGATGCATTACCCAGCTTGGTTATTGAGACACATCTCAGCGGAGGTGGTTTTAAAAGTCAATTTAGACGTGCAGATAAAAGTGGTGCAAAATGGGCATTGGTTATTGGTGAAGAAGAAATGAAAACGAATACAGTAACCCTTAAACCTTTAAGTGAGGCATTACCACAACAACAACTCAAAGAAAATGAGGTAATAGCTTATTTGCGTGAAAAAATTTACATGAAAAAACAACTTAACTATCCCTATTTTCCATTGAGTAGAAGAACAGTGAAGGAATGATAAAATGATAGAATATCTTTCCTATTAAAGAACAAATTAAAATGATTAATTGGTTGGCGGGCGGTATTGGTATCATTTCCATATTAAGAAAACAGAACGAGCTTCGCAACTTTATATACAATTGCAAGCACTAACCAGTCAGCACGAATTGGGAAAAATAAATCAATTAACGAATCAGATTGTTAAAAAGTACGCGAAAACCCCTTATGGAGTGATGGCTTCATTACTAAATGCTAAGAATGCTGTAGCACAAAAAATATGCAGAGGCGCTAAAACAATTGCATTGGGTTATATGGATAATGCCGCTCCCCCTTTACAACAGATCGCCCGTTTGCGGGCTGCTCGAATATATCTTGCTCAAAACCAGCCTAATCAAGCGTTAGATTTATTGCGAACAATTAATGATTTTACTTTTAATCCCCTTATTGAAAAATATTAAAGGTGATATTTATGCCGCGATAGGTAATAAGCCAGCCGCTGAAAAATCCTATGAAGCAGCACAAATATGAAGCAGCACAAAATGGAATGAAAGCTATTGGGATTGAGAATCCGTATTTAAAAATGAAAATATACAGTTAAGAACTAAGTCCTTATTTTTAGAGAAAGCGGCCATAAGGGGTAGAGAAATGCTTCCAGTCATCACCATCGTTGGCCGACCTAACGTTGGTAAATCGACATTATTTAATTATTTAACAAGAAGTCGAGCAGCATTAGTGGCTGATGTTCCTGGAGTTACACGGGATCGTCAATATGGAGAAGTGAGAATTGGATCTCAACCTATCTTGGTGGTGGATACGGGCGGATTAGTAGATTCAGAAGAACCTGCTATAGCAGCACTTGCGGAAACTCAAGTGGATCAGGCAATTGAAGAATCGGACTGTACTTTATTTTTGGTGGATGCGAAAACAGGCCTTACTCGTGCCGATGAAATAGTAGCAGAGCGATTGCGGAAAAAAAATAAGAAAATCTTTTTTGTGGTTAATAAAGCAGATGGAACTGAAGCGGAAACGGTTCGAAGCGAATTTTATCGATTAGGCTTTAATGAACTTTACGTAATTTCGGCAAAAAAAGGTCGTGGCATTAAACGCTTGATGACTAGTGTTCTTAGTGAATTGACGTTAGAAAAAGAAGTTGTTGGAAAAGAAATCATTGAAAAGGAGCCAAGAATTAAAATTGCGGTAATTGGCCGACCGAATGTTGGAAAATCTACACTTATTAATCGATTGTTAGGTGAAGAACGCGTTATCGTCTATAACCAACCTGGCACAACGCGAGACAGTATTTATATCCCTTTTGTTCGAAAGGATAAAAACTACACCTTAATTGATACGGCGGGTATTCGCAGGCGATCAAGAATTCATAATCAAGTAGAAAAAATTTCAATTATTAAATCAATGCAAGCTATGCATGTCGCTGATGTGATTATTTTTGTTTTAAATGCTCGTGAAAGTGTAAGCGAGCAGGATTTACGATTGTTAAATTTAATCATTAAAGCAAGTGTTCCCCTAGTAATAGCTATTAATAAATGGGATAGTTTAGAGAATGATGAACGCGAACAAGTAAAACAAGACATCGATCGACGAATGTCTTTTATAGATTTTGCTCGCCATTATTTTATTTCTGCGTTAGAAGGAACGGGGCTAGAAAAATTATTTCGAGCAATTGAGGAATCCTACCAATCAACTCAGCAGGAATTAACTACGAGCCAACTGACGAAAACTTTGGAAAAAGCAGTTTTAGAGCATGAGCCCCCGTTAGTGAAAGGTCGACGAATTCGCTTACGGTTTGCGCATCTTGGTAGTCGTCATCCTTTGACTATTGTTATCCACGGCAAACAAACTCAATCCCTTCCTCAATCGTACTCTCGCTACCTTGCTAATTATTTCCGAAAAACATTTAATTTTATTGGAGTTCCCGTTTACATTAAATTAAAAACCGATCCTAATCCTTATGAAGAGGCCTAACTAATAACTACTTTTCTTACTTTTTGCAAAAAAAGAAAATTCCAACGAGTGCTCCTAATGTAACAATGAAACACATAGCCATAACCGCCGTGAAACTTTTAAGGGTTACTGTTTGTAGTAGGGCGTAGATTAAAACTTCTTGAGTATCCAGTTTTAGCTGATTAAAAACTTGTTGCATGCTTTAATGATGGCCGAAGACAACTCGATCGATTTGAGCTAACACTCAGCAGGAGAAAAATTATTTTCGGAAAGGGCTTGATTGAAGTAATTGCGGCTTAAAAGGATTGAAAGCAACGTGTCGATAGGAATACGAAGAATGCCCAAAGATAGTTAATAGTAAATAATGCCAGCTTTTTCGCCTAGCTTTTCTTTAGGTAGCGCTTGCATTCCGAGCGCAGGGCTGTTAAGAAACGTTAAACCAAGACCGAGTCCTGTTAAAAGTAGTGGTAACGAGAAAAAATGATAGGTGGCATGTAGAGGTGTCCAATAAAATAAAAAGGTACCAAGAGCAATTAATGTTAAGCCTACTATCATAGGAAGTCGATAACTCAAACGCCGAATAATTCTCGAAACAATAAGTAAAAATAAAAAAATACTAACCCTAATGGGCAAAATAGCGATTTCTGCATGAATTGGCGAACAATCTAGTAAATAAGGGCTTTGAATGAAGGTGTTGAAAAAAATAAAGCACGCCCATAATTATGAATATTCTCACCGCAATACCTACGTTACCTGAAATAAATAAGCGTTTATGAAAATGATAAAAGTGGACCAGGGGGATTTTGACTTTATGTTCCACAAACCAAAAAAAATATCAGCAGTGAAACTCCCACAATCAATAAAATTAAGTTTTTAGAGAAGTCCATCCCCATACATTTGATATCCATACGGATATTTTCTCTTTCGCTCCGCGTTTTCTTTGCGAATAAACGAGCAATAATCATAACCATAGCCATAAGTGGAATGTTAGTCCAGAAGATATCGTACCATGTGTCATAACTAGTGAAAATTCCACTAATAACTGGACCAAAAGCAAAGCCAAGACCGACTATCCAACTATCTCCTATCCAACTATCTCCGTCCAGAAGATGACAGCTAAATCTTCTTGGCTGCCGGAAAAGGCTATCTTGGCTATGGATAGGGTCATTGGAGTAATGAGAGAGGCGCTAAGCCCTTGTAAAGCGTGACCGATGATTATAATAGTCGGTTCGTGTGCCAGTGCGATAATTAAGGAAGCAACAATAAATAGCGAGGCTCCTGTTAAAAACATATTTCGCCGATCGAAAAGATCACCGAGTTGGCCTCAGACCATGATAAATGAAGCACACGCTAGAAGATAAGAATTTACAATCCATTGCAACGAAATGGAAGTTAAATGCAATTCATTACTCATCGCCAGGAGAGCATTCATTACTGCCGTAGTATTTAATGTCGTAGTGAAAACAGCTAGACAAACGGCGCCAAGAACTAACCATTTGTGTAGAGAGTTGCCTTCTAGATAATAAGTTCTTAACACTCCAAAAACTTCCTTATTTTTTATTCGTGTTTTAGATTATCTGACTTTATCTCCTAAAGTCCTCTAAGCTTAGAATATTTATCTGGAAACTATTATTTTAGCTTGACTGATGTTGCTGCATAAATTCTCTCGACACAAGAGTTTATTTGTCCCTCGGATAGTTGTACTGAAATTCGATCTCCAACTTTAAGAACCATTTCTTTTCGAATGATTTGATTTTGGTGAGTAACAAGGGCATACCCCCGGTCCCCCGGTCTAACGTTATTAACGGGCTCATCGTTTGAAATGCTTGGGCTTTGTCGCAAGCCATTGTTGTCGCCGATTAAGATGGTAATCCATTGCCATGATTAGTCGGTGATGAAGTGATTCAATCCGACGGCAACGAGCTTCTAGACGCTGATTCTGGCGCTGCAAGTGAGCCATGATTGGTTGCAATTGAAGCCGACAGTGACGCAATTGAGTAGTTATTAAATGACTTAAGCGTCGTTGGAAAGTTTGAATATGTTGTAACCATTCGATTCGATTAGGACTTACCTTTTCTGCAGCAGCGGAAGGGGTAGCCGCGCGTTGATCAGCTGTGAAGTCGGCAATTGTAAAATTGACTTCATGACCAATTCCTGAAACAATCGGAATTTGGCAAGAAAAAATTGCTCGAGTAATTTTTTCTTCATTAAATGGCCATAAATACTCCAAAGAACCCCCTCCACGAGCTAGCATGAGCACGTCGCATTCTTTGCGTTTATTAGCTTTGTTTATCGCCTCTACGATTTGAGCAGCAGCTTTTTCACCCTGAACCAATGTAGGGGATAAACGATTATTGGAACGTTAGGAAATCGTCTTTTTAGCACCTTTAAAATATCCCAGATTGCCGCACCGGAAGGAGAGGTGATCACTCCGATGGTCTTAGGGAAAGTAGGAATAGGCTTTTTATTTTTGGAAGCAAATAAGCCTTCCTTTTCAAGTCGTTGTTTTAATCGTTCAAAGGCGATTTGCAAGGCCCCGCTGCCTGTCATAATCATTTGCGTTACAATCAATTGAAAATTGCCCTGTGGTTCATAGAGACTAACTTGGAGGCCTGTAATAATACATGGTGGCCATTTTCGGGTATAAAATTCAATTGACAGCAGTAATTACGAAAAAATGCACATCGAACTTGCGCACGCTCATCCTTTAAAGAGAAATAAAAATGGCCGGAACTTGGCTGCGACAGGTTAGAAATTTCTCCAGTAATCCATAGGCGTTGAAAACGCTCTTCTAAAAAGACACGAGTTTCAGCATTAAGTTGTGAGATGGTATAGACTGTTTCTGCAAGCGATGGATTAATAAGGGTCTGATTTTCGATGAATACATCCATCCACTTATTATGGCAAATAATCAAGACATTTGTCACTAACTACGGTTGGCGCAACGAGATGGTATGAATTAGATCCGACACCTCGTAATCTACTAATAAAGCATTTTATCCTCTTTTTTTGCATTCTTCAAATAAAGGCAGTGCTTCTTTTCTCATAAATTGCACCATCGGTAGGTCGTGCTTAACAAAAAGGGTTTAGAAATTTTCTCATAGAAATAAGTGTCATCAAATCCAATCCTGTCCGCATCAGTTTTTTCTAACGAGAAAAAGATTTTGTCAATTCTTGCCCAATAATAAGCGCTCGGGCACATAGTGGACGGTTCGCAATTAGTGTACAGATGACATCCACTTAGATAGTAAGTGCCTAGGGATTTGAAGGCTTTACGAATAGCAACGATTTCACCGTGTGCAGTTGGGTCATTAATGGCGTTAACTTGATTAGTTCCCTCGGAAATAATTTGAGAATTTTTTACGATGATAGATCCGAAATGCCCACCATAATTTTCTAACACCGCTTTCTTAACCAAATCGAAAACTAAGGTCATAAATTTTTTATCCTCCGTATTTTCCAACATGGTTATTCCTTCATTTTAGAGCCAATTTAATCATTATAATTGAATACTTTTAATTAATTGATCCAAAAAAAGTATCATCCGTTCATAATGAGAGCCTGCCCAATAAATATTATGGCATTGATCACATCTCATAAAATCCTGATAAAATTTTTTAGTTTTCGGCTATAATTCGTTACTAATGAATTTTTTATTAATAAGTCTAAGCTTTCCATTACAATGCAAACAACGAGTAAATGGATTAACAGAAGATAGCAGGTCAAATTGTTTAATAACTTCGCGGATTTGTGGTTCAGGATCTGTTTCTTATATCCAGTAGCCATGGGTTACCTTTTTATTTTTTTAGGGATACCCTTATTCCATGTCAGAATAATCTGATTTTCCTCTTGGGAAAGGTTGATTATTTCATTATCATTAAGAAATCATTGAGTTCTTCATAGAAACGAAATAACGGTGTTTTCTGAGACATATTAAACCTACGGATTCATGATGTGGTTATAATATCATCCGAAGAATGCTGGAGTTGAATATTGGACGGTTTTAAGTATCGTTGGATGGACTTGCTCTCATCTTATATAATAGCCCTATGATGGGCGCCTTCAATGGGAGTAAATATGGTAGGCCGAATTCTTCTTATTCTTAGCGCATTTTGGTTGACAGGTTGTACAGTCGGGCCCAGAGAATTGGGATTTACACCTCAACAATGGCAAATGATGAATCCCACAGAACGCAAACAGTTACGAGCGAACTATTACCAAATTCACAATACCCTTGAATTGAAAACTGTTTACCAGGGTCCTAGAATTCAAGTCGCTCTCTTTAGAGGGATAGCTCTGATGCCGCCGCTTTTCCAAGCTTATTATTTTGAGTCGGTAAAATTTAAAATTGCTCCTGGAAAATGCCAGCACGTTCAACTAACAAGCTGGGACCAAGCTCATTTCGTTAAGCTTACGGTTTGTTATGATGGATTAACGTTAAGCATGGATCCAAGTCGTTACGACTTTGAAAAAGCCAAAGGGACTTTACTTTTGACTTATAATCCACTGTGGAAGCACGGCTTTACCTATAATGATCTGTCGAGTTTGGGTTATGTGCGCTTACAAAATACGAATGTAACAATAAAAACAATTTCTAATGAGGCGGCGGTTGAAGATGTCCAAACTGCTGGCCCTTGAGACTGCCACAGCTGCTTGCTCTGTTGCGCTATGGCTAAATGGGGAGATTACTCAACAATTCGAAATTGCTCCGCAGAGACATTCGGATATTCTTCTGGATCGTGTTGATGAGTTGCTGAGCGATGCAGGAATAAATTTGAAAAACCTTGATGCAATTGCTTTCGGATCGGGGCCAGGAAGCTTTATGGGTGTTCGTATTTCTACGGGTGTTGCGCAAGGAATTGCCTATGGAATCGATCTCCCGGTTATCCCGGTATCAACGTTACAAGCATTAGCTCAGGCAGCTTATCAAAAAATAAATAGTGAGCGGGTGATTGCAGGTTGGGACGCACGAATGGATTCTATTTACTGGGGTGTTTACCAAGTAGATGACAGAAAAATCATGCAAGTGATTACGGGTGATCATGTGGACCATCCGGAAGATATCCAATTTCCAACGGAAAATGGAATAGGCGTAGGAAATGCGTGGGCCGTATATCGAGCCTCTTTGTCGCCGGATTTCCCGTTCATAGAGAAGGAAATCTATCCCGACGCCGCTTCAGTAGCCATGATTGCTCATGAGAAATTTAAGCAAGGTGATGTGTTACCACCTGAAAAAGCAGAACCTACATATATTCGTGAAAAAGTAGCCCGTTCCTCGGGAAAAGAGTTTTAACTCTGTACATGATAAAAATCATGAGACGATTTATTTCATCAAATTATCTATTTTGTCAGTATACGGAGGACCTTTGCGTTTTGAGGGATGTCTTTAAGATTTAATTTTAAGATTTAATTAAGATTTATACTGTATATTCTAAACAATCAGGAATTAAGAGAGGTTCAATGGGAAGTACCCAAAAAACTTAAACGATGAACAATCAGAACAAGTGGGACAAGGAGTATTATCGGCTCGTCCTAATGAGCCATTAGTTCAAATTAGGTCAATCGCTACTCTTGTCCTTTTGTAAGGAGTTTTTCTAGCTCCTCAATTTGGCGTCTAAATTAATGAGGATTCTAGAGCTCAATTGCAGGGGTTTTTAGCGCTTCGAGTAAATAGACGCTTCTAAGCAGAAGAGTCGTTGATAGACGTTGAACTTGAAGAGCCAGTGTTGCCATTAACAGTCGATTTTTCGCTCAATTTAGATGATATGCAAAACAGGAGAGGCGACGCTTGAGGAGCTCTGCCCCACATTCGCCGGGCTATTCACCACCAACAACAGAGGGGTTTTCCTTTTTTAGCTTCAGCCACTTAGCTATGATGATGGTTAGCAAGCTTATGACCCCAATAATTTAGTTGATGTGCGGGAAGCACCGCCAGTATCGTCTCCAGGAACTGGACCTCAGGTGTTAGCGTTGGAAAAAAATTAATTTTCTTCCACGTGAAAAAAAAATCCTAAGGAAATGATATGTTTTATATCACAAGATATCATGTCTGTCTGACCCAGTTTATTTTAAACAACGACCGAAATTGCTATTTGACGGATCACAAGCTCTTTGTTGGTTAGGGCTAAATTCATCCCGCCCAATAACGCATGAATCGTCCGTTTCAGCAGCGGATTTAGGTTTCTGAAAATGGGCTTAAAAAGGAAATAGAATATTTCATTTGTGCTGAAGTCATGAAAGCGGAGAATAAAGAAATAGTTTTATCGAAACATGAGCAAATAGGAATAACCTTTGGTTTAGAATATTATCAAGTAGCAGGGTTAAAAAAATTAGTGCAAATAAATGGTTGTTTAATGGTGTTGAGTAGAGACCAGATAGAAGATGAAAGGTTCAGCTAAAATATTGTTGATTCTATTGAGGCGGAATTAAAATACGAAGAGGTAATTAAACTCCCAGAAGAAGTACGAAAGCGCCTAGCAAGGATAGAATTAATTGAAGACTATTTCAGAATACCTACATTTTCATTCTGATTGAGAGATTGATTCAGCAGCTCTCTTAATGTTAAGTCGCGCATACATTGTAAAGAGAGTTTATAATTTATATTCCTTTAATTTCAGCCATTAGCATTAACTGATAAGTTTTTGGAGAGCCCATGCGAAGCACCATCGTATTAATGATAACTTGTTTAGTCCAGACGAAAGAACCTTACTTCATCCGACAGATGTTCCACTAAGCTTATTTCACGATATTCGTTCACCAAAGGGAATAGTTTATAGGATACTTCCTTCCGGCAATCTTTTTGATCTTACGTTTGTGTCTCCTTTGGATGGAATGGAGGAAGTGATACAAAAAGCATTTCAGGAATTAGAGAATTTTATCAATATCAAATTTATTACTTCATTCCAGTCCGATTTATTTTTTACTTTTGTTACCGATTTAGAAGATAAAACAGGTGGAGTCTCTGGGAATTTGATTATATTAAATCAAAGAAATTTTTTTAAGGCTTGAAGTTATAGGACTGTCTTACATGAATTAGGACATTTTCTTGGGCTGGATTATCCTGCGTCGATACAACGATTTTTGTGGATATTTTGGAATATGAATGCTTACCCTCCACATTTATCTATAAAGAAAGCCAATTATGATACTATCATGATGGCGGCTTATCCTTTAGAGTTATCTTTTTGATAATTACGAGCCTATTCTTTTTATCAGTTTGGCAGAAATTATTTTTGTAGGCCTGATACACCCATGGCATTAGATGTTAGCACGCTGCAAAAAGTTTATGGTGCCAATAGAGCAATTAATTCTGGCGATACTATTCACAGATTTCCTCGTGCAGGCATGAATTTATTTACTCTTTGGGATCCAGCTAGTAATGATACGCTTGATTGTACCGATTACGCAGGTGATGTGCGTCTTTTTGTAGAGGGTAGCGATCAACTCAGCGATGTTGGTGATAATTTTTTTCAATTTGCTCAAGGCACTTCAATCAAAAATATTATAACGGGACTCGGAAACGATCGAATATACGCAGGTAACACCGTAATTACGACTGGCTCTAGTTATGACACCATATATGTGACAGCGAGAAGTGATCATATTCGAATTACTGATTTTAGCGCTACAGATAAAATATCCCTGGCTGAGCTTTTCCAGTATGCCCAATGCTAATCTTTCGACATCAAAACGACAACGCATCTGGATCAGTGAACAACAACGCTAAACATTAAAGGAGAAAATTATTTAATTCCTTTTAAGCTCAAATCAGTATCGTTAAAATGGTTTTGTAACCGCCCGATTAATATTATTGATCAGATCACTTTTTTTGGCCCAATTTCTTAATTTTTATTATTATCCAAATGATAACCTTATTGTTGGTCAATTTGCTTACTGCCTTAGCTGCTCTTATGATGTGGTTGAAAGGTCCTGAAATTAGCGAAATTCATCAGATTACCTCCAGAAAAATCTATAGATTTTTTCAAGTGAAAATTTTGGATCCATTAATAGTCGAAATATTGAAATTTTACGAATGGTAAGTCATATGATGATACGTGGTAATATGTCGATAACAGGCTGCATTCCTTATGACTGGGCCTATAGTGCACGAAAGGGAGATGACCAAGAAACACAACTTAAACTTGATAACATGATGAAAATACTTTATATGCTAAAAAAGCTATTAGAAATTGGTATAGTTTATTTGGTCAATCCAATTGTAATGGTTCCTTACTATTTAACGAAAAATTTTTATTTAGATTTTTCTGTTAAATGGAATGAAACTAGTAATGCTATGTTGCCTACAAGAGTCAGATTTTCTTTGTTTTCAAGATTAAGTGTAGTAGCTAACGTTTTACTAAAATACATTTCAGGTGGTTCAGTTGTAATAAATGTATTAAACGAGCAAGAGAAAGGCCTATTAAAAATTAAAAAAATGAACTACGGTGTTAAACACGAAATCATTTATTAAGGTAATTATCCAAATTATTATCATTATTAACGCCTAATCATCCAAACGCAACTCGTAAGTGATCATGATCTTTCCTCCGTTGGTTTTTCTTCACAATAATTTCAACGTCGCGATCCAATTTATTTAGAAAGCTAATGAGGCGTTCGATGGAAAAATCATCTAATCGTCTAAAATTTAGTGCAGATACTTTAGGTTGCCATGTCAAGTACCTTCACTGCTTCAATTTGTTTTAAACCCCGTTTCTCAATAATATGATTAATCTAGTTTGCTAGATTTTCTTTGGCTAAGTACTTTTCTACATCGTGTAAGTCAATATCAGAAAATACATTACCATTCAATTTAGTCATTTCTAATTTTTAATCGCTTCTACGTACCATTATTATCCTTCAGTAAGATCAGAAATTCTACTGAATATCCAGTGATTTTTATTTTTATTTAATTAAATTATCTATTTTTTTTAATGTATAAAGGAGTTTTAAAAATGAATCCCTTATTTTTAATATTTCTTTAATGTTTTTATGGTATGGTGTTCCTATGTAAAGCGAAGTATCTTATGCTAAAATTATTGACAATTAAAATATTTTTTTTGGAATTGTTTGGATTATCAAAGAGTTTTTTTTCTAATTCAGTGGCGGCGCCATCAGGCAATATGCAAACTATCATTGCAACTTTGTAAAACTAAATTGAACAAGTTCAAGACAGTGTTCCCCAGAAATAAAGCACAAGCTGCAGTAACTTAAAAAGAGATAACCCAATTACACAACAGGTGATGCAAAAGAAAATCACTATTTTGAAAAATCAAATTCAATAAGTACAAGCTCAATTAAATACTGAAAATAAAGAAATTATAAAAATAAATCCATGAAGTGGAAATCATTAAGTAATTGAATCGTTCATTCTTATTTTCTTATCGATCCTTTTATTTATTTAACCTTATCTTAAAATTTTGGTAAATAAGTGTTCTTCTCGGCAAGATTCAATCTACATTTTTATAAAATTCCATTTGAGGAAATATGATATTTATAGAAATTATTTTTTGAAAATAAATTTTTTCTGAGGATAAGTTAATGTCTAAAAAATGGACTCCAATACTTATATCTTCATCTACAAAATGTAGATGAAGGCTGTCAGATTTAATTAGATCATAAACCAAGGTGCATAAAATCTAACTACGTTGTTATTAATTTTTTTAGTATTTATAAGAATAGCGCTGTCGATAATTTCTGAAATTAGTCTAGTCTATAAGTTTTTTTCTTTTAGAATACTTCTCAAAACTATATTCTCTACATTAGCTTTAATGTGAAATGGAATGGGATAGTTCTTAGAAGATAGATGAGTCAATAGCGATGTCTTTAATTCCTGTAAAGATGGAATATGGCTTATAGTAAAAATTTTTTTCCATCCGTAACTTAGTAATAGCGGACCAAGGAAATAGTTCATGCTCTTGAGCAATTCGTACACGTCCTTTTGCGCAGTAATAGAAAACATTATCAATTATAACCAACTTTCTATCTAATGAGTTAAATGTCGATAATTCAATATTGCCATATTTTTTTAATTCTTTAATTAAAAATCCACATCATAGTAGCCTTTAGAAACTGATAGAAAGTGAGAGTATTGATAAAGTGCTGACATTAGCAACTCCTTATTTTAAATATTTCCAATTGAATTTATATTAAAATATTTTTTTAATAAATAATTAGTTAAATCATCTAATAAAATAGACTGCTCCGCATCTAAATTTTTTTCTTTTCTTAAAAAAGCAATCTCTTTTAGAGCATCGTTTCGAGTGAGTCGGATTCCCCCCCGATAATCAAAAGATAAATTTTTTTCACCATCATACGTATGCTTTAAATAATCAGAAAATTTTTGTTGGTTTTCCTTACATAGGAGATCCCAATAATGTCTGCCGATTAACCGTAAAGCTTGTTCTCTTCGGATTGGGTTAGGAAATTCGAAGGCAATTTTTTCTTTCTCTTCTGGTACAGCAAGATGAAAGCGTTGAAATAGAAATTCTTCGTAAGGTGTAGAAAAACCAATTTCATATAAAGCCGCATCGGGATCTAGATTTGGAACGTTAGGATAAATAAAGTTTTGGTGGTAATCGCAAATGCTCTGGAAAATATTGGGGTGGGCGGCTAACCATTGTTTATTTTCATTTGCTAGCTGGAATCGCTTGAGTGACAAATGATGAAGATAGCGCCCGAGAGCAGGTAGCACAATGGCTTGAACACCTACAACTTTACGGATGGTGTAAGTAGTTTTTGGAATCGTTTTTTCAGTGGTAGTTGATAATTCCTCACGATCGAGGCGCAACCATACATATTGATTTTTATAATGCTTGTGAGGTCCTAATCCAATTACAGGAGCTTGGTAAGCAAGCGTTGAACCAAAGTTTCCTTGGATTAAAATCCCTTCCCGATGATGATAAAATTTGCTCTTAATTGCCGCTGGTAATTGGGCTAATCGATGAGTTTCTATTTTTTTATCAAAATATCCGATGACGTATTGCCACATTTCCTTGTGAGCCATTAATTTTTTAGCTAAGCTAATACATGCATTCACGTCTACCATGGCATCATGAGCCTGCCCGTGTGCTAGTTGATTCATTCTGGATAAATTTTCTAATTTCATATTTAACGGGTTTGGCCAATTTAAAACATCTGATTTATATAAGTAATATAAAATGGTAATTGGAAAAAGATCCAATCGTCCGCATTGATTATTGAATTGATGGGTATAAGGTGGTAGTAAATTTCGATAAAAGGAAAAGCGTAAAAATTCGTCATCAAAACCGAGCGTATTATACCCAACGCTAATAGTACCAGGGTTGTTCATTAATTGGTGGATTTCTCGAATGGCTTCAATTTCAGGTTTTCCGGAAAGCATTTTGGCAACCGATATTCGATTGGTGATGATTGCTGTAGGAGAAGGGATGATGTCGGGATTGAGGCGAATGCGAATTTCGTGTCGCTCTAGTTCATTTAATGATTCATCAGTTCGAATAGCAGCGAATTGTAAAATTTGATCGAAGCACTTATTTAAACCAGTGGTTTCGATGTCATAGAATAAATAAGTTTTTTTTTCATGGAGTAAGTGATCCTCTATTCAAAATAAAGAGATACTTTGGCAATATATTTTACTCGAGAGACAATATCCTGATACTGCAATTCTAACTTTTCTTTCTCATCTTTAACCGCTGTTAATGGCAGATAAATTTCAATATAAACTTTACCGTCCAAATAATGTAAGATTGTCCGCCGGATTTCTTTAAAACTTGGTAAATTTTGACAATGGACTTTTAATAAACGATGAATATCTTCGCGACTGGGTAAATTTACTGAAGGTGTTGAAGTAGCGTCATTTTCCGGATCAATATGAACGGTAACATCAACGATATGGGAAATATTTTTCATAAGATTTATATGCACCTGCTCGCTAATGTAATGTCCCTCCGATACACTGATGTCGGGGGAGACTTGAATATGAACATCTATGAAAATATTGCCTCCGTGCGAACGCGTTCGTAACTGGTGGATGGAAAGAACACCAGGGACAGTGGAAATAATGTTAGTAATTTTTTCAAGAGTTTCGTCATCGACAGCCGCATCAATGAGTTCTTGAATATTTTTCCATATCATTTTGAGGCCCATACGCAAGATTAAAAGTGCGATAATTAAGGCGCCGATCGAATCAAGATAAGTGATGCCTAACCGAGTACCAATCACGCTGGCTAAAACAATCAACGAAACGAGGGCGTCACTGTGGTTATGCCAGGCGTTAGTACGCAACAGGTCAGAATTAATTTTGTTGTCTTTTATTAGGGTGTAGCGAAATAAGCTTTCATTTGCAATCACAGAAACGATGGCCACAATAATAACGGAAAAAGTGGGTGTCGTAGAGTGAACCCGATGAATGATATGCTGGAGGGTATCAAAAGTGATCCCCAGAGCAACAAAAATGAGAATGAGCGAAATAATAATTGCTCCAATCGTTTCGATGCGCCCATGACCGTAGGGATGTTCCTTGTCTGGTGATTGGGCCCCAAGATGCGCCGCTATGACTACAAGCCCGTCAGTAAGGAGGTCTGATAAGGAATGAATTCCATCAGCAATTAAAGCTTGAGAATAGCCAATAATTCCAACGTCAATTTTAAATAAAGCGAGTAAGGTATTTACGACAGCACTTATAAGCGAAACGCTCAAGAGCGTGGAAAGGCGACGATTTTTGCTTTTTGAAAAAATCATAGCAGCGTTCGTATTCTTCATTGCGAAATAGGACAAGTATGGTACTATATTGTCAATATTTAAGCAAAGGCAAGAGTAATACGCTCTCTACGGGACAAATATAGAAAAACTAAAGGTTCCCTCGTCCCGCAGGAAAGTAAAGAAAGTTTTCGTGAGAAAGAGGATAGGTAAAGATAAGATGTTGAAAATTAGTCGACTAGCTGATTATGCCACGATGGTAATGAGCATCTTGGCTTCCCGACAAGAGCGCTTTAGTGCGGCACAAATTGCGCGGGTGACACCTCTTTCAATGGCTACCGTAAGTAAGGTGTTGAAGCTTTTGAATGAAAGCAAGTTAGTTAATTCTGAACGCGGTGTTAATGGGGGCTATCAATTGGCACGATCACCGGAAGCGATTAGTATATCCGAAATTATCACTGCCATTGATGGCAAGCCGGCGATGACCGAATGCAGCCGAGCTGAGAATCGATGCGAACATGACACTGTTTGCGGATTACGTAACAATTGGCAGCTCATTAATGGGTTGGTATTTGAAGTGTTGGATAGTTTAAATCTTGCAGATATGAAAAAACCATTAACTAAAAAACGAATAACCACTTTTCAATGCGATCACTGCCAGTGCAGTGACTCTCCGTGAGCGTGGGCAGAACTCTTCTGCTAACGATCCGAATTTGGGGAAAATAATGACGAATGAAGGTTATTTACAGAAAGTCGTTAATAAAACCTATGAACATGGTTTTACTACCGACATTGAAACAGATGTTATCACGCCTGGGTTAAACGAAGAGGTAATCAGGCTTATTTCAGCCAAGAAGAACGAACCCAATTTCCTGTTAGAGTGGCGGCTCCGTGCCTATCGCCATTGGTTGACTCTGGAATCGCCACAATGGGCTCATTTGCGTATCGAGCCCATTGATTATCAAGCTATTAGTTATTATGCGGCACCAAAATCGAAAAAGAAACCTAAAAGCTTAGAGAAAATCGATCCTAAATTACTCGAGACTTACAATAAATTGGGCATTCCTTTGCATGAGCAACAGCGACTGGCTGGTGTTGCCGTGGATGCAGTTTTCGACAGTATCTCGGTAGCAACAACATTTAAAGAAAAATTGGCTGCGTTAGGAGTAATCTTTTGTTCATTTTCCGAAGCAGTACAAAAACATCCCAATTTAGTGAAAAAATATTTAGGCAGTGTTGTTTCTTATCGTGATAATTTTTTCGCGACGTTAAATTCCGCTGTTTTTAGCGATGGTTCATTTGTGTACGTGCCGAAAGGGGTTCGTTGCCCTATGGAATTATCGACTTATTTTCGAATTAATGCAGCTAATACGGGGCAATTCGAGCGAACGTTAATTATCGCTGATGAAGGAAGCTATGTGAGTTATTTGGAGGGTTGCACTGCTCCGCAGCGGGACGAAAACCAATTACATGCTGCCGTGGTCGAATTAATAGCTTTAGCCAATACCGAGATAAGGTATTCCACCGTACAAAACTGGTACCCAGGAGATGAAAATGGACAAGGGGGGATTTATAACTTTGTGACAAAACGGGGTACGTGTTGCGGAAATAATTCTAAAATTTCTTGGACACAAATCGAAACGGGATCTGCAATTACCTGGAAGTATCCTAGTGTTATTTTAAGAGGCAATAATTCCGTTGGAGAATTTTATTCCGTGGCTCTGACGAATAATTTTCAGCAAGCTGATACAGGTACGAAAATGGTCCACATCGGTAAAAATACCCGGAGCACAATTATTTCTAAAGGAATTGCCGCCGGCCATGGGCAAAATAGTTACCGTGGTTTAGTGCGTGTTGGACCAATTGCTGAAAATGCTCATAATTATAGCCAATGCGATTCTTTATTGTTGGGAAGTCATTGCGGCGCTCATACCTTTCCTTATATTGAAGCGAAAAATCCTACGGCACGTATTGAGCATGAAGCTACGACCTCGAAAATTGGAGAGGATCAATTATTTTATTGTCGTCAACGCGGTATTACTGAAGAAGACGCTATCTCAATGATTGTAAATGGTTTTTGTAAACAAGTTTTTCAAAAATTGCCAATGGAATTTGCTGTTGAAGCACAAAAATTGATGGAGGTCAGTTTAGAAGGAACTGTGGGATGATGGCGGTTAATAATTTAAAAAGAGATATCCATATGTTAATAATAAAAAACTTACATGTGAATGTAAATAATAATGAGATTCTCCGCGGAGTGGATTTAGCTGTTAATGCTGGTGAAGTTCACGCTATTATGGGGCCTAATGGTTCTGGTAAAAGTACCTTAGCGTCTGTATTGGCTGGTCGGGATAATTATGCTGTTACAGCAGGTGAAGTGACCTATTTCAATCAGAATTTACTCGAACTATCACCTGAGGATCGTGCTGTGGCAGGTTTATTTTTGGCATTTCAATATCCTGTGGAAATCCCTGGTGTTAATAACCTTTATTTTTTGAAAACGGCTGTTAATAGCATCCGAAAAAAACGTGGTGAATTAGAATTAGATGCGCTGGATATAATGACTTTAGTCAAGGAAAAATTAGCCTTAGTTGATATGGAGGATAAATTTTTAAAAAGATCAGTTAATGAAGGATTTTCCGGGGGGGAGAAAAAGCGCAATGAAATTTTGCAAATGCTAATGCTCGAACCTTCTCTTGCCGTTTTAGATGAAACCGATTCGGGTCTCGATATAGATGCCCTAAAAATGGTTGCAAAAGGGGTTAACAGTTTACGCAACTCTAAACGAGCTATTTTATTAATTACTCATTATCAGCGTCTTTTAGATTATATTAATCCAAATTTTGTGCATGTCTTGGTTGACGGTCGCATTGCGGTATCGGGTGGTCCCTTGTTAGCTTATGAACTTGAAAAGAAAGGGTATGGTTGGTTATGAGAATGCTTAGTGAAGGTTGGTCAGAAGCTCGTTTAAAGAGATTGCAAAATCAAAACCGAAATTCTTTACAGGCATGGCAACACGAACAATTAAAAACGTTTTTGTTGATGGGCTTCCCTAATTGCAAAATAGAAAATTGGAAATATACGGACATTACCTCAATTGCTTCTCAAACTTTTTCATTTGGAGAAATAACTGATTGTGATATAACCCGTTTTATTATGGAGGATACCCATCGCATAGTATTTATTAACGGACATTTTGCACCCACTCTATCAAATTTGATGCAACTGCCAGCTGAGATTCAATTAATGTCGTTAAAGGCAGCTCTAAAAGAAAATCAAAAGGAGATTATAGGTGAGATGAGGAGTTATGAAACTCCTTTTTCATTGCTAAATGATAGTCTTTTTCAAGACGGCATGTTTCTTCATGTACCGAAAAATTACCAGCTTGAAAAACCGATTCATCTCCTTTACTTGATGAAGCCGAATTTTCCATTTTCTATGACCCAAACGCGTCATTTAATTTTTATTGAAGAAAATGCTAGCGTCACTCTTTTAGAAGAATATCAGGGGGTCTATCCCACAACTTATTTTAATAATATCGTGACTCAAATAAATGTTGGAGCCTCTGCTAATTTGGTATTTTATAAATTGCAGGGAGAAAATAACAATTCTTTTCATATTGCAAATACCCAAATTTGTCAAGCGCGAAACAGTCAAGTGATTTCCTGTCATGTTTCATTAGGGGGAGCACTGGCGCGTGAAGATTTGAATTACGCATTGCAAGGCCATAATGCTTCGTGTCAGTTGCTAGGATTTTATCACTTGAAAGGTGGGAGGCATATTGATAATCACACTCGTATTGATCATGGTGTTTCTGGATGTGTGAGCCAACAAATTTATAAGGGTATTATTAGTGATAAATCTCGGGCTGTGTTTAATGGAAAAATTTTTGTCCATTCAGAGGCAAAGAAAACGATCGCGCATCAAATCAATAAAAATTTAGTATTTTCAAATGAAGCTGAGGTTAATACCAAACCGGAGCTTGAGATTTATAATGACGATGTAAATTGCACTCACGGCGCTACAGTGGGTCAATTAAACGATGAAGCTCTATTTTATTTGTGTAGTCGCGGTATTGACCGTTCTGCAGCCCAGCATTTACTCGCTTGTGCATTTGCTAGTGAAATTATAGAAAAAATACCTCATAAGTTTATTGCCGAGCGAATACATCAAAGAATTATTAAATGTTTAGGGCTATTGAATTCCCTAGGAGATTGTCATAATTAATTCACTTGATTCTTTACGTGATGATTTCCCTCTTTTAAAAGAGCGGATTCGGGGAAAATCGCTAGTATATTTGGATTCTGGAGCGACGGCGCAAAAACCCCAGATAGTGATTGATGCTATAAGTCATTATTATTGTAATAACAATGCCAATGTGCACCGGGGGATATATACTATCAGCGAGCGGGCAACGACCGCTTATGAAAATATGCGTAAAAAAATTAAAGCATTTATCAATGCTGCCCATACACACGAAATTATTTTTACCCGAGGGACCACAGAGTCGATTAATTTAGTTGCTTCTAGTTTTGGCGCTATGCAAGTTCAACAGGGCGATGAAGTTGTAATTTCAGAAATGGAGCATCATTCCAATATTGTACCTTGGCAACTGTTATGTGAGCGAGCGGAGGCAAAGTTAAAAATAATTCCAGTTAATGATAATGGAATTTTAAATTTAGACGAATATCGAAAACTCTTAACAGAACGTACGAAAATTGTAGGACTAATTCATGTTTCTAATGTATTAGGCACAGTTAATCCTGTTAAGGAAATGATTCGTTTAGCCCATCAGAAAAATATTCCCATTTTATTAGACGGTGCACAAGCGATTCCTCATATGGTTGTGGATGTTCAAGATTTAGATTGTGATTTTTATACCTTTTCCGGACATAAATTGTATGGCCCTACGGGGATTGGTGTTCTTTACGGAAAGACTAACTTGTTAGAGAAGATGCCTCCCTATCAAGGGGGTGGGGATATGATTCGCCGAGTCACCTTTGAAAAAACGGAATACAACGTGTTACCTCATAAATTTGAAGCAGGTACGCCTCATATAGCTGGTGTTATTGGGCTTGGGACAGCCATTGATTACCTTATGGCGATTGGTTTTGAAAAAATTAATGCTCATGAAAAAGCTTTATTGAATTATGTGACGCAAAAATTACAACAAATTTCTGGGTTAAAAATTATAGGTAACGCTCTAAATAAAGTCGGTGTAATTTCTTTTACTATGGAACAGGCTCATCCGCATGATATTGCAACGATTTTAGATCATGAAGGGATTGCTATCCGGGCTGGTCATCATTGTGCGATGCCTTTAATGGAGCGATTTAAGTTGCCTGCAACGGCACGAATTACGTTCGGTCTCTATAATACGTTCGACGATATTGATCGGTTGATTGACGGTTTAGTTTTGGTTAATCAAATATTTAATGAAAGTTCTTTCACAGATTAAAAGAATGAATGATTTACGTGATTTATATCAAGAAATAATTATCGATCACGGTCGAAAGCCACGACATTTTGGGCGTTTAGCAGATCCCACACACGTACATGATGGCTATAATCCGCTGTGTGGTGATCGATTAACGGTATATTTTTGTGAAGAAGAAGGTGTGATAAAAGAAACAACTTTTGAAGGGAGTGGTTGTGCCATATCTATTGCTTCAGCTTCGCTAATGATGGAGGCCTTAAAAGGCAAAACCCTCGAGCAAAGTGAAATTTTATTTTCTCAATTTCATGATTTGGTGACTGGGAAAAGTTCTAACGTAGAGGAATTAGGGAAATTAGCTGCTTTAGGTGGTGTTGCTGAATTTCCTACACGGGTGAAATGCGCTACTTTATGTTGGCACACTATGTTTGCCGCTCTGCGTGGTCAGATTGACCTACGACCTACCCGTGAGGACAGAATAATGAATGATGTGAAAATTATCGAACTGACAGAGGCAGCTTATAAACACCTTCAATCGGTAATAAAAAAACGTGGGAAAGAAGTACAATTTCGCTTATCGGTGAAAAAAACCGGCTGCTCAGGCTACATGTACCAGTTGGAGATTGTAGAAAGACCGCAAGAGGGCGATATCTCTCTCAAAACTGCGTTGGGATTAACTGTTTTAATTGATGCTCATTGTGTGCCTCTCCTCAAGGGCACAATAGTGGACTATGTAAAAAAAGATTTTGGGCAACATCAATTACATTTTAATAATCCTAATGCGATTGGTGCTTGTGGTTGTGGAGAAAGTTTTCATTTAAGAAAAGACGAAGACGTTGATGATAAGGAATAATGAACATGAAAAAGAAATTATTGTACTAAGTCGTGATACGACGGCAATGTTGGTGCCGTCGGGGACGTCTATTAGAGTTCCTCAAGGAACCGAGGTGACTGTAGTACAGAGTTCGGGTGACACATTTACGGTAAATATTTTTGGGAATTTAGTCCGAATTGAAGGGAGGGACGCCGATGCTTTAGGAAAAGCAATTAAAAGCCCTTTGGAAGATTTGCCACCTGATGCCACTATCAAAGATAAAGTATGGGCCCAACTCAGTATGGTGTTTGATCCGGAAATTCCTGTCAATATTGTCGAATTGGGATTGGTATACGTTTGCGATATTGAGCGATTGGAAGAAGATACTTTCCGTGTGGTTATCGAAATGACGTTAACGGCACCTGGGTGTGGGATGGGACCGGTATTAGTGGAAGATGTTAAACGCAAAATTTTGGCTATTCCTGAGGTAAGCGATGCGGAAGTAGAAATTGTCTTTGACCCTCCGTGGGATCGAGAGATGATGTCTGATGCTGCTAAATTGCAATTAGGAGTTTTTTATTAGTAACTTAGACGGAAAGCGACTTACATAAAGCGACTTAATTAAGAATGACCCAAAGTAAACGTTGGCTCCAAGAACACGAGAGAGATCTTTATGTAAAGCGTGCGAAGAAAGAAGGCTATGCTTCGCGAGCAGCTTTTAAGCTTTTGGAGATGCATAAAAAATGTAAGCTTTTTAGGCCTGGGATGGCTGTAGTCGATTTAGGAGCGGCTCCGGGAGGGTGGTCTCAGGTGGCTAAAAAGCTTGTAGGACCCAAGGGCTTGGTCGTGGCCTTCGATCTCTTACCCATGCAGCCGATTTCAGGCGTTGAATTTATCTGGAGAGATTTCAATGAAGCGGAAACGTTTAATCAGTTGAATGAGGTGATCCATAAAAAAACTAAAGAAGGACAAGTAGATCTTGTTATTTCGGATATGGCCCCCAATATTTCAGGTATGAAGAGTATTGATCAGCCGAAATCGTTGCATTTGGTTGAGTTAGCGTGGTATTGTGCTCAAAAATTTTTGCTAATAGGTGGAGGATTCTTGGCTAAAGTTTTCCAAGGGTCTGGTGTTGATGTTTTTTTAACTGATTTGCGTCCCTATTTTAAGCATGTCAAACTCCTCAAACCGAGTTCTTCACGAGCCCGATCGAGTGAAATTTATATACTCGCCACTAAATTTCTGGGCTATAATCAGCAGGTATAAGTAAAAACGAGGTAACACCTTGAATAGTATTATTAAAAATTTACTGCTTTGGTTGGTTATTGCAGTAGTCCTTATTACGGTCTTCAGTAATTTTGGTGCACGACAACCCGATGTTCAGCCCTATAGCTATTCGCAATTTGTCCAAGCAGTTAATGCTGACAAAGTCAGCAGTGTGGTTATCCAGGGTCATGAGATTAAAGGGATAACCAAAGACAGCAAGCATTTTACGACCTATTTGCCTATGGAAGATCAAGCTCTGCTTAATCAATTAATGGCTAAGGGCGTGAGTGTAAAAGGTGAGCCTCCAAAACAACAAAGTATCTTTTTACATATTCTTATTAGTTGGCTGCCCTTCCTCATTTTGATTTTTGTGTGGATTTTATTTATGAGGCAGATGCAAGGTGGAGGCCGTGGCGGAGGTCCCATGTCATTTGGTCGTAGTAAAGCTCGTCTACTCAACCAAGATCAAGTCAAGGTAACCTTTGATGATGTCGCTGGGGTAGAAGAGGCAAAAGAAGAAGTCAAAGAGTTAGTGGACTTCCTGCGCGATCCCGGTAAATTTCAGCGCTTAGGAGGGAAAATGCCCTGTGGTGTATTGCTAGTTGGCCCTCCGGGAACCGGTAAAACCCTTCTGGCTAAAGCGGTAGCTGGGGAAGCCAAAGTACCGTTCTTTACTATCTCGGGTTCCGATTTTGTTGAAATGTTCGTGGGTGTAGGTGCTTCCCGGGTTCGTGACATGTTCGATCAAGCCAAGAAGCAAGCGCCCTGTATCATTTTTATCGACGAAATCGATGCCGTAGGTCGTCACCGTGGTGCTGGTTTAGGTGGCGGTCACGATGAACGAGAACAAACCCTCAATCAACTCTTAGTGGAAATGGACGGTTTTGAAGGCAAAGAGGACATTATTGTAATGGCCGCCACCAATCGGCCTGATGTACTTGATCCTGCCTTATTACGGCCGGGGCGTTTTGACCGCCAAGTAGTAGTTCCCCTGCCAGACATTAAGGGACGTGAACGTATTCTCCAAGTTCACATGAGTAAATTGCCGTTGGCGTCTGACGTTAAAGCTTCTGTCATTGCTCGAGGCACCCCAGGGTTTTCTGGGGCCGATTTAGCTAATACTGTCAACGAAGCTGCTTTATTTGCGGCGCGTGAAAACAAGAAAGACGTTGGAATGGCTGAATTTGAGCGTGCGAAAGATAAAATTATGATGGGAGCTGAACGACGCTCAATGGTAATGAGTGATGAAGAAAAGAAATTGACGGCTTATCACGAAGCAGGTCACGCAATTGTGGGATTGCATATGCCTGAGCACGATCCCGTTTATAAAGTCACGATTATTCCGCGAGGTCGGGCTTTAGGCGTGACAATGTTCTTGCCTGAACAAGATCGCTATAGTATGACCAAACGTCGTTTAGAATGCCAATTAGCGGGGTTGTTTGGTGGACGAATTGCTGAAGAACTTATTTTTGGTGAAGAACGGGTGACCACAGGTGCATCCAATGACATTGAAAAAGCCACTGAGATTGCCCGCAATATGGTAACAAAGTGGGGATTGTCGGCCAAACTAGGTCCCTTAACTTATCGGGAAGAAGAAGGTGAAGTTTTTCTCGGACGTTCCGTGACACAGCGTAAAGACATTTCTGATGCAACCAGTAAAGAAATTGATTTTGAAGTGCGTCGCATTATTGATACGGCTTATGAGATGGCGAAGAAAACGCTGGAAGAACATATGGATCAGCTTTACCTTATGGCTAATGCATTAATTAAATATGAAACTATTGATGAGGTTCAAATTAAGGAAATTTTAGCGGGGAAAGAGCCTTCTCCACCGCCTGGGTGGAAAGAGGATGATGGAGCTGCTTCAGAATCTGTGAAAAAAGATTCATCTTCCCGAGATGGTGAATCCAAACCATTACATTCAGGAAAAATTTGTCCTGCCGAAGATGTTCAGCCGTTATAATATCGTCCTCGTATTCCATCTCCCGCCCGCGGAAGGGTTAATGTAAGGAGGGGCTGCTTGATGTCAGAAGTAAAGTTTCATTTGCAGTTAAGGGGAAACCGAAAGATCACCTTTTCCGAGCCTGCCATTATGGGAGTCATTAATGTTTCTCCTAATTCTTTTTACAATCCGCATCTTGATTTAAATTCCGCTTTCCAGACAGCAGAGAAAATGGCCCGTGAGGGGGCTGATATACTAGATATTGGCAGTGAGGCTACGAACCCCTTTGTGAATATTGATACGGACTCCCCCTCTCTTCAGATGGAACTTGATCGATTGATACCTACTATCGAAGAAATAAAAAAACGTTTTAATATTTTAATTTCCATCGATACCAGCCGTCCTCAAGTTATGCGTGAAGCGATAAATTCGGGAGCAGATATTATTAATGACCAACGGGCCTTGCAGGTAGAAGGCGCATTAATAGTCGCAAGAGAATTAAAAAGTCCTGTGTGCCTAATGCATTTTCCTACTTCGAAGCGAAAACCGGGTTCAACTTCGTGCGTCCATCTTTTAGAAACTGTGAAGAGAGACTTGAAAGCTGCTGTAGACCGTTGTGAAATCCAGGGACTTTCTCGGAATCAAATAATTATTGATCCTGGCTTTGGTCAAGGTCACTACGGAAAAAATCTGAAGGAAAATTTTTATCTATTAAACCACTTATCTGAATTTTTATCTTTAGGGTTACCGGTGTTATCAGGATGGTCGCGAAAATCGATGATCGGTGATATCTTAAGCCAATTGCCGGCACACCGACTATTTGGCAGCGTCGCTGCTGATGTGTTAGCCGTCTATCAGGGCGCTTCTATCATTCGCACTCATGATGTTAAAGCCAGTTGGGAAGCAGTTCGTATTGCTGCCTATGCCCGCGAGGTTAATCTCATTGGATAGGATGAAAAAATAGAGGGAAAGGAACTGGAAAAAAAATATTTTGGAACCGATGGAATTCGGGGACAAGTTGGAAAATCGTTGATTAACGCTGAGTTCATGCTCAAGCTCGGTTGGGCGGTGGGAAAAGTCTTAGCGAATAGTCATTCGGCGACGGTTTTAATTGGGAAGGATACACGTATTTCAGGTTATATGATTGAATCGGCTTTGCAAGCAGGATTATCTGCTGCCGGAGTTAACATTAAATTGACAGGACCTATGCCTACTCCTGCGATTGCGTATTTGACACATTCTGTTCGCGCTGATGCGGGAATTGTAATTAGTGCTTCGCATAACAGCTATCCTGATAATGGAGTGAAATTTTTTAATAAGGATGGCTTTAAACTATCCGATGAATTGGAGCTGGCTATTGAGGATCATATCGATAAACCCATGCGTACGGTGTCAGCTGACCGTTTAGGAAAAGCAGCGCGAATGAGCGAAGCTCACGGCCGTTATATTGAATTTTGTAAAAGCACTTTTCCTTCAAATTTATCTTTGAAAAAATTAAAAATTATTGTCGATTGTGCCAATGGTGCTGCTTATTCTGTTGCACCCAGTATTTTTCATGAACTGGGTGCAGATGTGATCGCGATTGGTGATGAGCCCGATGGATTTAATATTAATCATGAATATGGAGCCACTAATACTCAGAAACTCCAAAAGAGTGTTCTTAAGCACAAAGCTAATGTTGGCATAGCTTTCGATGGCGATGGCGATCGTCTGATTATGATAGATCATCACGGTGTTAGAGTAGATGGAGACGAATTATTATGCATTATGGCTATCGATCGCTTCCATTTAAAAGAGAATTGCCCCTTGGGAGTGGTAGGTACCATAATGAGTAATTTAGGATTAGAGCAAACATTAAAGCGCTATCATATTGCGTTTGAGCGTTCGCGAGTGGGTGACCGTTACGTTTTAGAATTGATGCAACAGAAAGGCTGGTTATTGGGAGGCGAATCTTCTGGTCATGTTGTCGATCTTGGTTTTACTACTACAGGAGATGGTATTATTACTGCTTTACAGATATTAAGAATCATGCAACAAACCAATAATTCTCTGTCAGAGCTTAAAAAAGTAATGGTTAAGCACCCACAAGTCTTAATTAACGTTCCTGTTAATGGGATGCTTAATATGCAGCATCCGACTATTGAAAAAGCAGTAGCAGAAGCGGAGAAACAATTAAATGGTAAGGGGCGTGTATTATTACGTCCTTCGGGGACGGAACCAGTAGTTCGAGTAATGGTGGAAGGACACGACGAAGAGACTATAAGAAAGACGGCCAAAATGTTAGTGATGGTAGTCAATCAGTTGCCTTACATAAAACCGGATGAAATAAAAATTTTTACTCGGCAAGCGTAGGATTGGTGAGACGGGTTCTCGAAGGTTTATAAATTAATGAGTTATGTAGTAAATAAGCGCACGCTGAGTGTATTTAGTTTAACAATGATTACTGGGTGGGATCCGTGGTGGATAGTATACGGAATTTATGAGCGACGGCTCTGTTTGGTAGCTCATTAATTTTCTTTTTTATTCTAGGTGCGATCTTTTTCTTACTACTAAGTGCGTTGGTAGCAGTGGAGCTTTCATCGAACAGTAAAGATCTGGGTGGGATTTACTCGTGGGTAAAAAGTGCTTTTGGTGTACAATTTGGCTTTCTTGCGATCTGGTTCCAGTGGATAGAAAATGTTATTTGGTATCCGACTATCTTATACTTTATTACAGGGACGATTGGCTATTTAATTTCTCCTACTTTAGCTTTAGCGCAATGAACAAAATTTTTTTTAGTTACCACAATTTTATGTGCCTTCCGGGGTATAACTGTCATTAATTTATTTGGAATTAAATCTTCAGCGCAGTTTAGCAATTTTTGCACATTAGCGGGGTTGTTATTACCTATGACGTTAATTATCGCTTTAGGTGCTGCGTGCTTATTTTCCGGGAAACTGATACAAATTTCTTTTCATGCAGAAGAACTGTTACCTCATGTTAAAAGTGGGATGTGGGTAGGGTAGCTTTAACAGGTGTAATGATGTCTTTTTGTGGGATGGAAATCATCGCGACTGTCCATGCTTCCGATGTAAATAACCCGCAAGGAGCTTATCCCAGAGCAATGTTAATTGCCACATTTATTATTGTAATTACTTTAATTTGTGGATCGTTGTCGATCGTTATGGTTTTACCGAGGAAAGAAATTAGTTTGGTCACTGCAATTATGCAGGCGTTTGATGCATTTTTTTAATATTTATGATTTAAATTCGATTTTACCTGGTAATTGCGTTGATGTTAATTATTGGAGGGATGGGCAGAGTTAATAATTGGATTATTGCACCTACTCGCGATTTGTCTTATGCTTTACAAGATGCCCAAATAAATTTTCATTTCTTGTGTGAAAACTGCTTGGGCGCTTCCGGTACTTTATTAATTTTATAAGCATTCATTGTCATGGAGCTGGCATTAGTTTTTTTATTATTGCCCAGTGTTAATGCTTCATATTGGTTATTGACTGCTCTGGCTTCGCAATTATATATGTTTATGTATATTCTTAATGTTTATTGCTGCTATTCGATTGCGTTATAAAAACATTTAAAAGCTCAAAGGCCTTTAAATTTCTCGAAGAAATTGGGTAATTTGGATGGTTGCCCTAGTAGGTTTAATTGGCTCGGTTACTAAGTTAATTGTAGAATTTATTCCGCCCAATACCATTCTTTTAAGCAGTATTTTCAGTATGAAATATTGTTCAGCACAGGTTTAGTAGTTATGAGTCTTCCTTCCATTGATTTTATATTTTATTACTCGAAACCGAACGATATCTTCCTTTTCACCAGTCTTTTCTACAGAAAGAGAGTAAGACTAACAAATAAGGTGAATTTTCATAAAATTTCATAAATTGAATAAATTCTTATTAGTGGTAACCTGTTTTATTAATTTCAAATTCTTCGACACTGCATACTTCGAATCTTTCATCGGTTGGACATTTGAGTCGTCCTAAATTTTTTCCTCGCGAAAGTGGTAAGGGATTTCATAGGCGGAAGTTATGCCAAGCCAAAAAATTTTCATTGCATAAAAATTAAAAGTAGCGATACTTGGACAAAATTATTTCCAAATTCAAAGGAGCGTCAATTAGTAATGCGACTCAATCAAATGAATATGTCCGTGACTTTGCGCCCGTGGATTCTCGTTCCGGATGAACTTATTGCAGCTAAGTTATAATTCTATTTCTCCATTGCCTTTAAAAGTTAATACTTAGGATAAAAAATTATTGCTCATCAAAATTTAAAAGAGCATGCCTTTGCTACCTATGACGCTGAAGGAAATTTGGTTCATTTGGGGACCTATTTCTGCTGGAAAGGATGGTTTGTTCTGATAGGGAAAATTTCGAAACAATTGTAGGAAAATTTAAAATATTTTGCGTACATGGTGAAAATTGTAAATTGGGAAAATATCCCATTGAAACTAACGGTGGTGCGCCGATGCCCTATTTGTATGTTTTTTTTATCGGGGTAATACACGGCTCTACCTTCCCAGGTTATCATAACAGTTACGGATGCGTTCGACTCTTTCATGAGGACTCTAAGTGGTTAAATGAATATTTCATAAAAATTGGCATGGCCGTTACAAGTTAACTTCTTAAAATTATTGACGACGCTGACAATTAAAATTTGCAAGGAGAAGATTGTTAGAGACCTGCTTTCTCTGGAGTTAGCGCTTCTAAGAACATGCTGTTAGCAAAACTGAATAAGGAATTTAAAGCGACAACGACGCCAATTAGTCCATCCAAATCCATCTTGTACGGGATATTCTCCTCCACTAGCTATACTAGAAGGATTTTAGATATTATATTTCTCCATAATTTTCCCTATGTGTTGAAATACTAAACGGTTTAAGGATAAACTACCGTTCGGTGATAATTTTTGACTGAGCCTTAAAACCGTAATTTAGTAAACCTTTAATAACAATCCAATGAAGGGGGATATCCATTGGGTTTATCCCATTGCTGATTGTTTTCTGTAAAATAGTAATTAACATACCCTCATAAAGGAAATAATTTAACAATTTGTGAGTAATAGCTGTGGTTTGAGGTAAGGAAGCTAATTTGAAGAATGAAGGAAAAGCAGCTGCTATAATGTATGAACTGTCGATCTTTTCTCTTCGCTCCAGCAATAATCAAAGTGGAATTGCTCCTCAGGAAGGATCCCAAAAAAATTTTTCGATGGCCTGCTTTCGATATTCCGCTCGCCACTGATAAAATTCAGCCTTATTATAATTTTTAAAGTGGCGAAAATAATCAGCCAGTTTATTTTCGATTTTATTTTCGATATTAAATAGAAAAACATTCAAATCAACAGGAATTAATTCAGTGGTATAAAGTGAAGTCAGTGACGTATTATCGTGCATCCAGCGAGATGAAAAATCACACCCTGACTCACAGGCTGCCTGAATATTTTGAAAAAGTTGAAGCTTCTGAAAAGAATTCGGATGAGCGAAATTCTTTGTAAGAGCCATTACGAGATCTAAGCGACCTGAACAAGCGAGACCTTCAGCGGTGAAATACGTAATGCTGATCGATAAAATGAGTAAAATCAAATCCTGGCTGCTCCTTCTCCTGACTAAATCAAAGCATTATCTGGGGGATGGTGTTTGATGAATCTAATCTGTAAATAACGTCTAATAACGGAAAAGTAGGAGGAATAAAAGCCCCCTAGGGGGGGATACGCATTAGGGTGAAGGACTCTATTGGCCACCCAATTGCCAAAATTCCACACCGGTTATCTTAGAGCCCACTGTCCCCCCCCCAGTGCTGAGAAAATTAAAAGTATACCCCATCCATGGTGCTATGACGGTATTTGGATAAAGCGCTCAGCATAGTCGAACACACGGTAGGGTAGGGTATAAATAGGTGCCAGAAAAAAAGCCTGATAAGCGGAAAGAGATAGGCTCGCCTAGGGCGCTTGACTCTATGCATTCACAATGCCCACTTGCAGAGTGGGCCGACAGAATAACACGATAATCGTTAATGCGGAAGCGACTATGTAGATAACCGGCAGTACCATCCAATGGACTTTCTTAAGTAAAAAATCAGCAGATAAGCGCCCAATAGTATAAGCTCGCGAAAGAATACTCGCCATTTCGACATTCATTGTAGGCGTTATATGTAAAACTTTACTATTAAATGTAGGAAGCCAAGTGCTAATTCCTTGCTCGATAAATACATAACCAAAAACAGCAATGATAAATGTAATTATGGGCGGATGACGGATGAGAGTCATCATTTCGAGGAATTTCTTTTTCGTAGAGTACCGCGTGGATCGAATATGGGACTCCTCAAAACGAATGGTAGTTAAGAAAAGAAAAGTAACTGTAGCTAATCCTCCTAAAAGCCAGAATTCATCAAGACAGGTTGTGTGAGGTAAATTGATAAAAAAAGTAAAAATTCAGTACCCACCACAATATACCGATCATGAAAATTCCTTCAAAAGTACTGGTAAAGCTAACGTGTTCTTGTTCGTTTTTTGTAATTAAACGAATTGTGGAATGAACGGAAACTTTAACCAAAGCAATAACCAATCCCTACGCTTATTAGCAAGAGATAAATCATTCACATTTGGTTAATTATTGGTGTCAAATAGCAAGTGATGCTGATGAGGGCTAAGCCTAATAGCATAAAAGTTTTGTAGCCAAGACGAGGTAAATAGGCATCTATCAGAAATGAAAAGATAACAATGGTGATGTCTTTGTAGGTATCTAGGTTGCCAGTCTGTGATTTAGAGATATTATATTGATTAATAACTTCTAGGATTACTGTATTAACACAATAAAGTGAAAGTTTGACTTTCCATACAGTCATGGAGGTCTCTAAACTATACAGATTTTATTCGTTTTGTAACTTTAGAGTGAAGTTTGATCAAATTAAGAAAACTCTTTTGCTGTGACTATCTCTTTGTCTAAATTGTTAGGAAGTGCTTTAGATGATGTCTCTGAAATAATTTCTTTTTTTCGCAATATAAATAAATAGGATAGAAGCAAAAAAAGTAAAAGACCAAGAGGAATAAGTGAAAGTCTCAGATCCGCGTAGCCACCTTGTCATTGAAAAAAATACCCCTGTTAATTTTGAACCCATAGTCCTACCTAGTGTAGAAAAAATCATAATTAGGCCCATCATTGCACTATGGCGAGGAAGGGGAAATGCACTTAATAAAGTTGAGCAAAGTGCAGGATAAACCGCAGGAAGAGCGAAACCTATTAAAGGGAAGAGATAAGCGTGCCAGGGAGCATGCCACTAGGAAGTAACGGGCGTAGAGGATGGAGTATGGGCAGAAGGTAACAATAATAAGACCATACCAATCGAAATTAAAATGCATAGAAACAATAAAGTGAGCCAGCGAATTTTGCAAATTTTTTCAATAAAAAACTACCCATTAAGCGTCTAATTACATAAGCACATTATAAAATACTTGCTATTTCAACACTCATCGTTGGACTCAGACGTAAAATTTTATTATTGAAATGGTAAGCACGTGCTAATACTTTGTTCAATAAAAACATAGGCAAGAATACTAATAATAAAAATAATCATCACGCCGTGGTGAGCGAGTGCTATCATCTCGTTAAAATCTTGTTTCGCAGAATAGTTCAATGCAGTTCTTTCATTTTCTTTTATCCGAGTAGTAGCTAATAATATAAATGCCACTGTAGCCAATCCTCCCAAAAGCCAAAAGCTGTCCAGCCAAGTAGTCGAAGATGAATTAATGAAAAAGCTAAAAATCCAATAGCCGCTTAAAACGGCTATCATAAAAATGCCTTTGAGCGTACTTGCAAAGCTGGCGTGTTCTTGCTCACTTTTGGTAATTAAACCAATGCTCGAATACACCGATACTTTAACCAGGGCAAAACCTATTCCCACATTAATTAGTAAAAGATAAATCATGCAGATTTGACCGATAATAGGCGTTATAACAAGTAATACTAATAACTGCCCAGTAGCATTGAAAATTTATAACCCAAACGCGGTAAATAAGTAGCGATAACAAGGGAAAAAACAGCAATGGTGATACCTTTATGCATCTAAGTTCTCTGCTTGAGATTTAGTAACGTGATAATGATTAATAACCTAAAGAATAACGGTCCCAACATAATTAAAAGAATGGCGAAAACAAAATAATTTAAGAAAAGAAAGGGCTTAACCTCTCTATAGGATATAGATCATGCTAATTTTTGATTTACCCTATAAAATAAACCCTACCATCATAGGTTTTATTTAAGAATATTTTTTAAGGTATACGCATTCGACCATTTTTTCAAGCGTAAAAAATCTTTAAGATTTTATTAATGAGGTGAGCTACCATAGTATTAAATTCATGGGGTGTCTCTTGCGCCAGAATTATCAAAAATTACCTGGTTTAGAAAAGTTAAATTTAGTTTCTGCCTCTGACTATAATAGCTAAATAGAGTCTGGTGCAAAGAGTCAGTTTTTAACTTGGATAAGAAACGATCTCAAGCTTTTCCCTCCAAATAAATTTTCCCAATTAATCTGGAAAGATTGAATAATTAGCCATTTTTCATGGAAAGGTAGTTCGGCTATTTTTTCTGTGGCTGTTTCTTCTTTGGTGTGCGTTTTCCTCTCTAAAAGCTTTAGTGATAAGGAAGGGATAGAGTATTTTTTATCTGTTCCAGAGAAATTGTCGATTTTCCCATTAGCTTCTCCTGCCACTTGGAATCGCGCAACTGAAAAAATAACGAAAGAATTAAAAGAAATTCAAGCTTCCAAGCAGAAATTATTTTATTTGCATAATTTAACGGGGGTTCTTGGTGCTGGTGCGAAAATGTTTGAAGCATGCATTGTTTAAGAACCACTTCCTCTTAAATACCTTTGCCTTCCTTTTAGGTTGATTGTGCCTTATTGGGTTAACGGCCCTGATTTGTATCAAATTCTAACAGAATTTACTGAGTTAAAATAGGTGGAAGTTATTTCTAACTTTATTTTTCGTACTAAGAAAAGCGATTTTTGAATACGCCAGTAGTGGAAAGATTTAAAAAAATAGAGCAGAATTAGTGGATGAGGCGACTGATGAGATGTCATTGAAAGAGTTAGCGAATTAGAATAATAAAATTCGAAATGTACAGCATGCAGAGGAACTATTCAAAATTTTATTTGAACCTTATCCTAAAGAGCGGCTTTCTAAAAGTAAATTTTTTCGATTTATCCTCTTTATAGCATTGGCAGTAGGCGTATTTGGACAAATTCAAACTTATAATGGTGGTCAACATGCCATTAGTGATTTTTGTGAATTGTTTTTGGACACAATGAAACTTTCTTCTGAATCAGTAAAACATACTTTTTTCCAAGATGATATTGCTGTTTTATTCGGCATCTTTTTTAGTTTCCAACGGAATGGTCCTTTAGGAATGAGTGCTTGTCGCGATATAGTCATTGATTGTCGACAACTTTTTTGAATGTTTGTAATAAGCGAAAACAATCTCAACTACTCCAGATTAGTACTTTAAGTAAGGGAATTTTTTTAGTGCTCTCGTCATTGGTTTTTTCAGAAGCATAGCTCTGGCTAATTTAGTTTCTGCTGAAGAAGCTGAGGGTAGGAGCCCCCGCGTAAGCGCGATTAATTTTATTAGCATGGCCCACTGCTTTCGCTATTTTTTTAGAACGCTTACGTTAGTAACCTGCATATTAATTAAAGGTGAAAATCTTTATCAACAAGCTAAAAAAAGAAATTGTTATTTAATCTAAAACCTAAGGAGTTTGAGCCAATCGTCTTTCCATGTAGCCTACGCTATTTTAGATCAAGCGGGAATTTTTTCAGAGCCGACAGAGGGAATGATGCCAAATACTAGTCCTTAAATGGTAGTTTCACCCACTTAGGATAAGTAGAGTTATGTTTTCCTAGTGGCACTGATCCTCCAGGTCCTTTTCTCAGCAACTGTCGCTATTTAATTCTTTGTTAAGCTTATAGCCGTTATTTTTGATTAATTTTTAAAAGAAATCAGCTCTTTTTTAGAAAAAAAGAGACCTTTCTTCATTTAAGAACGGATAGTAAGCTTTTTTCAATGTATTTTAATAGGCCTAATTTTTTTTAGGATTAATATGATTAAATCGTATCAAGAAGTAACGGCACTTTTGGGAACTTCTTGATATAGCGCATAGGGGATGTAGGATGGTGAAGCCGATCAATTTTTTCCTGGCTTTCCTTTTTTCAAATTATTTTCCTTTAGTAATTGTATTCGTATTTATTGGGAGAAAATCCTGAATGGGAAAAATTGGTGTTATTACTCAAAAATTGTCATACCGAAACCATAAAGCGACCGATTGCGACTTTTATGGGCTGGTTACTACGGGTCGTCAACCCTTCCGACCAGGAAGGTCGAGAATGGCTTCGCAAAATATTTCAATTGGATTTTGATGATTTGTTATCCGAAGAAGATCGCCGACGTAATGAAGATTTAACGGTTAATTCGCTCTTATATACCGTTAGTAAGCGATATGATTGCGCAAGGCAAAGATGAGTGGGTCCAATTATTTTTAACATACGGAGGAACCTCCGAATCTATTCAGGCTTTGGTGCTAGCAGACTATGAACCTCATTACAACAGCCTAGAAGAAATAATTTATAGAAGTTGGGGCTTCGGCGCTTTTAAAAATTTAAAATATGACACTATTATCATTATTCAGTTGCTTCAGAAAATAGATATACAAAAAGTAGTCATTTTATTTGTCCCGGAGATTACACGATTAAAGAGAAATCGGATACCCCTGTCGCTATAGTGGAAAAATCTATACGGATTAAAGAGAGCGCGTATCGATATATTGATGTTGACACATATAAGCTTTTGTTAGAAATGATTAAATCTCTGGATGTCTCAGATCACCCAGAGCTACGAAATTGACGATTAAGTGCTGAAGAGTGCCATCAATTAGAATTAATTATTTCCGGTGTGATGAATTTATATCATCGCCCGGTTACGGACTCCGCTCGATTTCTTCATGAAGAATTAGAAGCCATAATCGCTCATTGGATTGGTAATCAAAGGATCGATAAAGAGGATTTCATTGAAATCAAGTGCCGAATGGAATCGGGGTGGGCTGATTATTGTAAGAAGAGAGTTTCTTTTAGCGATGTAAAACGAACGGCTGAGAAAATGGCGAACTACTATGAACGACTCGGCTATCCGGGACACGCCCGAGCGATTTTAGCGCAATTGCCCAGGGAAAATCAGCTTTCCGTCACAGGGGTTTTCCAAACGACCGTTTCGGGTGAGATTAGCCGCAACCATACTCGTTGTGATTCAACCGCTCAATCACTACTTTCCAGAGCAGGCTTACCGGTGATTACGGGACAGCCGGTTTACGTGAGCCAAGAGGGAAGAAGAAATGACATTGAATTTCTGTCACTCATTGTTCTTGGGTTGGGAGTGGCGGGTTTTATTCTTTCCTTGACCCAGAGTATTTCCCCGCTTGGGTGTCGTGCTGTGTTTGTCAGGCTGGAAATTCTCGTTATTAAGGGCGTCATTGAGCATTGGTGGAAGTTGGGGTTTGTTTAAATTAGGTAAAAAGATCACGAATCAGGTTTGCGATAGTCCTGCGAAAGTGAAAGTGAACACTTCGCGGATTCAAGTCCCTCCCTCCAGAAGGGACCTCGTCTCCTTTCCTTTCTCATACGGGCCCTTTAGATTAAGGCTGGAGAAACGGGCTGCTAAGGGGACTAAATCCGCTTCATGGGATTTGGCTTTATATTCCCTTCTGCTCGACAAATCGTCAAGAAGAGGCTACACTTCCAGGCTTATTGAAGGGGCGCAATTATGATGATAAGGATTAACCAGGAAGCTCTGACCTTTGATGACGTTTTGTTACTACCTGGCTACTCCGAAGTCTTGCCCAAAGATGTTTCACTCACTACGCGTCTGACTCGCAATATAACTCTTAATATTCCTCTATTATCCGCTGCTATGGATACTGTGACCGAAGCGCGCTTAGCCATTGCATTGGCTGAAGCAGGTGGTGTCGGAATCTTACATAAAAATATGAGCCCCGAACGCCAAGCGAGTGAAGTCCGAAAAGTGAAAAAATTTGAAAGCGGTGTTGTATTTCATCCTATTACTGTTTCGCCAGCTAGTACTATTGGTGAACTCAAAAAAATCACGAGCGAATACAATATTTCGGGGCTTCCTGTTGTAGAAGGTGAGCAGCTTGTTGGAATTATTACTAATCGCGATATTCGTTTTGAATCGGATATGGAGCAAAAAGTTGCTAATTTAATGACTCCAAAAGAACGCCTCATTACCATCAAAGAAGGCGCCACACGCGAAGAAATTATTAATCTTTTCCGCCCACATCGTGTAGAAAAATTGCTAGTAATCAACGAACGCTTTGAATTGCGTGGATTAATTACTGTGAAAGATATTCTACGCTCACAACAAAATCCCAATGCTTGTAAAACTGCTTCGGGACAATTGCGAGTGGGTGCAGCCATCGGTACAGAAAACGAAACTCCGGATCGGGTAGCTGCTTTGGTAGCCGAAGACGTTGATATTTTGGTGGTGGATACCGCACATGGCCATTCGAAAGGAGTTATTGATCGAGTGAAATGGGTTAAGAAGCATTATCCCGATGTGCCCGTGATTGCTGGTAATATAGCCACGGCTTCGGCAGCAAGAGCATTAACCGATGCAGGGGTTGACGCGGTTAAGGTCGGAATGGGGCCTGGGTCCATTTGTATTACACGCATCGTGGCGGGTATAGGAGTTCCACAAATTACGGCCATTTCGCAGGTAGCTTCTGAATTAAAAAATGATGATGTTTTTATCATTGCTGATGGAGGAATTCGATTTTCTGGCGATCTCTGTAAAGCCATTGGAGCGGGGGCACACGCTGTAATGATTGGTGGGTTGTTTGCTGGAACTGAAGAAGCGCCAGGGGAAGAGGTTTTGTATCAAGGTCGTTCCTATAAATCTTATCGGGGAATGGGTTCTGCGCGAGCTATGTTTGGAGCCTATGGTTCATCCGATCGATATTTTCAAGAAGCCCAAGAGAAACAAGAAAAATACGTTCCTGAAGGCATCGAGGGTCGTGTTCCTTATAAAGGTCCTTTACGAGGAGTGATTCATCAGTTGACTGGTGGTTTGCGCTCGGGGATGGGTTATACGGGTTGTAAGACGATCGAGGAAATGCGAACGAAAACTCAGTTTGTTCGCGTAACAAGTGCAGGGGTTCGAGAGAGCCATGCCCACGATGTAACAGTAACAAAGGAATCGCCAAATTATTCAGTAGAAGAGTAACAATAAATTATTTTCTATTTTTATGTTCATTTCATGGAAGGATAATAACAATTAACAATAAAATATGCCGAAAGATATCCATTACCATCGAATTTTGATCCTTGATTTCGGTTCGCAATATACGCAATTAATTACTCGGCAGGTGCGTGAAATTGGCGTATATTGTGAGTTAATGTCCTGCGAAGTGGATGAGCAAACCATTCGCAATTATAATCCTCACGGTATCATCCTTTCAGGAGGTCCTGAAACAGTCACCTTGAGCTACACTTTGCGTGCCCCTTCCATTGTTTTTGAAATTGGTTGTCCGGTATTAGGAATTTGTTACGGGATGCAAACGATGGTCTATCAATTAGGCGGCAAAGTGGATATGACCGCTAAGGCTGAATTTGGTCATGTGGAAGTGCGAATATTAAAGTCTGACTTATTATTTGAAAACATTGATGATCGCATCTCTTCTGAAGGTATTCCCTTATTAGATGTTTGGATGAGTCACAGTGATATCGTTACAAAATTGCCCCCGGGATTTGAAGCAACTGCCAGTACCGATAATTCTCCTTATGCAGCGATGGCTGACTTTAAACGACGGTTTTTTGGCTTGCAATTTCATCCTGAAGTTACGCACACGCCTCAGGGACATCGGATCTTAATTCAATTCGTTAAAGACATTTGTCAATGTCGAGCAACGTGGATAACGAAAAATATTATTGAAGAAAGCATTCATGAGATTCGTAATAAAGTGGGGAGTGGGAGAGTCATTGTAGGCTTGTCAGGCGGAGTAGATTCCGCTGTGACAGCAGCTATTGTGCACGAAGCGATTGGTGATCAATTGGTGTGTGTGTTAGTAGATACGGGGTTACTTAGATTAAATGAAGCGGACGAAGTATTGCGTGTATTCAAAAAACATATGGGTGTAAGGGTTATTTGCGTTAGTGCGAAAGAGCGTTTCCTGAAAGCCTTGGAAGGGGTTTTGGATCCAGAAGAAAAGCGTAAAATTGCAGGTGAACAATTTATTCGAGTTTTTGAGACAGAGGCTAGAAAGTTAGACGTCAATTGGTTGGGCCAGGGAACAATTTATCCCGATGTAATTGAATCTGCAAAAACAAAAACCGCGAAAGGCCATGTCATCAAAACACATCATAATGTAGGAGGATTACCGCTTAAAATGGATTTGCAACTTATTGAGCCCTTGCGGGAATTATTTAAAGATGAAGTTCGGAAATTGGGTTTAGAGTTAGGCTTGCCTTACGATTTAGTTTATCGCCATCCTTTCCCAGGCCCGGGTTTGGCTATTCGTATTTTGGGGGAAATTAAGGCTGAATACATTGATATATTACAACGTGCCGATGCAATTTTTATTGAAGAATTAAAAAAACATGATTATTACCACAAGGTGAGTCAAGCGTTTGTTGTTTTTATGCCGATAAAATCGGTGGGTGTTAAAGGAGATACGCGTCATTATAGTTATCTAGTAGCTTTGCGGGCTATGGAAACAGTGGATTTTATGACAGCACGCTGGGCAGAATTACCTTATGAATTTTTAACAAGCGTTGGTCAGCGAATTATAAATGAAATTAAAGAAATTTCTCGTGTGGTTTATGACATTACGAATAAGCCGCCAGCGACGATTGAGTGGGAGTAAAGAATGAAAAAGAACAGGCAAACCAGGCACAAGAAAATTTAGAGGCACCTTGGGAAAGGCGACAGGATTTGATTTTTTAGAAGGAAAGGCGTTGATCTTTTTTTTACCTTTGCAATGCTTATGTTGACTATTTTTTGTATTTTTAAAGATAACTATTAATCTCACGGCTATGGTAAATTTTAATGATCAGCGGTTTTTTCCTGAATTTAATTTATCTCCTGGTACCCGAAGAAGCTTTTTTGGATTCCTTTATGTTTTATGATTATAGCTTTATTTAAAGGAGATATTGAAGATTTGTGTAGACGAATTCATCATTTTCAACGATAGAATTCCCAAAAAAGGAAATAAGGATGTCACCTTCGCTAATAATCACCAGTGACCTGTTGGTTGCTGGGGTAGATGAAGCTGGGCGTGGTCTGTTAGCTGGGCCTGTAGTTGCTGCTGCAGTTATTTTAGATCCTGCAAAATCAATTGAAGGCATTCCTGACTCTAAAAAATTAACTGAAAAAAACGAGAAGAATTATACGAATTGATAATTCGAGATTGTAAGGCTTATGCCATTGCAAGTGCTGATGTTAATGAAATTGATTGCTTCAATATTTTGAGGGCAAGTTTATTAGCTATGCAGCGTGCGGTGAATCAATTAAATTTTCCTCCTAACAAAGTTCTAGTCGATGGGCGCGTTTGTCCGAAATTATCTTGCCCTGTAGAAACAATTGTTAAAGGGGATAGCTGTATTCCTGCCATTAGCGCGGTATCTATCTTAGCGAAAGTCGCTCGTGATCGGGATATGATTAAATATGACAAACAATATCCGGGTTATGGTTTTACTAAACTAAAAATAAAGGGTATGCAACTTCGCCTCACTTGAAAGCAATTTATCGGTTGGGCTTGTCGCCTATTCATCGAAAAAGTTTTGAACCGGTGAAGGAAATGATGCTTTTTCCTCGCTCTGAAGGTTAGGGTTATTTAGGGTTATATAAATAAAATATTTTCTGAGTCTAAAATTTTAGATTCGCTTATTAAATATGAAGATAAAGGCGCTTGTTGCCAGTCGAATATTATTTAGGAATCTGCTTCAGGATGTCAAGTTAGAGATGGAAAGGGAAAATCTTATATTGATTTTTCTTTGGGAGTCATGATTACGAATGCTGGCTATGATCATGAGCAAATTAAGCAGGTAATTATTGATCAATTGAATACTGAAGTTTTTACCAGCTATTCTTTTCCTATGGAGGCAATGGCAAGATTGGTAAAAAACTTTATCTTCTGTGATACCTTCAGATTATAAAACAGGTTTATTCAGTACAGGAGCTGAAGCAGTTGAAACTTCTATGAAAATAGCCCAATTGCGGACTATAAAATATAAATTAGGCTCAAAAGTATATTTTTATGTTTTCACAATTCTTTTTATAGAAAAACCCTGAGTTTATTAAGTTTAAGTAGGTTCTTCACGCCCTTAAAAATTTAATACCTAATGAGATCACTCAATCAATTTTTATCTATGCGACTCATCCAGAAAAATTATATTCAAACTGTGAAACTTTTTATGAATTCACAGACTGTTTGCAGTCCGAGTACATTAATGGGAACAACATTTCAGCTATGTTTTTGGAATGCTATCAGGGAACCACCGTGACTTTTCCTGAAAAAGAATACATTCAACGTTTAAAGGAATGGTGTCAATAGGATGAAATCTTACTTATTGTGGATGAAATCCAATCTATATTTTCTAAAACTGGAAAATAGTGGGCCTATGAGCATTATGATTATGAGCATTACGACATTCTTCAAGATGTTATTATTTCCGGTAAAGGAATCACTTCCTCTTTATCATTATCAGCTGTTATTATATAACTTGATGTCATTAATATTTATAAACCAAAGGAATTGAATTCTATGCATAGTGAAAATCCGATATACATACTGTGCAGTTGCTGAATCAAATATTTAGATTTTAAAAGAAGAAAAATTAGTTTAAAATTCAAAGGTTAGAGAATGTTTTTTATGGAAGAATTCTCTTTTCTGAAAATTCATTATTCTTTTCTTATAAGAGAGGTGAATTGTAAAAGGAGCTATATGGGCTATTTATATAGAGATTCATAGAGTAAATTATTTAACGATTGTAAAGTAGATTGTTCAAACGTGTATTTAAAATGGTTTGTTACTTCTGTATCGGGTAGGATACTCCAGTGCTTTTAGGTCGGTTATTAAACTTTCTCACTTTCTAATGATAATGATAATGATAATGATAATGATAATGATAATGATAATGATAATGATAATGATAATGATAATGCTAGCTTGTCACAAGAAAGTTGAATCTTCTGAGTGCACTATTGATCACTTTCCCGATCTTGGAAATTATTCTAGGTATTAAAAACTTTTTTGCTTTTTATAAGGACATTAAGAAATTACATAGCTCTAGAGTTGAATTAATTTTAGTACACGAAGGACATTTTTATGTGAACACACTCCTTACAAAAATTGATGAAAATATAGATGCTTACTTGGAAAAGATTCAGCTTCTTTTAAAGCAGTATCCATATATAAAGAGTATGGCGCTTAAAGATTTTTCTAGAACAAGATACTTATGAAAGTTGTCGGAAAGCTTTTTTAAAAATCATTTAATTATAGACAAGGAATGTCGAAAGAAGATTGAAAAGTAAGAGAAAATTAAAAAACTGTATGTAGTCTATAAAAAAATATATTGCACAATTTTAAAAAATAAGAAATCTGAAGCGAAACAAAATGCAATAAATCAGCTGAAACTTTATCTTGGATTTAGAAACTTAGTCAAAAAAACATTTTGAAAATGAAGTTTATATTAGACTTTCGTAACTTTTCAAGGGACCTAAATTTTCGCATTACTTGGCAGTAGATTTTTGGTGAACATCATTTATCAACACCTTCATTTAATACAGTAGTGAAAAGAAGCATGGAAGATATGATTTTATAAAAAAGATTGAAGCTGTTGAATGTGGATATAAGCTGGAATATTTTGAAGATTTTTTATTTTAAATACAAATTGTTCAAATATTTATTTTTTTATTTAGTATTCTGATTTCACTAGTTATTATTTTTATTCATAATTTATCATAAACGTTAAATCGATTAATTATTATTTTTTATTTTTCTTTTTTTATATAATTTATTGTATTAAATAAACTATCTCAATTATGAAGTAAAATGGCTATAGAATGGAAAAATGTGTTAAGATTGAATTTATCTACCTGCATTGATTAGATCTTGATATTTTTAGTTTTAAAATATATTAATGGATCAATTGTTAATAATATTGTGTTTGTCACTTTACCTGTGGCAACTTTTTTCTTTCTTTTCGTTCTATGAGAATTATAAAAAAAACAAGGAATCAATGCTTTTTTTTAATTTATTGATATTTTTAATTCTAATTTTTTTATCTATTCATTATTATAGTTTGGTTGCCATATCAGAAAAAGAAATTATTTTATTAGCTGTAGGATTTTCTTTTATTGCAGGCGTTATGACAGGACTTACTGATATTTTTAGTAAAAATTTATTTAAAGGTAGGTTTAATACACTTTCTGTATTAAAAATATCATTTCTTTTTCTTATAGTCTCTGCTTTTGTCGTGTTTAAGATCACGCATATTAACTTAATGGTTAGCTTCCCTGATCTGATTAATTTTATTTTGCTATCACTGCTCTTTGTATTCCTTTCTACTTATTTTTTTCTAGAAAGAAATTGAAAGAGCAACACCTCTTTCAGCGAGTCTTATTGCGGCTTCTATTCCTGTTTTAATGTTTTTCATTAAATTGTTTGATATGCGTTATTCTTTTTCTATCACTGATTTTTTTGATTATTTTTTGTTTAAGTTTCAGAATTTGCCTTTCCGCTTGGTTTTCTAATATTGGTTTTATATACTATTTAAATAGTATTTTTCTAAATTTTTTCTTAGTTTATTCATATTGGAAGAGAGCATTTTATAATTTTTCAGACAATTATAGGATTTCCTAAAATTATACTGCCTTTAGTAAGGTATTTTCTCCTCCATTAATTTCATAAGCTACACCACCTGATTCTTTTACTAATAAAGATCTAGTAGCAATGTCCTAGTAGTTACTTGTGGCCTGTCCAGGCTGCGTCATAGTAACCGTCAGCTACATAAGCCATATCTAATGGAAATGATCCGCTGTAGCGAAACTCTTTAATTTTATGGTGTAATTTTGGGAGGGTGAACGAATAAGTTTTTTCTAGAATCTTAGCATAGGAGGGAGGGGGAGGAATATGGCAGCGAATAAACGACCGTAAAAATCTAGTTTGGATGTGACTGATATTTTTTCCATTTAAAGTAGATCCTTTTTATGCACAAAAATAATTAATCTAATATAAGGGTTATCTAATATAGGGTTATAAATAACCCCCTTCTGTGATTTCTTCTTTCATTTGTAGAGCGATAGAAACGTTATAGAATGGCAGACGACCATGTAAAAAAAATATTAGTTCCATCCAAGGAATCAATTATTCAACAATAGTTTGCGTTGGAGTCCTCTTGACTATTTTCTTCAGAGAGGATTACGTTCGAGGTAGGAATTTTTAATAATGTTATTAATAATTTTTTCAGCAGTAATATCTACTTCACAAATGACTACTTCACAAATGAAATCATTTGATGTTTTTCTAAGGCTTTTAATTTTATATAAGATAGTGACTTTGTTCATGTATTTAATTTCCTGCTGTTACAGCAGCTTGTGAAGCAATTTTAATAGGATCATTCATGTGCGTTAATGATAAAAAACTTATTTCAATTTAATAGTGATCGACAACATTGAATCCAGTTTTGCAAATTGCCGATCAATTCCCTATTATCTTTTAAAGTTAATTCTCAAGGTTTAAGTAAGGGCTCTATGGAAAAAAAACTAACTGTTTCAGTACTTTGTGGGGGGCGTTCCCCGGAGCACGAAATTTCTATTCAGTCGGCTCGAAACATTGTGGTAGCATTGAGCCCTGATAGATATAAGGTCTCGGTGGTATATATTGATCAAAGTGGAAAATGGTATCTTATTGATGATAAAGAAAATTTTTTAACCCAGGGGCCTCAGAATTTAGTTTCTGCTGAGAAGGCTGTCCCTATTACTATTGCGTTAGGAGAACAAATAAGACCTTGGCGAGTGCTTAATGGTGAAAAGCATTTTTATGGACTGGACTGTGTCTTCCCTATGATTCATGGAACTCAAGGTGAAGACGGGGTCCTCCAGGGGCTACTGGAACTTTTGAACCTACCCTACGTGGGCGCTAATGTTCAAAGTTCTGCTATTTGTATTGAAAAAGATATCACTAAGAGCTTACTGCGAGCGGCGAAGGTACCAGTAGTCGACTGGCACACTTTGTGGCCTTTTGACCGGCTTGAAGGAGTTTATGAACGCCTGATCGATCAATGGGAAACCACCGAGCTTTTTATGAAAGCTGTGAGCCTGGGTTCTTCCGTAGCTATTTTTCCTGTCAAAAGTGCAATAGAATTCCAAAAAAGAGCTGAGAATATTTTTTGTTATGATGATCGGCTTATTGTTGAACCTAGAATTTACGGACGGGAAATCGAATGTGCTGTATTGGGAAATGGACACCCAAAAGCTTCGTTGCCGGCCGAAATTATATCCAACCATGATTTTTATTCTTACGAGGCAAAATATCTTGATCCCAATGGTGCGACTACCACGACCAGCGTGAATCTTCCAGAAGAAATAATTGGAAAAATCCAACAAATAGCTATTGATGCTTTCAAGATTGTTCGTTGTTCCGGAATGGCGCGGGTAGATTTTTTTGTGACTCCCCAAAATCAGATAATGGTAAATGAAATAAATACGATTCCAGGGTTTACCAATATTAGTATGTATCCAAAAATGTGGGAAGCGACAGGTTTATCCTATTCAGCATTATTAGATCGGTTAATTGAATTGGCGCTGGAGCGCCATCAAAATCAGCAAAAATTAATTCGTCGTTATCCAATTAACAAACAATGACAGAAACAATTAGAATCCAATGTTTGTTCAGCCTGGATGGTTTAAAAACACTAATCCAGAGCGAATCCCGAAACAGAGTATTAATTGATGAGTTTGTTTATCCACTTAAAAGTTCATAGCGAATATTCGATCGTCGATAGTGTGATACGCGTGGATCAACTTTTGCAACGCATTGTGGATTTAAAAATGCCAGCTGTTGCTTTAACCGATGAAGTTAATCTTTTTGCACTTATTAAATTTTATCGTGGGGCACTAAACAAAGGTGTAAAGCCCATTATTGGAGCTGAATTAATATTAGCCGAAGGTGAAGAATTATTCCGTTTTTCGGTCCTCTGTAAAAACCAAATTGGTTTCCGTCATCTTATTCAATTGTTATCTCGAGCTTATGTAGAAGGGCGTCAACGTGAGAAAGCCCTCATTCGGTGGGAATGGTTAATGGAAGCAAAAGAAGGTTTAATTGTTTTGTCAGGAGGACGGCAAGGAGACATAGGCCAAGCATTGTTGCAGAATCGAAATGTTCTAGCAGAAGAACGCTTAGCACGATGGTTAAAGTATTTTCCCGATCGATTTTATCTAGAATTACAGCGAACCCAACGTGATCAAGAAGAGGAATATATCCATTCCGCTGTTACATTAGCTTTGGCTTACGACGTTCCTGTGGTAGCGACCAATGATGTCCGCTTTTTACATCAAGAAGATTTTGAAGCACACGAAGCTCGGGTTTGTATCCAACAGGGATATCTATTAGATGATCCTAGTCGTCCTCGCGGTTATAGTAATCAACAATATTTGAAAAGCACGGAGGAAATGAAAATACTATTTTCTGACATCCCTGAAGCGTTAGAAAATACCTTGGAAATTGCTAAACGCTGCAATGTTCAAGTTTCTTTAGATGAAGTTTTTTTACCTAAATTTCCTGTTCCAGATAATCGAACTGAAGAAGATTTTTTCCATGAACAAGCAAAACGCGGTTTAGAAGAGCGCCTGGGTAAATCAAAAATAAAAAACATTTATGAAGAACGATTAGAAAGAGAAATCGATGTTATTATAAAAATGGGATTTTCAGGCTATTTTTTAATCGTTGCCGATTTTATTGCCTGGGCTAAAAAAAGTGATATTCCAGTGGGTCCCGGTCGTGGTTCAGGAGCAGGATCTTTAGTGGCCTATTCGTTGGGTATCACGGAACTGGATCCTTTAGAACATGAATTGTTATTCGAGCGGTTTTTAAATTTAGAGCGCGTTTCTATGCCCGATTTCGATATTGATTTTTGTATGGAAGGGCGAGATCGCGTTATTGATTATGTAGCAGAATGTTATGGTCATGACGCTGTAGCACAAATTATTACTTATGGCACCATGGCTGCGCGCGCAGTTTTACGCGATGTAGGGCGCGTACTTGGATTGCCCTATGGATATGTCGATAAAATCGCGAAACTTGTTCCTTTTGAACTGGGAATGACATTAAAAAAAGCCATGGATCAAGAGGGAATATTAGCAAAATGTTACGCAGAAGACGACGAAATCAAAAATCTTATTGATCTTGCGATGAAATTAGAAGGACTCGCGCGTAATGCGGGGAAACATGCAGGAGGTGTAGTAATTGCACCTACTAAATTAACAGATTTTGTACCTCTTTATTCAGAACCTAATAATGATCATCTAGTTACCCAATTTGATAAAGATGATGTAGAAGCGGCCGGTCTTGTCAAATTCGATTTTCTGGGATTGCGTACGTTGACTATTATCAAATGGGCAGTGCAAAGTGTGAATGCGAAACGAAAAGCGCAAAATGAACCTTTGTTGGACATTAGTACTATTCCGTTAGACGACAAAAAGACTTATGAACTTTTAAAAAGTTGCGCGACTACTGCCGTATTTCAATTAGAATCACGAGGCATGAAGGATTTAATTCGTCGCCTAAAACCTGATAATTTTTCTGATATCATGGCATTAGTAGCCTTATTTCGTCCGGGGCCTTTGCAATCGGGAATGGTAGATACGTTTATTGCTTGTAAACATGGCGAACAAAGTGTCCATTATCTTCATCCTGATTTAGAGCCTGTTTTACGATCGACTTACGGGGTTATTCTTTATCAAGAGCAAGTTATGCAAATTGCTCAAGTGTTGGCAGGTTACTCGTTGGGAGCTGCTGATGTTTTGCGTCATGCGATGGGTAAAAAAAAACCTGAAGAAATGGCTAAACAACGCGAAGTTTTTATAAAGGGTTCCACCTCTCGTGGATTAAAGGCTGATTTAGCGAACCAAATTTTCGATTTAATGGAGAAATTTTCAGGTTACGGATTTAATAAATCTCATTCAGCGGCTTATGCTCTGATTGCGTATCAAACAGCTTGGTTGAAAGCTCTCTACCCTGCTGAATTTATGGCAGCAGTTTTATCTTCGGATATGGATAATACCGATAAAGTTGTTAGTTTTATTAATGAATGTCGCGATATGGGGTTAGAATTATTGCCGCCATCTATTAATCGTGGACAATATCCTTTTACAGTCAACGTCAAGGGCCAAATTGAATACGGTTTAGGGGCTATTAAGGGGGTTGGTGAAGCTGCTGTTTTGCACATTGTGGCTTGCCGTGAAGAAGAAGGAGAATTCAAAGGGCTTTTTGACTTTTGTCATCGAGTAGATTTACGAAAAGTTAATCGGCGTGTATTGGAACCTTTAATTAAATCTGGTTCAATGGATGTTTTTGGGGGTTCGCGCGCCTCTTTGATTAAATCATTAGATAAGGCGCTTCAATCAGCCGAGCAAAAAAATCGCAATGCCCAATTGGGCCAAAATGATTTATTTGGTAATGAGCCGGATACAAAACAGGACGAAAATTATGAGGATACACCCGAATGGAATGATAACGAGCGGTTGCGGGGGGAAAAGGAAACCTTGGGTTTCTACGTAACTGGTCATCCCTTACAAGCTTGTGAGAAGGAAATAAAAACCATAGGGGCTGTTCCCATTGGCCAGTTAGTTGCTTCGAAAAAAAACTCAGTGGTGATTGCTGGTATGGTATTGGCGATAAGCAATCTAATAACCCGAAGCGGCAAGCGGATGGCCATTCTTACGCTTGAAGATCGTACCGGGATCATAGAAGTCACTTTATTTAGCGAGCTTTATCAGCAGGTAGCAGGGGATTTAGATAAAAACACCATTTTGATTGTTCGTGGAATGGTAGGAAAAGACGATTTTACAGGCGGATTAAAAATCGTGGCTGACCTTATTTATACGCTGGATAAAATGCGAGAACAGGCCAAACGACTGTTAATTCGAGTCACAGCAAAGGAAGAAGTTAATCGATTGCTCACGGAGCTGCCTCTGTTAGTCAAGGGCAATCTGAAAGGACAATGCCCTATTGCCATTGCTTACCAAGGCGAAACTGCATCAGCTGAATTAATGTTGGGTGAAACCTGGAAGGTTAAGCCTAGCGAAGAGCTTTTGAGTCAACTCAGCCAATTGTGTGGCAAAGAAAAAGTGGAACTTGAATATTAGATACTCCATCTAATTAAATCGTGGTTGAAGTATTAAGGATGAGGATAAGAGATGATAGTTTTGTATGGTAAAATCTGGCTATGAATCAATTCGCACAGGTACATAGTGCTCTTTTTTCCCTGACCTTGTTATGGGGATTGACCTTTCCCCTCATCAAAGAGGCTGTAAGTGTAATACCGCCTTCCATTTTTATCGTTTTGCGATTAGCCATTGCCAGCTTAATTTTTTTACCTTTTATCCTTGCTTATCGAAAAAAGATGTCATTCACAATGATAAAGTGGACAGTAGTACTTGGATTTTTTGAAAGCGCCACCTATGTTTTTCAATCCATAGGATTGGAAACAGTAAGTTCAGCAAATTCTGAATTTTTGACAGACTTTAGTGTAGTTGTGGTATCTTTTCTCACATTAGTTTTCCTTAGAAAAAAACTACAATGGTTTGACTTTGCGGCTGCATTATTATGCCTGGTAGGGATTTTTATCCAAATAGATGCCGATGTATTTACATTGACTAGTGGAGATTTTTGGACGCTCGCTTGTGCCTTTTTTTACAGCTGTTATATTGTGGCATTACAAGCTTTCTCTAAAAAAATAAAGGCAAAAGATACTACTTTAGCTTTGAGTTATAAAATTGCCTTTTCGTTATTTTTGTCTCTTCTAACTTTCTCGTATGAAAATATGGGGGTAATTTTTTCATGGTTTGTTGTTATACCCGTTCTATTTTTCTTAATTTTTGTTACCTGTCTTGTATTTTATTTGCAATTTTGGTATCAGCGATATGTATCTATGAGAAAGGCAGTATTAATTTATGCTTTTGAACCTATTTTTTCTAGGATTTTTGGTTATCTTCTCAATAGCGAAAAAATTTATTTAAATAATATTAGAGGTCTTTTGATTTTAATCACCTTTCTATTGTCTGGATTAGCCTCCTTTAAAAAACTGCAATTAGTGTAACAATCGATAATTAATTTACTAATTAAGTCATTATGAACGCTTTTTTCAATAAGTTGACTGATTCGGTTAAGCGTTTATCTGGAGAGCGCATCGTTGGGAGTTTTAAAACCGCGTTGGCTTGTTTGATCGGTATACTCATCGGAAAAACATTCCATTTGGCAATGCCTCAATGGATTTTGATTACCATCTTCGTAGTTATGGCCACGAATATTCGTATTGGCGGAGCGATAAGAAAGTCTTATTTTCGACTGTTAGGAACAATTATAGGCGCGTTTTTAGCGGGTGTAGCTTTATTTTTCATAGGAGATCACCCTAACATCATTCATTTTCTATTAATTTTATTGATAGGAGTTTTTGCTTATTTAGCTTCCAGCTCGACAGACATAGCTCAATTTGGTTTACTGGGTGCCACGACGATGGTGATGATATTGGATGCCCGAGCACCTACATTAAAAACAGCTGTTGACCGAACCTTAGAAATTTTCATTGGAATTTTGATTGCTATCGTTGTTAGCCGATTTGTTTTTCCTCGGCATGCCAAAAAGCTCCTTCGTGTAAGTATTACCAATACCTTACAGCAATTCCAGGAACTTTTTGAATTCTTTGTTACTAAAGAATTGACCCTCGATTCTTTAAAAGAGCAAGAAAAAATTGAAAACAATGTGATTAATGAGATTTTAAAGCAGAGCACGTTATTGCAAGAGACAATAAATGAAGATCCTCGAGTAAAAAAGAAACGCTTTATTTACCAAGCTATTTTTTTGCTCGAAAGAAAATTATTGAGAAGCATCTATATGCTTGTCCAAACTATTCTAGCGGAGTCAGCGCAAATCCGAAGTTTTTCTCAGAATAAGCAACTTTTTGAGCTTCATCGCCGAATATTAGATTTATTTGATTTTTTAAGTGCCCTTTCGTCGAAACAAACACCCAAAATTACTTTGCTTCCTAAAGAAGAAATTCATGCGGTAATTGATAAAGTAATACGGCTTCTCTTTCAATCTACAGGGGGAACTTATCGAATTATTAATGTTCATGCTTTTGAATTTTGTTTAGAGCATTTAGTCGGAGTACTATATGAACTGGAAAAATGGCTGAGTAAGCTCGACTCTAAGGAGCATTTATCAGAGCATTAAAAATGTCACAATTTTAATCAAGGCAACGTATACGTATTTTAATTGTGATCTGGGAAATTTTATACTTAATTTTGAACAAAAATATCCCGCTAAAGCGCTTAGAATTACAGCAATTCCAAGCAAGGGTAAATTGACAAATCTAACGTGGTCTCCTCTCCTGAAAGACCAATTTTGAATAATCCTGTTATCATTAACAAAATAGCAGCTACTGCCGAAAATATAGTGCTTGTTAAAGTGGTACATCCAATAGCTCGTCTAAGATCTAATCCGCATTTATGCAGGTAAGGAACTGTAAATACCGAAATTCCGAGCAAAAATAATAACAAACTTATAATAGTAGATAGAATTCAATTTTTAAAAGAGGATAGTGACCAAACGTGTTTATCCCGTTCTTGATAGTAGAAGCCTAGCCAAAGAACAACGAGTATTACCACTGCCCCAAATAAGCCCTTTAATAAGGTATTAGAGATTATGTTTAACAAAACAACTTCTAAAAGAGTGCCTAATTAATAAATCGGATGCGATTTTTTTTAAAAGCAAAAAAAGTCAATGTATTGATTTCGCCATTAGACTCGAGTAGCCGATATCCCAAGCAGAGCGCTTATGGCAGCGGTGGTTGCGATAGCTATTTGAATTTTATAATTGTGTGAGCAAGAACAAAATAATCTAACACATAATAGAAGCCTGGCATCAGAATTAAGCCGGATCTCACCACCAAAAAGCCCATATACGAGACCTGCCCCTAGACCTACTATAATAAAAAAATTATCAATAATGTGATATTCATTAGCTAAATGACCTATGCTTAATTAAAATCCAAAACAACAGCCTCTCAAGGTAACTATAAAGTGATGTAGGGTTTTGCACTTATAGTGGAGAGCCAACTTTAAAAAAATCCAATAGAATAACGCCGCTTTAGGTATTTATCAATGAGGAAAGCGGCGTAGATTCGAGAATTAAAAAGAGGCTTAGTGGATACGATTTTCGTCTTCCAAGATTCTCTCGACAGCTTCTCCATTTAGCTCTGTATCTTTTGACTGTCTTGCAATGTCGCCTAAGGAAAGGATTCCTGTCAGTCTTTTTTGGTCATTGAGTACTACTAAGCGATAGATTTGTTTTTCTTCCATATGCTTTACAGCTTCATCCAAATCATTACTTTCAAAGCAATATTCGATGCTTTGACTTATCACATCGTGAATAGAGGTCTGATCGGGATTTTTTCCTTTTGCAATGAAATGTACAACAATATCTCTATCAGTAATGGTGCCAATTAAACGATCGTTTTCTCTTACTGGAATAAAGCTGCAATCTAATTCCGCCATTTTTTTTAGCTGCTTCCTTTATGCTACTGGTAGGGGCTACTGTACTGGTAGGTGATAGATAAGCTGGTTTCTTAGACATAACTTCCTTAACTTGTATAGTTTTCCTCCTAGTAAATCTTGCTCATTAATCAAAATATAGCATACCTCTAACCAGGTAAATTTTAAATATAATGAAATAATTACACTTATTAGGCACTATCCCTTTTGTTTTAAAATTAATCTGGTAATATTTGATAAATTACCCAAGTGGGTAAATCCGCCAAAGTTAAGAAGCTAGTGATGATTAATGTACTTTTAGTTGAAAATCACGTGACGGTTCGTCAGGGTATTCGTTTGATGTTGGACAATGTTAAAGGTGTATCTATTGTTGGTGAAGCTAGCATCGGTGAAGAAGGGCTAAATCTAATACGCGAAAATGAGCCAAATATTGTGATCTTGGATTTTCAATTGCCGGATATAAATGGGCTGGAAGTAGCTCGAAAGATTCTCCATCGCAATCCCGATATAAAAGTTTTGGTAATTACGGCTATGGAGAGTGACGTTTTACCAATGCGCTTATTAGAGGCTGGAGTTAAAGGCTTTATGACGAAAACCAGAAATTCTATTGTGAATTTAGCGAGCCATTCCGGCTATTCACAGTGGCCAACGTTATCTAAGCCCTGGGGGGCCTCTTAGCGAGTCAATTAATTTTAAATAAAGCCGATAAAAATTTGGATTCGCTTTTTGATAAAATCAGAAAATGAGAAATGGAAGTTCTGTTGCTTTTAGCTAAAGGAATAAAAGTGAAAGAAATTGCCACCAAATTATTTATCACCTCGAAGACCGTAAATGCCTTTCGTTATAGAATGCATAGGAAATTTGAGTTAAAAATGGTATTGGTTTTATTCGTTTAGCTGCTCAGTATAGCTTAGTTTCTATCGACAAGGCTTAATTTTTTTGATTTTCTGGATAGAAGGGAGGTATAATGATATTTACGAAAGCAAAATTTTAGAAAAAACCATTAGAGCAAAGCTATTAGGGCCTCGTCTCAGAAATTATCTTAGCACAATTAGCTGGATAGATTTTCTTAATTTAGTAATTAGTGTTGTTTTATTAAATGAATTTTTTGAATTATTAGCGGCGGGTTTTTTCTGAAAGCGGGATGCACATCAAAGGCTGCTTTTTCTGTTTAGTTACAATACATTAGCTTCTTTGTTAAGAACTTTTATTATTTGTAAATTGTTACAGATGGATATTGGCGCCATTTAATAGCTCTTCTCTTTTTTGTTACTGCCATATTATTAATCTTACTTTCTTATGCGAATGGTTGTTTTAGTTAGCACCACGATAATATTTCTTTTTTATTATTTTTTAGCACACTTGGATGTTCTTGGCACATGGTTATTTGAATATCTTTTGCCGTTTCTCTATACGGCGTGTATTTTATTTAGCGACGTTACTTGTTCATGCTTTATTGAAGCGAAAAAAATATTCAGGATTTTGGGGAGCTAAGGTATTTCAAAATGATCAACTTTGGGCGAATCTTTTTCTTATTTTTTTATCGGGTATTTTACTTTAGTATGTTAATTACTTATCTAACAACGTGAATCAATTTTCCAATTTTGTAGGTTTGGAAACTTTGATTGAGTTTATTATTCTTACCCTGGCTAGTTTGTTTCTCAATAAGCGGCACTTTTCCCATCAAAAGCGAAGTTCCGGGGTCATTTTTCGTCGCAATCATCCTTTCTACGCACGGCTCTTAGATTTTCCCTAGCTCAATTTATTGACTATTATCATTGGTGCAATGTTAGTGTTTCAGGTGTTTGAAGATAAATTTTTGCATTGGTTTAGCATAACGGGCTACCGACAGTTAGTGGATATCTATTCAGAATACAGTCATACCCCTGGATGGTTCTTAAACTTCATTGTCTTTATTGGAGCCAAAGCAGACATTATGATGCCTGTGGAATTGGTGATTGAGTCGGTTTGTGCTTTAGCCTTGGTCAATCTGGTACTATGTGCACCTTTTATGATCATCGTCGCCGCTCTTTTTCTTTTATTAATTTATATCGAGTTTGGTGTACTTGCCACCTGGCCCCCTAATCTGGGAGCTATCTATGCCCACCTGGACTTAGGAATTACTGTTGACGAGTATTGTTGCCATAGTCTTGAGTCTTTATCACCTGGGTACAATGCCGACGGTCCAGAATACGCCAGAACGTCTCTTAGGAAGAGGTATTTTGGGTAAGACTTCCTTCTTTACTCGGTTTGTGATTGCCGTTGTTGTCGGTTTTCTCTTAGGACTTGTTTATTGTGCTAAAACTATACCCTCGGTACCCTCGGTAAATATAATCACCTCGTTGCTATTGAAAGCGGCCTGACATTGTTTTTCTATGTCTTTATTTTATCCGTCGTATATTATATAAGAATCTAATTTTTAAGTATTTTTTTTGAATTTCAGAATTAAAAACTTCCAGGGGTTAAGATTTTATTAACATTAGTATGTTACTCTTTAAATTTAAAGTAAGAATCGTTAACAGTGTGGGATGGTTATGCGAAGTATTCCTGAAATTTTAGAATTTTTGATCCAACAAAATCTTGACCAAATTGATGCTGGCGTTTTCTGAAGTTTACACACGTTATGAATATTTAAAAATATAGCTTATGAAAAAACTAAGCAACTGTGGACGAAAAATAGAGCTGAATCCTCTTCTGTAGAATTATCTTCAGTAGCTGAAATGAAGTCTTTTGAGAAGTAGCAGGACCTGTTACGCACTAAATTTGAGAAATAAATAATTGGTAAATTAAAGGGAAACGGAAAACGGTTTTTTTATGATGTCCATTGTAGCTAAGAGTAGTAGAAATTATTTTTGAAGAGAAATTTTTGAATAGTTGTTTAAATGCATCAAAAGCAAGCAAGGATGATTCTTGAAATACTGTGGTTTGGGAGCTCTTTGACATCCAGAGCGGAATGAACTTCATGATTGGGTTTGCTTCTTGGATGATAGCGGTCAAGGCCGTTGGTGAAGATCAAAAAAAGCAATGAAGAAATTTATAGAATGATTCATCCTTGTAATGAAGAGACCTAGAAACTTGATGGTACCTCTTGGATGGACGTGACTGACGGTCATAAAAAAGGAAGCAATACTACTTCAGAAGTATAAGAATTCCGAAAAGTATCAAAAAATCTAGAAAGCTCAAGAAGCTATTAAAGATTCAGATCCCCTATTTGTCCTCATAAAAAAATTAGATCAAGAAAATAAAGAATATATAAAAATTTTGAATCAGGAAATTAAAAAAATGAAGCCTCTGGGTCCTGTAAAACACACAAAATATCAGAAGAAAAAGAGGTCATGTTACGAAAAAATCCTTGGTTCAAGAATTACAAGGCATTCTTACAATACATTTTTTCGAAAAAAATCACTGTTCTATCAACGAACGCAGGCCAGGGACGTTATGAGCATGTATCAACAAAGATTGAATCATTGTAAAGATGGAAACAAATCTCTTCATGGAAACAAATCTCTTCATCGAGATCCTGCATGGAAGCGTGGGGTGGGTTTGTTGGTTCAAATACTAACTGTCTTGGGAATCCCGGTGAGGCTCGTTTATAGCAAATACAAATATGCAGAAAGCAAGCAGTGTCGGATCATTTTAAAAAAAATTCCAACAGTTTCTACATGAGGCATAAAATCTCTCTTATCTGTCGCAAGAAAGTTAATATTCATTTGTGAAATGATCAGTCTAAGTTTTTTCTGAGTACTCTCAGGCTTTACTCATGTTGAGGAATATCATGATTACCAAAAACAGAGGTGCTATTAGTAATCCGGAAGAGCAGTTTGAGAAAGAAAAATATGAGAAGTTTGATGATGGTTGCGACAGTAACGCAGAAGACGAATCGTTGTCTCCATTAGAAACGACGCTCTTTAAAGATAATGCCAAAACGGTTATTACCCGTAACGATTCTCCAGATATTGGTTTTGAATAATCGATTAATCCGTATCGGGGTTGTGAGTATGGCTGTATTTATTATTACGCGAGACCCAGTCATGCTTATATGAACATGTCGGCAGAACTCGATTTCGAAACGAAAATCTTTTATAAAGTTAACGCGGCGCAATTACATACAAGAGAAATTAACAAGCCCAGTTATATCTGTAAATCCCTTATATTAGGCGCTAATACTGATCCTTATCAGCCGGTAGAGAGAAACTTAAAAGTAACTCGTAGTATTTTAGAAGTCTTGAATGCCTATAATCACCCAGTGAGTATTATTACTAAAAATTCAATGATCGAGCGGGATATCGATCTTTTAACAGCCATGGTAAAACGGCGATTAACAACAGTAGGGGTAAGTGTTACTTCACTTTCCAATGAATTAAAATAAATATTAGAACCTCGAGCTTCCACACCTAAAGCTTCATTACCAGCTGTTTCACATTTAACGACAGTAGGTATTCCTGTTCGTGTGATAGCAGCTCTGATGATACCTATGATTAATGATAAGGAATTAGAGAATATCCTAAAAAAGCAGCGAGTGGAGCGGGAGCAAAGCATGCGAACTACACTCTGGTTCATCTGCCCCCTATGAAGTTAAAGATTTATTCAAAGAATGGCTTGCAGAATATTTCGCCGAACGGGGGCGAGCATGTTATCAATATTATCGGCCAAATGCGCGGAGGTAAAAAAATATGATTTCACCTTTGGATTACAGATGTGGGGTTTATCAGGAAATATTTTCGGATTTACTCGAAAAGTATTTTTATTTAGCTTGTAAGCGCTATACAATTAAATGCTTATATCGTTCCTGTACCAACCGTAAGATTACTGGAGTGTGTGGGGGTGAATGTTTCAACGTTGATCGAATAATCATGCGGATGGTTCTTTATTTTATTGATATTTTAGTGATTTTATTTTCGGTAAGCTTTGTAATTATCGCTTATATTTTGATGTGGATCATCGTGCCAGAGGCACTAGAGCAAAGCGAAGGCGAGACGATGCACTGGAAAGACAAACAACCCATTTATAAACAGCTTAAAGAGAAAATTATTGAAGCGATTGTAGATGGAAGCTATCCCGAAGGGGAGTGATTCCATCGATTAGAAAAATCAGCACGGAATATCGAATCAATCCCCTCATAGTATCTAAAGCTTATCAAAGCTTGGTAGATGAGAAAGTAATCGAAAACAGCGTGGAATTGGAATGGTTGTCAAATCGGGCGCCCGTCACAATGGCTTTTAGCTAATGAAAATAGCCTTTTCAATTAGTTTAAATTTACTTTGACAGTTAAATTTACATTTAAGAGTGTTATTATGATTCTACAGCGTTCTGGGAGATAATCCGAGTAAAGCATCCCCCTGTTTAGCTATTTTCTTCACAATAAATAATAAAGACATTCGTTTTTGCGTGGAGATAAATTTAAAGAAGAAATTGGTTGATTTAGTAAATAACTGTTTCCTGCTTCTTTTGTTAAACTGTTTTCTAGAATTAGCGAGGCACGTTTCATTAAATATTTATTGAGTAGCGATACTTGACTTATTACTCAAATAAAATTCTTATTTTTATCGAATATGACTTTTTTATCAGCAACCAGAGTCCAAATATTTCCATCTGCATAGCGGTAGATATCTAGAATTTTTAATTTTTTCTCTCGCTTTCTTATCTTGTTGCCTGAAATTTTCAGAAAATAGAGAAGCTTCACATTTTAAATCGTCATCATATATACCAATAATTTCATCGATCGAATTAAAATCCCATAGTTCCAAAAAGTTTTTTTTGAGGAAATGATTAGCTCTTGCTATCTTTTACGATTAAATAGCCAGGAAATTGCCAGAAAATATGTTCAGGAATTTTAGTAAAGGCGCTAACAATTTTATCTATTTTATCTATTTTATCTATTTTATCTATTTTATCTATTTTATCTATTTTATCTATTTTATCTATTTCTTTTTGGGCTTTCATTCCGCCAACCATAGGCTTCACGTTTCGTCTATTATATCTATTGATTTAACGACATCCAAGATCTCTTAGTTTGCTTACCTCTTAAAAGAAAGCTTCCTTTAAGGAGGATTTTTTTAAAGCGCACTAAACCATACTTGCTGCCGCTTTCCTTAACTCGTCTCTTCTTAGTTCCTCTTCAAATGACGGCTTTTGCTTTACTGACTGGAAAATGCTTGTTATGCTTGCATCGAAAGAAGGGTTTTCAGGGTTGATCGAAGGAAGGTGTTCGGATTAAAGAGCTCTTCGCTTTCGGATTGCCTATTCTCTTCTTGATTGGAAAACCCAGCATTAATAAGTAAATGAGAAATATGAAAATCCTAATAGTGGGTAGTGGAGTGGGAGTGGGAGCCAGTGGGAAAACCGTTCAAAAACTCTTGGAACATCTATCAGACACAAACTACAAGTCCTAGAATATTTAACACGAATGGTTGAAGCTTCTAATGGAAATCCAGTACGGCTATCGTTAATTTTTGATAAACGCAGGACTGGGGCTTTGGGGGCGTGAAGGGGAACTTTCTCGAAGATGAAGAGGAAGAAAGTAAATTATGGTTGTGCTGCTTCTTCTGCGTAATTATGAATAATTAAATACAGTAACTACCAATTGAATTTAATCGCATGTGAAAGCATTTGATCTCTTCCGTGATGTGCCGGAAAGTGGTACGAAGGGGTGTATTAAGGCCTAATTAGTTGAAAATATGTTCCAATTTATTAAGTCGATTAAAAATTTTATTACTAAAGGTAAATGTGCTTATAAAGGAACATGTCCCTTTTGTAATTATAACTTTCATTTTATGAGATATAGCGGGATGTCTTAGGCGTTCCCACATTTTTATTGTAATACCTGCTCAAATGTAATTTTAAGGAAATCTGATTTTAAAAAGGTTATGCAGAATAATATATCTGAGGATTTATTGCAAGATATAGTCCAATCTTTTCCTAATTCTAATTGTGAAGGGAAATTTTCTTCTGGAAGCAAATCCAAAATGTCCTCATTGTAAAAGTGAGATACCACACCGTGGTATAATAATAAATAGATTAACAGATCCTCATTTAATTGTTATGGAAGGTGCGAAAGCATATTTTAAATAATAGAGAGACTGTTATTTAATTTAACTCCGCTTTTTCAAGCGACTCAAGGCTTCCATCGTAATACTCAGATAAGTGGTGACCATCCATTGAGGAATTCTGTCAAGATAATCTGAATATTTCGCTAAAAATTTTTGATATAGTTTTTGAGGTGAGTCCTAGAGAAGACTCAATTCATGTTATAATATCTTCCAAAAAAGTGCTATAGCATTTTGCGAATGTAGGATTTTTTTCAATAAATTAGTACTATTCCTTAATGTCGATCGAATAGACAATCAAGCCATCAAGCGCTTCTGCTGTAAAAGGTGTTGGTTTACACTTAGCCATGGTATACGTCGAACCAATAAATAACGGACCTATTCGCTAACGGACCTATTCGCAATGACTAAGCAAGCGTTACCATCAACTTTGTTTAGTATCTCTTTTAAAATTTCCAATGTTTTAATTAAATTCTTATCATTGGATTTTCGGTAATATCCACAATTATTTGGCTTACAATTATTTGGCTTATCTAATGAAGATAAATTGTATAGCATAGATCTCCCCATATAGTGAACACATTTTTTAAAAATAAAAGAACTATTTTTTACTAAATTGTAAAACCAATCAATCTGTTACGAAAGGAAATTTAGTTAAAATCTTTTTAATTTGATCTAAATTAATAATTTTTATTCAGGACGGACGTCCGTGTGAACGCAATATGGCTACCAAATTTTTAAGAGATTATTAAAAAAGGAAAAATAATAAAATGATTAAACTTGCTAATATTAGAATGTTGCATTTTGTAGCAGATAAGGTGGGTGATTTATGTTCTGAGATCGTTTTCTTATTTCTTAGGTGGGTTGTATACGGCTCTTTATTATTACTGTTTCAGTTTCACCAGGTGTTCATTATACGTTAAATGTTGATTGTATTGTCGATATGATTTTTTTTAAAATCATTATCACCATTCATCGTCTCGGAGCATAGATATCTTGTAGGCTTTGAGTGGCATTGGTATTGTGCTCTTTAAATCTTCTGATAGATTTTCTTCTGATAGCTTTTAGAATCTGATTTCTATTTATTGCTGTTGCATGACTTTTTACTCCAAAAATCTGTGCTTTGTTGACAAGATGTTTGATGTACTGTGAACTATAACCTTCTAAATCCGATGCGAATTCTTCCATAAATTCATCATTGATACTCCTCGTATTATAACAAGTAAATGATAGATAAAACTCTACAAGAGCTCTTCGGTTTTCATGATTAGGAAGTGGAACCTTAATAATTTTATCAAATCTTCTTAGACGCTTTAATGGAGGGTCTAAATATATTAGGAGCATTAGTTGCGCCAATTAAAAAAAAATTCTCATTCTTCCTAAACCCTCCATCCATCTGAATTAGCAACTCACTCAATACTCTACGATTTGCACCACTATCACCATTAGAGTTAAGATGTGAGCCTATAGCATCAATTTCATCTATAGAATAGTAATACTTGGTCGTGATTCTTTTTTCGCTCTTTCTCGCATTCTCTCAAATGCATCACGTACATTCTTTTCGGAGAGTTACCAAAGTATGGATTATTAAATTGCGTTGTACTTGACAACCAACATATATCGGCTTCTTCAGCTACTGCCCTAACAAGGCTTGTTTTCCTAGTGCCTGTGGGGGCATCAATAGACCTGGAGGCATTCTAGCCACTATTTTTTCGTAAGCTTCGAAATTTTTGAGAATTTCAGCGCATTCTGTTATTTGATCTGGAACCTTACCTATTCGCCAAAACCTCTAACGTCTTGATATTTTTTATGGGTGTATGGATATTTGGATTTATTTTTAATAAGCGCTTTTGGGGTCGAACTTTTAGCCTCTGGAATGGTACTTTTAAATGCATTTGTTTTTTTATCTGCAACGGTAGGTGTAGATGCACCGATCTTTCTAACATCTCTAACATCTCTAACATCTCTAACATCTCTAACATCTCTAACATCTCTAACATCTCTAACATCTCTAACATCTGCGCCTGGACTATAGACAACTTTAGACTAAAATGATAAGTTTCTATGTAATTAGATTGATAGAGTAGTTCTTCTCAAGGCAATAACCTCGCTTAAGCTGATGTGAAATAATATGTACCCTAATCTTGATATAGTATATATACGCCGGCGATTTCCTGTTAACAAAAAATCTTAAACGCTAAATAAGTAACTATTCACGCCATTTTTAATGGGCTATCCATCCTTAACGCCAAATTATATTTAGCCTAGTTGTTATTCTTTGTGGTAAAAATAGAACGAGCTCACTCCCGCAAAAGTCACACAAAAATACAGTGGGTAAAGTGGTTAACTGGGAAGTGTTGTAACACTTTGATTTAAATACCGAGGGAGGGACTTGAACCCTCACAGTGTCGTCACCACCGGATTTTGAGTCCGGCGCGTCTGCCAATTCCGCCACCTCGGCTTGATGGAGGTTAGTATACCATCAGCTAATTCCTAATCAAACTCAAGAACTCGGCCCGAGTTCGCTCATCTTTGCGGAAAGTACCAAGCATCATGGAGGTTGTCATGTCAGAATTTTGTTTTTCTACCCCTCTCATCATCATGCAAAGGTGTTTTGCCTCAATAATGACGCCGACTCCCTTGGCATCCGTGACTTTAGCGATAGATTCTGCAATTTGCTTGGTGAGATTTTCTTGGACTTGTAAGCGTTTGGCGTACATATCCACAATACGTGCAATTTTTGAAAGACCGATGATCTTGCCATTGGGCAAATAAGCTACGTGGCATTTGCCAATAAAAGGTAGAAGGTGATGTTCGCATAACGAATAAAGCTCAATATTTTTAACAATAACTATCTCGTCCATATCGGATTCGAAAATGGCGTTGTTAACAATCTCATGCAATTTGTCTTGGTAGCCTGAGGTAAGAGATTCCAGGGCTTTCTGAAAGCGGTGAGGGGTTTCCCTTAAGCCTTCACGGCGAATATCTTCCCCCAGGTTGGTTAAAATGGCTTCAACATGTTTTTCTGTGGTGGTATTGGTCATTTTCTAGATTTCCGATTGTCTTGTAGAGTTTCAGGGCGTGCCGAAACCGCAATTTGATCATAGAGTTAGCCTGGCGGCCAATTCATTTGGCGCCCCCCGAGTAGATGAAGATGGATATGGTATACGACTTGTCCTCCGCCCCGGTTACAATTGAGTACGAGACGATAACCCGCATCCGCCATGTTATTATCCCGAGCGAGTTGGATCGCTGTGGTTATCACATGTCCTAAAAGTTGCTCATCTGCTTGGGATGTATCATTAATTGTAGAAATATGACGACGTGGAATAATGAGAATATGGGTAGGAGCTTGAGGCGTAATATCGTTAAAAGCTACTACCTGATCATCTTCATAAATTAATTCTCCAAGTTCACCTTTAGCAATTTTGCAGAAAGTACATTCCATTTTTTTCACCTTTCTAATGTGAAGCAACGCTGGTATCGCTGCGTAATTCAATGGTCTTCAAAGTGAGTAGCAATGGTATCAATAAGATAAAGATAATAGCAATGACTCTGAATCCATCCAAAAAGCCGAGCATACTTGCTTGTTGTTGCGCAATCAAACCGAGGCGGTTGACTTCTACAGGGTGTAGAAAAGTCAATTGTTGGGAGGCAACCAATTGATGAAGATTAGGATTGTAAATGGTGATGTGACTTGAGAAAGTATTCCAATTAATTTGTGTGGTACGGCTGACGAGTGTGCTTAAGAGAGAAATTCCTATTGATGTCCCGAGCATTCGCGAATAGCTATATAAACCAGCACCTTCCGTAATATCTTTTTTAGGTAAAGTAGCCAAGGAGTAAGTAGTAAGTGGTACCATTAGAAATCCCATACCAAAACCTAAGAAGGCATTATTCGCTAAAAATTCCTGAATCGATGAGTTTAGATTGATGTGTGTAAATCGAAGGGCACCGTAAATGCAAAATACTATACCGGTGGTTAAAATAATTTTAATGTTAATATATTTCATTAATTGTGGCACAAATATCATAGAAACTGAGCTAGCAATTCCTAAAGGTGCCATCGTCCATCCTGCGGTTAGAGCCGGATAATTAAATAAACGTTCTAATAAGATAGGTTCTAAGGTAATTAAGCTAAATAACGAGCCAGAAAATAAAGCAAGCACCAGGCAGGAAATTCTAAAGTTGCGATCTTTAAAAATTTTTAATTTAACGACTGGAGAAGAATGGGTTAAACTTCGAATGATAAAATATATCGTACAAAAAATTGCCATTACCAAGAGTATTAAAATTAGATTGGAATTTAGCCAGTCATTTTCATTGCCCTTGTCGAGAAAAATTTGTAAAGCGCCAACGCCAATGACCATTAAAATTAGCCCCAACCAGTCGATACGTTGATAACGACGTTCTGTTTCGGGAATTACCATTAGCGTCGATGCTAAGCCTAATAGGCATACTGGAAGATTAATATAGAAAATCCACCGCCAACTCATATGTTCTGTAATAAAACCACCTAAAGTGGGTCCGCATACCGGCGCAGCCATAATTCCAATTCCCCAAATAGACATCGCTTTGCCTTGTTCTTCCAGGGGAAAAGTTTCTCGTAAAATAGATTGAGATAAGGGGATAAGGGAAGCGCCAAAAAGTCCTTGGAAAACTCGGAAAATGACGATTTCTGATAAGGATTGTGCAATTCCACATAAAACGGACGCTACCATAAAACCAGTGATATTCGTTAAAAGTAATTGTTTTTGACCGATGCGACTGCTAAAAAATCCAGTTAGAGGCAACATAATGGCTGAAGAGACAATATAGGAAGTCGATACCCACGTAATTTGATTTTGATTGGCTCCGAGTGAAGGCATTATGTAGGGTAAAGCGACATTAACGATGGTAGAATCCAGCACTTCTAAGATAGCAACTATCATAATAGTTGCGATAACGAGCCATCTTCGAGAATAGAGATTATTGTTATTTATTAGTATGGCAGTCTTCATAATTAGTGAACGGCAGTTGTGTCAATGAACGGCAGTTGTGTCAATAGTAACAGTGCTGCTTGCTCCTAAGCGGAGAGGATAATTAGGTTTTCGATCGGTAATAATGATTTTTACAGGAAACCGTTGAGTCACCTTAACCCAATTGCCGCTAGTATTTTCCGGGGGCAGTAAGGAAAAGCTCGTTCCACTATCTTCGCTAATGCTCGCAACGTGCCCAAGAAAAACTTGATCGGGATACATATCAATTTTAATGGTGGCTGATTGACCGGATCGAATATTTTCAAGTTGCGTTTCTTTAAAATTAGCCGTGGCCCACCAAACTTTATCTTCGATTAAGGCGAATAAAACTTGATAAGAGTTAACATTATCGCCTCGCCGCAAGTTAAAATTAGCTATGAAGCCATCGGCTGGAGCAACAACATGGGTGTATTCTAAATCGAGGCGCGATTTTTTTATGGCTGCCTTGGCTAATCGCAATTGAGCATTTTTATCATCAATTTCTCCCCGTTTCTCAATTAATTCTTGCAGTTGGTTTTTGGCTGCGGTTAATGCGGCTTTGGCTACATCTAAATTTTTAATGGCAAGGTCGCCGTCTGCGCGGGAAACAAATTGTTTTTTCATTAAAGCCAATATGCGATGGGTAACAAGACGAGCATGAATAAGTTCCGCTTTCCTTTCGGCTACTACTGCTTTGGCTGATTGTACAGCCATATCAGCGGCTTGAATTTTCTGTTTGGTCTCATCGAGCTGTGCGCTGGATTTGATAAGCTCGATGGTGAATGGAGCTGGATCAATATCAAAGAGAGGTTGATTTTTCTGGACGTGCTGGTGGTTACGAACGTACACCTTAGCAATAGTGCCACTGATTTTAGGAGCGATATTAATTACATTTCCCTGAATGTAGGCATCGTCCGTACTGGGATAACGCTTTTCATGGCGCCAGTAAAAATAACCGCTGATAAGCAGAATGGCAATGAGTGAAAAAGGCAAAACAACTTTAATGATCTTCTTTATCATAATGCTGGGTTATCTTAGCATAAGAGGTGACTTTGATAAATGAAGCTCCCGTGGTCAGAATCTTCATACTTTGAGTGTTACTCTAAGAATTTCACTAAGAGGAGGCGAATTTAATCCTCTTATGGTAGGATAAGGTATTGATATAAAGTGGATGAGTAAAATTAAGTCGTGAGACATTATTTGCCGTTGATGGGTATTGATGTCTGGCGTTTTCGAACGTCGGTTTTATTTGAATACTACAGGTATGATTTATTGGACTCTCAGAATCACCAAGTTGGTGTTTTGCTGGCTGATGCGGTATTGCTAAATGAGGCAGAGGCTCAATTAGTAGAAAAAATTGCAAAAGCTACGAAAAAGCAAGTTAGAGGTGGTCTTCAAACGGGTCCCTGGGAGTCTAGTGAATTAGTGGAATGTGTCATTTTATTAGGTTCTCGGGTCGCCTATTTAATTAATTCCGCGAAGCAATCGCAAATAATTAGAAGCTATTCTCCAGCAGATTTGTTGCAAAATACAGCGTTAAAAGTTCAAACATGGAGCGACTTAAAAACAGCCATAAAGTTGATGAGAGAATGAAAATCCATTCTCTCACGGAGCAATATATTACGGATCTCGTTGAAATCGCAAAAATCAGTATGCCATATCCTTCGTCTGAAAAAAATTCGTGATTGTTTGTAAAGATCAGTATTTCGAGTGGGTTTGGGGATACGATAATCAAATCGTTGGTTTCATTGTAATATTATTACAACACGCCGAATCCCAATTAATGCCAATTGATGAATATTGCTGTAAAACCTCAACATCAAAGAAGAAAGTTTGCTGAATGTTTGTTGATTCAAGCGATTGATTTTACTAGAGAACGTTTTAGCTACTCGTATTTTATTAGAAGTGCAAAGTTAGTAATGAAGTGGCTATTGATTTTTATAAAAAAATGAGGGCCATTAAAATTAGAATTCGGTAAAATTATTATCCTGCACAAAATGGTCAGAGAGAAGATGCGGAAGTGTTCGTTTTGAATGAAGTGTTCGTTTTGAATTTATAATCATCATTGTTGACAAGAATTGTTATAGCTGAGGATCTTAAAACTGCTATTACGGAAAATAAGCTCTAAAGGAAGGTGACTTGGGAGATCAAATCATATAATCATTTCTAGGGCAGTGCGGATTTTCACCTATGATTAAGAAAGGAAATGAAATAGTGCTGGCTTGTATCGAAGTGGGTGATTATTTTGGAGAGCAGGCTTTATTGACAGAAAAACCAATTAGGCGCAATGTCAGTGCTAGAGCTTTAAATAAAGTAGTGAAAACTTTTACTATTTCACATTCTGTTTTTCAAACAGTTTCTCAAAACCAATTAAAAATTAAAGGAATTATTAAAAGAACAGGGGCAGCAACAATTAATATTTAAATTTACTAAGCAACTTCAAGAGGAAGGAAGGCACACAAAAAATTAGCAATGTCGATTTTTAAGCGCATCCAGCATTTTTCAAAGAGAGAAGTCTTTTTTAGAGAGGGAGATAAATCCGACAAAGTTTATTATTTGTTAAATGGCACGGTAGAAATATAATTTCTTAAGGGTGAAGACCGAGTAATATCGAGACTATTAATTAATCCTGGGTAATTTTTTTGGTGAGTTAGGTCTGATTGAAAAAAACCTCACGTTTAGGAACAGCTATTTCTGCAACAGATGTGACAGTGGCAGTTATTGATGCAAAAATATTTTCTAAATTTTATCAAAAAGACTAATTTAAAAAAAATCTTATTAATTCTCAGACTAGTTTGTATGAAGTTCTATCTGTTGGTTTAGTAGCTTAATATCAGCAGTTTTTTAGAGCACCTCACGATCACCATAACCATTCGAAAACTAAACGATGAGATCATTATAGCCTCTCGAGTGATTGGTTCCGATATTTTTACGATTTATTATTTGGGAATTAAGGAAATCCCGTAAAGAATCATTCCAAGGGACAGAAAGCCAATGGAGTGAGATTGAATTAGCCGATAATAAGTTAGTGAGTGTGGGCCAGTGGGATGATCTTGACCAAGTTTTTCAATTGGTATATGAAATGTCTTCGTTTACTTCAGATGAGCTACAGCATTTTTGTAAAACGGATCAGTTGAATGCGACTGATGTGTCTCTCGTGCAGAGTGATATATTGTGTGAATGTATGCAAATGAAGTATCAAGTTATTACAAGATGTGATCACACAGAGAGTAATTACTTTAGATGCGATTTCAAAAAACCGTATCAGGGACTGTATGCAGCAGTTGTCATCCTAAAATTAAAAAGTTATTGGGTTAGGAGAGTTGGACGTATGTTAAAATTATCAATGTCATAAAACATAATGAAGAGCATAATGAAGAGATTAAAAATTACAAATTATAACCCATTGAGCAGAAAATTCGTTCTTTTGATGAGGGACAACTTGTAGTTTTAGAAGCCAATATTAACGGGCTTATGATTACACGTCCTTATACATTAATTTCTGTCTCAGAAAATAAAGATTTTTATGAGATTACAGTGAAACATGAAAAATTTGAAATTTTTTCTCCTTAGCTTTTTTCGCACGCCGAAATTAAAACAGTTTTACGAATTTTCGAACCTCAAGGTTCTTTAATCTTTCAGGCTGAAAAAAAAAGATCTGGCTCTTTATTTTATGGATGGCAATGGTGGTTACGCCCACCATTGCCTTTGATCGTAAATTAATTAAAAGTCAAGGTGAACGAAGATTACATATTGATTAATCCATATCGTAGTCTATTAATTTATTTTTTCGGGAGGAATTAAAGAAATGGACAAAAAATTATGACTAAATCTAAATCTTTTTAAGAATTACTAGACAACAAGGGCATATTAGCGAATTGAATGTTCAAGTATTAATTATACAACATCCCAAGGCTAATATTTTTATCTGTGGTCCCAAATCGTACGAGAATGCGGTTAAATCGATGCTAGAGAAAGCGAGGGTATCCTTTGATAAAGTTTATATTGAAGAGTTTACATACTCGGGAGAACCTCTTCCGTTGGTAATTTAATTTATGTAAAAGAAAAAATATGGCTTCTGCTCCTACGGTTAAGGATCCGACATTACTCTTCTTGTTACACTTTCGAAATGATTATTTAACTTATTTTAAAAAATTATACGATAAATATAGAGATATTTTTTATAAATATTATCATTGAGACAATCATTATTATGTTTATAATCCTGACTTTATTTAGCATATCTTAATAAATAATCAGAATAATTGTCGAAAGAATCCTTATTTAGTAAAATTAGAACCTTTTATAGATAAGGATAATTTGTTAACAATGAATAACGTCCCTTAATAGAAAAAGATCCGAGGACTCGAAAAAAAACTTTTTGATAGCAAAGTTTATTTTAATCAGTATGTCGAAACAATTTCTGGTAAATGTAAAACAATTTTAATTAATTGAGGGAAAAGCTTGATTGGCAGATCGAATATTATTTTTTTTGATGAGGAAATGGACCGGCTAGTTTTAAATATTGTAAAAGATACTCTTTTCCATGATATTGATATCAATATTGAAACATTGGTAAAACGTATTCCTAAAATTTTAAATATGATTAGAGATAAAAATATGGCTATCACACAGCTGCCATGGATTTTACCCACTAAGAAAAAATTTCAATATCGATATGATATTAAATTTGCACGAGCTTCTGCTAATAGGGTAATTCTTGAGAGGTTATATCGTCATAGAGATTATGATAATTTATTAGGAACTCTACTACATTCATATTCTATTACTAACGAGGATTCTTCAAAGTTTGTCTTAGTTCGAAATCATGTAATGTTTTATAATATGGTTGGGTGTTTTAACAGTGCAGCTGCTCTTTCTTGGATTCTGGTTTTATTATCTCAAAATCCGAACACTCTTCAGAAAATTTCTGAAGAAGTGGCGTCAGTCTGTTATAATCTCCTTCGTAAATTATGCGGATTTTGAAAAACTAACTTATACTCAAGCAGTGGTTTTAGAAATATTGCGATTATATAATATACACCTGTTGTTTATATTTTGCGACAGGCCATTCCTAAAGATGAAATTAGAGAATATCTCATTCAACCAGACGACTCTTTTGATCATTAAAGTCTATTTATAATATTATATTGTCATCCTAAGTTCCGGAGTAATCCCAAGCAATTTTATCCTCAACGCTTTTTAGAAAGGCGATGGGAGCAAGATTGCCAATATGCTTATATCTCTCCTTTTGGGGAGGCAGGCTCAGTTGTTTGTCAAGGAATTTTGCTTTTCTAGAAATTTGTATTGTAGTTGAAATGATTTGTAGGAAATTTGAGCTCCATTTGCACTCCGAAAAAAAATAGAAATGAAATTTTTATCGAATCTTACTATCCGGCTGAGTCTAGAAAAAAGATAATACGTAAAATTCAATTCTGTGAAGAATCAGGTACTATTTAAAAGAAATGAACTTCATCTTTCTAATACTGTGCGGATCTGATGTCCAGCATTTATTTCTTGCTGAGAGGTGAGATATTAATTCTTCTCCGGGTTTGATCCCTTCTTTAAGAGCGACTGCGATTGCACTGAGCGCTGCAGCACGTTCGCAAAATAAAATGTATGGCTTAGCTCTTCGTTCTCAGCGGGCGCTGCCTCTGCGAACAATGCTAATGAAGTGGCAGCGATTTCTTCTGCAGTGGCTTCAGTTGTTAATTCTAATAAGGCATAAGGATGACAAGAAGATGCTTGGGTATTTTCTTTAGCCGCTTTTTTTAATTGTTCATCAGCGACGAGATTGCACATAAGTTCTTCATAACTCATATCGTTTTCAGTTGTTTCTTCTTCCCTAAGTTCATTATGATGCATTTCGTTTTCTACTTGGGTTTCTATGGCATTTTGTAAATTCAGGACCTGGGTATTAATAAATTCTAAAAATAAAGGATTTAGGCTTTGATTTAATGGTGAAAAAGGAGTAGAGTTATTACTCTTTGTAGCAGTATTTTTTTGGTTATCTTTAAAAACTATTTCTAAATATGTGTGTTAGTGTTAAAAAGAGATGTATGTTAAAAAGAGGAATAAGTTTTTTTGCCATATTGATTAAGTAATCGATACATATCAGAGGGACTTGTTACCCATTATTTGTCTTATCAGCGCCCACATCAATTCCTTGTTTTTTGCTATTCGCAAGAGCAATTTTCGATCTCGAACCAAAGTCATACCATTTGCTCTCTATTCCTGTAGATTTTGGTGGGTACGGGGTAGGTAACTCTGCAACAATTTGATTAGTCCCTTCTAATAAATTGGTTTTTACTTTTTCAAGGTATTTCTTTTTTGCTTGTTGATTAGAGAAACGAGGAATTAATTTGAGTTTTGCCATGAATTTTTACTCCTTATATTTTCTTGTATCTAAGAAAATGAGATTGAGCAATATACTTCAATAACCTTAAAAAGATTAAAAACGTGATATGATTTTGATTCTTCGTAGCCTCCTTGGTTCATTGAATTTCGGTCTAATGTTGGGTGTTAGAACCCAGATAAGGAAATGGAAGTGAGACGTAAATCCAATTATACTCAGCGACTCGATGTCGCGACAGTGAAATGAGCATTGTTCATGTATAAATACTGGAAATCTGGCTTCTTCTTGAGTCTTGTCTTCATTGTTGGCATTTATTTCTTGTTCAGCTCTATGTGGGCTCGAGCTGCTAAGCCCGTGCCTGTAGGGCCACAGCCTGTTTTCGTGGATGTGACTCAAGTCAAAACGGCCAATATTCCCAATGCTGTTAGTGCGTTAGGCAGTTTGTCTGGGGTGCGAGTCGTCATAATTAGCGCCGAATCGGACGGACGAATAGCAGGAATTCATTTTAAAAGCGGTCAAGAAGTGGATCAAGGAATGCCTATTGTGGAGCTCGATAATGTGCAAGCACAAGCCGATTATCAGTCAGCGGTAACTGCCATGAAATTAGCTCGCACCAAATATGAGCGTTCCAAGCTATTGTTAAATCAGGCGATTTCTCAACAGGAATTAGCTACCTTGAAAGCAGATATGGAAAGTAAGGAAGCGGCGGTAAAAAGTAAGTTAGCTACCTTAAATCAAAAGATTACAACCGCACCGTTTTCTGGCGTATTGGGTGTTTTTCATGTCCAAATAGGAGATTACGTTAAAGCTGGAGATCCCTTAGTTACTTTAATAAACACCTCCCAGTTACGAGCGGACTATCAATTGCCCGAAAGTTTTTTGCCTGAATTGAAGTTAGATCAGCTGGTTACTATCACTAGCAGCACTTATCCTAAAAAAGTTTTTTATGGCACAGTGAGTTTCATTTCACCAACAGTTAATTCCGATACACATTCAATCTCTATCCAAGCATTAGTCCCCAATGATATGAAATTATTGTTACCGGGTATGTTTGTGCATGTTTCTCATCAAATTTCGGTTTCTAAAAATACAGCCGTGGTTCCAGAAGAAGCTATTCAAGCCGACGTAAAGGGATATTATGTTTATAAGGTGATGGGCGATAAAGTAGGGCAGATATATATCAAAATCGGTGCCCGGTTGGATAATCAGGCACAAGTGTTAAGTGGTTTGAAAATTGGAGATACCATAGTAGTGGCAGGACAGCAAAAATTAGACGATGGAAGTGTCGTGAGAGTCATGAAGCAAGAGGCGTAATTTACCAAGTAATTTGAGTAGTAACAGTTTTGAAATGAAATTGTCTGAAATTTGCATTAGTCAGCCTGTCTTGGCCATTGTTTTAAGCTTAATTTTAGTTTTTTTGGGAATTATTTCATTCCAACGTCTTGAACTGCGTTTTTTTCCTAAATTACAACTACCGACAGTGACAGTGGCTACTTTTTATGAAGGTGCAAGTGCTGAGTTGATGGAGAGCCAGGTTACGACTCAAATTGAGAATGCGCTATTGGGCGTTGATCATGTGGCTGCTATTAATTCAACAAGTTATTCGGGTAGTAGTTATGTGACTGTTTTATTTCGTCTGGGAGGCAACTTTGAAGAAGAAGCGAACGCCGTTAGAGATAAAGTATTTGGTATTCGCGATAAATTGCCTCCCGATGCTAATCCCTCGACCATCACGGTAGGAACTAAAGGGAGTCCAGTTTTAGGAGTGGGGTTTATTGATCCTCAAAAATCATCCGCTGATATTCGAGATTATGTAGAACGCACGGTTCAACCTGCTTTGCGGCAATTGCCCGGTATGGGCGAGGTTGATATTTTAGGCGCAAGCGATTATGCCATGCGTATATGGTTGGATGCTTCAAAAATGGTTGCTCATCAAGTGACTGTGACTGATGTCAAAAATGCGCTGACCGCCAATAATATCTATTTTCCTGCCGGCTCCATCCAAGAAGCTAAACGAGATTTCAGCATTGTGTCGCATACTCAATTAAAAAATGCGGCTGCTTTCGGCAATATAATAATTAAACACACCGATGGCGGTACGGTTCGCTTAAACGATATTGGCCATGTGGAGCTAGGCTATCGTAGTTTATATCAAGCACCTATGCGAATTAATGGTCAAAATGGTATTGAAGTCTTAATTGAACCCTTGCAAGAAGCCAACCCAATTATAGTGGCTCATGAAGTAAAACAAGCCATGATCCAGATTAAGGAGAGTTTACCGCTGGGAATGCAAGCAAGCGTGAATTATGATGCCTCTACGTTTTTAAAATCTTCAATAGAAGAAACGTTTTATACGATGGGTGAAGCGGTTATTTTAGTTATTCTCGTCGTATTTTTATTTTTGGGTTCGGCAAGGGCGGCAAGTATTCCGATTATAACTATTCCCGTTAGTTTAATTGCGGTGTTTGCTTTTATTGCATTATTAGGTTTCACCATAAATACCATGTCATTGCTTGGTATTGTATTGGCCATTGGTTTGGTGGTAGATGACGCTATTGTGATGTTGGAAAATATTCATCGTCACATAGAAGAGGGAATGACACCAATGCAATCAGCGATTAAAGGGAGCCGTGAAATTACTTTCCCTGTTATTGCAATGGCTCTCACATTGGTGGCTGTATATGCACCCATTGGGTTTGTTCAGGGATTTACGGCAGAGTTATTTAAAGAATTTGCATTTACGTTGGCCGCTGCGGTAATTATTTCAGCCTTTGTTGCATTGACCTTATCACCAATGATGTGCTCGAGAATATTATTGGTGCATACTCACGATAGTCGATTAGTCGTAATCATTGATCGCTTATTTTTTCAACTGGCAAATCATTACCAACGTCTCTTGAAATTTGCTTTAAGCAAGCGTCGATTCTTTGTCATTGCTTTGATATTTATTGCAGGCCTAGGTTATCTGCTTTTTATTAGCTTACCTTCGGAATTAATACCAAAAGAAGATATTGGTTTAATTCAGGTAAGTGTGACTTCACCTTCCGGTGCTAGTTTAAATTATACCGATCAATATGCTGAACAGATTGAACATATTATTAAGCAGAACCCTGCTGTTGCCAGTGTTATTAGTCAAGTATCCACTAGCAGCGTAAATATTCGCGTTACCTTAAAACCGTGGGGTGAGCGAAAAGAAACTACTGAGGAAGTGATCGCCGACTTAAATCCAAAATTAGGAGTAATACCGGGAATCGATGCAACGGCTTATATTCCAGATATTGTTAATTATGGATTGGAAGGAAATGATATCAATTTAAATTTTATGACAGGTGGGGATTACATGGATTTACTCGACCCGATTAATAAGATGGTTAAAATTTTAAAGCAATACCCTGGAGTAATGAATGTCCATACCAATTTGAAATATGATACTCAGCAATATGCCATTACTATCAAACGTGATCTAGCGGCGGTACTGGGTGTAAACATTCAAGATATTGCGGATACGGTAAGCGCGATGATGAGTGGGAATCATTGGACCGATGTTCAAGCAGGTAATAAGAGCTATGAAGTTATCGTTCAAATGCAAAAGGATGATCTATCCAATTTTAATGCACTTAGAAAGCTGTATGTGCGAAGCAGTGCGGCCCCCTCATCTGGTAATAAAGAAAATATGATTCCCGTCTCAAGTTTAATTAATTTGACTCCAACTGTGGGACAGGGGAATTTCATGCATTATGATCGTTTTCGTTCGGGAACTATTTCTGCTCGTCTTTCGCCAGGATATTCCGAAAATCAGGTAATTAATTATATTAAAGCTCATTTGCTTACAGTATTAATCTCAAACGTACATGCTGCCTTTTCAGGAAAAGCAGCGCAATTTTTAGAATCATCCCAAAGAATTGTTGGCATTGTTATTATGTCATTTATTTTGATTTATTTGATGTTGTCGGCTCAATTTGGGAGTTTTATTGATCCCTTGATTATTTTATTAGCTGTTCCTTTGAGCATCGTGGGGGGATTGTTGTCATTAAAGTTAGCCGGTGGAACTTTGAGTATTTACTCCCAGATTGGGTTAGTTACATTAATTGGTATGATTAGTAAACATGGAATTTTGATTACGCAATTTATAAATGATTTACGCAAACAAGGTGTAGCTACCTCAGATGCTATTATTGAAGGCACGACGATTCGATTGCGACCTATCTTAATGACAACAATGAGTATGGTATTTGGTGCACTTCCTTTGGCCTTAGCCACAGGAGCAGGCTCTATTGGTCGACATCAGATCGGCTGGGTGATTGTAGGTGGTTTATTGTTCGGTACTTTTTTCTCTCTCATTGTGGTTCCCATCGCTTATTCGTATTTCGCTCGATTTGAGAAATCCTTAATTTCTGCTTCGGGTACAAGATAATTCTTTAACGATACTTTACTTACGATTAATGAGTATCTTTGGGTTTTTCTTTAAATCCGGTATAGTTCTTGTATGAAATCAATCGATATCATTAAGAATAATTTACCTGGAGTGATCTTAAGTGTTTGTAAAACGGGAAATCGTATCCGCCATTATTGCGCAGGTTACGCTAACGTAGAAACTCGCGAACTTCTTTCTGCGGAACATATTTTCCAAAGTGGGAAAATTACTCGAATGTTTACTGCCGCTCTTATTTTGAAGCGAGTTGAGGAAGGTGTATTGGACTTAGATTCGCCATTGGCTCTTTTAAGTAATCAACATCTCCTGGATGGTGGCCGCTTAAAGCTCATCGTCGATCTCTATCCTTACCTAAAACCTGTAACTTTGCGAGAACTGCTGAATAACACCTCGGGTCTTCCGTCTTATGATGAAACTGTGGCCTATCAAAAAGCATTTGCTGCCAAACCCCAGAAGGTTTGGCAAGCTGAAAGCTATTTAGATTTAATTACAGGTTCCAATGTACGATATCGCTTAGGATATTTATTACCTTTTCGAGGAATTTTAAGTGATTCTGCAACTAATTATATTATTGCTGGTTTAGTTTTAGAGGCTGCAACGGGCCGTAAATCTTCACAGCAAATGCGAGAATTATTTGATTCCGTAAGTTTAAAATCGACGCATTATTGCTCTTACGGTGTGCTGGAGGAAGATTTATTGCCTCAATTGGCGCATGGTTATTTACCTATTTCCCATCCTTACGCCAGTGGTTTTAGTAATCAGCCCGTAGTAACTTACAATGATAATCGCGAATTGCAAGTATATGATGTTACCGGTGCTTATAATTTTAATGGATTGGCTGGCGCGGCTAGCTTATCCAACACCAATGATCTTATTCGTTGGATGCGAATGTTGTTAGAAGGGCGAATTTTAAGGGGCTCTCTTAAACAATTATTTGATGGAGTTCCAGTAGACCCCAAGGCAAGTCCTCGTGAGGATCAAGACTTTTATGGTCTAGGACTATATAAGACAAGGTTTCGACGGTGGGGCGATGTGGTGTGGAGCGCTGGTAATAATTTAGGATATGGGGTGTTGGTGGCTCATGTTATAGAGCGAAATGTCACTTTTGCTTTAGCTGTCAATGTAAGTCGAAAAATTATTAATTTTCATGAGCCCACATTAGTGGCTCCAATTTTTCAGGACTTATTAAAATAATACTGCTCTAAATTAATCCAAGTGGTGTTATAAACTTTCAATTTTCGCATATCGTAATTGTAATTTCTTTAAGGTCTTTTGTGTTGTTTCTAAAAGCAGCTGTTCCTTTTCTACAATTTCTTTAGGGGATTTTATTATATAATTAGGATTATCTAATTTTTTTAGAGAGTTTTCTTGCTCTCTTTGAAGCTTGGTAATTTCCTTTTTTAATCGAGCAAGTTCAATATCTTTAAGGATTAATCCTGCTAAAGGAATGTGAATTTCAAGATTCCCCATAATATCTGTGGCACTGAGAGGTAGCGGTTCATTAGTATCCGCCCATCGCCATTGGGCAATTTTCCCTAATGATTTTACATACTGTTCAGTTTCCCGCAGACGTTTTTTATCATTGTCTTCTCCTTTGTTGAAAATAAGTGTAATAGTTTTAGCGGGAGAAATATTCATTTCAGCTCGTAACGTTCGAATGGCGGTGATGATATTTTTAAGCCACTCAATTTCTGCGTTGGCCTCCTTATCAAGCTCGGACTTATTAAATTCAGGGTAAGGTTCGATCATGATGCTATTGCCATTTTTATCTACGAGTGGCGCTACCGTGTGCCAAATTTCCTCGGTGATAAAGGGCATAAGAGGATGAAGCAGTCGTAATAAGGATTCTAGTATTTCAAGGAGAGTTATCCGAGTGCCACGTTGCTGAGAGGGTTTGGTATTCTCATTATAGAGTAGACACTTAGCGAATTCTATATACCAATCGCAATATTCGTTCCAAATGAATTCATATAAAATTTGAGCAAGAAAATCAAAGCGGTAATGATCCAAGGCTTTTTTAGCTTCTTTAATAGCTTGTTGTAAGCGACTTCGGATCCAACGATCAACAATATTATAGGTTAAAGGTTTTTCAGGATTTAAATCTTTGCCTTCCGTATTTATGATAACGAAACGAGCCGCGTTCCAAATTTTATTGCAAAAATTGCGGTAGCCTTCAATACGGCCCATGTCAAAATTAATGTCGCGTCCGGTACTCGCCAAAGCACAAAAAGTAAATCGCAAAGCATCTGTTCCATAACTGGCGATGCCCTGCGGAAATTCCTTTCGTGTTAGCTTTTCAATTGATTTAGCCATCTTAGGCTGTAATAAAGCACGAGTTCGTTTCTTGATAAGCTCTTCCAAAGAAATTCCATCAATAATATCGATTGGGTCGATAACGTTACCCTTCGACTTGGACATTTTCCTTCCTTGATTGTCCCGGATTAGCCCGTGAATATAAACTTCATGGAAGGGAAGTTTCCCCGTGAGCTTTAATCCCATCATTGCCATGCGGGCAACCCAAAAGAAAATAATGTCAAAACCAGTGACCAAGACTTGGGTAGGATAAAAAATTTTATAGGTTTCAGTTTTATCGGGCCAACCTAGAGTAGCGAAGGGCCATAGACTGGCCGAAAACCAAGTATCAAGCACATCAGTTTCTTGCTCTAATTTTATTTCAGTTCCCAAATGGTATTTTTTTCGAATTTCTTCTGGCGAATGACCGACGTAGTAATTTTTTTCTTCATCGTACCAGACTGGCAATCGATGTCCCCACCATAATTGTCGACTGATACACCAATCTTGAATATTGGTTAACCATTGTAAATAAGTTTTTTTCCAAGTGGCTGGAATTAGCTTTAATTCTCCCGATTTGACAGCGGCCAAGGCTGGTTCTACAAGCGATTCCATTTTTAAAAACCACTGATCCGTTAAGAATGGTTCGATAACAGCTCCGGAACGTTCGCCTCGAGGAACTGGAACACGATAAGGCTCGGTTTTCTCGAGAAAATGATTTTCTTCAAGATCAGCCACAATTTTTTTTCGGGCATCAAAACGGTCTAAACCTTGATAAGGCTTTGGTACATTTTCATTTAATTGTCCTTCAGGAGTGAGGATATTAATTAAAGGTAATTGGTGGCGTTGGCCCATCTCATAATCATTAAAATTATGTGCGGGCGTGATTTTTACACTACCCGTTCCGAATTCCCGATCCACAGCGGTATCTGCAATGATAGGAATAGTCCGGTTGTTAGTCAAAGGTAAATGAACTTTTTTGCCAATATAATGTTGATAACGTTCATCATCGGGATGAACAGCAATGGCTACATCACCTAATAATGTTTCCGGTCGAGTGGTTGCTACTGTTAAATGTCCGGTGCCATCAGTTAATGGGTAACGAAGATACCACAGCGCACCATCCATTTCTTTGGTGGTTACTTCCAGGTCGGATATGGCTGTGTTTAAAATAGGATCCCAATTGACGAGCCGTTTTCCTCGATAGATCAAACTTTCATTATAAAGACGAACAAAGGCTTGAGTAGTGGCTCGCGAAAGACCTTCGTCCATACTGAAACGTTCGCGGGACCAATCGATGGAAACACCCAGGCGACGCATTTGGCGAGTAATTTTATTTCCCGAACGATCGCGCCATTCCCACACTCGCTCAATAAAGGATTTCCGTCCTAAATCATGGCGAGTGAGTCCTTGTTGAGCAAGTTTTTGTTCGACCACCATCTGGGTAGAAATGCCTGCATGATCTGTGCCTCCTTGCCAAAGGGTTCGATGACCTTGCATTCGGTGATAACGAGTTAAAACATCCATGAGAGTTTGCTGAAAACCATGGCCCATATGAAGGGTGCCTGTTACATTGGGGGGGGGTAACATGATGCAATAGGGAGTCCCTGAACCCGGGGGGCGACTTAACTGATGCTTTTTCCAGTAATCAGCCCATTTTTTTTCAATGAGTTTGGGGTCGTAAGTTTTTTCCATGTTATATTGTGCTCTGGTAAAATGTAAGCAGCTTACTAATGAGAAATATTGTATTCAACCATAAAAGGTTTGATTTGTCAGTGATTGTCTTCCGTTATTTGAGTAAGGAAATTCTCAGTACTTTGTTAGCGACAACGTTAATCTTACTAATTATTTTTATCACTAACCAATTTGTTCATTATCTTAATGATGCCGCTGCTGGTAAGATCACCGTTAAAGCGGTAATGGAAATTATGTCATTGCAGGTACCTCTATTATTGGGTTATTTACTGCCCTTGAGCTTGTTTCTTGGCAGCTTGTTGGCTTTGGGACGGATGAGTGTGGATCATGAAGTGCTTGTTTTGACTGCGTGTGGGGTAAGTCGTTCTCAGATTGTAGTTATGATTATGATCATAGCCACCTTTATCGCACTGATAGTGGCTTGGTTGATGTTCTCGGTTGAACCTCGAATGGAGTGGTATCGTGCTAAGATTCTTAACGAGGCTTTGGCAAGAGCTTCTCTAGCGAAGATTATCCCAGGCCGGTTTCAACCTTTGGGCAATGATGGGAAGGTTTTTTATACTAGCGGTGTTAATAATCATCATAGAAAAATGGCCAACGTTTTTTTAGCAGAAAGCGAACAAACTGTGGGGAACAAGGAGCGCTGGAGTCTTGTCTCAGCCAGTGAGGCCGGTGAAAATAGGGAATTTAATAATTCTAACTTTGTTTTGTTTAAAAACGGATCCCGTTATGTAGGGATGCCGGGAGATTTAAAGTACGATATTATAAAATTTGTCCAATACGGGATCCGTCTCGACTCACCTCAAATGAGCATTTCCGGGAAAGTACAAGCCATGCCCACAACTAAAATATGGCGATTAAGCAAAACGGATCTGAAGGCAGCAGCTGAATTGCAATGGCGATTGGCAATACCTATCTCTGTGTGGATTTTCGCTTTATTAGTGGTGCCTTTAAGTGAAGCTAATCCTCGAAAAGGCAAGTTTGCTCAAATTTTACCGGCTGTTTTGATTTATATCGTTTATGCTAACTTAATGTTTTTGGCCCGAACCTGGATTGAAAAGGGGGTAATGAGCCCAACAGTCGGATTAGAATGGATAAATGGATCATTTTTAGTGGTAGCGTGTGCTTTATTCTTTTTTCAATCGCATTGGTGGCACCGCCTTCGTCTGAATCGAAGAGCGCCCTCATGCGACTACTAAATCGCTATATCCGTGAAGCTGTCATTAGCGCGACAGTGCTAGTCGTTCTTATCTTACTTGGCGTTGAAATTTTTATGGAATTTATCGGCCAATTATCCAAAATCGGCTCAGGTCATTATGATTTGGAACGAGCTTTTCTGTATGTTTTGACTCAATTACCTTCCGATTTGTATCAGTTGTTCCCAATGGCCGGATTTTTAGGTTGTTTGATTGGTTTAGGCCGATTGGCTTCTAGTAGTCAATTAATCGTAATGCAGGCAGCAGGGGTTTCTATTTCTCGCGTAACAGGATCGGTTGTAAAAGCAGCATTGCTTATGATTCTAGTGGTAACGTTTATTGGTGAATTTGTGGCCCCCCGATTAGAATCGAAAGGGGCACTAATGAGATCTCTTGCTCTCTCAAAGGCAGTCGGCTATCAGGCATTGGGTGGGGTATGGCTACGTGATAGAGATTCATTCATCCACATTGGCTCCATTGATTCAAAGCATAAAATTAGTAATGTAAGTCGCTTTCAATTTAATCAACATCGATTGCTATCAGCCGCCTTTGCTTCCGAAGGCCGCTATTCAGAAGGCCGCTGGGTGCTCTATCATGTTAAACAGTCTCTTTTTACACCCACTCAAATAAAAAAAATCGAAATAAGTCAGCTGCCCCTGCAGATTGTGTTTGATCCTCAACAATTGCAGCAAGGTCGAAAGACGGTTGAAGAACAATCAATTATAGGCCTCTACCATACGATTCGATATCGTATTCAAGCAGGGCTCCAAACTAATTCCTTCGTTTTTTCTTTTTGGCAGAGAATTATTCAGCCTTTTACCACTGTGGTAATGATTTGTTTAGGAGTACCCTTTATTTTTGGTTCGTTACGTCAGGCTAGCATGGGGATTCGAGTTTTGATTGGCGTCATTATTGGTTTTGCTTTTTATATGTTGAACCAGTTTTTTGGACCCTTTGCGATGGTTTATCAGTTGCCTCCACTATTAGCAGCCTTAATGCTCACCGTGTTATTTGCTATTGCTTGTGTTATCCTGCTCCGTTATTCGCGACGATAAAGACGTTTAAGGTTAGGTAATAGGTAAATTAGTGAGATGTCATTAGAAAGTAAAACAATTATGCGTCGGACTTTCGCAATAATTTCCCATCCAGATGCAGGAAAAACCACTTTAACAGAAAAGTTATTGTTTTTTGGCGGCGCTATTCAATTAACGGGGACGATTAAGAGCCGCAAATCAGCTCGTCATGCCACCTCCGATTGGATGGAGCTGGAAAAAGAGCGAGGAATTTCCGTTACTACCTCCGTCATGCAGTTCCCTTATCAGGATTATTTAATTAATTTATTAGATACCCCTGGTCATGCAGATTTTACAGAAGATACTTATCGAACACTGACAGCAGTAGATTCAGCATTAATGGTGATTGACGCAGCAAAAGGGGTTGAGCCGCGCACTATTAAATTAATGGAAGTTTGCCGACTAAGAAACACGCCGATTATGACCTTTATTAATAAAATGGATTGCGATTCCCGTCATCCCGTGGAACTCTTAGATAAAATCGAATCAGTTCTGAAAATTTATTGTGCTCCTGTTACTTGGCCGATAGGGATGGGTAAGAGTTTTAAAGGAATATATCATCTGCTTGAAGATGCCATTTATTTTTACCAACCGGGAAAATACGAACGTGTTAATGAAAGCTTACGGATAAAAAATCTTAATAATTCCGAATTGGATAAAACATTGGGTGATTTAGCTTGGGAATTGCGCAGTGAAGTCGAATTAGTAAAAGAAGCAAGTCATACTTTTAATCACACGCAATATTTGAAAGGGGCTTTAACACCAGTATTTTTTGGATCCGCTATAAATAATTTTGGCGTACGTGAATTATTGGATACTTTTGTAAAAGAAGCGCCCGCGCCGCAATCGCGAGAAACCGATGTCCGAGTGGTTAAACCAGAAGAGAAAAAATTTAGTGGATTTATTTTTAAAATTCAGGCCAACATGGATCCAAACCATCGTGATCGAATTGCTTTTTTACGGATCACTTCAGGTCAATATCAAAAACGAATGAGAGTTTATCATGTGCGACTCGATAAAGAAGTTCAAATCAATAACGCATTAACATTCTTAGCGGGAAAACGCGAGAACGCAGACCAGGCCTGGCCAGGGGATATTATTGGTTTGCATAATCATGGAGCTATTCAAATTGGAGACACTTTTACGCAGGGAGAAAAACTGAAATTTAGTGGTATTCCGAATTTTGCGCCTGAACTTTTTCGATTGGTGCGACTTAAAGATTCTCTTAAACAAAAAGCTTTATTAAAAGGATTAACGCAATTGTCTGAAGAAGGTGCCACCCAGCTCTTTCGGCCTCTGGATAGAAATGATTTAATTTTAGGGGTGGTGGGTCTTTTACAATTTGATGTAGTTGCTTATCGATTAGAAAATGAATATAACGTAAAATGTGTTTATGAAGCTATTAACGTGGCCGCCGCTCGATGGATTACTTACGATGATAAAACTATTATGGAGCAATTTAAAAGAGAGCAATCTCACAATTTAGCTTATGACAGTTCAGAATATTTGACTTACCTAGCGCCATCCCAAGTTAATTTAGAAATCACTATGGAAAAGTGGCCTAAGATTATATTTAGTGAAACCCGTGAACATTAATCTTCCTTCTTTAAAGGCCGTGGAATCTACCTGTTAGCTAACAAAAAGTGTTGTGAGTTTAGCTTTGCCGATGGCTGGTTCGCGCTTGATTTAAATATTAAACGGATTTATCGGAATGCTGATGTTAGCTCGCTTAGGCTATTCAATTTTAGCAGCTATTATGTTGATGACCTCTGTACAAGCTACTCTTATTGTTATTTTTATTTCTGTTTTGTTTTCTATGAGAGTTGTGGTAGGTCTGGGTCAGACCTATGGTACTCAGAACTATCAAAAATAGGAGTAATTCTTTACCAAGGCTGTGCATGTTGGCTTTAATTCTTTCTATTCCGTTAATATTTTTATTTTTAATAGTGGATCGTTTTCTATTAGCTTCTGGTCAGTTACCCCAATTAGTAGTTTATTTAAGACATTATTTCTACACTTTAGTATGGGGAACTCCTGGTTTTATGTTATCGGTAGCCCTACAGCAGGATACTATATAGAATCTCTCATCAACGATTCTCAATATCCTAATTTTATTATTTTGTTTTTATTATGAAAAGAAATTTAAAGCCATGGAAATTTTTAAATGGCGTTGTCCCCGAAACTGGAATTACCTCAAGCAATTATTTTAAATTGGATAGCTCATAAGCCTTCAATTTTATCTTGAATTGGTAGGATTTTTTGTGGTAGCTCTAATAATCGGGTGGTTAGGTACAAACGAATTAGCCACTTCAGAAGTAACTCAGCAATGTATGTTCTTGTTTGTAGTGCTGATGTTTTCCATAGCAAAGACGACTAGAATTATGGTTAGTCAAGCTATCAGAGGAGAGTGTTATCAGGTTGTAAAAAGAATTGAAGAAGGTTATTTAATTATTTCCACTCTTTTTCTTTGGTTATATCGGCAGTATTTTCCTGTTTTTTCAAAGTTTTTAGAGTCACTTTATTTGAAGCAAATATTCCATGGCTATGCTAAAATTATTAATTTAATTAAAATTTTATTTATTTTATTCTCTTTCAGTATTATTTTTGATATTTGGCGCAGTATTTTAAGCGGAGCTTTACGTGGTTTTTACAATACTCGCATACCCATGTAGGTTGGTCTAGCTGTTATTTAGCTCATTTCGGTGCCAGGTGGTTATTTGTTAGGAATTTTTTTTCATTACTGAGTTATCTGATTTCGTATCACGTCTACCACTGCTTTATTGATTGGTGACTTTTTAGTATTTTGGCAGTAGCGACAACGTGTTAATCAATTTAAGAATTTAAACTAGTACAGTAAGTAACTAATATTGCCTGGAGCGCGTGTTACCTTACCCTAAATAAGGCCACTCTATTTGCCTTCAAAAGAGTCTATGAACTAAGAAAATTTTAAAGATGTCCTTGCGATCATGTTTTCTAACATGATCGCAAGGACATCTTGTATGTTTTTGAAAACTTGATATCAATTTTTCTCTTTTTTTTAATTAATAGGCTAACAACGATTCGTGTGTCGAAAAAGAAACGGAATCGCTAGAATCTTCTCTCTTCTTTCTCATCTCTCGAGCGGTTTTTGAAAATAATCTATGAGATAGAGTTTGAATATCTGTATACCTTGTCACTTTCATCATCTTTTCTTTAAATACATTAGGAAATTGGTCAGATCACGCTTCAATATTTATCAAAATATTTTCTTTATTATGATCTATCTCTACAAAAATTTAGAAATTTAATCGTTTCTAGATCCTTTTTATAACACTCTCATTCGCTACCAGATTCAATATCAAAAATTATTCTAAATGGATTGGTAATATGAAATTTCTTCCGTTTCGCGAACACTTCTCCTTTCTAAACAAAAATTTTACCATCCTCTCCAAGCCAAAGCAAATAATTAAACAACCTATTTGAGGCTAATCACCAAAAGCAATAATATTTAATTCCTTATATTTCTTTGATTAAAATCTGATATAACTAATCTTACAAGGAATATCTTTCAGAATAGAACTAAGAAGTGCGAATTCATCCATCACTTTACAATTTTCAACTCTATGAGATAAGGAAATAAAAACTTCATAAATAAGATGATTAAAATATAGTCTTCGATCAATTAAAGCCTCAGGAATTCCTGTCTCTTCAAATTCTCCATATCTCAAATATTTCTTATTTCTATCTTCATTGAAACTAGACAATCTTTTTATTAAACTTATTGAGCTTATCTAGGGCAAAAAAGAATATCTATGTTATCAAACTATACTATAGCCCATTCCTTACCTGTATCAGTTTTAAATTTACGCACTAATATTTCATAAGAAGTAACATTAGCCAAAAATTCTAAATTTAAATCTAAATCATAATCTTAAATATTTTGTAGGTTTTTTTTAAATTTTGATATATCTATATGAGAGGAGAACGTAAACTTTTATTTAATTTAGTTTTTTAATTTTTTTATAAAAAATAATTTTATTTCGAATGAGAGATCTAATTTTAGTATTAAAAAAAATCTAATTGAGATTGAGAAATTTTAGGTAGCTCTTTATTAGTACTATCAAAATAAAAGGCAATTTTAAAATCATACAAAGCAACGAAACCTAAAGTTTCTACATCTGAATAAATATATACTCATAATTTTTTATGCGATATTTTATTTATATATTTTTAAGATTTCTTAGCAAGTTGAAGTTTATTTATTTTAATTTAATAATAAATTTCTACTCCTATAAATATATTATATTCAATCGTATTATTTCATTAGTTAATGCAAAATACTTATTGATTATTTTTTAATTAATCGTTTATCTATAAAAAAATACTTTTCTGAAATAAAACTAGTATTGAATTCCCATACAAAATTCATATCCAAATAAAACGAAATGATATCACTTTATTATTTTGGTACTGAGTATTGCGATTTAAATTTCTTTTCAAACCATAAATCCAAAAAAATAATGCAAATACATATTCGCTAGAAAGATATTAAATTATCTTTTTCATAGTCCAGACTTTCACTCATGGATTTTATGCGCTTCTTGTCGTATTACCTTCATTCCTCAAATTATTCTTGAAGATAAGTAATAATGGTTTTAAAAAAAATTTGGATAAATTATTCGGATTCCTAGAAGTAATTAAATTATGATCTTTAACTACAAATTGGTTTACATAATTACTTCCTGCATTGATGACGTCATCAATAATGACGTCATCTTTTAATTGTGTGATAACAAGTCAATTTCTTTCCTTTTACAATATAGATAGATATTAATATCCAATCAGCATGAAAAATTGTAGCGACCGTTTTTTCTAGTTTGAATATGGCACCTACTAAATTAATCATTCCAGAATTAATTCACATTTTATCTGGACAATAACTGCCAGGAATGATTAACATGTCCAAATTATTATCATCAATTAAGTTCTCATCAGCATCAGAAATGACAGGGTAGCCAAGTTTACTTTTATAAGTTTATTTAGCTTTGGATGCCACGATAGTAGCTTTTGTTTTTTCTTCTTTAATCCGGAACAGTAAGTACCAAAGTTTTATTGATAATTATCTTTAGAAAAGATAATGACTTCTTTTTTTAATACTCATTTCTGACTCCTCAAGAGCTAACATCCTCAGAACATCGTTTTGGCAGGGAAACAGGATCCAACACCTAAGACCTAAGACCTAAGGAGGCGCTTTCAACCAGAATTTAAATCAATCATAACAAAAGGTCTATAAAAGAAATAGTTCATACGATTAATAAATTAAGCTAGCTTATGGCTCGATCAAAAAAACTAATCAAGGAAAACGTTTTTACATAAATTTTTAAGATGAAACCAATGAATTAAAATATAAAAAAATAGATTATGGTACTTTTTATTTTACTAGAACTTTTTTATAAAATCTTTTAGAAATAAAAGATTTTCAGGAGAAATAGTATAGCATTCTTTAGAATACGTCAGAGAGCACCACTACAAAGTCATTCCTATATTTTCTTTTTTTGAAAGATATATTGAAAAATATAAAAAATATAGGGATCTTTTTAAAAAATAAATAGAATTGAGTCTATCTCATATACTGGTTATTTGCTATTATTATCGTGAAAATGACAGTGTCATTCGAACTCTATTATCTAGAAAAATATAATTAGAATGAATTTCTTCTTTAAAAAATTTTAAAAATTAATATCTGAACTTAATAATTTTTTAATCAATAAAAATTATTCTTTTGAATATAACCTCAAGAGGGTTTATTTTTTAGTAAAAAAAATAAACATTCACTTTCGGATGTTTATCATAAATCATTAATCAGGTGAATTAGTTATAACAGATTAAGAAATGTTTTTTAAGGTTGGATCTCTATAAATTCTTCAGATAAGAACAAATAAGGTGACGTTGATAAATTTTATAAAGAATTATTTTTGATTATTTTATCCATTAAAGGCAATTAAATAAAAACTAAGTTCTATAACTCTGCAATAAGGTAAAATAAATGGGGAACTTTTGAATCTAGGAGCTTTTATTGACTAAGCTATAAAAAATTTAAAAGAATTAAAAGAAGTGTTATTGACACGATAGTCATTGATTCATGTACTAAAACGGTTTAGGAAGTTAAGTAGCGAAGATATAAAAATTTTTCAGTGTAATTTTTCTGAAATAAGTCATTTATTTGAAATTATGAAATTCGATATTTGAAATTTTGAAAGATTTGCATTAAGTGAAGAAGAAAGAAATTGGAGTTCAGTTAAGGTTATTAGAAACTCAAAGAGCACGAATATAAATTATCCTTTCTTAAAAAAATGTGGGCTCGTTATTTTAGATATTTTTTATGCTTTAAGCATTATTACTAGTTTATTAATGCTATGAGGAATTTTAACTAAAACATTTTCAGGGCCTATTATTTTGACCATTCTAGTCACTGAAATAACAGGTACTTATATGTCTGAACTGGGTTTATTTGTTGTTAAAATATCTCGTTCTTTATTAGGTTCGACATTTCATTTAATTTTTTATCCCTTTATCAATTTGTATTATTCTTAGTCTTTATTACATTCTCTTCGGGCTTTAAGATAGAGCAAGAGCTATCGAACTTAATCTTATCTATGTTAAATATTAATTTTAGAGAAAAAATAAGAAATTTGAATAATGAAGTTATTGAATTTTTTTTAGAGGAATTGATCGCGAAGTCAGAAACGCTATATCTTAATGGAGTTGATAAATTAATTACGCGCCGTCACCGTGATAAATGAGATAAAGGACGATTGATATTACAGAATTTAGCTCAAATTTTAGAGGTAACTAATGATTTTATAGCTGAAATAGGTTATTTAATGCGTCATTGAGGGAAGAGAAAATACACTTTATCTGAAACCATTAATTTGAATTGCAGCGAGGTCTTTAAGAAAACGTGGACTGCTACAATTCGTTTCTTTAAAGCAGAAGGAAAGCCTTTTTAGAAAAGTTATGAATTTAGAGAAGATTTTTAGGGTTGAACTGGGGTGACTTTGTCTCAAATAAAATGCGGTAGTTGTTGAACCACCTGTTTAAGTGGAGTGAAGACATTAATCATATTTTTTAGATAAGGAAGATAACGAGGTTCCCAGATATTTTGTTTCACGAGAACTTTTTCGGAATCCTCACTGGAAACTACTGTTATACCTTCTTTAATATCAGTTTTTGCTACTGCAATAACTACATGATAAGAGGCTTCTTGTGCTTGAGGAATGCTTGGCAGTAAACGATAAGTAGTTTCGTCTACATACCAATTTTCAGTAACGCGTTTAGCTTTAATAGCAATAACACAAAGACCAATTGCTGGAAAAGCTAAATAATTATTACATTGATTTATGAGAAATTTCTTATTTTCAAAAATAATATCTTCAAAAGGACTGCCGGTTGCAATTAATGCTTTTCCCTTAGTCCACTGGAAGAGATCAATGGGTTCTGCTTAGCATTTTTTGGTTGGATTGGATAAATGAAAGATGATAGGGTTTGGCCACATATTTTAACATCGTTTTCACGATAGTCTGATTAAATGCATGCCCATGTGTGGAGGTGCCAATTAAAATTGTTGGTTTTATATTTTCCATTAGGTCCAGTAGTGAAATTTGGTGAGGATCTTCAATTTTCGAATTTTTAATTTCATCCTTCGTTCGCAAATAAGGTTGTTGTACCGGTGTTACGTCTTCACTAAGCTCCGTTAATAATCCAGTCCGATCTACTAACCAAAAAAAAGTTTTCTTGCTTCAGCTTCAGAGAGACCATTTTGAGACACAGCGCGGAATATGGTATCCGTAATTCCTATTCCAGCAGTACTACCACCATAAATCACTATTCGTTGTTCGCCCGGGGTAGAATGAGTGATCTTTAAGGCAGCTAAAATAGCTCCCAAAGTTACGGCACCTGTCCCTTGAATATCGTCGTTAAAGCTGTACATGACGTCGCGATATTTAATCAAATTGCGATAAGCGTTAGTGCGCTCGAAAAATGCTCCCAATGTAAAAATACGTGAGGAAATTTTTCTTGAAGGGCTTGAATAAATTTGTCGATAAATTCAGCGTATTGGTCTCCTGTTAAGCGTTTATGACGCCAACCTATAAATAAATAGGATTATTTAATAATTCTTCGTTGTTAGTACCTGCATCAAGTAGAATTGGTAAAGTTCGTAATAGGTTGATGCCACCAATAGCGGTATATACGATGAGCTTTGCTACAGGAATTGCCATAGCACCTACACCCCTTAATCTCCGATGCCAAGTATGCCTTCGCCATCGCTAGCAATAATAAGGTCAATGAGGGGGATTAGATAGATCGATTATCTAAAATTTCAGGAATGTTCTTACGATCGATCTTCGTAGGAAATGTAAAGATCACGTGGATACATAAATTTTTTATTAAATGCGCGCACGGTATTTCCTACAATAGGAGTATAAATAGTCGGTAGCATTTCTTGTAAGTGATCTTTAATCAAACGATAGAACAAAACTTGATTAGTCTTGATTAGTATTTAATAGCTAATTTAATTAATTATTACGATTAATTTAAATATCGAAGGATTTATATTGCAAGTAAGCCCGGACCACCTGATCATCAAGACTTTCCACCCTATTGGGTAATTTCCCTCTTAAGTTAAAAATTCGCTGTTCTTCTCTACTAAATGCAGTTCCTTTATTTAATTGGGAGATAGTTAATAGCTTTACCTGAAATGTTAGTTTCGATATAAGGCTCGCCATTTTCGTCGGATTTGAAGAGAAAATATAGCATAGTAGCTATTATACTTTAATAAATTAATTCCATTTAAAATTTCGGATTTTTTTTGCAAGCGATGCAGCGAAGCCAGTATAATTGTTAGGAGTGAGTGATTTTAAATATTCTTTGGCTTCCTGGGGAATAGGTAACTTTTCAACAAAGTCTTTCAATTGATTTTCATTAATCGATTTACCCCGAGTCAGTTCTTTTAATTGCTCATAAGCGTCTGATACGCTGTATCGACGCATGACCGTTTGTAGTGCTTCAGCTAGTACTTCCCAATGAGAATTAAGGTCTTTCTTGATTCGATTTTTGTTGGCGCTTATTTTTGTTAGGCCTTTAAATAATGACTCATAGGCGACAAGCGAGTAGCCAAATACAGATCCTAAATTTCGCAAAACCGTGGAATCTGTTAAATCCCTTTGCCAGCGTGATATCGGGAGTTTATTTGCCATATGATCGGCTAACGCATTAGCGAGCCCTAAATTGCCTTCGGCATTTTCAAAATCAATAGGATTTACTTTATGGGGCATTGTTGAAGAGCCTACTTCATTTTTTACGGCTTTCTGATAAAAATAGCCCAGACTGATATAGCCCCATATATCTCGGCAACAATCGATTAAAATATTGTTAAGACGAATTAGTGATTGTAAGAGCTCACTTAACCGATCATGAGGCTCAATTTGGGTGGTATACTCATTGGCTTCTAACCCGAGCGATTCGACAAAGCGTTTTGCAAAACCAGGCCAGTCAAAATTAGGATATGCCGCTTGATGAGCGTTAAAATTGCCAACGGCACCATTTATCTTGGCTAATAATTTTAGGTTTGAAAAATGCTGATATTGGGAGTGAACACGGGCTACTATATTTGCTAATTCTTTGCCTAAAGTTGTTGGTGTAGCGGGTTGGCCATGAGTGCGACTCAGTAGGGGAAGGTTTGCGTAGTCTGATGTCATAGCCTGCAAACGCAGTCCAATTTTTTTAAAGATGGGAACCAAAACTTTCTCGCGAGCTTCATTAATCATAAGAGAATAAGAAAGATTATTGATATCTTCGGAAGTACAACCAAAATGAATGAATTGGATCAAATCCATGAATCGTTTTTCTTTTTTTAGCTCTTGTTGTAAATAATATTCGACTGCTTTGACGTCGTGATTGGTAGTTTTTTCGATTTCTTTAATCGTTTCCGCAGCTTGTAGATCAAAATTTTTCGAAATCGCTTCTAATTTTTTATAATCTGGTGTAGTTAATTTTGGAATTTCGGTAAGGAAGCGTTCACGAGATAAAAAAAGTAGCCATTGTAATTCAATTAAAATGCGGTATCGAATGAGACCATGCTCGCTGAGAATTGGTCGTAAGTTATTCAATTTTTTATGATATCGGCCATCCAGAGGTGATAAGGCTGTGAGAGGCGTTAATTTCATAATTATAAAATCATACACAAGAGATTCTTTAAAATCACCATCGCGATTTTCGCCCTCGATGAGGAGTGATTTTAAATCGACAAAGAATAGTTCGTGAAAAAAGGGGCTTTCTTGGGAGCTTAGGAAATAGTGAGCAGCCTTGGATAATTGAGATTGCAGTTGGAGTTTGTTTTAGGGTAGTATTTGTCCGCAATGGCGCGCAAATAATAGAAAGGGGCATCGGGATGATGAAATTTATTAATGATGAAATTTATTGATTTAAATCAACAATATCGTCTAATAAAAAGCACTGTCGATAAGAATATCCAGGCCATCTTAGATCATGGACAATATATCATGGGTCCAGAAGTGGAGGAATTAGAACATCGCCTGGCTGAATGGGTAGGCGTTCGTCATTGTATTACCCTTTCTAATGGAACAATGGCTTTATTGGTTGCTTTATTGGCATTGGGGATCGGTCCAGGTGACGAAGTGATCACTTCGTCATTTAGCTTTTTTGCCAGCGCAGAAACTATTGTTTTTTTAGGAGCTAAGCTTGTTTTTGTCGATATTGATCCTCGTACGTACAACATAGAGCCTTCGCAAATCGAGCTTGCGATTACTGAGCGAACGAAAGCAATTGTGCCTGTTAGTTTGTATGGTCAGTGCGCTAATATGACAGCAATTAATGCCATTGCTCATCGTTATGGCCTTCCCATTATTGAAGATGGCGCCCAAAGTTTAGGAGCTACCCATTGGGGGCATCAATCTTGTGGCCTTACGACTATAGGCTGCACGAGTTTCTTTCCTTCTAAACCCTTGGGATGCTATGGTGATGGCGGTGCTTGTTTTACAAATGATGATATTTTAGCTGAAAAGATGTGCTTAATTCGTAATCACGGCCAACAAACACGTTATCGTCATATTCAAATTGGTTTAAATGTACGCTTTGATACCTTACAGGCGGCTATTTTATTGGCAAAATTAGAAGTCTTCCCCCAAGAGTTAAAACGCCGCCAACAAGTAGCGAAATGGTATTCCCAAAAATTGGGCGATCATCTTGTTACACCTCATATTGAGGCTGGGAATATTAGTGCTTTTGCACAATACACTGTTCGAGTGGAACGACGACAAGAAGTTCGATCTGTCTTGAATAATGCAGGTATTCCCACAGCCGTTCATTATCCACAACCATTACATAAGCAACCGGCCATTCGGAATTATCTGCAAGATGATTACAATTATCCTGAAGCCGAAATTGCGAGCCAGCAAGTTTTAAGTTTGCCATTCCACCCTTATTTAACTGAAGAAGTGGTTGACTCGATTTGTGAAGAACTCTTGAACATGGTGACTGTTAGCTAAATATTCTAACTTCCTAGAGTATCTTGATATTTTTTTCGCAGTCGGATACATTGCTCAGGAATTGAGCGCTGATCGATTTTTTTAGTAGAGAGAGTGTCCACGATACTTAATTCAAGTGACAAATTTGCAGGAAATTAATTTCCATTTGCAGGAGCAAATAAATGAATTCACTAAAGGTTGTAGTTGTGGGAGCAGGCTACTGGGGGGAAAATTTAGTTCGAAATTTTGCGAAATTAGCGGTATTAGGCGGTATTTGTGAATCTAATCAAACTCTGGCAAGACAACTTGCAGTCCAATATGGAACCGCGTTCCTTTCTTGGAAAGAAGTTTTAGATAGTCCAGAATATCACGCTGTTGCAATTGCAGCTCCGGCTGTCCATCATGCGAAATTGACAAGAGAAGCTTTAGAGGCCGGAAAGGATGTATTCGTTGAAAAACCTTTGGCGCTAAAAATAGAAGATGCAGAAAAAAATTATCAAATTGCCTTAAAAAACAATCGGATTTTGATGGTAGGCCATTTACTACAATATCATTTCGCTTTTATTACATTAAAATCTCTGGTTTATGAGGGGAAATTGGGAAGATTACAATATCTTTACTCCAATCGTTTAAATTTAGGAAAAATCCGCCGGGAAGAGGATATTTTGTGGAGCTTCGCGCCCCATGATATCTCAATGATTTTAAGCTTAGTAAATGAAGAGCCCATTCTGGTAAAAACAATAGGAGGATATTTTCTCCATAAATCTATTGCTGATGTTACTACGACACATCTGGAATTTTCCAGTGGTGTCCAAGCGCAAGTTTTTGTTTCATGGTTACATCCTTATAAAGAACAAAAATTAATTGTGATTGGTTCTAAGGGAATGGCTGTTTTTGATGATACCAAGCTTTGGAAGGAAAAATTAATTCACTATCCTCATCAAATTAACTGGGAAAATGGGATGCCGTTGCCGGATAAATCTGAAGCTAATTATATTCCTTTGCCAGAAGGTGAGCCATTAAAACAAGAATGTTCTCACTTTATAGAATGCGTGGTTACACGTAGCCAGGCAATTACGGATGCTCGAGAAGGTTTGCGTGTATTGAAGGTTTTAAATCAGGCTACAAACTCGCTTAAGTTGCATTATTCTCTCTCTTCCCAGTTCCCTAGTGCAGAACCAGAAAATCGTAACGACAACACCTTTATTCATCAATCTGCGTTTGTGGATAAGGGAGTGAAATTAGGCCGCGGTACAAAAATATGGCACTTTTCTCACATCTTAGGAGGGTGTCAAATAGGAGAAAATTGTATTATTGGACAGAATGTTATGATCGGGCCGGACGTTATCATTGGTAATCGTTGTAAAATACAAAACAATGTTAGCCTCTATAAAGGAATTACATTGGCAGATGGAGTTTTTTGTGGCCCTTCTTGCGTATTTACGAATGTAAATAATCCACGTGCTGAAATTGAAAGAAAAAATGAATTTAAAGAAACCCGAGTAGAGCAAGGAGTAATGATAGGTGCCAATGCCACCATTGTTTGTGGGGTCCAATTGGGAGCTTATTCGTTTATTGGAGCAGGAGCGGTGGTTACTAAAGATATTAAACCGCATGCGTTAGTGGTGGGGAATCCCGCTAAACAAATTGGATGGATGAGTCATGCCGGTGAGCGGCTAGGGTATGATTTAGTATGTCCACGAGAAGGTAGACGTTACTATGTAACAGAAAATAATTTTCTAAAAGAGGAAGCCAATGAAGCGCTTGAGGTTAGTGGTGGAACCGTTTAAATGTGTGGAATAAGTGGAATTTGTAATTTAAATCATTTCCCTAATACGAATATAAAATTCCATCTTGAGGTAATGAGTAACTTGTTATCGCATCGAGGTCCCGATGATGTTGGAAGTTGGTGCGATAGCCAACATAGTATTGGTTTAGCCCATAGAAGGTTAAGCATTATAGACCTTAGTGCCTCGGCACATCAGCCCATGATTGCAAGAAATGGGAATGTTATTGTTTTTAATGGTGAAATTTACAACTATATCGAATTGAGAGAAAAACTTTCTCATAATTGGACATTTTTAACCTATTCAGATACGGAAGTAATTTTAGCTGCTTATGAATGTTACGGCGACGGATTTTTAAAGCATCTGCGTGGAATGTTTGCTTTTGCAATATGGGATGAAAAGCGCCAAGAACTTATTTGTGCTCGAGACCGATTTGGTATTAAGCCTTTTTATTATACTATTGTAGATAACATTTTTTATTTTGCTTCTGAGACTAAGGCTTTACTTCCTTTTTTATCTGAATTAAACATAAATGTGAATGCCTTTAGTGAATATTTAACTTTCCAATATACTCTTGGCTCAGATACTTTATTTGAAAATATTAAACAATTGATGCCCGGAGAGTATTTGCTGGTTTCTGGAAAAGAAATCAAATGTAGAAAATATTGGGATGTGTTTTACCAAATTGATTATAATCATATATCCCCCTATTTTGAAAGGCGCTTGCAGGAGCTTTTGTCTGAAAGTATTAATTTGCATTTACGAAGCGATGTTCCCGTGGGTACTTATTTGAGTGGTGGTATTGATTCTAGTCTTGTTACACTTCAAGCTAACGCGCAGCAAGGGGAATTTTCTGGACTTTTTCATGGTCGATTTACAGATTATAAAGGTTATGATGAAAGTTATTATGCTCAAATAGTGGCGGATTCTATTGGCCAGCCATTGCATATTGTTGATATTAAATATACAGATTTCATTGAAAATTTAACTAAGATCATTTATCACATGGATTTTCCTGTGGCTGGTCCGGGTTCTTTCCCGCAATTTATGGTAGCGAAAAAGGCTGCTCAGCACGTTAAAACTTTATTGGGAGGACAGGGAGCTGACGAAATTTTTGGAGGTTATGCGCGCTATTTGATTGCTTATTTCGAACAATGTATCAAAGCCTCTATTGAGGGGACTTCGCATTCGGGTCACTTCGTTGTTACAGCCGAATCTATTATTCCTAACTTGCAAGTCTTGCAAGAATATAAACCACTAATTAGTGAATTTTGGTGTAAAGGTTTATTTGAAGATCTTGATCAGCGCTACTTTCGTCTAATTGATCGATCGACAGATATGCAAAACGAAATTATATGGGATGAGTTAGATAAAGAAGCAGTCAATTTAAAGTTTATGGAAATATTTAATGACAGTTCTCGAGTCGGGAAAAAAGCCTATTTTGATAAAATGACTCGCTTCGATTTCAAATTTTTGCTTCCCGCCTTGCTCCATATTGAAGATAGAATGAGTATGGCTCATAGCCTTGAATCACGTGTTCCCTTTCTTGATCATCCGCTTGTTGAGTTTGTTGCAACCATTCCTGCAGATATAAAATTTCCTGGAGGGAGAATGAAACATCTACTGAAAAATACGTATAAAAATATCTTGCCGGAAATATTGCTTAATCGGCGTGACAAAATGGGATTCCCAGTGCCATTGAAAGAGTGGTTTTCAAATGAGCTTAAAGGATTTTTATTAGATACTTTTAGTACAATAAAAGTAAAAAATAGGCCTTTCTTTAATTATAAAAATGTATGGGATACTATACAGAATCAACAACGCCAGTTTTCTCGTAAACTTTGGGGATTATTAAGTTTGGAGATGTGGTATCAAATCTTTTTCGATAGACATACAGAATATAAGAAAATGCTAAATAACAAGAGTATTTTTACACAAGAGCAGAAATAAAATAAATTTTCTATAGTGGGAGGATAATTATGAAAAAAATATTTGTAACGGGTGGTGCTGGTTTTATTGGCTCACATTTAATAGACCGTCTTTTAGCACGTGGTGATCAAGTGGTGACAATTGATAATTATGCGACTGGACGACGAGATAACCTTAAGCCGCATCCCAATTTAAAATTAATCGAGGATATTATCTCCAATGCAACATTGGTCCATTCCTTAATAAAAGAATTTAAACCTAACGTGATAGTTCATGCAGCAGCGTCCTATAAAGATCCCAATGATTGGAAAGAAGATGCACTTACGAACGTTGTAGGAACGGCAAATGTAGTTCAAGCTGCGCAAGTTGAAGGAGTGGACCGATTCATTTATTTTCAGACTGCATTGTGTTATGGCCTTAAACCTTTGGAGCAGCCAATTACTTTAAGTCACCCTATTCTACCAGGCGGCTCCAGCTATGCTATTAGTAAAACTGCCGGAGAGGAATATGTGCATCTTTCTGGGCTCAATTATGTGACTTTTCGATTGGCTAACGCTTATGGACCTCGAAATATTAGTGGTCCACTACCAACATTTTATAAAAGGCTTACTTCCAATCAGTCTTGTTTTGTTATGGATACACGACGTGATTTTGTTTATATCGATGATATGGTGGATTGCATCCTGCTCGCTATTGATGGACAGGGACGAGGAACCTATCATTTGTCATCTGGTTCTGATTACACAATCAAAGAATTATTTGATGCTGTTTTATTTGTCTTGGATATTAAAATGGATGTAGAAGTTAGAGAAAGAGAGTCGGATGATGTGTTTTCTATTTTTTTAGATCCTTCACGTACCAAAAAAGACTTTAATTGGAATGTTAAAACACCATTGAATGAAGGAGTTCTGAAAACAATTCAATACTATAAGGAATATGATATTGAGGAAACTTACACTCATTTAAAACAAGCAAAAGAAAGTGGAAAGGTTTAACCATGAAAAATAGTAAGGTCTTAGTGGTTGACGGAGCCGGGTTTGTGGGGAGTAATCTTTGTAAACGCTTGCTTAAAGGGGGCGGTCGAAATTGTAATTTTAGATAATTTCTTGTCGGCAGATATAGTTAATGTACCGAATGTGGATAAAATTCACTTGATTGATGGTTCTTGTTCTGATGACAGAATCTTAGCTCGTTTGGATAAAAAATTTGATTATATTTTTCATCTAGCTAGTTATCATGGCAATCAATCAAGTATAGCTGATACTATTGAAGACCATAGAAATAATACTTTGACAACATTTAAGCTTTATGAGCACTTTAGCTTTATGAGCACTTTAAATCTCGTGAAATTAAAAAATTTGTTTATGCCTCTGCAGGTTGCACAGTGGCTGAAAAAACTTTTGATGAAGCAGAAGCTACTAAAGAAGATAAACCAGTTTCTCTATTTTTGGATAGTCCCTATCAAATTTCCAAAATTATTGGAGAATTTTGTGGTAATTACTATTGGATGCGACACAAGCTTTCCTTCGTAAAAGCACGGTTTCAAAACGTTTATGAGCCTGAAGAAATTTTAGGAGCTGGGAAATGGCGTGGAACTCCAGATACCGCCTGGCGTAATGTAGTTCCGACTTTTATTTGGAAGTCCATTCATGAAGAACCGCTACCTGTCGAAAACGGTGGCATAACTTCACGTGATTTTATCTACGTAGAGGATATTGTGGATGGCTTGATCGCCATCGCCTGTGCTTTGAAGGGAAAAACGGGGGAAGTGTACAATTTAGCTTCAGGAAAAGAACAAAAAATTAGAGAATTGGCTGAGACCATTATATACTTACTGGGAATCCTACACCCATTCAATTTGAATCTGCTCGAAATTGGGACCGTTCGGGGTGTCGTTATCGAGATATAGTTAAAGCAGAGAAGGAAATAGGTTTCAAATCAAAGGTCAGCTTGGAGAAAGGGTTACAAGAGACCATTAAATGGGCTATTCAAAATAGAGAAACCATCAGACGGTATATTCTGAAACACCGCTTCTATTTGCCAGAACTTGCTTGTTATCAATCCAACATAGAGGAGAGGGTAGTCTAGTTTGATTGTGGAATATTGATGGTGAAGAACAAAAAAAGAAAAATATTAACTGTAGTCGGCGCTAGACCTCAATTCATCAAGGCTGCAGTGGTAAATTATCATTTCTGTACAGCTCCAAATTTGAATGAAATTCTGATTCATACCGGTCAACATTTTGATGATAATATGTCAGAAGTTTTCTTTAGAGATTTAAATATACCTTTACCTCAACATCAGCTTAATATAAATAATAAATCTCATGCTGAGATGACGGGTCACATGTTAATTGCTTTAGAAAAGATAATGTTGCAAGAAGAGCCAAATATAGTTTTAGTGTATGGCGACACAAATTCTACTCTAGCTGGAGCCTTAGCAGCATCTAAATTAAACATCCCTATTGCGCATGTCGAAGCCGGATTACGCTCCTTTAATAAATCCATGCCTGAAGAAATTAATCGCGTTCTTGTCGATCAAGTCAGTGCTATTTATTTTTGCCCAACTTTTCGAGCCGTCGAAAATCTTAAAAACGAAAATATTATGATTAATGTACATCACGTAGGAGATGTGATGTATGATATGGTACAACATTTTAAAAATAAACTGAATTCAAAGCAATTCCTTAATGCGTATAATCTTAGTTTTGGAAAATATATATTTTTAACTATCCATCGGGAAGCCAATGTAATTGAAGTAAGCCAATTGCGGGATCTTTTGCATTATGTTTATGATTATGCAAAACACTTCAAACATAAGATATTATTTCCCGTTCATCCGAGAACGAAGAAACGGATAGATACTGATTTGTGCCAAAAAATGAATGATAGCCTAATTATGGTTGACCCTTTGGGTTATTTTGAAACGCAAGTAGCCATCATGAATGCGCAATCTGTTTTTACAGATTCTGGGGGGGTACAAAAGGAAGCCTATTTCCACCGTGTGCCTTGTGTTACCTTACGTGATGAAACGGAATGGGTAGAAACAATTGAAAGGGGTTGGAATCGTCTTTGGAAAGTTCCTCAATATATCCAACCTCGACAGGAAATTTATGAGTATGGAGATGGTAATGCAGCTTTTAATATTGTGAACATGATAAACGACTATTTAAATTAGATAATTATGAAGATTGCGTTAGTACATGTTAAGTTTACTTATGCTTCAAAGCTTTCCTACCTTGATGACTGGTTAGACGCCTTCATTTCGCGCCCCGAGTTGGAAGTAGATTTAATTAATATTGCTACAGAAGACAGTGTTCTTGTCAGACAAATTCAGGATAAGATAGAGAAAGTTCCTTATATTATTGTCCATCATTCCGTTTTTGGCGATTCACTTCAATATATTCAACGGTATGTGCAAGCATTTAAATATCGACGAGGAAAAATGCTTTGCTTTGTAGGTAACGAAGTTAACTTACCTATTCTGGGTATGAAACCCAAGTTAACCCTACTTAAACAAATAAAACCTCAAATTATTGCAACCCAATTGTTACAAGCTGCGGGTGAATGGCTCTATGCTGACTGTACTTCTACAGTTCTTTCAATACCTCATGCACTAAATCCCAAAGTTTTTTCTGCTAAAAAAACTTATGAGAAAAGATTGGTTGACGTGGGTACACGTTCTCATCGTTATTCCCCCCATCTCGGAGATGATGAGCGTAACCGACTTCTCGAGTATTTTGCTAATACAGTTCCAAATAAATTCCATTTGCGATGCAATGTGGATACTAGTACTCGGTTTAATAGAGAGGGGTGGGCCGCTTTTTTAAATCAATGTAAAGCAACTATAGCAACTGAAGTGGGAAGTTTTTATTTGCAAAAGGACGACGCTTTAGTAGATGAAATCAACTATTTTTTCTTAAAAAACAGTAAAAAGCCAATTCTTGAGGAAAGATCTTTCTTAAGAGCGATGGCAAGAGGACTTTTGCCAAAATTTATAAAAAATAAAATTAAGCAATATCTTATTATTCCTGAGGATTTAGAAAAGAACGCAGATTTTAAAGTTATTTATCATCAGATTATTAAAAAGCACCTACCTTGCCCCGAATATTCGAAGACAATATCTTCTCGACATTTTGATGCTATTGGTACAAAAACTTTACAGATCCTTACCCCTGGACGTTATGCTGACATACTAAAGCCTTATGAGCATTATTTTCCCCTTACGAAAAATTTTTCTAATATAGAAGAGATTATCGATTCACTTAAAGATAAAGCGATATACACAAGAGTAACCGAAGCTGCTTACGAGCATGTCATCAGTAATCATACCTATCAGCATAGGATCGATCAGGTTATAGAAGCTTTGGGATAAAGAGAAGGAGAAAGCTATGTTCTGATTATATCAGAAACTATTTTATCCTTCATGAAGGATATATAAAAATATTGGGAGATGAATAAAAACCAATTCAATTTTCAGTTTGATTTTTAATTTCTTCTATTTTAAAACTAATAATTCATTCCTAATATTTATTGGTGTTATAATACTGGCCTTAAAGGCTGTAATGACCTGTTTAAATGATTTTTGTCAGGCAGAATTTGCTCAAAATTTAAATACCTGGATTTCTGGATTTTGTATTAAAAGTTATATTTTAATGCCTTACCAAAGAGCAATTGAACTGAACATGTCTAAGTTATCGAAACATATATTAAATGGATGTTACCTACACTATAAATGTCGTGATCTATATGTTGTCAATTGCGACAGATGTTATGGGGGAAATTTCTTTGGGTTATTTAATTTTGTGGATAGATTTCAAATTGGTTTTATTTTCTGTTACGACATTAGCTACCTTGCTCCTTTTTAACAATAGCAGGAACGAAAAAAATTAAAACTATCAGAAAGGAAAATGAATATTTTGTAATGCGATTATATAATGTGGTTTCTGATGCTTTTCAAGGGTTGAAAGATAAAAATAAATAACGTAGAAAATTATTTTATTGAAAAATTTCTATTTTGGCCGAAAAAATGCTAAAAATTTACTAAACTACAATGTCATTTCAAACTTACCGTCAGTGCTTATAAATTCGATAGGTTTTGCAATGCTCTTAATTATTCTTATTTACTTGTTGTTTTCTCACGGAAATTTAGTTGCTATTTTACCGATAATCGGGGTTATCGCTATTTCTATTCAAAGAATGTTACCAGCCGTAGCACGGATATCCTTGGCATTAGGAAATGTGAGGCAATACGAGGCAATACCATGCTAATGTTTTAGTCTTTCGAAAAGCTGTAGATAAGTTGGCAGAATATCATAATCTTTTGGAAATGAGACAAAATGCACAACGCAATATTAAATTTGAACGAGAGTTAAGATTAGAGAATGTTACTTACCTTACCAATATCCGCAGGCAAAAAAAGAAACGTTAAAAGATATTATGCTGTGACAATCCCTAAAAATACTTTTTTAGGGATTGTAGGCCCCTCTGGAGCAGTAAAAAGTACGTTGCTGGGTATTATCCTTGGACTTTTGCCCGTTAAAAGTGCTTCTATTTACTGCGACGATGTGGATATTACACCAAGCATAGCCATATGGATTTATCACATTTGCTGCGATATGTACCTTAACATACTCACCTTATAGTAGAAGGAACATTATTGGAAAATATGGCTATAGGCATAGAAGAAAACCATATCGATCATCAAGCCGTAGAACGGGCAATTAAGATAGCACAATTGCAAACTTTAGTGAGTGAGGTGTCCGATGGACTCAACACCCAGATAGATTAAAAAGGTTTAAAATTATCAGGAGGTCAACGCCAATGGGTTGGAATTGCCAGAGCCTTATATCATGACCTTGACATTAGATTCAGTAACAGAAAGTTAATTTAATGAAGCTCTACCGTCTTTAATGGGCAAAAAGACCTTAATGATCATCGCTCATAGACATAGTTCCATTTTGTTTTGTGATAATTTAGCAGTACTCCACAAAGGGAAAGTGGTTTCAGAAGGGAGTTATGGTGAACTTATGATTACTTCTGAAATGTATAGGACCTTATAATATAGGTTGGAAATAAATTAATGACCAAATTAAAGTTTGATATAGGTGTAATCATTCCGGATTTAGGAGGAGGAGGAACTCAGCGTGTTCTTCTGAATTTGGTGAGAGAATGGTTACGACACAATAAGAAAATCTGTGTAATTACTTTTTCTATCGAAAACACAGATTTTTTTAAATTACCAGAAACTGTTTCTCGAAAATGTATTGATTTTATTAAAGAATCTGAGGGATTTTGGGATGCCATCAGGAATACCTTTAAAAGGGTAAAAGCATTGAGGTCGTTAATCCGCGAGAACTGTCCCTCCTGTATTCTAAGCTTTCTTAGCACGACCAATATTTTGACGCTTTTAGCTACTCGAGGTATGAATATTCCTGTGATTATTTCAGAGCGAAGCGACTTAGCAAAAGAATATCTGAATATACGATGGAGTTTGCTCCGTTATTTGTTATATCGCCAGGCCACCGTTGTTACGGCGAATAGTTATGACGCTATTAGATTTTTAGAAAAATTTGTTAAGAGTAAAAAATTAAAATATGTTCCCAATCCCGTTCATATTGAAAAAACGCTGTGCCTACTAAAGTATAATTTTCCTGTGGTTCTGGCTGTAGGGCGCTTAGGTTATGAAAAGGGTCATGATATTTTGTTACGTGCGTTTGCTAAATTTATTTGCCGTTATCCAATGTGGCGACTTGTCATTGTAGGTGACGGTAAGTTGCGCAAAGATTTGCAAAAACTTGCGTTCAGTTTGGATCTGGCAAGCTCTGTTATCTGGTGTGGAATGAGAGCCAATGTTTTTGATTATTATCATGCCGCTACGATTTTCGTTATGCCCTCTCGTTATGAAGGCACTCCGAATGCCTTATTGGAAGCTATGGGGTTGGGATTGCCAGTTGTGGTGAGCAACGCATCTTCAGGATTATTGGAATTTGTTAAAAACGAAGAAACTGGGTTAGTGGTACCTACAGAGGATGTAGAGGCCCTTTGTTCTGCTTTGATCTATCTCGCAGAAAATGAATCCTTGAGACAGCGTTTAGGTAGGACGGCCCGTCAACGAATTGAGATCGCAAATCAATCAGCTTATCATGTGTGGGATAGTGTGATTGATGAGGCTTCCCGGTTGGCGCCTTGTTTTTAATAATTTTTCCGCTTCATGAATTAGGCACTTCCTATGAAAATTTGAGGAAAGCCTTCTGGATTTTTAGGGCATCCGATTTACCTTTATCTGATGAAGTCTATGCCAGAATTATTCTTTTGAAGACTATAGGTCGATTAGCAATGGCAATGAATAAAAAAAAATTAATTCTTATTGCGATCCCCTCTTTAGATGTTGGGGGGGCTGAAAAACATCTGCTTCGAATCTTACCCTTATTAAAACAACGAGGTTACAATGTGGCTTTGTACGTCACTAACCATCGGGGGATTATGTATGAGAAAATGATTGCTGCAGAGGTTCCTGTCATTGTGCCGCCTTTCTGCGAATTCTTAAACAAGCTAGGTAAAATTGGAAAGCCTTTCATATATTCTGTTTCGATGCTTAAGCTATGCTTAGTTATTTTTAAATATCGACCTTCAATTCTCCATTTTTTCTTGCCGGGTACCTATGTGTTAGGAACCGTTAGTGGGTTAATGATGCGTGCGCCCTGCATGGTGATGAGTCGGCGTATTACTAATGAATATCACAAAATGCATCCTATTATTGCACAAATAGAACCATTCTTGCATAAACGAATGAGAGCAATATTGGCAACATCGTTACGAGTGCGAGATGACCTTTTAAAAGAGGGGGTTTCTTCGAATAAATTGGGATTAATTTACAATGGTGTAAATCTAGATAATTATCAAATTTCCTATAATAAAACTGCTATCAAACGCTCTCTCTGTTTAGCCGAAGATGATTTTATTATCATAAATGTAGCAAATTTGTATAAAAGAAAAGGCCAAGAGGATCTTTTACACGCATTAAATTTAATTAAAGAAAAATTGCCCAAAAAATGGAAATTATTATGTATAGGAAGAAATGGGGGGGAAAGAAAAGCGTTGGAGGATTTGCGTGATCGCTTAAATTTAAAAAACCATGTTATATTTCTAGGTCAGCGACACGATGTTTCTCAATTATTGGCCATTGCTGATGTGGGGGTTTTAAGTTCCCATGAAGAGGGGTTCTCGAACGCTTTACTGGAATGTATGGTCAGCAGTCTGCCTATGGTAGTGACAGACGTGGGAGGTAATGCAGAGGCTGTGATTCATCACCAATCGGGATTAGTAGTCCCACCTAAGGAGCCACAACAGTTGGCTGGAGCATTATTAACATTAATAACGGACGAAGAAAAACGAAAAGAGTACGGACGAGCAGCTAGGGAACGGATTGTGAATTATTTCAGTTTACAGACTTGCGTGGATCGTTATGATCGGTTTTACCAAGCGTTATTACAAGCGGATTGTCACCGGGCTATGGAAGCTGTCGCAATAGAAGAGATGAAATGATATGTGTGGAATTGTAGGTTTTTGGGACTTTCGCCAATCTCGTCGAAAAGAGCAATATCTTGAAATCGTCACTACGATGACGAACCAGGTTTTATCGCGGGGTCCAGATTCGGCAGGGGTCTGGTGTGATGAAACCACAGGTTTAGTTTTTGGTCATCGGCGTTTAGCCATTGTTGATCTTTCTTCGGCAGGGCATCAACCCATGATCTCTCAATCGGGAAATTCTGCCATCATTTATAATGGAGAAATTTATAACGCGCCTTCAATTCGCTCTGAATTGGAAAAATTAGGTGTTTTTTGTCGAAGTTCCACGGATACTGAAGTTCTTTTGGAAGCTTGCGAGCACTGGGGTCCTGAAGCTGCTGTCAAAAGAATGAACGGGATGTTTGCTTTTGCCTATTGGGATAGGCGCCAACAAAAACTTTATCTCGTTCGTGATCGTTTAGGAATTAAGCCTTTATTTTGGGGATTAAAGAATAATATTTTTTATTTTGCCTCTCAGTTGAAAGCGCTAATTGTTCATTCGGATTGGCAAGGGAGCATCGATCGTCAGGCATTAACGTCTTATTTTCGATTTAATTATATTCCGGCTCCATTATCTATTTATCAAGGGATTTATAAATTAGAACCGGGTCATATCCTTATCATTGATGCTAACCAACATTTAAGTGAAAAACAATTTTGGTCGTTGGAAGCTGTCTGTCAGAATCGTGTTCTTGCATCCTTCAATGAATTTGAAGCTCTCGAAAAAATGGATTATTTATTACTCGATGCTGTCAAATGTCGGATGTATGCGGATGTTCCTTTAGGAGCTTTTTTATCCGGTGGAATTGATAGTTCTACCGTAGTATCTTTGATGCAAGCACAGAGCACAAAACCTGTAAAAACATTTTCAATTGGCTTCCATGAGTCCTCATATAATGAAGCTACTTATGCAAAAGCTGTTGCTCAGCATTTAAAAACCGAGCATCACGAATTATATTTGCACGTTGATGAAGCGGCAAAATTAATTCCCCAAATTCCTGAATGGTATGATGAACCTTTTGCAGATTCCTCTCAAATTTCGACGTACTTAGTTTCTCGATTAGCAAGAGAATATGTGACTGTCAGCTTGTCGGGGGACGGAGGAGATGAGCTGTTTGCGGGCTATAATCGCTATATTTTAGCGGAAAAACTATGGTCGCGCCTAGCTAGTCTTCCTTCTCCCTTCAAGAAATCAGCGAGTAAATTAATCAGCTCTTTTAATCCCGCGACATGGGATAAGATTGCTAAAATTATTCCTAGACGTTGGCGACCGTTACGGGTAGGTGATAAAGCGCATAAACTTGTTGGTCTTTTAATGCAGTCGTCTGATGATTTTTATAAGAACCTCGTAAGCCTTTGGGAAAGGCCAGCGGAACTAGTAGTGGGTGGATCAGAAATTTTATTGTGGCCGCGGACTATTAATCCTTTAAATTTTGTTGAACAAATGCAATATGTCGATTCGGTCACCTACCTGCCCGATGATATTTTAACAAAAGTCGATAGAGCCAGTATGGCTGTTAGTTTAGAAGCAAGGGTTCCTTTGCTCGATTATCGATTAGTGGAATTTGTGTGGACATTGCCTTTGAAATTTAAATTGCGAAATGGAGAAACTAAATGGCTCTTGCGTCGAATATTAGAAAAATATGTTCCTGCACCACTTTTTGAGCGTCCTAAAATGGGGTTTGGTGTTCCTATTGATTATTGGTTGCGAGGGCAATTGAGAGAATGGGCAGAAGATCTTCTTTCCGTTAGCAAATTACAGGAAGATAATTTATTAAATTCTCAATTAATTCGCCGGCGTTGGGAAGAGCATTTATCAGGGAAAAGGAATTGGGAATATCCACTATGGGGTGTTCTTATGTTTCAACTATGGCGAGAGCGGAATTGAAAAAAAAATTATTAATAGTAGTTAGCAGTGCAAAATTCTTTATTTCTCATCGCCTAAGTTTAGCTCAAGCCGCAAAAGCAGCAGGCTACGATGTCCATGTCGCAACTCCAGATTATAACGAGCAAATTAGCGAGGTAGGTTTGGTGCATCACACAATTATACTTGATCGCGGGAGTTTAAATCCTGCCAAAGACGTGGGTGCTTTTTTTTCTTTATTACGATTATACCAGAAATTAAAGCCCGACATTGTTCATCATGTCACAGTTAAACCTATTTTATATGGAGGGATTGCTGCTCGATTAGCTCGAATTCCGGTAGAGGTAAATGCTTTCACAGGGCTTGGATTTATATTTATTGCTCAATCGCGTTTTATGAGATTAATTCATAAAATGATGCAAAAAGGCTATCAGTTGGCTTTTGGTCACCGAAATATGCGAGTTATTTTTCAAAATAAAAATGACCAGGAATATTTTATCCAGGCCAATATTTTAAAAGAGAATAAAACTATTTTGATTCCAGGGTCAGGCGTATGTATGAAGACCTTTTATCCTATTGATGAGCCTGCTGGGCTGGTACGGGTGGTGTTTGCTTCACGGTTGCTTTGGGATAAAGGAGTGGGTGAGTTTGTTGATGCTGCTCGATTACTTAAAAAACGCAAAGTAAACGCTCAATTTGTTTTAGTGGGCGCTATTGATGCAGCTAATCCTACTGCTATTTCTGATGTCCAATTGGAACAGTGGGAAAAGGAAGGACTTATTGAATGGTGGGGCGAACGAACCGATATGCCACAGATTATGCGCGAAGCGCACATCATATGTTTACCTTCTTATCGGGAAGGTTTGTCCCGTGTGCTTATAGAGGCGTCTGCGAGTGGACGTGCCATTGTCACAACAGATGTTCCTGGTTGTCGAGACCTCGTGCACGATGGTGAAAACGGTTTATTAGTGCCCATGAAAGATAGCGAAGAATTGGCTCTAGCCATTGAAACCTTAATTCAAAATCCATCGCTTCGAAAACAAATGGGTTTTAAAGGGCGGGCAATGGTGGAAAAGGAACACGAATTGAAACGAATTATTCAACATACTTTGAATTTATACGAAGAACTTAGTGAACAGCAATGCCATAAAATTCTAAATACCAATCAATAAAATTTTTGATCCCTTCCAGTAAAGGGGTTTTCGGTCGGTAGGAGAAATCATTTTCGAGAAGAGAAATATCGGCATAGGTCTGGGGAACATCACCGGGCTGAATGGGTAGAAAATTTTTAATGGCTTTTTTGTTAAGAACTTTTTCCAAAACTGCGATGAAATCTAATAAAGGAATCGGATTATTGCTACCAATATTATAAATTCGATAAGGAGCTTTGCTCCTTGCAGGGTTACCTGTCCATGTGAGATCCGGTTTGGGCTCCCGATTTAAAGTAAAAAGAATACCTTCGATAATATCATCAATATAGGTAAAATCCCGCAGCATATTTCCTTGGTTATAAACATCGATTGGTTCATCAGCTAATAGGCGACGGGTAAATTTGAATAAGGCCATATCTGGACGCCCCCAAGGACCATAGACCGTAAAAAAACGAAGCCCTGTACAAGGAAGATGAAATAAATGAGCATAACTGTGGGCCATTAATTCATTGGCTTTTTTTGATGCCGCATACAAAGCAATGGGGTGATCCACATTATCACTTTCTGAAAAAGGGTATTTTTGATTTGCACCATATACGGAACTGGAAGAAGCAAAGACAAGATGTTTAACGGATTGATAACGGCATCCTTCCAAAATGTGTCCAAAACCTACTAAATTAGCATCGACATAAGCATAAGGGTTTGTAATGGAGTAACGAACGCCTGCTTGAGCAGCGAGATGGACCACACGATCAAAGGCTTGCTGTTGAAATAAATCGGATATGCCCGGACGGTTCGCAAGATCTAATTTAACGAAATTAAAGTGAGGGAAGTTTTTTAATTGAGTTAAACGGGCTTCTTTTAATTTAACATCGTAATAGGAGTTTAGATTATCCAGTCCGGTAACAGTCTCACCTTGTTCCAATAAGCGCTTGGTTAAATGAAAGCCAATGAAGCCTGCGCAACCGGTGACGAGTATTTGCACCTAAAGCTTCCACAAAGTAATGCCATTCCCTTTGCATTCTTTGAAGTTGAGCAATCCTTTAACATCAACAATAAGTGAATGATGTGCCAGTTTGGCATGATACGCTTCCAGGCTAAAGCGTCGAAATTGATCGTGGGCCACAGCAACGATAATAGAATCAACGTTCGAAATATCTTCCCATGGTTTCAATTCGATATCGTAAAGTCTTTTAGCTTCTTGAGGATCAGCGATGGGATCGTGAACTATACATTTAACGCCATAATCCGATAGCTCATGGATAATATCAACTACCTTTGAATTTCGAAGGTCAGGGCAGTTTTCTTTGAAAGTGAGGCCCAAGATAGCGACTGTAGCGTCTTTAATAGTGTAGCCAGCGTGAATCATTTGTTTAATAGTCTGTTTCGCCACATATTTCCCCATGTTATCGTTAATGCGCCGACCAGCCAAGATAACTTCAGGCTGATAACCGTAACGTTGTGCTTGGTAGGTGAGGTAATAAGGGTCGACGCCAATACAATGTCCCCCCACCAATCCTGGTCTGAAGGGTAAAAAGTTCCACTTCGTTTGAGCGGCAGCCAACACTTCTTGGGTATCTATGTTCATCCGTTGAAATATAATTGCTAGCTCGTTCATTAAAGCTATATTCAAATCGCGTTGGGTATTTTCAATTATTTTAGCGGCCTCGGCCGTTCGAATATTAGGAGCTCGGTAAATGCCTGCTGTTACCACACTTCCATAGACGTGGGCAACGATATCCAGTGTTTGCGGATCAGAACCTGAAACTACTTTAGTAATTGTTTCAAAACGATGTGTTTTATCACTGGGATTGATTCGCTCAGGGGAATAGCCGAGAGTGAAATCCGTACCGAATTTTAATCCTGAAACAGCTTCGAGTACGGGTGCACAATCGTCTTCGGTAGCGCCAGGATAAACGGTTGATTCAAAAACCACAATATCGCCCCGTTTCAAATACTGACCGATGGTTTTCGATGCATTTAAGAGCAAACTTAAATCAGGATGATTTGAGCGATTAATAGGAGTAGGTACAGCAACAATATAAAAATCCGTCTTGGCGAGATCATCAGGATTATCAGTAAAATGCAATTGACAGTCGCGTAATTGTTGTGAATCTACCTCGTCACATGCATCATAACCTTGTTTAAGAGCGTGAATGCGGGCAGAATTCTTGTCGTAAGCAATAACATGCTGTGTACGGCCGAAAGCTACAGCGATGGGAAGACCCACATATCCAAGGCCAATGACGGAAATTTTCCTTATGATCTCACTCATGTTCTCGGATTCTATCGCAAGTTCTTAGGAAACAGCAATTCATTTTTAGGAGCGTCTTAATGAAAGTAAGCGTTTATGGAGCAGGCTACGTTGGTTTAGTTAGTGCTGTTTGTCTGGCAGATCTTGGGCATGAAGTTTGTTGTTGTGATGTGGATGAAAAGAAAATCGCTCAACTTAAACAAGGTCTTTCTCCTTTATACGAGCAGAATCTAGATGATTTATTAATTAAAAATTTAAAGTTGCAACGAATATTTTTTACCAGCCATTCCGAAGAAGCTGTCAAGCATGGGGTTATCCAAATTATTGCTGTTGGTACCCCCTCGATGGGAGATGGAGGAGTGGATATGCGATTTGTCAATCAAGTCGTGCAAAATTTGAGTGGCCATTTATCTGATTATGCTGCGATAGTAATGAAGTCGACGGTGTCAGTAGGTACGGCCGATCGCATCCTTCAGCAAATTGCTAAGGGCCTTCAAAAAAGAAGACTCGCTATTGAATTCGATGTTGTTTCTAATCCTGAATTTTTGAAAGAAGGAACAGCAGTTAAGGATTTTCTGGAACCCGATCGAATAGTTGTGGGGGTTAGTAACGAGCGAGCAGCTAGCCAAATGAGAGAGCTTTATAGGCCCTTGATCGAAAATGGTCGGCTTTTTGTAGTGATGGATCAACGCTCTGCTGAACTTGCAAAATATGTGTCAAATGCTTTTTTAGCAACGAAAATTAGTTTCATTAATGAGATCAGTTATTTTTCAGAATATTTCAATGCAAATATCGAAAAAGTAAGAACAGTCTTGGGATTGGATTCGCGAATTAACCCCAAATTTTTTAATCCTGGGTGTGGTTTTGGTGGTTCCTGTTTTCCGAAAGACTTACTGGCTTTACAAAAAATTGCGAAATCCGCTGCTATTCGGGCCTCACTTATTGATTCTGTGCTTAAAATTAACGAGCGCCAAAAATTAATTTTGTATGAAAAAATCTGTCGTTATTTTAAAGACAAATTGCAAGGTAAGGTTGTGGCACTTTGGGGATTAGCATTCAAACCGGGCACCGATGATGTTCGTTCCGCATCCAGTCGAAAATTAATGGAAAGTTTGTGGTCCGCAGAGGTTCGAGTTCAAGCTTATGACCCATTAGCTATGGAAAATATTCGGCAGATCTATGGAGAATCTGCTCGTTTGAAATTATGTCAAGATGCTTATGCAGCGCTGGACAATGCCGATGTTTTAGTTATTGTAACGGAGTGGGATGAATTCAAGAATCCTAATTTTGCTCGTATCAAACATAAATTACGCTATCCTGCAATTTTTGATGGTCGCAATCTTTATCAGCTTGAGCAAGTTTCGAAGTGGGGGGTTGATTATTATGCGATTGGACTTGCCCAACAAGACCAATTTAAATCTCTCAAAAGTAAGTGATTGGGTATAATTACAAGGGACTGAAATATAGAAATAAAAAATCAGGTGGCAGTAATTACAGGAGGCGGCTCGGGGATTAGTGCGGAAACGGCTCGCTTTTTATATCAGCAAGGAGCGAAAATAGCCTTGCTAGATAAACAATTTAATCGTGCAAAAGTACTGGTGGCCGATGAGTTAAATGGATTGGCAATCGAATGTGATGTGAGTCATGCCCAAAGCACGAAACAAGGAATCGAAGCAGTGATTAACGAATTTCGAGCATTACTATCTGCATTAACTGTGTAGGCATTGCAGCTGCTTTTCGTATCGTTACTCGCGAGGGAGCTATCCCCTTAGAGAATTTTCAGCTAGTAATCGAGGTTAATCTCATCGGCACGTTTAAGATATTGCGATTATGTGCTGAACAAATGATGAAACAGGAGGTTCTCAATAAAGAGGACGAACGCTGGGTCATTATCAATAGGGCTTCTATATAGCCCGCGTACGAAGGTCAAATCGGCCAGACAGCTTACAGTGCTTCTAAAGGAGGTGTTTTATCATTGACCTTACCCACAGCTCGTGAATTTAGCAAATACGGAATACGAGTTATGGCAATTGCACCCGGCGTTATTGCTACGCCAATGATGGAAAATATGCTTAACGAGGTACAAGAAAGCTTTAGCTGTGTCTGTTCCATTTCCTCCTCCTTTTGGCCTTCCGGCTGAATATGCACAGCTCGTTAGGGAAATTATTCGGAATCCCTATTTGAACAGCAGCGTTATTCGTCTCGATTGAGCGCTTCGTTTGTCGCCTAAATGAAGGAATCACGAGAGGTCGGCTATGCGCGGAATTTTTTGACAGGTGGTTATGGAACTTGGCTCTACCCTATGACTAGGGCGGTGAGTAAACATTTACTGCCTGTTTATAACAAACCGATGATCTATTATCCTCTAACGATATTGATAAGAGCGGGAATCCGGGAAATTCTGGTGATTACCCACCCTCGTGAAATAGGCTGTTATCAAAAAAATATTAGAAGATGGCTTTCAGTGGGGACTTCGAATTTATATAAGACCCAACCTAAACCCATAAATATTGTCGAAAATTTTCTTTTAGCGGAAGAATTTGTTGATAAGCAACCTTTGTGTTTGATATTAGACGACAATATTTTTTGCGGCCATGCGCTATCTCATTTATTAACTCAAGCCCAGTTGAGTTTACCAAAAGTAAGCATTTTTACCTGCCTTGTCAAGGAAACTCAACGCTATGAGGTTGTTCAATTTGATTTGAAGATTAATCCGAAAAATTAATTGAGAAACCCCTTAATAGTAATTCGAAACATGCTATAACGGGTCTTTATTTTTACGATTCTAATGTTTTTAAGCTTATTCATTCGGTCAAAATGGAAGATCATGAAAAAATTATTGTAGCTGATTTAAATCAGCTTTATTTAGAAAGTAAGAAATATTATTCCTCTGCCGTCCTAAGTTCGATGGTTTGATGCCGGCGTTCATGGAGTACTTCTTGAGGCGGCTAATTTTGTAAGTATGTGTAAACGAGAAGATAACTCCCTTGTAGGTTGTCCAGAAGCAGTTGCTTGGAAATGCCATTATATTATAATGACCAACAATCAAAATGCCTGATAGATATGGAAAAAATTGGGACTTATGAACCTTATTTGCGGTAATTATTGATTTTGGGAGCATCTCACGATAGGGTAATTTTATGAAGCGATTAACGGATATGCCTGAGTGGCAAATGTTAAAATTAAAATTTGCGAAATTAGCAAAAACTCATATGCGCGACATGTTTGCTAACGATCCGCACCGTGGTGAAAATTTAAGTTTAGAAGCGGCAGGTCTCTATTTAGATTATTCTAAAAATAGAATTGATGAAGAAACCCTACATTTGTTTGGTAAGCTTGCTGAAGCGTGTGACCTTCGGAATCAGATGGAATCTCTTTTTGAGGGAAAATTAAGAAAAGGTTCGATGCAAATATCAGTGGTTCACCCAGCCCTACGTAACCTCGATCTTTTCTCTATAAACTTGGAAGGTAGAAATTTCACTGCGGAAGTGAAAGCTTCTTGGGAAAAACTTGAAAAAATTTCAGAGCGAATTCGGGAAGGAGATTACAAAGGATTTACGGGGAAACCTATTATCGATATTGTTAATATTGGAATGGGAGGTTCCTTTTTAGGTCAGCAGATGATTTATTATGCGCTTAAGCATTATACAAAATCTACTTTGCGTTGTCATTTTATTTCTAATTTAGATGCAACTAATGCGGAAGAAGTTTTGCAACGCCTTAATCCGGAAACGACGCTCTTTATTATCACCTCAAAGTCTTTAACAACAAAAGAAACTTTAGAAAATACCTCACGGGCTAAGCGATGGCTCATGCAAGCTGCGAAAGAGGAAAAATTAATACGTCCTCATTTTATGGCAGCAACATCAGCTCCAGGTAAAGCGTATGAGTTAAATGTCCCAACAGAGAATGTTTTTATTATGTGGCCCTGGGTTGGAGGGCGATTTTCCGTTTGGTCGTCGGCGGGACTCTGTGTAGCAATGGCAATTGGTTGGGAAAATTTTTACAAGTTTTTGTCAGGTGCTCACGCAATGGATAAACATTTTCGGAATGCTGAATTCCTTAAAAATATGCCTGTTTTATTAGCATTACTCTCTATTTGGTACATTAATTTTTTTGGTAATCAAACTCAAGCGATTATTTCTTACAGCCAACGGTTGTATTATTTGCTGAATTATCTCAAACAGTTGCATATGGAAAGCCAAGGGAAAAGCGTTCAAATAGATGGGTCGCCTGTTAATTACGATACAGGTCCTGTAGTTTGGGGAGGGGTTGGGACAGATAGCCAGCACAGTTTTCATCAACTCTTTATGCAAGGAACCTTCCGAGTTCCTATTGATTTTATTGCGGTACTCAAGCGGAATAATGAAGCGGGTTGCCAATTTTCTTTGCTTGCCAATTGTTTGGGACAAAGTGAAACTTTGATGCGAGGATATGATAAAAAAACACTGATTACCCATTTAATCGCTCAGGGTTTTAATACTCAAGAGGCCGAAAAACTTGCTTCTCAGCGTGAAATCAGAGGCAATAATCCTAGCAATACTATTGTTATGGAAAAGTTAACGCCCTATACATTAGGTTCTTTGTTAGCTTTGTACGAACATAAAGTGTATGTTCAAAGTGAAATTTGGAATATTAATGCTTTTGATCAGTGGGGGGTAGAGCAGGGGAAGCGTTTAGCGGAGGATATTTTGGCATCTTTTGAAGGAAAAATCGATTCTTTGTCTTTTGATAGTTCTACGACGCATTTAATTAATTATGCGATGAATAAAAATAAAAACACGGAAACTGTTTCATGAAAAAGATCACTACGGCTGTTTTTCCTGTAGCAGGTTTGGGGACTCGTTTTTTGCCAGTAACAAAAGCCGGTCCAAAGGAGATGCTACCGATTGTAGATAAACCTATTATCCAATATGCCGTAGAAGAAGCGATCAGAGCAGGAATTACTCATTTAGTATTTGTGACAAGCAGTAGTAAGCGTGCCATTGAAGACTATTTTGATAGCAATTATGAATTGGAAATGCGCTTACAATCGGAGAGGAAATTTAACGCATTAAAATTAGTTCAAAATATTTTGCCCAAAGAGGCGAGTATAAGTTATGTGCGCCAATCCCATCCTTTAGGGTTAGGAGATGCTGTCCTATCGGCCCGTCACGTGGTGGGAGATCAGCATTTTGCGGTATTGTTACCTGACGATATTATTGATTGTGGGGAAAAGAGCTGTCTTCAATTGATGACCAACATTTACGAAAAATATGACGCGAATGTCATTGCTGTTGAGCATGTAGAGGCTGAAGAAGTGGACAAATATGGGATTGTTTCAGTGAGGGAGGATCAAGGAGTAAAGCGAATCACGGGAATGATCGAGAAGCCCCCTATAAGAAGGGCTCCCTCTGATTTGGCGGTCACAGGACGTTATATCTTATCCCCCGGTATTTTTAAATACTTAGATATGATTGAACATGGAATTGGAGGAGAAATTCAGCTTACGGATGCTATTGTAAAGCTTATACAAGAAGAACTAGTTATTGCTTACCCTTTTGAAGGACGTCGTTATGATTGTGGCAGCCGCTTAGGATTTCTTCAAGCAACTATTGCTTATGCCTTGGAACGTAATGAATTTAAAGAGCCCTTGCGGGCCTATCTATTGGAATTACTTACTTTAGAGTATGTATAGATATAGACGTTTCAATTCTATTTTCTCTACCTCGGCTGCAACGCAACATTCATTGCTGTTTTTCTTTTTTATTTTTTATACTGATGAGTATACGGTGTGCAGCTTTCTTTATTAATGAGTGTTCCTTTTCGTAAAGCATTTTACATTGTGAGCATTGCTTGTCGACTTAATAATATCTTGCCATTCCGTTTAGGAGATATATTGAAAATTTATTTTTCGAAACGATTTTATGGGATTGAAATGAGTCCACACTTTAGCAGCTACGCTGATGGAACGCTATTTTGATTTAATTATGCTCCTTATTTTAGGGGCTGTTGCTTTATTCAGCGTCCAATATGGATTAGAGGTCAACGTGATCTACTTAAATTAATAGCACTTTTTAATTGTAGTATTTAATTATGGTTTATGGTTTTTTTACCACTATTGCCATTGTGAAGTATAGCTTTTAAAAAAATATATCTTGTATGAGGCATGGAGCGCGGGGGGAGCGGGGCGGATTAAACCCCTATTAATCGCTATTGAGGGGGGTATTGGGGGTATTCAAGCACAACAAATTACGAATTTTCCTTCTATCTGCAGCTATATGGGTAAGTTTTCTGTCAATATATGAGTTCTTTTTTACTTTAAACTTACCTTTACATGATATAAAAGCGAACGGTGCCATTTTCGTTTTATTTACGATCACTTTATCTTTTAGCTATCCCTTATTCATTGGCTAGTATTGGGATTTATGAGAGGCAGCCATTATTTATTACCTCGTTAATTATCTTAATGTATTGCTTATTAAGGCTTTGGCGTTAGCTTTAGTTTTTCATTTTACTATAGCAATCCCCCAGATTACTCTCATGGCAACTATTCTAATTGCCCGTCAATTAATTGCCTCTTTTAATTTGGTCCGTTTTCAAAGAAGAACCTAAGCTATTAAATTTTATAGAAAAACAGTCTTCGCAGAAGTTCTTCTCTTTTAAGTAACTCTCTTGGCAAAAAGCTGTGATGTTCTTTGGAAAAATCACTAACTAAGAGCGTGGCCGGGAACTAAACCACTATTTGCGTCGGATCCTCTACCAAGGTATAATGCCGTGCTTTTTTGAGCCTGCGATGTCTGAAAATGACAGTAGATTTTCTTTTACTAACAAAAGAGGTAAATATGTCATTAACATCTACAGAAACAGCTGAAATCTTAAAGGAACATCAACGAGATAATAACGACACAGGTTCTCCCGAAGTTCAAGTAGCTATTCTAACCGCTAAAATTACCAAGCTTACTGAGCATTTTAAAACCCATAATAAAGATCATCATTCGCGCCGAGGTTTGTTGTGGATGGTAAGTCAACGGCGGAAGATCCTCAATTATTTAAAGAAAACTGACATAGAGCGATATCGCAAACTCATTGAACGATTAGGATTGCGATCATAATTAAAGGAAAAACATGACAAAAATTAGTAAGACTTTCCAGTATGGTAAACACGATGTTACATTTGAAACAGGAGAAATAGCGCGTAAAGCGACGGGTGCAGTGATGGTTCGAATGGGCGACACTGTTGTCCTGGTTACAGTAGTTGCTCAGAAAGATGTTGAGGAAGGGTGTGACTTTTTGCCTCTAACCGTCAATTATCAAGAAAAAACCTATGCTGCGGGGAAAATCCCGGGGGGCTATTTTAAACGTGAAGGGCGCCCCACCGAAAAAGAGACCCTAACTTCTCGGTTAATCGACCGACCCTTACGGCCTCTATTTCCTAAAGGTTTTACCAACGAGGTTCAAATTATTGCCACCGTACTTTCTGTAGATTTGGAAGTGCCCACAGATATTCCCGCTATTTTAGGTGCTTCGGCAGCTATGGGCGTGTCAGGTATTCCCTTTAACGGTCCTTTAGGTGCCGCACGAGTAGGTTATCGAGAAGGTGAATATCTTTTAAATCCTTCTTTAGAAGAATTAAAGGGGTCGCAGCTGGATTTGGTTATCGCTGGAACACGTGATGCGGTGTTAATGGTCGAATCAGAGGCTCAAGAATTGCCAGAATCAACTATGCTGGGAGCTGTGCTTCACGGGCAAAATGCCATGAAAGCCGCTATTAAGGCGATTGAAGAGTTTGTTAGAAAATCGGGTAGTACTCGATGGGAGTGGCAGCCGCCTGAGTCCAATAGAGAGTTAGAAACTTTAGTAGCTCAAAAGGCCGAAGCCGCTCTTCAAGAAGCCTATCGCATTGTAGAAAAGACGGCTCGACAAAATCGAATTCAAGCCATTCGAGACAATCTCTTAGGAGAATTTACGTCAGAAAATAAGAATGAAAATTTCCCTAATTTGCATGAAATAACCGCCATCTTCCACGATTTGGAACGCCGGATTGTTCGTAATCAAATTTTATCCGGCCAATCCCGAATTGATGGGCGCGATACCGAAACCGTGCGGCCTATTACTATTCAAGTAGGTGTTCTTCCGTGTTCTCATGGTTCCGCTTTATTCACTCGAGGCGAGACCCAAGCTTTGGTGGTTACCACCTTAGGGACTGAGCGGGATGCACAGATGATAGATGACTTGGATGGTGATCGGCGGCGGGAAGATTTTATCTTTCACTATAATTTCCCAGCTTTTTGTGTCGGTGAAGTTGGTTTTATGAGTGGCCCTAAACGCCGAGAAATCGGCCATGGACGTTTAGCCAAACGAGCAATCGTGCCGGTGGTTCCCACTTTAGCGGAATTCCCCTATGTGATTCGCGTAGTTTCTGAGATCCTTGAATCGAATGGTTCTAGTTCTATGGCAAGCGTATGCGGGAGTAGTTTGGCACTCATGGATGCGGGAGTGCCCACAAAAGCACCTGTCGCGGGTATTGCTATGGGATTAATTAAGGAAGGTAAGAAATACGCAATCCTCTCCGATATTCTCGGTGATGAAGATCATTTGGGTGATATGGATTTTAAAGTGGCTGGTTCGGAAAAAGGTGTGACAGCATTACAAATGGATATCAAAATCGAAGGAATCACTAAAGAAATTATGGAACGAGCTCTCGATCAAGCAAAGAAGGGTCGTCTGCATATTCTTACTATAATGAATGAAGCTATTGCCCAACCTCGCTCTCAAGTTTCTCAATTGGCTCCGCGCTACATTATGATGAAAATCAACCCCGAAAAAATTCGTGATGTCATTGGAAAGGGTGGGGTAATGATTCGAGAGATTACCGAAGCAACGAATTGTGCTATCGATATTGCTGATGACGGTACAATTAAAATTGCTGCTCATTCCACGGAAGAGGGTGAAGCTGCGAAAAGACGGATCGAAGAATTAACGGCCGAGGTGGAGCTGGGCAAAATGTATGAAGGCCCGGTCGTTAAGATCTTGGATTTCGGTGCAGTAGTTCAAATTTTTCAAAATTATCAAGGGCTTGTACATATCTCCCAGATCGCTCAGGAGCGTGTGGAAAACGTACGAGATTATCTTCAAGAAGGTCAAATCGTTCGTGTTAAAGTCATTGAAATTGATAGACAAGGTCGAGTCCGCCTTAGCATGAAACAGGTTGACGAGGTTACGAACGAGATAGGGCGGTTGTGATAACTTTCATAATTGGGAAGTTCCCGTTGGTAGTCGCTATCGAGCAAAGTCGAGGATATAAATAAATGGGTGGTTGAAAGGTTGCACACTATCGGAATATTCCATACGACAGCTATTCGTAATAATGCGCGAATAGCATGATCATGCGGCTGAGCTTCCAACCAAGGGGTCCCCAAAATAAAATTAAAATATCGACGTGCTTATTGACGATTTCGGCTCCAATTTGGAGATCTCCTTCTAAAAGACCACACTTTACAACTTGTGGATTGTCATGCCTAGGAGGGTTTCTATGAGGCGTCCGGTAGAACCTGTGGCCAAAAGTGTATGTTTTTTTTTAAAGTTTTTTCGTATTTCTCTGCCTATTTCACTAATCCTTTTTTCATGCGATCATGAAGCCACTAGAGTAATTCGTTTAATAACTATAGCGATATTCACTTTTTACAGGAAAAGGCACGATAATATATTCCCAATTGAGGAAATACAATGCCATTGAATAAAAGTGAGCAAACTAAAAATGAATCGATTTTGGCTTATATTTTGGCTGATATATTTAAAGATTTTTCTTTCGGCTAAGAAAAAATGGATGCTATTAGATCCCTCATTTTAGATTTTGCGAAAAACTACGCTATCACCCTAATGAATCTTTTTAAAGAGGAAAAGCAGGAGCTGGTGAGAATTGTTGGCACTATTAGCATGGCAATAGAGAGTTCTCGTTTAAATCTTGAAAGACCGATAATTAATGAAGCCTTATTAAATTGGAAAAAGCGTTTGTGCAATGCTGTAGAAAAACGATGTTCTCTCTCAGAATTATATGCTATTCAACCCTCATCAGGGATAGCTGAAATATAAATGCCGGTGAGGGCTCCTCCCCCTACAATATGGGGTACGGATTTATAGATATACGGCATGTTTTAGGAAAGTACCTTACTGAACCAAAAGAAATAAGCCGCTCGTTATGTACTTCCTGCTCAAGATATTTCTTCTCCGGTTCCCTATGAGCGTCAGTTTGAGGAGATCACCCAAGCCTTGGGAGAGAAGAAAATTTTAAGAGAAGTAAAAGTGCTCATTCCTCACGCCGCCGCTAATCATTAACGAGTGAGTATTATAACTATTCAGCTCTGGCCGTGGAGTAATTGCACAATTGCGGGATCCTTTGGCCACCTCCAGCGACAGCAAAGCGGGCGTAGCCTATCAAAATATGCAACAAGCTATCGATCGTGCGATCGTGTTACTAGCGCTAGTATTGAAGTAGAATTTGAACCCGCCGGTATTCAAAAGAATGGCTTTTAGTGCATGGATTTTTCCATCCAAAAAGGGCTGAAAGAATTAGGCGAAGACGAACATCCTATAGTTAAAGCGGGAAACGATGGCAAAAAACTCCGAACAGCTGTGATTGATACGATTATTTCTAATCAGAAAATAAATTTTTTTATCGTAAGTCAAAAAGAACAAAATTAAAGCTTTTATTGAAAAATCCAAGTGAGAAGATATTGAAGAAGAGTTATTTTTATATTTTACCCAACCGCCTACGGAGGAAATTAACTAAATCCGTGAAGTCCAGGAAGTTTTTGATTCTTTATTCGTCAATGAATTACAAGAACTTTATCGCCATTCGACTCATCAACTCGATCCTGAAGAAAAACTCGTAAAAGAGGCACGACAAAGCGATATTCTTTATTCGCTTCTAAAGTCTAAAGACGAGTCATCAAGATCAAAGACGTGTTATGAAGAGGCAGTCGACCTCATTTCCCCTACCGGTTCTCTCGTATGCTAGAATTTGTGAATACTTACTTACCCTACTGACTTTTCTGCAAGCATAATCTCCTTCTCAGAGTTATTTAATATAAATTTATTCCTCGATAAATTACGGTATATCTCCATCGATTCCTTTATGATTTACTTTCCAAATGAATCGATATTTAGGTTTTATCATATCCCTGGTTGTTTTTTGCATTGGTATTTTATTTTTGTTTTTATTCAGCAGAATTACCGACTGATAGGGAGTGTGTTTATTTACTTTTTTGCGCAAGTCTTTGCGCAAGTTTTTTTATTGTGGTATTACCTAAAAATTTCCTTAGAATTGGATTATTTACTTGTTGCGTGGGATTTGTATGGTCGGCTTATTGAGCAAAACAAATAATGGTATGGCACTTGCCCATCGTTATAACCGGTCGAATTCATGGTTTGCCTCAAGAGAATACGTTAGGAATTTAATTCAATTTTTTTATTAAATTCATTAAATCACAAAAAAAACAATCATCTTTCATTCGCTTGAATTGGTACGGAAAGCATCTTACTTTAAGAGTAGACGACTGTTGGTGTTTGGTAGTGAAATTGGAGCTTCCCGATGGGCTCTCCAATCCTGGAGGATTTAATTATCAGCGATGGTTGTTTATTAACAGCGTTCGGGCAACCAGTTCGGTGATTAATCGGATGCCATTTAAATTATTAAAGCGATCACCGTGGGAAGAACCCATGAGTTATTTGGGCCAGTCTGCTCAAACCGCCATTCAAAAAGGGGTTAAGAACCCTGAATTAGTGTCCCTCCTTTCGGCGCTGACAGTGGGTTCTTGAAGTCTTTTACAGAGTTCTCAATGGCGAATCTTTCAAAATACAGGTACCAGTCATTTAGTAGCTATTTCAGATTTGCATGTGGGATTTATTGCCGCTGTTATTTATTTTTTAACGAGGATTATTTGACGGCGCTTTCCTTTTTTATTATTACGTTCTCCTGCTGCCTAGGCAGGGATTGGTGCAGCTATAGTGGGAGCTATTTCGTACCGATTATTAGCTAGATTTTCTCTTCCCACTCAACGAGCAATTATTATGATTGTGATATTTATGTTGGGATCGTTTTGTTATAGGCTAGTATCAATAGGCTACAGATTATTATCAGCATTTTCAATGATTATTATCTAGGAACCTTTTAGTTTGTTTTCAGCTAGTTTTTGCCTAAGTTTTACAGTAGTTGCCGCTATTGCTTATGGGATCCATGCCGAGCTTCACAAATCTCGTTTTACTCAATGGCTTTGAATGGAGTGGCTGGTTTTTATAGGGTTACTGTCTTTGACTTTATTTTTTCAACAGTTGTCCTTGGTCGCTCTTGTAGCAAATTTAATTACTATTCTTTGGATTGAAGTGATTCTCGTTCCCCTTTGCGTAATTTCCGCAATTGGATATGCTTAGCTGTTAATATGTTGGGCGAGTCCTGCTTTCATTATGTTGCTTTTGTTGTGAGTCGCCTTTAGAGATATTTGAAATGGTTATTCTCTTTGTCTCATATGATTATGATTTGGAATCAGCCTGCCTCATTGCCTGTGGTATTAATTACCCTGCTTAGTGGGATGATACTTTTGCTTCCGAAACATTGGCTGGAGCGATGAGTAAGATTATTGTGTGGTTTGCCTTTGATTTTTTCTCGGCATTCTCAGGCATTAAGAGGTGATCTTTGGCTAACTCTTTTAGACGTTGGACAAGGATTGTCCATGGTCATTAGGACGGCTCATCATGTTCTAATCTATTGATGCCGGACCCAAATATCCAGGTGGGTTTGATGCGGGTGTTGAGATTTTGCTTTCATTCACGTACCCACCACATTCATCATATTAATGGCATGATAATCAGCCATGGCGATAATGATCATATTGGCGGAACAGAAGCAATCCTAAATCAAATGTCTATGCCGCTTATTTTAAGCAGTGTAGCGAATCGTTTCCCCAAGGCCTTGGCGGAGAAGACCTTTTTATGTGGGAAAAAATGGATATGGGATGGTGTTTGTTTAGTTTCTTATCACCAGAAAAAGAGGCTACGTACCAAGGTAACAACAGCTCGTGTGTGTTGCGAATTCAGGTGTACCAGTAGGCAATTTTATTACCCGGTGATATTGAGAAATCCCAAGAAAAGTGGCTTCTTATAAAGGAGCCCAATTTGCGAGCTGCATTGCTGATTGCTCCACACTATGGAAGTAGCACTTCTTCAGAACCCTTTGTTTATGGCGTCCACCCTAAATATATCTTTTCCCAACGGGCTATTATAATCGTTATCATTTCCCGAGTTATCCGGTGGTAGAACGATATAAAAGGAAAGGAGCCAAGGGTTTAAATACTGCCACAAATGGTGCTATTTGCATCCGGCTTTCCTCAGAGGATAAAATGCTCATCTGGGCCGCTTATGAGCGGCGTTGTTTTTAGCAAGGGGCTTTCAAGCTATTGATGAAAAAAGTTAAACGAGAAGGCGTTAAAACCTATGGACGTCTTTTGCAAGCCACTAAACGATATTGGGCGATCTTTATTTTTGGGATTATCGGTACGATAGTAGTCTCGCTAATGGATGCTGGATTTGCTTGGTTAATAAAACCGATTATTAATCATGGATTTATTGCCCATGACGTCAGTTTTATTCGCTGGCTTCCTTTAATCATTGTGTTAATTTTCTTATTTCGAGGGATGGCAAGATTTTTGTCGACTTATTTTATTAATCGAGTGGCTCGTAACATTGTAATGGATTTTAGACGTATGATTTTCAGTCATTTATTACGCTTACCTGCCAAATTTTATGATCAGCACAATTCGGGTTATTTATTATCTACAGTGATCTACAATGTAGAGCAGGTTGCTCAAGCAAGTTCTGATGCTCTAGTAATCACACTCCAAGAATCCTCCTTAGTAATTGGCTTGTTGACGGTGATGTTTTTAGTCAATTGGGAATTAACGTTATTTTTTTTGATAATTACTCCGATTATTGCCTGGGTAATGAAAATTTGCAGTGCACGGTTACGCCGATTGAGTACCAGCGTACAAAGATCTGTGGGCGAAGTTACGCATATTGCAAGTGAGGCCATAGAAGCTTATAAAGTAGTTCGTCTTTTTGGCGGACAAACTTATGAAAATGAAAAATTCTGCAGTGCCACTAAGGCAAATCAACAGCGCGAATTGAAGGTCGTAGTCACTAATAGTGTCAGTACTTCATTAGTGCAATTACTCATTGCTATCCCGATTGCTCTCATTTTATTTTTTGCTACTCAGCCTTCTTTGCATGTAACTGCCGGTAGCTTTGTTTCTGTGGTTTCTGCAATGATCATGATGCTTCGACCCGTGCGCCGACTCACTATGGTTAATAGTTACATCCAAAAAGGTATTGCCGGTGCGGAAAGTATCTTCAAACTGTTAGATGAAGACATCGAAAAGGACAAGGGAAGCCGCCATTTATTAAGAGCGAAGGGTACCATAGGATATTCTCATGTCTCTTTTAGCTATGATAAGAGTCAAAAACCTATCCTTTCAGATATTAATTTGACTGTTGAGGCAGGACAAACAGTTGCATTAGTTGGTCGATCGGGTGCTGGGAAGTCTACGCTAATTAATTTATTACCGCGATTTTATGAAATTTCGTCAGGCATTATTAAAATTGATGGCATTAATATTAAAGAATTTCATTTGCAAGAATTGCGCAATCAATTTGCTTTAGTGTCTCAGAACACCATCTTATTTAACGACACTATTTTAAATAATATTGCTTATGGTCAAGTAGGAGGTATCGATAAGAGAAAAATTATAGAAGCGGCTCGAGCGGCCCATACGATGGAATTTATCGATCAATTACCTGAGGGCTTAAACACCGTTGTAGGAGAAAATGGTGTTCTTCTTTCTGGAGGTCAGCGTCAACGGATCGCTATCGCTCGTGCTTTGTTTAAAAATTCTCCGATTCTTATTCTCGATGAAGCAACGTCTGCGTTAGATACCCACGCAGAAAGACATATCCAAGCAGCGTTGGAAAACCTAATGCACCAACGGACTACGTTAATAATTGCACATCGATTGTCTACCATTGAGAAGGTGGATTGGATTATTATGATGGAGGGGGGACGCATTGTAGAAAAAGGAACTCATCAGCAACTGTTGGCTTTAAAGGGAATTTATGCAGAATTGTATCGGATGCAATTCTCGGAAAAACCTGTTGGAGTTGTCGCTAAGAGTCCATAATGATAACAGCGCCGCAGTTTTGGTACCAACCACGTTCTTGGATAAGTCGCCTTTTAATTCCTTTTTCTTTGTTGTACCGACTGGCTGTCACTCTCCGAAGGTCAGCCTATGCCCTTGGGCTTAAAAAAAATCGACAATTTTCGACACCGATCATTGTGATAGGCAACATCACTGTGGGCGGGAGTGGGAAAACTCCTTTAGCGATTTGGCTGGTAAATTACTTAAAAAAGCAGGGATTTCAACCAGGACTTGTTAGTTGTGGTTATGGTGGAAAAACCAAAAATCGGCCTCAAGTTGTCACACCCAATAGCAATCCTCGTGTGGTTGGTGATGAAGCTATTTTACTGGCAAGAACCGGTTGCCCAATGGTGGTGGGTGTCAATCGAACGGCTGCTATAGAACACTTATTGAAAAATTTCAGTTGTAATATTGTTATCAGCGATGATGGTTTGCAGCATTATTCACTATCACGAGATATTGAAATCGCTGTTATAGATTCGGATCGTCAATTTGGAAATGGATTGTGCTTGCCGGCAGGACCTTTGCGCGAACCCAAATCACGGCTAAATACTGTAGATTTTTTTGTTGTAAAGCAGTTGTGTCCTGTAAAAATTTATCAATTAAAAAATCCGGAAAAAAAAATAAATTTTGAGGAATTACAAGGGAAAACTATCCATGCCGTTGCTGGATTGGGGAATCCACAAAGTTTCTTTCATCAGCTTGAATTATTAGGAGCAAAAGTAATAAAACACGCATTTCCCGATCATTATTTTTACCAGAAAAAGGATTTTAAATTTAGAGATGACAAAATAATCCTCATGACAGAAAAAGATGCAGTTAAATGTAAACAATTTAACAATGAACGATTGTTTTGTTTATCTGTTGCTTTAGAGGTTCCTGAGAAATTCTCGCGAGATTTTTCTCAACACCTCGAATCAAAAATACGCTCTAAACATCTTTTGAAAAACCAGAGGTGATTGGGTACCGCCGATCTTTTCCAAAAGCGCGTCTCGTAATGCGGATACCAATCGGTGCTTGGTAGCGCTTATATTCATTACGATTTATCATTCGGACTACTTTCTTAACCATATTAATATCAAAACCAGCAGCCGTGATTGTGTTTGGATCTTCATCTTTTCCAATATAACGTTCCAAAATTTCATCCAGCACTGGGTAAGGTGGCAAAGTATCTTGATCTTTTTGATTGGGCGCTAATTCTGCAGAAGGTGCCCGAGTTAAAACGCGCTCGGGAATGACGGGCGAAATGGTATTGCGGTATTTACACAAGCGATATACCATTGTTTTATAAATATCTTTTAAGACTCCAAAGCCTCCAGCCATATCACCATACAAAGTAGCGTAGCCGACAGCCATTTCACTTTTGTTTCCGGTGGTTAATACAATAGCTCCTTTTTTATTGGAAAGAGCCATCAATAATGTGCCTCGAATACGTGCTTGTAAATTTTCTTCAGTAACATCTCGAGGAAGTCCTACAAACTCCGGTGCAAGGCTTCTAAGGAAAGCTTCGAATATGGAATTAATATCAATAACGGAAGTCGAAATTTTTAATGCTTGAGCTTCGATCTTTGCATCTTCAATGCTCATGGAAGAAGTAAAAGAGGATGGCATCAGGACCCCGCTCACGCGCGATGGGCCGATGGCGTCAACAGCAATGGCTAGCGTTAAAGCAGAATCCACTCCTCCGGAAAGACCAATGATGGCGCTAGGAAAATTGTTTTTGTTAATATAATCGCGAACGCCTAATACGAGAACGTTATAAATTTTCTCTTCATCCAGTAGTGATTCGGGTGCAAAAGGATGCTTGGTGCAAACCTCTAATGGGTGTTTGAGATCAAATTCAATAGTCATCAACTCTTCTTTGAAATAAGTGCCTTGCTGAACGCGCTCTCCATTTTGATTAAATACCATTGAACCGCCATCAAAAACGAGTTCATCTTGTCCTCCAATTAAATTTAAATAAATAATAGGGATACGATATTTCTGGGTACGTTTCGTTAACAAATCGCGTCGGTGATGGGATTTATATTGAGTGAAAGGGGAAGCGTTAATACAGGCGATTAATTGTGCTCCGGCCTTGATAGCATATTCTAAAGGGCTTTCCAACCATAAATCTTCACAAATTAATAGCCCAATTTTTACTCCCTTAACTTCGATGATACAAGGTTGATCTCCGTAGGAAAAATAACCTTTTTCGTCGAAAACTCGATAATTAGGCAGGGCGTGTTTTGCGTAGGTCGCCATTATTTTACCCTCAGCAATTACTGCCGCCTTGTTATAATAATGACTTTCTTGAAAATCTGGATATCCTACGACGATGGTAGTGTGTTTAACTTCTTCAGCAATCCGTTGAAGTGCTTGATGTACACGTTGATAAAGTGCAGGTCGAAAAAGCAAATCTTCGGGTGGATAGCTTGTAATGGCTAATTCTGGAAATAATACAACATCTGCTTTGCTCTCGCGATAAGCCCGATTGGCTGTATTGATGATGAGTTGGGTATTGCCTTCGATATCCCCAACCAGCAAATTAATTTGAGCTCCTACAATAACTAATTTTTTCATGAATTATTATTTATGATTAATGCTGCTACTATCTTCCGCCCTTCGGACATTAGCGCTGCATAGGTTCGACAAGCGCCGCCTGTATCCATGGATTCAATCCCAATTCGTTTTTGGAGAAGCGGCATGAGCTTTTCTTTAGGCGGAAAAATAAATTTTTTTCCGGTCCCAAAAATAACCACTTCGGGATTTAAAGATAACAGAGTTTGAAAATGTTCTGGTTTTAAGTCCTCTAAAGATTTCGGTTCCCAGTTAGGAATAAGCTTATAGGGGGAAACAATCATGCTTGACGTATAGAGGGTTTTGTTAATCGTAACCGATTCGGCATCGTAAGCTCGAATGTGATAATTACCAATACCAGCGTCTTCAGTGAGTACCATAGTTTTTTGTCCTCATGATAGTTCCAATCATAGCATGAATTTCTAAGAGGTTGGTTCCTACTCTAGGCTCAAAAACCCACAAAGCCAAGAGCTTTAGGTGGAATTCCGGGCGCCTTGGATTGAATTTGATATCTTCTGTGGGATTAGTTAAAATACCGCGTTTTACTCCTTGCTTCACCGATTCAAACCTCGGGGGAGGGGGCTGTTAGTTAAACCGAGAGAAAATCGCTAATGCGACATTATGAAATCATGATTCTAGTCCATCCCGACCAAAGCACGCAGGTGCCGGCCATGGTTGAGCGCTATCAGGCAATGATTAAAGAAGGTGGGGGTAAGGTCCATCGCTTAGAAGACTGGGGACGTCAACAATTAGCTTATTCTATCAACAAAGTACATAAAGCTCATTATATTTTAATGAATATTGAGTGCGATAAAGCTGTTCTAGATGAGCTGGAAAATGCTTTTCGTTACAATGATGCGGTAATTCGCAATTTAGTTTTAAAGCGTAATCACGCTATTACTGAGCCTTCACCCATTATGCAAAGCACTGAAAAAGGGAAGTTTCGAAAAGAGAAACTAAAAGTTGTCGTTGAAGAGACTGCTGAAACATCCGAAGAAGCTTAAGAGGAAATATATGTCATTTCGTCGCAAAAAATTCTGTGCTTTTAAAGCAAAAAATATTCAAGAAATCGATTACAAAGATATCGACACATTAAAAGATTATATTATGGAATCCGGTCGGATGGTTCCGAGTCGTATTACCGGAACAAGCGCTAAATATCAGCGCCAATTATCTCGTGCTATTAAGCTGGCTCGTTATTTGGCTTTGTTGCCATATTGCGATACGCATCGATAAGAGAAATTCAGCCTCTTCCCTTGTGGATTAGCAGGCAGGTGAGAGCAATAATTTGGGCAATTTAATGAAGAGCATGGGGAAATATTTATTGGCCGATAACATTCGCGCAGCTATGGCTGCACTGGCTTTTTCATTATTAGCTTTTCTTCTGCCTATAGGATTCGTTGCCACTTTAATTTTAGGATTAGTTACTCTCCAAAAAGGCTATAAGGCGGGGTTGGCCGTTTTAGCTTTTGTTCTTTTGCCCGCAATTGCATTGGTAGTAACCCGTCATTTTGGCTTTTTTTATCAATTTGATTTACTACTTATCCAATGTGGTTTAGTGTTTATATTCGCTTTAATCCTACGCCACACCGTTTCTTGGCAATGGGTTTTAGAAGCGGCTGCTGTAATTGGTGTCTTGGCAGTTTTTGTGGTGCACCTTATTTTTCCGAATATTCGGCAAATATGGATAGGATTAATTCACAATTATTTGCAGGCTAATGGTTGGGCTTTAACTTTCCATTTAAGCGCCGATTGCTCTGCAGAATTTGCCCAACATCTTTCTGCTATTGCCACAGGAGGCTTTGCTTTTTTTGTTTTATTTGGGATGATTGTTTTGCTGATTTTAGCCCGTTGGTGGCAAACGGTTCTCTTTTCTCCTGGACGATTACAGCTTGAATTTACTAAAATCCGTATCAGTCAAGCGGGTGCAGGCTTGTTACTCATTGCCAGTATTGGTTTAATTTGGCAGCCAAATTGGCTGGTGGATATTTACCCTATGTTATTATTTCCATTTATGGTGGGGGGCTTAAGTATCCTTCATCGATTAGTAATGAATCGAAGAGAAATGGCCTTAATAATAGTAATAGTTTACATCGCTTTATTGTTATTAACATTCTTTACAGTGATCGCTTTAGCCATCGTGGGACTTATCGATAGTTTTTATGATTTTCGAAAGCATTATACTTTACTAAAGAATTAAAGAGGATTTAAATTATGAATATGAGAGTTATTTTACAGGAAAAAGTGGCCAATTTGGGCAACATTGGGGATCAAGTACTCGTAAAGCTTGGTTATGCTCGTAATTTTTTATTGCCGTATGGAAAGGCTGTTCCTGCCACAGCAGAACATATTTCGGAATTTGAAAAACGGCGTGCAAAATTAGAGAAGTTAGCAGAAGAACAATTAGAGAAAGCAAAAGTACGGGCGAAAAAATTGGAAGGAAAAAGCTTTCATATTTCAGCAAAGGCGAGTGATGAGGGTAAGCTTTTTGGGTCAGTGGGATCCCGTGAAATTGCTGAAGCAATTTCCAGTGAGGGTGTCGTTGTCGAAAAACGCGAAGTAAGCTTACCTGAAGGTCCTATTCGACAAATTGGTGAATATGAAATTCCAGTTCATCTTCATACCGACGTTGCTATTACGGTAAAAATTAAAGTACTTTCTGAATAATTAAAAGGAGTATCATCTCTTTTACTTTAAGCAGTGTTCCCATTTTTTTGCCCTATCCCAATTACGGTTATGAGGTGTATTATCACCTTATTTAATTGGCGGCGTAGGATTTTCTTAATAGAATCGGGCCTTGCAATATACGGAAGTCTCGGGTAATCCTGATACAACGGCAGCGCCAATGGTTACAATGTATCAGCTAATATCACGACCCAATTTGCTTGTACCGGGGAGTGTGGGGATCGGATTTCGAACTACAAAGTCGATGAGCTAGAGTTAGAATACCGCTTTACTCATTATGGGTCCACGAGTTTAAATTCCATCCTTAAACTAACAAGCGACATCGCAAAAATTGTCGGTAAGAAAAAAATTTATTCTCACACACTTTTAACACGTTTTACTGTCCACCACTGGATGTAAAAGCGGTGCTTTTTTGTGATGGAATGAGACTTATAGCGACTTAATTATTTTCATTTTCGAAAAACCTGGCCTCGTTTCACTCGTGTGAGTTAATTCTCTTCTTCTGTAATGCCTAAAAGCTTGATTATTTAATTCATGCTTTTAATCCCAATCCAATTGTATTTCCTAGTGGACCAGTAACTTTTGCAGGAAAGAGAGTGGGAATGCTACACTAGCGTCCATGCCACCACATCAGAAACCTAAAGATTTACCTCCTAAAATTCCGCCTCATTCTCAAGAGGCGGAACAATCTGTACTCGGTGCCTTAATGTTGGATAATCGTGCGTGGGATCGCATTACTGACCGAATAAGTGCCAAAGATTTTTACCGATCCGATCATCAGGCAATTTTCGAAGCGATGACACACTTGATCGATCAACATAAACCTTTGGATGTATTGACTGTATCAGAAGCACTAAAAGTGAAGGATCGATTAAATGCGCCTGGAGAAGCTTATCTCTATGAATTAGCTAAAAATACACCTAGCGCTGCGAATATTGTCGCTTATGCAGATATCGTCCGGGAACGGGCCATTTTACGGCAATTAATTGAAGCTGGAACGGATATTGCGCAGGATGGTTTTAACCCCGATGGCCGTGACATTAAAGAATTACTCGATAAGGCAGAACAAAGGGTTTTTAATATTGCTGAAAGTCGTTCTTGGGGATCTGGACCTGTGGCAATAACCACCTTGTTGGCCAAGGCCATGGATCGCATTGATATGCTCTATCATTCCGATAAAGCACTCACAGGCCTTTCATCAGGTTTTACCGACTTAGATCGATTAACTTCGGGCTTACAACCCGCCGATTTAGTTGTGATCGCAGGCCGCCCCTCTATGGGAAAAACCATATTAGCGATGAATATTGCTGAACATGCGGCCATAAAGGGAAATGTTCCGGTTCTGATTTTCAGTATGGAGATGCCCGCTGAAGCACTGGTTATGCGAATGATTTCGTCTCTAGGAAGTATCGATCAGCATAAAGTGCGCACGGGCCAGCTCAAAGACGATGATTGGCCTCGAATTACTCATGCCATTGAAATGCTTTCGGAAACCAAATTATTTATCGATGATACCCCTGCTTTAAGTCCTGGGGAGATTCGATCACAGGCAAGACGTTTAGCCCGCGAGCATGGGGGGCTTGGTTTAATTGCTGTGGATTATCTTCAATTGATGCATGTCCCCAACAATCGTGAAAACCGCAGTATAGAAATATCTGAAATTTCCCGCTCTTTAAAAGCGCTAGCAAAAGAATTAAATATTCCTATTATCGCTTTATCTCAGCTTAACCGTAGTTTAGAAACTCGCACCGATAAACGTCCAGTGATGTCGGATTTACGTGAATCAGGTGCAATTGAACAAGACGCTGATCTCATTGCTTTTATTTATCGTGATGAGGTTTATCATGAAGACTCTCCCGATAAGGGTAAAGCAGAGATTATTATTGCAAAGTACCGGAATGGCCCCATTGGGAAGGTGATACTGACGTTTCGGGGGCAATATACTCGCTTTGATAATTTTTCTCATGAAAGTGTGCCACAGCGATTACCTTTTGGAGCGCGAGCGTGAATCAAGCAGTTGCTACTATTGATTTACAAGCGCTCAAACATAATCTTTCTCGGATAAAAGAAATTGCTCCCCAATCTTTTGTTTTAGCTATGATTAAAAGCAATGGTTATGGCCACGGATTGGTGCGGGTTGCTAAAACGCTTCTCCTGGTGAATGCATTTGGCGTGGCGTGTATTGATGAGGCGTTAATTTTACGGGAAAACAGGATTGTAACGCCAATTGTGGTTATGCGGGGCTTTATTGATGAAAAAGAGTTAAAAAAATTTATTCACTATAATTTAGTAGCAGTAATTTACCATTCCCATCAATTGAATCTTTTAGAAAAAAATAAAGTTTCTTCCCCTTTACAAGTTTGGTTGAAGATCGATACAGGAATGCATCGATTGGGTTTTCCCCTGGAAAAGGTGGCTTCTGCTTATGACCGTTTGTCTGCTTGTCCGTCGGTACAAAAACCAATTGGCTTAATGACCCATTTAGCTGATGCTGATAATAAAGATCGGTCGTTTACTGAATGGCAAATTAATCAATTTAGGGAAATTGTTAAAGATAGAGACGTCCCTAAAAGTGTTGTAAATTCAGCAGGCGTATTAAGCTATTCCACTGCTTTTTTAGATTGGATCCGCCCTGGCATTATGTTGTATGGCGTGTCGCCTTTTTCTTGGGAGACCGGCGTGAAACGAAATTTAAAACCAGTAATGACTTTATCTGCGAGGATAATAGCAATTAAAAATTGTCGTGCAGGAGAAGTTGTGGGTTATGGATGTACATGGCGTTCCTCCGAAAATACATCTATTGGTATTGTTGGTATTGGTTATGGTGACGGATACCCACGCCATGCTCCCTGTGGCACGCCAACATTATTGCATGGAAAAATATGTCCGTTAATTGGTCGGGTATCTATGGACATGATCGCCATTGATTTGCGTCACGAGTCAGAGGTTAAAATTGGTGATGAGGTAGTTTTGTGGGGGAATGGCTTGCCTGTCGAACAAATAGCTGAACAGGCTGGTACTATTAGCTACGAATTATTGTGCAAAATAACTCAACGCGTTCAATTTAGAGAAAAATAAAATGGATGAACTTTTGGAAGCGAGAAAAATTAAATGGAAATGCCGTCGTGGAATGCTGGAATTGGATATCCTTTTGGAGCGATTCTATAAAAATCAATTTCAAATTTTGACGGCCGAGGAAAAAAAAATATTTAACCGTCTCCTCGATGAACCAGATCCTTTGCTTTACGATTGGTTACTTGGCCACGAAATTCCTTCCAGTCCTCAATTTCAAAGTTTAGTCAATAAAATAGTAACTTAATCGTAAAGAAATGATTTTGGGATTCACTAATTTTTCATAATCTTCCCAAACTAGCTTAACTAATTGAGAGTGTGTTCTTGGATTAAAAACGATTTCCTTCTCATCTTTATATAGTTCGTCTGAAACATATACATCCCATATCAAATAAATTGCCGAAAGGTGGCATTAGCTCCCAATTTGCAGCCAGGAAATTGTTCTTGAAATTCATATTCACTCGCAAGCTCAACTTTCTTAGCGTCCATGGCTTTTTTTAATTTTTCGAAATCGATTTTGGTATTGCCCCGGTAACGACCATAGCCAATTTATTGTTAATTTTAACCATAACAAGGTTTTGCTAGCTTTTTGGCTGATACATGGGAAATTTCTGCAATTTCCTGTATGGTATTAATCAGGCAAGTAGTTAATCGTTACATATTTTACCTTATTCTTATCTAAAAAATATTTTAAAGTTTTATGGCATAACAACCTTATTTGCTTCACTTGTGCTCATATATTAAATTAATAAATTAATTATAGTGTATTTAGATAGCGTAATTTTAGCCAGAGGCAATAAGCTGTCTAATTTATTGTTTTTTAAAAAATTACGCTATTTTCTTGTTGGCGAGCAGTTCTCGCATTTTGGCTTAAATTATTTCAATCGCAATTCGATTTCCACCTCATCGAGGAACAATGATCTCCGTATAACGCTTAGAAGAGGGCTCTATAAACTGAAGATACATAAGACGAATAGTTTCTTGTTGGTATTGAGTAATAATACTTTCTAGAGAGGACCTCGCTCGACGATATCTCGCTGTAGGCGTCGCAATAGGCAGATGTCTAAAAGTGTATGCATAAAAATCCGAATGTCCATAATTTCTCGTAACTTAGGTTCAATGAATAATAAAATTCCTTCTAGCAGAATAATGTGGTGTTGACTGATTGTTTTAGTTTCCTTTAGTCGTAAATGCTTGTTGTAATCGTAACAGGGTATTTAGAAGGCGTGGCTTTTTTGTAATTGTAAAAGATGTTGATAGAGAAGTTCATGATCCAATGAATCTGGGTAGTCACAATTAATTTTTGCACCTTCTTCAAAGGGCATATTGCTAAGATCTTTATAATTAAGAATCCTCGAAGATTACTACTACTTTATCAGAGCCTAATTCATTAACGATAGTATTATTAGCGAGTAAACTTTTACCTGAAGCGAAAGGGCCTGAAATACCAATTATCATGACATTATTTTTCATGATTTCTCCATTACTTAAGTAAAACAATCAATGCGCCTGTACCACCTTGATGGGGTGGAGCTGAATGAAAAGCGAGAATATTTGGATTATCGCGTAACCAATTATTTAGAAAATTTTTTAAGATGGGTTTGTCATTGGATAAGTGACCTTTACCATGAATGATGCATATCCATCTTTTGTTTTTTGCTAAGCAGTCATTAATAAAATGTGTGATTGTTCTCACGCTTTCATCGATTGTTTGTCGATGTAAATTAATATTAGCTTCAATCGGCACATGCCCTCGCTTTAAACGATGGATCAATTTATGCTGTAAACCAATTTTGGCAAAGTGTATCGGATCTTCTGCATCAAGCCAATCATTTGAATCAAGATACGTTTGCCAACTCGAGGCGGGAGCAATTTTTTTTTGTGAGAGTGAGATGGAAGTTTTTTTCTTTGGTCTGAGCCAGTGTTTATCATGTTTGAGTGGCTGGACTTCCTTGACGCTTTTGCAAAATAAATCAATTTCTTCTGAGTCTATTGATTTTTTTGCCATAGCCGTAATTCTTTATCTTATCTAGAATAGTTAAGCTCTTATACCCCACAGCCCCTGGCCATTCTAAGAGCAGGAATGTGGGAAATAAATGCGGCTTCTCATTTAATATAGACAGTTTATAGTATTAATGCTATTAAAATGCGATGTCTGGGAATACCTTTGGAAAACTATTTACCGTCACTACTGCTGGTGAAAGCCATGGTTTGGCGTTAGTGGCCATTGTGGATGGGTGCCCTCCTGGCCTTGCCTTAAGCGAAGGAGATATCCAACCGGACATTAATCGACGTAAAACTGGTCAGTCACGCTTCACATCACAGCGACGAGAAATTGACCAAGTCAAAATACTATCAGGCGTTTTAGAAGGAAAAACCATAGGCACGTCGATTGCATTACTAATTGAAAATACAGATCAGCGTCCTCGGGATTATTCACAAATAAAGTCGTTGTTTCGCCCGGGGCATGGAGATTATACCTATTTTAAGAAATACGGACTTAGGGATTATCGCGGTGGGGGACGGGCTTCAGCTCGAGAAACAGTGATGCGAGTTGCTGCCGGCGCTATCGCTAAAAAGTATTTGCGAGAAAAATTACAAATCCACATTCAAGCATATACTGCTGCCGTAGGGCCTATTCGGGCAGAAAAAATTAATTTCTCTCTTGTAGAAAATAATCCTTTTTTCTTTCCTGATGAAGATAAAATTCCTGAACTTGAACGGTTCATCATGGAATTGCGACGCAAAGGGGACTCAATTGGAGCTCAGGTTAACGTGGTGGCTAAAGGAGTTCCTATAGGATTAGGAGAGCCTGTATTTGACAAGTTAGATGCCGAGATCGCCTCCGCTATGATGGGGATTAACGCAGTAAAGGGAGTAGAAATCGGAGACGGGTTTGCGGTAATTGAACAGAAAGGGTCAACTCATCGCGATGAAATGGGAAAAAGAGGATTTTTATCTAATCACGCCGGAGGAATATTAGCAGGCATTTCATCGGGTCAGGATATCATGGTAAGCCTTGCTTTCAAACCAGCATCAAGCATCCGGATCCCTGGAAAAACTTTTGATATGAAAGGAAAAGAAGCGGAAGTGATTACTAGGGGTCGTCATGATCCTTGCGTGGGACTTCGTGCTACGCCCATTGCTGAAGCTATGTTGGCGTTAGTTTTAATGGACCACTATTTGCGACATAAGGCCCAAAATTTATGAAGTGTTGAGGAAGTAAAGAATGACTGTGTTTTATGATATTGCTGTCGTAGGAGCAACGGGAGTAGTTGGGGAAACAATCCTCCAACTCCTCTACGAACGACAATTTCCTGTGGGAGAAATATACCCAATTGCGAGTGAGAATTCAGAAGGAAAGAGCGTACTTTTTGGTGGGAAGCAAAAAAAAGTTCGTAATCTAGCAAAATTCGATTTTTCCACGGTCCAATTTGCCTTTTTTTCAGCTGGAGCCGAACGTTCAGCTGAATATGCGCCGCGGGCTGCAGAAACAGGATGTATTGTGATCGATAACACCTCCCATTTTCGATATGAGGATGATATCCCTTTGGTAGTGCCAGAAGTGAATCCTTCCGCTTTAGAAAACTATCGTAATCGCAATATCATTGCTAACCCGAATTGCTCTACTGTTCAATTGGTGGTGGCTTTAAAGCCTATCTATGATGCGGTAGGAATTACCCGAGTCAATGTTGCCACCTATCAATCTGTTTCAGGAGCGGGTCGACAAGCTATTCGAGAGTTAGCAGAACAAACGGCCCATTTGTTAAATGGTGAACCTATCAAAAAATCCAGTGTTTTCCCTGCGCAAATTGCATTCAACGCCCTTCCGCACATCGATATTTTTTATGAAAATGGGTATACAAAGGAAGAAATGAAAATAGTCTGGGAGACCCAAAAAATAATGGGCGATGTTAATTTGTGGGTCAACCCGACAGCCGTTCGTGTTCCTGTCTTCTTTGGTCATTCCGAAGCTGTGCATATCGAAACGCGCGATCCTATCAGCCTTGAAGAGGTGAGAGAATGCTTGGCCCAAGCACCAGGGGTTATTGTAGTAGATGAAAATAATTCCTATCCGACTGCAATTAGCCATGCTGCTACTGCTAGTGCTGATGCGGTTTTTGTCGGACGTATTCGAAAAGATATTTCCTATCCTAATGGAGTAAATTTCTGGATAGTGGTCGATAATATTCGCAAAGGTGCTGCGCTTAATGCCATTCAAATAGCAGAGGTATTAATTAACGAAAACTTTTTTGCTGACGGCACATTTCATTAGCAGTGAACTTCATTTTGTACTAAAAAGATCCATTATTTATTATCCTTGCGAAGAGGATGCTTTTCTCTAATTCGATTGCCTCTTTGTAAGGATGAGGTATTTATGATAGAAAACATCCGCAATATTGCCATTATCGCCCACGTCGACCATGGAAAAACTACCTTAGTTGACCAGTTGCTCCAGCAATCGGGTACCCTAAGTGGTCGAACGGCGTCCATTGATCGGATGATGGATTCTAATGAGTTGGAGCGAGAACGTGGTATCACTATTCTTGCGAAAAACACCGCCATTCAGTGGAAAAATTATCGTATAAATATAGTCGATACGCCGGGTCATGCCGATTTCGGTAGCGAAGTAGAGCGTATTTTATCGATGGTGGATTCTGTTTTATTTCTGGCAGATGCAGTTGAAGGCCCTATGCCCCAAACACGGTTTGTAACTCGCAAGGCTTTCTTGTGGGGGGTTAAAACTGATTGTAGTAATTAACAAAAAATAGATCGCCCGGGAGCACGCCCCGATTGGGTAGTAGAATAAGTTTTCGATTTATTTGTAAGCCTGGATGTAACAGATGCTCAATTGGATTTTCCACTCGTTTATGCATCAGCTTTAGCTTTTAAAGGCTATGCTACATTGGATCCTTCGTTAACTTCTTCGGATATGAAGCCACTTTTTGAAACGATTCTGTCGAAGGTAGAACCGTCTAAAGTTGATTTGAATGGTCCTTTTCAAATGCAAATTTCCTCGTTGGATTATTCGAGTTATGTGGGAGGCATTGGGATTGGACGGATTCAACGCGGTACCGTACGTCGAAATACACCAGCGATTGTTATTGATCGCGAAGGTAAGAAGCGTTCGGTTCGAATTTTGCAGCTGTTGGGATTCTTAGGGCTACAGAGAGTCGATATTGACACAGCCATCGCCGGTGATATCGTGGCTGGTTACAGGCATTGAAAATTTGCGAATTTCGGACACGCTTTGCGATCCACAATACCCGGAAGCTTTGCCAACCTTTACTGTCGACGAATCAACGGTTAGCATGACTTTTCAAGTTAATAATTCACCTTTCGCAAATTCACCTTTCGCAGGTCGCGAAGGAAAATTTTTAATGAGTCGCCAAATTAAAGAACGGTTAGAGAGGGAGTTAATTGCTAATGTGGCTTTGCGAGTTACGCCAGGCTCTGCTGATCCAGATAAATTTATTGTCTCCGGAAGAGGTGAGCTTCACTTATCGATATTGATTGAAAATATGCACCGCGAAGGTTATGAGTTTGTGGTTTCACGTCCTGAAGTGATTAAAAAATTCATTGATCGAGTAGGGTGTGAGCCTTTTGGAAATTTAGTATTGGATATCGAAGAAGAACATCAAGGAGACATCATCCAAAATTTAGCAAAACGTAAGGGGAATTTGAAAAATATGATCCCGGATGGAAAAGGAAGAGTGCGCTTGGATTACATGATTTCAACGCGGGGTTTAATTGGATTTCATTCTCAATTTTCGACTTTAACATCTGGTTCGGGCGTTATGTATTACGTGTTCGACCATTATGGGCCATTGATCGATGAATCTTTGCAAACACGCAATCGTGGTGTACTAATTCTAATAGCCAAGGTGTTGCTACGGCATATCCTCTCTAGAATTTGCAAGCACGAGGAGATTTGTTTATTGGACCACAATTGGTTTACAAAGGTATGATTGTCGGGCAACACTCACGGGATAATGATTTGGTTGTAAATGTTTGCCGTGAAAAACAGCTTACTAATATTCGAGCTGTTGCGGGCAGTGATGAAAATATTATTTTAACGCCGCCTATTAAATATTAAATTCAGCTTAGAACAGGCTTTGCAATTTATTGCGGACGACGAATTAGTAGAAGTTACGCCGCAATCTATCCGTCTTCGTAAAAAATTCTTAAAAGAACATGAAGAACGCTGATCGGAAAAATAGCGAGTAAAGTTCGTTTTTTATCCATCTACCACTCCCTCGTCCCTCGGACAGCCGTGAGATGACTGGAATAGGCACTTTTTATGAAATCATTTTTTATGACGGCAAAAATAAGCGTTTTTTGTGAAGTTTTAATATTTCTTTAATGTAAGTGTTTTATAGTTCCCTCTCTCGGTTGAGAGCAAAGTTTACGCGCTATGAGAGAAAGTAATAAAAAAGATTTGTTGATAGCCCGCCCCCTAGAGCCCCCCCTGGAGAATTTGTTCATTCTTTGGGCCCAGCACCAACTACCAGTTCCAATTCTCAACATAACTTTATATCAAAAAATTATCGCCGACCTTGAGATAGAAAAAATACAGGTGCTGATTATGGCAGAAACCTTTTTGGATCCTGAAGGGGGAGAAGGTCAAATCTATTATAGAAAAAAATAGCTTTTAGCGAAATTGGAATCATATTAAGTCTTGAGCAACTAAAAGCCTTTCCTAAGTTAGAGGAAATAATTCTCTATACAAGAAGAGATGATAAACTTTATTTTTCAGGAAAATTGCTCGGCGAACTTAAAAAATACAATAAAATATTTTCCTTATCAAGAGGAGTGCCTCATCTATCCAATTTTTTTAAAAGAATTGAGTTGGGAAGCTTTACCCTGTTATCAAGAAACTGAGCTTCAATTGTTTGATTTATTCGGAGAGGATCGATTGAAATCGCTGAGAACGTATAGCCTGAAATTCAGATTAAGACTTGGGTTTATTTCGATGTTGATTATACAGTTTTATATCCTAATATCTACCATTCAAACAAATCAGTGTCACTACTTTAAATAAAGCCGTTATAGATAAAATTAAAGATATAAGAAAGCAGCTTACCCTAATGTGCTCAATTTCGATTTTAACTGCTCGCCTTAAAGATAATAATAGAAGATAATATTGATATTCCTTTATCTAGCAAAGCAGTTCTAAACAAATTAAAAGAAGAAACTGGAATGATAATAGCTGATGAAGATGTTATTTATACAAGATGGTCGGATTCTCTAACGGACTAGCCACAAACTAAATTAAAAATTAAAGAAATAGCAGAAAGACATCTTAGAAATCGGGAAAATTTAATTATTTTTCTGGACGATTTGTTTAAGGAAATAGGGAAAGCTTTAATGGCAGTTTCTAATGTGAGAATGGGAAAAGAGGAAATTGAAATTTCAGAGGAAGTGCCTACTGCTAAAGTGTGTCTAATTTGTCTTCACCGAGACGGAGATCTGCATTTTGAAACAGAAGAGGTTTTGCTTCTTTATCAGGTTGAATTAGAACTAGAATCAGCATCTGAAATGGGAGCCAAATTAGAATCATAATCAGAATCCGAGCACAAAGAAGAAGAGGTGCAACTTTCATCTGCACCTTCTCTGAACCTACCTCATCTCAGCCACCTCTTAATTCACTGTTTGGGAAACGACGTTTGGAAGAAAATTTGGACCACGAAAAACCAAAATTTACGTGCGGACGGTCGAAATTAGGTTAGCCCATGAGTAGAACTTGGAGCTGGGATGCTTCTTGATAAAGCTCAGTAGGTAAGGTTATGCTGTTTCCCATCTATGTTAAGCAATCAAAAAATCCTTCTTGGTATCACAGGTGCTGTTGCTGCTTATAAAAGCATTGAATTGGTCCGTCAATTGAGGGAGCGTGGGGCGTTAGTTCGAGTCGTAATGACTTCGGTAGCGAAAGCTTTCATCGGGCCATTGGCTTTTCAGGCAGTGTCAGGGTACCCAGTCGCTAGTGAGTTATTTTCTTCAGAAAGCGCTTCCGAAATGGAGCATATTACTCTCGCTCGTTGGTGTGACCAAATCCTTGTAGCGCCCGCCAGCGCAGATTTCATTGCACGTTTGGCTTATGGTCATGCGAATGATTTACTAACAACCCTCTGTTTAGCGACGAAGGCGCCTATCGCTGTGGCTCCTTCCATGAATCAACAAATGTGGCTCAATAAAGTAACTCAAGCGAACATTAAACGGTTGCAAAAATATGGAATTGAAATATTTGGACCAGGAATTGGTTCTCAAGCATGCGGAGATTATGGTCCGGGGCGATTGTTGGAGCCTGAAGAATTAATCGGTTGTTTGGAAGAGCCTCCTATTGAAAAAATTCTGATGGGCAAGCGTGTGCTCATAACAGCAGGTCCCACGCACGAAGCCATCGATCCTGTGCGTTACCTCACTAATCGAAGTTCTGGAAAAATGGGTTATGCTTTGGCAGAGGTGGCTTCTGAGATGGGTGGCGAAGTTACTTTAATCAGTGGGCCAACTAACTTATCCCTTTCCAAAAAAATTAATCGTATTGACGTCGTTACTGCGCAAGAAATGTTTGAAGCGGTGATGCAGGGAATTTCAAATAATTATGATGTATTTATCAGTGCGGCAGCCGTAAGCGATTATCGTTCGGAAATAGAATCAAATACAAAGATAAAAAAATCTAAAATTAATTTAACTCTTAATTTAGTTAGAAATCCCGACATTGTATCAGTAGTGGGCGGATTATCTAACAAACCTTTCATAGTGGGTTTTGCATTGGAAACCGAAAATCACTTAGAAAATGCAAAAATAAAATTACAACAGAAAAATTTGGATATGATTGTACTTAATTCGGAAAAGGCATTCGAATGTGATGAAAATACTGTTATTGTGATTAATCGTTTAGGCGAAATAAAAAAATTTTCTTTAAATAACAAATCTTTTTTGGCAATCGATTTAATGAAATTGATTACCGCCAACTTAATCGGACCTTCAGTAAGCCAGCATTAAAAAAATGCAATTATTAAAATGCAATTATTAACGAGGCTATCATGCCTTAGCAAAGGCTAGGTAATGAATTCTACCAATTGCCAATGGATTTTACTGCAGTCAGGGCTCGAAGGGCCACATAAGCCAATTGGCGTAAATCCCGGGATCATTTGTTGCAAGTATTGATAAAGAGAAAATAAAAAACCTAAGAGGGCGAGGGCGAGTGGTAAAGTGTATTTAATTACTCCTCGATCAAAAAAATAAGCAGCGATTCTGAGGATAGGGACTAAGGGATAAATTCAAATACATTGTTGATACCAGTAAAAATCACAGACAGGAAAACCCCAGGGCAATACTAAAATAGAGAGAAACTGCAGTAGTAATAAGTGCCACTAATTAAGCGAAATACAAACTATAGGTTTCATTATCAAGTTCTATTTTGTGTAGCGGCTGCTTCTATTAATGCAGTTGCACGTTTTGCTGTTAAAGGTTCTACAATCTTTCCATTGAGGTATAGCGTGGGGAGTGGCTGTTGGGTTCATAATTTTGCCTGCGAGGGTTAAATTCTGCTGTAGAAGCTTAGTATGTTTGCTGATAAAAATAAAATTGCTGAGCTTTTGCATGTTAGCTTACAGTACGGAATTCCGAGCAAATTGGAGCAATCGAGGAATTGTAGCCCAGTCTTGAGCTTCATCCGGCTGATGTTGATAAAGATAAGTAATAAAAGGGAAAAAAATAATTTTTATTTTGTTCGTAGAGACATAAGGCGGCGTTCCTGGCTGGAATAGAACCGGGAAGAAAGGCGAGAGTAATTAAACTGTATTTAGCAATCCCTTTGTTGATGTATTTTTTCTTAATGATGGGGAGGAGTTCATTACTAAACCCAGCACAATTAGGACATTTGAGATCTTCGAAGGTGACAATCTGAACGGGTGCTTTTGGATTAATTAAAGTAGGTTGATTGGTGGTCTCAATATTCGCAGACTTCGAAAGATAACTATACGAATTATTCATATGTCCGGGAGTGTAAAGAGCCTCTAATTTTATTCCGCTGATAGCAATCTTTTCGCCTTCTTTAATTTTAAGATTGACGGATTCAGCTTGGGTCGTTTCACCCATCGCAATTTGACTCTGAAATTTATCTTGGAGCGATCCGGCTGCTGTTATGTGGTCGGCATGAGTATGCGTTTCTAACGTGAGTACTAATTTTAATTTTAATTCTTCAAAAAGTTGGATAACAAAGGGAGTTGTTCTAGCACACGATCGATCAGCAGTGCTTCGCGGCTCGGTCCACTCGCAATTAAGTAGATATAAGTGCGAGAGGTTGTGTCAGACAGTTGGCGAAATAGCATAGGCCGATTATAAAAACATTTAGGAATAGGAAAGAGAACGAGACCAGTCAGCTTCCAAGACGAACAAACTATCTGATAATTGAGAAATTTGGTATAGTTTTAGCTTATTTAAATTAAAATCGCAGGAGACGGCGGTGAAACGGTATCTTGGTCTTTGTTGTATTTTATTTAGCTTTGCTTTAACCACACTGATTACCAATGCAATTAGTTTTGAGATGGTGGGAACTACACCCGTACAATTTTTTCAAGAGGCCGACAGCCAAACTCCCTCATCAATTGTCTTGTCCCAACTACAACCTCCTAAAAAGGCTTCGCCGGAAAAAAATGTGCTATTGAGTAAAGCGAGCAAAGCAGCTTCTCACGATGCCACTCTAAATAAACCTGCAGTTAAGGAGGTCGCGCCTTCGACGGCCACAATGTCTCTTTCGAATAGTGATGATGTTTCAGCTTTAGCTCCTGCGTCGTTAGATCAGGCTTCTGTGAGCGACCTGCAAGGAAAGTTGGCACAACTTAATCAGAATAATTTGCAATTTCAGCAACAAACCGATGAACAATTTATTACTCTAAGTAGTAACGTGCAACTTCTCCAACAACGACTACAGAATTTGGAAAAAGCCATAACGTTGCTTAATCAGGAGTTGATTCAGTTAAAACAAGCAACCAAATCGGAATTATCCAGGTCTCAGACTCAAGGACTGAAATTAAGTATTGCAGCTTGGGTGACTTCGTTAAAAAAAGAACTTGGACCCAGCGGGTTTCAAATGTTGATAGGTGGAGCAATCATCATTCTTTTACTATTAACTTGGATTTGTTGGCCTAATCAAAAAAAAAACCAAGGGAATAATCGCGAAATGAGAAAGGATAATCTCTTGGGTGAGAGCGTAGGAGATACAGTGGAGGAGTATGATTACATGGGTAGTTCGGAAAGCATTCCCGCCAAAATCAATTTGGCTCGAACGTATATTGCTATGGAGGATCAGGAGGCTGCACGAAGGGTGCTAAAACAAGTTCTTCAAAGCGGAAACAAAGAGCAACGAAAGGAAGCGGAAGAACTTTTGAAAGACCTGCCTATCAGGGCTTAGTATCATGGCTCGTATTGCTTTAGGCATCCGTTATGACGGATCTGCCTATCACGGCTGGCAAATTCAAGAAGAGCTTAGAACGGTCCAAGGAGAAGTAGAAAAAGCGTTATCGGCGGTAGCTAATCATGCTGTTTCTCTGGTTTGTGCGGGTCGAACTGACGCTGGAGTACATGCGAGTGGACAAGTGGCGCACTTTGATACCACTTCTTATCGCAGTGAACACGCTTGGGTTTTCGGCGCTAATAGTAAACTTCCTCCCGACATTAGTATCTTATGGTCTAAGGAAGTAGATGAGAATTTTCACGCTCGATTTTCTGCTCAAGCGAGACGATACCACTATGTGATTTATAATCATGAAATTCGCCCCGGCATTCTACGCAAGGCGATAGGTTGGCATTACCGGCCTTTGGATGAAAACCGAATGAGAAAGGCTGTACAATCTTTTATAGGTGAGCACGATTTTCGGTCTTTCCAAGGAGCCGGCTGCCAATCACAAACTTCGGTGCGCACTATCTTTCAGATTGAAATTTTTCGAATTCGGCGTATGGTAGTCATCGAGGTGAAAGGCAATGCTTTTTTGCTGCATATGGTGCGCAATATTGTAGGAGTATTGGTTGCTATTGGCAGTGGAGAGAAAGACCCAGAATGGGCGGAAGTTGTCTTAAAAGCTAAAGATCGTCGTCAAGGAGGAGTAACGGTGTCGCCGAATGGATTGTATTTGATAGAAGTGACCTATCCTCAAGAATTTAGGTTACCTCGGATCCCGCTGGAGCCGTTTTTTTGCCACAATTAACTAAGGTTCAGGTAAGATGAATTGGTTTACAAAATTGTTGCCCCGAATTTCTACACCTACTAAAAAAGGAGTGCCGGAGGGAATTTGGGATAAATGCCCTTCCTGTATGGCGGTTCTTTATCGTGCCGAGTTAGAGCGGAATTTAGAAGTTTGTCCTAAGTGTAACTATCACATTCGCATTAATGCTCGAAAACGGCTGATGCAATTTTTAGATGAGGGTGGGCAACAAGAAATAGGAAAAAACATCATATCAACTGATCGCCTTAAATTCCGTGATTCAAAGAAATACAAAGATCGGCTTAATGCTGCTCAGAAAACAGCTGGAGAGAAAGAAGCTCTGGTCGTGTATAAAGGCAATCTCTATACCATTCCTATTGTTGCTGCGGGGTTTAATTTTACTTTTATCGGAGGCTCGATGGGCGCTGCCGTGGGTGAGCGATTTGTAAAGGGCGCAGAGACAGCAATGGATGAAGAAAGGCCATTTATTTGTTTTTCAACGAGCGGAGGAGCTCGAATGCAGGAAGGGCTCTTTTCCTTGTTTCAGATGGCTAAGACGGGTGCTGTATTGGCACAGTTAGCTAAACAGCAAATTCCATTTGTTTCAGTATTAGCGGACCCCACTATGGGAGGGGTTTCTGCCAGCTTGGCCATGTTAGGTGACATTATCATTGCCGAACCTAATGCATTGATTGGATTTTCGGGCCCCCGCGTAATTGAGCAAACCATTCGAGAAACCCTCCCGGAAGGATTTCAACGCAGCGAATTTTTATTAGAGCATGGGGCCATTGATATGGTAGTGGATCGTCGCGAATTGAGACCGACCGTAGCATCTCTAATTGCCAAATTAACCCACCGACCTCAGCCGAATGTGGAACCCATAGAAACAATTTAATTTAAACCTCTGTCTAAACCTCTGTGGATTAATTGTCAGAACTCACCTGGTGCAAGTATAGTAATTAGGGCTCCCCAAACAGGAGAAGTAAAATGACGACTCCGCGAGATATGAACGATTGGCTGGATTATATTAATACACTTCATTGTCGTGAAATTGATTTAGGTTTATCGCGTGTTATCCATGTGGCAAAAAAATTAGGGTTGACTACTTTTCCATGCCCCGTCATCACCGTAGCAGGAACAAATGGGAAAGGGTCTGTAGTTAAATCCCTCGAAAGTATTTATCTTGCTGCTGGTTATCAAGTAGCCGCTTATACCTCGCCCCATTTATTATGTTTTAATGAACGTTTGCGTTTTAATGGCGAACCAATGCTTGATAGGGATTTTATTGAAGCTTTTACGTTTATTGAAGAAAATCGTGATCAGGAACCTCTCAGCTTTTTTGAATTCACCACTTTAGCCTGCTTTTATATTTGTAAAAAATTAACCTTGGATATTCTCTTATTAGAAGTAGGATTGGGGGGGAGGTTAGATGCTGTTAATATCATTGATCCAGACGTCGCGGTAATTACCACAATTGATATAGATCACACAGATTGGTTAGGAAGTGATCGAGAGTCTATTGGACGGGAAAAAGCAGGAATTTTTCGGACACACCGCCCAGTGATTTGCGGCGACCCTCATCCGCCGAAGAGTCTCCTTGAAGTAGCTCAACTCTTGCAAGCCCCCGTTTTCCAATTTATGAAAGATTTCTCAATAATCGAATATGAAAAAACGTGGAAGTGGCAAGGACCTAAAATTAATTACGATGCTTTACCTTTACCTCAATTAAAAATTCAAAATGTAGCCACCAGCTTGATGGTAGTAGCTCGCTTACAAAATCGCCTGCCTGTAAAGAAATTGGCTATTGTAGCTGGTATTCAAAAAGTTACTCTACCTGGTCGTTTTGAGCGAGTGGAAAAGCCTGTTTCTGTTATTTTTGATGTGGCACATAATCCGCAATCGGCCCATTATTTAGCAGAACAGCTTTGTTGTTCTCCTCATTCAGGGCGAACGTTTGCAGTGGCAGGAATGTTAAAAGATAAAAATATTTCAGGCATTTTCTCTCCCCTGCTTTCCTGTATTGATCATTGGTATGTAGGTGACCTTGCAGGAATGCGCGGTGCTTTAGGTGAAAAATTGGCGGAAACTTTGAAGACAGAAGGTGTTGAAAATTGTTATAATTTTACTTCGATTAACAAAGCGTTTGAAAAAGCAATTGCACAGTGTAAAGAGCAGGACAGCATCGTAGTTTTTGGTTCGTTTTATACAGTGGCTATAGCTAAACAATTTCTTTCCCGAGGCTAGAATCATGGAAATTAAAATTAAACAAAGATTAATTGGAGTGGTAGTTATTCTTTCCGTAGGAGCAATTTTTTTGCCGTTGTTATTTCATAACCCGCATCCAACCAGCAGTTTATCAATGGTGGCGACAGTTCCGAAAGCACCAGATAAACTTGAAGTGCAATTGCAATTGTCAGAGCCTATAATGCTAGAAGAAAAGGCAACTTCAAAGGCGATTCCTATTCCTTCAAAGTTAATTACCACAGAATCAAAAGAAAAGACTATCCCCTCGACTTCACAATCAGCCGATGTACCGCTCTCTACGGTTTCATCAGAATCCCCGGCAAAACCCAAAGTCGTTACCATCTCACAAACCGAAGTTTCATCTACTCAACACCATGAATTTAATGTTGCTGAAAAATCTCCAGAAATTAAGCAAAAAGTAGCTGTAAAAAAACCTCATTCGTTAGCTAACTTATTGTTATCCAGGACTCCTAAGGCTTGGGTAATTCAAGTGGCCAGTTTTGTAAATCAAGACAATGCAAAACGATTTCTTAAACAATTGCAAGCGAGCGGGTTTGATGCTTATATTCGTCAGAGTAATGAAGGAAAAAAAGTCAGCCGTATTTTTGTAGGTCCTCTAATTGATTACGCTAAAATTATTCAAATCCAGAAGGAGTTAAAACAAAATTTGCATTTAAAGGGTGTTATTAAACGATATAAAATGGTTTAGAGATAGTTTTAATTTATAATAGGCGCTGAAATGAATTTTAATATTTTTTCACATTTTAATTGGGTCGATTTCACAATTATTGGAATTATTGTTTTCTCGATTATTATTAGTTTTTTTCGTGGTTTCGTACGAGAAGCTATTTCGTTGGTAATATGGATTGGGGCCATCGTTATTGCTTTTAAATTTTCAGAACCTGTTCAAATTCATTTGCGCCCGTGGATTAATTTGGATTCTCTTCGGTATGCGGCCACTTTTGGGATTTTGTTTTTAGCTGTTTTTATTTTTGGAATTTTTATTAATTTGATTATACATGTGCTCGTAAAAAAAACCGGACTTACTATTACCGATCGCTTGTTGGGTATTTTTTTTGGAGCAGCACGTGGTTTGCTTATCGTTGCCATTTTTCTCATCTTTGTTAGTGTGGGTAATATCAAGGACGGAACGGCGGTTAGCCAATCGCAATTAGCGTCCAAATTTGAACCGATAGTAACCCGGCTAAATCAGTTTTTACCTTGGCAGCTTAAAAATATTTTTCAATGGTTGGTAGAACCACCTCAAACTGAAGTTAATAGAGGTGATATGGTAATGTGTGGTATTGTCGGTATTATTTCTCATAACCAAGTAAATCAAGCAATTTATGATTGGTTGACTATTTTACAACACCGTGGGCAAGATCCAGCTGGTATTATGAAAGTGATAGCGAGCGGATTTTTTACGAAAATCAAGTAGATTAGTTCGTGACGTAATTCATGAATCTCATATGCTCCGCCTCTTGGGAAATATGGGACGGATATGTTCATTATCCTACGGCAGGAACGGAGAGCCCTGCCGAATCACAAGCTTTTTATGTAAATTCTCCTTACGGATTGAGTTTAATTCATAATGGGAACTTTATTGAATGTTAAAGAATTGATGAATGATTTAATACGTACGGATTTGCGCCATTTAAATACTAATTCGGATTCAGAAATTTTACTCAACGTGATGGCCCATGAATTATAGCATTCTGAAAGCGCGCACCTTTCTCCCAAGCAATTATTTAAAGCGATGATGAAGGTATATAAGCGAGTCGAAGGAGCGTTTGCTGCCGTCATGATTATTAATGGTTATGGTGTTATGGTGTAATGGGTTTTCACGATCCTCACGCCATTCGGCCATTAGTGTATGGAAAACGAGATAACGGAAATGGTCTGGAATTCATGTTAGCTTCAGAAAGTATTGCTTTAGATGCATTGGGCTTTGAACTGTTGGGTGATGTTGGTCCTGGTAAGGTTATTTATTTTGATCGAGAAGGACAAATTCACCGAGAGCAATGTGCTAAAACGGTTAGTCATTCACCTTGTATTTTTGAGTATATTTATTTAGTGCGCCCCGATTCTATTATGGATAATGTACCTGTATATCAGGCGTGGCCCGTGGCTCGGGATGGATAAAAGCTTGGCTAAAAAGATTTTACGAGAGCAGCTGGATCATGATATTGATGTGATAATTCCAATTCTTGACACGAGTCGTAATGCCGCCCATGGCTTTAGCCCAGGTTTTAAAAATTCCTTATTCGGAAGGGTTTATGAAAAATCGCTATATTGGGCGAACCTTTATTATGCCGGGTCAAGCTATGCGTCAGCAGAGTTCAATACGTTTAAAATTAAATGTAATTAGAGCTGAGTTTGCCAATAAAATTGTTTTATTGGTGGATGATTCGATAGTAAGAGGGACAACTTCAAAAGAAATCATTCAAATGGAGCGCGATGTAGGAGCAAAAAAAGTATACTTTGCTTCGGCGGCCCCTGAAATTCGTTATCCTAATGTGTATGGAAATATGCCTACAGTTACAGAATTAATCGCACACGAAAAATCGGTTGATGACGTCCAAAAATCAATTGGTGTAGATTGGTTAATATATCAAGATCTTCCAGATGTTTATTGGAGGATGAACGATATGGTAATATCGGGGGAGCCAAAAATTGAACGATTCGAAGATTCTGTTTTTACTGGCGACTACATTATGATACCCCTAAAGCAAAAAAAACAGCGAAAAAAAAAGGAATTGTTAGCGAATAAGAAGTTATGAATGAATTACTATGAGAACCATTTTTTACATTTTAATATTAGTGATTCTTGTTTTTGCGTTTAGTGTATTTATTAAACGTCACGATTACACTCGCAAAGAAGATTCTTGTTTGCATGTTCGAAAAACCTTATTGTCAAAAACTCCGAAACCTGCCGACATTTATATTCCTCAATGTACTCTCTTCGGTGATTATATTTCGAAGCAATGCAATCAGAGCACTTCGGAATGCTGGTGTGTTACTTTGCGAGGGAAAGAAATTCTTAATAGCCGAACGCCACTTGGGAAAACTCCTGATCAGTGTCGGTTAAATTGGGTTTACGAATTGTATCGTAGAATGCAATAAAAGGATGATTTATAAAAACTTAAGTTATTGTAGCTAATGCTAGTAAAATAAAAATATTTTTTATCAACAGGTTTAAATTCCTCATGGGAAAAGAGCATTTAGAACCCATTAAGGAATACACCCATCCTGAAAGCCGGAAACCTTATACGAAATTGACTTCTGATAGATTGAGGTGGTTTCATTCAAAAAGTAGGGAAAGCGGTAGCTTTGTGAAACCTACCAACCCGAAAAAATATGAAGCTGAAATTTTTGCTCAGGAAATAGCGAATAAAATAGAGGCCAGTCGAACAGCTGGTTTATTTCACCGCTTGATTTTGGTCGCCCATTTGGCGTTTTATGGTCTTCTTAAATAAATCCCTTAGTGAACCTTTAAATGGTATGATTGCTTATGTTATTGAGAAAGATTATACCAAGAGACTTGGATAAAGAATTAGAAAAGCACCTAAAACAGCAAATTGGTTAATTTTCACTTATTTGACGAAGCGAATATTCTTTCTTATCCAGACTTTCATTGATTTTTAAAAATAACTAAAATATTGTCATGTTAAATCGACGTATTTCTATTACACCTATGATGAATTGCCTATGATGAATTGCACTGATCGACATTACCGAATGTTAATGCCTCAGATTTCAGGTTATATTCGCGTATGGCTTATGAACAAGGTTACGATGAAGTTAATTTGAATGTAGGTTGTCCCAGAAACCGAGTAACAGCAGGTCGGTTTGGGGCGTCCTTATTTAAGAGAAGCTAATTTAGTAGCAGATTGTGTATCTGCTATGCAAGCAGCAGTCCCCAAGATTCTCGTCTCGATTAAAACTCGAATAGGGGTAGATGATTGTGGCGAGCGCTGGTTCTCGTATTTTTATTATCCATGGTCGGTCGTAAAGCTTGGTTAAAAGGATTAAGTCTAGCCGAAAATCGAACTATCCCTCCGTTGTGCTATCCCATGGTTTACCGCATTAAGCGGGATTTTCTGCTGGAGTTAGAGGTGGTTATTAAGGGAGGTATCAAAACTATCGAAGCCATCAATTGTCATTTTGGCCACGTCGATTGGGTGATGATTGGCCGAGAAGCCTACGCTAACCCTTTATTGTTTGCTCCATTTGATCGTTTGTTCCATTTGATCATTTGTATTTCAATGAAGAACAAAAAAAGAAAAACCCAAAAAAATATATTATTTCGTTATTTATTATATTATTTCGTTATTTATCTTATGTAGCCTGGCAATTGGTTGTTGGAGTGCCCTTTATATTTGTTTGATGGTACGCCATTTGAATGGTTTATTTCATGGACAACCAGGGGCTAAGAAATGGCGACGGCTTTTACATCAAAATACTCGTTAAAGGTAATATGGAAAAGACATTGGCTGCCATTGAAGACGTTTTGCAGTTTGTAAGTCAATAGCCCAAAAGAATTATTTTTTTGCCTTTTCGGTATTGGCTACTTCGCGTTTAGCGTATTTCTTGCGGAACCGTTCAACGCGACCTGCTGTATCAATAATTTTCTGTTGTCCGGTATAAAAGGGGTGGCATTCAGAGCAGATTTCCAGGTGAAAATCTCGCTCCAAAATCGATCCTATAGAAAAGGTATTCCCGCAACTGCAGGTGACTTTAACTTCTTGATAGTTTGGATGAATTTCTTTTTTCATATTCTTTTCTCTGCAACTGAGGGTCGCACTATAACCTAACTTAAACGGGATGGCAAGAGAAGCTTTGCTTTCTTTATAGGAATTTCTCATCTTTCCGTGGAGTAGCTCGTTTGGAATAAAAGATAAAAATGGTAATCTGGTATCATGCAAGAGATCGCCAGAAAGGAAAATTTTCGGTATCTGCCATGGATAATTTGCGCTTTCATAGGTCTTTTCTATTTTTATGCTTATCTTCTCCGAGTTATCCCCAGTGTAATAACTTCCCAACTTTTAGTTGCTTATCGATTAAACGTCACCTCATTTCGTAATTTAGAAGCGGCTTATTATTATACTTATATTCCTATACAGATTTTAGTATTGTAGTAGGGGTTTTGTTGGATCGTTTTAATCCCCGAATTGTTTTGGCTATAGCCCTAGTAAGGTGTAATTTGGGGACTTATTTATTTCCGAATTCTGATAGTTTGGAAATCGCTTATATAGGTTGGCTTTTAGTAGGTTTTTAGTAGGTTTTGGATCAGCTTTTGCTTTTGTTGTAGCGCTAAAAATTGCTTGTATTGGACTGGACTTGCCTGCTAATCAATTTGCTTTTAATTACTACATCCTTGGGTGCATTAGGAGGGGTTGTGGGGGACACCTCGTTGATTGGATTAGTAAATTACTAGGGATGGCGACTTGCCAACTATTCTGTGGCTATTAGTGGCTATTATTAGGACTCTGTTAAGTCTTTTGTTGTTCTTAATGGGAAACAGGAATTCTGTTATTTCTCATAAAGTTCAAGAAGAAAAAGTATTAGTGTCTAGTTTGCCTGAAGGATTACAAGGATTATGAGAATTACTTCATAAACGTCAAGTTTGGATTAATTGTATAATTGAATTGGTTGTTTGTTATTTATTCTTCTTGCAGGTTCTTCTTTCAGGCTTTCCTGATTCGTTGGGGTCTTATTTAATTAGCTAGTTATCATTTTCTGAAACCCGCTTCTGCCGGAACGGTTTTACTTATTTATTTAGGTTGGTTTGCGGGAGCTCCCTTTATAGGATTAATCTCTGACGGAATCAAATCCAGGAGATTGCCTTTGACAGTAGGAGCTACATTTTAAGTGATATTATTATCCGTCATTTTATATGTGCCTAATTTAAGCTATCACCCGCTGCTTTTAGGGTTATTTTTTTGAGATTATTTGCCAGCATGCAAGTTATTGTGTTTTGAGTAAGTCGTGAATTAAGTCCTCCACCCTTAACAGTGACAGCCTGCCTTAACTAACATAACATGATAGCAGAGCCTTTTCTGGTGTTTCTATCTCCTTGGTGAGATGGTTATTAAATTCATTCTGGCGCCAATATACTATTCATCATGTCTCTATCTATTCCTAGCATTACCAATTGGGTTTTACTATATTGCTTTTTGGTGTATTTTTAACTTTTTATTTAGAAGATACAAATTGTCGGCGTGTTACTGGTTTTGAGCTCGTAGATCAAGATGCTTTTATTTGAATTCGCAAAGCGTGAATATCCGTTTTCATTAAATCATCCAAGGCTTTATAAATCATTTGATGAGATTTGACGGGACTTTTATTTTTAAAAGCTTTCGCTACGATAGAAATAGCGAAATGTCCTTTACCTTCTTTAGCACCGACATGACCCACGTGATAATGACTTTCGTCGCGTACGGTTAATTTTTCTGGATGAAAAACCTTCATAAGTCGTTCTTGAATGTGAGCAATACGATCTTCTTGAAGAGACATAGGCTTAATAATTATGGCATAATTTTTTTAAAAGGGTAGACAATTACTCGAGAATAAATATTTGCGGTAACATAAGGATCCGCTGCGGCCCATTCCTTCGCTGCACTAAGATTGGCAAATTCCGCGACAATCAAAGAACCTTTAATTTCACCTAAAATAGGATTTTCATTATCTTCATTAAGCAGAGGGCCCGCCAGCAAAAGACGATTTTGTCCTCGAAGTTCCTCTAATCGCTGTAAATGTGCGGGTCGAACGCTCCGACGGCGCTCGAAGCTGTCTTCTTGATCTTTACAATAGATTGCATAATACATAATTAACTATGGGACTTGGTTTTTGGTTGCGAATGACGCGCAATGTAGAAAGCTTGCCCTAAAATAAAAACTAGCATAAGTCCTAAGGTTCCAAATAGTTTAAAATTCACCCAAGCATTGGTGTCATAATCATATACCACCACAAGATTTAAAATTCCTAAGAAAAGAAAAAATAAGGCCCAACTCAAATTTAATCGAGACCATATTTTACTGGGTAACTCAATTTTTTTTTAAGCATTCGATGCATCAGGGTGTGTTTTCCAATAAAATCACTACCTAGTAAAACCACCGAGAATATCCAATAAACAATGGTGGGTTTCCATTTGATAAAAATGGCTTTGTGGAAAATGAGAGTAAAGGTTCCCAATAATAAAATGAAAATTAGAGTAATAACATGAAATTTTTCAAAACGACGAAAGCCCAGCCAATAAGTACCAACTTGTAAAATGGACGCAATCATAGCTACAGCAGTAGTGGTGTAAATTCCCCAGAGCTTATAGGCAATGAAAAAGCAAATAATTGGAAAGTAATCGAAAAGGAAACGCATTAAAAATTAGTCTTTTCTGCTTTGCTAAAATCAATAATATACTATTATTAATCTATGTCGACAATCCGAATACATCCTGACAATCCACAGTCTCGCTTAATTAGGCAGGCGGTGGCCACTCTCGAGGGAGGCGGAGTGATTATTTATCCCACTAATTCGGGCTATGCATTGGGATGTGGTTTGAGGAATAAATCCGGAGTAGATCGGGTACGTCGTTTAGGACAGCTGAATAAAGCTCATCTTTTTACCTTACTTTGTCGTGATCTTTCTGAGATTGCCAATTATGCTCGCATCGATAATCCTACCTTCCGATTTTTAAAAGCTCATACGCCAGGTTCTTATACCTTTATTCTACTAGCTACGCGAGAAATACCGCATCAGATGTTACATCCCAAACGAAAAACAATCGGTATCCAAGTGCCAGGACATCCTATTGTCCAGGCTTTATTGCAGGCTTTTCAAAAACCTTTAATGAGTGTCACGCTTACTTCTTCCCAAGGCTGGCCGTTTCCTAAGGTAGTAGAATTAGAAGAAAAATTAGTTGATCAGGTGAATTTGATCATTGACGGAGGATTAACCAGCATAGATCCTTCCACTGTGGTAGATCTTACTGGGGAGATGCTCAAGGTGATTTGCGAAGGCAGGGGTGACATGAGTGAAATTTAATTTCTATGACAGCTGACTTTACCTTAATCAAGCCTATCGTCGATGTGGTTTTTTCTTATTTTTCCTTGGGATCTTTCTTTGGTGAGTCTCTACCTGTATCTCTAGGAAGGATTAATGAGGTATGGTAGCTAAAAAACGAATCCGGTTTATATGCTTTTTTATATGCTTTAAAACTTGTATCCTATGAAAGCGTTTATTACTAGGAAACAGAAAAAAATGCTCAAAATTTTCAAAATGCGGATTTACCCACCATTACTGCTCATCTTAAAGGAATTTACCAATGCGGCCCTTTATTATTTCCAATTGTTTAACTGGATAAACAGAAAAAATAGCTCCTTATAAAATTTCTCCATAACAATCAGAAATTATCAGAACTTTATTAGCCTATTTTCATGCAAATACTTTGCAACCTTCACAATTAAATTTGGCTGCATTAAATAGATTCTTTTTATAATTCTCGTTACGACAAAAACCTTTGGATACGGCACCATACGGGAGGCTACTTTTCTCAGAATAAGGGAGACAGAACTTATCATTTATTGATTGGCGAATTATCAGGACTTATTCACCTTACCATTGAATTGATTGGTATGGCTTTTGATTGGAGCGTCATTGCCAAAGCCAAATTTACGATCATCGTTACCAGCAGGTAATTCAGGGATACTTACTTACATTCAGGTGGCGTTTAAAACCAAATAACTTTAGTTTTTAAGGCTTTGATGAGAGTTTGGTTAAATTAGCTTCTTTAATAACTTAGAACGATTTATCAAAGGGGAAGATCCTGAGGTAGTGGAACGCGAGGCAGTTTCATATGTTATTGACTTTTAGGGAAGTTTATAACAACTAGGAAAAATGGTTAAGTTTCCTAAAGTAGTGCTTTTGGCTCCTCTTGCCAATATGTACATTGGGAGTCATCTACCATCTTAACTCAACATAAGGTATTATGCTTAGTAGCATTTAAACAATACGAATTACTATGGAAAATCAAGAAGTTGTCAATTCAGTGGCCGACTATGAAATAAAGGTGTCTGGCCAGCGGTTAGTGAAGTTGCCAGAAGACTTATATATTTCCCCCGATGCGCTTCATGTATTTCTCGAGGCTTTTGAGGGCCCTCTTGACTTGCTTCTTTATTTGATAAAGAAACACAATATCGATATTTTAGATATACCTATTGCAGAAATTACTCGACAATATATGCAATTTGTAGATCTTATGCGTGAAATGAAAATTGAACTGGCAGCCGAGTATTTAGTAATGGCAGCCATGCTTGCTGAAATCAAATCACGGCTTTTACTGCCCCGTTCGACGATGGAGGAAGAGGAAAGCGATCCTCGAGCAGAGCTGGTTTGTTGTTTGCAAGAGTATGAGCGTTATAAAAAGGCAGCTTATGATTTGGATGCTTTACCTCGAATAGAGCGGGACACGTTTATTGCCGACGCTGCAGCTCCTCCGATGAATGTTACTGAAGTATATCCGGTGGTAGAATTGCCAGAGCTTCTTCGAGCTTTAAATGGCGTATTACAGAGAGCTTCTTTATATCAATCGCATTCTATTACCCGTGAACCTTTATCTATTCGCGAAAGGATGTCGCTCGTTTTGTTGGCAATTCGTAAGGAAAGTTTTATAAGTTTCACGGAATTATTTAGTTTTGAAGAAGGCCGGATCGGCGTTGTCGTTACTTTAATTGCTATCTTAGAATTAATCCGTCAATCTGTAATTGAATTGGTCCAAGCTGAACCATTCGGCCTTATTCATATTCGCGCTAGGGGATAGGTGAAATGAATGAAGTGAATCGTAAATACATTTTAGAAGCGGCGTTGTTTTCTTCGCCAGAGCCATTAACTTTGGAGCGACTGCAACAATTATTTAAGGAACAGGATAGACCTTCACCTGCCGAAATTAAAAATTTATTATCCGAACTCAGCGAAGATTACGAAAAGCGTGGCGTGGAGTTGTGTGAAGTGGCCAGTGGTTATCGATTCCAGGTAAAATCAAATTTTGCTCCTTGGTTGCAGCGGTTATGGGAAAAAAAACCACCTCGATATTCACGAGCTTTATTAGAAACTCTCGCTTTAGTTGCTTACCGCCAACCTATTTCGCGAGGAGAAATTGAAGAGATCCGTGGCGTAACAGTGAGTTCGGACATTATGAAAAAATTATTGGATCGTGAGTGGATTAAAGTAGAAGGTTATCGGGACGTCCCAGGGAAACCAGCTCTCTATGTAACCACAAAAGCTTTTTTAGATTATTTTAATTTAAAAAAGATAACTGATCTACCTCCTTTAGAGGAGGTGGTGGATTTAGAAGAAAAGGGTGCTCAATTAGCAGAACAATTAGCATTGTCAGTTATACTTTCTCCTAAAGAAGAAGAGGATAAAGAAGAAAATAACGAAGACCTTCGCCTCTCCCAAGAAGGCGTGGGTTAATTTTTATGACGGAACGTATTCAAAAAGTTCTAGCGCGAGCGGGTTACCGTTCACGACGTGAAATCGAAAAACTTATTGAAGCAGGACGCATTCAAATTAATAATCACACTGCAAAATTGGGCAATCGACTCTCCCCAGATGATGTTGTTTATATTGATGGCAAACTATATCAAATAAGTCCTGCTGAGGAAGTGCGAGTTTTACTTTATCACAAGCCGTTGGGGGAAGTATGTACCCGCAAGGATCCCGAGGGTCGACCCACAGTGTTTGAGGTATTACCGCGACTGTTCAGCGGACGCTGGATTAATGTCGGGCGCCTAGATATAAATACTTCGGGATTATTGCTTTTTACCAACGATGGTGACTTTGAAAACCGTTTGATGCATCCTTCATCCAAGATTGAGCGCGAATATGCCGTACGGATTATGGGTGAGGTTGATGCTGACACGACAAAACGCTTGGCCCATGGAGTGAAATTAGAAGATGGAAAAGCGCGCTTTGAAGATATCGTGGATGTGGGCGGGAATGGAAAGAACCATTGGTTCCATGTGGTTGTGGTAGAGGGACGCAACCGATTGGTACGCCGATTGTGGGAATCCCAAGGAGTTAAAGTCAGTCGCCTTATCCGCGTTCGTTTAGGTTCGCTTGTATTACCTAAATCTTTACGCCGGGGCGAATGGAAGGAGTTAGAACCTTCGGAAATTGCAGCCTTACAAAATATCCTTAAAATCTCTAGCTAATTTTTCAGTATTTAATTTATTTAAAAAACAGCGAATAACCTGACCATGCACTTAATGTTGATAAATCATTAAATTGATAGCGAATGTATTTAGGAAAGGTTAATAATCCTTCTTCTGCTATCTTGCTCAATAAATGAATGCCTTGTAAATTTGTTTTTCGAAAAATAAAAGCGGAAGTCGTGGGTGGGAGGATCGACGTTCTGAATGGAAAGACGAATATAATTGAAAATTAAAACAAATCCTTTGGAATAAGATAAGTCTTTAGTGATTAGTGAAAGGACCTTGATCAGGTGTGCTTCCTCGAAAACATGAACCGTGTTATTATCTTTCCTCTTCGTTATGGCCTTCCCACCCATATTGATAGCGACAATATGATTGATTATTCTCCAGACCCGTTCAGGATAAGAGGAAAAAGTAAATATCTCAATTATTAAATATCTAAATATCTCTAAAATTCCCAAACCTTCTTTTCTTAAAGGAGGGCAGAGACTGATGGAGGTCCTTTAGTTAAAAGGTACAAACCGTTTGCTCGAGTCCATTCACAGTTGTACCAAAATGTACCCACCCTTCGTAAACCTCGTAAAGTTGCAGAACGCGTTCGCTAAATTTTAGATCCTTACGTAATTTAGTTGTATCAGTGCCAGCAACAACATCAGCGATAATATCATCATTGACTATTAACATGAATTGCTAATCTTTGCCCAAATATTTTTTTAGCCGTCGGCTTAAAAATCTTTACGGCTTCTTTAGCAGAATATTTATTTTCATCTTTTTCGGTAAGAGTTCTATCGCCAACGTTTTCTAAGGTTTTACCTATACTACTACTACTGAGAGATCTTTTAAAGTCGGTGCATTAGCATAAAAAGAATCTTCCGAACTCTTAAAGATCTTGAGAAATTTTCGTAAATTGCTTTGTTCCGCGAGTTTTCAAAAGCTGAATGACATCACGATATTCTCGGTAACGGGGTTGGATCAAGGTGTTGACAGCATTATATTTGCCTGATTCATGTTTAATGCGAAGTTCTATGTCATAAAATTCTTGTAATTTTTGATCGGGATCAAAACCGAGTTTATTTTTTTAATAATAATCCAAATCAACTGCGGGTAATTTTTTAAATTTGTTGTTTAAAGAAATCTTTTTTTGACAGTGTAGCTCCATTTGACTGCGTTTAGAATGAGGTTCGATAATTCGCGGATCTTATTTTTAGCGGGTGGTCGGTTTGCCGTCATTTATGTTGTTACTGTCTCCTCTAAATGGCCTGTTTCCTCTAAATGGCTTTTGCATTAATTTCAGTGTCGACACTTCCCTGAGTAATTGATTCTTCAGATGTTCGAATCAATCGTTTTAATAGTGCAATCAACACAAAGCCAACCATAGTAAGTATAGAAGTAATTATGCCATATACCAAAAAGGCGTGGGAGTATATCGATAACGAGCGGATCGGGGAAAGTTGAGCAGGCACCGAAGCTAAAGTGGCCAAACATCCTGCAATGGCGAAAGCGGCTGATTGAGAGAGGAACCATACTCCCATCATCAACCCTACTAAGCGTGGGGGTGATAGAACAGTGATCATAGCAAGCCCCACAGGCGATAAAAACAATTCCCCGATAGTTTGTAAAAAATAACTTGAAATAAGCCACCAGGGGGAAGTGAGCCCATTAATACCAAAAAATCGCGTACCAAAAGCTAGCAATAAAAACCCTAAAGCAACGAATAAAACTCCTAATGCAAACTTAGTAGGTATCGAAGGGTTAATTTTTTTCTTGTTAAGACTGATCCATACATAAGCGACTTAAGAGTGGACTCAAAGCAATTATGAAAAATGGATTAAAAAATTGAGTAGATTCTGCATCAATTTTAAAGCCAAGCAAGCGGGTATCCATATTACGATCAGCGTAATAACATTAAAGAAGAAAAGGTTTGATTGTAGAGAGCCCAAAAGCTAATAGAAATGGCAATTAAGATAAGGTTTGCCGTCATTTTATTTCGTTGTGCACGTTTCTCTTTGAGAAGGAAATAAACTACGGCAAGGAATATTAAAAAAGTACCAATAACTACAATCGTGTTAGTTGAAGCCGGGAAATCAAAACAAAGTTTAATAAGAGCAACACTCGCTATAATCCTTAAACATAATACGGTGTTAAATTTGATTTTAGCTGAGAAGCTGTTAAGAGGGCTTTGTGTAGGAAGATCGCGATTACCTAAACGTTTACGCCCAATGAGGAAGGTAATCATACCAATAACCATGCCCAATGCAGCGAATAGAAAACCGGCATGCCAGCCCGTAGTAATGAACTACTGTACCGATGAAAATGGGAGGAATAAGTGAACCCACATTAATTCCCATGTAAAAGAGAGTAAAACCCCCATCTCGACGAGGATCGTCCGTTCTATAAAGGGTTCCCACAATACTAGATACATTGGGTTTAAAAAGATCATTAGCCACAACCAGTAAAGCCAATCCAATAAAAAAACCCTGCTGGCTTGGGAGTACTGTGAGCAGATAGCCGAGTATAAATAAGCAGCCGCCCCATAAAATGGTTTTTGGGAAACCAATATAACGGTCTGCAATAAAGCCCCCTAAGGGGGCATCAAATATAAAAGGGCGCTGAAAGCACCATACAAATAAGTCAGCGTTTTGATCTGTAAAATGCAAGGATTGCACTAAATAAAGAATGATGATAGTGGTTATACTGTATAGAAGCCAAATCGTTCCCATAACTCGGTAAAGAATAAAAGATAGAGGCCTTTCGGATGTTTTTCTGTCATTGGGTTACTCGAGGAAGCCAAACTAAATAATGGTCCCATAGAAGAGGCTATGGATCAATTTTATCCTCTATCCGCAAAGAGGGATTAGCGTGAAATTTAATTCTCTTTTTCAAAATCCGCGATTTTGTTAGGTTTGAGCAGTGTACGCCGTAAGCCGGGCAAGCAAAATCCACGGGTAATAATTTTCCATGTCACCATCCAGGTGATTTTTACAGTATCAATCAGTGGCTTATAATGGCTCGGGCGAAAATTTTTGGGTAAGTAGATAGCCTCGACGACTGGCTTGAATCAATATTTCGCTTTCAAAAGCAAACCGTTGAGAACGTAGCCTACGCAGGCATTGATAGAGAAAATCACAAGGGTAGAGATGAGATGATAACCCGATTGGGTATCGATAATACAATGTCCGGCAGCCCAGGAGATGAAGAAATCAGCAATCAGGTTCGCACGTCGCCGCGCTTTAGGAGCGCTTTCCGCATCATAGGTTTACGCACCGATGATAATATGGTTGGGGTATTCCTCCATTGCTTGAATAAATTTAGGAATGTTATGAGGATCATGTTGGGTATCGGCGTCCATGCAAATAGCGGCACGGACATTTAATTCCTGGAGATGACTCCTGGAGATGACGAAAACTGCGCATTAAGCTGGCACCTTTACCTTGATTGGTGGCATTTCTAAGAAGTGCCATGGGAAAATCTTCCAATTGCATTACCGTTTGATCTGTGCTCCCATCATCAACTATAATAACTTTATCAGTAAAAGAAAAAACAGGTTCAACAATAGTAACGAATACTGGTTTCTTCATTATAAGCAGGAATAATAATAGCAATATCGGGATAAGGATGTTTCATGATTTTTGTCGAAGTTCAATTAAATAATAAAGAATGTCCAAGGCTTGTTTGGGTGTCAGATTATCGGGGTTAATTTTATTTATTTCCATTAGCAGAGAATTTTCAGATAAAAAGAGTTCGTTTTGTTGTGGCATTAAGTGCTTTTCTCCTCGAGTTGAATTTTCAAGTTCTTCTAGTTTTTGACGCGCCTGATGAATGACAGTTCGAGGAATTCCAGCCAATTGAGCAACATGCAACCCATAACTTTTACTGGCAGGACCCTCCTTGAGAGCATGTAAGAAAACAATTTTTTCTTGATGTTCCACGGCCTCCAAATGGACATTTCTGACTGCGGGAAATATTTCAGCTAATCCGGTTAATTCAAAATAATGTGTAGCGAATAAAGTGAAAGCTTTTAATTGGGTAGCTATATAAGAGGCACATGCATAAGCGAGCGAAAGACCATCGAATGTACTCGTGCCTCGCCCCACTTCGTCCATCAACACTAAGCTTCGCTCAGTAGCATTATGCAAAATAGTCGCCGTTTCCGTCATTTCGACCATGAAGGTCGATCGTCCACTAGCGAGATCATCTGCAGCACCAATGCGTGTAAAAATACGATCGATTGGGCCCACACGACAACTTTTTGCAGGTACAAAGCTGCCGATATAAGCGAGTAACACAATCAAAGCAGTTTGTCGCATATAAGTAGACTTGCCACCCATATTTGGACCGGTAATTATTAACATTCGCCTTTTGTCATCAAGGCAGGTATCGTTTGGCATAAATGGATCGGGCATTACATTTTCCACCACAGGATGGCGACCTGCTTCAATATGAATGACGGGCTCATCACAAAATTGTGGAGCGCAATAATTAAGAGTATCCGCACGTTCTGCTAAATTATTTAATACATCCAATTCGGTAATGGCCATTGCGCATTGTTGTAACGGGATTAACTTTTCAATTAACACATCCAATAATTGCTCATAAAGTTCTTTTTCTCGAGCTAACGCTCGAGAGCGACTACTCAAAACCTTATCTTCAAAATTTTTTAATTCGGCGATTATATATCGCTCCACATTTTTTAATGTTTGCCGGCGAATATATTCAGGAGGTACTTCTTTTGCTTGTGCCCGTGAAATTTCAATGTAATATCCGTGAATTCGATTATAACCAACTTTTAGCGTGTTTATTTTTGTCCGCTCGCGTTCGCGTTGTTCTAAGTCTAATAAGAATTGATGAGTACTTCTGTTTAGATTGCGAAGCTCATCTAAAGTTGAATCAAAACCTTGCGCAATGACGCTCCCATCACGAATGACAACTGGAGGATTTTCTACTATTGCGTCTTGCAATAATTGAAATAAATCATCGAAACGACCCAGTCTATTTTTAATTTGTTCTAATAATTCACTTGCCGATAAGAAAATTAATTGCTGATGTAAAGTCGGTATTAAACTTAACGCCTGCCGCAATTGCATTAAATCTCGAGGCCGTACTGAACGTAAAGCTACTCGGGCGATGATTCTTTCTAGGTCCCCAATAGGACGTATATTTTCCCACAGCTCAGCATAAAATTTTTTTCTCAAAATAAGTGTGATCGCGCTTTGTCTTTTTTGCAATAGAGCTTGATCACGTAGGGGACGATTTATCCATCGTCGCAATAATCGACGGCCCATTGGGGTTGCTGTTCGGTCTAACACCCAAGCAAGGGAATGAATTTCTTCGCTCTGCAAGTTGTTGATTAATTCAAGATTACGACGCGTGCTTGCGTCCATGAGAATGGATTCTTCATTTTGTTCGGCTTGAATAGAGTGAATATGGGGTAAAGCCGTTCTTTGGGTATATTTTGCATACTGCAATAAACAACCGGCGGCGCCAATGGCAACGGGCAAATGCGTGACCCCAAAACCATCCAATCCTTGAGTTTGAAATTGTTGACACAAGAGCGTTGTTGCGGTGTCACGATCAAATTCCCAGGGAGGATGACGTTTGACCTCTACTTTAAGTGATTCGATCTGCATTTCTTCATTAATTAATAATTCAGCAGGAGAAATACGTTCAATTTCTGCAAGAAGTTCGGTTTCGGTAGCAACCTCTTGAATTAAAAATCGACCGCTGGTGATATCCAGGGTAGCAATGCCGAAAATGTTTTTTCTTTGGTGAACCACCATTAGAATATTATCTCGATGTTCCTCTAGTAAAATTTCGTCACTCGCGGTACCTGGAGTAATAATTCGGGTTACTTCGCGAGTCACAGGTCCTTTAGTGGTAGTTGGATCGCCAATTTGTTCGCAAATAACTACTGATTCGCCGAGACGAATTAATTTAGTTAAATAATTGTCTACGGAATGATAAGGAACCCCGGCCATGGGAATAGCTTGGCCCCCGGACTGACCGCGAGTGGTTAAAGTAATATTTAATAATTTAGCGGCTCTCTGAGCATCCTCATAAAATAATTCGTAAAAATCACCCATGCGGTAAAAGACTAAAAGATCTGGATATTCCTTTTTGATCCGCAAATATTGCTGCATCATTGGGGTATGTTGGCTGAAATCTTCTTGATAAGGTTGTGCTTTTATTCGAGTGTCCATGTCCCTGAAAGCTTAGTAAAAGCACTGGTGATACTCAAGAGGTATTGTTATGATTTATTAAATTCTCCAGTCTATCTTCACCATGGAGCTACAGTGGATGTTAATAGTTATCCTTTAAGCCGTCAACTCGGATTAATTTTAAAAGAAAAGGGAATGAAATTGGCAGTGACAGAATCTTGCACAGGGGGTGGATTTTGTCGAGTGATTACGCGTGTTCCAGGAAGTTCTTCTTGGTTTGAACGTGGATTTATTACCTACAGTAACAGTGCAAAAGAAGAACTTTTGGAAATAGACCCACAATTAATAAAACGGGAAGGCGCGGTTAGTGAAACAGTAGCACGGGAAATGGCTGTAGGAGCTTTGAAACGAAGTCATGCTGATATCGCTTTGAGTATTACCGGTGTTGCGGGGCCTAGCGGAGGAATCCCCGATAAACCTGTAGGGACCGTTTGGTTTGGAATTGCAAAAAAAACGGGCGAAGTAGAATGTTACAAAGCTCATTTTGAAAGCGGACGAAAACACGTTCGGGATTCGGCAATTGCTTATGGATTAAAATGTTTGCTTAAATCTGTTACCGGTTAAAAGATACGGTAATACCTAAGCGATTTATTTATGGAATAATACTTGCACAATTTTTTGTGAGAAAATTCTATACTTGTGGTGTAATTATTTTAAATCGATTATTAAGGAGCAAGAATGGATGATCGTAATAAAGCGTTAAGCGCTGCCTTGTCCCAAATTGAGCGCCAATTTGGCAAGGGCTCAGTTATGCGGCTGGGTGATTCTGGTATTATTAAAGATATCGATGTAATTTCCACAGGCTCACTGGGTTTGGATATTGCATTGGGCGTAGGCGGCTTGCCTCGAGGACGTATAATAGAAATATATGGTCCAGAGGCTTCCGGAAAAACGACTTTAACACTTCAAACGATCGCCTCTTGTCAACGAATGGGTGGTACAGCCGCTTTTGTAGATGCTGAACATGCTCTAGATGCAGTCTACGCTCAAAAATTGAGTGTTAATGTTGACGATCTATTGATATCGCAACCTGATACTGGAGAGCAAGCCTTAGAAATCACCGATATGCTAGTTCGCTCCGCTGCTGTTGATGTCGTGGTGGTCGATTCAGTGGCTGCTTTAACGCCCAAGGCTGAAATTGAAGGAGATATGGGTGATTCTCATATGGGACTCCAGGCCCGGTTAATGTCACAAGCATTGCGTAAACTTACCGCTAACATCAAGAAATCCAATACATTGGTAATATTTATTAATCAAATACGAATTAAAATTGGTGTCATGTTTGGTAGTCCTGAAACCACCACAGGTGGAAACGCACTAAAATTTTATTCTTCAGTGCGATTGGATATTCGCCGCATTGGATCGATTAAAAAGGGTGAAGAAATTATGGGTAGTGAAACGCGAGTCAAAGTGGTCAAAAACAAAGTAGCACCGCCGTTTCGTCAAGTGGAATTTGATATTTTATATGGGCTGGGTATTTCGCGCGAAAGCGAATTAATCGAGCTTGGTGTTAAAAATGAACTTATCGAAAAAGCAGGTGCTTGGTACAGCTATAATGGTGAACGCATTGGGCAAGGGAAAGAAAATGTTCGCCAATTTTTAATGGAAAACCTGGAAGTTGCAAAAGAAATTGAAACTCGTTTACGAGAAAAATTATTGTCGAAGCAAAAAAGTGGAGAAAAAACAGCTGAAGAAACTGCCGTGATAGAATGATGGAGCTTCGTGAACACACTATTGCTTTATTGGCAAGACGCGAGCATTCCCAGCTAGAATTAAAGCAAAAACTTCTAAATAAGGGTTATAAACTTTCAGAAGTGGAAATTTTGATAATATCATTAGCTGTTGAGGGTCTTCAAAGTGATGAGCGATATACTGAAGTTTATGTGCGTCAACGTATCGCTGCAGGGTTTGGTCCTCATCGTATCGTAGCAGAACTTAAACATCGAGGAATAACAGATTCATTGGTCCGCCAATATATTCCTCATGATGAAATGTTTTGGTGGGAAGCGCTGTCTCAGTTTTGCAAAAAAAATATCAGGAGCAAGATAACTAAGAAGAATTCTGCTCGGTTGGTCCGCTTTTTAATGCAACGAGGTTTTGATTCAGAACACATCTATCGTTGGATACAAAATTGGATACAAAAATGTCAAATTACATGAATAGCAATCAATTACGTCAAATTTTTATTGAATATTTTAAAAAACTAGATCATGAAGTTGTTTCAAGTAGTTCATTAGTTAATGAAAATGACCCGACTCTTTTATTTACGAATTCCGGGATGGTCCAATTCAAAGATGTATTTTTAGGCATTGATAGGTGTCCTTATCAGCGTGCTGTTTCTATACAGAAGTGCATGCGAGCCGGAGGGAAGCACAATGATTTGGAAAATGTGGGCTATACGTCCCGCCATCATACTTTTTTTGAAATGCTTGGGAATTTTAGTTTTGGAGATTATTTTAAACGGGAAGCGATTGACTATGCTTGGCGCTTTTTAACGGAAGTTCTAGAGTTACCCAAAGAGCGTTTGTGGGTTACCGTCTTTGGAAATGATCCTGAAAGTGAAGCCATTTGGCTTAAAGAAATGAAAATTGATCCCCAGCGTTTTTCTCGATGCGGCGAAAAAGAGAATTTTTGGCAGATGGGAGATAGCGGACCTTGCGGTCCTTGCACAGAAATATTTTACGATCACGGGCCCACCGTAGCCGGAGGACCACCGGGAAGTCCCGACGCGGATGGGGATCGTTATGTGGAGATTTGGAATTTAGTATTTATTCAATATAACAGAGACTTAACTGGTAAATTGTATCTTTTAGCTAAACCTTCTGTTGATACTGGAATGGGACTTGAGCGTATTGCGGCAGTGATGCAGGGCGTTCATGACAATTACGATATTGAATTATTCCAATATCTTTTAAAGACCTTAGGATCGTTGATTGGTAATGATGATTTTCGCAATACCTCCATGCGAGTAATTGTGGACCATATTCGTTCGGCTGCTTTTCTTATTGCGGATGGTGTTATTCCCTCTAACGAAGGAAGGGGGTATGTTTTGCGTCGCATTATTCGTCGTGCCGTGCGCCATGGTTATAAACTTGGACAACAGGAGACCTTTTTTTATCAGTTAGTAACTCCCTTAACAAAAGTGATGGGGGATGCTTATCCCGAACCTTATAGAACTCAGCCCATTATTGAACAAGTTATTTATCAGGAAGAAATTCAATTTTCCCGAACATTATCAAAAGGTCTTAAGATTTTAGATCAAGAAATGGCCGAGTTGTCTCATCGAGAAATTCCTGGCGAGATGATTTTTCAATTATATGACACTTACGGTTTTCCTCCGGACTTAACGGCGGATATTGCTAGAGAACGTAATTTTACGATGGATTATACTGGGTTTAATAAGGCAATGGAGCGCCAACGAGAACAATCTCAACAAGCCCAACAGTTTACTCTTGATCACACTCAAAAAGTACACATTAGCGGTGAAACCGAATTTATTGGTTATGAGACTTTAAATGCAGAAGCTTCTGTAACTGTGCTTTTGGAAGATAATAAGCCGGTAACTGTCTTAAATGAAGGAAGAAAAGGAGTGGTCGTACTTGATCGAACTCCTTTTTATGCTGAATCCGGCGGGCAAGTGGGAGACCGGGGTTATTTATTTTTTGAATTCGGGAGATTCCGTGTTAAGGACACCCAAAAACAGGGGGTCGTTTATTTGCATATAGGTGAAATGGTCAAAGGAACTTTGCATGTCAAAGACAAAGTGGAAGCAAAGGTGGATAGTTCACGTTTCGATATTATGCGAAATCACTCAGCCACCCACTTGTTGCATGAAGCTTTGCGGCGGGTATTGGGTAATCATGTCATGCAGAAGGGTTCTCTTGTAGAAGCCAAGCATTTGAGATTTGATTTTTCCCACCCGCGTCCCATGATCCGGCAAGAATTACAAGCTGTAGAAAAATTAGTAAATCAGCAAATTCAAGCTAATTTGACTTCTAATGTCAATGTCATGACACCTGAGGAGGCAAAAGAATTTGGAGCGTTAGCCCTTTTCGGTGAACGATATAGAGAAAGAGTTCGTGTTTTAAAAATGGGCGATTTTTCTACTGAAATTTGTGGTGGTACTCATACCAAACGGACCGGAGAAATTGGTTTATTCAAAATTGTTTCTGAATCTGCCTGTGCTGCGGGTATTCGTCGTATTGAAGCGGTTACTGGCCAGGTAGCGCTATCTTATATTGAAACCGAAGAAGAGGAGTTAGAAAATTTAAGTAATTTATTAAAAACAAATAGGGACAAATTGATTTTAAAGCTGAATCAAGTTTTAGAAGAAAATCGTAATAGAGAAAAAGAGTTAATAAAATTAAAACGACAGATGGCCTCACAGCAGCTTTCGTATTTGATAAATGAGGCAGTCGATATTCAAGGGGTAAAGGTTTTAACGTCAAAAGTAGAAGCCGTAGATCACGATACCTTACGTGCTATGGTTGATGAATTAAAGCAAAAACTTAGAAAAGCGGCTATCGTACTTGCTATAGTAGAAAAGGACCGAGTCCAGCTGATTTCGGGGGTTACAAAAAATTCCTTAGATTATTTTAATGCCACAGAATTATTAATGTCTGTGGCTGTACAAGTCGGAGGAAGAGGCGGGGGTCGTCCTGACATGGCTCAAGGAGGAGGAGATTCTCCAGAGCGATTAAATGAAGCTCTGGACTCGGTATACGAATGGGTAAAAGAGAAATTAACAGCAACAGCTGGAACATTAAAACATTAACAAGGATCTTCTTGGGAACTGCTAAAATTAAATTGGAGTCATCGACGTGGCATTAATCGTTCAAAAATTTGGGGGCGGTTCTGTTGCAGACATTAATAGAATACAGAACACTGCTCATATTGTTTCGGAAGCACGTCAACAAGGGCATGCAGTGGTTGTAGTCGTTTCTGCAATGTACGGTGAAACAAACCGGTTGATTAAACTAGCTCGTTCCATTTCTGACACCAACTTGCGCGAGTATGATGCATTAATATCAACGGGTGAACAAATGTCGGCTGCTCTGCTCAGTATGGCATTAGAGACCCGAAATTGTCCCGCCCATTCTTATACCGCTGCGCAAATCCGTTTACGGACTACTAACGAACACCAAAAAGCTCGAATTATTGATATTGATCCTCAGATTTTATTGGCCGATTTAAAAGAAGGGCGTACGCCGGTGGTGGCTGGATTCCAAGGGATTAGTGAAATTGGTGAGATTACCACCTTAGGCCGAGGAGGGTCTGATCTTACCGCGGTTGCTTTAGCTGCTGCTTTGCAAGCGGACGAGTGTCAAATTTTTACCGATGTCGACGGAGTTTATACCAGTGATCCTAAGGTCGTTCCTGCTGCGAGGCGAATTTCGAAGATCACTTTCGACGAAGTAATGGAAATGTCCAGCCTAGGTGCTAAAGTACTTCAAAATCGATCTCTCGAATTTGCGGGGAAATATCAGGTCCCTATTCGCGTATTGTCCAGCCTACGAAAAGGACTGGGAACTTTAATTACTTACGAACGGGATTGTATCGAACAGCCGCTTGTATCAGGCATTGCTTTTGAAAGACGTCAAGCGAAACTGACCCTCCAAGGGATTCCAGAAAGGCCTGGATTAGCTAGCTACATTCTTGGGCCTATTGGGAAGGCAGATATTGAAGTGGACATGATCGTTCAGAATGTCCCCACCGTGGATATGAAGATCGATTTTAGCTTCACCTTGCAGCGGGATGATTATGTAAAAGCTTATCCTATCATGCAAATAGTAGCAGAAGAGCTTGGCGCCTGGACCGTACTTGGTAATAGCGAGGTTGCCAAGATCTCTTTAGTAGGTGTTGGGATGCGTTCCCATGCAGGTATCGCTTCCCAAATGTTTAGTGCCCTAGGGCAGGAAGGGATTCATATCCACTTGATAACTGCTACTGAGATTAAAATTTCCGCTGTTATTGATGAGAAGTACCTGGAAGTGGGCGCCCGGACACTTCATTCAGCCTTTAACCTCGATTGTAAGTTAAAAAATTATTGATTTATTAGGGAATTCCGATATTATCTTAAAGTCTTTCGAAGACCGGGGAGCTTAAGGCTCTCGATTGTACTAAAATTAAAGATAGGGAGGTTTCGCCCCAAAGGCTTGCAGGTAAGGATTCCTCCAAAGAAGGAGAGGAAGATGTTAATACTAACGAGACGTATTAGTGAATCGGTGATTATCGGAGACGACGTCAAGGTGACTGTTCTTGGTGTGAAAGGCAACCAAGTTCGCATTGGGATTGAAGCACCGAAAGAGGTTTCTGTTCACCGCGAAGAAATTTATGAGCGGATTCAACAGGAAAAACTAGCGAAGCCAGAAGGCGAAGTTTGCACTGAAAAGACTTCTGAATCTGAGTAATTTCTACCCCGCAGCTGGTGAGATTATATCTTGGATTTTTTCCGTTCCCTCTTTCATCTTGTTTTATTTCATAGGATTTTTGTTTTTCTATCCGTTGAATTCTTCATTCAAATTTTAAAATTTTAAGATTGAGAAAATAACTCGTTTTATTTCTGTTGAGAGGAGTGTTATTATGCTTGCCTCGCAGAGGCTGGAGAGGGGACCCGAAAATTATTGACCTTGCACCCACGAAGTTCCAGGTAAAAGGCAATTAATGGAGAGATGGCCGAGTTGGCTGAAGGCGCTCCCCTGCTAAGGGAGTATGGGGCGAAAGCTCCATCGAGGGTTCGAATCCCTCTCTCTCCGCCAATTTAATCAATTGATTGGCAGGTCTTTGATTATCAGTTCGATTCGGTCGCATTGATAATTCTACTGACAGTCGTATAATGTAAATGAGTGCTTGTGCAATTGCTTGCAAAGCGTAACCCTACTCATAGTGCATTTTAACGATCAGTTTATCTCTTTTACTTTTTTTCAGAAATAATTTCTCTAAAGAGGAACAGAGGAAAACATTAAAAGAAGCCAAACTAGTACCACTCTCAAAGGGATCCTGGCATTTGGCTGCATCGGTTAAGAGGACTTTTTTAATGCTAGTTCTAACCCACGCCTAAGCATGTCAATGAATTTATTTGAAAAAATACTCAATATTAACACCTCATTTTCTCAGTAAAAAATATCTGGTTTCAGATACCGTTAATTTACCAACACGAAAAATAGTACTATAAAGCAGTTTTTGAAACTTTCATGAAATTTTTTTTAAGGAGGAGAGGGATATAATGCGTGTAGTAAAGTATTTTAGAGAGGTTATATGACTTTTTACTCCCTAAATTCTGGATGTAGCATGCTTGAAGAACATAAACATTCTAAGAGAACTAAATCCTCGTTAAATGACAGAGCAATAGAGATGGGTATAGCGCTAGTGGTAGGGTTTGTTATGATGCCATTTCAAGCAACATGTTGTCTTCTTAATCATTTGCCTTCAACAACGATAGAGAACATGTAGCAAAAAGTGCGAGCAATTCAGGCACGGCATCGCATTGTTTTTTTTACAGATTAAACTGAAACCCCTGCAAATAACGAGAATTCTAATAAAGATAAAGAACAAAAATGGGGAAAGCCGGGATCTGTGTTCAAAGTTTAATTAAGTTAGGCCTAGAAAGGCCAGTCAAATTCTGTTATTTTCATTATTAATGGTTAAGTTAAGTATTAGTCTTCTAAAGACTAATACCATATTAGACTTTCAGATAAATATTTTGAGCTTTTCCGTTGTTGTCATCCCGAGCGTAGCGAGGGATCTTGTGAGAGGATGGAGATCCCTCCCTCCATTAAATTATCATCGTTGAACAAAAAAGCGTGTCGTCCTGGAGAAAGGCGAGTCTCAAAATAAAGCCCTGCTTGAAAATGGCGGTTGATAAGCTGTTGTAATTCTTTAAGTTCATCTTCTCTTCCCGGAAACATAAAGTTCTCAAATTGCCGTGCATGATTAATATAAAGATTTTGTTTTTTTAGTGACTGCAAAAAACAATAATCGCTTACTAAATGATGTTTTTCCTAGCCGTTGGTAACTTCTCCATATATTTCGCTTTGGATTAGCCTAAGCATTTTTTCATGTTATATTTTTCTATTTCGTATAGGCGTAAAAAATGATCATAAGGGATTGGGCATTTCTCTCACGATTATTTGCAAGCGGCTCTTGGTTCACGTAGTCACCGGTGGCATTAATTTATGCCTGGGCTTGGAGGGATAGATGTTCATAAAGGTGACTCACAAATAATCTTATATTTTTCACTAGTATTAAAATTATCATCATGACGGATGACGGATATCGATAAACAGATTATCTTTATGAAAATGATTAATAAATAATCTACCCATCGTATTTATTTATTATTTCTTCTATTTCTTCTATTTCTTCGTGAATTAGTGACTAAAGAACTATATAATTACCAGTTGGAATTAAAATTATCTTAAAGATACTTATTATTTTTTTATTTTTTTGATTATTAAGATTGTTACTCTAACTATTTATTTTTATGAAAAATTTTTTCCTATAGCTTCCAAATAGAGAGGGCTTACTGTTCACTTCTAAAAAGTAATTCATCAAAATATTCATAAAAGAAGGCAGAGGGTAGAGGGTAAGGATAGGATAGGTTATGAATTTTTAATTTTCATAAGTAAGTTTTTATACCTTCATCATTCTTTAATTTAACATGAAGAGAGTCAATCCAATTAATTTTATTTTTAGATTGAATACTTAACCGAAGAGATCTAAATTACCTTTTCTTGAGTCGAAATTTTTTTGGGGATTAGGATGTTGTTTGGTAAAGCATATCATAATAACCATAATAATCAGATAGCCCCATAAAGTTAATTTTCTTAATTAAGTAAGGGTGATAACATAAGGTATTCCAATAATTTTTTTCAATCATGAGAAGACCTTTGAAATAGCTTTTAATATTGTCTCCAAGTGAGAAATATGAATTTTTAAATCTTGAAGTTTAAGAGTAGCCCAGCTGCTTTTAACAATTTATAAAGCCATCGAAATGCAGAGTTAGAGCAGATGCGTTAATAATAAATCTAAAACCAAATAGGTATAACAAAATTTTGTTGAGAATAGTTTTCATTTTTTAACAGTAATTATTATTTTTCTAGAATATAGGTAGGTAACTTTAATTTAATTTTCAATATTGGGATTGGGAGGATAATTTTTTTCTAAAAAGAATATCAAAATTAGATTCTAAGCAAGAAAATGTTAGAAATGTTATAATTCTTAATTAAATTACTTTTTCTTTGAACATTTAAAGTTAAAAGATTTTACAAATTCATTAAATTCTGCAGGAGTTAAATGTTTTTGAACTTGTTTTTGATATTCTGTAATAAGTTTATTAAAAGAAGCCTGAGAGGTATTGCGAGTTAATGCTTCATTTAAATCAACAGAAATTAGCTGTTCTTTTCCAATTGGTTGATTTAATTATTGTTTAAAAGTTGCGATAGCCTGACAACAGCCGTCGCAGGCCGCTAAATCAGTATACGCGTTTAGATGGTGGAGATTATGTTTCGCCAGTTCTAAAAAAATCATAGGGCGTGAGGTTGAATTCCGTAAATTAAAGAATCGTCTTTCATAGAGACCTCGGCAATTCCGCCGTTGCAACGATCGCTGCTGATGAGCGAGTGGATTATCAGGTTATTGCCTTGACGACGAACTTGACTGAGAGTTGAAAAAAATATCACTACCTCCGCCACTATTAAGCAAATAAACAATGTAATAATTATGCAGGCTTTTGAATTTTATAAATAACTTACTGCTCGCGCGCCATCTTGGACGTAGTCGAAACTTATAAAAAAAGCCTGCTGGCAATAAATTTTCATTGGTAGCTGCTTTTTTATCAATTCAGCCGGTTATCCCACATTTTTGCAGAGAGAGGGTTTCTTCTGAGTTTTGTACTTTATGAAAACAAAGACAGTAGATAGACTATCATGGTAAATAAAATCAAATGGTAATCTTACCACAAAGACCTATGATAGCAAGGTAAATAGAAGTAGCAAAATTATTTGATAAAGCCGGATAATCCTCCTACCTGTTATACTGAAAAATACCAATAAGCCTATCATTTCAACTTGTTTTTGTCCTGGAATTCTGAAGGAGTATTGTGAGCTGTCTTGAGGTTTATCTGGTTCTGCTCGGTCTTGTGGAATAGATCGAGAAATAAAAATTTTGAGTATGAGGTCTTTGATGAGTTAATGTGTTTATTTGGGTTTTTTTAATAAGGAACTAATTTTTATTTCCATCTCTTTTTCAGGAGGAGTTCTGTTTTCTAAAATAAATTTGATACTATTAAAAACCGAAGTCAGGATAATCGGGTCATCAAACCAGTTAATAAATTTTCTAATAAAAAGAAGGCGATCCTTAGACCTTAGAAGGCGATCCTTTCCTTTTTTTCTTTTATAGAATCTTCCTCAGGTAGATAACTGAACTGATCAAGACAAGCTTAACCAGCTCTTCTTTTTCTTCGGGAAGAGCATGGAAATAATAGCCGCCCGTAGAGGTAGAGGTCCTTTAAATCCCTAAACATCTCTTATTTAGTTAGAAATAAGATATCTGGCTCTTCAGTAAGAGATTAAAGTTGTTAATTAACAGAGTATCTGAATCAAAAAAAGGTTTCTTAAAGTCAGGAACGTCTCTTTGGTACCAAGCCTTTAATTTTTTTGTTATAATTCCAAAGAAACAAAACTATCTAGCAAGCATAACTTCTTAAAAATAATTGAAAATCTTGTTCGACTAAAGTTTGGAAGGGGAGCATTGGACTAGAAGAAATGCTTATATAAATGTGACGTAAGTAGATATATTACTATTACTGTCCCAGATTTTAGCTAAAAACAGAGATTTTTACTTCTTAAGGCAGATTTTAAAGGTTGTTATTAATACCTCATGAGGACATTCTGGATTGCAAAAGGTATGTTAATAATTTATTATAGTTCCAGATAAATTCAGCTTTTAATTCACTTCACTCAACCTTTGCTTCTAAAGCCCACTGGAGGTAATTGATCAAAGTAATCAGTGAAATGCACTGATTCTATTATTCTAAATCAACCTCTCCGCTCTATAGCCATTGTCGCAAATAGAGGTTATTTCCTTCCTTTCCATATTTCAAAATAACGGACACGTAGCACGTAGGGACTTTCCAGTGCATAGTAAAAATATAAAAGAGCGTCTAAATTTGAGATTGAGGGTAAATTGGGGAATTCGCGTTCAGCTGATATCCATTTTTGCAATGACTTAAGGAAGGGATTCCCGTGATTTTGCCATATTGATTTAATTATTTTGGTATGGTGACTTGTTAAATGTGTGCGAAATTGATTGCTTGTTCTTCAAGGGCAAGCGAACAGGCCAACGGCTTGATTATCAATGTAGCTATGAATTCTTCTGCCGTAAAAAATCATATTTTAACAGTGAGTTATAAGGATTATTCCACCACATTTCATTGATAATTAAATTATTGCCGCTGACGAGAATTAATCGAAAAAAAATCAGTTAATTCCCATAAGGATATGATTTGTAGACTTCCAGAAATATTGCTAATTGGTTGAGCTAGAAAAAAATGCGTAATTTCGGATTGTTTTTCCACATGAGGTGAGTTTCTTTTATATCCTTAATTTTTTAAAAGCCTTTTTAAATGCTTCAATTGATTATCTAAAAAAGAATAGCTTGCGCGTCCTACTCCCTTAGAATCTGATACCTTCGACTTTCTAAACCTTCTGTTGAATATCTATGATTAAGGGAGTAGTAAAAGTTGACCTTTCGAAAGAAAATAAATCTTTAAGACTAAATATCTGCCTGATAGGAGAATCGTCCTCGTACCTTATCTTTAAGCTCCTAGTTAGGAATAAGCTATTAGAGTCAGATAAATATTAGAGAAATATTAAATTATTTAGGGTATATAGTCCATTCAGCCAGAGCAAGTGTCTTTAGTTTCCATTAATATTTTGTTAACTTATTTCCTAGATTTATTAAAATAATTTAATTAAGACTAAAAAAGTAATTATATTTTTTAGGGGGGGGGTGGGGATGTTTTAGTAATTAATTTATCGGAATCAATCGAAAATCAATTTTGTTTCCTAACGGCCTTCTTAAGAAAAGGAGTTAAGAGAGATAGCTTTTTTTTCATCTCAAACCGAGGGCTATGCTTCAACATCTGATCATAGACTAGAAAATGCAAGCAGCGAAAGGGCTAGGCCTTTTATTTAATAGATTATCCAAAGGGATGCGAACAGGCTTTTTTTAGATGTCTCCTCTTCCTTTTGATCTTGACCATTTTCTTGAGAATGTAAATGGTGTTTGGATCTGAATAACAAAGATGAATCTCTTTTCTCCACTTTTACTATCAAAATATTCATTTCATTCTTCATTTCTTCTTTTTTTGCCAGCGAGAAAGAACTTTCGTCAATTTAATCTCGAACCAAATTTTTCTTCACGGGCTGCAATAATTCCATGATCACGTAATATAGACCTTTTAAGCGATGAGGTATATCACTGGCAGACTCTCTTTTCAGGGTTTCTTTTCGAGGTTAAAAATTCTAGACATAAATTAATGGCTAAATTCTCATTTAAAGAAACTAAATTTTTTAAAATTTCACAACCATCTTAGGAGCGAATTAACATCGAAAATCGTGAAAATCCCGCAACCATTCTTCTAACTTTTCGACAAAGCGCTGTTGTGGTTATTTTAGAAGGCTTGTGGATTAACAGTTAAAATTTTCCTGAGAAGGATGATATAATCCGGAGAAGTAGTAAGCCAAAAGAGTGCAGTAGTTCCTGTGCTGGCTTCTCTTGTCATTGGTTGGCTGATGGCCTGAGTTGTGATTTCTAGGGCTAATTCCTCATTGGCATTTAATAATTCCATAAGTAAGGCTCTAAGGCTCTTCCGGGAGAAGAAGAAACAATCCCCCCCAAAAAAAAGTAGGTAAACTCATGTGAGTGTTTGAGGTTAGCGGGTCGCATAAAGCTTCAGATAATGCAAATAAATCTCGTTGGCTCTGGGCGAACCGGTTAGCCAACAAAGCGCAGAAGGATGTAAATCGCTGGCAGTTGATCTCGTAGTCAGATTGCAAAGTACTCGTGTAGAAATTTCTTTTGCGAGTTGAGTTGAGGACTCCTAGTCAGTAATTTTTTTAATAAAACTAATCTTCTCTAGAGGTCCTGGCCAGTTGATAAACAGCAGAATTTCTATCTTAATTACTCGAGGCTGGTTGAAAAAAACAAAGTGGCGGAAATTTCATGAAGTAATTGGGGAATTAACCACTATTATTTTTTATGCACATCTAAACCCATCGCGTAAGCTAAGAAAGTAAAGTACTGAACAGCCGCAATAGGTATTGGGTGGTTGAGAATAGGAAAATATATCCATCGTAATTGCTTTTACTAAATTGAGATTTTCAGTAAATAGATCATTAAGCCATCGCTCTACCTTAAGGACAGGCGCTCAAACAAAAAGAATAACGAAGCACCCTTATTTGGATCTTGAATGATGACTTGATAAAGTGCCCTCGCTGAAATTTTAAAGGTTAATTGGAAATTTTTTGCTAGGAGTTGCCAGAGAGAAGCGGTCTCCTCTCAGACGTTCCGCTAAGCCAAAAAAGTGCAGAAGAACTGACGGTAAGATTGTCCTTCTGGAATGGCACAACACAGGGCTTCTAAGCCGATTTCATTAGTAAGAGCCTGTGTATCAAGTTTGGATTTTCTAACATATGTTGAGAAAGGAGAGAGCGGCTATAGGGAAGCCATAGGGAAGGGCAAAAAGCATATAAAAAGCCAAAATTTTAGTGGACGGATTTGGCGAAACGAGGCTATAGAGCGCTTTGGAGGAAATCTCTTTAACTAAATTCAGGATTTTTTGTTATCAATAATGCAAGTAATTTAGTGCCTTCCTTGGTGCTAGCTAAATTATAGAATGTGGAGAGCCACGCACATAAGGGCCTTGTCTTATTATGAGAACATAATGCTGTGCCGCTAATCTTCTTTGCCAACTTAGGATTTTTGATAAATAACTTTGTTAATAGGCTTAGGCCTTCAGGAGACTTTGTTACCCAAAAGAAAGGAGAAGCCCCCGCAACATCATCTTCCTTCGCACTTGGATGCTGGAGGATTGGAGCTGTGATTTCGAAAGCGAGGGAGGAATTTTCTATTACCATCCGATCAAGTAACGCTATACCTTCGGATAAGGTGGTGAGTAAATAAAAAGGAGAAATGCTTTCTCCCATGGCGGCGTGGCCAAGCGTCGTCCGAGTGTCGTAGTAGAAATTTCTGAAAGTAATTTAGGTTTAGTTTCCAGTAGTTTGTCAAACACAATTTTACGCCGTGAGTAGAAATCAACAAGCAAAAACAGTGTAGAGGCGCATTCATAAGGACCCATTAAAATAGGGCAACAAAGGTCTTCACCCCTGATGTTTTAGATTATCCCCTCCGGAGTATCGAGAAACCTCATAAGTAGGTCATACGCTTCTCTATCTGCAGCACCAATAAGCCAATAAAATGCCAGAGCCGCTCCTGGTTCAAGTTCTTGGAGCACAGGACGACAAAGGGCTTCCTTCTGCTGTAATTCCTTACGTCAATTGAGGATTTTGGGGCAATATTTCTAGGAGAAACGATCTTCTATCAGGGTAGGTGTTGACCCGTAAAATGTGGATACTTTAACTCTCGCTATTTCCGTACGGTAAAATGCTTCTGCAGAAATTTCTTGCATTAATTCTGGTTTTACTCTTAAAAGCTCTTTGAATAATTGCCGGCATGCATGGTTTATTGGTAAGCCAATAAAGCAAGCTAATGCCTGTGCCACCCAGTTTTTTGTAAAGATCTTTTCCTGAAAATCCCATTTCGAACAATCCGATAAAAGCGTCATTTTGTAAATTATTTGTCATCAAAAAAATTCAAATATATTTACGGGCCGCCCATTGAGGATGCTTAACGAAGTAGACATTAATAATTCTTTAATACTGTAAAGATAAGGTTGAATAGTTCAGGCAGGTTGAAAAAATTATAAGTGGGTAAATGATTGTTGTGCAATTCAATTCTCGTGACTAAATTCTGATAAGAAGCATCTCCGCTATAAATTGGTGGAGGAAGAGGATTGATATATCGTATAATCTAAGGCGTTGCTCTACGTAAGCGTAAGTTACTTCAGGTCTGTGTATTTTATTGGATCCATACTTTAAATTCGTGCCTTAATCAAATTGGTTAAACATCATCCATATTATATCGAGCTATTCTTAGGATTCGGTTAAGGTGATTATTAAATTGAGTGAAAATGAGAAAAACTTTCATGTCTTCGCTAACTATTTGCTTTTACATCTGTTTTTATATGAGATTTGATTGCAGTAAGCCTCCTCTATGATGGAGTAGCATTGAGAGGGAGAATAATCTTTGATCAATGTTCTTTTAATCGAAGAGCATGTATTGATTCGTTGCGGTATGTGCTTGATGCTAGAACAAATCAAGGGCATGCCTATAGTGGGAGAATCGAGTACCGGGGAAGAAGGGCTTACTCTGCGACTGGAAAAAGAACCCGATGTGGTTATCCTCGACTTTCAACTACCTGATACGAATAGCCTTGAGCTTGCCCAAAAAATTTTACGTCGTGATCCGGATATTAAAATACTAGTTGTTACAGGGATCAAAAATGACTTGCTTCCTATACGTTTTCTTGAAGCAGGCGTACATCGATTCATTACTAACTGAGTTAGAACATGCCATTCGTGCAGTGCATAGCGGTCAGTGATACATTATAGTTCGGTGGTGGTAAGCCGCTTAGCTTTAAGGAAAGACACTGCTTCGGAGTTACCGTTTGATGACTTGAGTGATTGAGAAATGGAAGTTTTGTTATTTGCTAGCCAAAGGGATGAAAGCAGAAGAAATTGCTAAACAATTACATATTAGTACTAAGACGGTGTACTCTCACCGCTATTGAAATGTTTGAAAAGTTGAATGTAGTAGGAAATGATATTGAGTTAATTAAATTAGTTGTGCAATATGGAGTGATTGAAATTGATAAAGCTTTAAACGGTCTGCAACTTTCTTGTCTACAGCAATTCCAAGGAGAATCAAATGCCTGATGGCTTAGAAGTACATCTCCTTTCCAAAGTCCCACCCTATTTATGGAGTCACAAGGCCTTTAGAAATTGAAGTAAATCAAATCTTACGCTCCCAGGGAATTCAAAATGTAAGAGGGTTTATAAAACAGCGTTTGAGATGGCTAAATGGTTAACGATTGGATTGGTAGAAACATACTTTTTTAGCACAGCTCGCACCGTTAAAGAATCCTATACAGAAAAACATGTACTGAGACTAAGGACTTACGCGTTCTGCCTTTTTCGGTCTTTATAACAGCTGAGGGGTTTGGTATTGGAGCGGTTATTATCGGCGCCATGTCTTTTTTGCTGTGGGCTATTTTTTTATTTTTCGACAGTAGGCTGGCTGCCTTGCTTTTGCCCTGACTGATAAAATGATCGATATGCCAATCAAATCAAGTGAAGCAGAAAAAAAGATCTTCCCCTCAAAGGTTTTCCCGATAGCCCAAATATTTTAGCGCCATATGCTAAAATAATTATCTCTTTTCGCCGACTTCTTTATCTTCGAAGCAAATTTAATTCCTTTAAAAGCTGCAATTTTTGATATGGATGGCGTTATTACCGATACGGCCCAGCTTCATGCTGAAGCGTGGGAGATTATGTTTAATGCCTTTTTTGAACGTTATGACAAAATGCAACTTCCGTTTACCTATGAGGACTATTTCTACTATGTGGATGGTAAGTTATGTATCGATGGTATTAAGAGTTTTCTACTCTCTCGAGGATTAGAACTTCCTTCTGGGGATTCTGAGGATACTCAGGATACAAATACCCTTTACGAATTTAGCAATTGGAAAAATAATATATTTTCTGATTTATTGAATCAAAAAGAAATTAAAGTTTTTCTTTCTACTATTAAATTAATGTAAAAATTTAGGTAAGAAGGAGTTCGAGTAGGTGTGGTATCATCCAGTAAAAATTGCCAAACATTACTGGAAAGGGCACGGATCATAGATTTATTTTTAATTTAAATCAATGGTATTACCAGTCAAGAAATGAATTTAAATCGAAAACCCCAACCTTATATGCTTTTAGAAGTAGCTACCCAATTAAAAACTGCTCCTTTAGATTGCGTGGTTTTCAAGGATGCACTGTCAGGAATACAGGCTTCGGTGCGAGGTTGTTTTGAGTTAATTATTGGGATTTCTCGTAATTCAAATTTATGCGAATCGTTAAAGCGAGAAGGGAGAGATTGGGTAGTTGATGACTTTGGAATGATTCGTTTTCAAGAATTGTCGTAACATATTCCTCTGTCACTTCTTAACGCATTAAATTGTCTACCTTGTATTATCAAGCAATCGAGCAATAAAAAAGTGGTTGTTTTTTTAGAATTACGATAGAACATTGACACCAGTAGTAGATAATCCTGAACATGCCCCATTTTAACTGATAAAATTTGTGAGGTATTGATAAATCTATAACAATACATGCCAGTTTTGATTTTAAGTAAATGACAATTAGAGAGTTTGTACCAATTGATTGTTTTAAAATAATTATTTTACGTAGGTAATCATGGATTTAAAATTTTTGATCTGCTTTCTCAGAATACTTTCACGATTGGAACAGAATATAAAGAAGCTGTATCGAACATTTATAATTTATTGACACAATTACTTCAAAATACTCTTAGGATTATCATTGAACATAAAATTTTATCCTTATCTATATATTATAGTTTAGTAAAATCTGAGGATCTTACAGTAATCAAAGAAAAAATTGATAGAACTTTAAAACTACATCCTCAATAAAAAAACATTTAGGTAAAAAAGTTTTCGAATTTCGACCCGCTGTTGATTGGCATAAAGGTAAAGCCTTATTACATATTATGGAACTATTAATCCATCATTACGTTGGTATTTACCTAATTTTTATTGGGGATAATGTTACGGACTAGGATACTTTTTCAGCAGTTAAAAATTGTGGATTAGGTATTCTCGTTTCTCAAGAACAACGTAGAACAAAAGCCGCTATGATTTTAAAAGATAAGAACGAAGTTAAAAAATTTCTACAGTCGTTAATCAGCTTCTATCAAATCGCATAAAATGGAAACATGGCAACTACAATATCGTTATTTTATTGCCCCTCAACAGCATTTTCGAGAAACTCTATGTACTTTAGGAAACGGTTATTTTTCGACCCGAGGTGCTTGGGAAGAAGTTCAATATGATCGCGTTCATTACACAGAAACTTATATTTCTGGATATTACAATCGTTTAACGATTTAAATTTCAGGTTAGAATGTTACTAATGAAGACTTAGTTAATTGTCCAAACTGGTTACCTCTTTCTTGGCGACACTTAAATGAAGATCGGGTTGTTTTAAATGAAACTAGTTTGTAAGAATATGAACAAACTTTAGATCTATTTCAGGAAATTTTAAAACAACAATTTTTTTGTAGTTGATAAAAAAATCGTAAAACAAGAATATTACCTGACCTATTGTCTCTATGGCTAATCCTCATTTTTCGGCTATTGAATATAAGCTGATGCCTTTAAATTGGTATGGTGAAATTGAGATACGTTCGAGTATTTATAGAAATATTATTAATAATTGGGTTGCTCGTTATCGACAATTAGCACAGCATCATTTAACAGAATTCAGATTTAATAGATTGTAAAACATGATTCAATTAAGCACAACGACAAGTCAATCGTAAATACTTATCGTTCTAACAGATCGGACGCAAATATATCAGAATCAAAAAATGATAGAAATAAATGCCGACATTATCCAAACTAAAAAAGTATCTTAAAAATTTATAGTATTTTATGAAAAAAAAATTTCTTATAGAAATCAAAATAATTTTATTATTTACATCTCTCGATAAAGTAATTACTAATATGGCTTTTGGTAGTCGAAAGCTTTTAACTATCGTTGATCGATTTTCCAAGATAGTGATAGCGGATGAACTCGCTTTGGAACGGTTTTGGAAACGATACGATTTGAAAATTCAAACCAAATAGTTTTCATTTATTACAAACTATCTTTCTGTACTTAGGGACCTCGACGTAGGAGCTCGTGCCCGCGGTTTGCATGGCGAAACGTATCAGGTGGATATTTTTTGAGATGAACTCTATGCCTCTCCTTTTTTTAATTTTCATTTTCTGAAAATTACTTCGAAATTACTTGATCATTATTATTATACAGTTATAGGAGTTTATTCCAAGCACGTCAATCGGAAAAAAGAAATAGATTTAAAGGAGCTATGTTTCCTTGGAAAAGTGGGAGTAATGAAGAGGAAGAAACGTAAATAATTAACTTAAATCCAAGTTATAATACTTAGTAGCCCGATTATATCAATTCGAAAAGACATATCAATATTGCAGTTTTTTATAACATTTTGAAATATTATTTATACATACTGAGAATTTTAAATTTATGTCACGTTATAGTCGAGAGATGATATTTGAGATAGCGCGTTTTTGGAGTAGTTTAATTATTTATAATTTCGATTCTGATCGTTATGGAATTCAAGGTATGATGGACCCAGATGAATTTCAAAAAAAAAATACTCTAATAGTCCAACGCCTGGCGTGGATAACAATGCCTATACTAATTTTATGGTAGTATGAGTTTTGGAGAGGGCTTTACAGTTAATTAAAATATTAAATGCTCAACGGTGCTATGAATTATTAATAATGTTAGATATTAACGAGTAAGAAACTTAAAATGGAAAAATATTATTAATCGTATTATTTACTATTACGAAACAATTATATTTTCAATCAATTTGACAGTTATGATCAATTGATTCCTTAATGTAATAGTACTCTTCAACAAGTAATTTTATGGCTGAATCATAATTTATGTTATATCAAAAAAGGTACGTATTAGAAATTGTATTAGATAAGATGTCTTTTTAAGACTAGACTATGAGAGAAATTAGTTTATCCCCTATAGATGATTACCTAGAAAAGCATTTTTTGAAGGCAGAATTTTCTTCTGGATTTTCTTCGTTCCGATCTCTCCTAATAAATATTCTATTAGGATGAACAGAATTGTGTTGCATACGTTGCACTATTAATTCATAAATTGATGAGATAGAAAGAAAAGCCACGCCCATTGCTACGCCAATCCCAAACTCTACAGGAATTATTGTAAACCTCTGCGGAGTCGTAGAGAGAAATAATACCTAGAATTAATAAGGAATAAAGTCTCACATCTCTATAGATCCGGCGGTCGTTTTCCAGTAATGGTTCTAGGCGAGCATGTTAAATTCTGAAATTGACATAAAAAGAAGATACAATAAGAATTGTTCCTTCTATTAAAAGAGGCTATCTTAATTCAGAATTTTTTAAAGTCCTTCCGAGAATAGTGGTGGTAGAACCCACAAGATAAATATACGCTAAGGCTTTTCTTCTGTTTCGGGAATGTAACTCAATATTAATTTGACACATTTAGGGAATTCAATGTTAAAAAAACTTAATAAAATTTTAATCTTTAACCAGTATAATCATTTTCCTCGATTATAAAAAGCCTATGATGAGAAATACTAATAAAAATTTGAAAACCATTGATGGAAGAACAACGAAAAAGGAATTATGAAATATTAATAAGATATTTTGAGCATCAATATAAAAAAATTGGAAGAGTTCCTGAGGAACCATCTATTGATGCATTTATCAGGTGGTTCAATGAAAAAGGAATATTATCTTAAAGAGCCTACTTAGAGTTTTATAGAAATTTAAAATTTTACACTTTTTTGCTCTTAACTTTTGTATAAATTTATTTTTCAATTTTTTAAATCCATATTAGAGCAACCATCCCAAAGAGTTTCTTTTAAATATCCTGATAAAGAGTTTCTTTTAAATATCCTGATTTGGAAAGTTTTTATCCTGATAAATTACAATAGAAAATTTACCTATTGCTGAATAATTTACAGAAAGGCACTTTTCTAATCCTTTGGAGCTGCGACTTGCAATAATTTATGCTTTTTGTGTCAACACGATATTACACTTGGCACATATGGCTACTGCTTCCGTGCCCACATTTAGCATAAAGAAGTATTTAAGATTTGCCAACCAAAAATATTCTATCGTTTGGCTGGACAAAAACAATCTCGATTTTATTTACATAGTTTTTAGATCAGAATCAACCCTATTCTGAGCTCTTATTTTTTGATTTGATGGATCGATCAGTCCTCCAAACTACTACTTTGAGTCCCTTAGTAAGAAAAAACTGGTGTTTACAAAATAACAATCAAGAAGGTCACAATATAATTGAATTATTTCTAAGAGGTGGACTTTTTATAAACTATTATTTCTGTGAATGGGATATTAATCTTTTTTACGGGACGTAGCGGAAATAATCAAAGCGGGTAAAGTCACATGCAAAGCGACTCTTACACTTCCCGTATATGGAGTAGGTGGTCTTATTGCACAAGGACATGAAATCCTCCATACTCTCTTAAGCACTTATATAAATTATATAAATTATTATCTGTGGAACAATCTTCCTTAACCCTACTGATACTGATACCCGTTCATACGCCAACCCATTGGGAATTTTTAGAAATTTAGATTACGTATGAGAAAAATTATTTTTTTCTGGTTTGACCTGACTCACTGGCTCTATCTGACGAACGTAACGCGATTAATAATCGGATTTTAAGCACAGTGCTGGAGTGGGCACTTAGCAATAGATATAATATTTTAACATCTTATCAAAGTTTGTGATACACGCATGAACAAATTACAGGTAAAAATCGCTTTAGTTTCGTGGTAATTAGAAATTGTTTGTAAGATTATAAAGAAGAAAATCCCGTTACTCAAGCTTAAACACTGGATGAACTTCGATTGGTAATTTTCCAATTAGTCCTAAAAATTATGCTTACGAAGTGTGCAATATACTTCTTAATTAACATTCTTCTTTTTCTAGAGGAAAATGCATTTTCATCAAATTTTTAAGAATTATCTAGAATAAATAGATTTAGTGTACTTAAACTTTAAATAATATTACAATTTATTACAATGGTTGTTCTTTATTTCAAAGAATAATTCTCATGATTAATATTCTTTTAATCGAAGATCAGGTATGAGTTCGTCAAGGTATCCGTCTCATGTTGTCTGCTATTAAAGGGATTCGCATTGTAGGTGAGGGGCTAGCACGGGGGAAGAAGGTCTGACGATGAAACAAGAAAAAAATCGCGACGTCGTGATTTTAGACTTTTACTTACCCGATACAGATGGTTTGGAAGTAGCAAAGAAAATGTTGCGACGAGATCCTGATATTAAATATTGGTCATAACAGCGATGAAAAGTGAATTGCTGCCACTTCAACTTTTAGAAGCAGGCGTACATCGATTTATTACTAAATGCAGTAACTCAGCAGAATTAGAACGAGCCATTCGCGCAATTCACATTCACAGTGGTCAACGCTATCTAAACCCTAATATCGCGACTCAATTGGCTTTAAGAAAAGCGAGTGGTAATTCGCCATTCAGTCAACTCAGTAAATAAGAAATAGAAGTATTATTGTTCTTAATTAAAGGAATTAGTGTAATGGTGAATGGCTATCGTTACAATATGTTTGAAACACTTGGTGTAAATAATGATATTGGGCTCATAAAATTGGCTATGTAGTACTACTTATTAGATATTGAAGAAGTTGGAGTTTAGAAATCGTCATTTTACTAAGGTAGAATGACAACTTTTTTAATCAGTTAAAGAAATTAAGTTAAGGAAACGATCGAACATCAATACGGGCACATACCTGTTCTATGGCATCGATAGTAATGTCTTTTAATTCTTCAATTACGGAGAGCTCAATATTGAGTGGCGGTAACCAATAAATTGTATTTCCTAGAGGACGTAGTAAGGCGCCCAATTTTATAGCTTCTTTATAGATCTCATAGCCCAGTTGAGGACAAGCGGGATGATAACGCAAATCGGCTGCGACTATGGCACCAATGTTTCGAATATTCATTAATTGACCTGTTTTTTCAGAAACAATATTCATATTTTTATGTAGAATTTCGCTAAAGGCGGCGGCTTTTTCGCATAGATTTTCTTTATAAATAGTCTGTAAGGTAGCGAGAGCAACGCTGGCTCCTAATACGTTTCCTGAATAAGTATGGGAGTGGAGAAAAGCTTTGCCGGTTTCATAGTCGTCGTAAAAATAGTTGTACATTTCCTCATGCGTCAGAACCGCACTGAAAGGCAACCAACCTGAAGTAAGACCTTTTGAAAGACAGACGAAATCGGGGATAACTTTGGCGTGTTCACAGGCTAACATCTTTCCAGTTCGCCCTATACCTGTCATTATTTCGTCTGCAATTAAATGGATATTATGTGTTTTAGCCCATTGAGAGAGTCGGGCTAAAAAATCTTGGCTGTAAATTTTCATACCGGCCGCTCCCTGAACGATTGGTTCTACGATAACAGCTGTAGCGGTTTCCACATGGGGTTCAAGTAAATGTTCAATCACTTTCCACTGGTGAGTGCAATCATTCCATTGGTCAACCGTAATATTGGAAACGTAGGGAATCTCACTGATAAAAAAAGGTTCAAATAACATGGCTGTATAGGGAGATCTATAGAGCCCAAGATCACTCACACTAAGAGCACCCGCAGTTTCTCCATGATAACTATTTTTTAAAGCAATAAACTTTGTTCGTTTTTGATTGCCAGTAATAATCCTTGAATGCAGGCTCATTTTCATTGCTACCTCAACAGCGCAAGAGCCATCCCCTGTATAAAATACTTTATTTAAGAAGGGTATCAGCGTAGCTAATTGCTGAGAGAGTTCGACGATAACTTCGTTAGTCGTATTTGCTAAAATAACATGTTCAAATTTTTCTAGTTGTTGTTTTAAAGCTGTTTTTAACGATGGATGGTTGTGCCCCAATGACTTACACCACCAACTAGAAATAGCGTCAATTAATTTTTTGCCATTTTGAAGCTTAATGTGACTACCCAAGGCGCTTTTAATCACTAATGGCTTGAATTCTTCATAATCTTTCATTTGCGAACAAGGATGCCAGACATGTTTAAGATCTAGCAATTCAAGAGATTCCATATCGTTAACTCATTATTTTTGGTTGGTTGACTAATTGGAAAGACTATTATAAACTTTTTGTCTTCAACAATAAAAGAGGTTTTCTATATGGAAAGGGAGACTTGGAGTCAAGAGTCTATTTCTCATTTATTTGAGTTGCCATTTTTCGAACTGATTTTCAAAGCTTATAGTGTGCATCGAGCAAATTTCGATATCAAAGAAATGGAATTTTGCACCTTATCGAGCATAAAAACTGGAACTTGTCCAGAAGATTGTGCCTATTGTACTCAAAGTGGTCATTATAAAACTGGCCTTAAGCGAGAAAAATTAATTGACATTAATTCGGTTATCGAACAAGCCAAACTGGCTAAAAAAAATGGTGCTAAACGGTTTTGCATGGGTGCAGCTTGGCGAAGTCCACCGAAAGGAGAGCTGCCAAAGGTCCTTGAAATGATTAAAGCAGTTAAAGCATTAGGCTTAGAGACCTGCGTAACCTTGGGAATGCTTAATAAAGATCAAGCCCATGATTTAAAACAAGCAGGCTTGGACTTTTATAACCATAATTTAGATACTTCTCCTAATTTTTATCAAAAAATTATTAGTACTCGGACCTACCAAGATCGAATTGATACTTTAAAAAACGTAAGAGATGCGGGGATTAATGTTTGCTGTGGTGGTATTTTGGGAATGGGGGAATCGCGAGAAGATCGAATTGAATTATTATTGCAACTTAATCAACTGCCAGAGCCGCCAATGAGTATTCCATTTAATCAGCTCATTCCCATGAAGGGTACGCCTTTAGAAAAGGCAGTGCCTTTAGATTCCTTTGAATTTATAAAAACCATTGCTGTAGCTCGGCTTATATTTCCAAAATCAATGATCCGATTGTCTGCGGGACGTGAAGAAATGACTGACGAGTTACAGGCCTGGTGTTTTATGGCGGGAGCAAATTCAATTTTTTGTGGAGATAAATTATTGACAGCAAAAAATCCAGGACAAGATCGCGATTTTAATTTATTAAATCGATTAGGTGTTAAGATCCCTCTTCCAGCACAAGTGTAGATTGCTATGCTAGTTGCTAAAGTCAAAAACAGACTAGATCGATATGCAGAAAATTCACTTTTAAGAAAGCGTTTTGTTATTACAGGACGAGAACATAATAATTTGATCAAAGTTAATGACCAGTGTTGTATTAATTTTTGTAATAACGATTATTTGGGTTTAGCCAATCACCCAGCAGTAAAAGAAGCTTTTATTAAAGCGATTCAACTCTATGGAATTGGAAGCACCTCTTCGGCAATGGTATCAGGGTATTTTAAACCTCAACAACAATTAGAAGAGAAATTTGCTGAATTTTTATTGCGAGATCAAGCAATTTTTTTTAATTCAGGATATATGGCAAATTTAGGAGTTATTACTTCTTTAGCGGCGCGTAAGGATGTTATTCTTTCAGATAAGTTTTGTCACACCTCTTTACTTGATGCCATTCAATTATCAAAGGCTCAGAATTATCGTTTTAGACATAATGATTTAGAACATTTTAATTATCTATTACATTTAAAAAAACCTAATATTTTGATTACAGAAGGTATTTTTAGTATGGAAGGTGATCTTTCACCCTTACTGGCAATTAATCACTGTATTGATGGAAAAAATGTTTTATTTGTTGTAGATGATGCTCATGGTATTGGGGTTTTAGGGAAAAATGGAGGTGGAAGTTGCGAAAAGTGGGGATTGACTCAATTAGAAATTCCCTGCCTTATAACTCCTTTGGGAAAAGCGTTTGGTTGTTCAGGTGCTATTGTTTCGGGTAGGAAAGATATTCTAGAGGGCGTTTTGCAATTTTCTAGAAGCTATCGTACCACTACTGCTTTACCGCCCGCTCTTTGTGTGGCTGCTTTAAAATCCTTAGAAATTGTTCAAATGCAATATTGGCGACGAGAACGACTCAATGAACTTGTTCATTTTTTTATACAACAAGCAGAAAATAGAGGTCTTAAATTAATATCCGAGGATGAAACACCTATTAGGTGTTTGCTTGTTGCAGACAATGAAAAAATTCAATGGATTCAACAAAAAATGTTGGAAAAGGGTTTTTTTATTTCCTGTATTCGTCCCCCGAGTGTTCCTGAAGGTACTGCCAGAATTCGAATTTCATTAAATTGCTTACACACTGAGGAGCAAATCATTCAACTCCTTTATCACCTTGCTTTTTTTCTATGTTAGTTAAGTCTTCAATGGCATTTATCGCGGGATGGGGATTTAAGTCTTCTCTTTTAAGAGAAAGTAGTTTGTATTTAAAAGGGTCTTTCTTAATCGATTTGCCTAATCTTGAAGAATTGACTTTGGAAAAGGTTACTTACAATTTATCTTGTTCGATACCGGATAACACCACGTTAATAGGATGGTCTCTAGGAGGCTTAATTGCAATTCTATTAGCTGCTCAGTTTCCAAAAAAAGTAAAAAAACTTATTTTATTATCGAGTTCCCCTTGCTTTATTCAAGAAGAGGGATGGTCGGGGATTTCTTTAGCGGAAGCCAATGAATTTATTAATTTAGCGGAAAGAAATTTTGCTAGTTTATTCAATTATTTTCTCGCTATGGTCAACTATCCGAATAAGGTGCTTCATTATAAAGACTTGCTAACTAAAAATTCTCTAAATTTTGAAAAACATCGCGATTTATTATATAACTATTTAAAAATTTTGTTCGAATCTGATATCAGAGAGGCTTATAAAAGAATTAAAATACCGCTATTTTATCTTTTAGGAGAGCGAGATGTTATTATTAAGTTAAAACCTCAAGAACTTTACGATTTAAATCCCAGCGCTATAATTCATGTCATTCCTGAAGCCGGGCATTTAGCTTTTTTAACACATCAGAAGAATTTTTATACTCAGTTATTAAAGTTTATTAATCATGTTTAATGAAAAAAAAATGCGTATACAACGCTCTTTCAATAGAGCATTTAAAACCTATGATGCATATAGTTATATGCCGGCAAAAATTTGCAAAGAACTATTGAAGCAGTTAAAAAAAATAGAATTTAATTATGAAGTTATTGCTGATTTTGCTTGTGGAACTGGAGTTAGCACACAAGAAATTAGTTCGGTCTTTTCATTTAATAGCATGTATGCGATTGACTTCTGTAATAGCCTTTTGGATGAAGCTCAAAAAAAAATTAGAAATTCTAAAGTTATGTTTATTTTAGCTGATTTTGATGATTTTTTGTTTTTTGAAAATTCACTGCAGCTAGCTTTTTGTAATATGGGGTTGCAATGGTCTTTAGATTTAAGGAATACTTTTAAAACATTTTCTTATCAATTGATTCCCTCCGGTATAATGGCTTTTTCAATTCCTTTAAAAGGGACATTTAATGAATTGGGAGAAAATTCTCGAAATCAATTTTATCCACCAGAGATTATTATAAATTTTTTGACAGTAAGTGGTTTTTCGATTCTTTCTTATCAAGAAAAAGTTTTTATCAATGAATTTAAAACTTTACAGGAAGCAGTTCGTTCCATCAAATATATTGGAGCAAATTGTCTGGTTCTGAGGAAAAAATCAGATTTGTCAGCTAAGCCGATTTTAAAATTTACGGATGAAGTAAAAGTCAAGTTAACTTATCGGATTGGATTTTTTATTTGCAGAAAGATTTAGATATGGTTATAAAATTTTTTGTTACTGGAACGGATACGAACGTAGGAAAAACTTATATAAGTACAGCCTTGCTGCGAACATTCACGGGCAAAGGATTTTCTACCTTTGGCATAAAGCCCATCGCTTCCGGATGTCGGAATATTAATGGTTTGCTTCGCAACGAAGATGCGCTTGCTCTACAAGAGGCTTCTTCGGTAAAAAAGCGTTATGAATTGATTAATCCGGTAGCTTTTGAAGCGCCGATTGCCCCGCATATTGCCGCGAAATTGAAAGATTTGCGTTTAACAACTAGTGTATTGGTAGAAAAAATAAATAAATTACTTTTAATTTCTAGTGATGTGTTTATTGTTGAGGGAGTAGGCGGATGGTTTGTTCCTTTGAATGATGAAGAATCAATTGCTGATCTTGTGAAATTATTAAATATTCCTGTTGTCTTGGTGGTGGGAATTAAATTAGGTTGTTTAAACCATACTATTTTGACTGTGAATGCAATAAATCAAATGAAAATTCCGCTTATAGGATGGGTAGCAAATTGTATAGAATCGCAAACAATAGCAATTGATGAAAATATTCAAACTTTAAAAACATGGATAAAAGCGCCTTGTGTGGGTATCGTCCGTTACGAAGAGAATCCACAAGATCACCTTTCCCTTCAACCAGTATTAAATTTTTTCAAAAAAAGAAGCTTATTTTCCTCTCACTAATGGGAAAGAGCTAGGTAGGGTAAAGTCGGGAAGGATTGAGTCGGATCAGAGTTATTTCATTTTAAAGTAGCGTCGCCGGAAGAAAATGCTTTTTGAAATCCGTCAGTTAATTTTAGGATTAAATTTCCTTTCTCATTAATTCCAGCTCCAATACCTTGGAATTCGTTTTGATTTGATTTAAGACTTAAGAATTTATTAAAAAGATAATCTTTTTCTCGCCAGGGATTTTGAAAGAACCTAAGGCCGTGTTTTTCAAAAGTTTCCAGATAATGAATCAAATAATTAATTAATGCCGTACAGAGCTTATTTCTGTCGTAATAGGCTTCAGTTAAATTTATTAAGGATGTCCAATCCTTATTGATTTTTTGGTCAGCATCGTTTTGCATATTAACATTAAGGCCAATACCAATAATAACGGAACAGAATCCGTGGGTTTCTGCTTGAATTTCAATTAAAATACCAGCCAATTTCTTATTATCACATATAATATCATTTGGCCATTTAATAAAAATAGGTGAAGATAAATGACAAATTGTTTCAATAGTGCGACATACCACGAGCCCGCATACCAAGCTTAAACCGGCTAGCTCACTGATATCTTTATCAAAAGAATATTTTAAGGATAAATAAATATTTTGTCCAAAGGGCGAATGCCACGGCCGGTAAAATCGGCCTTTACCTTTTGTTTGCATCTCTGAAATGCAAATTGCCAGCTTGTTTGGATGGGATGCTGTTTTTAAATAATCGTTGGTAGAATCTACTTGTTCGAACAACTCGAGTGGAATTGATTTTATTTCTAAAGTGCTAACTATTTTTTGTTTGTCTAATAAGGTTAATGGTTGAGCTAAACAATAGCCCTTAGTTTTTAGAGATTTTATTGGAATTTGATAGTTCTTTAATTTTTTATGGATTTCCATACCGCAGTGCGACTAACATTCAATTGCTGTTGTTTAATAACGGTCCCATTATGGAATTCTCCATCGTTTAATAACTCGGTGATTTTAGCTAAGTTGTTATTTAAATATCTCATAATCTGCATTTTACTCTGTGGTTGGTGACTATCAAGGCTATCCCAACGGCTGTTTTTTTAGTATAGTTACCCGTTATGATAAGGCCTTTTGCTCTTTATGTTGGCTTGCGTTACACACGCGCTAAGCGCCGTAATCATTTTATCTCTTTCATTTCTCTTGCCTCTATGCTGGGAATTGCCTTAGGCGTTGCGGTATTGATTGTAGTTTTATCTGTAATGAACGGATTTGATTATCAGATTCGAACTCAGTTTTTTGCGATCGCGCCTGAAGTTACGATTCTATCAGATCAAGATATTTCTAAGACTTGGCCGACTTTACAAAAGACCATTAATGCTAACACTAATATTATTGCTTCAGCTCCTTTTGTCACGGGGATGGGGATGCTGAGTAATAAAGGAGTGGTTAGTGGGGTGAATGTTTTGGGAATATTATCCTCGCAGGAAATGGAAGTCTCAAAGCTTGATCAAAAAATGGTGCAAGGGCATTTAAACAGTCTAGTTGCAGGAAATTATAATATTATTCTGGGGAAAAAATTAGCAAACCAATTAGGTTTATCTCTCGGAAATAAAGTCAACTTATTCACTCCTCAAGCTACAACAACACTCCTGGGGGTGTTTCCTCAATTTCGCCGTTTTACTGTTAGCGGGATTTTTAGTGTGAAAGGCGGTTTTGATTTTGATACGGGAATTGCTTACATTAATATGATTGATGCAATGAAACTATTTCCCCAAGGAAGAAGTGGATTACATGTTAAAATAAAAAATATTTATCAAGCAGGAGTTGTCTCTCGAGAATTGCAAAATGCCCTTACAAACGGATTTATGGTAACAAATTGGACGGAGCAGTTTGGTTCATTTTTTAATGCTATTGCTATGGAAAAGACGATCATGTTTGTTATTTTATTATTGATCGTTGCGGTAGCCGTATTTAATTTAGTTTCAACACTTGTGATGGTGGTCAATGATAAACGGGCTGATATTGCCATTTTACGAACGTTAGGAGCGAGTCCCCGTATTATTATGTCAATTTTTGTTATCCAAGGAGCCATAGTTGGCTTAATTGGTACGCTAATTGGCATAATCGGAGGAGTTATTTTGGCATGGAACACAACAGCTATTGTTAATTTTGTTCAAAATCTTTTTCATATTCAATTCCTTAAAAGTTCAGTCTTTTTCGTTAATTTTCTTCCTTCTCGATTGCAATGGTTGGACGTTTTAAACATTTCTGTTATTGCCTTAGTGTTGAGTTTGATTGCAACTATTTATCCGGCTCTGATTGCTTTTCGAACAGAACCAGCAGAAGCACTGCGATATGAATAAAGAAACATCGGTCATTCGTTGCGATAAATTGAGTAAGACCTATCTCGAAGGGAAATTACACGTGCCTGTTTTACATGAGGTCGATTTTTCTGTCGCACCAGGGGAGCGCGTGGCGATCGTGGGTGCTTCAGGAGCAGGAAAATCTACTTTTTTACAATTGTTAGGTGGTTTGGATAAACCAACGGCAGGAAAAATATGGGTGGGAGATGAAGATATCAATCGTCTTAGGGAGCGAGAAAAAGGATTATTACGTAATCGATATTTAGGATTTGTTTACCAATTCCATCATTTATTGCCGGAATTTAATGTGTTGGAAAATGTTTGTATCCCTTTGCTCATTCGAGGGATGAAACCTAAGCTTGTAAAAGAAAAAGCCATCGCTTATGTTGAAAAAGTTGGATTAATTCATCGACAAAAATATCGGGTTGGAGAATTATCAGGAGGAGAAAAGCAACGAATCACTATCGCGCGAGCTTTAGTAACGGAACCTCGTTGTGTACTCGCCGATGAACCCACAGGCAATTTAGATGAAGAAACTGCCGAGCAGGTGGCTGATTTGACTTTGCAACTAAATCGTTCTCTCAATACGAGCTTTATCATCGTAACGCATAACCGCCTCTTATCCGCAAAAATGGATCGAATCTTTTTATTGGAAAAAGGCCAACTTTACATTAAAGAGAAATAGTGGTGAACGTACTCTTTTGGTGCATATCGATATTCCCTTCTTATACAAGATCAAGATGGACGTGTAAGGGCTGAAAAGAGTGATCAAAAGGGGCATCTTTATTTAAGTTTAGAAACACAACGCAAGGATTACCAACAGTTATTTAGGAATGTTGACAGTTAACGGAGAATGAGTTGATGAATATAGTAATTCTGGGAACCCAATGGGGGGATGAAGGTAAAGGTAAGATTATCGATATGCTTACAGATAAGGTTGCGGCAGTGGTTCGTTTTCAGGGTGGCCATAATGCAGGGCATACTTTAATTATCGATGGTGAAAAGACAGTTTTGCGTTTAATACCCTCGGGAATTTTACGAAAAGACATTCTTTGTTTGATCGGAAATGGAGTGGTTTTATCTCCCGCGGCATTAATGGAAGAAATCCAACAACTAGAAGTTAAAGGGATTCCAGTAACAGATCGACTTAGAATTAGTTCCGCTTGTAATTTATTGTTGCCTTATCATATTGCGCTCGATATGGCACGTGAAACTGCGTTAGGAAATAAAGCTATCGGCACCACTGGTAAAGGAATTGGCCCTGCTTATGAAGACAAGGTAGCCCGCCGAGGTATTCGTGCAACGGATTTGTTGCATCCTGATGTCTTGTTAGAAAAGATAAAAAAAACCACTGCTTATCATAATTTCCAGTTGGAATATTATTCGCAAAAACCTCTCAATTATATCCAGATTTATGACCAATTAATGGAAATAAGAGATAAAATAAGGCCAATGATCGGAGATGTAACTGCTTTATTATTTGAATTACGTCGAGAGAAAAAAAATATTATTTTTGAAGGGGCGCAAGGTTACTTGTTGGATGTGGATCTTGGAACTTATCCGTATGTTACTTCTTCAAATACCACAGCAGGAGCAGCTGCTACGGGTAGCGGCTTTGGCCCCGTCTATTTTGATCAGATATTAGGAATTACGAAAGCTTATGTGACTCGCGTTGGTGCCGGACCTTTCCCCACAGAATTAAAGGATGAAGATGGGGCAAAAATGGCAAAGCGAGGAAAAGAATTTGGTTCAGTGACGGGTCGCCCTCGGCGTTGTGGTTGGTTTGATGTAATTAGTATGCGCCGATCCATTCAAGTAAACAGTTTGACGGGTATTGTGTTAACCAAATTAGATGTATTGGATGAGTTTGAAACTATTCGTTTATGCACAGGCTATCTCTGTAATGGAGAATTGCTCGACGAGTCTCCTTTCGATCAGTTCCTGTTAGAAACTTGCGAGCCCATTTATGAAGAAATGCCCGGATGGCAAATTTCTACTTATGGGCTTACTAACTATAATCAAATGCCTAAAGAAGCCCGTGATTATATTGCACGTATTGAAGCGTTGTTGGAAGTCCCTGTTACTATGATTTCTACAGGTCCAGAGCGAAAGCACACTATTGTACGTGAAAAAATTTTTCAAGCACAAGAAGCCCGCGTTTTTCCCTCTTCCTTAGCTGGAGAGAGCAACCCTTAATCCCTCTACCGTAGTAGAGGGATTAAGGGGAGAAAGGAATTTTTATAAAAATTAATTTATCAATAAATTAAAATAATGGTCGACAAGTAGGGCTGAAAATAAAAGCATCAAGTACAAAATGCTGTATCGAAAAACTCGCATCGATATTTTGGAATCATTGCTCACAAATAAGCGAATCGCCCAATAAATAAAACCTAAATTTAAAAGACAAGCACTGGAAAAATAGATCCATCCCGATATTTCAATAATGAAAGGCAGTGAGCTAATTACGGCAAGCAGCAGCGTATAAAATAAAATATTTAATTTCGTGTAGGGAATGCCGTGAGTGTTAGGTAACATAGGAATATTTGCTTTGGCATAATCATCTATACGGTGAATGGCAAGTGCCCAAAAATGTGGAGGAGTCCAAATAAAAATAATTAGCAGAAGGATTAAACTAGGTGAATTGATGTGCCCTGTGACGGCTACCCCTCCTAATAAAGGAGGAGCGGCACCTGCTAATCCTCCAATAACAATATTCTGCGGAGTGGCGTGTTTTAAATAAAGTGTGTAAATACCCGCATAGCCAATAAGTGTGGCAAAAGTTAAGAGTGCTGTAAATAAGTTAATGAAACTGACCAAAATTACCATAGATAAAACACCTAACATGCTGGCAAAGATAATTGCATTTCGCCGACTGATTCTGCCTTGCACGATAGGACGGCAGCTAGTTCGATGCATTAATTTATCCAGATGGTGCTCTAAAATCTGGTTCAACGCGGCTGCAGAAGAGGCAGCAAGCGCGATCCCCAAATTACCGAACAATAAAATACGCCAGGACACGATACCGGGACTAGCCAAACACATTCCCACTAGGGCTGTTAATATCATTAATAAAACGACACGTGGCTTACATAATTGAAGATAAGCTTGCCAAGTAACGTGGGTTTGAATAAGCGGACCTATTTCAGTATATGTTTTCACTAGGAGCCCATATTTTCGGATGATTTATAATGTCTTCGTAACTTTTCTAATCGCTTATCGATTCGACTTCGTTTTAATGACGACAAATGGTCTAGAAAGATGATGCCGTTTAAATGATCTAATTCATGTTGAATGCATTTTGCCATAAATCCATCGGCTTCTAACTTTAGTGGTTTTCCATAACGATCTTGCGCACGTACTTTAATTTTAGCAGCGCGACTGATTTTTTCGAAAGTGCCTCCACCAACTGACATACAGCCTTCTTCTTCTGCGCACTTTCCTATTCGCTCAATAATTTCTGCGTTAACTAGACATAAGGGTTGATTTTTTTCCAGAGAAAAATCGATAACGGTGATGTGTTTTTGGTTCTTTAAATCTAGTTGGGTAGCAGCTAGGGCTGCACAATTTTTGGTGTTGTAATGAGTCAAAAACATTTCGTCGATGATTTTCTGTAATTCATCATCAAAGGTTTCAACCCGTTTCGCTACGGTTTTTAATCGTGGATTAGGATACTGTAAAATTTTGAGCATTCTCGTATCTTATGGGTGTTTGCCGAGGAGAGGACTTGAACCTCCACGGAGTTGCCCCCACAAGTACCTGAAACTTGCGTGTCTACCAATTCCACCACCTCGGCATTTGGCGTAAAACTCTATCTGGCAGACCAGAAAATGTCAAATCAAGCAAGGAGCTTGAATCTCATCTTCTCAACACAGGGGCTAGAAGCGCGTAACTAATAGGAGTCGTGGGACTGGATTAGGTAGTCTAGTGTCCAATCGATTTCCTCACGGCCCATTTCACGTAATAATTCGTTAACTTTGGAAAAATGTCGGCATCCGAAGAACCCCCGGTTTGCCGAGAAAGGCGAGGGATGGGGGGCTTTTAAGATTCGGTGTCGGATATTGGTGATCAAACTGGATTTTTGTTGTGCATAAGCTCCCCACAGAAGAAATACGATCCCTTTAGGATGATGATCGTTCAAACTAGCAATCACATGGTCCGTAAAACGATGCCACCCAATAGAGGCATGGGATTGGGGTTTGCCTGCTTCAACGGTCAGAGCTGCATTTAACAATAGAACGCCTTGTTTGGCCCATTTTTCTAAAGTTCCTTGAGAAGGAATAGGAACGTTTAAATCCTCATGCAGTTCCTTGAAGATATTTTGGAGAGAAGGCGGAAAAGCGACGCCAGGACGTACAGAGAAGGCCAGCCCGTGGGCTTGATTAGGCCCGTGATAGGGATCTTGTCCCAAAATAACTACTTTAACCGTCTCATAGGGTGTTAATTTCAATGCATTAAAAATATCTTTTTGAGGGGGGTAAATAGTTTTCCCCGCTTTACGTTCTTTTTTGACGAAATCTAAAATAGCTTGAAAATAAGGTTTTTGTTTTTTTTCATTGAGAACAGTTTGCCAGGTGATTTTTTCAGTCATAGTTATCATTGATTACTCTTCGCTGATGATGGTTACAGCCTCTCCAAAGCCCAATTTTTTAAGTTTTTTATGGAGATAATCAGACTCACTAATATTCGTTAGGGGTCCAATTTGCACTCGATAAATAGGTAATTGATTATAAATTGTTTTTAAAATAAGAATGGGTTTTCTTATGTAAGAACTTAATTCTCTTTTTAAACTTTCAGCATGTGTGGCCTGCCGAAAAGCTCCTAATTGTAAAAATAAATGAGAGGAATGAAGGGAATGTGATATAGGAGTGGACGATTTTGCGAGCATTATTGATCGAGTAGGAATGTGGTGATAGACGTCTATCCCTTTAACTTCTACAAATGCAGTCCCCTTGTTGGCATAACCCAATTTTTTAGCTGCTGCATAGGATAAATCAATAATGCGATGAGAGGCAAAGGGACCTCGGTCGTTGATTTTGACAATGACAGAACGACCGTTACTTAAATTAGTTACTTGCACAAAACAAGGAATAGGTAAAATAGGACTTGCTCCAGTCATTGCCAGCATATTGTAAGGTTCGCGTGTTGAAGTCAATTGTCCGTGAAATTTGGTCCCATACCATGAGGCAATACCGTGTTGTACATATCCGTGTGTAGATTTTAAAACTCGGTAACGTTTTCCATTAACCACATAAGAGGATGGATTTCCATATTTACTACGCGAGAGGGGTTTTGGTTTTGCATTAGGAATTTTACTAACGTCCACATAATATCGAGGAGGGCCATCTTTTATTTGAGAAGCGCAGCCTAAAAAAAGAATAAACAAAACGCTGATAAAAATTGTAATACTAGAACGAAATAAAAAGCGCTTCATGGGAGTTACGGTCCTTCGGTTTTTAAATATAAATTATTACACTTAAATTTAGTATATCTTAATGAAGTTAAATATTCTGCAAGAACGATTGATCAAAATATGAACAATATAAAAATTGTGTATGGAATCCATGCTGTGCGAGTTCTTTTAGAAACGGCGCCTCACACTGTTATCAATTTGCATGTGCAAAAAAATCGGGAAGATCAACGTTTACAATCCCTTATAAAAATAGCTGAAAAATCAGGTGTAATTGTTAAATATATTTCTCGCAAGGAATTAAATATTTTTTGGGGAAAACATCAGGGAATAATTGCTGAATGTAAAAATTTTGGAAGTCTTGATGTAAATGTATTACAAACTGTAATAAGAAATCGTGAGACCTCTGTATTATTATTAATTCTCGACGGAGTAAAAGATCCACATAATTTAGGTGCTTGTTTTCGAAGTGCTGAGGCGTTGGGCGCCCAGGCTGTGATTGTACCTAAGGATTGGGCGGTTGGAATAACGCCTGTTGTTCGCAAAGTGGCGTGCGGCGCGGTTGAGATGCTTCCCTTTATTCGCGTGACGAATTTAGCGCGTACCATTCGTTGGCTTCAAGAACAAGGGATTTGGATCATTGGGACCGCGGCCGATGCGGATTCGCACATTCAAGATATTGATTTAACAGGAGATGTAGCTATCGTTTTGGGCAGCGAAGGCAAAGGGATACGTCATTTAACAAAGGAATATTGCGATTTTTTAGCACAAATTCCTCTGCGAGGTAGTATAGAAAGCTTAAATGTTTCTGTGGCGTGTGGAATTTGTTTGTACGAAGTAGAACGGCAACGGATGCTCATTAATCAAGTTATCGGATAAGAGTAGTTATATAAGCTTAATGATTTATTTTGTTTCAGCCCATTGAATTTTAAGAAGTTGTGTTTCTTCCTAGTGAATCTCCTTTAAATTTAGTGTCTAACTTTTTTAACAATTTGTTGAGGATTGACTCATCGTCTGGTTGTTGTTGGCGACTAAGAGCGCTGTGAATGGTCAAATAAACTTTTAAACGATAATAATTTTCAAAATTTTTGACAGTAATAAACGACATAGAAATATTTAAATTGACAAAACGATTGCTAAGTTCTGACAAGGGTTCTTGATCTTTTAGTTCTTTTATTTCAATTTCTGAGAGGAGAATTGAGAGGAAAACATTTTTTAAGTTTAGTGCCATGGCTAATTGTTGGCTCCACGTCTCTTGTTTTTCTTGCCATTGGTTGTGATGAGAATTGGTAAGATCATTCAATTTTTGTTGCACTTCGTTTAAACTTTCAGGAAAAATTTTTTCTAATTCTTTTTTTCTAGACTATTTTCGCGAGGATTATTTTTGAAAATATCATCTCGAATCACTACTAAATAAAGACATGCTTTTGTAACGGAACCGTAGCCAATTAATTTTTGCTTCAAAAAGATTATAAAGATCCATTGAGCATATCATTTAATTTCTGATCTGAAAGTAAAGTTTATTCTTTTTTTGTTTTTGTCTTATCTTTAATAGGTTTTATCATTTTTAATATTTTTTCTTGTAGCGTTTGCCATTCGTTAATTAAAAAATTAGCGTTAGTGGAGAAAAAAATTATGATTAGCGATACCAATACCTCATGAAAGAATTTTATTGATTTTTTTTAATTTCTCTTTGCAGTTCGATATATTTTTTAATAAAACCTTCAATTGTTTTAAGCGCATAAGAATTTTATGTTTGTAACTCAATAAATATTTTACGGTTATCGTTTAAATTTTGTTCTATAAAAGCTAATAAATTACAATAACCGACAATATCGATTTCTATCGATCGTGAATCGATTGCTTTTAAACAGCATCAAATGAAATAAGTAATACTTCGTGATTTGGCTACCAATTTATCATGTTGATCAGGTGTCATTTCTAAAACTTTAATTTTTTCTTAAAAAATAATTTTTCTAAAAAAAAATCATACACATTATAGAGATCCCTCTCGGGATGCATGACTATCTTCAATCGTTGATCTTTTTTGAATGAATCAGGGCCGAATAAGGGAGGTATGGATAGCAATAATATCAGTAGAATTGGGTAGATGCATTTACATCACTTATACGAGGTAACTGTTTTACGGAACAAAAATTGATAATGCTAGTGCTCTTTCCTAATTTAGCTTGTAATGCTTTAAATTATTTCTTCAAAAGAGCGAATAGCTAAAGTGACAAAATAGTTTATAATTTTAAGAGAATTTTAAGAGTAGTGAAATAACTAGAAGATTGTCTTTTTTTTAGAAACAATATCATAAACTTTGACGTTGAAATCAGGGAGAAATAATTGTGCTAGTAATGCGCTAAAACTACCACGGCCTAAAATATTAACTATGTTACTCATTTTCTTCATAACGCTTGACACTTAAAAATAAAATCAGATTGTTTTTAAGATCGTGAATGTCTTTCTTTAGAGAATTGTAAGTCATAAAGTTATACACAAGCTTTATTCGCAATAACAGCTGCGGTTTTCGGAAATTCACAGGCCTTCAAGAGGAGAGCGGATTCTGCTGTGTCATTCTCATCGATGATAGGGAAGCCTTAAAAATTCGTCGTTAAAAATTGAAGACATTGACTCAGAGCCTGACGATGAGAATGAATTTCCGTAATTTGTTTTATTGAAATTCTAAGAAGAGTAATTAAATTTTGACTCGCTGGAATGTGAAACATATCTACAATTTGAAAACGATATTTAGCCAACGCTTCGATACTCTCAATAACGATGCCGACCTGGACATTTTTTATAGTAAAAATGCCAAAATCAATTTCTTTATTTTTAAGAGCTCGAAATAAATTTTTTGAAGATATCAAATAATTAAGTGAAAAATTTGTAATCTTATATGTCTTTGCGAATTGTTGAGCTTCAATTTTAGAAAAACTACCTTTCGCCCCTTGGATGCCAATCGATTTCATTTTTTTAATTCCGGATAATTATTAATTTTCAGATCTCGACATTTTTTCATGATGGATTTAAAAATAGTGGCGACTTCTTCCGCCAGTAAAGGTCATTTATTCTGAGTAGTGATTTTTTTTCTAAAATTTCTGCTTTCCGTTTAGGACGATAAAATTTCGTAAGCTTCCCATCTTCTGCTATCTTGACTTTCACAATTTCTAACGCGTATTGTGCCCTTTGATTAAGCAAATCATGAATTTGATAATCTATTTCGTCGATTTTTTTTTGGGTAGTTTAATTAAAGCTTCACTATTATTGGACACTCGTTTTCTCTTCATTCTCGTGACGCCGGGCAATAACAGCTTCAGCCAATTTACTAAATGCTATTTCTGTGTCTTCCCAGGAAATACAAGCGTCAGTGATACTTTGTCCATACTTTAGCAGTTTACCAGATTCTAGAGCTTGTTTGCCTTGAATTAAATTGCTTTCAATCATGATGCCAAAAATTGAGAGATTTCCTTGATGGATCTGCTCGCAAATTGAATCTATAACTTGCATTTGTTTTTTATGATCTTTGCCACTATTACCATGGCTGCAATCGACCATTATCGAGGGAGATAAATGGGCCGACTTTAATCTTTTTACAGTTTCTGCAATTGTTATCGGGTCATAGTTAGTGCCTTGAGTGGAACCACGCAAAATAACGTGACTGTCTTGATTACCTGTAGTGCTGATAATAGCGGCGATGCCCTGTTCAGAGACACCCAAGAAATGATGGGAGTGATGAGCAGTAAGGACAGCGTCAATAGCTACTTGTATGCTTCCTGCTGTTCCATTTTTGAAGCCAATGGGCATTGAGAGTCCTGAAGCGAGTTCTCGGTGGATTTGACTTTCAGTGGTTCGAGCTCCGATGGCTGACCAGGTCGTTAAGTCGGAGATGTATTGGGGAATAATAGTGTCTAAAAATTCACTACCAGTGGCCACTCCTAACTGATTGATATCTAAAAGCAAACGTCGGGCGATCCGTAAACCTTGATTAATTTGAAAACTGCCATCCAAATGGGGATCGTTTATTAAACCTTTCCATCCAATAATGGTGCGAGGCTTTTCAAAATAAACTCGCATGATAATAAATAATTCACTTGAGTATTGGGCCATGCAGTCTTTAAGGCGAGAAGCGTATTCCAGAGCAGCTGCAAAATCGTGTATGGAACAAGGGCCGACAACCACCAACAGGCGATCATCTTCTCCATGGATAATGCTTTTCGCGGCTGTTCGTGCTTGGTTTATCTGGCTGGCAATTGTATCTGTTAGGGGTAACTCTTCGATAAGAAGAGCGGGAAGGATCAAGGGCCGTATAGTTTTTATTCTTAAATTGTGTGTTTTTTGCATAATAGCGACCTTTTAAAGTCTGTGTTTAAACTGATTATGGCGAATTTGAAAAGGTAAAAACAGATAATTAGAGCTTTTGAGCGCTAAACCAAAAAAGAATAAAAAAAGAGATAAACTCTGTGTTGTAAGGTCATAATATTTTTTTACCATCCTTATTGCTAAATTGTCGAGAATTCTTTCATCATATGGCAGTAAAATCACTAAGCCAGAATTTTTTGAAGTTTTGTCTGCATATTTGATTATATGCTATTCTTGATACAAAATGACTTTTTCATTTTATTTATATGGAGTAAAAAAATAAAAGTGAAAACTTTTGGAAAGTCCCTTATCGGTGTTTTAGCAATTTTTTTATTAGTAGTAGGCTGTAGACCTCCTCGTTAAACAGAATTCGTTGTTCATCCAGCAGGTGCTTGGAGCAATTACCGATGTGTTGCTGGTAATATCCATTTTTCTGCACAGCCGATGGGATGGTTGGGCAACGACGAAAGCAGGTGCTCGCATGAACGCGCTAGGTAAATGTACTGCTCCATAGCTGATTCCCAAGTAATTGTCATATCCTCCATTGCAGCATGAGATAATATCTGAGGTGGAGCTGTCGTCTTGTTATTGCCATCATGATAAGATGGCAGCTCAACCAAACAAAATGGAGATACTAGATGCTAAACCTAGGTTTCGCAATTTTATTTTTTTAATTTTTGGAGTAATTTGTATGGCCCTCTTATCAGGTTGCAGGGCTCCCCCCCGATGGTCTCCTATCGGCCCTCATTCATAGATTAAATAATGGTATACATGCTGCGTTAAAAACCGTGCTCGGCCGGGGCTTTGGAGCGGTACTTCGCACAATCAGTTTCATGCTAAATCCTACCACTTTTACTCATTGTGATCGGTTGGTTCAGTGGCAGGCTAGATATGTGCTATTTTAGCTATTGTAAAAGATGGTAATCTTTTGGTTAGCTTTTAAGCTGGTTGTTAATTAGCTATGACAAGCCTTAGTTTAATTTCAAAGCTGTACGCCTTCATCTACTAAGTCACTGGTTTTACACATTAGGGCTTGTATCACTCCATTTTTAGGGGCGGTGAGAGTATGCTCCATTTTCATGGCTTCTAAGATAAGTAGACAATCGATTTTTTTACTGATTGATTAGGTTCAACAAAAATTCAATAACAGTTCCTGACATGGGAGCAATAAATTGATTATCAGTAATTTCTTCGTTAGTCATTGAAGCCTTAGGATTTTTCTTTGAAAGTACAAAATGGCTCGCTTTATAAAAGATATGCCAATCTTCTTCACAAAGAATGGCTGCTGCTTCTAAAACTTGATTGTTGTAAATAATTTTAAACTGTTGATGATTTTGCTTTTGCTCATTAATCAAAAATGAACGCTCAAGAAGAATTAATTCATCACCATTGGGCTTTTCCATAGCTTTAATTTCGAAGCTATCTTCTTTATACCAAAATTGTAATATTTTTTTAGGCAGTGAAAACAAACGCCAATTGTCGTGAATAAACAACGGGGAGTAAGGATCTACTGATTGGAAAGCTAATTTTTTAATTGTCGTTTTTTATTGCTGCAACTCGGTGAAACAAACAATTAATAAAATCTCGTCAGGTAATAATTCTTTTTTAAGAATTCTGGAGATTTCAGCTTCAACTAATGTTATATGAATTTTAGCCTCTTTAAAGGCTTGAGTTCCACAAATTTTGTGGGGAAAGGATCTATTTGTATCGATTCCAATAATAAAATTTTTTTCTAAGGTATTTTGTAATAATTGTAAAGCAGTTGCTCGATCTTTTTGGTGAACAATTAATTTGGCGATGAGGGGGAGTAATAGGGAGTAATAATATCATTTTGAGTGACTCCCGTATCGAACCGTATTCATTCCTCTTCGGGAGGTAAGTCAAAGTAAGTTATTTTTCCAATAGAGGCAGCGAAATTATTTTCGCGATCTACATAAATCCACGCTTCAAAAGCATCTCCTGTTACTTTGATTTGCTCTTAGAAACAAGGAAAGAGATTCGCCGCTAGCGATTCTAAATTACCATTCTAGCAAATCTAATCTAGTTATAATTTCCATTACCGGATGCTTAACCTGTAAACGAGTATTCATTTCCATGAAGTAAAAATTTTCTGACTGATCTACCAGAAATTGGACCGTTCCGGCGCCTTCATAATTAACAGTTTTGGCTGCTGTTATAGCAGTTTCCCAAATTTTTTATCGGGTAGTTTTTTAAAATTGTGCGGTAATCTCTTCCTTAATAATTTTTTGGTGGCGACGTTGAATAGAACAATCTCGATTGAATAGATAAATGCCATCACCTTTCTGGTTCAGAAAGATTTGCACTTCCAGATGGCGCGCCGGTTTTATATATTTTTCCAGAAAACAGTATCATCATCAAAATTGGATTTTGGTTCGCGTTGCGCGGATCGCAGTGCGTTTTCCAAGTCGTTACTATTGCTCACCAAATGCATTCCTTTCCCCCGCCGCCAGAAGCTGCTTTAATTAAAAGAGGGAATCCTATGCTTATAGCTTACTCCTGCGCAATATGTTTAAATCTTAGAAAGTATCTTGATAACCTGGCACCACCGGAACACCCGCTTTTTCGATTAATTGCTTGGCTTCGCGTTTGTCTCCCATAACACTAATAGCTTGAGGAGGGGGACCAATAAAAATAATTTCTTTTTGTTGGCATAGACTGGCAAATTTTGCATCCTCAGATAAAAATCTATAACCGGGATGAATAGCTTGCACTTTTGCTTCCAGCAAAACAACGTCGATAATTTTTTGACGATTTAAATAACTTTTTGCAGGAGGAGGAGACGGACTGATCAAAAAAGACTCATCAGCTAATTTGACATGACGCACCTCTTTATCAATCGAAGAATAAACTACAACAGTCTTAATGCCATATTTTGTAGCCGTTTTAATTATTCGACAAGCAATTTCGCGGCGATTAGCAATTAATAATTTGCGAAATATAGAGATTCTGAACTCCTTAACTACTGATTAGACTTTATTTTTTAAAAATACTTGAATTCTATCTTGAGCTTCCTTGGAAGAACGAATGGTAGCTAACAGCGCTGCAGTTTGCGAAATAACAGTTTCGTTAATTGGATACAAATTATTGAGCAATTGTTTGACTTGATATAAAGCTTGTGGACCATTTTGGATAATTAATTTAGCGAGATTTTTTCCAGTTGTTAGCAATTCATTCTGATTAACAACGTGGTGGAGAAGTCCTAATTTTTGCGCTTCTAAGGCATTGAAAAATTCCGCCGTTAGAAAATAGCGGCGAGTAGCGTTATATCCAATAGCGCGAATGATGTAAGGTGCAATAGTTGTAGGGGTTAGTCCTAATTTAACTTCTGAAAAACAAAATTTAGCATCGGTAGAAGCAATCACAACGTCGCAGCAAGCAATTAAACCAATACCTCCCCCAATAATATTTCCTTGAACTAAGGCGATATTAGGTTTCGACAAGTGATTAATCAATTGCAAAAGGTGGGCAAAAGCGAGTGCATCAGCTTCGTTTTCTTCACGAGTGAATTTTGCCATACGTTTCATCCAATTTAAATCGGCACCCGCGCAAAAATTTGTCCCCTCCGCATTGATAATAATGACTTGACACGTTTCTTCGTGATTTGCTTGTTGTAAAGCTTGTTTTAATTCAGAAATAAATTGCTCATCAAACGCATTATGTTTTTCAGGACGGTTAAAAGTAATTAAACCTATATTTTCTTCATAACGTTGGCGGATATAAGTAAATTCATTCATGATTATCCTTCTTTTTCTACATTCGAAAAATTCCAAAACGGGTTTCCCGAATAGGTGCATTTAGGCTTGCAGAAATGCAAAGACCTAATATTCGACGAGTGTCGAGAGGGTTAATAACACCATCGTCCCATAGTCGAGCACTGGAATAGTAAGGGTTAGCTTGTGCTTCATAATTAGTCCGGATACTGGCTTTAAATTGAGCTTCTTCTTTTCCATCCCATATTTCGCTGTGCCGTTTCATTTGGTCGCGTTTCACTTGTGCCAAGACGTTTGCAGCTTGTTCGCCCCCCATAACTCCAATACGTGCATTAGGCCACATAAATAAAAATCGTGGATCGTAACCACGACCACACATAGCATAATTTCCTGCACCGTAACTATTTCCAATAATAACAGTGAATTTCGGAATCTCTGTACATGCGACAGCATGAACCATTTTGGCACCATGTTTAGCAATGCCTGCATTTTCATATTTTTTACCGACCATAAAACCGGTGATATTTTGCAAAAAAACTAGAGGAATTTTACGTTGACTACATAATTCGATAAAATGGACACCTTTAAGCGCAGATTCGGAAAAGAGAATGCCATTATTGGCAATAATCCCTATAGGATAACCATAAATATGTGCAAAGCCACAAACTAACGTGGTTCCGTACAATGCTTTAAATTCTTCAAATGAAGAACCATCAACCAATCGAGCAATAATTTCGTGAACATCATAAGGTTGCCGGGGATCCGTGTTAATGATTCCTAAAAGTTCTTCAATAGGGTAAGCAGGTTCTTGAGGAGTGCAAATATAAAGGGAGATATTTTTTTTACGGTTCAGGTTATTTACAATATTTCGAGTTAATTTGAGTGCTTGCCAGTCATTTTCAGCTAAATAGTCAGCTACACCAGAAAGTCGACAATGAACGTTGGCGCCTCCCAATTCTTCGCTAGTAACCACTTCGCCTATTGCTGCTTTTACGAGAGGGGGGCCACCCAGAAAAATAGTCGCTTGATTTTTTACCATGACTACTTCATCCGCCATTGCAGGGACATAGGCTCCTCCTGCAGTACAGGATCCCATAACGACAGCAATTTGTGGAATATTTTTGGAAGACAAACGCGCTTGATTATAAAAAATATGACCAAAATGATCGCGATCAGGAAAAACTTCATCTTGCTTGGGTAAGTAAGCTCCGCCAGAATCGACGAGATAGATACAGGGGAGGTTATTTTCTTCTGCAATAGTTTGAGCACGTAAATGTTTTTTTACACTAATAGGGTAATAGCTGCCGCCTTTAACGGTAGCATCATTAGCTACGATTACGCATTCTTGTCCCGCAATTTGGCCAATTCCACTGATGACGCCTCCTGCAGGCACAGTGTCATCGTAAAGTTGATAACCAGCGAGAGTAGAGAATTCTACGAAAGGAGAACCCGGATCCAATAAATGATCGATACGTTCTCGTACTAATAATTTTCCTTGTTCCCGTTGACGGTTGCGAGCTTTTTCCGGGCCTCCTTGCTTAATTTCAGACAGCACTCTTTCCAGTTCTTGAATCTGTGCGTCCATGGCGTTTTTGTTATTCTTAAATTCATCGCTGTTAGTTTTTATTTTCGAAATAATTTTTGGCATAGATGATCTTTTTCCTTTTAACACCTCATACTGATCCTAACCTCCCCGAAAAGGAAGGAGGGTGGGAGAGTTAGATAGGTTTTAAAAAGTTTCTCTTTTAATTGCAATGGCTGTTGCTTCTCCCCCGCCGATGCATAAAGAGGCGATGCCGCGTTGCAAATTATTTTTTTGTAAATAGAGAGTAAAGTGACCATAATGCGCGCGCCAGAAGCCCCCGATAGGATGACCTAACGCACAAAGCCCCTCCGTAGAGATTAACTTTTTTATGCGGTAAACCAATTTCTTTAATAGCTGCCATTTTAACAAGCGGCAAAGGCTTCGTTAATTTCAAATAAATCGACCTCTTCTTTTTTCCAACCAATTTTTCCTAATAAGCCTTGGATAGCGTTAATTGGTGCTGTTGTAAACCAGGCAGGCTCTTGGGCATGAGTGAAATGGCCGACAATTTTTTCCATTGGTCGGATATTCAATTTTTTTGCTTCTGAGAGTCGCATGAAGATTAGTGCCGCTGTGCCATCTGAAATGGAGCTGGAGTTTGCTACTGTTACTAATCTATCTGGTTTAAAAGCAGGCTTTAAATGGGGGATTTTTTCTGGGTTAGCTTTCAGAGCATTTTCCATCATGAATAACTTCAATAGTTTCTTTAATAACTTCAATAGTTTCTTTCCCGTGTTTTACTGTAATCGAAACAATTTCTTGCGAAAAAGTCCCATCTTCGTTTGCTTTTTTTGCTCGAGTTAATGATGTAAGAGTAAAATCATCCAGTTCTTTTCGCGAAAATTGATATTTATTGACATAATATTTTTCTGCAAATACACCAATGGCTTTTCTAGTATCATATGCATCCTCTAAGTCATCCAGAATCATGTGGTCATAAATTCGGTTGTGTCCCCCAGTCGATAACTAAAAGGAGCTTTCATAAGGAGATAGGGGGCCACAGACATATTTTCCATACCGCCAGCAACAACATACTCATAAGAGCTGGCGAGAATCCCATCATGGGCTAACATAATAGCTTTCATCCTAGAGCCATACATCTTGTTAACAGTGGTGTAGGGAATATTCGCCGGAAGCCCTGCTTTTATAGCGGCTTGCCGAGCGGGCGCTTGTCCCTGCTTGGTGGAGAGTACACAACCTATAATGACTTCGTCGATATTTTCTGGCTCAAGTCCGGCGCGTTCAACGGTCGCTTTGATTGCTGCAGTGCCTAATTCACTCGAAGGGGTTTCTTTGAAATACCCGCCATAATGGCCCATTGGCGTACGCGTGGCGCTTACGACAACAATTGGATCTTTTATCATTGTTTACCTTCTTGAAAGAGCTCACGGCCAATTACAATTCGTCTAATTTCTGATGTACCCGCACCGATTTCGTATAATTTAGCATCACGCAAAAATCGTTCTACCGGAAATTCCGTAATATATCCATTACCACCTAAACATTGAATAGCTTGCAAAGCCACTTGGGTAGCATTTTCAGCAGCAAACATCAACGCACTGGCGGCATCTTTGGGGTAAATTTTCCCACGATCGGCCGATTGGGCTACCGCATATACGTAAGATCGGCTGGCGTTTAATGCGGTATATATATCAGCTATTTTAGCTTGAATCAATTGAAATTCACCTATAGATTTTTTAAATTGTTTGCGTTCATGAATATAAGGTAACACATAATCCAAACAGGCTTGCATTATTCCCAAGGGTCCACCGGCGAGAACAAGCCGTTCGTAATCAAGCCCACTCATCAATATGGGAACACCCCGATTAATTTCCCCCAATACATTTCCTTTGGGCACTTTGCAATTATCAAAAACTAATTCGCAGGTATCTGATCCACGCATCCCTAATTTATCGAGCTTTTGAGCAGTTCGATAACCTTGGAAATTTTTTTCAATTAAAAACGCACTGATGCCACGTGACCCGACGGTGGGATCAGTTTTGGCATATACAATTAGCACATCCGCTTCAAAACCATTCGTAATCCACATTTTAGTGCCATTTAAGATAAATCCATCTGCTTCTTCTTTGGCGGAGAGGCGCATACTAATGACGTCGGAGCCCGATTCGGTTTCGCTCATAGCCAATGCACCAACATACTCTCCGCTAATTAACTTGGGTAAATAACGTTGTTTTTGTGCTTCCGTACCAAAACGACTCAGTTGATTAACGCATAAATTAGAATGGGCACTGTAACTTAATCCAACGGAAGCCGAAGTACGACTAATTTCCTCCATAGCAACTACATGGGCAAGATAGCCCATATGGGTGCCCCCGTATTTTTCATCGACCGTAATTCCCAAAAAACCTAATTCACCCAACTTGGGCCAAAGATCGCGTGGGAATTGATTCGTCACATCTATTTCCCTTGCTCGAGGAGTAATTTCTTGTTCAGAAAACTGTTGTACTCCTTGGCGTAGCATGTGAACGGTATCATCGAGCTGGAAATTGATTCCGTGAATCATGTTATGATTACCTTAGTATAATGGAGCTCAGTTACTCTCGTAAGCAACATAGGTGACTATTTTCATTTTCAAATAAATACCTGAGTTACTTAGCGGGAAGTTCCTGATAAGTTTTCGTTATTTTAACCATTCAATATGGAAGATAACATGATAAGGGCTTCAAGAGATACCCCATTAATTTCCAGTTTGGTTCATTGTCTTACGGATTACGAAGCTATATTTACTTTAACCCACGATGATTGGAAGCTAAAAATTTTAGATTATCCTTCCAGGGTTTCGTTTAATGCTGAAATGTATTAAGCCGAGTACATCAGCGTGGTGAGTGCTGATTCTCATTATGATCATCTTGAACTCTTAGATATGTGATATGTCCGCGCATGTTGATAAGGTTATTCAAGACTTAGTGACCCAACTTTACATTACGAAGATCGAATTCAAGAACAAGGCGAGAAGACCGAGAAGACCCTGGAAAATATCCTCAGCGTTTCGAATCATTATGCACAACTTTTTTGTAAATAATTATTCTCAAGGCCGAATAGAAGACCACTATCAATTTGCTCATTTACCTTGATTTTCTTTCGAAGATTTTCAATTTGAGTTAATGTTATGTACCGATCTCCTGTTCCAAAGTAAACAAACTTCACCACAGCTCGTTATTAGCGAACTTTGCCGAGTGTCCTCAGCCTCAGAAGTACGCGTATTTCCGCTTTTGGATGAGCAGGGTAGGAAGTTTCTGCTTCGCTCGGGGGGCAGTTATGGTTTTTTACAGGAACGAGATTACGGAATTGAAGTGCGGGAAGTTTGTTATAAACTGCAGAAAGTAAGTAACGCGATGTTGCGGATATGGACAAAAAAGTTGGCTTTATGATTTACGAATATTTGCGTCCTTTATTGTTTCAGTTAGAACCCGAACAAGCGCATTATTTGACCTTAACTGCTTTGAAATCATCTTTCCGTCCTTGGATGATCAAACGATATCTACAGCATTTTCCACAAAAACCTATCTCAGCGTTTGGTTTGCAATTTCCAAATCCGGTTGGGCTTGCAGCAGGCTTGGACAAAAATGGTGATTACATAGATCCATTACTTGGACTTGGTTTTGGTTTTGTGGAAATAGGCACAGTGACTCCAAAATCCCAACCCGGCAATCTAAAGCCCCGCTTATTTCGTCTATCAAAGGTACAAGCGTTAGTTAACCGTTTGGGTTTCAATAATGCGGGTGTTGATTATTTCGTGAAACAACTCAAAAAGCGAAAAGTAAAGGGTATTGTCGGGGTAAATATCGGTAAAAATTTAACAACTTCTTTGGAAAATGCTTATGAGGATTATCGATATTGTTTTCAAAAAACATATCCTTACGTAGATTATGTGACAATAAATATCTCTTCTCCCAACACTCCCGGCTTACGAGAATTGCAATCTGAACAATATCTTTCAAAATTACTCAGTCAGCTTAAAGAAGAACAGCGTCGGTTGGAGGACCGTCATCAAAGACATGTGCCATTACTTTTAAAAATATCGCCGGATTTAACGCTGGAACAATTAAAAGTCATCGCATTGTTATCTTTAGAACATCGTCTAGAAGGCTTGATTGCTACGAATACGACTAATAGTCGTCAAGGAGTGGAAGGGTTGATGCACGCAAATGAAAAGGGTGGGCTCAGCGGTAAGCTACTTTTTCCTAAAACCCTTATCATTATTAAACAACTTCATAAGTTGGTGCAGGACGCTGTTCCGATTGTTGGGGTGGGAGGGATTTTTTTTTCTGAAGATGCTGAAGCCTTTTTAAAGGCAGGAGCTTCTTTAGTTCAAATTTATACGGGCTTGATCTATCAAGGGCCTGGAATTGTTAAATCAATTGTTAGTTCATTAAGTAAATAACAAGAAATTAGCTAACAAGAAATTAGCTGCTCCAAAATCACTAAACAAAGAGTGCTAGTCGTAATACTGAAGAATTCAGTCTTTCATGTTGTCAACGCCTGAATATAAATGAACTTTCCAATGAATCGAAGTTGGAAGCAGCAGACTTTTATACCTCACAATTATTTCACAAGCGTAAAATAGTTTAGCAAGATTGCCGTCAGAGAGAGCCGGGTGGTTGTTTTTTAACTTTTTTAAAATTTCAAAATTAATATTACCCCCCTATTACGTCTTTCAATGCTTCAGCTGCTACTATTTTTTTGTTGGAGAGGGTAATCCTCAATGGAATAAACCTCTTATAGGAAAAACCGGAGAATTATAATTTTCTTTTTTATTTTTTTAGTGTAGCTAAATATTTCCCTAATAATTTTTTTGCTAATCCAGCTTAAATTGATAGGTTTAAAAATTTTTGGTGAAAAATATTTCAATATTAATCGTGAGTGAGCGGCTATAATTTGGTCAATCTCGGCTATATGATTAGAAGAATCCAGGCGTGCTAGTTTGTAATGAATATATAGTTATCAATTTTATTTGAGTCTTATATTTTATAAATTTTAAGTTTTGATAATCGTTTGTGAAAAAGCAATAAATTACTAAATAAGCGTATCTAGGAAAGAAAAGCTTTTAAAGTTGTTTCAGAAAATATTTTTTAATTAATTCCGAATCAAAAATATGGCGGTAACGAGAAAGGGATTCTAAAATAGCTTTAATCGCGGTTTCCGGATGCTTGCTATAAAGTCCAGAAACAGCAAGAGGGTTTCAATCGCTTTCTGGTAGAGGTTGCTATAACAACTTTAGAATTTTGGGATCAAACTTGACAAATGATAAAACTGGAGTAACAAATCCTGGACGAGATTAAATTATACTGGTAAGAAAATCATAATCGTGTAAGATATCGCTTTGAGTTAGCATTTTTCGAATCGTCAGGGGACCTAACATTTTTTTATGTTATTGCATAAATTCCATGATGACTCTGGCTACCTTCGAGTGGTGTGGTAGCGGGGCTTTTTATACGCTGTCACAGAAAACGTAAGTGATGCGGATCGTCAATTGGTAAAACTGCCACCGATTATATTTGGAAGATGAATGATACGGAGACGGCTATTTTAGCGGCACAAAGTAGTGAGGGCGAAGGGTTTTTAACTCTTAGATCGGATTTGTTGAAAAATACCAACGGCAATGATGGCGTGCATTGCGTTGGCTAGCACACACCTTTTAATAAGGGATCAACGGTCAAGGAGATGCTCGATTATATTATCTCTCAGCTTTCTAAAACCGGTGACCTTCAATTATCGAGCCGATTAGCTGCGGTACTGGGATGGATACCCATCATTAATCAAACGATAGGAAGTCCACTATCAAAGACTTATTTTAGAGGTGATAAGTTTTACGATCTTTTTGTGTTGTGGTGGAATACGATTCCACAGCAATGGCTTCCTGTGGTGGGTGGCCGAGGAAAAAGTGCTGAGGCGGATTGGAAAGCCAATAAAAGTATGCACCTAATTGTATGCACCTAATTAATCTTGTGGGTTGGGCGCGTGTTAGGCGTTTATACAGTATGACAGTCCTTAAGCAATCGTTTAAAGTGGATTCAAAAGCGCATTGTTTACTCATTTCGGATGCGAGTGTCTTTGATGATGGGAACACTGGTTCGTCTCGAAACGCAGGGTCAGTTGCGTGCCCCGCTTGAGAAAGACAAATTCTATTACCTAAAAAAATTTCACCTACGGGGGTAAAGCTTATGGATTCCTTAGGAAAGTATTACAAGGGTTAGTTTCTTGAATTAAGTGGCGTGGGATCCGGTGCGCATTTTCTGTTATCGGATTTTTCGTCTCATCCGCCGGGATCCTCTGTAAGGTCTGAGAAGCATGCGTTAACCATACTCAAACTTGCGTCGCACATTTACAGTTATGTGGAGTGGACAACCCACAGGCTTAGATGAACATTTTGCGCCATCGGGCATGACTTTTTTTCTACCCGCCCTCATGGGAAAACGGAAGAGGCAACTTCGGTAAATGAACAACAAAAAGCACAAGGAAAACCGTTTTCGATTTCTTTCGCCAACGACCTATGTAAGTGTTTTTGTGAAATTATAACGATGAGTATCATTTATCTTCCTTATCGGTTTTATCCACGGGGTTATCAGTTTGACACGATGTGCGCATTTTTTATTAACGGCTATCGAAATTCAATCGATATCGAACACCGGTGCGCTGGTAAAGATAATAAATCGCTGAATATTATGGTTACTTTGGCGCAACAATGTGTGTGTGTGTTTGTTTACACAGTTTCTCAACGCTATCCCAAGCGAAAAGAGTAGTTTGGTTTGGAATTGACAAAAATGCCAAACGGTTTTTGGATTACATTCCCCGATCAATGATTTCCAAGGTCAATCACTCCAATCTGTAAGTTCACTTTTAAAACAGGTCGATTTATCAACTTTCCGGAATGGATAATTACGATTTGTACATGGGCACGAACCCTGTATTTATTGCTTGGTAGGAGTATTCGTTAATTGATCCTTTGGCACTGCATTATTTAACGCCGATTTTAATAGAAGATAATAATTCTCAAGCATTTTTTCACACCGCACGGGCGTAATCATGCTTATTATCTCTATCAAAATAATCTAAATAATCCGAATTCGTATTTGCAACGGTTAACGGTAGACGATACCAAACGGCGAGATGGCACACCGGTAATTACCCCATGAGAAATCAATAAATTGCGAAGGAGCCGTATTTGAGAAGAGATGATTCAACAGGAATTTTATTGTTCGTTTGAAGCTGGCCTGCCGGGTGCTTATTTTTCTAAGGGGGTTGCGACGTGCCGAAAGAAGGACGAATAAAAGATTTTCCGATTTCCCGTTTACCCATCAATACGCTTTCGGACATCGGTATCAATCAAAAAACGGGACGAACGGCTATCTCTGGTAGGTTCAAAGGATACCCTCTTTGGATAAGCGTTATCGCGTTTTATTTATTACTATGAAAATTTCAACGAAGCGCTTAATCATTATGTGAAGGTACTTGAAAAAAATTAAGAAGCAGTTTTCATTTACGTACTGGCGCCATTATTTGCCGCATGATGCGAAAAAGCGTGAGTTTGTCAGTGCATGTTTAATCATTGAGAGTTATAGAACCTTATTATCCGAGCCCATAGAAAGTGTTCCCCGCATTCGTTACAAATCGGATGCCATTGAAATGGTGTGAGCCCTTATTGATCAGTATGAATTTTATGAAACGAACTCTAAGAAAGGGTTGGCAGCGCTTCGGCTTTATCGAGCTAAAGAAAATTGTAAAGACAAAAGCTTTAGCGGTCCGGTAAAAGACTGGACGGCACATGGAGCGGACGCGTTTATGTAATTTAATTTGCGCAAAGTCATGTGCGTTTAACAACTTAGCAAGGGCGGCTACTTTACGGTCAGATACAAAAATTGGGTTAAAAATGATTAATGATGTTGGTGAATTTTTAAAAAAACTGAAAGAAAGTCTTGTTATGGTCAGTTTTTTCTTGCTCAAACTCTTTGTCTTTTTGCTCACGAAAAATGGGTCGAACGATTTGTCCAAACGATGGTAAAGGTTTTTGAAAAGCCAAAAAAATGTTAGTAGTACCAACCGATGGGGTTGTTGGTGTGGTTTCCGATTTCGGCGTTATAATAGACGGGTATTTGGTCTCGGAGCATGTATTGCTGGCGAGAAAGTAGATTTTAATTGATCTTTATATGACTTATTATTTGGGTGTGTTAATGCACAGCTACATTAAAACGATACTGAATGATGTGTTGTGGGGACTTAAATGATTTAAGCTTTTGGTTTCGTTTTTAGAAACGCTATTTCGCTCGTACAAAGAGCGCAGTGAAAAAACGCATGACCTTAAGATTGGTAGAGATATAAGCGCGAAAGGAAATGGTGTTGTCTAAGCAAATGGTGATTGCGTAGTTGGAATTAGCGCAACTCATCGATAAAAATATCTGGTTATGCTATAGCTCTTTTTTAGTTTTTTCCTCACCCTTATGCTTATGCTTGGGTTTGATGGCTGCTCATGTGTCACTACATACTATCATTGTGGCAGAGTTTCACGCCCTTTCAAGAAAACATGTTGACGATGATGTTGTGCAGCGGTCTTTGGTCGACGAACAATACCCAGTTTTATCGGCAGTATCCCGCAAGCCGTGGCGGGAACTTTGTAAGAGGAATACTCCCCCCCCTGAGCCATCCTAGCTAAAGTAATATGTCAGACGAACCATAACGTTGTTGACGTTAACTTTTAGTGTGGGTATTACAGTAATTATATCATCGTTTATCTCCATCGATGTAGATCTAGTAGAGTCGACCAGTTTTCCCATAGCGGGTATAATCTTACTTCATACCTAAAATAAGGTGGGGCGAGAGCAGGGTCTTGGCACCGAATCCCATTAAACCATCCGGGTCGATAAGGTCTTATTACTCAGCGAGAAATTGGCAAAATAAGCGGGCAAATCTTCTCGTTCGACGTTTAGTGTCGAACTATAGGCATATTTAAATCGACTCCGCTGTGCCCCCGCTGTTTTAGGTAAATGTTACTGTTCTCGTTGACAAGCCAACCTAATTTAGCTAAAAGCTCCAATTGATGAGTGAGCTTTAGGGTCGATGTGGTGTATTAAAGGCCGCCTGATCAACAGATTGAGTATACTGTTTGTTTTGTTTGTAGTTAGTTAAATTGGGCGTTAACCGAAAGACCAATGAGAAAATGTTTATAAGTAAAATTATAGCTGAGACTAAGGTCTCGCGTTCCTCTTATCTTGTCTTGGAAAAAATACCATTGGGATCTGTAAATATCTAATTCCTATCATATCAGGATCTGTACTAGAGATTAATTGATAACTTTCTTGATTAACTTGGGGAATGACGACAGCGACTCCGAGATTCAGGTTGAGTCCAGTAAATGGCGTTGTATAATAAATACCCCCCTACTAAAGCAGATTTTAAAGGGCCTACTAAAGAGGTTAACCCTATTAAGGCGAAGAGAGACTTTGTTTTTTAGTATATTAGCATTTTTATCTCTATTATTTAGTTAGATTACTTCTAAATAATAAATGTTCCTCTCTATTAGTCAACATTACGAAAGAGTTGAAAGTCTACTTATATTTAGGAAGTAATAATGATCAAGAGTGTGATGTGAAGTTTTTTTGTTTCAGAGCAGGAAACGTGGATAGAGAAGACAGGCCAACTAGGAAAAAAAAGCCCAGATCCTACCTACCCATCAGTTTTCTGAAAATTTAAATCCTCTTTCTGAAGAAAATCTTCTTAACGAGTCACTAAGACATCGTCGCGCATTGAATCAAAACGACGAACTTTATGGTGCGCTTATCTGGGGCAATTTAATAAGGGCAGGAATTTTATTTAATGAAGGTACGGATATTTCTTTTCTGTCAGCTAACTAAAGGTGAGACGGGTTATAGCAAAATAATAAGCGGAGGATATTCGCATTGTATGGAATTCCTACGTGAAATAGAACTAACGTTTCTCATTTCTAAAAAAAACAATTAAAGCTTTTGGACAAGCAATGAAAAAAGGATATTTTGAAATAGGGAAATATCTTTTGACGAAGGTGCTTTCCGAAGAAGATTTAGTTAAATTTAATTTATTTAGATATACCGCTTTATAAAGCTATTAAAAATGGTCATTTGGAATGTGTACCGTAATCTAGTAATAAACGGAAAGCAGAATCCCTTTGGTGACAAATTTCCAGTTTTGATATTAGCTGCCTGATATCATCGTACGGAGATAATTAAATATTTGATAGAAGAATTATTAAGGTTGGCTCAAGACTAATCTTAAGCAAGTAACGAAAATAGGGGCTACAGCGCTTCATTATGCAGCGGGCAATGGTGATTTTTAGAAAGTGTGCAAGCCTGCTATTAAGAGCGTGGGCGCTAATCCTTTCGTTGTTTCAGGTTTAGAGGGCTCACCGTTATGGAGGCGAGGCCACCCGTCAGGGTCATTATTTCATGTTAGAGGAATTATTAGGTAACAAAAAGAGCCATGTTTCTATTAATTATTCTGTTTTTAAAGTTATTAATCGGTGCATAGAAATTTGTAATTACCAAGTTATCATATCAAGAAATTCCCGAAATAATTTCTGAAGAAGAAAAAATCCAACTACGACAAGGAAAATTAGTAATATTTAGAAAATGCGAGGAGGAATGGTAGATTCTTTTTGGCGATGAAAAACGAAAAATTCATCATGAACGAATAAGGGGGGGATATAGCGATATTGGATAGGATGGCGAATAAAAAATTAAGTGATGAAAAATCTCAAGTGAGCTTAAGGGGTCAGGAATTGGAAGTAATTAAATTAAAAAGAATTTCTCAGCTTTTGGCAGAATAGATACACGGTACGAGGAGATACTCTCATTTGTCAGGTGGCTCAACAGGGTCGGTCATTTCGCCTGTATGCAACTTTTGGTAGAAAGCGGAGCCAATATTATGGACCGCAGACCCGATGGGACAACCACTGCTTTATTTAGCAGTTGCAGAGAATGGGAATTTTATTTGAAACTATTGATAAAGGTGCTGATCTTCTCGCAGAAAGGGGCGATGGAATGACCCCCCTTAGTAGCAGTAGCTAAAAAAATGGGTATGAAAAAAGTTTAAATTTTTTATTGGGCCACCCTGAGCTGAGGTTCGAAATGAGATCTATACCACATGAATCAGGGCGAGATGGCTTTACGTACTGCTTGAATCATGGGCAGGAGCGTTCTGTTCACCTTCTACTAAAAAAGGTTATTTCACCTAATTATCTGCTATAAGAATAGCATTTCTCTTTTAGAAAGAACTTTGCAGAAAGCTCACCAAACTGGAGAGTTTCTGAAGGCAGTCCCCCCCCCTAACGAAAAATTTAAGAAAAATTAGAGCAGCTGAAAAAAGCTAAGAATTTGTTTTATATGGTTGCATTATTACAAATATATAATGCCACTCCAGTAGCGCGTTGCACGGAGCTCTGGCACAAAAATGTCGAGAAGGGCTCCAGATGGCGATCAAAGAATTAGGTGAGAATTCCAAGGATCAAAAGTTCCAAGAACGCTGTGAACGATTACTTGGTGATGAGAAACTTCTTTGTGTCGGGATTAGTCTGTTTCCGCCCATTCGCCAGAAGGAACTTCCTCCTACTCCTGTTCTCGTTGCAGTTGTTCTAGTTGCTGTTGTTTTACGTCTCTATCGCAGATCTATGTTTGGCGTGCACATGGCATGAATTATTGGTTGAGTCAGATATCAGAGTAAGCTAACATTACCAACTTAATAGGGCTGGGTGGCAGAGTGGTTATGCAGCGGCCTGCAAAGCCGTATACGCCGGTTCGATTCCGGCCTCAGCCTTGCTTAAAAAATTAGATAGATTTCTCTGTCTATCTTTATGCCCGGGTGGCGGAATTGGTAGACGCAAGGGACTTAAAATCCCTCGGGTGAATAACCCGTGCCGGTTCGAGTCCGGCCCCGGGCACCAGATTATATTGAGGTTCCTATGGCTCTGGATCTAAGTAGATTAGGTAATCTGCTCATTTGAAGAAGAGATTGATTATTTTAACAACCTTTCTAAAAATATTGCCGCCTACATTATTGCCGCCCACATTGTTCGTGATTCAGTTAGTCAGCGTTTTGAATACACTTATGAGTTGGGTTGGAAATTATTACAGCGTTGGATAAAGTTAAATGTTGGGCCCGAGGAAGCAGAGCCTAGAACTAAGAAAGATTTATTTCGATTAGCAGCTAAAAAAATTGATTAACAATCCTTCTCTTTGATTTGAATTTAATGAGACCCGCAGCCCACTCATTAACAATGAAAAAATAAAAAATATGTTTATGATATTGCCATCCAATTTTCACCAGCAGTGAAAGCTTCGCTCAAAGAATTAGAGCAAAACAATGATTGACTTAGATTTAAATTCATTAGCATTAATAAAAAAAGATTTTAAAGAAACACTTGCCGGATATAGATGAAAGTTTTTTGTTTGCGTGAGACTGGGCGAGGGAAAACATTTTCTGATCAAGATCTTGTGGTAATAGGTGCTAAACCAATTCCCATTGAAACCATAAATGGGTTGAAATTTGAATTTTCAAATTCCGATTTGCCTATTTTAGTTGATATCGTAGACTGGAATGCTATTCTGAAGAATTTCGTGAAAAAGTTGCAGGAGGTTGTGTAACTTTGATTACAAAGTAAAACACCTTCGTAACCTATAGACTAGCGCAACCAGCCAAGCCACCATACGATGACTGTTCGGTTATGTGTATTGTGTAGGATAACTACCGTTCAAGAGGTGGAGCACTGTCAATACTGTCTAGTTCCTTGCGTAATTTTTTATAGCCTATCTTTATTAAATTTTCTCAAACAGAGCGACCATTGAAATTTTGGCAGCCAATGTTAATGCCATATCAATATCGGTAGATATACCTGCTGTAGTAATAATTTTTCCAGGCTCTACGATTTTTTCTTGTATTTCAGAGACAAAGAATTCCCAAGTCGTTACTAAAATTTCATACATTTATGATATAGAAAAAGCGTATATTTTGCAACCTTAGAGCTAGTATTAAACAAATAGTATATACCTTGAGTGTGAGAAATTATTACGTGACTTTTGCGTGACTAGTACACACTCGTGCTTATTTATACGCATATTTTAGAGGGTCCGTGGATATAAAAGTAAGTTGGTGAAAAACTTTTACAACGTATGTCTCATTATGATTCTTCAAAAATTATTATCTTGGGGTGTGCAATTAGCGCAGAGTTGATCCATAACTCAAGCTAAAGTGGTAAAAAAAGAATGGATGACTTACTCATGAAATTAAATTTCATAGAAGCTATTTGAAACATCATTGTCTAAGTTAGTACTTAACGTTAATTAGTTTTTTTAAAAATTCTCTTTCATATACAAAAGGAATTATGATGGAGAAATGAATCTATGATGGTAACACTAGCCGTCATTATAGTTAGCTTACTTATTTTTTTAATAAAAAATTGCGAGATAAAGAATTGTTGGTTAGAAACTGTTACGACTTTATCTTCGATTATTAGGGGTAGCTTTTTAATTTCTGATCCTTTATTACTAAAAATCGACGGTGTTTTGGTAATCTTAATTATGGCTGGAATGATATTAATCATTTACGGTTTGGTCGGGAGTATTCAATAATATTAATCATGTTAAATCCGAGATAAAAATAATTTAAAAAAAAACTGGTTGGATCCCTAAAATTGATTATTTATCAGATCCTGTACTTGGCATAGATAGCCCATATTATTAGCATCGCATTTTATTAAAAATTACTAATCGCGTTTTTATTGAAAGGAATTAATCTTAAAGGTAGTGCTTAGGAAAATGGTCTCGCAACATTTATTCTTTTATTTATAGGCATATATGGATTTTATAATAGGAAGGTTTTTGGAAAGTGCTAAGTATGCTCATTATTATCCAAGGCTTTAAAACGTCCAGATATATTGGCGAAGAACACAACTGAGAAATACGTATTAAAACGATGAGATATGCTCAATTAATTTCAGGAATAGTTTATATTCTTTTTGTGGAGTTCTCAGCTATTCTTTTAAAGAATATTAGCAACGTAAGTGAAACAATATCTATCGATTTAAGGTAAAATATATCATATTTTACCTTATGAATTGATAATCGTAGCAATAATAAGATAATTTAGTGTCACTATTGATGATACTGTAAGAGGTGGCAGATTATTTTCTGAGGCAATAAACAAAAAATATCCAGCAATTTAAGCTATCTCATTATGGTTCAGATTCGTATTGCTTTAATATGGCTAACCAATATTTTCTAAATTATGAGTATTATTTCAAAAGGTTTCGCTGCATATTATAAGTGTTCAGTTAATTTTAATTTTACTTTTTTTAAATAAAAAAACAATACAATTTAATTTTTTTATACGATTTTCTTTTAGTATTTGTGCTTCTTATTTTATTTTTAGGTATACCTTTTGAGTCTACGTAATAGATTTATAAGCGATCCATTTAGCATATATTAGAACTTAAATTTCTTTTTGATATCTAAATTGTTTTTGGTATTAATTATTTTATAAGATGTAATTGAAGTTAGAAAATAAAAAAAATCATTTTATCTCATTTTAAATCGAGCTCTAAAAGAGCTAAATTAAAGAATCAAGATAAGCTAGTATTTCGAGGCTTAAAAAAATAATTGAGCTATTTATGTAGTTAGCGGAGTGATCTTTTATTCCACGATCAATATTCTTAATAATTATAAAGTCCTTGATATGGTTTTTTTTAAACAAAAACGATTTTGCTTTAGGATACTCTTCAGAAAACTAATTAAACTCTTTAAATCCTGTTGATAGACTTGTTCGCTAATTTTACTTCAAAAGCTACTTTTATATGCCCTAAACAAAGTCTACCTCAAATTCTGGTTGGTACGCCAATAGGTGATATCAAATTTTTTTGGAAATTTAATTTATAAAAATATGCCTTCAGATAAAATCGAGTATTAGTATTTAAATAACCAGAAAAAATAGGAAAAAGTTACTCAAATTAAAATACCAATAGAATTTTAGGTACTAAATTTTTGTTGGCTTTTTAATATAAAAAGTTTTGCATTTTTTTTAAATAAGCTAATAGATGTAGCAAAGTTCGCCAAATGGGCGATAACTAACAATAATTTTGTCTTTTTCAAGTTCTCCAAGTTTCGTGGTGAAAATTCTTTAGGTAATTTTTGGAATTTCACGGCGTAGTTCCTTAAATAGTTTTATATTTTTCAAAAGATAGCATAAAATAAAAAATTTCTATTTCCCACTCTCCACCTTTAATGTTGCTCTAATAGAGGAATTTTATTATATTTTTAATTAAATAAATGAAATAATCAAACTAAAGGATAAAGGATAACTGAGATAAAAAAATAACTGGATAATGCCTTTCTAGAAAATTGGCCATGAGGTAAATAGTGAACTTGGGCTGATTATAAATTGCTATTTTTCATTCTGACGTTGGTGGAATGGTACTGCTTTTTGAACAGCTTCAGCCATGAGGGAAAAGGATTTTTAAGTGGTGGGTTAGTGGGTGGGTTAAGTGGAGATATTTATCAAAATATTGTTCATCAGAGCGGATTATAAAAACTTTTTGTTCTATATGCGGTTCTAATTTGGTGAGTATATGGGAGCATAAGCTGGATTATATAGGATTATCTATTGATGCACTCGAACAAGAACTCGATAGTTGACCATCAATGAATATAAGCGTCTTGGTATGAAATTACTGGACGGACTACATCAATATAATGAATGGCTAACAAATTGGCCTAGATTGACATACAAGGAAGGAGATTTGTCGTTTCAGCCTAAGTGAACTCATTAGGAGAGATCTAGAGCAGGGACTTAATGTCTTTTAAAAGATAAGACATTAAGTCTGTTTTAAGTAAGTGTTTAACAGTTTTCTGATGTTATCCAACTTTTGGAAATCGCCTCTGCTTGTTTCTTTTCGTCAGATATTTTTTGATACTTAATTTCTAAAAAGTGCAATGGATGTTTGTAAAGAGTTTTAGAGCCCACTTTAGACCTACTAGAGAGATGGAAAAATCTATATGTTCTTCTAATATTTTCTCTATTGTTTTTATTTCATTAAAATGTTTTAAGAAACTAATGGTTAAGATAGAAATGATATCCTATTTTATTTGATAATGAATATAAATTTTAGTGACTGAATTTTATTAAAAATCTCATAATCTTTTGCATGTTTAGTTATTATTTTTTTTCAAATTTTAAAGAATGTTCCAATAGTTGAGTACATTACTAATAAATTAAAGGTGGGTTCAATTTAGTGAAATATAGTAAAATATAAAAGATAATCCATATTTTTGCGATCAATGTAAAATTTAATAAGTTCGCATAACAATTTTACATAAAGCATAATTGGTAGATCCATTTTTAGAAACTAGAAACTAGAAACTAGAAACTAGAAACTAGAAACTAGAAATATGATTTTTACCTTATATTTTTCTTTCAGGTAATGCTCATTTTAGGTAATAAGTCTATATGTTATTTTGAGAGTAGCGTTTAAAAAAAGTGACTAACTGCTTTTTATCAAACTAAAGAGCTTCTAGTCCAGAATAATAATCTATCGTTCCTGTGATAAAATAATCTTTTAAATCTTTTTCTTTAAGATCTTCTAAAGAAAAAGTGGGATAAGCTTCGGAATATTTTTAATGAAAAATTTTTCTAAATAATTTTTATAACGTTTTTTAAGTTGGTATAAATAATCAGAAAGCATTATTTTATATGAAAAAGATTCGTTCTAAGATTAATTAAGAATATTTTTAGATATAGTTATCTAAAAAAATAGTTAGAAATTAGTAACTTGATCCGCCTCTTTTTTATTCCCTTTCGTATAATAAGATAGGATAACTATTTCCAAAAAAAAATAATCGACTATAAAATGTAGGTTTATTAAATAAAGATATTTCGGCAAGAGTTTGTTTTATATTTTTTTCATGTAGATCTTTTCTTCGTTTTGATTGAGATCTACCTTGTTGTTAGTAACATTTAAAATTGTTTTTTCTTTTTAAACTCTGTTTTAGGATAGGGTAGAGAATTTCTTTTTTTACCTTTTGACAGATTAAATTTACCTAAACGATGAAAAATTTCTTTTAATTTTTTTCTAGTTTTCTTGGTTTCTTGATATTTGTCAGAAATGTTATAAAATCGAGCAGAAGATTTTAAAAAAAAGCATAAGCGTTTTTTAATAAATTTTTATTTTTGTTATTTTTAATTTCTTCTTTTTCTGACTCATCGATTAAGTCTTGTTCAAAATTATAGTAATAATTCAATTTAATTTTATTAGTTTCTTTTTTGCCAAGAGTGATAAAATTTTTTAATTTGCTATAAAATATCTTTACAATACAATTAAAAAATATATAAAATCTAAAAATTCTTTCGATTTTTTAGATTTTATAGTGGTATAAAAGTTATCAGATTCTACATAGAAAAATTCTAACGACGTTGTTATTTCTTATAATTTTTTAATCATTTTTGAGAATTTTTCTTTATTAATTTGATTTTCGGTAAGATATTTTTCTTTAGTTTGAAGTATCTCTAGCCATGCTTCAAGAAAATATTGGTTAAGAACATCGTTAATTATTCCCTTTTGCCGATTTGTTTGAATGAGTTTATAAATATTTTTATATCTTTCCCGAACGTTTTTGAATCCTTCTCACCCCCTTGTCTATTTTTGAGCTGAATTATACTCATCATTTGTATCTTATAGAGCCTGATGTAGGTTAATTTCTAATTTCAAGTTGTGTAGCTAATCTTTATTGTTAATTTCATTTTTTATTTTCCATTTTTTATTTTACTCAGAATGTATTTATTCCGGTGCATTGTAATAATTCTAATTTAAATAATTATTAAGGAAATTTTGTTCTGGATGATATTTGGAAAAATTGAAAAGATTAACAAAGGGGTTTAAAAGGGAATTACATTTACCTTGTTAGAAAAATTAGCTGAGGCTGTAATATTATTAACAGTTATTGAGGATGGTAAGCCACAACGGGAGAAAAAAATCAACGTAAATTAAAAGACATCCCAAAATCAGACCGAAGAAGCCAAACAAAAAAGAACTTTGTTCAGATCTTTTTCTATTAAGCTTTTCGAAGCATTCACGAAGATTACTCAAAAAAGTCCAACAGCTAACATGAAAAGGCCGATAATAGTGACTCCAATTTGCCAGCTTGGTTCAAAACTGTTATTTTGCATGAACGCTAGAGAGTCAAAAATGATGGGGAGAACACCACCCATAATATAGCCTGACTCATTGTATATTTATATTATCTTGATCATATTTTTGGCATCGTCCATGTTGAACAGAATTCCCACCAGGGAAGGGACAAAATAATAGAAACTAAACGGAAGCAGTGAGCAAAAATTAAGATATGAGAATTTTTTAATCTCCATTTTTTGTCTTTAGGTGTTGTCTCCAGACGATATTAACAATATATTATGGCAGAAAAAAGTACCCTACCAGATAAAAAATTGGTTAAATAATGAACTATGGAAGTTGCGATGATTGATAAGAGAAACGCAAAACTTTGTAATTCTTTGAAAAAAATGGTGAAGTTTTCCTTATTTGGCCTAAGCATCTTAAGTGTCCTTACTTTAGTAGGCTGTCGTACGATGATGACTGGCATTCTGAGTCCTACAGGGGTAATAACCTACGAAGAAAAGCAGTTATTTTTTGATTCGCTTGCCTTGATGTTAATCGTAGTCATACCCGTTTTCATCATGAGCTTTACCTTTATTGTTCGTTACCGCGCCAGTCATAAAACTTCAGATTACCAGCCGAATTGGGGCCATAGCGTTTTGTTAGAAGCGATATGGTGGGGCATTCCAATGGCCATTATTTTTGTTCTGGGCATTATAACGTGGACAATGAGCCACAAATTAGATCCTTATCGCCCTATAATAATAAAAGGGGCGGGGAAACCGATGGTGATACAGGTAGTAGCTTTGCCCTGGAAATGGCTCTTCATTTATCCAGAACAAAATATTGCTACAGTTAACTATTTAGAGATTGCTAGGAGTAAGCAGGTTGAATTTATGTTCACTAACGATAACGTTCCAATGAGCGCTTTTTTTATTCCGCAGTTAGGAAGCCAAATTTATACCATGGCCGGAATGCGAACACGCTTGCATTTAATTGCTTCAATAGATGGAACTTATGAAGGGCTTGATAGCCAATATAATGGAGATGGATTTTCGGATATGTGTTTTGATGTGAAAGTGGTGGAACCGAATGAATTGCAACGTTGGTTTGCTGAAGTTAAGCGATCAGGTGAGAAATTAACCACACCCATGTACCAAAAGCTTATTCAACCTTCTATCAAAGAACCTGTGCATTATTATTCGTCAGTAGTATCTAATTTATTTTCACAGATAATGATAAAGTATATGAAAACAACTAGAATGTCCACTCAGTGCGAACATAAAGAGTCTCATTATTAATTTTTAATAAAAGGATCAGCGATGTTAAGAGAACTTTTTTTAGGTAAATTGACATTTGATGCTATCCCTCTTCATACCCCAATTATTATGGGCGCTGGCATTTTCATGGCTGTGTTTTTTTTTGGAGTTTTAGCGTTTATCACGATTACTAAAAAATGGTCTTACATCTGGCATGAATGGGTAACTTCCGTAGATCACAAAAAAATTGGCATCATGTATGTTCTTTTGGCCGGTGTCATGTTGCTGCGGGGGTTTTCTGATGTTGTATTGATGCGTTCGCAGCAAGCTATAGCAGCAGGCGCGAATATTGGTTTCTTACCTCCCCAACATTATGATCAAATTTTTACGGCCCACGGTGTTATTATGATTTTCTTTGTGGCCATGCCATTAGTATTTGGTCTTGCCAATATTGCTTTGCCACTACAAATCGGTGCCAGGGACGTCGCTTTTCCTTATCTTAATTCCTTCAGCTTTTGGATGACTTTTGTTGGGGCGATGTTATGTAACATTTCTCTCGTTGTAGGCGATTTTGCAGGAACAGGTTGGTTGGCTTACCCTCCACTTTCTGAATTGTATTATAGCCCCACAGTGGGCGTGGATTATTTTATTTGGTCGTTACAGATTGCGGGCGTAGGGAGCCTTCTGGGGGGTATTAATTTCATTGCGACTGTGATTAAGATGCGTGCTCCGGGCATGACTTTCATGAAGATGCCTATTTTCGTTTGGACGACATTTAGTTCAATGATTCTAATTGCTCTTGCATTTCCTATTTTAACTGTTAGTTTGGCCTTGTTAACACTCGATCGGCTTTTAGGAATGCACTTCTTCAGCCAGTACGCTGGTGGAAATATGATGATGTATATCAATTTAATTTGGGCCTGGGGACATCCTGAAGTTTACATCTTAATTTTGCCTGCTTTCGGTGTGTTTTCCGAAGTTGTAGCTACGTTTAGTCAAAAGAAATTATTTGGTTATGTGACGATGGTTTATGCCACTGTTGTTATTACCTTTTTTTCGTTTATCGTTTGGGTTCATCACTTCTTTACCATGGGCAGTGGGGGAAATGTGAATGCCGTTTTTGGTATTGCAACAATGATTATCGCTGTACCTACTGGAGTCAAAATTTTCAACTGGCTCTTTACCATGTATAAAGGCAAAATTATTATGCGCACTCCAATGCTTTGGGTATTTGCCTTTTTTATTACTTTTTCGATTGGAGGAATTACAGGGGTATTGATGGCTGTGCCGTCTATCGATTTTCAGGTTCATAATAGTCTATTTTTAGTTGGGCATTTCCATAATGTGATTATCGGTGGTGTTCTGTTTGGATTTTTCTCCGGATTAATTTATTGGTTCCCGAAAGCTTTTGGTTTTCGACTTGATGAACGCTTGGGAAAATGGTCTTTTGTTTTTTGGGTAGCGGGTTTTTATGCTGCATTTATGCCCCTTTATCTTCTCGGGCTAATGGGAGTAATGCGCCGACTCAATCATTATGCGGATATCACCTTGCAACCGTATTTCGTTGTTGCGGCTGGTGGTGCAGCTCTGATTATGATCGGCATCTTATTGCAAATCGCTCAGATTATCGTGAGCATCAAGAATCGTCATAAGTTGCGTGATAATACTGGGGATCCCTGGAATGGTCGAACTTTGGAATGGTCGGTGGCTTCACCTGCGCCGTTGTATAATTTTGCTTTTATTCCGAAAGTGGAGGAAAGGGATCAATTCTGGATTGAAAAACAAGAAGCGAAAAAGAAAGGCCGTCCCTGGCGTGTCAATCCACAAGATATTCAATATAAAAATATCCATATGCCAAAAAATACTTCAGCCGGTTTCTTTATCGCTATGTTTTCTGGGGTTTTTGGATTTGCCATTATTTGGCATATGTGGATCCCTAGCATTCTTGGATTGATTGGAGTGATCGCTACCGTAATTACTCGAACTTTTAGTCGAGATATTGATTATTATGTTAAAGCCGAAACAGTAAAACAAACTGAGTTACGTCATTATGAGGAAGCATTATCATGAATACACACGCGTCAGCTACTACTAGACCTGATTACCATCAGGATTCAGACGCAACGGATATTTTTGGTTTTTGGCTTTACATTATGACTGACTGCATTTTATTTGCTTCGTTATTTGCTACCTTTTTGGTATTACATCATCCCGGAGCGGTTGGTCCTTCGTTAAAGCCATTCATTGATTTGCCTTATGTTTTGATTGAAACCTTCTTTTTATTGGCGAGTAATTTTACTTATTGCTTAGCCATATTTGGAATTAATAAAAATAAATTGCCCGCTCTCATATTCTGGTTGGTATTAACTTTTATATTAGGTGTCGGATTTGTTATTATGGAGGTGAGAGAATTTATTTATTTAAGCGCTGAGAACTATGCCTGGAACGTGAGCGGTTCTGCCTCTGCCTTTTTTACCCTTGTAGGAACGCATGGTTTTCACGTTACGATGGGCTTGTTGTGGATATTGATTATGATCATTCAATTACCGATTTTGAAAATTAATCGAAATACAGCAAGACGAATGGTTTATTTGGGTTTGTTCTGGAATTTCTTGGATATCGTTTGGATTTTCCTTTTCACAATTGTTTATTTAATGGGGGTCATATTATATGAGTGAGATACTCTCTGAAGAAACGTACGGCACTGGAAAGAAAAAATTAAGTATATACATCACTGGAATGATCTTGTGCGTGATCCTTACCTTAATCTCTTTTATGACTGTAATGTACACGACGCTCTCTAAAACGGCGCTGTTGGCCATTATATTTGTATCTACCTTTGTCCAATTTATAGTTCAGGTTATTTTCTTTTTACGATTAAACGTAAAAAATGAACAAAGTCAAATGAATTTAATGTCTTTCGTATTCACCATAGTGATATTAGTCGTATTGATTGGTGGTTCTTTGTGGATTTTGTGGAGCTTGCATTATCGAATGATACATTGATCGAAAGTAAGAACTAAACAACCCAATTTTATGAGCTACAAACCCTAAGCTCATATATCAAGATAAAATTTTTCATTTTAACAATGGTTTAGGGTAGATTGGTGCCCTAGATGCGTAATCTACCAGATTTCCTGGTTCTAAACAGCGTAGAATGGCTCCTATGTGGGAGGGAATGGTCTTCAGTGACAAAGCTATTCAATTCCGCTCTGTTCATTCGTGTTTTAAGACGTGAAGGTCGTAAAAAAAGTAAAAAAAATTACCTCTCCGTTACTTGGTTTTATGTATTTGACAGAATAAATTCATAAAAATGAAATTATTTAAATCTCTAATCTCTTTTTTTTAGTAAATCTTTGTAGTACGGAATGCATATCTTTATTGCTAAAGAGAAAAAATAGCTGTTTTTTTAGATGCTTCGCTAAAAGAACTTATTTGTTCTCAGGTCAATGCCTGATATATTTTTTTTATATTGAGAAAAAGAGTGTTAGATTTTCTGGAAGATAACAGAGTAAAATAAGTCACAATATCGTCCAATCTGTCTGATGCGTACAGCAATTTTAAAAAATTAGGGGAAAGCAGAAAACCTTTTTCAATAACAAGTCTCACTTATTTTTGTTTCCTTGCTAAAAAGCATAATCAAACAGCGTTTTCTCTATATGGGGAGGGGGAGGCGGCGTACTTCTGCTTTCTTCTGCTTTCTTCTGCTTTCTTCTGCTTTCTTCTGCTTTCTTCTGCTTTCTTCTGCTTTCTTCTGCTTTCTGATGTAGACATTATGTCGTATTCGGCAAGCCGTTTCTTTTCGGTCCCTAACGTAATCCTATTTCAATTCTATTCTGTTCATGGAATACAAAAGGTTGTTACGAGTTACTGATTTAATATAGGCTTTATACCAACTCTTTGTAGCAACGATCCCATACATCACAACGTTCAGAAGGCTGGGGTTTATCTGCTTTGGAAGGGATCGTTCAACCTCGATACCTTGATCGATTAAAGTGACAACCACTTCCATGTAATCATAGTCAATGGCTGATTTGAGAAGAAATTGCATTTTTTACGAACAGTATCGTAATACATTTCAGGCTGAAGCAGCCAAAGTGGCTGTGTTGAGCTTTGTCAACGACGCTTTGTATTTGTGTGTTAATCAATAATAAGTGTAATGAAGGCTGCAGCATTCGATGTTTCTTATTATTTTCTTTTTCTAAAAGATGCATAATCGCTAAATGAGCCAGCTTTTTTCTCAAAAAATAAGATCCGTTCTAAATGAAGTCGAATAGCTTGTGGAAACTAACCATTAATCTACAAAATGGTCGTCACATTGTTTCATTAAATCAGAAAATAGCCAAAATCGACATCCAATTCCAAAATGGTAGTTTTGTATTTAAATAGAATGAATATTAATCGCCCATTTTTTTTGTCAATAGCTCTTTATAAGAATTCCCTTTTTTTCTCAAAGTGATGGAAGATTATTAATATAAGCAGAGAGCTTCGATCATCGACCACTATCTATAATCGCTTTTATCTCATCAAGATTCTTCAAGCTAGCGCATCGTTTCGTTAATTCAGCCACGATGCTGGATTTTTTCAAAGGCAAATTTAAATGCGGGAACAGAGACCTTAAAGGGAATGGGTACTCGGCGATCGCTACGTGAAGTGGTATCGTATTGAGAAAGCTGACTGCCTTGCGTTTCTATATCAATCCATTCATCCTAGCGTCCACCCACAATAATGTACAAGTCGTCGGCTATAAATCCACTTCCAAAATTACAGCCTTAAGCTATTTTCGTTCCGTGTCCAAGGCATCACATTGTTCTCCCACATCAAGCATGATTTCTTCGTGCCAGGCATTTGGGTTACGCCCGTTTTTAGGAAAATTTTTACAACCTCAACTGCATCTGATTGAATCCCAAAGTATAATAGGCTTTCACATTCTCGTCGTTGGGATTCATATTGTTCCTCTATCCATTCCGCTATCCTTTCTAAATTAGGCAAAAAGAATAGCATTTTCTTAAGTTTTCATAATCTATTTCTTCAGATAAAGAAGCAATTTTTGAAAGTACCGCTAATTCTCCAATATAAATAGACTTTTTTTCAATTTTGTTTTTCTCGTAATATGAGATAAAAAATATTGAGCTCATCAAGGTCTTCTATTTTGAGAATACTTGAAACGAAGCTTTCTTAGTTTTGTTTTAATAAAGGATTGAGTTTTTCTATTACTGCGATGTATTTATAAGACAGTATATTATTCTCAATCAATGATTTAATTGCTCTCGAAAGGGGATATCTCAGAAAGAAAGCGTCAAAAACAGCAGGGGGTTTTCTTTGTTTCTTTCTATCTCACGGAGAAGTATTTTTTGCATTTCATCAAGTTCTGAATGGCTCCAAGGCTGGAAAGACAGCCAATCGTCCATTTCATGAAGTTTCCGCTGTACTGTTTCGGAGGCTAGCACCCCGGCCAAAATCCCGCCCTTAATTTCGACGCAGTATTGCGCATCGATACGATCGACTGCACTGGAAGGATCAAGAATAATATCAAAGACACTTCCGATTGTTTGCCCGTTGTGCTACAGGTTTTAAATTTTATTTTTCGAATCTGTATCCAGTGATGCCCACTATTCAGAAAATAGCGCAATAGCAGCATAGAGGCGGATGGCCCTGCTTGCAGTTCGGAACCACTATAGGTTTCTATCTCACTGAAGCGAACCATTACGTAATTCCGTAAGTGCGCTTAAACAAGAAACTCGCCGTTGTTTCTCTCGTGCTCGGTGCGAAGCTTCAACATGGGCAACTAACTGAGTAATTGAAGGTGCTCGAGCTTTAAGGAAGGATAATATTTTCTCTAAAAACTTTTTCCCACAAAGGCTAGAGAGGGGATCGCTGGATTTCGATATAAGATCAGGATTATGTTCACCGCCTTTCAGGGCAAGATAGGCATTTGTAATGATGAATTCGTAAGCTTGAATGGACCTATTATCTGATATTCTAAAAAAAATCATTGGAATCGTTGTTGTTTATATGCTTTAATTTACCTGACTTGTTTCAGACAGATCAATTTCGTCTGTTATGAGGTTATTTTCTAATGCTTTCTTTTGATTTGCTCTGATTTGGTGAAATGGGATGCTTAGATTATCCATTACTACATAGAAAACAGGGGTTGCTTGCAGGGTGATCAGTTGTAAGAAGAAATAGTCCAGCAACCACCGCAATTCCTAAGGCACTACGCGCCTCTCTCTTCGGGCCGAGCCAAAGCGGGATAGAAATCGTAGCTACCAAAGCAACTAGTGTAGTCATTATGATCAGTCTAAAACAAATTAAACAGGATCGAATATTGGCTTCTTTAGCAGATAAATTTTGATTTTGCTTAGCTTCCAAAGCAAAATCAACCATCATGATTCCATTTTTCTTTGTTAAACCAACAAGCATAATCAAACCGATAAAACTAAAAAATTTAATTCGTGGTGGTGAAGCACGAAAAGCGAAAGTAATGCGTCAAAAGCAAATGGTAGAGCGGTTAAGATGGTGATGAGACTAATAAAATGTTCGTAGAGAATAGCGAGGAGAACCATGTAGATCACAAGCATAGTAAATAGTAATAACAGAGGTAAACTGGTAAGTGATTGTTGGAATTTTTGAGCGGTTCCAACAAAAGATCCTGAGACATTGGAAGGTAATATTTGTTTGGCTAAAGTATTAATCTGTTGTGTGATGTTGCCTAGTAAATAGCCGGAGCGACGTCAAATGAAAGCGTGATAGAAGGTAAATTAACCATAATGGCTGATAGACAATGGACCTACGCTTTCTGTTTTTTTAACTACAGAGAGAGTACTTAAAGGCACCATTTGACTCGTGACGGGAGCGCCGTAAATTTAATCAATTTATATCGCTGGGACTCTTTTTATAACTCGGATCGATATCCATGATGACCTTGTAATCACCGCTTATCGTCCATGATACTACTTATTTCTCTCCCTCAATATACAAGATTATAGGGCTATTTTGATTTGTGCTGGTGTGATGCCTAAAGCCGCTGCTCTGTCCAATAATATATGCAATTTCATTTCAGGATTGTTTAATTGCAAATCCGAATCTATACTATGAACACCTTTGAATTAAGCTATTTGCGATTGCAATTTTTTAAGCAGCAGTTTCTAGTTTCTAATGAATCCCAATCGGTACTCTGAAGCACGTATTGGTAATTGCTGTTACTTATTTTACCTCCAATTCTGATAGCATGAGGATTGGTTAGAAACACTTTCAACCCAGAAATTGATTTTAATTGCTGACATAGTTGTTGAATAATTTGATCCGCATTTAATTTTCTTTGATCCGTTTGGTTTAAGATGAATAATAAGTCGCCTGATATTACTACTATTTATAGCGCTTACGCCTTGTCCTACGGAAGATACTAATGACTGGATGTTAGGATTGCGCTGTATAATTTTAGCAACTTTTTATTGTTGAGTAACAAAATTAGGAAAGTTAATTCCTTCCAAAGCTTGAACGTTTCCAAATACCATATCGGTATCTTCTGAAGGAATAAAACCTTTAAGCACAAAGTGAAATAATAAACCCTTTAAAATAAGGATAATTAAGGAACTAAAAAGTGTTAGTTTTATATGTGAAATCGTCCAGCGTAGACTATGTTCATACCAGCTTTTAATGTGATCGAAATAAATTTTAAATTTCGCCTACTTGGAAGGAACTCTGAGGTAGGATATAAATCGGCTGAAAAGCATCGGGATTAGAGTCAATGAAATCACACCAGAAATTAAAATAGCAATTCCTACAACGGCGGAAAATTCATCGAAGAAACAGCCGATTACTCCATCGATAAAAAAAGATAGTCAGAAACACAGCAACTAATGATAATGTCATTGCTATGACCGTGAAACCAATTTCTTTAGAACCTTTTAAACTCGCCGATAAACGATCCAGTCCTTGTTCTACGTGGCGCATAATATTTTCTAAGACTATACAACAGCATCATTAATTATAAATCCTAAAGCTAACACTAATCCCATTAAGGAGAGATTATCTAAACTAAATCCGCATAAATACATAAATCCAAAGGTCGAAACAACAGAAACGGATAGTGGAAACATAATAGCTATTACGGTTGACAATAAATTATTAAGAAAGAGAAAAATTACCCCAATAACCAATAACGCAAAAAAAAAAGTAAAGTGAATTAAACGTCTTTTATAGAATCCTTAATGAAGGAACAACGATTATAAAGGATTTCAATCTCTGCGCCTCCTAGTAAATTTTTTGTAAAGGAGAGGGAGTTCTTTTAAAATATTTTGTACAGATACAGTGTTGGAATTGGGTTGCCGCTGGACAATGTTTTCCATTATATCATGTGTTGGCTTTATCATTAGAAAAACTGTTTTCTACAGTTGCAATATCCTCTAACCAACCGTCCTCCTTTCCATTCATTACCATTTAAATAAAAGTCCCTTCGTCATCGATTTTGATAGCTTAACTGGGAATAACGAGGACATTTTTCTGTTGCTAAAATTAATTTTACCTTGACCATTTGTAAAGGCCATAGGAGTTGTTGAGTATTATCAATGGTGCCTTTAAAACACAGTCCCCGTTTTCGAATTTACAGTGTTATCTATGAAGGTTGATTTACCTTTTCCTAAAATTTTATCTCCACTTTCGTTAATTACTTCGACGATAATTGAGTTTAGACGTTGATAACTGAGCAGCTTAGAAAGTTTCTGTTACGGTAAATTAAAATTAACTAAAACAGGATTTAATTGATTAATCGTGACAAGAGGTTGGCCGTTTTCTGCTGTAATTAAATTTCAACCTTTGAAGGGGAGATTTCCTGTTTTACCCGTTAAAGGAACATTTATCTTTGTGTAATTAAACTGAGCTTGATTTTTTAAAAAAAACTTTTTTTGGATTGAACTAATTTAGCTTTGAAAGGCTCAGGGTCAATCTCAAATAAAAGCTGTCTTGCTCTTACCGTTTGGCCTGGAGTAAGATCAATTTTTTAAAATACCAGAGATCTGCGACATGATCGCTACGGATTGAACAGGCTCAGTATTTACTGGGATTTTCTATTCAATAGGTGTTGCTTTGATTACAGCTCTAGCCACAGTAATAGGCGAAAAGGAGTAGATGACCAGTTTTTTATCCGCGGGCGAATACATAAAAAGAAGCGAGTAGCAACGCTACAATTAGAACGACGATGCCATACTTTTTCGATTTGATAAGTTTTGACATTTTATTGATGGATACCTTTTCGAAATTAATAAGATAGTAGTTATACTATCGAATAGCTTACTATTAATTTGATCTTATAGACTCACAACTTTTTTTGATGACTCTTTTCCAAACCGTACGCGCTTGGTGCCAGGTGTTAGATAAGCTCCTAAGTCCGCTGGGTTTGAGTCAGGCAAAGTGGCGAGCTTTATTAAATCTCTCTCGTTCAGCTTTTCCGTTGGGCTAAAAGGAATTAGCCCAAAAGATGGATATCGAAGGGCCAACATTGGTGCGGCTTATCGACTGATTACAAAAAGATAATTGGGTGGAGTGGCATCCGGATTCTCAAGATTGGCGTAGCAAAACTGTCCATCCGACTTCAAAGGCACAGAGAATGTTAAAGAGAATTAACCATATTTCAGAAGAGTTAAAAACAGAAGCGCTTTCGCCCATTCCCGAAAAAGAATTGTATAGCTGCATTTACGTCTTAGGTCTTATAAGGTCAAAACTTCTTCAGGAATTAACGCATTATGGGTCTAAATCCTAATCAATAGGTTGCAGATCATGGAGTCGTAACCTTTGACAGTGCAGCCACTTATAGTAAAATCGGTCGTTTCTTCCTGAGGCACTGAGGTAGGAAACTTGCTAGCTATAAATACGCGCGCCCGTAACTCAGTTGGATAGAGTACCTGGCTACGAACCAGGCGGTCGGCGGTTCGAATCCGTCCGGGCGCGCCATATAATCAATAGTTACCTGATTCGCCCTTTATGGTTTCCAAAACTTTCCCAAAAATTAACTCATTGCCCGCATCTTTATCAAACGAGTTTTATTAGCGCTTTCGTCCTTCACAAGTTCTTTGATCATGATTTAAGGAGGATAATTATTTACAATTAAAAATTTAATATTTTTAATCAGAGATTCAAATAAGAAATTAGGTAATATTTCCAAAAATTAAAATAAATTTAAATGTTAAGAAATGAAATAGTCTTTGTACAGGAAAAAATAAAAAAATACCCATTTTAGTTGTCCTGCGGTGAAGTCTCTGGACGACGATATTTCTGTTTTTCTATTTTTTTGGTGTACAGAGGTAATAGTTATCCTGAAAGTGGTATTTAATATTTTTTTAAATTTTTAGTAAGAAATCTAAAAAAAGGGGGGGGGATGTGTAGATGGTAGATACCTACTTTTTTAGAGGCAGATTTTTAGAGATAGAATAAATTATTCAGAAATAATAAATTCACTATATTCTAAGGAAGAATTAACTTTGAAAGAGTAGGTTCGTGGGGTAGAAAATCAAAAATCTGCTCGTGTTTTTTTATAACTTCCTCAGAAAAAAACAGATATACTAATTATATGATGGATTCTATATTCAGAAGGTAAATAACTGTACGTTGGATCTCGTCTTGCTAATATTGATACTTATCTTTCAAAGAGCATTGGAAAGTAATGTAAAAACCTGCAGCTTGAAGGTTGTAAATTTCTATAGTGGAATTTTTTAATACTTCTTGGTATATTGAATCTACTGAAAATGATCTTATTCATCTAGATTAACTACTCTTAGCACTTGTCTTTCAGATAAAAGAGATGGGTGGAGGAGAGTAAATTGAAAAAATCAATCTTGATTTCCGTTGCTTTTATTTTGAACTTGTTTTATACAGTGATACAGTGGCTGTTTCTGGAAAATCCGCATCAACTTTAAATATCATTTTTTTTATTAGCAACAAAAAAATGGGTGACCACTAATTCTGCTGAAGTTAGGATTTCTGTAAATGCGACTACTAAGGAAAAGGAAAAAGAATTTAATGTTATCCAAGACCAAGTTCTCAAAAAACTTGAAGAATTAAGTAATGGGAAGACGTGGCACATTGATTCCTTTAATATGGCACAGGATCAATAATGCGGATTAGAGGAATTAAGCATGGAAGCCACCCCACGATTGTCTTTAACCTTGATTAATAATTTAAGACAGAAAATTGAAGATCTTTCTTAGGCGGGACAACAGTATAAGATTTAAAATATCAATTTCGAGCTAAGCTTGGCTGAAAAGGAGCAAGCTTTACGCCAAGAAGTTTATAGTCAGATGAAAATAAAATTGAAAAATCTCAATGCACAGTTTTCGAACCTCTACTTTTTGCATCGGATAAATTTTGTTTATTCTCCAATTTCCCCAATATATTGGCGAAATGCCAAAAATCTTATGGTTATGCGGGCTGATCAACCGCAACAAAACGTGCCTTAACTGGGAAGTGAATTAGTCTTAGTTGCTAACATTCAACTAGTTACTATTCACACTGGCCCCCGCTAACCCCTAGCGGTCTTTGCTGACTTCATTTCTGTACAAGCTTCCCTGTCAGCAAAAGCAGGCAAGGGCGGCTTAAAAAGGTGTAGATACAATACAGACACTAGAGAGCAAAATTTGTTAGAAGCCCGTTCTCCCTTCTGCTAGGGTAAAATTTGATCAACTATTGAGAATAGCGCAATATTTCATCCAGATTGTAACCTTACCCTTTTAGAAGTATAACGATATCAAAATTAAAAGAAAAAATTTAATCGCTGCTTTAGCTGGGGTCTTAGGTATCGTAAATATTGTTGCTGCAACGCCATCTTATGGGGGACCCTATCATCCCCATCATTATCATCATTATCATCATTATCATCATTATCATCATTATCATCATTATCATCATTATCATCATTATCATCATAGCGGTGAATTTTTAGCTGCTGGACTCATATCTTTGGTACTGCTATTGGCATGATGGCAGGTGCCTCTATGGGCCATGAACATTATTATTACGATTGCCGTCGTGTCTATTTTACACCCGTTATTGTGATTAGTGTATGGGGGCGATCGTACTTGTTACGTAGAAAGACACGTTCATTACGTTTGTTAAAAAGATAAATAGAGCCCGGGCCCTCACGCTGAGCCTTTTTATTAAAATTCTCATTCTAATTTAGCTCCTCCAATGATTAAGAGAGTAAAAAGATGGATACCACACCTAGCAATGCTAAATCTACTCTACTGCTGAATCTGAAAATCTGTCTGAGAAGATTAGAGATCGGTTATGAAATTAACCTGTTTATGTAACAATTCCGTTTTAATGGCTTGGAACGCTTTTTCGTCTAAAGGGGGGGTGCTTTTTCAATTAAAAAGGACCGAAAACCTTCTTGCAACGCGTCTTTAATAGTGAAATAAACACAAATATCTGCACAGAGGCCACAAAAATAAACATCAGTTACTTTTTCCCCTAAGGTAAACCGGAAAGGCTCGTGCTTTTTTGATGGTCAATATCATAAAAAGCGCTATAACTATCAATTTCTGGATTTATCCCTTTCCTAAAAAGGACTTTCATAGAATTTGTTTCCAATTTAGGGATGGAATTACGAACCTGCTGATTCCTGCACACAATACTCAGGCCACAGCGTTTGTTATAGGCCATGCAATACAATTTTATCAAAAGGCTTTTTTCCTGGATGGGTTAGAAGCAAAACTTTTATGATTTTTAGGATCTCAAATTTTGGGTTGCTATTACCAGATCAAATTGAGGCTGTAATTTATCAATAACCAGGATAATGGCTTCGGCATTAGGAACTTCCAAAGAACCTCCAGCCATGAAATTATTTTGAACGTCGACGATGATTAGAGTTTTCATTTTTTTTATAAGCTTCTATTAAATGGTTACGTCTCTCATTAAGCTCACTACTTAATCCTACTTTGTAAATATGAGGGTTATTAAAACGCTTATATTTTTCTGGCAACAAACTTAAGCGATGTTGGCTGTATTTTGCTATTTCATTGAGCGTTTTAGCAGGAGATAATCGTTTACCATTTTCCATTATCTTATGCAGAAGCGCTTCTTTTTTATAATTTTTAATGTGAAAGAATTTTAGTGATTCAAAAGGGTGATACATGATGTCTGTATCTTTTTCATCAACTAAAGTAACAACATCGGCTCCTAGGAAACTGCCCTGGTTATCTAATAGTCGATACACCTGCTTTTTGTAAGGTAATGTTATTTTAGTAGGTGTTTCGGAAAGTTTGAAACGAGGTTTGTTGTGACTAAAAGCGAGTTTATAAACTCCATCTAGAACACCATCTGGTTCGCCAATAACAAGTTTGGTTCCGACACCAAAAATATCAATAGGTGATTTTTGTTCTAATAAGCTTTTAATTACGTACTCATCGAGCTGATTAGAAGCTACAATTTTCACATAAGAAAGACCGGCTTCATCTAGCATTTTACGTGTTTTTTTTGCCAGATAACTAAGACCACCGCTATCCAGCCGTACACCTTTTAATTGCTGGCCCCGTGACTCCATTTCTTTGCCTACTTGGATAGCATTTGGCACGCCGCTTTTTAGCGTATCATAGGTATCGACCAATAAAACACAATCCTGGGGTCGGCTTTCAGCAAAATCACGAAAGGCCGATAATTCATTGTCATAACTTTGTACGAAAGAATGGGACATTGTTCCTGCAACTGGAATAGCGTAGTCACGTCCGGCGATTACATTGCTGGTAGCATCAAAACCGCCTACTATCGCAGCGCGGCTGGCATAATAGCCTGCTAATCCGGCTGTTCGTCGCAATCCAAAATCAATAAGCCTTTTGTCTCCCGCCACATAGCGGATTCGGCTAGCTTTCGTAGCGATAAGCGTTTGGAAATTTAGAATATTTAAAATCAACGTTTCTATAATTTGAGCTTCAATGAGTGGAGCTTCAATGGTTAATACTGGGCGAGTGGGGAATATAAGATCCCCCTCCTGTGAAGCATAAACGTTGCCATTAAATCGGAAGTTTTTTAAATAATGAAGAAATTCGGAATGAAAACCTTGGTGAAATAAAAAATCAATATCTCTTTTGCTAAATTTAAACTGCTGAAGGATAGTGAGCAGATCTTCCAATCCTGAAAAGATAGCGTATCCGCCCTTAAAGGGCAATTTACGAAAAAAATAATCAAAAACAGCCACCTGATTTTTTTTTCCTTCCAGGAAATAAACCTGTCCTATAGTAAGTTGGTAGAAGTCCGTATAGGTGGCTGTAAAATGAATCATCGAATAAGGAAATGACTCCTATTATTTTTTCATTGAAATAACTTTTTTAAGTTTGCAGGTTTTGCCATTGTAGTTCAATTCAAATAAGCTGTCATTCATCAATTTCACTGATCTACAACTGACATCTTTGCCAGCCGTCGTTCGCAAACCAAAATTATAGGTAGCATTAGCAGGGCCAGTTTTAGTGGTTAAGTATCTTAGGAAACCTCTGCTTTGTTTCTTGACACTAAAAACTACTGCTCTAACACCAACGTGCGATAGAGCTGTTACTCGAACTTGGACTTTAATGCTTTCGGAAGAAGTTTGCGCACAACTAACATTTCAGAAAAAGCCATTAAAGAACTCCCTATTAGTTAGGGCTATACACAATCCTTGGGTCCTTTTTTTAAAGCCTCCTTTGTCAATTGAAGTGATCTTATAGAAATCCATCTTAACTAGTCTTAACTATAAATTAAAAAAAATAAAATTTCTAGATAGGTGCAGGAGCTACCCTGCGTCGCTAGTGCTGATAATTCCTGGATAGGCCAAGTACGGGATCTAGTTTTAATACTTTTAATACTATTCCAATAGATTCCAATAGAAAGTTGATCAATGCCTATTTAAGAGGTAACTTATCGGCTAGATAGACTTTGAAGAATTAATTGTCTAGGGTTAAAAACCATAGGATGATTAAGTCACATTGAGTTTACGTTTCCAACGAGCTTTTCCTTTCTTTATTTTCTGACGCTTTATTTCATCTTTACTTTCTATATCTGACGCATTCGTCAGTATAAAATAAAAAAATAAGCGTGAAGTGCGGCAATAATTTCGTCAATTTTTTAAAAAAAGATAAGAGTCCAATTCTTATCCGTGCTAATCATTTAACTTTTTTTGACGATTTTGGCATTATTGGGTGCGCTTTTCCAGATTTTCTTGGAATATCCCTTTGGCAAAACTTTATGAGTCGAATTTGTTTAGTCGTTTCATTAGTTATTTAGGTAAAATTCAAAAACTGTATTAAATAAGATTGTAAGTTTATTGAAAAAAGGAGACTTTTCTATCGTATTTCCAGAGGGTGTACGCATCCTTACCGCAAGATTAAATTTAAGTTATTATGGTTATGGCGCGGGTTAAATCTTGCAAGCTATCCTTCAAGTAAAGGTGCTATTAATTTATTCGTTCCAGTAGGAGATGCACCGTAATTTTCCTAAAAAGGTTATTAATTCTATATGAAATTAAAGTGGTTAACCATTAAAACTCACTCATCAGGAGGACAAGTTGTAAAAACGTTTCTGCAGAGATTGTGAATGGTCTATGGCAGATGGAACAAGAATATTTTGAAACTTATCCAAAAAATAATGCTTCCAGCTTCGTTTCTAAATCCCATGTAAGTAAATATTTTATCCCCCAATTTAAGGAAGCTCAGAACGGTAGTCTACATGAGAGTGAAGAACAAGTATCTTTATCTCACAAAGAAGTAATTCCACACGTAGCAGTTTCGGCTACTAATTCTCCGAGCCTAAATTCTTTTCTTATGCTGTTACAAACTGATTTTAATAAAGAATTTAGAAGATTCCTAACTAAAGGAATCGAAACTAAAATCTTGGCCCATCTAATTAGTGTTCTTGCCTCTCAATTTTTTCTAACCACTTTAAATGAAGGGGTAAAGCTAATACAGTTGTCGGCACTTATGCAGGATCCAATGTTTGCCGCGTACAGCGGATTTGTATTAAATACTATATTGAATGGTTATTTTCTCTCTGATTTCTTTGAGAAAATCATGGGTTCTGCGGTAGAACTTCCTTTGCAGAATAAAAATTTTTTTGATCGAGATATGTTAGAAAATTTAGATCCTCGCCTTAGACATAAACTTTTGCACGGATTTAAAAAAATCTTTAGCTCTTATTTTTTTCATGGACACTTTCTGCTAATTTTTCTTTCACGTTTTCTTTCATTCCCTGGATGGAAAAGAAAGGTATGAAGAAAGTGTTGATAGTAGCTTTTACTTATTTCACATTACATTGGACTGGAAGTGAAAAGTTGTGAATATTGTTAGTTAAATTAATAGCTAATAATATTTTTCCTATTTATCCAGTTATACCTTATGTAGATGAAGAATGGAAACTCTATCGTGATCTTGAAGTTGCAACTAAAGTATTAGAAAATTTTAAGAAATTGCTTTCTTCTGTATTCAAAAAAAATATTCATCAAAGGTCTTTATTGGATTAAGAGCAGATTAAAGAAATCTATAAATTATAAAAAAATCAAAAAAAAGCTCTGAAGAAGCAATGAATTTATTTTTAAAAATAATGGATTTTAGATCGCTACACAAAAAAATATACAATCAAGAAAAAGATTATAATACCTTCAATAAGGTATTGCAAAAAAGCGTTTTTCTTATTGGCCAAGTCTGTATGACTTTAACGCTAGTAGACTATATTGCTAATACGCCTAAAACTATTAGGGCTCATGTAGTTCAGTATGAAGAAAAATCTTAGGTATTTAAAGGTCTTGTCGTACTTTCATTTTTAATGTTATATCTTTATGTGGCGCGAAGTTTAGTGGATGATATTTACGGCGTGACATTGGAAAAGCTTGTGCAATATATTTGTAAGCAATTGAGAGAACCTAGAGAACTTAATTTTTTTTACAAATGATGACGGATTCGTGGAGCAGTTTGAAAGATTATAGTCATTATATCAAGTCAACCTGGAATAATAGAACAAGTGTTCCTGAATAGATTAAATTAATTATTTTTCTGCCAAAGGTGTTAGTTAGTCTTATATCTGTGGCACGGCTTTATACTTAAATCAAACAAATTTACCTATTCTATCGAGTTCTATTTCTTATTGGTGAACTTTATTTTTTAGTGCAGTTGCTAATCTTTTTCGGTTAGTTTTGTTACCAATGGTTTTTGGAAATTATTTTCTCGAATGCTGACGAGAGATAAAAATAAAGTTGAGTTTATTTTTCTCGATATTGAAGCCAGTGTGTTAAAAATGTTGGATCTTATTTATCTAGCGATTTTTATCCAAATTTTGTTGGCAATAACTCAACAGCTATTCGGCTTGGACGTTGAAGTTACAGCCAACGGTGAAGAACTTATTAAAGCACTTTTTTGGGAACAACAGTCAGCAGAAAGAAGTATTTGATCAGAATGAAAATAAAACTTCAACTCGCAAAGAAGAACTAGAAGAAATTTTAGTAGCGGGAGAAACTTCTAATTCTACCTTTACGGCGCATCTTCAAAACATTTATTCGAATTTTTTATTCGAGTTTATTAAATGCAGGCCTTTTTAAAAGGCCACGTACAAACTATGAGCCACATGAGACAACGGAACGTTCGTATTTGTTAAGTAATGGAAATTTTTCGCAAACTAATGGTTATTCTCATATTCTTTGATGAAGCTACTAAAACTATCTGCCAGAACCTACATTGGGTGAAGACTTTATAGCTGTATTTAGAAGAAACCTTTCTATGTTAAAATGAACTCATGTGTATTCAGATAATTTCACATGCCCCTTATGAAGGTTTCGGGGACGACTGACAATTGGGTTGCAGCGAAAAACTATGTGTTTTCACGTACTCAAAGTTACGCGGGTGAATGTTTGCCTACTCCAGAAACTTTTGACTTTCTTATTCTCATGGGCGGTCTGCAGTGCCTGCGTATATCATCTCTATCATTACCTACAAAGAGATGAGCTGGTCCAATCAGCAAACTAAGTAGGGAGGTCTAATTTAGGAATTTGTTTAGGGTAGCCAGTTAATTCAGCGTAGCTTTGGGATCTATGCCTTTGCGTAGCCCAGAAAAAAAGGGAAAAAGATCATATTTTCCGCATTTTCTGAAGTCATTTTTAAGTATGCATTGGCATAAAGACATGATGAGATTACCAGAAGGGGCTGTAATTTTAGCAAAAAGCAGCAGAGGATACCCGAGATAAATCGTCCGATTCAACGAGCGAGTGTATGGTTTGCAATGTCACATTGAATTCACAGAAGAACGCACTCGATTTTTAATTCAAAAATATCGAGAAGATTTACAGGAAAGCATTTACACAAGCACCAGAAACTATTTTAACTAGTGACTTTTAGAGTATTAATAACTTGCTGTTGAAGTCTTTGGAAATCTTTGTGGCTTTTGAGCGAAGCGAAGTAGTTCCTCGCTTCGCTCGCAGTGATATTTAGAATCGACCTCGTCGGCCTCCACCGTCGCGTCCACTACCTTCACGTCGGCGACCGCTACCATTACTGTTATTATCTCGTGCAATGTTGACTCGGATTTTACGGCCTTGTAGCTCAACGCCGTTGGCAACCAAGGCAGCTTGCGCTCCATTTTGGTTCGCATAGGTGATAAAAGCAAAGCCCTTAGATTGGCCCGTTTCGCGGTCCGTAATTAATCTGGTTTCTTCGATATCGCCATATTGCCCGAAAAAAGATTGAAGATCATCAGCTGTCACATTATATGACAAGCTCCCTACATAGACTTTATTTTGACTCATCGTCATTTTCCTTCGGTTATAGAAATAGAAATGCTTTTGCAAGAATGTCAGGAACTGTCACAGAAAAAAACCCAAACGAATCTATGCTCGGCTTTAGTATTATACGACATAATCCTGAAAAAAGATATAAATATCGCGTGCTTGTAACGTTCTTCCGTAGAGACCTCCCCAAATTTTTAAGTAAATTATCGGGGAACAAGGCTTTCTAGTATAATCTACTTATATTTGAAGTGTATCTGGATAATAACGCAACAACGCCAGTGGCCCCAGAAGTTTCTGAAAAAATTTTTCATTTTTTTTAAAGAGTTACGGAAATTCCTCTAGTCTTCATCGCAGAGGGATCGACGCAGGGAGGGCTATAAATGAGGCACGTCGCTGTTTCAGTGCATTGTTGCGCTCCAAAGAGCAAGAAATTATTTTTACCCTCCGGTGGTTGGCAGGGAAAGTGTCAATTTATCGGTTAAGGGAGCGATTGAGGCTACGGAGTGACACGGGACTCACATTGTCACAACACCGATAGAGCATCATTCTGTTTTAACCACTTTGAAACAATTTGAACAAAAAGGGGGGGTGACTGTTGATTTCACACGGATCGACTCTAACGGCAAAGTTTCGCCGGAATCGGTGATCGAAACGATAAAGCTGGATACCTTTTTAGTAGCCATCATGCATGTTAACAATGAATTAGCAACCATTAATCCGGTGGAGGTAGATCGCTAAAGTAATAAAGGTGAAGCGCAAAGACATTCTTTTTTTTGTAGACGGGACTCAAGCATTTGGCAATCGGGAAGTAGATATCTTGAATATTGATTTGTATTCCATTAGTGACCACAAGTTTCACAGCCTGAAAGGGAGTAGCGCTCTTTATGTGAAAGAAAAAAATACCGATTCAACCCTTGATCACCGGAGGGAGAACAAGAGTTTGGTTTACGCTCGGGAACTGAAAATGTTCTCGATATCGTGGGATTAGCTGAAGAGGCTAAACTTGCTTATCCAAGGTTGAAACGACTCAAAAGCATTTGTAAGATTTAAGACCCTATTTCCTAGAAGAATTAAAAAAATTCTACAAATAATGATTAATTCTCCTGCGGAGACGCTTGAAAATACTTTGAATTTTTCCTTTGGTTTGATCCCTTCAGAGGTAATAATGCATTCTCTCGAAAAAAAGGAATTTATGTGTCAGCTGGTTCAGCATGTAGAGGGACAAAACGTAAGCCGAGTCACATCTTAAAAACAATTGGTTTATCGCCTAGGTGAATACAATCCGCAATTAGATTTAGTTTTTCTTTTTATACTACTTAGGATGAAATTTTCTATACCGTGGAAAGTATTAAATCGATAATTGATAATTTTCGCTTGATTGTCGAATAAAAATGAAAAAGGTAATTTTAATTAAATACGGTGAAATTGCGCTTAAGCGAAAAAAATCGTCATATTTTCGAATCATCTCTGCTTGAAAATATTCGTTTGGCCACTGGGACTGAGGAAAGAGTTTTAGAAAAAGAACGTAGATAGCTTTATTTGAATTTAGTAGAAGATAAAATGCTCTCGTATTATCGAGAAGAATTGAAGCGAATTTTTGGAATAGTAGCGTTTTCTCAATCTTTTCGCTTACCACTTAATAGTAATTTGAATGAAATTGCAGAGATAATGATTTCGCATTTTGGAAAACTTAATATTCAGACTTTAACTTTTTGCGTCGATGCCTGACGTTCTTTTAAAATCTTTCCTTCAGATTCTATAGAAATTAATAGAGAAATAGGTACAAAGGTTCTACAACGTTTTCCTATGTTGAAGGTCGATCTTAACTGACCTCAATTAACTATTTTTATTGAAGTACATAAAGAAGGAGTATTTGGATACACCAATTTTGATTATGTGAGAGGGTCAGAAGGCTTTCTGGTTGGTGTTGCTGGCCGTGGTTTGCTTGTTTTATCCAGGGGGGATTGATAGCCCTGTGGCAGGCTTAGACTTTATTGAAACGCGGAATGATGATTGACGCTGTCTACTTTCACAGTTTTTCTTACACGGGCGAAAAAGGAAAATAAAAAGTTGTCGATCTTGCTCGTGTACTAACGCAATGAAAATTGTGAGAAATAAATTTATATATTCCTCATTTTACCAAAGTTCAGGAGTCAGTTAACAAAAGCTACCAGAATCCACATGGACGATTATTTATCGTCAGTTTATGATTCATATTGCGAAAAAACTTTCAACGCCTTCTTATCAAGCGCTTATTACTGGTGAAAATTTAGGACAGGTAGCCAGTCAAACCATTCAAAACATCGCTGTTATTAATAAAGTGGGCAATTTGCCTATCCTGAGGCCTTTAATTAGTTTTTATAAGCAAGAGATAATTGATCGAACGGAAAAAATTGATACTTTCGAATTTCTAAACGTCCTTATGAAGATTGTTGTAGTTTATTCACTTCTAAAAATACAGAGACAAAAGCCAAAGAAGAAGAAATTTCAGAAACAGAAAAATTATTGCCAACAGAAGTACTTATTACTCAAGCGTTAAAGAAAATAGAAATTATTCGAATTCCTTCGTTCTAGTTCAAAGAAAAGCAAGCTTTTTTTGAGGGCTAACAAATTAATTTTAAATTTTATAAGGCTTTTCGATGAATAATAATCAATGGTTTTCTTTGATTTAAAAATAAGATTAATCCAACTATACCAAATAAAACAGCAGATAACGCCAAAGGCAAATTGGATGAAATATTTTTGGTAATAACCACCATGCCAACGATAGAGGAAAACAAAAATCGAAAAGAACTACTTAAAGCAACTGCTGCACCAGCAGTATCACCAAAGGCTTCCATTGCATTGCTACTACCAGCCTCAAGGCCAAAGGTTCCGTCCATACCAATTAAAAGCATCGGCCAAATAAAACCATCAATTGTCAGGCCGACACTAAAATATCAAACAGTCATTACTATTTCACCAAGCAGTGAAATAAAAAATCCTAAAGTAACTGTTTTGTAGATACCAATTTTCCCGACAAAATAGACTGAGAGTAAGCTACTGATGAAAAAGGATATTCCCATAAAAGCGAAATAATAACCGTAATTTAACTCAAGAATTTCAAGCAGCCGGATGATGTATAGTGAAATTGAGCAGAAGATAAAAAGATAGCTCAGGCCCATAGCGGTAGCGAAGGTATAATTGAAAAAATTCGGTTAATAAATTGGTATTTAGCGGAACCCTTTTGTTTTTGGGTAATGATTCCGGTACAGTCAGTAAGATACTTAAAACGGCTGATAAAGAAATGATTAATAAAAAAGGAAAGTAGCTAGCTAACCAAAATGGACATCCAAATAACTTCCCAGAAAGGGCACGAACATGGGAGAGAAAGCAATAATGCCATTTAAATACTTATAGGTCTTACCACTTTTTTTGCCATGATAACGATCCCGAACAATAGTAAAGCCTACAACGAGCATTCCAACGGATTCAATAGCTTGAGTGATACGATAGAGAATTAGTTGTGGAGTCGATCTGGCAGTCGCATAAAGAAGCGATCCTAGCGTAAAAATTGCAATAGAAAGGAAACTAATTGGCCGGAGCCCGTATAATTGATCGGCTAAGGGTCCAATGATGAGTTGAACCAGGCCACAAGTCAGCATAAAAAGGCTTAGGGTAAGTTGCATTTTTCCTGCCGACACGTGGAACAACGTCGACATGCTGGGAACGGCGGGTAAATAAAAATCCATTGCCAATGCTAGGGCCATTACCATTGGCGCTAGAATCCAAACGGTTTTGCGAATGGGAAGGGACGTCATGAAAACCTCATAATTAAAAAGCCAATTTTAAATAATTTATATCCTGCAGGATGCTCGATCCATCCTCGCGCTAGGATCTAATTTAGCTTGAGTAGATTTTATCTTGGAAGCTATTTGATGAAAACGTTTTTTTGCTTGCTTTGAGAGCAAGCTTTCATTTCAGTCATTTGTCGTTATCGTTCCCACATTTTTCTGAACGATCTCATAGTAAGTTTTTATTTGATCTAAAAGCTTAATTTTGATTTTTTGTTTTTTACTGTTTTAGCGAAACATTCGAACATGAATCTACAATTATAAATCGAACGGAAATAGTTTTTAGTCTCAGCTGATTGATAAGTGGTGACTTGGAAATTCCTGATTTTTTTCCAGAGTATCAACCACTAGTCAATAATAAAGATAAGAGAAAGCTATTTTCTTCTCTTTTTCATCCGCTTTATAAAAGGATGCCATGTTTTTTAATTCTTCCAAATCTAGATGGCGGTATGGTAATGATATGATGGGCGCTGAATCCAGAGCATCCGAATTCTGTGAACGAATCCAATTTTTTATTTTGCATTATTTAATGTTTTGTTTAGCTTTTTTAAAGTAAGAGAAGGTAGATCGAACACGGCCATAGGCATAAATGGCGTTCTCTAATTCTTCTTGAACTCAATAAAAATATCTTAAATCGATATTTTTTTCTGAATTGCAACGAGATACTAATCGAAGATAAGCGACTCGGCTGTAATACTAAGCGCGATCGGTTTCCGACAGTAAGTAGGGATAGTCGTAACACTATTTTCAATTGAATAAACGTAGGTAAACGTTGAGTTAATTTACCGAGCGCTTTAATGCTAATTAAGCTCATTAGACATTGGAGAGTAGGGCATATTCCATAAGAACTGCATTACTATTTTCAGGATTAGGTCATTCTGAAAAAGGAAAAACAGAATGAGAAAAGCGTTATGAAAATGTCGCTAAGTGGGTCCACCATTCCTCAGGAACCTTTTTAACAGCCTTTTCTAATTGATCGGAAAATAGGGATCCATAATGAAGCAGATTTTCTAATACTCTGGTTGTCAGAGAATAAAGTAAAGTGTTTGCTCTACTCATTAAAATTAATGTCTTGCAAATAATATAAGTTGTTCGATGTGGATTTTGAAAAGCAATTAATAGAGATTGTGTTGCTTACTCCTGAGGGAAATTATCGATAAAATCTTGATACCGTCCAGATAGCTGAGCAGTTCTTACACCAAAGTACGCGGTTGTAAGTATACACATCATACTTGGAAATGAGTTTAAGAAGGAAAATCATGTCAGGTTAAGTTGAATTATTTGCTGAGTCAAGGACAAAATTATTCCTAGAAATTGAGCAGTCGAATGTATGAAATAAGCAGCAGCAACCGCTTGTCCTGGAACTCTCGAATTTTCAGGATAAGAAATCAGTTTTGCTATCGTAGGGGTAGTGATTAAAGAAAAAACGCACACATGAGAGTAAGACAATAGGGATGCTTCTCCCCAAAATTCAGCTGCCTGTTTAAAGCTCACCTCTGCAGTTATCTAAAATATTAAACACACGTAGGCCTAATGATACAAGTTGTTCCTATTAACTCTGATTCTTCTTTAGAGAGAGCGGCGCTGGGGCTGGATTTGGTTTTCCCTGCTAGGAGTTCCCCGCTGGGGACTTCCTCCCTTCATTAAAGCGTTGAATTTTATTTTGCAATCTTTGGAGCCATAATTGAAAATATTAGAGGTCCAGCTCTTGAGTGAGGTATTAGTAATGCTTCCTTCTCAGATAAAGATACCCCCATTCCCTGGAATTGGGGGTATTCTATTTTCCTGTGCTTCCGTAGCTCATTGTGGGGAGTTCATCTCCATTCACAGCAATCGCTTTTCAGAAAATCAGGATTCCAATCCGATTTAGCTAGTCAGAAGGAAGGTGTATTAGCTTTTTTGAGATCTAATGTGTGTCGTGGTAATTATTCTTCTCCTTATTACTATTCTACAAATCCTGCGGCGTGTTAAATGTTGACTCCAAGCATCTAGTACCTCTTTACAATAAAATGCAAGGTCGTTGAAATAAAATACCCAAAGCAGGTAAATTTATCATTTCCTTTCCTTAAGCGGTAAGTCTGGTACTGAAAGAGTGTCCACAAAAATCGGATAAACCCAACTTGGCGTGCCACTAAAGCCAACACATTAATTACTGTTACGAATTTTTAAACTCTTGGACCATCATTAACAGCCAGTTTAGTTATAGCATCGAATTTAGTTATAGCATCGCATCGAATAATTGTTCCGAGGTCATGTTAGATAATTCTTCAGGGGTATATACAACAGGCTGTCTTTGCGCATTATTAGATTTTATTTTTTTGAGCCTTAGCGTGTAAAGCCGTGGCCTAATGTCAAAATCCCGGTAACCGTACTTGCTACAGCTGCTTTTATAGTATGTTGGTCTAAGAGCACATAGGTTATTAAACCGGAAACGCAAATAGAGCGATTTAAGCTGAATAAAGTTCTTGTCACTGTATGACCAGCAACATCGTGGGCAGGAAGATGCTCATTGCCCTGCGTATCCACAACAATATTAGGGAGCGATCGAAATATTATCGTATTGTGCGCTGGGTTCGTTAACTCAACATAGTAATAGCAATTGCCAAGGCAGGTAGCCCGACCACAATACCGATTGAATCGAATGTTGGTTTCCTAGATATTTTTTCCGAGTACATTTGTAGTATGTCGTAGGTAATATAAGTGTCGGCGACAGAACGATTAATTATATTATTAAAGATTGGGAAAAGAGCTTCAGATGCCTCGCTGGTAAATTTAAGAATATTATAGATAAATTCTTCCTCCCACGCTTTTTTGTCAGAGAGATTTTCAAAGACGCGAGTGATAAACTCCACAGCGTGGATTTAAATTTATCGCGGGTAATAAAATCATAATAAATAGTTCCAAGCACTACTGAAACTATAGTATGGGTGGGAATTAATGTTCTTAAGTTGTTATCGTCTAAAGCAGCGATGCAAATCGCATCTATTTCTTCCAAGATTTGTTTGGATGTCAGCAGCAAAAACGTCTTCAGTCGGATCGACGGCCATAAAATCATGAACGAGATTGGCTGAAACAGCAATACCAAATACGCTAGTCAGGACCCAATTAACAATAGGCATCCAAGAATCTTTTTCCGGGTGGCCGCCAAATTCTTTAATAAGACCCATATCCATATCGGTATTGATTTTTGGATAGCCATAAAAAAAGCCACTATAAGCACGTTCGATAATGACAGCTAAATCAGCGAAAAAGTCGTAGATTCTTATCATCCAAGGATTGATGTCTTGAGTAGGATCTTCACAGCATTTATTGATAGGGGCTGCACGTTCTGGATCTACATTAAGTTAAGGTTGTGATGGCCTCGGGCTAGTCTTCGATTTTCATCGCTAGGACGTTTGGGTACCCAGAAAAGTGTGCAGAGTTGGGCTTTGAATAGCAAGCACCCACCATTTGAAGGAGTGCTCAACTCCACTTCTGAATTTTGTAAAAAGGCTGTTGAGAGTCTTCGTTATGTGAAGAATTTTGAGACTCGTGAGACATGGGACCTCCAATGGTAGAAAAATAATTTACAATATTATCGGATAGATTGTTCAATAATAATAATTAAAATTAAATTATTTTTATTGAGATAAGAAAAATTATTAAGAAAATTTAAGCACGTTAAGAGATAAAGTTTAACTTTCTTGGAGAAGAGTTTCTAGATGTTGACAAATTTCTTTTTTTAATTCCAGGAATGGGGGGCGCTTGCACTTAAAAGCTTTGCGACTAATTATTGGTGTTAGCTTTAAATACCCATCGGATGGAGGTAAGAACAATACTTAAGGGACGAGTTAAGATATCGGAAATAAATTTCGAACTAAAAAGTCTATCGTCTAAAATAGAATAATCTTTGGTAGCGCTGGTCAACACTATAATAAATTTTATCGTATTGTTTTTCTGGACCTGATATCATTTAGTACGATTGTAATTTCCTCAGCAGAGGGCTCTTCAGGACGATTTTGATAATCTGAATTTTTTTTCCAGAAGAGATGCAATTGCGGGTATTGTTTGATTAATTTTATTTAATTGTTCATTGTAAATTTGATGCAAATTTTCTGAAGCTACTTTTTTTAGACTATTTTCCTTTTAACGTTTTTTTAAGGATTCGAGGGTTTGGGTATCTGATTGAATTATATCAAACATTTTTATCAGGTCCGTTTTTAATTGTCTTGACAAGGTGGAACAAAAGATAAATTGGACTTTATCCAAATTTACTATTTGGTCTTTTTTCCATTAGATGAATAGGGTACTGCACTTGGCCAAAACTGTCTTGGTAAGGATTATTCTCGATAGAAAATTTTGGCTTTTAACAGTTTGATAAGAGCTGATCGAATATTAATTTTAATTTGCAAATGTCTAAATCACGATTTAGAACTTCTGTAAATTCGATATCATAGGCCATATATTTCTTACAAGATTGAAATAAATTTTTATCTTGGTCAAGAGTTTAAGTTGAAAGAGATAGGTCAACTCCTTTTTCTTTCAGTGATTAAATTAATGTTCTTAATTGTTCAAGATGGTTTTTAGCTTCATTGAGGTCGTTATATTTTGAAATTAAATTAATTAGTTCGAAAAGAGGATTGCATTCTAATTCCTTATTCTTTTGAAGGTGAGGGAATAGAAACACGAATCTTTCGAGTTCAAAAATATCTTCTAAAGTGAGATTGTGAAGCTCAATAAACGGATAGTCTTATGTCAATTGTTGTAATTTTGTCTATCAGTGGCTTAATTGTTTCTTCAGCTTCTCCAGCTGCTAATTTTAGCTTGAATTTCTAAAAATTCATAAAGAAAAAATCCAAGCTGAATTTTTAAGTTGAGATAGTCTCGCTTCAATGTTCTTATTTTATGTTTCTTAACTTCAGAGGGAAAGTGAGAAGAACGTATTTTCAAAAGGCTTTCTTTGCAATCTTATGGTGGCTAGATGAAGCTCCGTAAGGGCCTCTTTCGATCTCACTTTTTCTAAAGCGTTAAAGTTGAATACTCTAATATTCAGCTTATTAGAACGCGCATTTCGTTCATAAAGAAGGTTACTGTTATGTAAGTCTCCGTGCATTAGAGTAGGTATTACGGTTTTCGTTTTCGAATAGAGCTCCCCTAGGGCTGCGATCCTATCTATCATGATGCCTAAAACTTCGCTGTAATTAATTTTTTTAAAACTATAGGTTCCTAAAGCTTTACTTTACTAAATGGGCTTATACGATTCTAACTTCGCTCACCTCATTTTGATTGCTAATGACTATGGACTCGTGTGGAACTAATTCTGTGTTAGCCTCTGTAGAGATATAAAGCAAGTCAGAAATCAGTTGTTCTCTTTTTTCTCTTTCTATTTTTTGACCCGATTTTTATATATAGGAGTTTATTATGCTCTTTTTTCTGATACTGAAAAGTATTTTTGTCATCAACGAAACAGACTGGAGAATAATAAACAGCACGTATAATATTTTATTCCTTAATTATTGAATCGTCAGGATTATTTTTATTCAAAGTAAATGAACTATAATCGAAAGCATATCCAGGAAGGGGCTATTTAACAATAATTCTCAATTTATGAGTGCTTGGCTTAGAGTCGTTCTTTCGTTAAGGGCATGAGTAAATCGCTTTTTCAGCTAGTATGGCATAGTGCCAGAGTGGTTGATTATCCAACTGAAAAAGGGGGTTTAGCTCGCCTGGGGTGTCAATTTCATGAGAAATGACGACATACGCTTCTAGATTGTTAGATTGTCGATGAGTTTATATAATGTATAAGGTAGCAGATGAAATTTATTTATTTTAGAAAGCATTTCGTCTCTGAGTTTGTTTTATAAGACGATGTAACAGGTCTTTTTGTTGAGGAGTGAGTTTGTCTGGAGATTCTAAATGAAGAAATTGAATAGGATAGTTTAGCTGATATTGAAATTTATTGCCGTTTATTTTGACAGTATGATAGGAATAATTTCACTGGATGTTTTGCCTTTAATCACTTTCCTAATAAAGTTACTAATTCGAACAAGAGATGTTTTTGAATCATCATCACTTCCTTAAAAAGGATAAGATGATAAGTACAGCTGTATTTCAGAAGGCATGTTATTCCCTTTTTTGAATTAATTAATTTATCCCTTCGGCTTTTATGAATATTCCGACTTATTAATGTCTGAGCGTAGTTGGTTTCCTTAATTGTTTCAATCATCTCTTTTAAACTAAGCCCATTTTCTTTGATTGAACTGAACCGCCATATCCTTCAATTTTTTCCGAGTTAACCTCCTGAATAATCCTTTCAGTAATAGTCGAAGCTTGTTCTATTAAGAATATTTGTTTGCTATTTTCTGCAGTGTCAGAAAATTCGCATAACAAGCGTGCACATCAGTATATGGAGATAAGCTTCAACTCTTCTGGATCTTCTTTCTCAGATATCGTTTCTATTGATTGACCACTTAAAGGATTAACCACTTAAACTCTCAACCAGTTGAATAACTTGATAATAGTAAAAATTAACTTAATTTATATTTTCCTTCTGAGCGGCTGGCATTAGCTCGGTCAAAAATTTCGGTGATGTCTTTAGGAAATAGGTAATAATAAGTTAACACTTTTGATACCTGAGCTTGAGTTTCTTTATCAAGAACGAAGATAAAAAAATTCAGTAGTTGGTTTACTATTTTAGTGTTTTCTTCTTTTTAATCAAAAGAAATATTTTCTAATTCACGCGTGAGAATAATACAATAGACTCAACAAATTTCACGTTGAGCTAGAAAATATGTCAGAACTGTTGGAGGCACTTTCCCCAAATGGTTATTGCCCATGCGATCTCTTCTTTTTGCTTTAAAAATATTCTTCCTAATTCGAAGTTATTTTCTTCCAATAACAAGCTCTTTACCCAAGTATATTTTTCATAACTAATATCAATGGCAAATTGGATGGACTGAATCAAGTTGTGCATGAAGTGTTTTAGAACCTTTGTCGATAAAAGAAACGTGACCATAAGTTTTTTGTAGTTGCTTCCAGACCCAAGCCGTGTTATCACCAGTAAGGTCGTAAATCATTTGAGGAACCGTGTAGATCGAAAATAGATTCCAGGAAATACTCAATAGACGAGTTAGTCAATGTAATTTTTGGGATGAGCCCTGAAAAAGTTTCGTACCGAACAGCTCATAATTTTTTATTGATATTTATTAACGAAACCTTATAATTTTACAGCTATTTTTAATTTAATTATTTCTTAATCATAAATTTTGATGGAATACGGGAATGAATAATTTCGCATTAAAAAATTTCAAAATTTAATCTTTCGAGGAAAATCTTATTTAATTATACTTTTAGTATTAATATTGTTACTATTGATCAGCCACAGCATGATATATTACACATTTCGGCGGAGTCGGTAATTTTTCCTTTGCCGGATCAAGTCAAACAAATTATCCAAGACCTTAAGACTTTTATAAAGTCATTGGAAAGCCCTAATGGCAAGCCTACGGTATTAGCCGCGACCCGGGTTGGTATTCCGCTGTGCATTTTTCTGATACAAATTCTCGAAGAAGCAAAAATCGTTCATAAGGATTTTTATAATACTTTACCATTAACGGTTTGGATTAATCGGAGCTATAAAGCCATTAAAGAAGAAGGGAAAACGAAAGATTGGGAGGATTATTATTCGGTACCGGAAAAATGGGCGAGATTTTTCGCTGGAATGTGATACATTACGAAACTTATCTTCCGGATGGGGAGAAGGTGAATGGAATAGCGCAGGATTTTTTAGCGCGAATTATTCAACATGAAACCGGGCTTAAATGGTGAACTTTATGCGGATTTAATCGAAGAAGGTTGTCGTTTTGGAGATCTTGAAACGATGATAGCAATTCCCCGAAAGGAATTTCTCGATTCCAATAACTGAGAATAATTATTTCGACCATGAAGCGGATATCGGCATATCGGTCAAGGTAAAATGATTGAATAGGTCTTTATCAACACTGCTGAGGCTCTCTTTGCCATCATGGTTGATGACTTGTCACAAATTAAAAAAAAATTAGTTCCTATTCAATTTAATGAAAGCGATTCCTAAATTGCTTTGTTGACTTGGCTTAATCGATTGGTCGCCGAAGCGCGAGCAAACAATCTGATATTTTCTCATTTTGAGCTTAGTCATCAGGGGGAATATTGGAAATCTAAAGGTGTTGGAGAAAAATGGACGGAAGAAACGGTTCGGGGGACCGAAGTGAAGGGAGCTAGATTAACCATGCTTTCGGTAAAGAAAGAAAATAGCCAATGGGAAGCAAAATACGTCGTTGATGTTTGAGGTTGTAAATTATCTGGCTGACTATAATATCTAGTGATGGATATCAACCAACTTAAAAAAATCAATGATTACTGCTGGATCTTGTGCGAGCAAAGGAACTTGTCTGTGCCTATTCGAATCTATGGTAGTGAATCTCTTATTCGAGTAATGGACGATAAAGTGCTTGAACAAATAACCAACATGGCTCAATTGCCCGAGTTAGTTAACGCGTGGCCATGGCCAATGCCGGACGCGCCTATTGTGGCTATAGCTTCCTTTTGGGGTGTCACTGCTTTTGACCTTCACTTCAGCAGGGAGGAATTTATTTACGCGGGCAGCGTGGGATTCGATATTTCTTGTGGAATCGGTTGCTTGCAAACGGATTTAACCTGGAAGGGATTAAAAGAGTATCGAGAACAAACTACTAGCAGAAGCCCTTTATCAGACGATTCCAACAGATGTCGGAGTGGGTGGTCGTTTAAAACTCTCGCCTTTTTGAGTGGATGGAGGGAGGTCTTAAGAGTGGGGGTTCACTGGACGGTCAAGCGAGGCTTTTGTGGGATAGAAGAAGATTTACTTTTCGTAGAAGAGCAAGACCAAATGAAGGGACCCATTCCCAAGAATGTTTTTGAGCTAGCAAAAAACGCCAATACAATGAAATGGGGACCTTAGGTTCTAGAAACCATTATTTAGAAATACAGCTCAATCAATACAGCTCGTCCATAAAATTTTGGATAAAACAGGCAGCTAAAGCTTATCGCCTTTTTGAGGAGGGCAAATCCTTATTTCCATCCATTGTGGATCTCAAGGCTTATGGTATCAAAATTGGAAGTGATTATTTTGGTGAGCTTAGCAAAGGAGACAAAATATTTGGGGGTTGTTTTGCCTTCTGGCTAATCTCCAAATATTAACTGATCTCACATGTGAAGTTTTTGATGAAGTAATTCCAGGAACTTGCATTGAAACGCTGTACAATGTTTCACATAATACCTGTAAAAAAAGAAGAACACGAGGTGGATGGTAAAATGCTCACTTTTTATCTACCATAAAGGGAAAAAACGAGCGTTTTGACCAGGGAAAAAACAACTTCCTGCAGAATATCGAGAAATTGGCCAGCCGGTAATTATTGGGGAAAGCATGAACACGGTTTCTTATCTATTGGTAAATAATTCCGAAAATGAGAATAAAGCTTTTTCATCCGCTAGTCATGGGGTAGATCGCTCGATGAGCCGTCGCCAAGCATTAAGGTATTACTATACGTAGTTGTACTCTGCGCGGAGTAGCAGAAGAAGTGCCTGGCGCCTACAAAGATTTAGACGAAGTAGTAGAGTCGATGAAAAAGGCGGGACTGGCTCGACGAGTAGTAGCTTTTTAAAATCCAAAATTTGCGTCAAGGGATGAATAAGGTTTTGCAATCAGTGATTCACCAAAAAATTTTGAATTTCCAAAAGAAAGGGCGAGAAACGATCGATATTACGGATTCCGTCGATGACGTTGTTCGAAGTTCGGAGTGTAAACAAAGATTGTGTCATTTATTTATTCAGCATATGAGTGGATCGCTTATTGTTTGTGGAAATGTGGATCTCACTGTTCGCAAAGATTTGGAGAGATTTATGGTGTGCTTTATTCTTGATGGAGACGCCATTTTTAAACATATCGAAGAAGGGTCTGATGATATACCGGTTGTATTTGTGCAGTGTTCTAACTTAAACAAGCCTTACCTTTCGGATTCAAGACAAATAAGCTTGCTCTAGAGGTACCTGGCAAGGCATTTATTTTTGGGAACATCGTGTAGTAATTTTTGCCGTCGAGTGATTGTTACTATATCGGGATGAAATGGGGTCAGAAAATTCTAACCCCATTTATTCTTGCACGAGCAAGAAGGTTACTGGATTTCTTACTTTCGTGTGAGATGGAAAATAAACCATAATATAGCAGCTAATACAATATATAATAAGGACATAAATGGTTCGTAAAAAAGCTATTATATGGTCAAATATTTAACCCCCCAATAAGTAAGAGAACCACAGCGATCCAACTAATTACGCTTCCTGAAATTAAATAAATCCCTCCTTCCTTACACTATTATAGTGAATGAATATTGTTAAATAACCATTTAATTTTAATTATTATTTTCGTTTTCAATTTGTATTTTCTGCATTCCAGAGCGTTTCATTTTGGGGATGGAGATTTCTAATACGCCATGTTTGCTTTTTGCTTTAATCTTTTCGGCGTTTACAGATTCTGGAAGGCTGAAACGACGAATAAAAGCCCCTTTAGTGCGCTCGACTCTTAAAAAATCCTCTTTCTTGTCTTCAGTTTCGGTTTCCTTTTCTCCTTTAATTGTTAAAACGTTATTTTCCATTGAAACTTCGATTTCTTTAGGGTCGACGCCGGGGATATCGGCGCGGATGACATAATTATCATTCATGTCTTTGATATCAATACGAGGGAACCATTCTGTCGAAAAAGCATCCCATAGCTGGCTTTCTGTAGACCATCCAAAAGGTTCAAATAAACGATTAATATCTTGTTGCAAATGACTTAAAAGACTTTGTGGGTGTTTTTGAATATTTGCCATAATTGATCTCCTTTTGGTTAACGGTTAATTAATAATATATTAATTATTATATTTAGATATATAGGGTTTAAAGACTGAATTTCAAGAGGAGTGGCTCCCTGTGTAAGCCTAGCATTTAAATCGGGAGTCTTGATTCAAGATGATGTTCTCGCGCTCTGTTGGCAGCTGTGATAAGATGCGTTTCCCTTTGGGCGCCCGTAGCTCAGTTGGATAGAGTAACCGGCTTCGAACCGGTTGGTCGGGGGTTCGAATCCCTCCGGGCGCGACATAAACCAATCAATTAGATTTACTCCTTTTCCATTCTCGTCCGTTTGAACCCGATTTATACTAGACAATGTATTAGCGGCTACTTGGGTATTCCCAATTTAATTTTCTGATGGAAACCTTTTGGCGATGCCATTATTTTTTTACTTCGCACACCAGTGATGAATTTTTTTTAATTGAGATTTTTAATTAATAAAAAATAATAAAAAATTAATTTTTATTTTTTAAAATAAAATTCTGTCAGGGTATTAAATTTTCCGATTGGTTGAAAAATCGTAGACATCTGGTCAAATTAAAAAAAATAAAACAATTCTTATTTTTCAACCTAGGAGAGAAAGTTATACCTTAATAATATTAATATTAGTTATTCTTCGACAAACGTTAATGATCGTATTTGATTTTTAATATTGCATTGCATTACACAGCAGAAAATTTCTAGAAATCCCTAGCAACATTTATGAATCCTAAAAGTGGGGTAAGCGCACATTATTTGGTACCAAAGGAGCCTGTTGAAGGACAGCGTGAAGTTTTTGGATTAGTTCTAGAGGAAAAAAAGAGCTTAGCACGCTGGTGTCAGTTGGTGGTAGGGTAGAACGAATTTAAATGATACATCGATAATTTAGGTTATATTGAGAAAGAAGGAGAACGGATATGGTTTCTTTTTTCTGATTATCAAATTGAAACGCTAATTGAATTATGCATCGATATTATCCGGCGTTATAGAGATGAACAGGGTAATAAAATTATAACTCCTACCCGAATTGTTGGAGACGCCAATATAGCCCCAGAGAGAAAAGTTGATCCAAGCCATTTGTTTCCCTAGAAAAAATTATATGAACGATGGAATTGGAGCTTGTTATAATGAGCCGGAAAAACAAAAATCAGAACTACTCATTCCAAGTAAGGAAGTTGATATTAAATGGCTAAAAAAATTGAAAATTTATGGTTATCCAATTGAAGAGACAGGTATACTCGACAAACAAACAAAAGCAGTCGTCACAGTATTCCAAATGCATTTTCGACCGAGTAATTTTTCTGGTATTCCAGATAAAGAAACCTGTGCTATATTGAATGCGTTAATGTGTAAATATTATCCTAAAGAAGCATTATTACTCACTAAAGAGCATTTATTGGAAAAGGAAAACAATTCGATTAAACTTTCTTCCAGTAATTTAAAGTTTTTTAAAGGAGCTACTCAAGAAGAAAGAGATCCTTCGTTGAAGGATCATCGAGAAACTTCTTCTGCGTTAACATTTCAGAAATGAGTGAAGCGAGTGGAAAGGGTAGAAAGCTTGGAGTTTTCTACCCTTTAAGCAAATTAGTGGTAAACCCATTTTGGTATTCTTTCTGATCGTAGAATACTTCCTTCAATTGATAGCTGGTCACTGTTAATCCACTGACTGCGGGGTTAAGCGATTTCTGTCAAAGTAGTCTCATCTGTATTTAAAAAGTCACGTTGGGTCATCGTCGTTTCCAATTGTTTTTTTTAAACGTTTTTATGTCCTTGTTAGTTCTTTGAGAAAAGAAACCCAATATCTCTTCGCCACTACAGCGAAGGCATGGGAATTAACTAAATCGTCTGATACAAATTGGGGGCAATAGGAACGAGTAAATTACTTAGAGGATGTGGATGGGAAGGCCTATCAACGACTCATAAAAATCGTGAGGAAGTGTGTAAGTTCCATTTCTGTAAAATAAGCCATCCCCTATAGTTTTTTCCATTTCTTTACCATAACCTGAGCCTAAATAATAACCGAGCATTAATGTGACTGCCCAAAGGAAACCGGTTACTAGAGAGGTATTTCAAATATTAAAAAAAAGGGGTGAAAATCACTTACTTTAATTACAAATGGATTTAATTCGATTTTGGACAGTTTTATCAGTTTAATTTTGGTAGTTCGAATTATAAAGATGGGGGGTTGAGAGACTGCTATTTTCTAGCAGTCTATTAAACTGAATTATGCAAATTTTTTACAGAAAATATTCAGGTGAGTTTATTATAAAAATCTTTAAGGATAAAAGCATAGTACAAAAATTTAGTTCCGGAGCGATGTTTGCCGTCGCTATAGTTTCTAGGATTTCAGAATTCCTTGTGGGATATGATGAAGCTAAAGAAATTCCCTAGATTGGAAACCATGAAGCGTTCTGAGGTTTTAACACATTTTTTATATTTTTAGCTTCGGTATCAACGCGTGCTTTTGGTATATTAAGCTTTAGGTAAAGGTGTTTTCGCTATAATTAATAGGTGTACGGATGATAATGAACTTGATTTAGAAAAAAATTCTTTCCCAAGAGAGATGGAAAAATTTCCGAGTTTTTCATTCAAAATTAGCAAAGAGGATTCCTATTTATTCGGTAATCTAGTCTTGTTGTCTTTTAGATCGATACAAAAAATATCTGAAAATTGGCCAAATCGTAAAGTTTTTGTAAAAAATGGAGTCATTCTACTTTGAAAGCTATGAAGACGTTAATTTTAAGTGGACTTGCTTTAGGTTCCTTTGCTACCCATTTTTGTATTGGATAAAAGATGGCTCAAAGAGGTTGGAATCGCATACATGAGGGATTGGGAGAGAGTATCAATGGTTAAGAGGTTAAGAGTAGCAACTTCATTAGTTAATGTTATTTTTTATCCAAAAGCCTCATTTAATTTTCTAGACGTATAGACGTATGTCAATAATTTTTTATGTCTTCGTTTGTTGTTTGGTGTAATACAAATAGCCATTGGCTTAAAATGTAGGTTGTATGAATTTGGTCTTGATCGGAGTTTTTGGTCTTCTTTTTTATTGGGAGCCGGCATGGAGACTGAAGCTGAAGGAATAGAGTGGAAGGGCAGCTGGTTTTCTTTTTTTGAAAGATTTTTATAGGAAATTTTTGCAAATTTACGCGACAATTATGAATGGAGGTGGAGTGTTAGCTTTTGGGTCAGGACTTCTATCGTTCGTTGTTAAGACGTAAAATTTCAAAGGGAACCTATCAGCGAATGGAAAACCTAGAGGAGTGTGAAGAGGTAGAATCACAATCCGGAGAGTGAGCAATTTATAATTGTTTCAACATGTCAGGTTCAAAAAAACACTAAGTTAGAAGTTCTCGCCGGAGGTAAAGAGGTAAAAATGAAGTGATGAATAAATCGGCAGTAAATCCTTCGCTCTTTAGGTTATTTTCTATACTACGCCCTAGCGATGGGGGGATGAGGATAATAATAATTAGGGATTCGTAAGAGTACCGTCAATGGCATAACCTCCATTGACGCTGTTCATTCAATGAGGTATTTATATTAGGCCTCTTGGTCTGTTTAAATTTCAACACTTGAGATTATTGGAGGTGACATCAATAAAATATATATAAGGAAATATATGAAGCAATATAGAAAAACAAGAATATAGCGGAGAAAATTGAATATGGATTATTTTCTTTAATGTAATTGGTTATTATTATTTTGCCTATTTGCTACGAGTCCATCCAAGTCTAATGGAATACGAATTATGTAGCTATTTCATATTACAGCAGGTGGATTTGGCTTATTAACTTCATTTTATTATTTCTCCTATCCCTCCAATGCAGTTACCTATGGGGGGGTATTGGTTTGATCATATCAGTCCTAATCGCTCATTAATTATTGCTATTAGTAACGTGGGGGATATCAGTTTTCGCTTATTTTGAATTATTTGATTTGGCATTGATTGGCCGTTTTTATTGTGAGGTTTGGTGCCGCTTTCGCTTATGTCACGGCCTAAAAATTGGCTTTGACTTGCTTGCCTTGAAAATATTTTGCTACGGTAAGGGGTATTGTCACAAGTTGTGGCATGGTTACTGCAATTTTCACCGATATTTATTTGACTCGCGCTATAAAAGTAGATAGTTTCTATTTTGCTTTGTATATTTCATTATTTGTTGGTGTAGGCCTAATTCTGCTCATATGGCTACTTATTCAAGATAAACCTAGATTGCTAGAGGAAAATGATTGGGAAATGGCCGTTTAGGTTATCGGCAATTAGGCGACTTCTTATAGAAAATTATAAAAAATCGACAGATGTGGTTTACCGGCGTCGCGTTGGCTCATTACTTTATTTACCTTACTCTGTGTTTTTAGATATGGGCAATTCCGTATTTGCGTTACGTTCATCATCTCACTCCTGAACAAGTAGCTTGGGGCGGTATAATACTAATTGGCTAGATTGTATCGAGTTTTGTTAGCGGAGCTATCTCAGATATTTTTTGGACCTGTAAAAAAAACTTACTTTTTTATTCTTTTTTGCCAACTATTGTTCCAAGTATTACAACTATTGTTTCAAGTATTGTTTTATTTGCCCATTGGTTATCTTTTTACGTTTTCTATCCTTTTTCTATCATTTATTGTTAATTTTTGGTATTTGTTGTGGCCTCCATCCCTTATGCTTTACTTTGGTAAAGAAAATAATCCGCATAAAATTTCAGGAACGGCCATTACATTTACTAACTTCGTTATTATGATAGGAGGTTTCATTTTTAAACTGGTGGTAGGTAACATTTTAGATTGGCTATGGGACGGACGATTGGAAAACGGTATCTATATTTATACAGCGGACAATTATACTTATGCCAATAGGGTTATTTATATAAGGAATTATTATACTTTTTATTAAAGAGACTTATCGTTAAGTCAACCAGTAATAATTAAATATAAGTAATTATTTTTTAATTTTAGGTGTTGCTTTCTTAAGTAAATCTTTAGCCTTTTTGCTTTTGGATTAAATTTCAAATATTTTTTTTTAAAGAAATTAACAGTTAAAAAAAATATTGCATGTCATAATAGTAACATAGGCTAAGATTGTAAGCCGATTGAAAACAAGGTTAGAATTGTTTTTCAGACCCTAAATAATAATGAATGCCGGTTTTATATTAATCAAGTTCATAGAAAATAAGTCCTAAAGAAAAGAAAATATCATCATAATACCCGGGTAAGAAGTAAAAATTGTTGATGACCACCGAGGGCAGGTTCTTTTTTGAGATAGCGCAAGTATTTGATCCTCCATTTTTTTAATTTCTTAATTATTTCAGAATAAATTTGATAAAAAAGTATTCCACTAAGATAGACACAAAAAAATAAAAATATTTCTAGAGATACTTTATCGGCTGTATTTTATAGGTGTTCATAACAAATGAAATAATTTGTAGGACTGAAGCCTTCAATATTATCCTAAAGCAGCCCCTTTGAATTAATGAAAATTCATCGAAGCCGAATCCATAGGCGCCAATCATGCTCAATAAGCTATCTCGTGGAGTTTTGGCAAAACATCCCCTTGATTTCGTTTAAAGTATTCTCCAATAGCATTGGTAATTAATCTAAGGAAAAGTTATCATAGAAATCGAGTTTCGAATAATCAAGTTCGTCCAGTTCTTACAAAGAGTTAAATCCTTTATCTGAGGAAATTATCAGTAACTTTCTTTTTTTAATTTTACTTAAATTCTCAAGGCAACGAATGGCGCCAATAGGAAATAATAATTGTGCATCTTTTAGCACTTCTTTGTAATAGTGAAAGATTAGGTCTATTATTTAATTTGAGTAATAATTATCGGAGATGGAACGTTCATTAAATTCAATTTTAATTTTTTCAATTAATAGAGACCTTTTCTATGTCAATTTTTTTATGTTATTTCAAGGTAATCAGAAATTCTTTTAATTGAAAATTTTTAATAGAAAAGAAATTGCTTTTAACGCTATTAAAAATATAATTGGAAAAAATAATCAAAGGTTTTTTTAATGAATGAGGTTTTCAGATCGTATTTTCTTATATTAAAGTAATATTAGCATAGTTTTCTAAATAATAAATTATAAAATATAATTTTTTTATAGAAATAGACTTAATATAGAATAGTTTTTTAAAAAATTTAATTTTATTTTATATAAAATTGCTAATTATGTAACGAATATCAACTTTAGATAAACTCAATTTCTCTTTTAATTGAATGTTTTTTTTTGAGAACTAAATAACTAAACTGACCACTTCCCGTACCTAATTCTAAAATATAAAAAGGTTAAACTATAGATTTTGGTTTTTTTAAGTTAATTTTGAATGAAGAAAATTACTATTTTCGAATAAGTGGAAGCAATATAAGGATTACTAGTAATATAAAAGGCACTTCATCTGTCCAAGTATCTACGCCTTTTTGATAATAAAAAGCTCTTTGCCCTGTCCAAAGTTGTGATTATGATAGGGGCTTTGTTTTTTTAATAATGATTGTTTTATTGATCATAAAACCTTTAAGTCGCTGAGGATTTTTTAAATTTTAATACAGAACATAATTTAATAATTAAAAAATTGGGAATGATTTAATTAGAAACCTGTTGAAAATAATTGGTTTAGTATGGACTATATTTTTTTACAGTGCTTTTGATAGCAAAGTAAACGGTGAATTAAGAGCATCGTTAAAATACTACATAGAAATAATAAGGGTATCCGAGAAGATTGCTGACATAGTGTAAAATAAGTCAGTACCGATTTTAGGAAGGTATTAAAAGTGAAAAGAAATTCTTTACCAACTATAGGCTAATAATATTATCTTTTTGGTCTTTTTTTTAGATAAGTAGCATGAATTATTTTAGTCTTCTTGCCCTAAATTTTTCAATTTCCATTAGTGGCTTTTACTCTTTTCCACTGTGCATGTGGAAGATAATTAATAAAAAGATACATCTTGCACCTAAAAGAAGAATTAAACTAACTCCTAATTTACTTAAATGATTAGGGTGATTAACCAGATATAAAATAGGTGAGGTATAAACACTTAAAACTCAGACTAAAAAGCTCAAACAAATATAAAGACTAGCTCGATTGTACATGATGTCTAAGGAGCATAAATATGCTGTTTCACATCAAAAAAAATTTTTTAATGTACAGAAGTTAGATTGAGAGAGCTACTAGTATGGAATTACTTAAGCTATATAATTGATATTGTTTTACAGAAAATGACAAAACAATAATTGCCTATCTCATCATTCCAAAACGACGATTCATAAATGTTTTTATATCCTAATCAAGGATTCGTGGATAAAGTTCTGTACCCTAGTAATAATCAAAAATAAAATTACCGCTTGCACTATGATTCGAAGTAGATGGAAAGTTATGGCCTTTGGAATAAAGAAACAAGAAAAAATAAACTAAAAATATTTAATGTGCCTAAAATTCTGCCAAAGTTATCGTAAACGATCGTGTCTGAAAGCCAATACAATTGATAAGCGCTAAGGTAAAATAAAATTAATGAAAGAAAAAAATAAGTTACCCCTTTCGCTTTATAAACAGGAATATTTTTTTGATGTATGAGAACCTTTGAACTGTTTGACCAGCATGACTCGTATTAATAGGAGCTGGACAACCATAAAAATTCCGATTATAGCCACCCTTTCTGGGTTCCAAAGAAAACAGGGCCCCAGATACGGGACAGCCCTGTAAAAAATCCTTCTTGAATAAAGAGGTGAAGTAAAGTTTTTAGAAAGCCATCTAAAACTACGCTGGTGTACCACATAAATAATAGCAGCGGGAGGGTATAAAACGATTAAAAAGAGAAGGAGAAGTGAATGCCGAAAGAAGCGATAAAAAACTAATTGGCTCATTTCCATTGCCCTAGCTGTAGTCTCCTTAAGAATTTAGAAGATAATAACATATAGGAGCCTCGGGTGAAGGGGGCTTTGGACTTAGTAACTTCATGGATTGCCGCGGTTGCAAATGACTGTAATATGTCTTTTACTTGTTTAAGCATATTTTCTGAAATATAACATTATAAATTTTTCCCAAATTAAATTAATGTTATTTATATCAAGTGCTTATGAGTCATAGATTTTTATTGGCTGTTATTAAATTTATCTTCCCTTCTTTAATTCTTAGTAACATTTGACGGTTGTGTAGCTTCTCCCTATAAACCTTGGCGTAGTACCGCAAGCGTAATTAAAAAGTATCAAACTTATACTTCGGAAAATTTAGAACCTTATTTTGAGCGGGCTGGAGTTCCCTATCTCCCTAAAAAAAATTCATTATTAGTATTTAAGGATACGCATCGAATGTAATTGTTGACTCGAAGTAGTGGTCGTTGGCACTATATTCGTTCTTTTTCTATTTTAGCTTTTTCCAGTGGAGGCCCTGGACCTAAACTTCATGATCGCGATCATCAAGTGCCTGAAGGGATTTATAACATTGTCGGTTACAATCCCGACAGTCGATTTGATCTTTCGCTAATGCTTAATTATCCCAACGCTTTTGACCAATATCATGCCGAATTAGATGGTTGACGTAATTTCGGTGATGATATTTTCATCCATGGGAACCATTATTCTATTGGTTGTATTCCGTTAGGAAATAAAGGCTATTGAACAGTTGTTTGTTTTAGCCTATCTCATTGGGGAAAGTCACATTAAAGTCATTATTGCTCCCAATGATTTGGGTTATCATCTTCCCCATCTATAGAGACGTACACCCTCATTGGTTGCTGTAATTGTACGCCTAAATTAGGAAAGCACTTCAACCTTATTCTTAAATTTTGTTAGAGATTAAGGAATATTTATTTAATCGCGCTGGTTTTCGGGGGCAGCGGAAAGGGATTAATCGATTGCTCCAGAGCACTTAAAGCTTCGCCTCTAATTCCTTCAGAAATTGCTTTTACAAATAAAGAACTAATAAAAAAACCATACGATTTTTTAGGGTTTGTACTGCCATTTCTTTATTAGTAATTTCGAACCCTGTGAAAACCGGTAAAGTCGTTTAGGATTTTATTTGCGATAAACATAATAGAGCATTCCCTGGTCGAAAGTAACAATTTTTTTAATTCGTTTAGAGGTCGAAGGGGAAATTAACAAAATAGGAGCAAAGTCCGTAGCCCTACATAAGGTATAATGATGATGCGTCTCCTCCGGAGGTAAATCGACTACAAGACAACCATCAATACCGTCTAATTTCATTTGATAATAAATTTATTCGCATGTAACGAGTAGGGGATTAAAATAAGTAAATAAAATAATGGGAATTTGACTGTATGTTCTAAACGTACTTATTAATTTAAGGACAGCTTGAAAAGTAATTCCTTGTGCGAGAGCTCGGGTTGCTGTTTGTTGGATAATTAGTCCATCGTCGATGGGATCTGAAAAAGGGACCCCTATTTCTAAAATATTTACTCCACCTTTCACTAAAGCAAGCATTGCTTCCAGCGAACAGTGCAATCTGCCATTCCCAGTAAATAAATAGATGACATAACCAGAATGTTTTTTTATCGGTTATTCAATTCGATTTATCATATTGCATTACTTGTAGTAAATCTTTATCGCCTCGTCCCGATAAGTTAACAATAATACTATCGTTCTGAGTAAATATTTTTTTCCCATGAGTAATTAGATAAGCTAAAGCATGAGAGGATTCTAGTACTGGAATAATAACTTTAATTCGACCCAGTAATTTAAATGCTGGTAAAGCTTCTTCATCACTGGCCCTTGTATGAGTGGCTCGTTCCGTTTCATAAAGCGCAGAATGTTGTGGACCAATTGTGGGATAATCCAAGCCCGCTGAAACGGAGTGGTGGAAGCAATTTATCCGTATCTGTCTTGTAAAACGTAAGTGTAAGTACCCATATAACAGCCGTTTTTGCCTTTACATAATACGTGCTGCGTACTCGTTGAGATGAGGGACCTTTCCCGCCGGATTCTACCCTAATTAAACTCACGTTTGGATCTTCAATAAAAATAGAAAAATACCAATGGCATTTGAACCTCTTCCCATGCAAGCAATAACTACATCGGGTTGTTTCTGGATTTGCGCATGAATCTGTTCTTTCACTTCTTTACCAATGACCGATTGAAATAAAGCAACCATTTCAGGGTGGGGGCGGGGAGTCTAAAGCCGATCCTAAACAATAGTGCGTGTGTTCATAAGAAGCGGACCAATCTTGTGATGCTTTATTAACGGGGTCTTTTAGAGTTTGAAATCCTGTGGTAACAAGAATTACATTAGCGCCTAATATTTCATCGTTTCTAGATTGGGCGATTGACGTTCGATCTCTTTAGCGCCCATATAAATATCGTAGGTTAAATTGAAATAAGCATAAGAGGTAGCTGTAGCTACACTGTGTTGTCCTGACTCTGTTTCTAAGATTATTCAGTTTTTCGAAGCTTTTTAGCTAGAAGGCATTGACCGAAGGCGTTATTTAATTTGTGAGCCCCAGTATGAAGCAGATCTTCTCGTTTTAAGAAAATACATGGACCCTGAAGGGTGTCCCTCAATTGCTTTGCTTCGGTTAAGGGAGTTGGTCGACCTGAATAATTATGTATAATAGCCTATAATTACTATTGAAAGGCTGAAGTTGTAACAAAATTATTCATTACTTCTTATAGTTCTTTAACAGATGCTATTAATGTTTCAGAAAGATAATAGCATACAAAAGTCTCAAAACGACCCCTTACACTATTCAAAAAATTTTTGTTACATGATTTTGAGGAAGTATTCTAAATAAATGATTGAATGAGAAAAATATTTTTATTTCCTTCGGTATCTTAAACACCACCGGATATATCGATGTTATAAGGTGAAGTTAGTTAAACTGCTTAAAAAATATTTTTTGATGAAAGTCCACCTAAAATAAAGTAGCAAAATTTTCCCATATAATTAAAATTAACTAAATCATAGGATTCACAACTTCTGTCTTTAGAATTATCAAATAAAATGAAGTCACGGTTTTCTCTTAAATGATCCGTACCTTTCACATTGTCAGGTATAATAATCACTTCTTTATTAACTGTTAAGAAATGTATACATTTATAAAATTTAGTAACAAATGACGTTCTGATTTATATAAATAACCTTGAAATTGGATAACTTTAATTTAGTAGATCTCGAAAAAAATCTTTGATTTCTTTGTCTGAATAGTCGACAAATATATCAATCCGCGTACTGCCTGGTTTTCTGAGTGCACCAGAAATTTCTTGAGCAGTAATTATATTCATATAGCAATTTGATTTGGAATAAGTAATTATTCCAAATCAAATTAGCAGCTTAATAAAAAGTTTTTTTATAAGAAATGGCTCTTTTATAACACATATCTTTATGTAAATATTATTAATCATAATTACTGTATAATATTAATAATAAATTTTTTTAAGATTTTTGGATTTAAAAAAAACTTCACTAATTAAAATCTCGTCATATCCATAAAAAATGTAACGTTCTGCATCATACAAAGTTTGGATATCGGACTCAGAAACGCTTAGAACAGAATTTAAAATATAGAGTTTTAATCAAAAAGCGTTTATTAGATCGACCTAAAAATTTGTCATATTTCGATTATTAACACCAATATTATTGTCGTCAATTTTAAGTTCGTAATCTAATTCATTACGATTGTGTACTTCAATTAACGTATCAATACTATATTCCTTGGCAGTTTAAAATAAATCTTGAGTTTTTTATTTTAAAATAGAAAGGATTAATAATATAGAATTTGCTCCTGCTGAAACAGTTTCTTCTATTTTAATAAAATCCAATATAAAATCATTTCGAAAAAAATAGAAGTAGAATTAAATAGAGTACTGATTATTTTAAGATCGTTAATGGAACCTTTAAAGGCAAATTCATAAGTTAAAATTGATAAAGCTAAAGTGCCTTCAGGAAGATATTTTTAGATAAAATAAGGAAATCTGAAATATTAGCTAAATTTTAATTCGAAGAAGACTTATTCTTAATTTCGGAAATAATGTTAATTTTTTCTGACTGTAAAGTTTGTTTAAAATATTTTTTTAAGGAATGGGATCTTTTCTCATAAGGGAAATGATATTTTAATCAGTTGATTTCCTGTTTTTTATTTCCCAAAATTTCTTTAAAATAATATTTCATAATATTTTTTCTATAATTGGTTAATTATAGTTAATAATGCTCCTATTTTTAATAGTTTAATGTACTAGCTCAATTTATGCCATAATAGAAAGGGTTTCTCCTGTAATATAGAACACAACGCTAGTATTAAAAATGTATCATTTATGGGATAAAAATTTAATTTTGGTATTGCTAACTTTAATCTCTAATAAAGAAGAATAGTTAAGACCCTAATCTTTAGGGTCAAGCTAATAATACGTTTTTGTATATTCGTTGATTTCTATTACATCTACAAGTCCGAGACAATTTATCTTATTGAGTCAAAGGCCATGAAAAATAATTACTTTATTTATTTTTAGCCTGATAAGAACATTGGCATAACGCTCTAATAGATTTTTTCATAAACTCCTAAAACAAGATGGATTGATTTTACAGTATTCAGTAGCAGTCTAAGTAAATTTAATGAAGAAACACGAACATAAATTTTATCGTTGTCGGCATATCGTAATATTAAAATTCGTCTTTATTTTTGCTTGTTTTAATAGTTTATAAACCCATATAACGACCTATGCTACGTTGAATATGAACTACAGGATTGCTAATGTGCAATTTTTTCAAATTACGAATTAATAAATTGGGATCTATTTTTTGTCTTTTTCTAGACGGTGTTGACATACTTGCTCGCTGAATAGTTGAAATTTTGAAATAAGAATAAAAGGAAGATTAGAACATAAAATAACTTGATCGAGAGGGGCAATGGTGATGTTATAGGGTTCACTTTTAGTTAAAAAATCTTGCCAATTTTTACTTTGGATAGATGTAATTTCGATTTCTTTCATTAAATCAAATAAAGTTTCGCGGCGAGCTGCTGTCTCGGCACAAAATAATACTAGTCTTTTTTTCGATGAAATCTTAATGACCAAAATATTTTGTCAGGAGCATATAACGGTCGGATAACGTCGTAGCCTAATTGTTCGTAACGATTTTTTTACCTTATGCTAAAATTGTTTAGCAGATGCCTCTAAATCTCCGATTAAAATAATGACCATATTTTGAGGTAGATAAGAAAAAGGCTTTGGGTATTCTAAAAAAATAAAGGTAAATAATATTATATGCCCGTTGCCGATTTTCCTGCACTGACTTTGTTAATAAAGAGGAGCATCTTGTGGGTTTCCTGAAAATTTAGCTCTCCAGCTCTGGCGGAAGCGGGTAATCGCTTCTTCAGTTAGCGGGTATTCACGTGCCGGCAATAAGAAAATCGGTTCTATTTTTTCAAGCGAGCATTGGGTTTCTGGATCAAAATTACCAATACTAACGACTTCATTGTCGAACAATTCAATGCGATAAGGTAAAGGACTTCCCATTGGAAAAATGTCAACAATGGATCCTCATTAAGCGTATTCTCCATGTTCCATAACTTGCTGAATAGGACGGTACCACCAGATAAAAGTCTTTCACAATTTTTTCTAATGAAAATTTTTGCTTAATGAAGTACAAAGTTATTTTTTTTCTAAATGATCAGAGGGACAAAGACGTTGCATAAGGGTAGGAAAGGCACGGACTATAATTCGCCGTGAAAGACGAGGTAACTGGTAAAGAGTTAGCAGCCTTTCGTAAATAATATCTTGGTGGGGAAAGAAGTGGTCGTAAAGTAAAGTTTACCATGTGAGAAAATGTAAAATGGGTGTTTCATTTTTAGCTGTAAAAAAAAGGACAACGCGTGGAGAAAACGATTGTCGGAATGAACATCCAAAGTGATTAACAATAGAGGTCCAAAATTTTTAGCGGCGAGAGTGCTAACAGCGAGACTAATACCATTACCTTTCAAATTACCCCAGTGAAGAAAGGTATCTGCAGCGCGAAGGGCCGCTGGTTGTAGAGGACTTATCAACATTAATCGATTAACCGATCAATTATCAATTTTAGCTGCGCATATGAAGTCGTTTTCCGACAAGCCCTTAACAGCGTGAGTAATGAATTTTACAAGGCAGTGATTATAGCTAATTTCAAGATCCGGATGATGGTTTTCTTAGTTGGCAATCCATACAATTGCATTAACGAAGCTCATTGTCTGATAAAAATTTTTAAAACGAAATGTTTTTCTGATTTGGGCGGCACACTTTCATTTAATTCCCACGTATTTAATCTTTCCATTAGGTTAGTAACTTCTTCTTTGGTAAGCGCAGGAGTGCCACCTTCGCATGGCTTACATTTTTTTCAGAAAGTTTGTGAACGATCATTTTCAATAATGCCTCCACCTAAGCATTGATTCCCTAAATAAAAAACTACAGATTGGCCGGCTGTTATGGCTCGTTGTGGTTTTTCGAACACTGCCCGACAGTGGTCCGAAGCAAGCGATGAAATGATGCACGATTGATCTGCTTGACGGTAGCGAGTTTTAGCCTTGCAGGTCAAGGGTGGTGAAGGCGGACTGCCTTGAATCCAATGCACGTTGGAAAAAGAGAGTTCTTTGGTATAGAGCAAAGGATGATCATGCCCTTGACCCACGATTAATACATTACGCTTAACGTCTTTATCAATGACGTACCAAGGCTTTTCGTTACTATCAGGACGACCACCGATGTGAAGGCCTTTGCGTTGTCCGCGAGTATAGAACATGATACCGTCATGCTTGCCGACAACCTTGCCTTCGGGTGTTTCCATATTTCCTGGTTGTGCCAATAAAAATTCGCTAAGAAATTCCTTAAATTTGCGCTCACCAATAAAACAAATGCTTGTGCTATCTTTTTTGGCGTGGGTGATTAAACCCGCATTTTTTGCTATTGCTCGAATATCAGATTTTCGGTAATTACTTAGGGGGAAAAAGCTATGAGCCAATTGGTATTGATTGAGAAGATACAAAAAATAGCTTTGATCTTTGTTCTCGTCACGGGCTTTTAACAACTTAAAATAGCCGTTTTCCTCTTGCAAGCCGGCATAATGACCTGTAGCAAGATAATCTGCGCCTAGTTTTTTAGCATGTTCAAGTAGGGATTTGAATTTAATTTCTCGATTACATAATACATCGGGATTAGGTGTTCGACCATTAGCAAATTCGTCCAAGCAATATTGAAAAACATTGGTCCAGTATTCCTTACTAAAATTGATCGTGTATAAAGGGATGTCAATATGATCCGCAATGGCCTTGGCATCGCTTAGATCCTGTTCGGCTGTGCACATAGGGTCATTCTTGTCGCCTTCCCAGTTTTGCATGAAAAGCCCAAAGATTTTGTATCCTGCTTTTTTTAAGGTGAGTGCGGCCACAGAGGAGTCCACACCTCCTGAAAGGCCTACGGCAATCACTTGATTTTGTTTGAAATTTAACATGATACTAGTGTAGAAGATGCAGAATGAAAGTCAAGAAGGATAAGAGAGAAGGATAATGGAATGTCTCATACAGTAAATTTGCGTCTTGGCTTTGAAAACGGTACATTAAGGCTTTTTTCTGGTGAGCTCAAGCGCCTAAACTACGAGGAGTAACTATGAGTCTTTTGAATCTTTTAGGTATTGGTACGGCCTATGGTGCGCCAGTTGTCGCCCAACAACCTCCTCATCCTGGAAGCTTTTGGTCGATGCTGTGGTTACCACTCTTATTAATTTTGGTTTTTTATTTTCTGTTAATCAGACCCCAGGCTAAGCGAGCGAAAGAACAAAGGCAGTTACTGGAAAATATTACCATTGGAGATGAAGTTATGACGACTGGAGGCATTGCAGGAAAAGTAACGCGATTAAAAGATAACTTCGTTGTGCTTGAAATAGGCAAAGCCACAGAAATCACTGTGAAAAAGGGATCGATTGCTTCGATATTGCCTAAAGGCACCATCGATTCGATTTAATTTTTTTTTGCTTAAGGTAAAGCATGAATCGATATCCGCTCTGGCGTTATATTTTGCTCGCTTTTCTCATCCTAGAGGGTGTGATTTATGCGTTCCCTAATTTATATGGTGAAGATCCAGCCATTCAAATTTCGGCAAAAAAAGGGGTGTCTATTAGGCCGGAGCTAGAAAAACGGATTGCATCGAATCTGAATGCTCAGAGTATTCCTTACCAATATTTTCAACGCACTGCGAATTCAATCTTAGTCCGCTTTCCTAATACGGAAGCTCAACTCAAAGCACAAGATGTGATCCAAGCGAGTGTGGATACAGATTACTCAGTCGCATTAAATTTAGCGCCCCGTACTCCGAAATGTCTCCAAGCGATTGGCGCCAAACCCATGCGATTGGGATTGGATTTGCGGGGAGGGATTCACTTTTTATTAGACGTTGATGTCGATGCTATGCTTAAGGCCCAGGAAGGCGGAGATGTTCATAGTATCACTGCTGCTCTTCGCGAAGCACGAGTTCGATATACTAATATGAGCAGTGATTCACAGGGAATTATCATCCATTTCTGCGATATGCAAGCGCGTGAGCAAGGAATGAATCTATTACAAAAAAAATTCAGGGATTATCAATTTCAAGGCCAAGGGCTAAACATTCGAGGGACTATTTCCAAGGAAGCTTTCCATCAAATCCAACAAAATGCAGTCGAGCAGATTACTGGTATTCTTCGAACACGGGTAAATGAGCTAGGTGTGGCTGAACCAGTAATTCAACAGCAAGGAGAAAGTCATATTAGTGTCGATCTCCCAGGTATCCAAGATACTGCCCGGGCAAAAGATATTATTGGTAAAGTGGCTACCATCCGTTTGCAATTGGTTGATGTGGAGCACGATGCTCAAACAGCTGCTAAAACAGGGGCCGTGCCTTTTGGTTCAAAATTATATGCCTATGAAAATGAACCTGTCTTACTCAAGCAGCAGGTAGTTTTAAAGGGAACTTCAATTATTAATGCCTCAAGTATTATTGGAGAAACTGGCCGCCCCGCGGTACAAATTCGGGTAAGTGGTAGTGAAGTGTCTTCTTTTAATCGAATTACTGAGAAAAATGTGGGTAAACCATTAGCGGTGGTATATGTGGAAACCCAAACCACTCGGCATTTGGAAAACGGAAAAGTAGTTACGTGGCACCGTCAGCTGGAACGGGTAATTAACATCGCGACCATCCAGACGGCTTTAGGAAATGATTTTCAAATCACTAATCTTTCTACTATGGAATACGCTAAGAATTTAGCGTTATTGCTGCGTTCCGGTGCTTATCCGGTTCCAGTGGATTTTGTTCAGGAGCGGGTAGTGGGTCCTAGCCTTGGCCAAGAAAATATCCATATGGGTGTGCTTTCTACTGAGATTGGTGCCTTGTTAGTGATTTTACTTATGGCATTTTATTATTGCTTATTTGGAATTATTGCTGATATCGCATTGATATTAAATATAATTTTTATTGTTTCTGTACTGTCAATTTTAGGCGCAACACTAACACTGCCCGGTATTGCCGGAATTGTTTTAACCGTGGGCATGGCCGTAGATGCCAATATATTAATTAACGAGAGGATCCGTGAAGAGCTTCGGAACGGGATGTCGTTTCACGCAAGCATTAAAGCGGGATATGATCGTGCCTTTGCTACCATCGTGGACGCTAATGTGACGACATTGATTGTAATGATCGTTTTATTTGCTTTAGGCTCTGGGCCTGTCCAAGGATTTGCGGTAACCACTACAATTGGACTTCTTTCCTCCATGTTAACGGCGATTTTCTTTACTCGTGCCGTCGTCAATTTGATTTATGGACGTCGAGGCGTTTCCCGATTATCTATTGGAATTAAACCTAAACTTGTTGAAGGTAAATGGTAATGGAATTTTTTAAAGCTAATACCAAAATTCCATTCATGCGTCAACGTAAATGGGCTGGTATTTTTTCAGCCATTATTTTTCTTGCTTCTATAATGTCTATTTTTATTTATGGATTAAATTTAGGATTGGATTTTACGGGAGGAACTCAGGTTGAAGTGAGTTTTGCGCAACCGGTTGATACATCTGCGATTCGAAAAAATTTAGCGGATCAAGGTTTTCCTCAAACAGTAGTCCGGGTTTATGATGTTCGTCATATTTTGGTTCGTATAGCGCCGCACAAAGAGTTAATCCAAGAGCAGCTCAAAGAAAAATTAATAGCAGCGATGCCCGGTGGCACTATTGGATCGTTGGATTATATCGGTCCGCAGGTGGGGCAGCAATTAATGACGAATGGGATTTTAGCTGTCATTGTAGGCTTAATTGCTACTATGATTTACATCGCTTTACGTTTCGAATTTCGCTTTGCTTTAAGTGCTGCTATTGCTTTGATTCATGATCCCATATTAATTTTAGGAATTTTTTCTTTTTTCCATTTAGAATTTAATTTAATTGTATTGGCAGCAGTCTTAACGGTCATAGGTTATTCCCTTAATGATACTATCGTAGTTTATGATCGAATTCGCCAAAATTTCGGCAAAGTTCGTTGTGGCACTCCAATGGAAATTGTAGATTTATCCATTAATCAAACCTTATCCCGAACCATTATGACCTCAGGTTTAACATTAATTGTTGTGGTGGCTTTATTTATTTTTGGTGGTACCACCTTGCGACCTTTTACTTTGGCTTTAATCATCGGAATCATCATCGGGACTTACTCCTCCATCTACATAGCCAGTTCCTTGGCCGTTACGTTCGGTCTTAACCGACAACATCTCATTCGCTCCCCTAAAAAAATTGAAGATAATTTACCTTAGTTGTTAGTTTTTCATTCTCACCTGCTCTTAAAATCATCCTCCCACGGCTGTCCTCATATCAAGAAAACTCTTATAAAACAATTGATTTTTGGTACAATCCGCGGAACGACGAAAGCATATTTTTTTATGATAACGAAACTTCCTGCGCGTGCTTGCCTTGCTGGAAATTCGAAAAATTTAGTATTTTTGGCTATATCTTTAATCGAGAATAAAAAATTGGTGAAGGCTATAGTAAAGGCAATAATTACATTCTTCATATCACTTTTGGGTTTATCAACTGTTTTTGTCAACGATTCTCCTAATGCAACTTATTATGGAACTTATGGAGCACAATTATGTAACAAGCCTGGTTTTGAGTGCATCAAGGTTCAAAAAGGGTAACCCTGGCAAAATTTGTTTTCGGATGAAAATCAATGCGATCTAGTCCAAAGGTTGAACCGAACGGATACTTTTTTATATCCTGGTAAAACGATAGTTGTACCAAAGGATTTAAAATACGAACCTTTATAGTATTTCTCCATTTCCACTTCAAATTAAAAAACCTGATGAAAAATTAATCATTGTAAATCAAGATCAATTGGCCTGAGGAGCTTATATGATCAGCAAGTTCAATTAGTTAAATGGGGGTCCTATTTCTTCAAGAAAAAACTTTTCTCACGACGTTAATCGTTCCTTTAACCATTACGGATATATTTTATGTTTTTCATAAAAAAAAGAGAAGGATGCAAATCTAATGTATTCCCGGTAGAGACGAGTTGAGGAGCAATCATGCCCTATTGCATGTTCTTTTATAAAGAATTTGCTCTTCATGGCTCTAATTAAGTTACAGAGTACTGAGACAGTTATGGTTGTGTTCGTTTATTTAAACAAGATGCTAAATGATGGCTAAATGAAAATTTTGTTGATATTGCAACAAAAGACAGTCATTTAGGAACAAAAGTGGTGATTGAAAAACTAACTATTAGGGAATGAGTTAAATCAGCATAATCCATCGAAAATTAATAATAACCCTAGTTAAGTGGACTGATGATCAGCGCTTAGGAAAAAATACTCCGCTATCCTTATAGTTGTTATCCTGTAAGATATAAATTTGATTATTATAATTTAGTACTGCAACTTGCTGGTCAATATCATCCAAAAAACGGTTTATTTTATTCATAAAATTTCTAATCAAGGTGTTAATCTCTTTCAGGTCAGCACGGGAGAAGACCCTTACATCATTCATATCAATACCACTATAGCTCCTCATAATTGGTCTGTTCTATCGACCAATCAGAAGAGATTGAAATACATTTGTACCAATGAGGGAAGTGATCTCTTGAAATTTAAAGTGATTGATTGTAGGGAAGTATTGGATATATGTAAATTTCCATGGACTCGATTTAGCGATAATAATCAAGGAAATTATTGGGATTAAAAATATTGATTCTGCTAACGGAGTGGTTAGTGCCATGCGGTGGCATGGGATTTTATTGATAGATCCAAAGAAAAAATGGTAGCAGATAACAGCGATATAAATGACGACTAATATGAAAAGGTTATTAAGCCTTCTCATGTTATTGTTTTTATCTTCATCAAGATTTGGAGAAAATAACTTAGTTTTTCAAGATTATTACTAAAGAAATTACTAAGCTGCTGAAAAAGGTTTGAAAGAACTTTCTGAGAAAGAAATGGTGAAGCGCTCTTCTATTTAGCCATTAGCCATGATATACATGAATCGTTATGGCGTTAGAAGAAATTTTTCTAATGGGTTTGAGTTAATGACGTAGTCTGCAGATCAAAAATATTTGCCTGCTCAGTTGTATTTAGGAAATTATTACTTTACCGAACAAAAAAATTTAGAAAATGCTCTTCTTTTTTAGAAAAGCAGCAGATACCAATGCCCAATTATTTACTGGCATTAGTTAGTTATCTATATGGATGGGGAGTTAAAAAAATAAAGATCTAGCAAAAAAATATATTGTTGGAGCAGCGAAAAGTGATATTCCGTTGGCGGAGTACCAATTAGAAAAGATTTTTTTATCCAGTAAACATCTGGGTGATAAACGGATGGGAAGGATTTAGCGCATGAAAGCAGCTGAAAAGCATAATTATCCTGAAGCTCAATATTTACTAAGTAATATTCTTTATGAAAGCAAAGATAGAAAAGATAAGATAGAAGCAATTTGAGTGGTTAGAAAAAGCTTCTTCAAACGGTAGCAAACGAGCTAATTAGAAACTACAGAAAATTAATGGAGTGAAAACAAAAGATTCTTAAATTGCGGGAACTTCAAATTCCTTAACCATGACGCCGCGCCCTATAACCCTCATAAAGCTTCTATTGTTAAATTAAATTTTAATTTAACAGAACCTCAAAATATATCGCCGGAAAAATCTTAAGTTATATGATACGATTTAATTACCAAAAAGAAAATGTTGAATTGGTAGTCTTTTATTATACTTTTAAGTACCCGTTGGTGTAGTTAATTATCAGCAAGCTTTTAAATTACTAATCAAGCCAGGCTTATTTTGAAAATCCTCAAACGCTGTTTAAATTAGGACAGATATGTATGATAATGGTTTCGGAGTATAAAAAGATTCGCAGACTGCTTTTCAGTACTATCTAAAATTTTCTGAGCAAGAAGACTTTAAAGATGAATATGAACTAGGTCTGTTCTATTTACAAGGGAAAGTCGTTTCCCAAGACTATGAGAAAGCGATTAATTGGCTCATCCAATCAGCTCTAAAGGGAAATTCCCAGGCACAGTTTTTTTCGGGCACTATTTATGAATATTGTATTAAGGTGAAAGGGAAAACTATTTTTAATAATTTTGATAACGCAAAGGTAATGTATAATCTGACTGTTAATAGTAGCTTATACCAGTGGCTGCTTTTCGTTTGGCAGAACTTTATTTAAGTGGATTGCTTAACCCTAGCAATAATGTTTCCCTACAAAGAAAGAATTTATCCCTCGTCTATAAGCTTTATCAGAAAGCTGCAGAAGAAGGTATAACAAATGCAAATATTGCATTGGGTTATTTTTATATGTAGCAAAAGAAATTAATTCCCGAATCTGAAAAACTCATCGAGAGTGTTAAAAAAGCGACTAGTTTAAGAGATACGAAGTTGATGATGTTATTTGGCTATTTTATATGATTGTGGTATTGGAATTAATAGTCATATAAAGAAGAGCTATGGAGTTTTTTAAAAAAAAATTCTGAAGAAAACAATGCGATTGCTGAACTTATGTTGGGTACTTATTACCTTACTGAGAAACAGAAGCAGAAAGAAGGTATCCACTTATTAGAAAAGGCTTCAAAGCAAGGAAATGATTTTTCTCACTATAATCTAGCGGTCTTAGCAAAGCAAAATCTCTATGTTAAACCTGGAGAGAACTTTTTGTCTGTCCTTATTAAGGCTGCGGAACATTACGATAAAGTTAATATTAGCTGATTATTGTTTGATTAGCCCTTCTGATTCCGAAGATTTAAAAAAAAGCGGTGGATATTTATCAACAATTAGCTGAAAAAGAAGATCCTGCTGCCGAATTAAAGTTAGGATTTATAAACGAACATGGAATCGTTTTTTAAAAAAAATTATCAAAAGGCTTTAGAGTGGTACCAAAAATCTGTAGATCAAGGGAATCTGATTGCTCAATTTTTATTGGGAAATATGTATTACTTTTGGGCAGGGGATAGATCGTAGTGTGGATAAAGCTATTGAATGGTTAACGAAATCAGAAGCTCAACATTATGTTTTTTTGAAGTTGGTCTTGGTTTTATTTATGAAATGAGTAATACGACTTACGACTATGCTAAAGCAATAGAATGGTATACAGTGGCTGTTGAATCAAATAATCCTCAAGTATTATACAATTTAGGTTTGATGTATGAGTGAGTATGGCAAAGGAGTTCCAGTAAATTACTAAAGAGCTTTTCAAGTCTACGCGCAAGCCTCCCGGTATGAGTCTGTTCCTGCCACCCTTCAAATAGCAAAAATGTATCTGAAAGGGTTCGGCGTTCGCTTCAAACCGATGATAGCTTTAAAAGCTTTCAAATGGACAGCAAAGCAAAATGATCCTAACGTATGGTATCAATTGGGTTTAATGAGTGAAACTGGGGTGGCTCAGAAAATTGATTTAGATTCACCTCGTATTTATTTACGAAAAAGCAGTAAAAGCCAGGAAGCACGGAAGCCAATCTCGCTTTAGATCATATTTATCAATTTGGAGTGGGCGTTCCAATAGATAGAGCTAGTAGACAGAGCTAGGGCTATTAGTTTTTATGAAGCTACTGCAGATTCAGGTAATGAATTTGCCAAAAAGCAATTGAATGTTATCACGAACCAATCGACAAACATTTCGGAGTATCCTTATCAATGTGTCAAAAAAGTCGTTGTAGACAAGGTGGAACATTCCATATAGAAGAAAGCTACTGATTGGATTTCTCCTGTGGCCTAATATTGATTACATGCAAGCAATTGATGAGTTAAATGCGGGAGAAATTAATTGTGCCACAGTTTCTTTGCATAAGAATTAAAAATAGAGTAAATTTTGAGCCTAATCGAGAAACTATTTCTAATTATTTCTGTCATTAAGGTCGATTTGATGATTGGTAATTGTCTTTTTTAAAATTAATTCGTGTAGGGTTTTATAAATTTTAGGATTACCGCCGATTAAATTTCCATTTTCCATATAATCATTTTTTCCTTGAAAATCACCTACAAAACCGCCTGCTTCGGTAATGAGTAAAATTCCCGCGGCCATGTCCCATGGTTTTAAGGCCATTTCCCAAAAACCATCTAAACGTCCAGCTGCTACATAGGCTAAATCTAAAGCGGCTGCACCTGAACGGCGAACACTTGCAGTTTGAGGAAAAATAGTTTCAAAAAGTTTAAGATATGTTTGAAAAAGTGCCTTTTCTTTAAAATGAAAACCCGTACCAACAAGCGCTTCGTTTATTTTTGTGCGAGTGCTAACCCGGATTTTACGATTATTTAATTGAGCACCGCCCCCTTGGGTAGCGGTAAATAATTCTTGACGGAGAGGGTCATATACAACCGCTACACTCAATTTATCTCGATACTTTAAAGCAATAGATATTGCTATTTGAGGAAAACCGTGAATGAAGTTAATAGTGCCATCTAAAGGGTCAATAATCCAGATGAAATCATTTTTAGATTTATGAAGACCCGATTCTTCAGCTAAGATAGTGTGGTCCGGATATGCCTTCTGAATAGTCTGAATAATTTCTTGTTCGGAAAGTTGATCTACTTGGGTAACGAAATCATTTTGATGTTTTTCTTTAACATCGACCGTATCGAGTCTGTCTACAAAACGAACAATGATGCGTGCGGCGTTGCGGGCAGCTTGAACAGCGATATTAAGCATTGGGTGCATAAGTGTACTTCCTTAGGGTAGTCATAGGGTTTAGAATGATAACATGTGACTTATGCCTTTAAAAGTAACCTAGATTTTTACTAGGAAGTTCTGATTATGGCTTCTGGCTTAGGAATTTTTCCTCTCCTTGCTTTTATCAATAGGGAGGCTAATGTTATGATTCCGCGATATTTAATCACATTCGAATAGTTTTGGTTAACCTTAGCCATCCTGGAAATATCGGTGCCACTGTTCGAGCTATGAAAAACATGGGCTTCTCAAGATTGTACTTGGTTCAACCGGAATTTTTCCGCATGAGCAGGCTACAGCTTGGGCGGCAGGGGCAGATGATATCTTGGCTCAAGCCATTGTGGTCGATGATTTAAATACAGTACTCAAGGGTTGTAATTCTGTGTATGGAAGCAGCGCCCGAGATCATACATTGACATGGCCTCTGAAAACCGTACGGCGGTGTGGTAAACAAGTTGTTACACAGGTGGGTGAAATATAGCGATCGTATTTGGGCGGGAACGATCATGTCTTAACAAATGAAGAGCTTTCTTATTGTCATTATCATGTGACAATACCAGCCGAAAAAGAATTCAGCTCTTTAAATTTAGCGCAAGCTGTGCAAATTATTACGTATGAAATGTGCATGGCTTCCTTCAATTAGAAGGAAAGCAAAAAACCATCAGAAAAATTTAACCGAAAAAGCAACTGCCGAACAAATGTCTGGATTTTATCATCATTTGGAAAAAACGCTAATAGCCGTTAACTAAGCGGTTAAATTTATAGATATTAAGCAACCCAAAATGCTTATGAAAAGGTTAAAGCGTCTCTTCAACCGCGCTGAGATTGATGAAACTGAGTTGAATATTTTACGAGGCATCCTAAGTATTATTTGAGGCATCCTAAGTACTATTTATAGACGAGACAATTACTGTTAAAATCTTATTCCTATTTTAGTTAAGGAAATATCAGTGAATGATACTAATAGAGAAAATGAACCATTAATCCCAGCTTCTACTCAACTGCCAGAATTTACTTTTAAAGCCATTATATTATCTATTCTTCTTGCTGTTATTTTATCGGCAGCCAACGCTTATCTTGCTTTAAAAATTGGGACCACCATTTCTGCTTCCATACCCGCATCAGTATTTGCATTAGGAATTTTACGGCTGTTTAAAAAACATAATGTTTTAGAAAGTAATTTAATTCAAACAGCAGCTTCTGCGGGGGAAGGTGTTGCAGCTGCTATAGCCTTCGTGTTACCGGCTATGATTTTTCTCCATATTTGGAAAGGTTTTTCTTATTGGGAGACGGCTATTATTACTTTACTAGGGGGACTTTTAGGGGTTTTATTTGCTGTTCCTTTGCGTCGAATCATGCTTAATCTCCCTGCCTTACATTTTCCTGAAGGAACGGCTATCGGAAATGTTCTCAGAATGAGTGCACAAGGAAAAGCCGGACTGAAATTATTGGCTCAGGGCGGCTTAGTCGGTGGGCTAGTAGCTTTTGCACAAATTGGTTTAAAAGTGGTCACTGATAGTTTGCAAATGTGGACATTTATGGGGAGAACTATTTTTGGTTTTTCGGTAGGTTTTACTCCTGCCACTTTAGCGGCAGGGTTTATTGTGGGTTTTGAAGTAGCCGTGAGTTTGTTTACCGGAGCTTTTGTAGGTTGGTTAATCCTATTGCCTTTTATCGGACTTTATTATGGATTACCTGCCAATGTAACTTCAGCTTATGATGCAGCTACGCAGTTGTGGGATACGCATTTGCGTTTTGTCGGCGTAGGGACAATGCTCGTCGGCGGAATATGGACATTATTTCGATTATTGAAACTTATTGCAAAAAGAATGCGTCTTTCTTTTATTGGTTTTCGAGAAGGTTTAGAAGGAGGTTTGGGTAAGCGCTTACGAACTGAAATGGATATGCCACCGATGTGGGTTGTTGTCGGTGTTTTAGTTATTGCCGCTTCATTATTTTTTTATACTTTCTATTATTTACATCGAGCACATATTGTAGCAACTGTCGATTATTTATGGGTTGTAACTTTTATTTCGGTTATTTATGTAGTAATTATTGGCTTTCTTTTAGCAACCATATCGAGTTATTTTTGTGGATTAGTAGGATCAAGCAACAATCCTTTATCAGGTCTTTTGATTACTGCTATTTTGTTGCTTTCATTTTTATTCTTACTAATATTTCGTGTTCGCGAATCGGAGCAGGCACATTATATTGCGTCTGTGGTTATTGTAATTGCTACTATTCTTGCGGGTATTGGTTCGATTACGGGAGAAAATATCCAAGACCTTAAGGCGGGTAAAATGGTGGGGGCTACGCCCTGGCGGCAACAATTAATGATGGCAATCGGTGTCGGCGTTTCAGCTTTTGTTATCGGTCCCGTGCTTCAACTTCTATTCGATGCTTATGGCATGGGTGGTGTTTACCCACGTCCGGGAATGGATCCTTCCCAGATGTTGGCAGCACCTCAAGCGGGCTTAATGGCGGCTGTTTCTCAGGGGGTATTAACCCGTCATCTTAATTGGGGAATGATCATTGTTGGTGGGATAGTGGCTGTCATTATTATCACAATCGATGAATTTCTAAAGCGCCGTAGTTCTAGGTTGCCTGCTTTGGCAGTCGGTTTGGGTATTTATTTACCCCCCGAGGTAATTACCCCTGTAGTCATCGGCGGGTTGGTAAGTTTTTTAGTTAAAAAGCCATGGCAGATAAAAGAACGTTCAGAGGAAGAGGGCAGAATGGTTAGCCATCAAAACGGAGTATTAATGGCCTGCGGAATGGTGGCAGGGAGCTCCTTGATGGGAGTAATTTTAGCGATTCCGTTTGTTATAATGGGAAGTGCTAATGCATTAGCGTTAGTAGGACAAGGGTTTTCTCCAATAGCGAGCGTGTTGGGGATCCTTGTATTCTTAGCATTGTGTACGTGGTTTTATCGTATTGGCACTAGGCAGAAATGATGGCATTACCTATTTATTTCGATTATATGGCGACTACGTTCGTCGATCCCATTGTAGTGCAGGAAATGATAGCCTGTTTAACTAAGGAAGGAATTTTCGGAAATCCCGCTTCCGAAAGTCATGCTTATGGATGGAGTGCGCGAGAATTAATCAATAAAGCACGCGAGTCTGTTGCGAAGTTAGTAAATGCCGATCCTAAAGAAATTGTTTGGACTTCCGGCGCAACGGAATCAGATAATTTGGCCCTCAAGGGAGCGGCCTCTTTTTACCATCGTAAAGGTAAGCATATCATTACTACAAGCACGGAACATAAGGCTGTACTGGACACGTGTGCTTATCTCTCTTCTAAAGGTTTTGAAGTCACCTATTTAAATCCTCAAGGTGATGGCTTATTAAATTTGGCCCAATTTGAAGCCACTATTCGTTCGGATACAATTTTAGCGTCCTTTATGCATGTCAATAATGAAACTGGCGTTATTCAAGATATTGCTGCTATTGGTGAAATCACGCGCCGACACGGCGTCCTTTTTCATGTAGATGCTGCGCAGAGTGCAGGTAAAGTTCCTATTGATTTAAATTATATGCAAGTCGATTTAATGTCTTTTTCGGGCCATAAACTTTACGGGCCAAAAGGTATTGGAGCTTTATATGTGCGCCGCACTCCTCGCGTCCGCTTAGAACCTTTAATTCATGGGGGCGGCCATGAAAAAGGTTTACGTTCAGGAACGTTGGCCACACATCAGATTGTGGGTATGGGTAAAGCTTTTGCCTTAGCTCAAGAACGCATGATAGATGATGCAAAAAATATTACTCAGTTTCGTGATCGGTTATGGTTAGGGCTATCCCAGTTGGATGGTGTTCACCTGAATGCTGAAACAGCTCCACGAATTCCCGGATGTCTGAATGTTCGATTTGATGGAGTGGAAGGTGAATCGTTAATGGTAAGATTACAAAAAGTAGCAATTTCGAGTGGCTCAGCGTGCAATTCTGCAAATCCTAATCCCTCTCACGTATTATTGGCAATGGGGTTAAACCGAGAAGAAGCTTATAATTCTATTCGCATTAGCTTGGGACGATTTACTACTAAAGAGGAAATCGATGCAGCGATTGTCCATATTGTGGAGCAAGTGAATCGCTTGCGCGAAATGTCTCCTCTTTGGGAGAAGGTTAAGAAAAAGTTAATCAATTAGATCAAGTCATGCGTTATTCTAATGAAGTTTTAGATTATTTTTTGGATACGCAACATGTAGGAATATTGCAAGAGGCAGATCCTCAGGTAAAGCAGGGAGAAATAGGGACTCGCGAGCAAGGTTACTTATTTAGGCTTTATGTCCGTTATGATCAGACTAAAATAAAAGAAGCGAAATTTCAGGCTTATGGGTCTGTTACCGCCATTGCGGCTTGTGAATATGTCTGTCGCTGGCTTGAAAACAAAACCTTTGAAGAAGCTAAACAATTAACTGCAATTCAAATACAAAATGCTCTGAATTTGTCGGCACTCGAAATTCATGCTGCATTTCTAATTGAGCGGTTATGTGAAAAAACTCTGAAAGAAAATCAATAAGAAAATAAGTAAGCTGAAAGAGGGGCTCATTGGACTCATGTACTTATTCAGTGCCTGGATGACATGATTTTTATGTGGATGGTACTGATAAAATTAAATAAAATTGCTCGTGGAAAAATCATTTGGGTGGCTGACGAAAGCACATTAGCTTTAAGTACATTTCTCGTTTTCTGTGTTCCTAATTCGGTGGTTGCCAAACCACTTAAAATAATTGGAGGGTATATCATAGCAATGCTTGTCGGTGAAGCCATGCCGTTTGTTTGCTAATTTTATTGTATTTTATTCCCTCATTGCACCTCTTGCTAATCCTTCTTTTCATTTATTTTGAAATAGCAGCAAGTTTATCTGTGGGTTTGACCTTATTATTAATGATTCTTTCTTAAATTAGAGCATCTTCCGGCGCCCGGCTTAGCTATTGTGATGCTATTAGATATTCGCCATATCGAAGCCATGACAATTATTTCTTGTGGCTGCAATAGGACTAACTCTTATTCGTACAATTTTTAGAAATTATTTGAAAAATTTGGTTTAAATTTTTAGTGGAGACCCTTATACATGGCTCTAAGAAACGCTTCTGGATAATTAAAAGGTAAATCAAAAGAAATTTGCCATGCGGGCAGCCCCGAGGTAACCTTGTTCTTTTATAAATTCGACAGTTTCTCGAGCCGCTTTGAGATCGGGGTAACCAATAAAATCATAAAACTTACAAGCTTCTTTTGATTGCATAATCAGATGAGTGACTCAATAGGCGTGTTTACCCTTGGCGAAATCCGGTTGTGCAGATGTGTATTGATGAACACAGGATCCTGTTTTTGCTTTTGGGCGATCATCGATAACTTTTTTTGTGGAAGCCATTATTATTTTCGGAATTAACTTCAGAAATATAATTGATACTACCATATAAAGGTAAATCAACAACTAATTTTCGTTTGGGAATTCCTAATTGGGTGTAAAGGGATAAAGTTCTGGCAATAGCTACGGTGGAATAGTCGGGAGCTTTCCCATAGATAAGAAGCCGTTACTTCGCCAAGTGCACCATCAAGCTCTGTGTAGGGTGGGTGGATTGCCTCCATAAAATTCATAGGCCATTAAATTTGCCTAATCTACATAAGAAATCTAATTTTTAGGATCTGGATATTGTTTGATAAAAGTGGTTGAAACGGGTAAATCGAGGGAAAAAGCATAATGGTATGAATGTTATTTGTTTCCATCCAGTAGTTAATGGTAAGTAGCCAAGTTCTGCTTAGTAATATAGAATATTGGCGAATTTAAAATCCCCATTGTTTCTTATTATTCTTAAATAAAGAATAAAGCGGCTGAATAAATAAACGTATTTAAATGTTGGATGGCAGATTTATAATGATTTAATGTTGAAGATTGGAGCAACACATTACCGTTATAAGAAGGACGTCAGTACATAATTTCCATTCTAGGTGCCAAAGCACCACGGATAGTCGTCTTGGACGAAACTCTATAGGGAAATAAAAAGAGAAATTATTAAAATCATCATCCGTAATGATCGCAACATATTTTTTCTCTCCTTATTATTTTTCAAAACACTCCAGAGTTTGTAAGCGCTGTTCCAAATATTCGATTCTCTCTAAGAGGTCCAATGCAATACCAATTCCAGGCATATTAACTTCGAGATCGCGATAAAAACTTACTGCGATCTTTGCGCGTTTTAGGCAAGCATTATCAAATCGCCAGGAATTGGGAGCACTACCTTCAGGTTTGATTAATTGATGTTCAACCATTTCAATAACCACTTGTGTCTGTAAATGCACCGCTTGGCAGAATTCTTCCAGATTAAGCGATGCAGACTGCTCCACGATAATACCTTTAAAAATTTGTTTTATCATGATTGTCTCAATAATTCTTTACGTGGATTAAAATGCATGAGTTCCGACATTTTTTGGTATAACTGTTTTTGCTGATCTGTCTTAGGCTCTGGGATATAAATATTTAGAAACACATATTGGTCTCCGGGGGGCTTCCCAGGGAACCCTCGTCCTTTTAAACGAAGTTTTTTCCCTGTTTGAGAGCCTAAAGGCAAAGTGAGGTCAACAGCACCGCCTAAGGTGGGAACCGTGATTTTAGAACCCAGTGCTGCCTCCCAGGGCGTTACAGGTAAATTTAAATAGATATTTTTGCCTTCTATCGTGTAGAGTTGATGGGGCTGTAAATGGATTTCCAAATACAGATCGCCGTTGGGCGCACCCCCTATCCCGGGTGAACCTTGCCCTTGCAATCTGATTTGTTGGCCTTGTGTAACCCCCGCGGGAATTTTTACTCGGAGGGTTCGTGTTGTGTAATTTACTTGGTCGGTTTGTGGGTTAAGCGTTGGCTCTTGAAAAGTGAGTGTTCGGGTTGTGCCCCGAAAAGCTTCTTCCAAATTAATAGTTACACGACTATGTTGATCTTGGCCTCGCTGACTAAACTCCGATCGAGTCCATCTTCTGCCTGCGCCCAATACTCCAAAAAGGGTTTCAAAAAAATCACTGAAATCGCCCTGACGAAATTCTTGATAAGAAGCTTCACTGCGAGGATGAAATTCCCAACCGGGAGGAGGAGTAAAGTCTTCTCCTTGTTTCCACCCCGCACCCATGGCATCGTAAGCCTTGCGTTTTTCAGGATCTTTGAGAACTTGGTAAGCTTCTTTTACTTGCTTGAATTTCTCTTCTGCATTCGGTTCCTTACTGACATCGGGATGATATTTTCGGGCTAATTGCCGATATCGCTTTTTAATTTCATCGGCCGTTGCACTACGTGAAATGCCTAAAATTTTATAATAATCTTGGTATTCCATAAGTTTTATATTAACGCTTTCTGAAAGAGCAATATAGAGGGCTCAGAAAAATAATTGAAGGAAGAGAATTAGAGGCGAGGTGTAGAGTGGAGGGATTAAAAATTAATCAGAGAAAAAATTAATCAGAGATTGGAATAATTAGGACCGTCACCGTCCTTAGGGGAACGGGAACCCACTGAATGTTTTAAGCAGGATCCTTTATATCGCGCAGGTTTGGAAATGAATGCAATTCGAGGCGTTGATTTGTAAACGGGGCTGCCCTTGTTTTTTGATAATTTCGTAAACCTGGGCGGGGCAATAACGTTGTTCAAGATCTGCATATTTAGCAATTGTTATCTTAGTTTCGATTTGAGGATTTTTAACGATTAAATGACAAGATTCATCTTCACGGTGGCGAGTAGCTGTTAAATACACCTAAGTTAATTTGTCGAAGGTTAATTTTCCATCTGGTTTAGTATAAAGCATTTTATGGCATTCTTTCGCGGGTTTTAATGGCTTGGGGTGATCGGGTTGATAATGAAATGTCAAGGCTGCTTGCTTTGCCACGTAAAATAAACTGATCTAGGGCAGAATAGAGAAGGCCTGGCCAATAAATCCTTTGTTAAAATCAGGCCTTATATTTCGCACTGTAGTGAGTTCTTCACAAATCCACGAACGCTTGACGGCATCTGAATATTGTTTTAATTCTTGACCGGATTGAAAATTTTTTCCTGAAGAATTGTGTCTGCTGCTAAAATTCCTGACTTCATGACTGTGTGAGTACCTTTAATTTTCGCTACATTTAAAAATACAGCTGCGCAACCATTATGTATTCGTCCCGGAAAAGTAATTTTGGGAATGGATTGTAATCCTCTTTTAAGGCGCGGGCTCCATAGCCCCACGCATTCGTCATTTTCTAATAACGGTCAGATAAAGGTATGTATTTTAAGTCGTTGTAATTCTTTAAAAGGATTTAATTAAGGATTTTGATAATCAAGTCCCACAATAAGACCTAGAGCAAGTAGGTTATTTTCATAATTAAATAAAAGATCCCCCATAAGTTTTACGATCTAAAGGCCAATTCGCTGTGTTGATGACAGAACCTTTTTTATTTTTCTCAGGAGAAATCTTCCATAATTCTTTAATTCCAATCCCATAACTTTGAGAATCAGAGTTAAGACGTAAATTAAAATGTCGGATTAATTCTTCCGTCAATGATCCTCGGAACCCTTCGGCAAGTAAAGTTTGTTTTACGTATAAATTAAGCCCAGTTTGATAGTGTTCTGTGGGTTGTCCCACTTTGTTTAACCCCTTATAACCTGTTTGAACACCCACCATGGCACCTTTCTTTATTGAAAAGCAATCGATTGGCGGCGGTGAAGCTTGGAAAAATATTAACGCCCGAATTCTCTGCTTGCTCACTTAACCTTTACAAAAATTTTCCAAACTTATTTATGATATAATTATTTTTATTTTTCATAATTTTTTGGTTTGGGAACTGACCAAGCTTTTTTCTGTTAAAAAATAAAAAGCATCGTGAGTAACTGGAAACCGAAGCGGCGTCTCTTGTTCTTTCCAATGGGGAAGTAATTTATTTTAAAGCCCGAACTAATACAGCGCCTGATAGAATGTGGGCCCCGACAGTTCCGACAATTGCGCCTTTTTCTAAAATTGCGATCGAAATTGAAGGGTTTTTGATTGAGAAAGACGAATTGCAGCGCTTATTATTATTAACCTAGCGGGCCTGCATCCACGATTGATACATCGAATTCCATTGATTCGCGGTGCAAATTTTCTTTCGTAGAGTACAGAGTAAGGCATTTGTGGGGCTAAGAAAAGAAGTGTACTATCTACGCAATTATTTTTAGCAAATAGACCTGATTTGACTCTAGGTTCAACTTCAGTTATTGAAAGGAGGTCAGAAGATAGATACTCAGACGATCGATTATCGAGATGAACACACCCTATTACAAGCTTACGTAGCTTATGAAGATTTAACGAAGCAAAAACGATCTATCGTTCTTATTGCTTATGCTTGGCGCGGTCGAGATGATTTTATTGAAAAAAAAGGACGTCATCTTGCTGAATTAGGTTATGTCGATTTTGCAATGGATGTTTATGGTAAGAGGGCGTATTAGGTGATGGGCTAGAAAGCAATCGAAAATTAATGCAGCCTTTTATGGAAGATCGCAAGATGTTGGTTCATCGACTGATGATGGGGTTAGAGACGGCTAAGCAAGTTGACGTAGTAGCCAAAATAAAAATTGCTGCCATGGGATATTTTTTGTAGGGCTTTGTGTACTAGATTTAGCATGAAGTGGGGCTGATTTGAAGGGAATGCTAAGTTTTTATGGGTTATTGCAAGCCTACAATGAAGTCCCAGCAAAAATATAAAAACAAAAATTTTAGCTTTATACGGATATGATGCCCCATGGGGCGGGGCCCCCCAGATGTTGTGCTCAAATTTGAAAAAAAAATGACGGAAGCGAAGGTGGACTGGCAATTGCACGTTTTTGGTGGAACTATGCATGCATTTATTAATTCCGAGGCTAATGATTTTAAGATGGGTAGCGTTTACAATCCGCAAGTGGAATAAGGGTTCCTGGCTTGAGGCTATTCAGTTTTTTGAGGAAATTTTTGAGTGAAGGTTTTGGTTACCCTTAAGCGAGTCATTGACTTGGCTGTAAAAATCCGAGTAAAGGCTGATGGCTCAGGAATTAAAACCGATCAAGTAAAAATGGCCATGAATCCGTTTGATGAAATTGCTGTTGAAGAAGCTGTTCGCTTAAAAGATAAAGGATTAGCACAGGAAGTTATTGTAGTTATTGTAATTTCTATTGACTCAGCGAGCTGCCAAGAAACCTTGCGCAGCGCGCTTGCTATGGGGCGGATCGGGGCATTCTAATAACTACGGACCAACTTCCAGAACTGATCCAAGTAGCGCACTTGCTTAAATCTGTCGTTGAAAGAGAATCCCCCTCGCTCGTTTTTGGGTAATCAAGCAATTGATAATGATTGCAAGCAAACGGGTCAAATGTCAGTGGCCTTATTAGATTGGCCTCAGGGGGGGGGTGTTTCAGAATGTGTAATTGAAGAGGGGCGGGTGCGAGTTACTCTAGAAGTGGATGGAGGACTCGAAAGTATTTCGCTTCGGCTGCCGGCGGTAATTACCACTGATTTGCGCTTAAACACGCCTTGATATACGACATTACCTAAATATTATGAAAGCAAAAAATAAACCTTTAAAAAACATTAACTCCCTAAGAGCTTAACGTGACTCTATCTCCCCATTTAAAAATTTTAAAAATTGAGCATCCCGCGGAGAAAAGCAAAAGCAGAAGAATTAAAGTAAATACTATCAATGAATTATAATGAATTATTAAATATTCTAAAGAAGCATAGGTTTTGCCATGAGTGTTCTTGTTTTGGCTGAGCATTATAATGTTAAGGTGCACTCATCCACGCAGTCTAATGTAACTGCAGCACGTGGATTGAAGCTACCCATTTCGATTTTAGTGGCAGGTTATCGCTGCCAAGCTGTTGCGCAAGAGCTTACTCGAATAAAAGGTATAGACAATATTTTGTTAGTGGATCTTGAGTGTTACCAGCATTTTTTAGCGGAAAGCATCGCTCCCTTATTGGCACATTATGCTAATAAATTTAATTATTTCCTTGCGCCGGCCACAACCTTTGGAAAAAATATCTTGCCTCGGTTAGCGGGAAAGCTGAATGTCGAGCAAATTAGCGATATTATAGCGATCCTCGATAGAAAAACTTACCAACGGCCTATCTATGCCGGGAATGCAATTGCTGTTGTTTCTTCTCAGTATCCTATTCAAGTGTTTACTGTAAGACTTACGGTCCCCCCCCCCCCCTATGAACTGGGTAAAAAATCAGCGCCGATTGAGAAAGTTGAGTTTGCGTCAAGAAACGATCTTTCTATTTTTATTAACGAAGAAGATCATGCGAAAGATCGACCCGAGTCAGATTCGGCAAAAATTGTAATTTTTGGGAAACGCGCTTTAAAACATAAAGAAAATTTTGAACGTTTAGTAAAAATTGCAGATCAATTAGGAGGCGCAGTGGGGGCTTCTCGTGCCGTGGTTGATGCCGGTCTTGCACCTAAATAATGATTTTCAAGTCAGTCAAACGGGAAAAGTCGTAGTGCCCACGCTTTATTTCGCTGTAGGCATCTCGGGAGCTATTCAGAATTTGGTGGGTATGAGGAACAGCAAAATTATTGTGGCCATTAATAAAGACCCCCGACGCATCCATATTTCAAGTTGTAGATTACGGCTTAGTCGTAGATTTGGACGAAGTTTTATCGCAATGGGAACAGGCTCTTTTTGAAATTAGTTATTAATCGGAGATAAATTCATGTTAATAGGCGTTCCAAGAGAAGTAAAAACGGAAGAATACCGTGTGGGATTAACTCCTTATAGCGTTCGTGAACTTGTAAATCGAGGTCATAAAGTTATTGTTGAGCACAATGCAGCCAGTGCTATCAATTTTACTGATGAAGCCTACATGGCAGCGGGAGCTACTGTCGATACGGCTGAATCTCTTTATCAACAAGCAGAAATGCTCGTTAAAGTGAAGGAACCACAACCGAGCGAATATCGTTTGTTACGAGAAGGGCAAATTTTATTTACCTACTTACACTTAGCTCCTGATCCTAAGCAAGCAGATGCATTGGTGAAATCGGGTTGTATTGCTATTGCTTATGAAACGGTTACTTCCAGCAAGGGAGGATTGCCGCTCTTATCACCTATGAGCCAAGTGGCAGGGCGTCTAGCTATCCAGGCCGGTGCTCATTGTTTGGAAAAACCCGCTGGCGGGAGTGGAATTTTGTTGGGTGGTGTTCCGGGCGTTTATCCCGGAAAAGTGACAATTATTGGCGGTGGGGTAGTGGGTTCGAACGCGGTCCGTATGGCAATGGGTAAAAAAGCGCAAGTAACCGTGCTTGATAAATCATTACGTCGTTTAGAAGAATTAGACTTCCGATTTGGAGGTCGTTTAAATACTGCTTATGCAACCGGGGGTAGCATAGAGCAATACGTAACAGATGCTGATCTTGTGGTGGGGGCTATTTTAGTGCCAGGTCAGGCGGCGCCTAAATTAGTCTCACGCGAGATTCTAAAGCGAATGCGCCCAGGGTCAGTCATGGTTGATGTAGCTATTGACCAAGGGGGTTGTTTTGAAACAAGCCGACCTACGACTCATAAAGAACCTACTTACGTTGTCGATGATATTGTTCATTATTGTGTGACTAACATGCCGGGTGCTGTGCCGCGTACTTCCACATTAGCGTTGAACAATGCCACTTTACCTTTTGTCATGGCATTGGCTAATAAGGGTTATCGCAAAGCGGTTTTAGAGGATCCTCATCTTTTAAATGGACTAAATGTTTATTGTGGCCATTTAACACACGAAGGAGTGGCCCATGATTTGAAAAAAGATTTCACCCCCCCTTTAACACTTTTAAATTAAAGATTGTCATCGTGTTCAATAGTACGGCCCGATGGCGATGGTTTCTTTTTCTTTTGTCGCCTCCGTTGGGTTATTTTTAATTGAATAAAAGCAATGATGAAAAGTATTAAGCCAATAATAGCGCCAATAATTGAAAGATAAGAAAAAAGAAAGATTCCTATAATAAATAAAATGACAAAAACAGTCATACCCACGATAGGGACGATGTTTTCCCATAATTGGCGTAGAATGTTTGGCATTATTATCTCCTGCTCCCTTAGATATATTATAGGCTTTTTGCGAGATGCTTTGATAGTAAGATGAGGATTGAGTATTAAAATTTAAATTTTGGGTAGTGTATAAGAGAGTATTTGTATGAAAGAAGCAAAAACAAAATCGTCCTTGGCGAAAATGCCACGTTTGGCATAATTTGAGAATGTGATAATATCAGCCTTCACACCATGCCATAGCATACAAAAATGCGCCATCATATAAATTCCTACGCCTTTTGTCTGAATTAATTGCTTTGCTTTAAAACATCAGCTATTTCGCCTCAATGGCTTCTTCTTGAATTTGAGGTTTTACCATTACCAAATCTACGATACGCTTGAATTTAGATAAGCTTAATAGTTTACCCCCATATATAACACTGCACCATAAATTTCCTTCGATCGGAAGAAAATGGTGAGCACCTAAACTGCGAACTCTTACTTAGTCCAATCATATGGATATCATTTTTAGGATTGATGTTAGGAAAACGATAGGCTTTGGGTTGTGGTTTATAGCGTCCATACAGTATTTCATGGATATACATTTTTAGATATTCGTTTTGGTGTATCAATGACGTTGTAATCATTTTTGGTGTCAATAAGAAAAATTTTAAGGATAATCGAAAACATTTTTTTTTAAGTGACGCTTCCGCTATTTCTAAATCCTCACCTACGTGATCAGAGATATTTTTATTTACTCAGTTAAAATTGTTTTTTTCTTGTAAAAAGTTTAATTGCTCATTAATTTTATAAGTTAATGAGTGTTTCTCTAAGTATGTTTTTTATTGACTTGTCCACGATTTTTATTTCCTTTCAATTTTCTAATATCGTATTCTAATTTCCCTTTTTCTTTAGAATATCTTTTAATCTCTTGATAATGATAATCTAAAAAATTTTTTCTTTCTTCTTCGGAAATACTTTTTTGTAAGTATCAAGCTGGTAATTGGGCGTTTCATAAAATCAGATATAAAAGATTTTAAGATGAGGGAAATCACTAAACAAAACCTGGATAGCTAGAAAGATTTCCCGGGAAAGTTTCGGTTGTTGGATTACAATACAACTTACCTGTGCCATTTAAAGGCATTAAATAGAGTTTACTAGATGTTTTATGGGAAGCATCGATAACAACGGTATCATGAGGATTAGCCTAAAAACCATGATCCAGCATATCTTCTAACCATTGCCATCGAAGCGCTTAATTTCTTTAAAATTAATGCAATAGCAAATAGGATCGTGGTCCGTAAACTGAAAATTTAGTTTGATTTTAATCTAATGTCCGTGAATGGAATAGAATTTAAAACGCTTGTCTATTTCTCGATGGTCGAGATCGATTTCAATTAAACGAGTGATATATTGTTTTGTTTCTTGCATAAGATATACCATATCAAAACTATAGCATATTTCAATAAATACTTCCTTTGTGGTTAAGAGAGAATGAGGGTCCCGAAAATCGGAAGGTTTTTCTAACTTGCTAACAAAGTGTAACTAACAAAGTGTAAGTTTAATAATATTTTAATAAAAATAAAATAAGATTCATTAAATTTATATATAATCGAGCTATAATTAGATGAGAAGATATTTACCGGTATGGCTATAGAAAAAATTTCTTTGATGATATCCCTAAAATATCCTAGAAATTCAAAAAATTTTTTATCTACCCTTAAGGAATTTAAAAAGGAATTTAAAAGAGAAATCCGTTCTGAAGTTTTTCGGATTTATAAAAAAAATAATTAAAGAAGAGTTCGTTTTTAACGATTATAAAAAATTATTTATTAAGGAAGATGGAGCACTTAGTTATAGGGATTATTTATATATTTCTTGTCAAAAAGAACACAGATAGCTAGATATATTCAATTCATTAATCACGAAGGAATTAAGAGAATGCCTGACTCATTAAAATTGGGTCGAAATGAGGATGTGTCTCTAGAAGTTATTATTAATGATTATAGAGATACTATGAGAGGAGTTAGTAACCCCCGATGGTGGAGGGAAATTTTGACTTGGTTTCATCAAGAGGTGTTTCCAGAAATAAAGAGTACAAAAGAAAGATCATCTATTTTTCCATGGGAAGAATGGTTCTTTTACACGAGTGTCTTCCTTGGGAAGGAATGGTTACTCTCGAAACTCTCTATAGAAGATCTAATTCGAGCTTGTAAAAAAAGGACGGTTGGAAGCTGTAAAATCTTATTATACTGAGATGATTACCGATAATGGGATTGACCCAAATGAATTGGCAGGGAATTATAAAAAACTATTTAAAAAAGCATGTAAATACGATCACATCACTATCGTTAAATGGCTTCAGGAGATAATGCCTCAAGAGATATTCGCTCAGTGGGTCTAAAATCCAAAACCTTTTTATAAAGAGGTTGAAAATAATGCGCCAAAAACTATAGCTTTGTACACATCTATTAAACCCAAAAAATTTCAAGATATTGATTTCTGTAATATGGCATTTTTTACAGAATGTAATTGGCGCTACTTTTTCTTTGCAGAAGGTGCGATTTTGATTTTGTTAAATGGTTTTTCTTTCAAGCAGAGTTCCCACAACAACGAAAATTATTAATCACCACAGAAATTACTCAATTTGGCAAGAAGCGTGAGGTTTCTACTACTCTTGATTTGGCGAGGAAAAATAACCACGAGTGTCTGGCAAATTGGCTGAGCTAAAAGATGCAAGAGTTAGGGCTTCTGGAGGCTAAGGGCAGTGTAGTTTCTCAAGCAGAGAATCGTAATCGCTTTTTAAATTATATCAGTGGATCTTCTGAGCATCCCGGCGAATCTGATTTCGCAGAAACTTTTTCTTCTAGCCCTGGGGCACTCTACTCTGTACACGACAAAATAAAAAGCTAATTTTCATCCTTTAAGGGGAGTGTTAATACTACTTTAAGCTTCCTAGGGTACATTAAGAAGAGATTAAAAAAAAGGGGTGGGGAATTGAGGAATCTTATTAGCATAACCTTTTTATTACTGTTGAGCATTGCTAAGTGCAGTGTTATCGGGATGTCCCGCGTATTCTTACGTCGATTCTCACCGCTACAACGGAAGCCATTCAAGAAGTAGACGCAATTAATAGCGCTTTACATGGCATGGTTCTTAAAGGGATTGCCTTTTAACAACCCGATACAGACCAAACTACGAATCTTTGGCCTTTTTGATCGCCGATTTTCAATTAGACAGCAATAATACGCGTCCAGTGGTTTTTGAGTCACAAGCAAATTTTAAACCAAATGCTCTCCAATTCTGTTCCCTATATTTACTACTATGTATATGATATGAGCAAACTCAACAACGCTATATGTTTGCCGAATTTACGCTCTTGCCGATGCTCGAAAGTGGCTATGATCCCTTTTCTTATTTCAGCAGCGGGAGCTACAGGTTTATCGCAGATGATGCTGGGTACGGTGTCCAGTTTAGGGCTCGAGATCAAATTGGTGGTATGACGCCAGGCGAGACATTGTAGTAGCTACTCAGGGCTGCTTTAAATTATTTATCTCTATTTAAAGGGTACTTTCATGATTGGATGGTCACTATGGCGGTCTATGATGCAGGAGTTGGCGGAGTCCAAGCGGCTCAACAATACAACGCACGTACGGACTGTGGTACCAATTTCTGGGACTTACCACTCCCTAATGAGATTCGGGAATATGTACCAAAATTATTAGCTTTGGCGTTTATTATTAGAAATGTGGCCTAAATAGCATAAAGTTGCCCTTATATCCCTAACTTCCCTTATTTTTCTTCTTTTTAATATGAATTCTCAAATTGATTGCGGTGTAGCTACGCGGTTAGCTGGAGTTTCACCAAAGGTAATTCATTAATTAAAATCCCATGATGCTCCGTTGGGCCACAAACCTCGCCGGCGTTTATACCTTGTTAATTCCTTATGATAATGATAAACGAAATCTTTCCCGACCAAGGTCTGCTCGTCCCACTTTATTTACATCTTTAAATTTACATCAAACTTAAGTAGTAGTGCGTCTATTTCTAAAATAAATATTTCTGAACAATCACAAGGTGAAGGCAGTCTCAAAGAACTACAAGGAACTAATTAGACAGAATTTATAATAACTCCTAAATTCTTGGCTTTCTTTAGATTCCGTGATAAAGTGTAGATCGTTAAAATTTGAAAAGTGGAGAGATGACATTGGATTCAGATGCTACCAAGCGCAGTGTTGTTGCTGTAGCGGTTGCTTTAATTGTAGTAATTGCTGTTTATTTATCGGTCCCACCACTTAAGCTTGCTCCTCAAGGTATTTTTTTGCCAACCGTTCCGCTGGTCCCGCCTACTTCTCTAGACCAAGTAAATTTTTATAATCCCGTAATGGTCCCGTATGTATATAAACAGCTCGGTTATATGAATGTTGAATATTCTTCGAAAGAAGCTACCCCGGAAGGAGAGGCGCAAATTCAACAATATGTCAAACAAATGGCGGCACAAGGTGGGGCTAATGCAATTATCGTGACTCTGTTTGGTCATACTATCCCTGGGGCCGTAAAAAGGGGGGTATCTTCCTATATTTTCCGAGGCATTGCTATTTATTCTGTCCCTAACATTTAAGAGAACATAATTAAAATGGTTTTTGATTTTCTCAATATTTTATCGTTATTGGCTATTTTTACTGGGATAATTTGTTTAGTTGATATTATATGGCATCGCGTAAAAAAAATACCTATCGAGAAAAATGCTAAACATCCAATGATTATCGATTATGTACATTCTTTTTTCCCTATTTTATTAATTGTATTAATTATTCGCTCATTATTATTCCAACCTTACCGAGTTCCGACGGGATCTTTAGAGCCCACGATTATGCCGGGGGATTTAATTTTAGTTAATCAATATGATTATGGATTATATTTTCCTTTATGGAATAAAAAATTTGTTACTATCGGCGAGCCTAAGAGAGGACAAATTGCTTTACTCCGGTGGCCGGTTAATCCAGCTGTTACTTTTGTTAAACGTGTTATTGGACTTCCTGGCGATCATATTAGTTATCAAAACAAAGTTCTCTCTATTAACGGAAAAAAAATTTCTCAGAGATTTATCAAGGATACACTTGAAATTGGCGATGATGGTAAAACCTGGAAAGCTAAAGAATATGAAGAAAATCTAAATGGGATTAAGCATTTAATTCTCTGTCGCCTTGATCGCCCCGCTCAAAACTTTAAAGACCTTCTAGTACCTAAAGGTAAATATTTTGTAATGGGGGATAATCGAGATGACAGCGATGATAGCCGGTCGTGGGGATTTGTCTCAACCAATGCCTTTATTGGACGTGCTTTATTTGTGTGGATGAGTTGGGATTCTCACAACCACCGTGTCCGTTGGCACCGTATCGGTAATCGATTATAGAAATTTTTAAAGTCCCACCATTTTTTGAGAATTAATAGCTTTCTCAAACTCTTCGGCTGTCAAATATTTTAGTTTCAACGTGGCTTCTTTAATTGTGAAGCCCTCTTTATAAGCTTTCTTGACGATTTCAGATGCTTTATCGTAACCAATAATTTGATTTAAGGCAGTCACGAGCATTAGAGAATTTCTAAGATAAGCATCAATTTTTTCCTTGTGCGGTTTGATACCAATGGCGCAATGATCATTGAAAGAGCGGCAACTATCTGTCAATAAATAGATAGATTGAATTAAATTGTATGCCATTACTGGTTTGAAAACATTTAACTCAAAATTACCCTGAGATCCTGCAATCGTAATTGTTGTGTCGTTTCCCATTACCTGCACACATACCATTGTTAGAGCTTCAGATTGGGTTGGGTTTACTTTTCCTGGCATGATTGAGGAGCCTGGTTCATTTTCCGGAATAAAAATTTCTCCAATTCCACAACGAGGTCCCGAGGCTAACCACCTAATATCATTAGCAATTTTCATTAATGAGCAAGCAAGTGTTTTTAAAACCCCGCTCACCAACACAATTTCATCGTGTGCTGCTATTGCTCCAAATTTATTGGGAGCAGAGTAAAAAGACAATTTTGTCAATTTTGCAATATGTTCCGCTACTTTTTCAGCAAATTGGGGTGGCGCATTTAGCCCTGTACCAACGGCAGTTCCTCCTAATGCTAATCGATAAAGAACAGGTAAAACATTAGTAATTGCTTCTAAACTATGATCCAATTGCGCCACATAACCTGAAAATTCTTGGCCTAAAGTAAGAGGGACAGCGTCTTGTAAATGAGTTCGTCCTACTTTAATAATCTGAGCGAAAGCATTAGATTTTTTTTGCAAGGTATCGCGTAAGGTTTTTACAGAGGGTATAAGTTGATGAGCAATCATTTCAGAACAAGCAATATGCATGGCGGTTGGAAAGGTATCATTTGATGATTGGGATTTATTAACGTCATCATTGGGATGAATAGGATTTTTGCTTCCGAGTTTTCCACCTGCTAATTCAATAGCTCGGTTGCTAATAACCTCATTAATATTCATATTGGTTTGGGTGCCACTGCCGGTTTGCCATACTTTCAGTGGAAAATGGTCATTCAATTTACCTTCGATGACTTCGTCAGCCGCTTGAATAATATAAGTTAAAATTTCTGAAGAGAGTTTACCCAAGTCATTGTTAGTGAGAGCAGCCGCCTTTTTTAAAATTCCAAAGGCTCGGATAAGCTCAGGTGGCATAGTTTCGCGACCGATGGCGAAATTAATTAATGAACGCTGGGATTGTGCTCCATAATACTTATCAGCAGGAATTTCAATTTCCCCCATACTATCCTTTTCAATTCGTGTGACCATAATTACCTCGCTTTTTATAATGGTGCACAATGGTGCACCGGACAGGATTTGAATCTGTGACCTGTCCCTTAGGAGGGGACTGTGCTATCCAACTGTGCCACCCGGGGCTTATTAGGAAACTTTGGTGCATAATGATATCATAGGATTATTTTGACAGGGAGTATCTCAAAATGACAAAATGCAGGACCGCTTGGTCGGTGTTATTGTCGTTTCCATTTTAATCCTGATATTACTCTTAGTTTTAGTTTTTCATGCCCTGCGGACTTATTTTATTAAAAGAGCTACCGAGGAATATGTTTCTCCGCTTGTTACCGTCTCAACGACGAAAACAATCCGTGAAAATTGGCAGCCGTAATGTCGGTAGGTAGTTTAGCAGGAATAAACGGCGTCAATGTCAGCTCAGAAGTGAGCGGAACAATTATAGGAATTGATTTTGAATCCGGTAAATTAGTTAAAAGAGGGCAATCCTTAATTTAGCTCGATGATTCTACGGATATCCAAAATTTGAAAAACAACCAAGCACAACTTAACTTAAATCGAATTGTTTATGGGCAAAGAGCAGCTTTATTTAAGGTAGGTGCAATTTTGCAAAGCGATTATGATCAAGCATTGGTAAATTTACAGCGAGCCGAAGCTCAAGTTAATAATTCATTAGTTGCCATCAGTCAAAAAATGTTCACACTCCTTTTTCCAGAAAAATTGGCATTTGACAGGTTAATTTTGGCCAACTATGTTAATGCAGGAGAAACTCTAGTTAGCTTGCAATCATTGAATTCCTTATAGAGGTCTTCCAAGTGCAGATTTTTGGTGGTGAACCTTTTGCTATGCGAATTTAGTTAGATACGCAACGCATGGCTGCTCTTAATGTGACTCCTAAAGATGTAGTTTATGATTTTTTAGCTAACAATTTTCAATCAGCGGCGGAACAAAAAGTGATTTTATTACGCGCTCTACATTCAGGCGAAGACCGAGGTTTAAAACGTCCGATCGTTTGAGAACTTAGTAATCAAAAAAGAAAAAAATACTCTAATTCGAATACGTGACATCGGGAATGTTGATTTAGGAGCACAAAGTTATGATTCCTCAGTTTTAATGAATGGCAAAACGGCAGCGTTTATTTCTATCAATACCACATTTACGGCAAATCCATTAAATGTAATTTCTAATGTTAAAAAAATATTACCCGACCTTGCAAAAAAAATTATCCGTTTTCTTTACATTCCATGGTAGTTTACGACGCTACTCAATACATTAGAGCTTCAATTTTTAAAGTTTTAAAAACTATTCTAGAAGCTACAATTATTGTAATTGTTGTTATTTTTATTTTTCTAGGTTCTATCCGGCCCATGACCATTCCCTGTAGTCACTATTCCACTTTCTTTAATCGATATTTGTTTTTTCGTGTGGTTCTTAGATTATTCAATTAATTAATTTATTGACATTATTAGCGATGGTGTTAGTGATTGGCTTAGTTGTTGATGATAAAATTATTGTGGTTGAAAATATGTTTCGACATGTTGAAGAAAGGATGGATAGTTTCCATGCAGCTATTAAAGAGCCCGAGAAATTGATTTATCTATCATTTCTATGATGTTAACACTGGCAACAGTTTATGCCTCGATTGAATTTATGACAGGGTTAACGGGAGCTCTTTTTACTGAATTCACATTTACTTTAACAGGATATGTGATTGTATCCGGAATTATTGCACTAACCTTATCACCCACCAATGACGTGTTCTCGATTATTAATTCCAAATAGTGAAAAGCAACGTTATGTTCAGTGGGTTGATCGGACATTCGATCGGATGAAGAAATTTTATTCTCAGTGACTAGCAGCTGTTTTGGATCATTGCCCATTAATTATTGTTTTAGCTATTGGGGTTTTAGCCAGTTGTTTTCTTTTTTATATTAATACCACTTCAGACTTCAGAACTAGTCCCTGAAGAAGATCAAGGAGTTTTATTTATTCAAGCCCACAAGGCCCAATACTCTAATATCGATTATATTGAGACTTATTCGGATGAATACGCCAAATATTTTAAACAACTTTCTTTACTTGAGAATTATTTCGTGATTAACGGGCTTTAGAACTATAAATACAGTATTAGCTGGAATGATTATGAAGCCATGGGACGAATGAGAACAAACTCAGAAAGAAGCACAACAGTTTTTGCAACCCGCGCTCAATAATTTGGCCGGATTGCAAACATCCGTTTTTCCGTTAGCGTCTTTCCCTAGCGGTGGGATGGGCCTGCCGGTACAGTTTATTGTTACGTCTATTTCGTCCTTTAAAGATATTTACTTGGCGGCAATGAAAATTGTGGATGCTGCTCAAAAATGGTGGAATTCGCTAATAAGCTGCAAGAGAAAGAAGGATTGTTTATTCGAGAAACCATTGAAAAGGCGGCTGCTATCCGATTGCGTCCAATCTTCATGACAATAGCAGACATGGTTCTGGGGAGTGGTTCCTCTTTTGATTGCTACAGGTTCTGGTGCTGTAAGCCGGTTTAATATTGTACTAGTAATCGCCACCGGTATGTTGTTGGTACAATGTTTACTTTATTAATTGTACCGACTATGTGTACACCCTCACCATCATTGCTAAAAAAACATCAGCTATTGCGCAAAGCCGATACCATCGAATAATCATTGAGCTTATGAAAATTTATTCGCTCCTGAACTTATCACAGTCATACGAATGATAAGCTCGCAATAATTTAGCTTTTTCAGTAGTAGGACGCCAATCGCGAATGAGAGGGATAAACCCTCACTAATTGATTTTCAATGACTTGGCAATGAGCGGATTGTAGATTTCGGGTGGGAGGGTGACTGTATTCCGCACATCCCGACAGGGCAGCAAAGAAGCAACTAACCATAAGGATTTTATCCATTTCTTTTCCCCTTTCATTCGCAATTACAATAATAGTATAGATGAGTTATTATCTAACTCGCGAAAAGTCAATCAAAAGGGGAGGTAGTGGTTAAACCCTATCGAAAAAAAGATCCATACTATAGGCGGGAAGCGTCTTTATATAAGCATCCCGTTTCCAGCAGAGAACTTATTATCCAATATTTGAAAGAAATCAATCGCCCGGTTAGTTTCAAACATTTACTAACAGCTTTTGAGTTGAAAAAATCAGGAGAAAAAGAGGGATTACATCGACGCTTAGTGGCAATGACTCGGGATGGCCAGCTTATCAGAAATCGATGTGGTAGTTATGCTTTAGTTCAAGAAATGGAATTAATTCGAGGGCGTGTTCAAGCTCATCGAGATGGTTTTGGATTTTTAATTCCCGACAATGGCTCAGGAGATATTTTTTTGCCAGCCAGAGAAATCCGTATAGTATTTACGGATGATGTGGTTTTAGTTCGCCTTACCAATCGAGGGGAGCGAAGACGTGAGGGGGCCATTGTTGAGGTATTGGAGCGAAATACTCACCAAGTTGTAGGACGCTATTTTGAAGAAGGTGGTATTGCTTTTGTTGATCCGGATAATAAGCTAATCACTCAGGACATTTTAATTCCTTTCGGACAGCAGGGCAAAGCTCAACCTGGCCAATTCGTCGTTGCTGAAATAACAGCACAACCGAGAAAACGACGACAAGCATTAGGACGAATAATAGAAATTCTTGGTGATCACCTAACTCCAGGCATGGAGGTAGAACTTGCTATTCGTGCCTATGAACTTCCTTATCAATGGTCTTCGGAAGTACTCCGAGAAGCAAAACAGTTATCTGTTGAGGTATTGGAGCACGATAAAGCAGGACGAAATGATTTACGCCATCTGGCATTAGTAACTATCGACGGGGAAGACGCTAAGGATTTTGATGACGCCGTTTATTGTGAACGGACAAAAAACGAGTTCGTGCTTTATGTAGCTATTGCTGATGTTTCACATTACGTAAAATTAGGCAGTGCCTTAGATCAAGAAGCCGAAGCACGTGGTAATTCGGTATATTTTCCGGAAAAAGTTATACCCATGTTGCCGGAAGCTCTGTCAAATAATCTTTGTTCGCTTCACCCCCACCAAGATCGATTAGCCGTCGTTTGCGAAATGTATATTTCCTCGGAAGGGAAAATAAAAACCTATAAATTTTATCGGGCAGTTATTCATTCCCACGCTCGATTAACTTACAACCAAGTGGCAGCAATATTGCGAGGTGAAAAAACTAAAAATTCAGAAATGATACCCCACATTAAAAATTTATATAGGTTGTATCAAAAATTATTAAAACAACGGGTAAAACGGGGGAGCATTGAATTCAATACGACTGAGACTCGAATTGAATTTGATCAGAGAGGTAAAATTAAACGGATCGTTCCAATGGTTCGTAATGAAGCGCATCGGATTATTGAAGAGTGCATGTTAATTGCCAATGTGTCGGCTTCGCATTTCTTGCAAGAAGGAAATATCCCCACCTTATATCGAGTTCATGAAGGACCAGATGAACAAAAATTGCACGATCTTAAGCAATTTCTTAGGGCATTTGGACTTCGATTAACGGGAGGTGATAAGCCAACCTCTATGGATTATGCAAAATTATTACTTCGAATTGAAAAACGTCCTGATGCGCATTTGCTACAAACCGTTATGTTACGCTCCTTGCGCCAAGCCATTTACACTCCCGAGAACGTAGGTCATTTCGGTTTATCCTATGAAGGGTACTGTCATTTTACTTCTCCCATTCGACGTTATCCTGACTTAATTGTTCACCGGGGAGTTTGCCACCGGTTGCAAAAAAGATCAGTGAAGAAGTTCCCTTACGATGAACTAAAGTTGATAGTTTTGGGTGAACATTGCTCCATGTCAGAACGGCGAGCGGATCGAGCCACCCGAGATGCGATAGATCGGCTGAAATGTGAGTATATGCTGAATAAAGTGGGGCAAGTGTTTGATGGCCGCATTGTGGATGTTACTGGATTCGGTGTATTTGTGGAGTTAGACAAAATCTATGTTGAAGGTTTAGTTCATATAACGGCGTTGGAGAATGATTACTATCATCATGACCCCATCCATCATCTCTTGCGAGGAAAGCGTAGCGGCCGAACTTACCGTCTGGGTGACCCGCTTCGGGTCATTGTAGTTCGTGTAGACCTGGATGAGCGCAAAATCGACTTTGTGGTTGAAGAGGAAAATTAGTTATAGAATAGGCATTACCTTACTGGGGTATAAATGGTCGCACTCTATCAGAATCACCAAATCCGTGAACTAGAGCAATTGGCAGCCGAATCTGGTATCGATGCCTACGAGCTCATGGTTCGTGCCGGGGAAGCTGCTTTTAAAAGCCTGATCAAGCATTGGCCTACCCTTAAAGAAATTACAGTTTGTTGCGGAAAGGGAAACAATGGTGGCGACGGATTGGTTATCGCCCGTTTGGCGCATCAGCAAGGTTTTAAGGTTACGGTTTATTCTCTAGCCCAACCTACTGACTATCGCGGTCCTGCTGCTCAAGCAGCCCAGGCTTGTGAAAAACAAGGCATTTCGATTCAACCTTTTCCTTCCCCACTTTGTTTCGAAGGGGGGGTGATCATAGATGCCCTTTTAGGAAGTGGTCTAAAAGGAGAAATTCAGTCACCCTACACTGAAATTATAACAGCGATTAATGAAGCCGAAGAACCTGTGCTAGCAGTTGATGTCCCCTCGGGTGTTAACGCCGATACGGGAGAAGTACAGGCAACGGCTGTAAAAGCCGATTTAACCATTAACTTTATAGGATTGAAACAAGGATTATATACCGTTCGAGCACCAGCTTATTGTGGTAAACTCGTATTAGCCTCATTGGGTCTTTCTAATTCTTTATTCACACAGGTAAAAACCCATACCCAATTATTGGATTGGTCCTACGTACAATCTTTGCTCCCTCTCCAACGCGAACGTGATGCTCATAAAGGTAATTATGGCCATGTATTAGTAATTGGCGGTGATTATGGAATGGGGGGAGCAGTCCGTATGGCGGCTGAAGCTGCTGCTCGGGTAGGAGCCGGATTAGTGACTGTTGCGACTCGTCCTGAGCATGTACCGATTGTAAGTGGATCGCGACCCGAATTAATGTGTTATCAAGTAGCTGAGGCGGATGACTTAGAGAGCCTCCTTGAATCAGCTACTGTGGTAGTAATTGGGCCGGGATTAGGAAAATCAGACTGGGCAAAAGCTTTATTAAACAAAGTATTACTTACGAGAACTCCCAAGGTGCTTGATGCTGATAGCTTGAATTTATTGGCAGAAAGCCCTATTTACCGAGAAGATTGGATATTAACTCCTCATCCCGGTGAGGCTTCGCGATTATTGAATGTCTCTTGTCACGAAATTCAAAGCAATCGATTCAAGGCGATTCGACAACTGGCCCAGCGTTACCGGGGCGTAGTAGTTTTAAAAGGAGCCGGCACTTTAATTAAAGGAAGAGAAGAGGAGATCTCTGTTTGTTCTGCAGGAAATCCTGGCATGGCTACCGGTGGTATGGGAGATATTTTGAGTGGCGTCATCGGGGGCTTGTTGGCTCAACGATTAAGCTTCATGATGGCTGCTCAGGCGGGAGTCTTTATTCACTCGCTGGCGGCAGATCGTGCTGCCAAGGAAGGTGGGGAGCGAGGATTATTGGCTACGGATTTGTTCCCTCATTTGCGTACTTTAGTGAATTCCTAGCGGAAGTAAATACTTTTGATTATTTCTTTTACTCCTAAAATTATTTCGAGTGAGAAAGCCATGCTTTTACTGGGTGAAGAAATAGCAAATTATTACCCAAAAGGGGCTGTTATTTATTTATCAGGAGAGTTGGGTGCTGGGAAAACAACTTTAGTGCGCGGATTTTTACGGGGACTCGGGTATAAAGGCTTCGTTAAAAGCCCTAGCTATTCTTTAGTAGAAATTTATAGATTATCGACCTTAGAGGTCGTCCACGTAGATTTGTATCGGCTGGAGGAACCTGAAGACTATTTGAATTTAGGTTTAAGTGATTATTTAAAAAATAATCCTATTCTATTGATAGAATGGCCTGAAAAATCTGGAAAATTTCTTCCTTCTCCTACCTTATGGATTAAAATTGATATTCAAGGTAAAAAGCGCATTGTCAAATTTAGTGTTTGATTCTTTATCTTAAATTAGAGGAGAGGCTATTATTAGAGGAGAGGCTATTAGCTTATATGTATGGTTTTCACTCTGAAAAGACCCCTTGCCAACTACGCATAAGCATTGTTAAGGTAGCTTATGCGAAAATATTGGCTATTTTTAATTGTTTTGCTTATACCTTTAAGTGGGGTTGCTAAAAACAATGAAATCATAGCCTTACATATTTATTCTCAAGAACTAGGTTGTCGTTTAATATTTCGAATTAGCCCAATGCTTTATTATCACTATTTTCAATTATCTCATCCTGACCGCCTAGTTTTTGATTTTCCAAATGTTCATGCGGTTAAGCTTTTTGATCAATCTTCATTAAAAGATACACCTATTAAAAGAATTCGCGATGCAGTCCGTAAAAAAAATGAGTTGCGGATTGTTTTCGATTTAAAACGTTCTGTAAAAATAAAAACGTTTGTGTTGAAACCTGAATATCTTGGAAAAGATCCTCAGTGGATAATTGATTTTAATTTTTCTGTTAAGGCGGTTTCTTCTTTCAAAAATGCACACTCCCCTCAAAAGACAGCCCCTTCGCCGATCCAATTTTCCTCATTGCCTAATCGATCACGCGACGTAATTGTGGTAATTGATCCAGGGCATGGAGGACGTGATCCAGGTGGAATAGGCTTGGGAGGTGCTCATGAAAAAGATATTGTATTAAAAATTTCAAGGTATTTACAGCAAGATATTAACCGGCAGCTAGGATTTAAAGCTTATTTAACCCGGAAAGGGGATTATTATTTGACGCTTCGCCAACGATTAGGTATCGCTCGACAATATCGAGCCGATATGTTTATTGCTATCCATGCCGATGCTTATAAAAATTCTGATGCTCATGGGGCAACTGTGTTTGCGTTATCTCAACGGGGAGCAACTAGTGAAGCTGCGCGGTGGTTAGCTAAGTATGAAAATGAATCAGAATTGATGGGCGGGGTAGATCTCAGCGATAAAAATAATTTGCTCAAATCCGTTTTAATCAATTTGTCTCAGACGGCTACGATTCATGCTAGCTTGCTTATTGGACAGGAGATTATTTATGCTTTATACCAAGTAGGGGGGTGGGGGTTGCACCATGGTCATGTGGAACAAGCCGCTTTCGTCGTATTGAAATCTCCAGACATTCCTTCACTTTTAGTGGAAACGGGTTTTATTTCTAATTTTCATGAAGAGCACAAACTTTTAAACCCAGTTTATCAGCAGCGTATTGCCTCTGCTTTAATGCAAGGAATTCGGACCTATTTCGTCCATAGCCCGCCACGAGGAACTTGGCTTGCAGAATGGCAAATTCAATCAACGGGTTCAGCAAGAGCGCTACAGGTTTTTGCAAGGAGACCCGTTTGACTAAATATTGCTGAGCGTTTTTAATGTAAGTTTAGCCGCTTTAAAGCGAATCAATCATCTTTATTCTACTCAAATCCGAATAGGTCAGATTTTGTTAATTCCTAAAATCAAATAACAAAAAAAATAGGTGAATCTGGATTTTAAAATTCTAAAACTTATTCGCAAATTTAGCTTGGTAATCACGTTGGACCAGGAGAATGTTTTTTTCCATTATCTGGAGTTAAAAACTAGAAAAATGGTATCACTAGTGAGCAAGGAATTTCATGGAATAATTCAATGCTCAGGATTCCTAGGTATATCTCTAATAAATTAGGGCCGCTCTTTTTTGATTTGGCAGAGGTAAGTCAGGATATTTTTTTAGGTTCGTTCTTTTGATTTTTATACTTACCTGTATGTGAACCCTATCTTTGAACATATTTTTGGAAAAAGCTGTCAAGCTCTTTATCTTTATCAAAATCCCAGTTAATGGATTAATGTATTGTGTATATTAGGAGTGGCAAAAGATATCAGCGGAGAAAAATTACGGCTGCGTGAATTGAATAAAGAATTACGTGAGACAAAACAGCTGGCAGAACAGGCTAATCAAAGTAAATCTGATTTTTTAGCCATGATGAGTCATGAATTGCGAATATGGAGGGCTTAATATGATCGCTTAAGCAGGTCAAAATTTATTAGCGTTACTTAACGATGTGCTGGATTTTGCAAAATTGGAAGTAGGTAGATTATCTTTATGAGTTATCTTTATGAATTGATAAATGGAGATCAAAGAGGATTTAGCTAGTCATACTTATAGAAAAGGGCTATAATAGAAATTTAATTCCATAAAATAAAATATTTCCAGTAAAATTGATGGAGATAAAAAACGAATCAAACAAATTTTAATAAATTTATTATCTAATGCCATAAAATTTACATAAAGTTATATGTGCAATTAACCGTAGGTTATCTCTGTAGAAGCGCTTGGAAAATAACGGTATGTTTTACAGTGGAAGATACAGAAATAGGCATTGAAAAATCTAATCTTTTTTCCATTTTTAATCGCTTCCAACAAGTAAATTCGGTATATCAAGGAACTTGTTGAGAAAATAGGGGGTATACTATTAACGTAAGTAATGAAATGAAATGTAGATGGGTTCCAAGTTCATGTGCATTATTCCCTTCCATTTACAAAAAAGAAACTGAGGTAATTACTCAAAAAACTTCATATTTGCTAGATAAAAAAGCCGTTAATAATTTTGTATATCATAAACCAGATCATAATTTTAAAATGAATGTTATCGTCGTCGAAGACAATTTAATTAATCAAAAAAATCTAAAATTATGTTGGAGAGGAGATTGGTTGGCCAGACATGGATGGATTCGAAGCCGTTCAGTGTATTCGTCGGGAAGAGGCTCCAAGGAAACATGTTCCCATTGTGGCAATGACCGCTCATGTTTTTTGTTCATGATCGCAAGCGGTGCTTCGATGTCGGAATGGACGATGTAATGGCAAAACCTATCATGCAGGATGATTTTCATCAAGGTTCTCAGACGATGAGCTGCGTAAGTGAAGTTAGCTGTCATAATAGCAATTCCTTCTAGCAGATTTTCCAAAAATCCGTTAGGCTCTTCTCCCAAGTAGCACATTAAATTAATCTAGCTATGCGCATTCATCGACTAAGTGATCAAACCGCCAATCAAATTTCTGCCGGAGAAGTGATTGAACGGCCTGCTTCTGTGGTTAAAGAGTTGATTGAAAACAGTATTGATGCTGAGGCAACCCGGATTCGAATTGATATTCTCCAAGGTGGCCTAAAACAAATTCGCGTCCAGGATAATGGTAGGGGAATTCATTATAAAGATTTACCCTTAGCCCTTGAGCGGTACACGACAAGTAAAATTAAAAATGTCGAAGATTTGGAGCGCGTGATTACTTTAGGCTTCCGAGGTGAGGCATTAGCTAGTATTACAGCTGTAGCTCGATTGCAATTGACCTCAAGGCAATGTGAAGCAAATTTTGCCTATTTTATTAGTAACTTAGAGGAAAATCTTACTTCACCCATGCCCGCGGCCCACCCACAAGGGACCACAGTGGAAATTCAAGATCTTTTCTATAACATACCGGCACGACGGAAATTTTTGCGAACGCCCACCACCGAATTTCAGCATATCGAACGGGTAATAGACCGGATTGCCCTTTGTCATTTTTCGATCGGATTTACTCTTCATCATAATGGAAAAGAAATAATGAATTTTCGAGCAGCCCTTACAACTTCCGATCGAATGAGTCGCATCAAAAGTATTCTCGGTGATGCATTTCTACAATCCGCTCTTTCCATCGAATTTATTCAGTCAGGACTATCCTTGCGAGGATATATTGCTGAACCTCACTATACGCGGAGCCAACCGGATCTCCAATTCATTTACATCGATGGCCGTTTTGTTCGAGATAAATTAATTGCTCACGCGGTTCGTCAAGCTTATCACGACGTTTTATTTCATGGGCGACACCCTGCTTATATCCTTTATCTTACAGTGGATCCTTCCTTAGTGGATGTGAATGTTCACCCCACGAAGCAAGAAGTTCGATTTCGAGACCGGCACTGGGTACGAGATTTTATTATTCATGCGGTATCCGAAGCATTAGTTCAAATAAGACCCGGACTTTCTGAGACTAGCATTCAATCTCCTGTTAAAAAAGTAAATATTCAGAATAATCTACAAATAGCTCATGTACCACATTTACCCCTTTCACTTAAAGAAGACATCATTTTGTATAAAAAAAAGAAAATAACACCTAATCGTGAATTAGTAGAACCCCCTTTCGACTATCCTTTAGGTCATGCGTTAGCACAATTACATGAAATTTATATTCTCGCTCAAAATAAAAAGGGATTAGTCATCGTAGACATGCACGCGGCGCATGAACGCATCTTGTATGAAAAAATGAAACGGGAAAAAGAAAAGGGGGAAATAGTAACTCAATCATTGGTTGTTCCTCTACATGTTACTTTGAACCCTCAAGAAATAGCGATATATCAAGCCAATCAGTATTTATTTTTAGAACTTGAGTTTGAAATTGGATTATTAGATTCCGATAAAATTATCGTGCGTCGTCATCCTTCTTTAATCAAAGCAGCTGATATTGAAAAATTAATTCGCGATGTACTTGCGGACCTTATTGTTCATGAGGCTACTTTACGCATGGAAGAAAAAATTAACGCCACACTGGCCTCGTTAGCTTGTCATGCAGCAATCCACGCCCCTTATCGTTTAACTCTAGAAAAAATGGAAGCTTTATTGCGTGATATGGAAAAAACTATGCATGGTGGGTTATGTAATCATGGTCGGCCTACTTGGAAGCAATTTGAGATTAAAGAATTAGATAGATTATTTTTACGCGGACAATAAGATGGAAAAGCACGTTGTTTGTTTAATGGGTCCCACAGCTAGCGGTAAAACTCAACTCGCCATTACCTTAACACAACTTTTACCCTTTGAAATTATCAGTGTGGATTCAGCGATGGCGTATCGTGGTCTTGATATTGGTACCGCAAAACCGACTCTTCAGGAATTAAAAAGCACGCCTCATCATTTGATTGATATTTGTGAGCCCGAAGTCCCGTATTCTGCTGGTCAATTTTATAAAGATGCCTTAAAAGAAATCGAACTTATTCATGCAAAAAATCGAATCCCTTTGTTAGTGGGGGGGGCAATGTTGTATTTTCACGCATTAGAACATGGCTTTTCCGATTTGCCCATCGCCCAACCCATGATTAGAAAAAAAATTAAGAAAGAAGCAGAAGAGAAAGGTTGGCTAGCTTTGTATGAGAAGTTAAAAAAAATCGATCCAAAATCTGCCCTGCAAATTAATCAGAATGATGCTCAGCGTATTCAACGAGCGTTAGAGGTGTATGAAACAACAGGACAACCTTTATCGAATTATCAAAACTTAAAACGATTAGGGGCTTTGCCTTACCAGTTTATCAACATCATTGTAAGCCCCACCAATCGGGAAGATTTACACCAACGCATTGAAAAACGTTTTGATCAAATGTTGCAGGAAGACTTTTTAGAAGAAGTTAAGCAATTGTATCAACGAAATTTAAATCCTACCTTGCCCGCGCTTCGCACTGTAGGTTATCGCCAAGCCTGGCAGTATTTGGAAGGTGACTCTGATTATGAAACCATGCGGTACAAGGCGATTGTTGCTACGCGTCAGTTAGCTAAACGACAGTTAACTTGGCTTCGACAGTGGCCTTATGCAAAATGGTTTGATAGCAATAGGGAAAATTTGATCGAAGGCATTGTAGATTATTTGAAAGATACCGGTTTATAACAAAATTTGAGGTTAAGCAGTATAATCGCTTTGCCAGCATTAGGTGCTAAAGCGTTTGTAGTGCAAAATTTATTAGCTAGTATGACAAGTCAGTTATTGCTTGCCGATAACGATAAAGATCAGCATGCCGATAGCACTAATCAGCAAACTAACCAAGATAACAATAATGGTAATGCTGATCAAAGTAGTGATCAATCCGATAATGGTGATGTTGATAACGACTAGTCCCGTTATAGAAGTCAATAAACATTTGTAGATTGAATACCCCGCACCTTCGCGGCGTATTTTAGTTTTTAATGATACATGTAATTGTTCATATACCTACTTAAACGTTAATCCTTTTCGAGGGTGACCAAAAAACAAAAAAATATCAATTACCTACTGCCTTAAAAGGAGTGGTAGGAACTTAAGGATAGCCAGAAAACTCCAAGGGGGCATATTATTCGGGCTAAGATTGGTTCGGGATATCCGGCGAGTACTCTGTTTTTATGGAACGTCGCCCTACAGTAGGGATTATACTCTGGCACTCAAATTGCCTTATCCTGAGTACGATTGGATTCTGACCCGGATCCTTATGGTTGCCGGGCCTGGAAGTGGGCAAGAATCGGTTAGGAGACCGGGGAGGATAATACCATGAGGCGCTTCATATACATTCATAGCTCTCCTGATGAGATTCTCATAGGCAAACCGGGGGTCGCTGGGCTGCATTCGAATGATAATCACGATATTATAGAATTGTTCATAGAATTGTTCGAGGCTCTTTTTCCAGAGGATGGGGTATACCTAGCAAAAAAATAGGTGAAAGAATGACGAGCAAGGGAAATCGTGCGCGTGTTTGGTTTGGTGAAAGTTCTGAAGTAGATCAGGAGATTAGCCAGCGGTTCTCCGCCGATCTTACACAGGCTATCAAGGGTCAATACGTGGAATAGGAAAAGATACCTCCTGGCTAATTGGCCTTAGTTATTGTTTTGGATTAATTTTCACGACATATATACCGAGATTCCCCTAAAGCATTCGCTCAGGATGATTATACCTTGGTTGGGCATATGCGTTAATGGTATCGAACACCAAGAAGACTATAAACTGAGTCTCATTGAGTGAGTATTTTATTATTTTATTATCTTCCGTTATTACATTGCGGAAAATTTACATTACCAGGAGATTTTCGTGCGCGGATACCAAATGTTATACGAATTGGCACTACCAGAAACCCCAATCATTTACGAAAGCTTTTTTAAATTCGCCAACCATCATTACAATATCATTCGTCGTTTTGGGAGATTTCCTCAAGATAGCACTGTTTTGGAACCAGATTCTATCCCTGAAGAAATTCAATATTTAAATGAGATGAAAGGATCTTGAGGTTACGATGGAAGAAAAACAACGAATTTATAAAGTTATCTTTAGTCAAGACGAAAAAGTTTACGAAATTTACGCTAGATATATTTCTGAAGAAAGCTTAATGGGCTTTATTGAAATGGAGGAGTTGGTTTTTAATGATAATTCCTCAGTGGTTGTTGATCCCTCAGAGGAAAAGCTAAAAACCGAATTTCAAGGAGTAAAACGAACTTATATACCCATGCACATGATCTTGCGAATTGACGAAATGGAAAAACAAGGCTCTGCTAAGATTAAAAGTCCCGCAATGAAGGGGAATGTACATAATTTCCCCGGTGCTTTTAATAAGCCAGCGAAAGATAAGGAATAAACGATTTGGCATTTGCCATTGTTGATCTTGAAAATTATAGAGCTTTCTGCGGAGGAGCATGAATTACTCGAACATCCTGCTATCGCTGGAGTGATTTTATTTTCCTGTAATTATGAGGACCCTAGCCGACTCCGTTCTCTCACTTCTAAAATTAAAAAAACAAATGCTTCATTGTTTATTACCGTGGACCAAGAAGGCGGGCGTGTTCAACGCTTTCGTGAAGGTTTTACAGATTTGCCGAATATGCGCCATTTCGGCCAAATCTACAGTAGTGATCCTGAGCAAGCAAAAACAGCGCTACAAAGACAATTAACCATTACTTAATACTATTAAAGAATTAAAAGATGCAGGAATTGGGGTTAATCTGATCCCTGTTTTAGATGTGGATCAGAAGAAAGGAGAAGTGATTGCCGAGTGAAGCTTCAGTCTCCTGATCCTGCCGTAGTAACGGCATTAGCCAGCAGCGTCATTATTTGAGACGCTTCACAGCAATGAGATGCCAGCTAATACATTTCCCCAGTCACGGCGGGGTGGGTAGCGAGCGACTCTCACCATTGCCTACCCATTTTCCCGTGATTGTGAAATGGTATGGAAAATGGTATGGAAAGTAGATATACATCCTTTTTCGAGGCTCAGCTACCAATTAGATGCGATTATGCCAGCATATGTTGTTGTATCATGCTTTTGATATGATAAACCCGAAGGGTTTCACCCATACTGGCTTTGAACCGTCTTGCGTGAACAGTTTAAATTTACCAGAATTATTATCAGCGATGATCTCACTATGGAAGGGGCTGCTATTATGGGTGGGTATTCCGACCGAGCCGGTGAAGCACTAGAGGCAGGATGCGATTTAATAACCATTTGTAATAACCACTCAGGGGATTATCGCGATTTTAGACAACTTTTCCAATTACCGGAACTAGGAATTGGAGCAACGCTTACGCGTATTTAAGTCAAAATTAAACATCTAAACCCAATTTTCTTCCTTTACGCCTCACCTTCTTCTCCTCCCACATTCTCTTCCGTTATAGAAATGAGATCTGTAAGGAAATTTTTAGAACCATTCGAAAAATACTTTGTTTTGTTGTACTATCTTAGCTCACGAATGATGGGGCGAGCTATCCAATTCCATATGAAGAATTTAATCATTAAAATTGCTTTACTGGTTGCCTTAGGAAGTGGAGCAAGCTTATTGGAATGGGTGATTTTTTGTCGTCTTTTACCTCGCTTTAAACAAAAAAACCGTATTTGGCGGTATTCCTTTTTACAGGCGCTCCATCAACCCCTCCAAATTTACGTTTGGATGATTGCCTTAAGTTTCATTGCTTCTGCTATCGCTCAAGTATTTGCCTTCAATGGGGATTTTTCAAACGCTTCATCCTCAGCACGCCTTATTTTCACTCTAGTCGTTGTTTTTTGGTTTGTGATGCGTTTTCTTCGCCAATTAGAAGATGGCCTAACTGCTCGAGCACGCCAGGGCGTTGGTAAGATGAGCGATGAAACCAGTATACATGCTTTGGCGCAATTGATGCGTGTTGTCATTATCGTATTCATTTTATTAATGTTTCTCCAAACTATCGGTGTGAAAATATCTGCTTTATTAGCATTTGGTGGGGTGGGAGTGGCTGTAATTGGTTTTGCTGCCAAGGACACTTTGGGCAATTTTTTCGGTGGGATGATGATTTATTGGGACCGCCCTTTTTCCGTGGGTGATTGGATTCGCTCTCCGGATCGTCAAATTGAAGGGACGGTAGAATATATCGGTTGGCGTTTAACACGCATCCGGACGTTTGATAAGCGTCCGCTTTATGTGCCTAACGGCATTTTATCCAATATTGCTATTGAAAATCCTTCCCAAATGACAAACCGACGCCTTAAAATTACGGTGGGCGTGCGTTATTCCGACGCGGCAAAAATCCCCGATTTAGTGAAAGCTATTGAGGATAGATTACGAAAGAATCCCGCTATTGATACTACCCACACTTTGTTTGTGAATCTCTTTGAGTTTGGCTCTTCCTCGCTGAATATGTTGGTCTATGCTTTCACCAAAACGACGGAATGGGTAAAGTTTCAGGTTATTCAGCAGAAAGTAATTTTGGAAATTATAAATGTTATTTCTCAATATGAAGCAGAGTGTGCTTTCCCTACTCAAACTGTTTATCTCCCGGAAGGAGTATTTTTAAAAACAGCGAAAGGAGGAATTGATAATGGACACGACGGTCGAGGGAGCACTGATAAAGTGGGATGCTCCGATGATTCTACCTGAGCATATTCGTGAAGTATTTGCAAAAGCTACCTGTCTTTATTCTAAGACAGAAGTGGAGGCTGCTTTGGATACGATGGCTATAGAAATTAGCTCAGCTCTGTCTTCTTCTAATCCTATTTTTTTATGTGTAGTAGTTGGGGGGATTGTTCCGCTTGGAAATTTATTACCCCGGTTAGATTTTACCTTAGAAGTAGATTATATCCATGCTACACGTTATCGCGTTGATACGAAAGGTAAAAATTTGGAATGGAAAGTCAAACCTACTTGTAAAATGAAAGGTCGCACGGTGGTAGTCGTCGATGATATTTTAGATGGAGGGGTCACTTTGGGTGCTATTATTAACTTTTGTAAAGAACAAGAAGCACAATCGATTTATTCTGCTGTTTTAGTAGATAAATGCGATGCTCGGTTACCTAGTGGTCCTGCATCTGCCGATTTTAGCAGCTTAAAAGTGGGAAATCATTATGTATTCGGATACGGGATGGATTATAAAGGATATCTTCGTAATGCCCCCGGTATTTATCGAGTAGCTCCCGAACATGAATAAGTTTAAAAATGACCCTGACTAACTTTCAAGTAAGAAGAATAATTTTAATTAGTACCCCGTAATAGTAGTACCCCGTAATAGATAAAGTCCAGGTAATTCAAATAATTGTTTCGCATACGTCGTTCCTGACTTATATAAAAATTGCCTAATCCATTTGGTTGGTTAAAAAGCAAAGCTAAAGAAATATTAAAATAATGTTGAACATTAGCGCAAAATAAACCTTAAACCCAATCGCCTTCGATACGCATAGGATGAGTAGGTAAATGAATTATCGATTTTTGCCATGCTAAATGCAATAAGGTGTGATACCCCAGATTTTCATTCAATTCGGTTTGCTCGTTTTTTAAAAGGAATTGCGAGGCAGGAAGCGGCTTAATTTGTTTCGCACTAAGAAAGTTAAGATTAGGAGAGGCGGAAGTCGACTATTCTTCCATTCCGTTATTTTGGGAAGTCGGTTGTAAAAAACAATCATTTCAATTTGATAAACTTTTGCTTCGGAGGTAAGGATAGGACTCAAGGTAATGAATAATAAGATTAACAACGATTTCATAAAGAAATTTTACCTCTTACTCTCTCACCTGAAAACTTGGAAAAGCCTCCACTCCTTAAATCAACTGATGCAAGAAATGTCAAGTTTCTTGCATAACATAAGTATTGTGAATACAAGCCAATTGAGCATAGGGTTTTTATTTTTGTTTGAAAAGGTAATGCAGATAAGCTCAGGAAAAATTTTGACACGTATAACAAGCATAGCCTTCAAGATTCAAGAATAGGTGCTTCCTCTCTCGCATACTGACTTTTTTTAATTTGTATTCGTCCACTTTCATATTCGCTCACAAATTCGCTCACAAATTCGCTCACAAATTCCCCCCCCCAGTCTTTTTCAGCCACACAGTGACCGTGATAAAGAGCACCGTGACGTGCGTTTCTGGTGGGGCTACACAAAATCGAAAATATCCGCACCCTGGGGCGACGCGACATCAATTAAATCTTGTGGGGAAAGTCTAACACCAATGGTATAGCGAATTTGAGTACTTTTTCTATCAAGTCGCGGAGGCTGCGCCTTAAATGATACCAAAGAGGGTTTGCCGATCGCCGTAGGAGGAAGTAGGGTACTCGGTCATAAACTTCTTTGGATTGGATAAGCCAGCGATGTGTTCGTTCCAAGACAGATAAGGTGGCTTCTTGGCCGCCATTTTTTGGGGTACATTCATCAAATGCCATGATAATATTGGCACCTATTTTTTTTGAGTTTCAATAGAGAATTTAGGCGTCAAATGAACAATTTTTCCTGAAAGCGGGTTTTCCTGAAAGCGGGTGTTTAAAATGGGCTCCTTCCGCATCTATTTTACAAATATTCCCTTTGGATAAACTAAAAACTTGAAATCCCCCACTATCCATCAACATGGGTTTATTCCAACCTATAAGTTTATGGCATCCCACCTGCTGCTTCGATAACTTCCAAACCAGGAGCGACCAACATATGCTAGGGGTATTCCCAGCTAAAATAATTTGGCTGTTTGTGAGAGTTAAATCGTGAGGTATCAGATGTGATTTACGAATGCATGGGTGCTAACAGGCATACAGGCATACAGGCATACAGGCATAAATGCGGGCGTTATTACCACTCCGTGTGGAGTGGTAATTTGAGTTACCCGGGCAAAATTCGTTTGGGATCGTCGGATAAGTTCTGTTTTAAAAATATTTTCCATACGGCAATCAGTCTAAGCGTATGTACTAACAGAGAGATAACCGGCTATACTATAAATTAATTTATTTGAAGGAGAAAATATTATGGCAAAAGGTTTTTTTGTTCCTCGGATTTGGGCCGCCCCCCTAATTGGACGAGTCTTATAATATCGCTCATTTTTATTGCTGCGAGCATTACCAAAATCATGGATTATAATTGGACATTATCAACGATAACTCAAGCTGGATTCTCTTCGCCTCGGATATTATTGATTTTAGCGATCATTTTTGAATTTAGTGGAGGGATTACTAGTCTTTTTCGGATGGTTCGATCGATTTGGTGCGTTTTTATTGAGTTTTTATTGTTAATCTTCGTTTTAGCGGTGACTTTTGTCTTTCATACCTTTTGGACCTATCAAGCTCAGGAAGCCACTAATCAAATGCAGCATTTTACGAAAAACTTTTCTATCATCGGTGGACGGTGGACTCTTCATAATGAGCTTTGGAGCAGGGCGTTTTAGCCTTCGATGGCGCTCGCCGACGTTCACTATAGCTAGGATTTTTCCGTCAGGGGCTTATCTCTAAAGCCCCTGCAATACTCACCACAGACATAAGCCATTGAATTAGCGTAATGAATGAAGTGAATATAACCTGCCTATGACCGGCCAAACTCCTATTGAAAAAAGCTGCTTCATTATACTAAGAAAGCCATGAATGACTATCGTATGATTGATAAAGGTAATCGAGTAATGGTTTGTTTATTGGGCGGTAAAGATTCTTATACTCTTTTAAAGCTCCTTAATCTGATTCGCACCGAGGGTAATTACAAATTTGATATTTTTGAATTTATACTTGACCAATCTCAGCCGGTGTGGAATGATTCTGCCTTGCGTCAACGGATGAAAAGTCATTGAATTCTCTATAAAATTTTCACTCGTGATACTTATTCCATTGTTAAAGATAAAATTCCGGAAGGTAAAACCTACTGCTCATTATGTTCTCGATTAGGTCGCGGTATTATTATCGCTATGCTGAAGAACATGACTTTAACAAAATCGCCTCTGGACATCATCGAGACGATTTGATTCAAACATTGCTCCTTTCTGTTTTCTACAACGGTCAAATTCGTTCGATGCCACCCAAATATTAACTGACAATAAAGGTCATATCCTTATTCAACCTTTAGCTTATTGTCAGGAAAAAGACATTATTAAATATGCTCAAGAACAATGTTTCCCATTAATTCCTTGTAATCTTTTTGGTTCTTAAAGAAAACCTCATGCATCGGTGAGTAAAGCAGTTCATTGATGAGTTAACAAAAGAAAATCTAAAAGTACCAAGTAACATGCTGCGGGCACTAAGCAATATTAAGCCTTAAACCTAGCCAATTGATGGATCATGACCTTTGGAATTTTAAAGAATTAGAAATTCCTTCTTTACCTTCTTAAAGGGGCCCCACCAGGCCCATAAAATTAACGACCGATAGAGGAGTTAAGAAAGAACATGAAGCTCCTCCTATAGCGACAGCCATTAAAAAAAGGATCTCTGTGAACGTGGATGGTTTTGGTCACTGCGACGGCAATAGGAGCCATCACTACTGCTGTTTCTGCATTGTTTATAAAATCAGATGATTATGGTAATAATCATAATTAATCTCAAAATGATAAATGTGGGATATTGCTTGTTAATTAAAAGAATAAAATGAGCGATAAGCGTCGTACCGCCGGTAAGACTGTAAAGCTTCTCCCACGGGGATCATAACCCCCTGTAAAACAATCACCCACAAGTCAATACTTTCGTAAATTAATCGAGTGGGAAGCAAGAGAAGCAATAATAAATAAAGCCAGAACGGCTGCTCCGAAAGACACTTCCAGGGGAAGCTATTGCATAGTGGAAAGGAAAATCGCTATTGCGAAAATAATTACGGGAACAAAAGCCCATCTTTTTATGCCAACATCTATTCCTCATGAAGGGGTTGGCGAAAAGGGGCCCTTTCCCAAGCGATAGCTAATAAATTAATACGATAGCGCGCTCACAATTGTAGGAATTTAGACAAACGATTTTCTACTCGCGATCCTGGTGGAATTACGGCCTCCAAAAGGCCAATTTTTTCGGAATTTAACATTTCTGAAGAAAACGTTCTATCGCTGACTATTCTAGTTTCCCTGCTTGTAAAAGATCTTGTAAATCTTCTAAAGAAATTTCTACAATTAAAATATCATCGATTTAGAGTTTTTTATCGGGTGATAAAACAAAATATTTCTTCTTATTACGAATTAATTTGATAATCTAAAAATCTGCTTCAATTAATTTTTCAAAATCATTTACAGTGTTTTTCACTACCGTTGATTTTTCTGTAATTTTAACTTTCGTAAAATAGTACTGGACTTGAAAGATCTCTTCTGTTTGTTTAGGTGCTTTACGATGAGGCAACAAACGCCAGCCGACCAATGCAATAAATAAAATTCCTGCTATGGCAACAAAAAATCCAATGTAAGCAAAATCAAAAATGTCAAACGGTTGGCCCGTAAAACTTTCGTAGTAAGAAAAAATCAGTAAGTTAGGATGGGTCGCCTATTAATGTGACTAATAATCCGCCCATGGCTGACGCTAGGGCAATCGGCATTAATAGGAGCGAAGGTGAACGCTTTAACATTATTCATAAAGGTCGATAATGTGCTGCTAATTATTGATAAAATGGCTAGATTGAGGATCCGACTTTTAGTGGCAAACGTAATTTTGTGAACAATAAAATCTATCAGTTCCAAACACGTAATTACTTGAGAAATAATCATTACACAAGCTACAGTAATAACTGCAGGCTTACTAAAGCCCGAATAAACCTTTGAAAAAGGCACAGCTCCAATAAGGATGCTCAACATAAGTGAAATAGCAGCAACGATATCAGAACGCTAATAGCCACATATAAAGATAGACTATTTTCCTCCTAAAAAAAACTGAAATTGTAGCAGCTTAGCTGGAAAACTCCAGCAGCCTTAATGAGCTTTTTTCATGGAATAAATGGATTGGCTAAAAAGGTGGAGCTTGAAAGCGAGGGTCGCCCTTACTTGCTCCATATTACGTTAGAAAAATTACGCCGCTTTATCACAAACTTTAATTCAATCCTGTGTGATAATCTGGTTCACTACAGCCAAAGAATTAGTCGTTTTTGAAAGCCATCCTACTAACGAAGAGAGTCATTATACGCGCCTCTATACTTTTTTTTTCAATAATGATCACTAAGAGTCAATACTTGACAACCTCCCAAAGCAAACGTATATCACTTATTTAAAGTAGGAGGAAGAATCGTGTCGGAAACAATTGATGATTTAACAGTCGAATATGTTGAAGATGGTATTGTCACGCTTAGACAGCTTGATAAAGTCATCTTAACAAAAGGTGCCTGGTGCACTATTCTTTATAAGATCCAAACCTGGAACCGATCGAAACAAGCTTATAATCCGGTGAGTTATACCATTCGGCGCTATCAAAAACGTTCTGGTGAATTTAAACAGCGCTACAAGTTTACTATTTCTAGCAATGAGCAGGCACAAAAGATCGTGGATGCGCTAACTAAATGGATGGAAGAATCTGAATAATTTTCTTATTAGCTAAACTTTATCATTAAATTCAACTTTATCATTAAATTTGAACTGCTTGGTGTAATTTCTTCCATCATGGGGTAAGACGCAAAAAAACAAGCTAGGGTTTAATCTGCTTCGTCTCGAAGCACTAAGAGCTTCTGAATCATTTAATTGCCCAATCGTTTTTGGAGAAGAGACAGAATTATTTCATTTATCGAATTTCCCATCCGATCATGGCTTAAAGGTGTCCTTAATGGTATTTAAATCCAGCATGTCGATAAATTTTGTGGTGAAGGTACTGAAACTACTTAAAGACCAATTCCTTAATAATTAGAAGAAGCAATGAGGTTGTGCAATCGATTGTTATTTAACCAAAGTGCATTTATGTGGGTTAATTGACGGCTGGCTAATACGAACTTAAAATTTTTGAGCAATGTAATATAGAAAGCTGTTTTTCTTTGTGTGCCGAAATTGATTTCAAATCCCCAAAACTAGTTCTTTAACTCTTCATTGTCCCAAAGAAAGCTACTTATTTCCAGAATCTAAATGCAAATGCATAAGCTGGTTTTATAATCTTCAATGCATTACTCTAAAGAAACTTAATTAATATAGAGTTATTCTATCTTTTCTATCCATAGAGCCTTTACAAAGTAACTATCATGATTTTTTAATGTGCTTCTAAACGCCGCTAGTAGTAATGAAGGAGCGATATTATTTTTCGTATTATTTTCTTCACGAACATACGCTGTCAACCCATGATAGTTATACCAAAAAACACTGACTATCTCCTTACAGTCACTTATTAAAGCATATAGAAAATTAATAGCGACATCGCTTAAAGGTGTAGAATTTTCCCAATTTCTTCCTTCAGAATCGGTCAAGTACGCTTTACCAATAGCCCACTAGCTTATAATCAGATTGCTCTTCCATATCTCTTTTATAATGTCAACCTGGCCCGCTCGCTAAGGCGTGTTGAAAATTATTGATTTGATCTGATAGGCTAGCAGAAGTATTAATCCTATGCTAAACCTCCCAACCCGTAAGTCGCTAAAGAAATTATTTGTCCACAAAAAAGTGTCTTCAAGAGAGGAATGTTGTTCCACATTGCGTTAATAAATTTATTACTACCGCTAATTAAAGCCCATCAAAATTTTGGATTAAGATTCTAATAATTGAGATTTCTGATTGGATTCGCTGAAATTAATTACTCGGGCTATCGACTGGTACCACGTAAGGAATTCCAGGTTTTTCTCCTAAATGCTTTTGGTATTTCGCTTTTTAAAGCTAATCGAAAATAATTTATTTTATTGTTTTCTTCATAAAGGTTTGTGAAACAAAGTCTTATTTGCTCCCGGAGTAGATAGCTTTCCAATCGGTCACTACTTGATTATTAGCGTGTTGTAAAGCCATTTTAAAAATGGCGAGCCACTCAAAACCATGGCTCGAAAGAAAGCAAGTTTTCAACTTCTCCTCCCCCCCCTTCATTAGCTTTTTAATTCGTTCACTTGAATTCCATAAAAGATTTAAATATCAGAGATCACTCAGTCTATTAGTATACTGAAGATTGTGGTATCTCAAAAGCCAAGTTCTCTCAAACCAGTCCCAGTTAGACACCCTTTCTTTTGGTTTTATCATAAACGAAATTTATGATGGTGGTCGTCGCTGGCAAGAGAGTTATTTTTAAGTTATTGATTATAAATAAATTTATTGAAAAAATTTTATTTACCTTTTATAAAAAAAGGTATGTACTTCAATTGTGAACTGCGCAGTTTTTTTTAATTAAGAAAAAAAGTAAAAAAATCGAAGAAGCAAATTAAGAAGCAAAAATAATTATCTGTAAGAAGGCGCTCAATCTAAAACTTCCTCCGAACATTATTTTCTAAAATAATGTTCATTCTTTTAACGCCTTTCCATTTCCAAGGGTTGATATGATAAATTGAATTCCGTTTTTTCTAGCAGGTTTTCATTGTCTGATTTAAAAAACCCTATTGGAAGGGAATAAAGAAGAAATAGAAAGATTATCGAGTGGAAATGAAGAATTGCAATCTTGAATTTACATTAAGACAGCTAATTTTGGCAACTCTGATAATCCCAATTTTCGCTATATTAGCCTCTCTGAATTAACAGAAATCTTTACCTTGTTTTTACAAAAGGGTTCCTTCACTATAGTCGAAAAACTCTTGGAAGAAAGCTTATTAATCCAAAATTATTTTTACGGACAGGATACTTTATTTTTTGGGTGACGGGGTGATTAGGGAAATTCCTCTGGATCAATTAATTAAAATTTTTAAATTAATTTTAGCCAATAAAAATCAAAAACTCATTATCAAAATTCAGCAAATTTGAAGCCTAAAAAATTAATACATGAACATACCTTCTCAAAACTCTAGTAAAAATAATAGTAATCAAAAATGCTGAGTTTTAGTTGCAATGGCAACAGCATTTTCATTAATTTTTATTCATTAAACAGTAGCAGTTTCTGTTGTGCTTCCCCAGATGAAGCGTAATCTGAATACCAGTAGTCATGTATTAGATTGAATAATCAATGCCTATGTTCTGAGTTTAGCAGCTGTCGTAATTTTCGGAGTAAAGATTGGAGATTTAATTAGCCATCATCGCACGTTTTTGGGAGGAACGATCATTTTTAATTTTTATTCTGGCATCGCTCTTGTGTGCGATGGATCAGTTAGGGCTATGTGTTATCGTTAGTCGAGCTATTCAGGGAATTAGAGGTGCTTTTATCATTCCCACGATAGGGAGCCATTGTCATTCTTGAAATCTTTTCCTAAAACTTTCCTAAAACTTTCCTAAAACTCAGTGCTAAGAAAGAATTTCTATCGATTGGCTTAGGTTTGCTTTGTTAGCTATTTGTTTATCTAGTTTTATTTTAACTTTTATGGAAGCTCCTTCTTTGGGGTGGTGTTCACTGATAATTTGAGGCCTTTTGATAACGAGTTTATTAACCAGGTTTCTCTTTGTAGTCCTGGAGCGTTGGTTAAAAAATCCACTTGTGGAACTTAGAATTTTTAAAAATAGCTTTTTCCAAGGCGTTATTAGTATTGATTTTGATACAGGAAGCTTTTATACTTTTTTCTAGATGATTTTTATTCAAGATATTTTGCAGTTTGGTCAAATGTTAACTGGGCTTTAGCTGAGTTTTTGATGTTGCTGGTAACCATTCCTTTAATTTTTATAAGGACCCATTGCAGGAGTGATAGTTTAAGCCTATGCTTACCCATTAGCTTTGGAGCCCTTCTTGTGGTATGACATAACTTCTGGCAACAGCATGGACCCAGGAATATATGAATATATTTGGATGTTTCCTAGTTTTCTCGCCTTGGGTTTTGCTACTCCACTTCTGATTTCATGCCCAATGGTTACAGTACAGGTCTTATCACCGTGTTTCCTCATCAAAGAGGGATTGGTGGTGGAATATTGGGGGGCTTTTCGGCAACTCGGAAGTTCTCTAAGACTTGCTTTGATAGGCTCAGTTACTTTTCATGTGAACAGACGACTTATTTATCTTTCTTCCTTGCTCACTAGGCCCAATAGCCCAGCTTCATGAATCACAAATAAACGGAATTTTGACTGGGACTCTCTCAGAAAAGCAAGCAATAGCACATTTATCTTCCCATCTCGTAAATGTTATTTATCAAGCCAGCTATTTGCTTTATACCTTAGCCTTGAGTGTTGCCATGTATATGGTCGCGATAATCGCTTTTAGTAGTTTTTTGTTAGCATTGCGCGCCTTACCTAACAAAATCGCCGCTTCGTTAATAAATTGACTTCTTTTTAGCGGATTGATGGCGTTTATGTAATTCAATGTCGATATATTTATCCGTAATAACGCTCGAACTGTGACCGGCGTCATCACGCACATGTTCACGCGGACGAATTTTTACATCTTCGGAGATGCCTGTGTGTCTAAGCCAATGAACGGTGGCCTCAAGGAGCACTTCAGCTTCTTCTTCAAAGCCGTTTTCTTTTAACTGATAAACAGCCTGATCAAAGCAGTATTGGACAATTTTTCGAATAGAGTTAGTACTCTGAATAGGACCTTTGCCCTTTATTCGTGGCAGCAGAGGTGAATTATCAGCGGGAGAAGGCAGCGGCGATAAATTAAGATGTTTTCGCCATCGTTTGAGGGCTTCTAACATGGCTTCACTTACAGCAATTTGCCGTTGTTTATTACCTTTACCCACGGTCACAAACCACCAGTTACCATTGCTATCACGAAAAAAATCATTCATTTTAGGCATCCAACGCGGGCTTGCTATCAATTCGGATATCCGTAAATACATAGAATAAAGGATTGACAAGATAAAAAGAGTCCGTTCATGGATTTCTGGATTCTTATCGGCTAAGGTTGTGGCAGTGTTTATGACATAATACCACTGTAGTTCTGAAAGTCGTCTTATTTTAGGTTGGCCTTGAATTTTTCGGATGAACTTACTTTTTTGGCGGATCAGCGCGACGGGGTTAGCTCTTATATATTCTTCTTGTAAAAGATAATTAAAAAAACTGCTTAAAATTGCAAAGAGTTCTCTTAAAGCTCCTTGAGAGAGTTCGAAATTTTTTATTTTGGGCTGCTGACCTTTTCGATACTGCACTTTAGAAAGAGTAACTACAAAAGGCCGCCATTTTGCATTAGGAATACGTTTACTTTCTTTGATAATAAAGCGAGGAAGTTTGCTAATCCCAATCCAATTTTTGGGAGGATTTTGACAAAAGACCACAAAGGCTTCTATATCCTCCCGTTTTATTTCATTTAAGCTTTTTTTAACAGCTAACGTACACCAATGTAGCAAGCGCTCAATTTCGCGTCTATAAGAATTAAAAGTTCCTTGACTACCTGTGTAACATTTCAAAAAATTCAAGGCTTTTTCGATATCGTTTTGGTTGTACTCGGGATAAAGAGATGAGGAAAGTGTTTGCTTTTTGACATATTCTAGTGAATCAAACAAGGATAATGGTGGATTATTCGAAACCATACTTCTATTATAACTTATTATAACCTATTTATAATATGATAACCTGTTATAATATGAATTCAATAGATACAGAGGTGGCTAAGATTTACACAAATTGGCGAAGGCTATTGAAAGTCTGAAAACCAATCAAAATAATTTAACTATTATTTCTTATTAACATCCATAAGAGGTTTAGCATTTGCAATCGTCCGTTTTGTGCTGCCCGATATTTGTGAAGTACTGCATTCCCTGAATGCAGATATTGTCTTTCTACAAGAATTACAAGGGAAGCAACGTAAATCACGGTTAAAAAAATTCTGATGTGGACCTCCCTCAAACGGAGTTCCTTGCAGAATCAAAATAGCCTTATTTGTATCCATTTAGGCTTATTTTATATAGAAAGAGAGTTCCAGTTGATCACTTTAAGCCAACGGATTCGTTCGGATTCGTTCCCATATTTCCTTCTCATGCGCCTTTAATTATATTGGCGCAGGGGCGCTTTTGCTCTTTATAGAGGACAATCTTGAATTGCAAGAGATTTTCAAAGCTCTATAAGGAAAATATGCCAAAACCTATCCTGCATCCCGGCCCACTTTTGAGATCGATCCGATTTATTATCAAGGAGAATTTGGTCACCTTTTTTTTAGAAAATATTTTAAATTAAAATTACAGCTCGGAAGAAGTAACCTTGTTAGAATTTTCAATATTTTTAGGCATTGGATTTTTGATGCAGATTATCGATGGTGCATTACGGATGGCTTACGTATTAGTATGAGTATATTGCTTTCTGTGGAAATTGATCTAAGCGCTGCGAGTGGAGAAATTCATGCTGCTGAAATTCTAACAACGGGTATTTCAGGCTTATCACATGCTATGTTTGAAAATATTGATTACCGTTTATTTCGTGGCCTTATTCTTCTGAGAATTATTAGTAGAGTATCATTGGAGCCTATTTTTTTAATAAAAGTAGCTGAAAATATTATTAAGCTTATTGTTTCTATTTATTTGTTTGGAATGGGAGTAATCATCTTATATCGAGTATTTCATAAAATTAATTGGATGAAAATATAATTCAGCTAATCCATAAAATATTAGACAAGAAAAGCCTTCTCACCGGTTATACCTCCTCATTCCGATCAGTATTTCAGATGGATTTTCTGATGTGGTTGGTTGTGGCGGGATGGGGGACAATCGTCTTATCATCTCTTCTGGCGCGAGATAATGAAGAGCCAAGGTATACAAACCAATCTCGCTGAATTTCTTATTTCAGTGAGTTTTTCTCTCACCTTTTTAAGGCGATTGCGCTATTTCCCATTGGCCTATTATACTAAGGTTAATTGTCGGTTAAGGGATTACTGCCCATTTGTCTGCATTTATTATTCGTTGTTTGCCTCCAAAGGTATTGCTCTTTATGGCAGGATCCTTAGTGATTCTGTTGAGTGTATGATTGATTGTTAAACTCTTTATATAAATTATTAATGAAAATAAATATAGACTTACGATAATATCGAAATATTAAATCCACTTTTTTATTATATTTATTTTCTTATTAAAAACCCTAATAATTGGATTTTGCACAATCATGCATGATAAAATTTTTATTAATTAATACGAAGCTTAATCAGTTAATTCATGTTTTATATTTAAGTGTTTATAGATCATTTTGATTTTTAATGTTATCAAACTGCTCTAAAAATAATGTGCTGACTCTGAAATGAATAGAACGACCGTAATGACTGAGCACTCTCATATAAGTGACCTAACTCTTTTAATTAGGTCAAAATCAAGTCTTATTTTAATAAACTTTTAAAAATTAATTTTGCAAAAAAAATGGAAACGTCATAAATTTTGAAAGAAAATAATAGTAAAAAAAGCTCGAAGCACGTGTTAGGTAAAAACGATCAGATAAAACGACGAGTGTCTTTTTGTTTCCGTTAGATAGGAGGTTTCAGTAATTTTTGATAATAAGTACGGAAGGCACGTTGATAATTGCTCCTATTTTGATGCAACATTGTCAATAATGTATAGCCTCCAGCCATTGCCATTGAAGCTCCTTGTCCTGCCATTAAAGTTAGACATTGACAAGCATTGCCTACCAATACAACGCAGTTTTGGTAGCAATTCAGCATTTTAATTTATGTTAAAGTGTTCAAAAAAACTTCTTTAGCTTGCTCTAAGGTTATAAATATATAAAGTATTTGCTAATTCAGCTCTTTAAAATGTTTGCGCAATCTTTTCTTAGCATTACCTTAAAGCGATTTCTGTAATTTATAAATAAAAAAATTATCCAATTTATCATTAGCTACAGAATAAATAGCGACCTCTTTTTCTAGAAAAAATAAGCATAAAATGCATTATAAATATTAGCAGTATTTGGTTAGATGAAGGCTCTAATACGATAACCTAGGTAACGAGAAAATTGATTTTCTTCACTAAAAATTAATTGCCTGACGTTAGAATGAATGCCATCAGCATAAACGATTAAATCATAATTTTTTTATATTCCCTCTCTAAAAGTGACAGTAACGTTGTCTTTTTTTTAGATAATATTTTTAATCTGTATTCGAGATTGAATCGTAATTTTATTTTTAGTACTATTGAGAAAATGGTTTCAAGATCTCCGCACAAGAAAGTGTAAAAACGATATTTAAGTATTTTGCAGAGCTTTTCAATATCCAAGCTGGAAGTTTTTTCTCTTTTTTTGATTTTTGATTAGGGTTTCAGAAGTCAATTACGTATCCTTGACGTGATTCAAGATTTTGAATTTTCTATAATTTCAATCTAAAAGCCATAGTGGTCAAGCCAATAATTACCAATAATTAGTAATTAGCTCTGAAATTCTAGTGCAAGAAATTAGTATCTTTGTATTAAAAAATCCTGACCAATTTTTTCCTATTAAAGTTTCGCTAGAAAGCAAACTCTGAGTATGATTACAAAAAAATAAAGATTTACCGATGTCGGAATCAATAGTCGTGAGATAGGTGTGGATTAATTTAATATTATGTTATAGATAGCGATTAAAATATGTTGAGACTGTTTGATGAATGGGAAGAAGGTGGGTTAAAAGTACAAAGGTTAGTAAACTGTAAGATTTACTATCATTGGTTCCTCCAGGAGGCATTGGCAGGCTTATGAGAAGGGCAATTTACACAATCGTTTAAAGGGATTTTGGCTTTACAACAAAGGCCCTTATCACAGAAAAGGAACTTTCTATGGCCCACTTTTCTCACCAGACAGCCAATGCTGAAAAAAGGGAGTGTATGTACGTCCAATAGTTAGCTGGAGTAGTACTTGGGTTTCTCCCGAAAATGCTGAGCGCAGAGAAAGAAGTTAATATTTATGTTGAACGTACAACACTTTTGAGAGAACTTGTGCAGTTTTTCAAAATTTTCCAAATCGAATAGTTGAGAATTTTAATCATGGCATCTCAAGTGTTCCTTTTATAAATAAATCATGGGTATCGGATGAAACCATATGTGCAGTGTACCTACGGTTCGGTTATGAAAGCCTGCAACTGTTAACGGATAATGTAACTTCAATGATGTATGAAACCATCTTCAGTCGTGGGCAAGAAGCTTGTCAAAAAACCGATGCTGATTATAAAGATTTGACGGTTATTACTGGCGCGATCACAATTATCTCTTGGAATAAATACTGCCTCCGTTTGTCGGACGAGGATCAGCTCAGAGTGGAAAAAACTGATATTGAAGAAGGCACTGTGATATTATTTCAATGGCTTAGAAGATTTTTAATCAATAACTCTCATTTGGAAAATATTAGGAGAACAATCCATATTGGTTGCTAATTCAGAATTGGCTCTCTTGCTTTCTCATGATTATGTGAGGTAGAAGAAAAAAAGTGGTTCACGTTTGGAGTTGTCCTAACATTCCAAAAACACCAAATTACAACACAGTGCAAAGGTCTCCCATGGCTGTCCCAAATTTAGGAGCTTGATACGTGATATCGGGTATACGTTATAAAATCTAGGAGATGTTAAGAATTAAATTCATAAATTTCAAGATCTAGGAAGCAAATGAAGAAAAAAACGATTATTGTTCATTCGGATGGCATTAATTTATCCTTGTGTTTAGCGGTAGCCATTAAGAAGTTTAGTCCGAGAAATGTATTAAGTATATCCTTTAAATATGGATAACCTCATTCATTGGAATTGGAACATGCGAGAAAAATTTGTGAAGAGTAAAATGTGGATCATGTTGAGTTATCTATTGATCGATTATTTGAAAAAAATTACTCATAATGCTTTGATGGATAGTACAGCGGAAATTAAAGACGAGCAGCAGGAAAATCCTAAGAACACGTTAGTGATTAGTCGTAATGGATTAATGGGCAAGGCTAGCTTCTATTCACGCGCAGCATCTTGGCCCTCAATGTATTTATATGGGTATTATAGGAAGTGAATCTGCTAGTTCAGGTTATGGCGATTGTAATCGTGACTACATAGATTTATTTAAAAATTATGCAAATTGATTTAAACGGAGATAATTTTGAAATACGAACAGCTTTTCGAAATGACAAAAAAGGAAGCCATGGAATTAGGATATCAGTTGGGTATATTGAAATATCTGCTCAAGAAAACAGTGACCTATTATCGCAGTATTCCTGAGTTAGGCTGTAATGACTGCCCTTCTTGCAAGTTGAGAAACGAAGGGATAGGTCAATTTTTAAATCAGCACCCAATGACATAGAGGATTTAATTTTAATAAAAGAAAAAAAATTATTGAAGTGATACTATATAATCCTGATTGTCCAAACTAGTTTAAGGAAGAAGATGAACGAATTAAATCAATTTTTTCTGATAATTTTTTTTTGAAATTCATCATATTGGTAGTACATCAGTACCAGGTCTTTCTGCTAAACCAACAATCGACATTGTCCTTGAAGTTAAGAATATAGATCAAGTTGATAAATGCGATGATCAGATAGAAAAGTTAGAATACAAAGAGTAGGGTGAATATAATATTTCTAGCCGTTGATTTTTTGTTAAGTGTGAAGATAAACGAAGGCATCATATTTATACATTTCAAGTAGCAAACCCAGAGATAGCCAGACATCGTTTCCGTGATTATCTAAAATCTCATCGATGAAGCCTCATCCATGAAGGAAGGAAATATGCAGATTTAAAAACTTGTCTATCAGAACAATTTGTCAATGACCGACGTGGATACCTTAAAAACAATTGGGATTATCTAAAGATATCTGAAAAGAAAGAAATTGATTGGGTTCATAATAAAAAATAATTAGTTTTACATGAAATTTTATTTCATATATATATAACTGTTTTTACGATTTAAAGATTCTTGATCATGACAATATCCTATTTGATTAAACAAGCTAACGAACATGACATAGATAGCATTACTCCGCTATTAGAAGCTTATTAGACTTTTTATAAGCACTCGCATGAGAGACAAAAAATATTTCGTTTATTAAGACATGTTTACGTCAATAAGAAGTTATAGTATTTCTTGCATATGACACTTCAGACCCTAAACATCATCATGCTGTTAGGATTTCTTAGCTCTATCCATTATTTAGCAGCTTATCGCTCAGTAAAATTTTGATCTTTCAAAACTTGTATATTGACGAAATGTACAGAGGCAAGGCCTATGGGAAGGCCTTGCTTAATCACATCAAATAATTTTCTATAAAAAATTGTGTATTTCGAATTATTCTAAAAACTGACCATAACAATCTCGACGTTCTTACGGTTTATGAGAGTTATGGTTTTAACTTAGGTAATGAATATGTGTCTTATCGTTTGTCTATAGAATGAGATTGATAATTTTTTTCTATCTCCTTTACAAAAAAGCACCAAACTAACGCATTACAATGAGAGTACAAAAATTATAATGTATTTAATGAATCTTTCTATGCAATTATAATAAAACGATAGAAAAATATTGAAGAAATATAAGTTAAAGATTGTTCTTGATTTCACTTTCGGAACAGGATCTCAAGTTTCTTAATTAACAGAACATGGTTTTTAAGTAACTAGCTCAGATATTAACTAGAAGATACAGGCTAAAGATCAAAGCAAGTAAGAAAAAACTAAGGATTCGGTTTATTAAAGGCGATATTAGATCTTCACAAGCGAGTCAGTTTGATAGAGTTCTTGTCACGATCAATTAAAAAGTATATTGTCAGAGTTTAAAAAATGAAGAATCTACCTAACCAACACAATTCCGCTTTTTTTGATATGGAGTATCAAAATTTTTAATTGCAAAAGTAAAAGGAACTACAAATTTCACATAAAAAGCCTAATAAAGTCGATCTGATTTTAAAAGCGTTTTCTAATTCAGTCGTTTAAAACCATGAGGTAGAGATGCTGCCTTATCATTAAATCCGTTATCGCTTATCGGTGTCTTATGGCATAGTTTCAGTGAGGCTCCCGTTAGCAAGCCGCACCAATGAAAAAACTACTCAGAGAAAATAATATGTCTAAACACAAATATGTCTAAACGCAAGCATTTATCGAAATATAAAACAATTTTTTACCGAGAAAATTTTATTTTTGGAAAACCATTGGAAGCTAAAGAGAAAGTATGTGGAAGAAAAACAAGCACCCCAACCCTAACGTTCCTCCGTATGACATCGTTCGACTTCCACAATTCTTCCACATCAAATTTTGTGGAAGTAAAAAATGCAGTGTAATATATTGATTTTATGGTGGCCAGAGGCAGAATTGAACTGCCGACACGAGGATTTTCAGTCCTCTGCTCTACCGACTGAGCTATCTGGCCGAGAAAGGGCCCTTATAGTGCTTGAGCTCGCCTTTAAAGTCAATATCATTTCTCAATTTTAAGTTTTTGATTGCCCCAAGCCTTAAAGCCTCCATCCATTTGCATTACAGGAAACCCTTAATCTGCAAATTTTACAGCATCTTTAGTTGCTAAATCGCACACGTGGCTATAACAAACAATATTAGTTTTTTTTATCTAATTTTTCAGCTACTTTGTCCCATTCTTTTAGGGGAAGATTGATCGCCCTAGGAACATGACCTTTTTGATAATCATCGGAAGCACGAATATCCACTATCAGAAACTTCCTTATTTTTCTTAATAATTTTAGAGACTTACAGCGGTCCTGTGAAGAAAGCTATTTTTTTTCAAAATATTATTTTGATTTTAGGGTATCGTGTGTTAACGGGTTCATAGATACTCCTTAGAAAAATTAATTAAAGACAAAATAAGTTTGATACAAATTTACTGTTCTAGCAAATTAAGTTTCAACAAAGCAAAAACCCCAGTATTGATTAGTATCGCCAATATCCTAAACTTACATAAAAAATAGGAGTTAACATGCGAGTACACTCTTTAATGTCGTGTTTATGTTTAATGCTAGTGGTTAATATTTCTGTCTATGCCTAAGAGAATTATTTTCTTTGAGGTCCTGATGAAGATGCTTTCCTCAGGAGAATATCCTTGGTGCCTGTGCATGCCACAAGATGTAAACTTCTCTTCATCGCCTTATTAGTTTGTATTTTGACACGCTTTCCTGCGTGCTGCTTTCTTTATCGCCCAGTTGCCCCTTACTTTCAATACCATATTTAAAGATCAGGAGACTTGTCTTGCTGTTGCTTTCCAGAGCGAACCTGATCCACCATGCCAGTTAGTATCGAAACATTTTTGCCAGCAACATCATATTCCTCTGTGCCAAAAAGATGCAGGAGAGCCTAGTTGTCATGTGAATAAGAGCGGTTAAGTTTCTTCAGCAAGGTAACCTGGCGGCTTCTCACTTTCCGTTCCAAAGAGGAATTTTTTCATCTCTTGTTGGAGGAAATAACGAGCTTTTGGGTCAATGAGACTCAGGCGATATTCATTAATTAGCATGGTCTGATGAGAAAGCCAGGCTTCCCAAGCTTGTTCAGAAATTTGTTTGTAAATGCGTTGTCCCAATTCGCCCGGATAGGGTTGATAATTTAGCGCATCAGCCTCTTTACCTAGTTTTTGACAGAAGATACGGCGGGTCATATTATTTATCGTGCTTTAATTGTTCAAGTAATCGTGATACTGGTGCAGCAACCCCTCCCGGCAGGGGAAAGTCTTTTTTATACCAGATTTGGAATTCACCTTCCATAATTTGCGAAGCTCTCACGCCAATCTGCAGTAAAATCGGTTTAATTTCTAGCTCAAAGTGGCTAAATTTGTGAAAAAAAGAGTTCCATCGTTTGAGTTTGATAGTATCGCCAATATTAAATTTTGTCCGACACCAACTTTCGATATTTTCATCTATAGGACATTCCGGAAAGCTCCATAATCCGCCCCATATTCCTACGGGAGGCCGTTTTTCCAACAGAATATGGCCTTTGGTATTTTGCAGTAAGACCAAATAGATGCTTTTGCGTGGTCGATTTATTTTGGGTTTCTTGATAGGAAGTTCGGTTTGACGAGCTTGTTGATTAGCAAAGCAGTTTTTTTTTAAAGGACAAAGAGCGCACTTAGGTTTTGTGCGGGTGCATATCATAGCGCCAATATCCATCATGGCTTGATTGTAATTCCAACAGTCCTTTCGAGGAGTGTATTTTTTTGCTAAATCCCATAATAAATTGATCCCATCCGATTGATTAATTGGGATATTCAAAGCATGGTAACGAGCTAACACACGCTTTATATTGCCATCCAAAATCACCGCATATCGATGCATCCCAAATGATAAAATAGCCCCTGCCGTCGATTGGCCGATGCCGGGTAATAAGGTCAAATTTTCTACTGTAGTAGGAAATTGACCCTGATATTTTTTGTGAATAATTTGCGCGGTGTGATGAAGATTACGGGCACGGGCGTAGTAACCTAGGCCCGACCAATGAGCAAGAACCTCATCAATATTTGCCAAAGCTAAAGTTGTAAGAGTTGGAAATCGATCCATAAAACGTTTGAAGTAGGGGATTACTGTCACAACTTGTGTTTGTTGCAGCATAATCTCGGAAACCCAGACTCGATAAGGAGTGGTATCCTTTTGCCAAGGAAGATCGTGGCGGCCAAAACGCTTAAACCAAAGCAATGCAGCCTGTGAAAATTGTTGGGAATCCATTCCTAATAAATTTTTAATAAATTTATCTAGATTCAATTTCTTGCCAATCTTATCTGTATATTTTTCTACTTTTTTCTTAATTTCATTAGTTAATACTTTTGTGGCTAAACTTGATAAGTCAGGCCGAATGTTGGGGGAACTAAAAGCGTGCCTCTAATTAAGAATAGGCACTTCAAATTGGTTTGTTGGTCCCCTCGTTTCATGTAGTCTTCTGTTAGCTTGTAATCAATATTATTATTAGGATTATTATTAGGCAAATTGATAATGTCTAACCCGGTTGCTCTCACTTGACCTCTGTCCATTTTAAGGTCGTTATTTTGGACAATACCTTTTTCAATGGTGTAAGTGCCTGTCAGCGTAGAAAAGTAGTTTCTTTATTATTCTTTAAAAAGTAGTTTCTTTATTATTCTTTAAAAAGAGGTGCTGTGGTGTTTGACGGTTGAGTAAGGCGCTTGCTTGAGCAATAAATTCATTTTTTGGCTAAATTTGGTCCAGGAAATCCTTGAGGGTTAGTTAATTCTACTTGCTTAAGATCCGCTCCTAATGAGGGGATAAAGGACCAGCCCATGTTGCCTTTTAAGATCAAATGATGGCTTGTTTCATTTTAGACGAATTGGTCGATGCGATTTTTGTAATCGTTTGGATTGACTACCTTTATTAAAATAATGACTGAGATAACAAATACTGCAACGATGACAGTCAAAATGCCGGCTAGAATCTTAAAGAAAATTGTGTATAACCTTCCCCCATTTAATAATGAGCGAGTGATGGGAATCGAACCCACGTTCTAAGCTTGGGAAGCTTATGTTCTACCATTGAACTACACCCGCAAAACTACATAAAATTAGAGTTCTCAGCTAGGCTTCTTGTCTTAGACAGGAGACTCACATAAAATGCAGGCTGCCTGTTGAGTAAAATGCTACCGAATTCAAAATTGAGAATCCAGTTTAATTAATGATAAAGCTATCAAGCGAACTATTCGCATTTTTGTTTGTCGCGAAGGGCATCTTACTCCAGGACAAAAATTTGTCTTGGAATCTCTATGGCCAACGTATGGGATCAATTTTTTTCTCAAAACTGATTGATTAAAAAAAATTTTCAAGAAGTGGTGAGGTAATAGTAGAAATTGGTTTTGTAATTGGCAAGCTTTATTAGCTATAACCAAAATGAATCCCAACCTTAATTTTCTTGGGATAGAGGTGTACCGACCGGGTATCGTCACGCTGATGTCAACTCTAAAAGCACAGGGCATTCAGAATGTTCGTATCTGCCACAACCCACAACAAGATGCTGTAGAAGTCTTGTAAGAAGGAGTTGCAGATAAAACACTTTCCCGAATAAATATTTTCTCTTCTGATCCTTGGTCCAAAAAGACGCCTCATTCAAGCTAACCTTAGCTGCTCAAAAGCTTAAGAAGGGTGGTCGATTACGGTTGGCTATGAACTGGGAGGACTTATGCGATGCAAATGATGCCTGTTGTAAGCGATTTTAAGTGTTTAGAAAACCTAGCGCGTGGAGGGGGGGATTTTTAATCTCAAGAGATCACGGTGGCATTACCAAATTTGAAAAACGCGGAAGACGATTAGGTCATAAAATTTAAGATTTGAATTTTATCAAACTAAAAAAAGAAAACCCCTCTTCTGAAAAAAGAGGGGTTGATTTTTAAGCCAACGGACTGTTTTTTTAGAAATAAAGGTCAAATTGCGCCGTTACAACGTTATCGCTTTTGCCTAAATCAGCAGCAATACCTGAGGGGGTAGGATTGATTCCGATACTGATTGCGTTTCGTGAGTAATTAATATCGTGTCGATATTCCAAAGCAAAATTCGTATCTCTCCAAATACTAACATTATAGAAAATGCTATAGCGGTTTTGAGGTAGGCCTAGAGCTAAAGCTTGGGTGGTGTGCCCGTACCCAATGCCAAGAGAGCTAGGCTTTGAACCCGTATGGAAGGTGTAGTTTGCTTCGGCGTGGAAAGCAGTAGGGCGAGCGCCTTGGTTGCCAAAGCTGACATCAGCAACGTCAAAACTCCTTAAAGCCCCTACATATTCCGCAATGAAAACCACAGGGTCAATGGCAAGACTTCCATAAAAATCAATTGCTTGTACGGTATGATGCAAGGTTTCATCATGTAAAAACACCGTGGCTTGCATTCCTTGTGAATCTGCGAAGTTAGAAATCAAGCTTGCCCCCACTTCGCCACTTACGCGACCCCCATTATTAAATTCATAACCAATATCCGTCCCCCATTGATTGTTTTGATTACTACGAGACAGATTGTTGGTTAGTTCTTGATAACCATATACTTCAGCATGCAAAGCGTTCTTACCAGTTTGGTAGCCAACTGTCAAAGCGCGAGCACGGGTTCGTCCGAGTCCCAAAGTCACTGGGGAGCTGATCATTAAACTGTTATACCGCCCAAACGCTACATACACTTGACCAATACTTGTATAAAAAGGAAATCGACTTAGATTTCCGATCGTAACAAAAGCGCGATTCATAAACACACGTGATCCGTCTACCAACTCATCGGGATCGTAATCTAAGGCCATATAACCAGATACCCACAGATTTCCTTGAATATAGGTATCCAATTCTGCACCACTAAATTTGATATTTGCCGTTCTTGATCCCGCGTAAGTGCTCCCATAAGCTAGCTGGCCTTCCAATTTTCCACTAAAGATTACACGTGGGAGGGGAGGAGTGGGGATTCCCATCTCTCTACATTCCTGTTCCAATTGATACTGGTTAAGAAGTATCTGAGAATCTTCTCGGACGGTGGGAGTATTGATGATAAGTTCCGACCCATCAAAACTCTCTTGGGTATTTAGATAGGGGCCTATCCCTAAACGAGAGGTATGGTAGACACATTTACCATTTGGGCAGGTGTACTCTTGATAATGGTGTGTATGAGTGGGTTTGTTTTGAGATTTTTTTTGCTGTGCTCGAAGTTGATTGATTTGTTCCTGAAGATGGTCAATTCGCTTGTTGATTTGTTGATTTGTCGCTGCCAACGAAGAAGTTAAAGCACTAGCAACACACAAACTTACTATTGAAACTAGGAATTTAGATGACATAGGCTGTTTCCTCTCTTGCAATTCAAGGGAAGGTGGAGTAACAGCCTTGTTACAAGTCACCCTGTTCTATATAAGATAGTTAGATATTCCTTTCATAGATTGCGCAAATTACGAGTGAGATGTATAACACAACGCGCTCTTACAAGGCAAGATTGTAATTTTAACACTTATCTAACTTACTAAAAAATTTGAAATAGATTATATTTTTTTGTTTTTCATTATATTACAGCCTTTTAGTATAGCCGGTTTGGGGGAAGGCGCCCTTAGCAATCTTAATGGTCAGGTTTAATGGTTAGTGGCTTTATGTGGATGGAACGTTAGGTGACGGAAATAACCCATACCCCGATTGATAATCTCAATTCTACATGATGAGAATCGCATTGTTTATAGTACTGGTCGTGGTTATCAATTTAATAATTTTTTTTGCTTTAGAGGGCTAGATTATACCCGTTTTCCAAATATAAAAGTATAATGGCTGTATGTACCGTCAAAGAAGGTGATACTAAAATTTATGCAGCTTGGAAAGGTATAGTGGTGCTTCCCAATGGCTCCAAAGTTTTTGTAAAGATCGGCGTTGCATGTGTTTCAACTACCTATATTCCCACAGCCTTATGGCGGAATCGGAGTAGGGTATTCCATGTTATAGCAAGTGGGGCTTATAAATTTAATTTTTTTCTGGCATAAAAAAAACATGACCATCTTGAATAAATGGGGTCACTTTTTTTGATCTTTACAAGTTTACAAGCCCTTTCACCTTCTTTACAATTACTTAACGTTTTAATTTTTTTTAAATAACAATGGGAATGCCATGTCAACAAATTCAATTATTTTTACAGCATTAGTATGTTTCGCATTGCTACTTTTTATCATTGCTGTTTCGGTATTTCGAGGAAGAGATCGAATGGAGTTAGATCAATCCTCCGAAGATTTTTCTAGTGATCAAATTTATGTAGGTAATTTACCTTACCATGTCGGCGAGAATGATTTACATAATCATTTTTCCCGTTTCGGGGTTATTGAAACCATTAAAATAGTAAGAAACTTTCGTACGGGCTGCTCTAAGGGCTATGCGTTTGTGACTTATACTAGTGCAAAACAAGCTGTTAAAGCATTAAGTGCACATGGCAAAGATTTACAAGGACGATCGTTAGTGGTCCGAATTGCTAAGTCAAGAGAACAGCACGCTTATACGTGAAAGCACTTATCATAGAAAATTTAAAAAAGACATACACAAACCGCCTTCAAGCTTTGAAAGGTATTAACTTTTCAGTAAGTGAAGGTGATTTTTTTGCGCTACTTGGTCCTAATGGGGCTGGAAAATCGACGACAATCGGGATTATTACCTCCCTAGCAAATAAAACCAGTGGGAAAGTAGTTGTTTATGGGTACGATATTGATAAAGATTTTGCAGCAGCTAAGGCTTGTATAGGAGTTGTTCCTCAAGAATTTAATTTTAATATTTTTCAATCGGTACTCGATATCGTACTTCAACAAGCAGGTTATTATGGTATTTCTCGAAAAAACGCGATGCCCCAAGCGGAAAAATATTTAAAGCAATTAGGGCTATGGGAAAAGCGTAATGGTATGGCCCGGCAACTCTCAGGAGGATTCAAGCGTCGGTTGATGATTGCACGAGCCCTTATTCCCAGGCCGCGTATGTTAATTTTGGATGAGCCAACAGCGGGGGTAGATACTGAAATTCGACGCTCCATGTGGAAATTCTTGCAAGAATTAAATCAACAAGGAATAACAATTATTTTAACAACTCATTATCTTGAAGAAGCTGAATATTTATGCCGCAATATTGCCATAATTGATCATGGGGAAATTATCGAAAATACCACTATGGCAGATATTCTAACTAAATTTGATGCTGAACGATTTATTCTTTACCTCGATCAACCCCTAGAAAAATTACCTATGATAGAAGGTTATCAATTTTGGATAAAGGATTCTCGAACTCTGGAAGTTGAAGTCCTTAAAGAACAAACCTTAAGTGGTTTATTTGAGGACTTAAAACGACACAAAATTGAAGTAAATAGTATGCGAAATAAAGCCAATCGGTTGGAAGAATTATTTCTCAAATTGACGGCAGAAAAATAATGGGTTTTAAACAAGACCGAATAGCCTATCAAACGATTGTCGTTGCGGAATTAAAACGCATTCTGAGAATTTGGTCCCAAACTTTATTGCCTCCTGCAATAACAAGCATTCTCTATTTTATTATTTTTGGGCGAGTTATTGGAACTCGAGTAGGATTTATGGGAGGATATAAATACGTTCAATTTATTGCTCCTGGTCTTATTATGATGAATATAATTACTAGCTCGTATGCTAGTGCGGTATCCGCTTTTTTTGGAGCGAAATTTCAACGGCATATTGAAGAAATATTAGTTTCTCCAGCTTCTAACATAACGATACTTTTAGGTTTCATGAGTAGCGGTCTTTTGCGCGGAATTATTGTCGGAATTATTGTGTCCATTATTGCACTTTTTTTTACACATTTACATATCCACTCCCTAATTACAATTATACTAACGGCGCTTTTAGCATCCAGTATTTTTTCACTGGCTGGCTTAATCAATGCTATTTATGCAAAAAGTTTTGATGATATTTCAATCATACCTACTTTTGTTTTAACTCCATTAACTCATTTGGGTGGTGTTTTTTATTCGATTAATTTATTACCTCTGGTATGGCAACATGTTTCCTATCTAAATCCTATTAGCTACATTGTTAATAATTTTCGATATGGATTTTTTGGTATTGTAGGAGGAGGGAGTCGACTTATTCTTTCTTATTTTTTGATGCTGGCTTTTGTTGTTATTCTATTTGGCATCACTTATTTACTTATGAAAAAATGGGTGGGTTTGAGGGATTAATAATCTTTTTTATGACTTTTTGCTAGCCCTGAGAGTTCTTCACGTTTCTGGGGATTCATTTTAGAAATGAAGTGACGATCTGCTCGCTAAAGCTTGGATATTTCCTCCAAAGAACTATAATAGCTTTATCATTCATTAAACTGGATTCTCAATTTTGAATTCGCTATAAAACCTCTCAAATTTGTGCTGCCTCATGATAATCATCTCCGGCCTGCTTGTATGATTCGTTTAGGATTGTTTTTTATCATTACTTATCGCGCCGCAAACGACTAAAAAGCTCAAAAAATTAAACTTACCTAAAATTTCCAAAGGTGCCCCCTTAAAGAAAAATTTCAAGATGGGATTTTCTTATATGAATTGCCACGTAGAAGATGCTCGGTTGGTTTTTACTAATGCACTAGGAGCAAAAGAAAAAGGAGCTACGATTTTTACTTGAACTATTTGTCGTTCAGCGATACGAGAAAGAGATCACTGGCGAGTTAATTTATTATGATCAATTTAACCAAAATAGAAAGGGTCCTTTTGGGAAAAGCCATCGTAAATGCAGCGGGTCCTTGTATAAAGGAGGTCACGGAGACTGTAACGAAAACGTCTTCTACTTCGCTCCTCCGCCTGGTAAAGGGAAATCATCTAGTAGTACCTAAATTGTATGACGGGAATCATGCCTACATTTTGAGAATTTAAATAAGCGGGTAATTTTTGAAATTCCTTACCGATGTTCCTTTTGATGGGGATCTCAATAGAGTACAAATTTCTGACTCTTAGCCGAGTGTGTCCTCTTACAGTTAGAAGCCTTATTTCCCAAATATGGGCGCTTCCCTCCTTGGACTGCAAATTCCGTTCTGCCGGGAGGTGAAATCAAAAAGCTGCCAATTTTGAAGAATTTTTGTTAAAAATAGCAAAAAAATACTATTGGCTTCCCCAAACAATTTTGTTACTTTACACAAATAGTTATCGAGCGTTGATTGACGTACTTTTAGAAAATGCGATTAGTCTTAAAGATCTAGGCCTTTATTTTGATGGGGGATTATATGAAAAAGAAGTTCGTTATCTTTTAAAGCACGAATGGGCCAGGACTAGTGGACTAGTGAAGAGATACTTTGGCGTCGAACGAAACTGGGACTTACTTTATCGGAGGAAGTAAAGCGGCTTGAAGAATTTTTAACGGCTTATGATACGCAATAAGATAAATTTAACCAGCGACTTTTTTGATCGAAATGCGCTTGAAGTAGCTCAAGATTTACTGGGGAAAGTCATTCGAGTGCGCTACCAAACTTTTTGGCTATGTGCCCAAGTTATTGAAACAGAAGCATATTATATTCATGAGAAAGCAAGTCATGCCTCGCTAGGTTTTACCGAAAAGCGCAAAGCTTTATTTATGCCTGCAGGAACCATCTATATGTATTATGCCCGAGGAGGTGATTCTTTAAATATTAGTTGCCGCGGCGAAGGGAATGCTGTTTTGATTAAATCCGCTGTGCCTTATGAGGGTGTTGAAAATTTTGAAGTGATGGTAACTATTATGCAGAAATTAAACCCTTTTAAAAACAAACCCGAATACCGAAAACCCGAACAACTTTGTTCCGGCCAAACTTTGTTATGTAAATCCCTTAATTTACGCGTGAAAGATTGGAATCAAAAAAAATTTTCCCCACAACGATTTATTATTAGCCATCAGGGTTATCGTCCTACCAAAATTATAAAGACTCGGCGATTAGGAATTCCTAAAGGACGAGATGAACATTTACTGTATCGATTTGTGGATCATGATTATTCTCATTGCTGTACCAACAATCCACTTAGCAAAAGAAAGTGGCAAGTCGGAAAAGATTATTTCATAATAGATCGCTCTTAATTAGCCAGGAGTATTAAATGTTCCGACTGGATCTCCTAGAAGACCCTCTAAAGCAATTTAAGTTATGGTATGACGAGGCTGTTCGAAAGAAAGTCCATGACCCACCAGCGATGACTTTGGCCACTGCTAACTCGAAGTCAAGACCCACTGCGCGTACGGTGTTATACAAAGGGATTACTAAAGGCGGTTTTCTTTTTTTTACTAATTATCATAGTCGAAAGGCTATTGATTTATCCGAAAACCCTTATGCGGCATGGGTATTTTATTGGCCAGAAATTTATAAGCAAGTACGTGGAGAAGGGCATGTTGAAAAACTGATGTGTGAAGAATCGGAGACTTATTTTGAAACGCGTCCCTATGAAAGCCAAATTAGCGCATGGATCTCGGAACAAAGCCAAGAAATTCCTAACCGAGAGTATTTACTTAATCGATATAAAAAATATCGAGAAAAATTTCCTGAGGAAGTACGGTGTCCTGAGTTTTGGGGCGGTTTTCGATTAGTTCCGACTCAGATGGAATTTTGGACCGGCCAAGAACATCGTCTTCATGATCGCTTTTGTTATTTAAAAGAAGATCATAAATGGAGAATCATTCGACTAGCTCCCTAAGGAGTTAAATGTGGTGGCTGTCAGTTCCTTGGTTCAATAACATTGGTGAAACAGCTTCGGGAAGAAGCCATTGCAAAAGGAATACAGCTCGGCAATTTTTGACAAAGCTTTTAGCGCGATTACAGCCCCCTCCAAGCTGAAAAGTTCTTCATCTTGATCCGCGCACTCAACCCGAGCGTAGATTAACTTTTTTACAATACCGTAATACGCGTATTGATGCATTTCGTATAAAAATGGGACGCTACGAATATCAAAAACATCGCCAACTTCTAATTGGATGTCAGAAAAGATTTGCGGTAGGCGGATACAGTAAATACAATAGGTATGATGTCCACAAATACCACATTTTTGACACCCAGTCTGTATGACTATTTTTTAAAGGTATCTTTACGTGAATCACTTATTTTAAGAGAATTGCGCAAAGAAACCACTCGCCTTTTTCCAACGCATAAGATTCAAACAGCTCCAGAGCAAGCCCAATTACTAGCACTATTAGTTAAGCTCGTTCGTGCTCGGAAAATAATTGAAGTGGGCACTTTCGCTGGGTATGTCACTATGGCAATGGCTCAAGCACTACCTCCCAATGGCAAGATTATCACTTGCGATGTCAATGAAAAAACGACGAACCTTGCGAGACAGTATTGGCAAAAAGCAGGACTTAGTAACAGAATTGAATTGCGACTTGCACCTGCTTCAGAAACATTGGCACAATTAATCCACACCAAACAAACCAATCAGTACGAATTTATTTATATTGATGCGGATAAACCAAATATGAATCTTTATTATGAAGAATCTTTAAAACTCCTTTGTTCTGGGGGAGTAATTGCTTTGGATAATGTTCTTTGGCAGGGAAAGGTAGCGAATAAGTTAGATCAAAGCGAAAGCACTCAAGCCATACGTGCACTTAATCAGAAAATTTACCAAGATAAACGGGTTGAAATTAGCCTTATTCCTATAGGCGACGGTTTAACATTAGCTAAAAAAATATAAGTTTAATCCGAATCCCACTTATCCTTAGCCCGATAACATAATGGCAATTGCTCTTGATCGAGGAATCTTGGCTAGAACAATTAGGTAAGCTTAAAAATAGGCCAATTGTGCCCAAGATTGCGGCCCCAAAAGCGAGGGACAATAAAATAAAGTGTCTCTCTTATTAAATCTATTTGTCTAATTAATTGATTAATTGAGCCAGATGAAGCCGCGTATCAATCACCGAATTAATCCAATTCATTATTTGTTGTAACTTTCCTTGATAAGCTGGGATAAGCTGGGATAAGCTGGAGCTGCAAAAAGAAAAGATAAACGAAAAGAGCAGTAGTAATAAGTAATAATAGGTAAGGGCAGGGCTAATCCCATAAGGAAGGCGCTGATAGAATTTGGTCAATGTACGAAAGCACCAAGGCTATATAGTAAAGCCAAAGGCAAGAAAAAAGTTCGGCCGATAAATAAAATGTAAACAATAAGTACCACTAATAAACAAGTCGCTGCAAAATTTAAATAGTGCGACCTCATCTTTCAACCTACCTCCATTCCCATTACCAACACTTTTCATCCTTTCATTTATCATACAACAACTTTAATTGAGTTAACCATGTTTTAATTGAGTTAACCATGTAAAGGTTAAAAGAAGGGATGCTTCAGATAGCTTGGATGAATTTTGACAATAAGGCAAAGTTTCGGTAAGTTAGCAATAATGCAATATCCAGTTATTGACGAAAATAGCGACCATTCTGTTGCAAGTGATTTTTCTGCAAGCCGATGGACTTATTTCTACCCTACTTTAGTTATTGTTCTAAGCGCTCTTTTTTTATTTTACAAATATCTACTACAAGTTTCCCCAAGCGTTATGACGGAGGATTTAATGCGAGTTTTCCACGTTAGTGGGGTAGGATTAGGTAATTTAGCCGCCACATACTTCTACACCTATGTAGTGGCTCAATTATTCGTTGGTGTTTTATTAGACAAATATAGTCCTCGTCTTTTAACCACTCTAGCGATTCTCTGTTGCGCCATCGCTTCTGTGATTTTTGCACGTGCCAATTCTTTAGGGCTTGCAGAAATGGCACGTATGTTAATAGGAGTAGGTGCGGCATTTGCCACGATTAGTTATATGAAGCTGGCTGCTATTTGGTTTTCACCCCATCGCTTTGCCTTTGTTGGAGGATTATTAGCAACTGCAGCTATGGTCGGAGCGATATGTGGGGAAGCTCCTTTAGGGTTTTTGGTTCAAAACATTGGATGGCGGCACAGTCTGATGTTTTGTAGTTTTTTAGGCATTTTTGTTGCCAGTCTTTTTTATCTACTCATTCGTGATAAAAATCAACAGCCACTTATATTATCCTCTCATTGCAAGAACATTACTCTAAAAGATATTTTAGAATTATTGAAAAATAAAAAGAATTGGCTGCTAGCTCTTTACAGTGGTCTTTCATTCGCTCCTGTCGCTGTTTTTGGGGGACTTTGGGGCAATCCTTTCTTACAAGAAGCTTACCAACTTAGTAAAACGCAAGCGGCTGGTCTCATTTCCCTTGCGTTTATTGGGGTAGCCATTGGAGGCCCGGCATTGGGCTATTTAGCCGACCGATTTAATAAACGAATCCCCACAATGATTTTGGGGACTATCTTCGGCTTAGTGGCGCTCATTTTAGTAATTTACAATTCCTATTCGTCTACTTACTGGATAGGCACTTTTTTATTCTTATTTGGTTTTGGAATAGGCTCTTTCATGCTTGCATTTGCGGTAGGGAAGGAAATTAATAAAGCTGCCTTGGCTGCAACTGTTATCGCCTTGATTAATATGGGCGACGCCATTTTTGGAGCCATAAATGAACCTTTAGTAGGCAAGATATTGGATATTTTTTGGTCAGGAAAGATGTTAAACGGAGCACCTCATTTTTCAGTAATGGATTACCGTATTGCATTAACATTATTGCCATTCGATTTATTGCTTGCGCTCTTTTTTATTTGGTTTTTTTGTGTGAAAAGCCGCCCTTGTTTCGTTCCGGAAGACTTTGTAGCATCGTAGTAGGGATCTAAGGTAAGGTATGGATAGCTTTTATTTTAAGTTCCTCTGCTATTTAGTGATTATAATAGTAATCACCATTATTAGATCAAGATAAAGGGGAGCGCCTTAATCAGAATCAGATTGTGTTGATAAATCGAGAAGCTAACTGGACGGTTGATTTTATCGATTAATCTCAATGCCCGTAAAGAGTTGCCCATCTAGAATCAAATAAAATCATCCATCATGAATACCTACTTGTTAAATACCAGAATATCCTGACAGAGGTCAACTAATTTTTTTTATGGAATTTCTGGGCGGCTCACATAAGTAATGCCTAACATTCAAATTATCCTGATTAACTTTAGCACCCTCTTCAGCACTAACTATGTCTTATGTCTTCACACTAACTATGTATTAATTGTACTTGGAGATTATTATATTTTGGAGGTTATTATATTAAGGTTAAGGTTTTAAAAAAACTTCTCGACGAACATCACATTATGGAACTGGATATTCACCAGACTTACAACTTCTAACGTTCAACTTCTAACATTGATTCCTAACCTTTGTAATTTTCTCTTTAACTTTCTCGATAAAACTGTTATAAAACTGTTCTCATGCTTGTTTCTGTATTCGCGCATCTTCGCCGCTAATCGTCTTAGTTCAAGCTCGCTTATTTTTTTCTGCAACTTCCGGAAAAAGCAAGTTTTCTTCATCCGTAGCATGCTTATCAACCTCTTTATGGATCTGCAATTCTTGCGTTATAAGCTTAATCAATAATAGTACTTAAATGGTCAAACTCCCTTTTTTCATGTAGTAATAATAGTAATAAATAATCTTTATAAATTTCGGATGTGATAGATAGTGTTTTTCGATATAGGAGTTTATCACCTATGTTCTACTTCCATTTTAATTTACTAGTACAATGAGGGACTCTTGTCACGCCTCAGGGCTACCTTCGCAAAGGGAGTAACCATCAACGTTACATCCCTCACTTTTTTTATTATAGCGCCGACTTTTGTGAAATACTTAGTAAAAACAAAACCCTCCCCCACACCTTAAGAGGCCTTATACCCTGTCGGCAGGACAACTGATACTACTCTTCTTTTATGTGTGCTTCAAATCCTTTGACAGATTGTCACGAATTGGCATCGCCTTGATAGAGAGGAGCTTATCCAGAATCTTTGGCTGAATCAGGAAAAAAAGAAATATACCCCCCCTCGAAGAGCTTTTAATAATTTAGGAATTTTGGGATCTATACAATATTCTATACAATATACATACAGCAACAAATATTAAAATAACAAATCTTGTAAGAATTAGTCCAAATGAAGCAAAGCTTTTTATGTTCAAATCATAAACAACATTTCCTGGCGTCTCTCGCATAGAAAGCCATTCTATTCTTGACCCATTTTTTTATAGCTATTGGCTTCTTCTTAGGGTAATAGTGGGATGGGTAATAGTGGGATTAGTTATTTTTTGAGTTTCATGTTCAACAAGCGCATCAATGAACTTACTTTTCGTAATCCATTAGTTATTTTGGCTTCCTTTTAAAAATAACATTTCAATAATTCATTACTGATCGTTGCGTATCCTGTATTACCCTTGAGGTTCATTGTAAACTTTATTCCATGGGCCTTCTGTTTCATGACTCCAATTCCAATTAGAGATTTGAATTTAGGTCAAAGGTAAAGTAGATTCGCGAACTTTCTCTAAGAATTCGATAATTTCTGTATCATCATCAATCTCATAAGGTTGTCCTTTCTCATTGAGAATGAGAAAGGTTAGTATTTTTAAGCCATTCCCTTTAATTGCTTCATACAAGCTACGAATAAGTGGACCATAACGCCATGCTTCTATAGATTCGTTAATTAAGGGTTTATTTCGAGTTTCTAACCAAGCGCCATGAGCCAAATAGATCATTTTCTGAAGCTTCATGGCAGACAATTGAAGATCAGCTTTTTCAGATTCTAAATTACGTTTGCTGAATAAGTTTTTTCGATTTCGCCCTCCATCTAGAAAAAGGGTTCCCTACATTTTATTTCATTAGCTTTGGTATGTTTACTACAAAATAGCACAAAATTAGTTTGTATGTAATCTTTGGTTATAGTTATTACTGGCCCTCCGTCGTCGAAGCGTTTTTAATAAGTAGATTGGACTTTGTGCAAAACCATCTTTTTTTGTTGACTTGAGGGGCGCAGCTAATTTCAATTTTGTCATTGTTGGTGTGTATCCTTCAAGAGTTATTGCGCCAACCATTATAAAAAGTAATGCCACTATCATCCCGCTCATAAGGATCGCTAGTTCTTTGCTATTCATTGTTCTCTCCTATTAGGTTTAGTTAACGGTCAAGAAAATATTTAGAAATGCGGCTTAGCAAATTTGTCAGCCACAATGTCAGCAAAAAGCAAAAGACAAAGAGCACCCATCGATGGTTCAATAAAAAACCATGTTTAGTTAAAAAAAGCGCTAAAAGGGCAACTTTAAATCCGATGCTTATCGCTACCACACAGTGAATAATTAACTCACGCATAAAAAAACTCCTTTTGAATTGTGGAATGAGATTGTTGAAGAAATCATGTTCCATACGATATCGTAGAGCATCGACAAAATCTTTTTGCCATCCAATTCTTTTTTTAGCGCTTTTGGAAGTGCTTTCTCTCGTGTAGGTAGATCGACAAAGTCCAAGTAGGATCATTTTCCATCCACCAATGCCATCACTCCGCTAAGACCTACATCAATTCCTAAGTGTTTAGACATTAACTAATTCCAACCTATCCTAGACAAGTAGTCTACACACTATACCGAAGATCTTAATTTCGATTTCTGGAGTCATTTCTCTTTATTTTAAAAAAAGAGCCCTCCTCTGCTTTTTACCTCCTCTGCTTTTTAATACTGTTTTCACCTATTCACTTAAAAAGCTAAAAGGAGAGCCCCATGCTCAAATATGAAACTTACAAATCTATTGGGAGAAGTGTATTTATGTTTATTAAACGCTTTGCATTGGTAAAAAATGACTAAGGAGCTTGAAGAGACTCAAGAAGCTCTTAAAAAATCTAATGCCACTATTTGATGAACTGAAAACGCTCATTCGTCATTTTAAGCCCCCTGATTGGACACAAGATTATCGACATTGCGAATCGAAAATGGAGGGAAAATATAAAAAAAGAAAATTTAGTTCCCTACTGTGGGACAACCTGTCGAGACTACAAAATAAGATTACAACCTAAAAAAGACAGAAAATTTTTCTGTCTTTTTCTATAACTGTAAGCAAAGTAAATTATATATAAAAAAGGCTACACATTATTGTCAGAAGCTTAGGAAGCAGCCTTTGAAAAATTGACCCGAGAATATACAAATAATCTTTTTTATGTTTTGAACGAAAAGCATGAGCAATTAAAGCTCTTCTTCGAATAGAGCCCAAATTTTGCCCACATGAGAGATTTAATAACTTTCCTTTAAGCCCAAGCTCAAAAAAATGTGATTTATTGACAGCTCTTAAGCCCATTTTAAATCCTTTTCAGGTTTTGTTAATTTTTGGGATGTTGGCTTTTAAGTGCTTAAGGAAGCAAACGCGATCAAATCAATGATCAGTTAAAATCATTAAGTTCTTCAGACATGTACTAATATAGTGGCTTTTAACAAAGGAAATTCTATCATGGCTTTCTTAACTCAACCTCACGAACTCACTGAAAAGAAAACCTTTAAAGGGTTAATTTGTGGACAACCGGCATCGGAAAAAACAACACTGGCCTTATTCCAAACTCCGTCTGCATCGATGTTGATAATGGTATGCATCGCGTACCCCCTTTTTTTCGATGCCCTTCTTTGTAGGTTGGAAACTATTTATAATTTATTTCAACTGCTTAAATCAAAAAAAATAAATCGCTCATTTTTTTCGATCACTAGGTCCGAAGAAAAAAATGGTGAACAAACGATAAACCTCCCGATTGTGCCAGCAGTACGCGCAAAGATATCGTCAAAGAACCCGATTTTATGGCTTATATGGAAATGATCGCTGACAAACGAACTATTAATTTTTCCCTTCCCAAAAATATTATGCCAAAAATTCGTTGAACTTAGCACACTGGATGGAAGTGCCGGATCTCGAATTGAAAGGAAACACCTTTATTAGCAAGAAAATCGTCAAATTAACTCAGGAAAAGCTTAAGAAAAATCTGCAATTAACCAAATGCTATTAATCACTCATAGAATCACTCATTTCTGAAAGCAACAAACTGAAAAATGTCAACGCCGTTAATAAATTCTACGAGACCTTAAACCAAAAAGATCGAAGTCGAATTTGACCTAAAAACCAGACGCTTTTTTTGACAACACGACAAAGGCTAATGGCTAGGAGATTCATCACACCCAGACTCTAACGGGTTTGAGTGGTATGGTATCGATTATCGGATAATGACGAAGCCGTTGAACGAAATCAGTTCTTAGCTCTGCTGCATCGTGAAAAAAAACAACCGACCCAAGCGATGAAAAAAGACATTGAATTTGAAAACACCGTTCGAGCCAACTTGCGAAGGCAGTTTTGTAAGACACAAAACCCCTCAGCAAGGGGTCACAGAGCTTACCCATGTTTGCTCTGCTGGCCTTTGGTAGCAATCCGTGAAAAAAACCACTCGATAAGTATTTACTGTGCCTATGTCATCAAATGGAACACTATTTATGATCTCAAATCTCAAATACACCTCTTCGTACGATATCGGCAAGTATGCTAACAGAGCGCACAGCTGGTGGAAAGAAACCTATTTTGCGGCGCAAAACTTAGAAGATCGCATCCGATCAAAAAATAATGCGTTTGTGGGCTATTCACGATCCTCTAAAGCCAAAGCCCTTTTTAATCAACACTGGAGAACAAAGGAGCATCGTTTAATGTTGTTTAAACTCGTATCCGAGCAAGAAGCCCTCAAATTGAGGTATGGGGAGAACGCCAATACCTTCAATACCTCAGTTAAACCCGGTGAGGTGGTCTTTTTTGTCAAAAAAAGCCTCCGATGAAATTTCGCTCAACAGCCAAAATCAAATGATTAAACTTCTCCTCACAATTCGCGATGCCCAGGGTAACGAAAGTGTGGCGTTTGACTACCTCGTCAATACACCCAAAATGATTTGGAAGTTAAAACACTTCTGTGAGGCAAGCAGACTTGAGAACTGCTATCTATCAACAAGGTGAGCTTACCAGCGTGTCCACTGTCAAGCTAATGCCGGACGGTGTACCCTTACGCTCGAAACCTATCGTGATAAAAATAATCAGGCTCAAAAAAAATACCTCGTCACCGATTGTCTGAAAACTGAGATGACGATCTTGAAAGTATAATAAAACGCTTCCTCAAAACATGTACTTTAAAATCATGGTTCGTATTTTTATGTCAAAAATAATAAATGGAGATTAATCTCAGTCAAAATCGTGCTAAAGCTTTCGTAGCTTATCATGAATTGATGGCTAATAACGAATCACCCAAACTGATGAAAGATCTTTTTATTTGATTTAAAAAGCAAGAATTGAATTACATTGATGAAAGTACTCGAGAAAACAAATTACGCTCTTTACGAAATCTTACATTGGTATTTGGACACATGCGACCAGAAGACATTCGGCGAAAAAATGTTTATCGCTATATGGATGAGCGGAGCAACAAATAAAGATAAATCATGTCTTAACCAGGTTTATAAATCAGCGATCCGATGAGGAATAACCGATAGTAATCCCTGCATTGATATCTCTATATAAAAGAAAAACCTCGGGATCGCTTAATTAAGCCGTGGGAATTTCCAGCCGTTCAACAATCAGCCCCTTTAATGATTCAATTAATGATTCAACTCATCATGGAATTTGTCTACCTTACAAAAGGCAAGGCAAGTAGAAATTTTGGCTGTCAAGCGGTGGTCTAATCTGACCAAAGAAGCTATTTACCTTTTGGGAAACAAAAATAAATTATTCTATCTCGTCAGTTAGTCTAAGAAGCTTAGAAATTTAGTTGATAGTCTACTTTTATATCTAGATGGCATCGTTAAAAACCGCCCACCGATAATTTATTTTGTAATACATTCGAGAAAGTCTATACTGGAGAAGGGTTTAAGAGGATATGGAGACTACTTATGGATCAAGAAATAAAATTGAAACTAATTGAAGAACGATTTACCTTTCATGATATACGGGCTATGACGGTTACTTTTATGGCTGACAAGGAAAGGGTTAGAAGCAGCAAGTCGCGCAACGTGGCGGGGGGGACCACGCTTCTGTTAAAATTACAAAGCAAGTGTATGCGCGGCGCGATGTTCAAGAGCGAATACCAACAGAGTGAGGAAATTATATTAGACATTTCCCATTATGTTAGGCAAGATGCATTTTGCAAAAAAAAGATTAAAAAAGTTTGAGCGGGAAACGAGATTCGAACTCGCGACCCCAACCTTGGCAAGGTTGTGCTCTACCAACTGAGCTATTCCCGCCAATTTAAGCTAATTTCTGGATACCCTGGTATTTAACTGACTCGTGGATTGACCTAAAGTAGCTTTCTGCCAGAGTGCTTCATTTAGTGCTTCATTTATAGTTAGACTGTTATTATTACCTTTCATGACTGGTTGTCAAGTCTTGCCAGGCTATCTTTAAATAAAGAACCATTGTCCATATGGTCAGAAGAGCCGCAACCCACAAAAAAATTACCCCGCTCAGTAAGATCCACGAGGGCGCCCCAGGCACATACCAAATCAATAAAATCAAAGAGATCATCTGGAGAGTCGTTTTAATCTTCGAGAGAAAGGTGACAGCCATACTGGTACATTTGCCTAATTCTGCCATCCATTCCCGCAGAGCGGAGATAATTATTTCTCGACAAATGATAATCGCTCCAGGAATCGCTAAATACCCTACATAACATTCTCCAACCACCAGAACTAATGCTGCTCCTACTAGTAATTTGTCGGCTACAGGATCTAAGAATGCCCCTAAATCAGTCGCTTGTGATAAACTTCGAGCTACATAACCGTCCAGCCAATCTGTTAGTGCAGCAAATACGAAAATTATCGCAGCAACCGGGTGAGCCCATCTAAAAGGTAAATAATAAAAAAGACCAAAAATAGGAATAGAGGAAAGTCGGGTCAGGGTAAGGAAAATCGCAATATTCATAGTAAAATTCTACGGCGATTACTTAAGAGGTCAAGTTCATTAGAAGAACCGTGCAAAGAGTAGTAGATGGATTTAGCTAATTTCTCACTAATACCCGGAACCTTGCCAATTTCTTCCACGCTCGCCTTTTGAAGTTCCTGTAACCCTCCAAAATATCGTAACAATTCACGGCGACGTTTGGGCCCAATCCCTTCCACCTGCTGCAAGGGAGATTCAACCCTACGTTTGGCCCGTTTGGCCCGATGTGCTGTGATAGCAAATCGATGAGCTTCATCACGAATTTGTTGAATCAAGTGAAAAGCCTCATTATCAGAAGGAAGACAGATTTCTTCTTCTCGCCCCCAAATATATATCTTTTCTGATCCGGATTTTCGAGCAGGGCCCTTGGCTATAGCGAGCAAGATCACCTCATTTACTTGTAATTCTTCTAATACTTTTGCCGCTAATCGCAATTGCCCCTTACCTCCATCGATCATTAAGAGGTCAGGTAAAAAGCCTTCTCCTTCTTTCAATCGTATGTAACGTCGCACAAGGACTTGCCCCATGGCTCCGTAATCATCTCCCGCTTGGAGACCGGAAATATTAAATCGTCGGTAATCGCGTTTTATCGCCCCCCCTTCTCCGAAAACAACGCAAGAGCCAATAGTGGCCTCTCCAAGAGAATGACTTATATCAAAACACTCGATACGGGAAATAGGGTTAGGCAATTGTAAGACTTCCTGTAAGGCTTCTAATTTAATTACGAAGGTATTTCTTTCCGCTAAATGTTGAGAAAGGGTTTGTCGCGCATTGCGAATAGCCATCTGCTGCCACTGCTTATAGGGTGCGCGCTTTTGATCAGTAATCACTAGCTTTCGCTGTAAACTCGAAGATAGAGCTCGCTGAATCCATAGCCGCTCAGGCAAGGGCTCACTAGTTACAATCCGTTCAGGAATGTCACCATTGCGTAGAGGACTTAAATAATATTGGGGAATAAATTCTGCCAGGGCGGTCTGCACCGTCACCCCCTTAGGCATATCGGGGAAAAAAGGTTTATGCCCAATAATGCGACCTGTCCGAATGAATAAAATCGCAAGCCCAATAGCTCCGCTGGTTTGTGAGACGCCAATTACGTCCACATCCTCCTTCCCACTCATAATGAACTGTTGCTTTTGAATCTGGCGCAATTGCCGAATCTGGTCTCGATAATAGACCGCCTCTTCAAAATTTAATTCTTCAGAAGCTATCTCCATTATATTATTTAATTTATTGATAATTTTATCATTTTTTCCTTCAAGAAATAAAATAGCATCTTCTACTTGGCTCCGATAGCTGGGTTCATCAACATAACCCACACAAGGCGCCATACACCGTTTAATTTGGTATTGTAAACAAGGACGGGTTCGGTTTTTAAAAAAGGAATCACTGCATTGGCGCAACTTAAATAATTTTTGAATTAATGCTAAGCTTTCTCGAACAGACCCTGGTGTAGGATAAGGCCCAAAATAACGACCTGGAACTTTTTTAGATCCACGGTAAAAATCTAGTCGAGGAAATTTCTGCTGGGTAGCAAGATAAAGATAAGGATAAGACTTGTCATCCCGTAACAGTACATTATAACGCGGTTGGAACTGTTTGATAAAACTCGCTTCTAATAAAAGTGCTTCATTTTCGTTACGAGTAATAGTGGTTTGGATGGCATAAACTTGTGCCATCATTGCTTGAGTTTTGCTATTGAGACGGCGGTGAAAGTAACTACTTATTCGCTTTTGCAAATTCCGTGCTTTACCCACATAAAGGGTTTCCCCGTGGGAGTCTTTCATTTGGTATACACCTGGCTCTGTTGGAAGGGTGGCCAGATAAGCTTTAGGATCAGAAATGATCATAATCGTTCAATAGCTGGCGGAGAGACAGGGATTCGAACCCTGGGAGGAGTTGCCCCTCAACGGTTTTCAAGACCGCCGCATTCAACCACTCTGCCATCTCTCCAGTTAATAAGATGACCTCCGGACGTCCTTCTCCTCAAGCTCGGACATTCTTTTTATACACACCCTGCCCCCTTCTGGCAAGCTGATTGCCTCATTATATACGGCAATCCTTGTATAAGCATTACTAGAGTCTATCTAGATCTTTAAAAGATTCCGCAAGTAAACAGCCCAATAAAATTTAATATTTTCAATTAGTTAAAAATAAAGGGATAACCAATTGTATATCATGTGGTCTGTTTAATTGAGCCTATAGGTGGCAAATCAAAAGAAAGATTATTAATCGATTAGAAGCGTAATTATACAGATTAACTAAAGATACAAATATAGGCGGTATAATCCATATAAAAATGTTTAAGTAGGACGTTCTTTTTCACTCAGCTTTTGGTGGTACGCTAGCAGTACCTTCGCTCAAATAAGGTCACTTAGTAAGGAGGTAGATTGGTATGTTTTGCTATCGATTCTAAATTTCCTAACTACGTATTAAAAATTAAGAGTGGTAGTTTTGTGTTCGCGTATGCCCCTCAAGAAAACCACGACTCTCATTTCATCAATTAATTTCTCTAACTACTTAATTTTCTCCTCGGAGAGGGTTAAGCAAATTCTAAATAATCTATTCCTCCCATATAAGGTTTCAATACCTCTGGAACAAGAATGCGACCATCCACTTGCTGGTAATTTTCCATGATAGCAATTAAAGTACGGCCCACGGCAAGGCCTGAACCATTGAGAGTATGGAGCAATTCGGGTTTTCTTGTCTCAGGATTTCGCCAGCGCGCCTGTATTCGACGAGCTTGAAAGGCTTCACAATTGCTACAAGAAGAAATTTCTCGATAGCGTTTCTGAACGGGTAACCAAACTTCCAAATCATAAGTCTTAGCCGCAGAAAATCCTAAATCACCAGTACATAGTTCTACCACTCGATAAGGCAGGTTTAACAACTGCAATACCCTTTCCGCTTGGCCCGTTAATTCTTCTAAAGCTTTATAAGAACTTTCTGGCTTTACTAATTGAACAAGTTCCACTTTTTGAAATTGATGCTGGCGAATCATTCCGCGAACATCCTTTCCATAAGAACCTGCCTCACTTCGAAAACACGGTGTTTGGGCTACCCACTTCTTAGGCAATTGGTTACTTTCAAAAACCTCATCTCGGGCTAAATTAACCAAAGGCACTTCTGCTGTCGGAATCAAAAAAAAGTCCCACTCTCCTGATACCTTAAATTGATCTTCTCGAAACTTAGGTAATTGCCCAGTACCGTACAAGCATTCCTCATGAACTAAATAAGGAACATACATTTCCTGATAGCCGTGGTCTTCGATATGCAAATCCAGCATAAATTGTGCCAGAGCGCGCTGCATCCGAGCTAATCCACCCCGTAAAACAACAAACCGCGCACCTGATAATTTAGCCGCTGCTTCGAAATCCACTTGACCTTCTCCTAAAGAAATATGGTCTTTAAGAGAAAAATCAAAATAAGGTATCTCACCCCATTTGCGAATTTCTCGGTTATCATTTTCGCTCTTACCATCGGGAATGGAGTCGTTAGGTAAATTTGGAAGTGATAATTGAAAGTCTAATAATTCTCTTTGAACAGTCTCGAGCAAAGACTCGTGTCGGTTTAATTGCTCTCCCAGCTTTAAAACATCAGCCATTAAAAGTGGAACATCCTCACCTTTCGATTTCGCCATCCCAATCATTTTGGATAATTGATTACGTTGAGTCTTCAGCGATTGAGTGGCTGTTTGGTAAGCTTTTCGCTTCTCTTCAAGCTCTAAAAAAAAATTTTTATCGAATTCAAAACCGCGGCGACGCAATTTTTGCGCCACTTCATTTAAGTTTTGGCGTAACAATTTAGGATCTAACACAATGTTTCCTCAAAAAAATAATCACTCGACCTAACCAAAGGCCTATTATCAGTTGCCGTGAATGACAATATCAAAGAGGCGCCGATATTAGCAAGAGCAGCACCGAAAGCATGCGATTTAAATAAAGAGACAGTATCAAAGCTAAAGCTGGAGAAAGTGGTAAACCATCCCAAGAAGCCTATAAAGACCCCTGCTCGCCAAGCAGCTGATAAAGCAAATCGACCGACTAACATGCCTGACAAAATCCCAATAAGAAAGGAACCAATTAGATTGACAACCAAAATTCCCCAGGAAAAATTTTTAGGTAAAATTTCATTAACAGAGCGAGAAATCAGAAAGCAGGATAAAGAACCAATAGAATCCACCAATTAATACAGCAATCATCTCTCTAAGCTGTGCCCATTCATTCAGGATTCTTAAATTTTCAAGTTTTTTTAATTTTTCTAACCTTCTATTTAATCAAAAATAATATTGACGATCTTTTAACGCTTCTGGGAATTAATTTACTTCCTGCAGCAAACCCATTGGGCTCATTGTGCACGTATCGATACTCTTTTCCATAACTAAGGATTTCATTAATTTGATAGGTGCATTGCGTAAATAAAGTGAAACTTCCAAACTGCCCTACTGCTTGGCATCATGGCACGCGGCATTGAAGGCTTTATAAACTTGCATTGCTTTAGGTGCACAAGCCGCAATAAACTACAGCTTGCGCCAAGGTAAATTCTCTCTCTGCTGTTCCCCACTCGCTCATAAGTTTCCCAAGCATCAAGGACTATTTGTAATGCGCGAGGGTCTGCGTTTCCAATATCTTCACTTGCCATTCGTAAAATGCGCCTTGCGACATAAAATCGGTAAGGACTTTATCAACCACCCTCTTCCACCACCCATTTTTCTTTTTCTTCGCAGCAAAGTTATCCAGGATTTCTAAAATATTTAAACACTGATGAGCATCGCCATCGGAAAATTTTACGATACGTTCACACAACGAAGGAAGAATTTCTAAGGTTTTTTGCCCAATCCTCGTTCGGGGTCTTTGAGAGCTTTCTCTAAGATATTTAATAAATCCGCTTCAGCTAATTCTTTTAATACATATACTCGTGTTCGCAACAATAAGGCGTTGTTTAATTGGAAAGAGAGATTTTTCGTTGTAGCACTAATTAAAGTAATAGTGCCCTTGTTCTACATAAGGCAAAAAAGCATCCTGTTGAGCTTTATTAAAGCGGTGAACCTCGTCAACAACAAATAAAATGGTCGGCTGATAAATATCCTGAGCTTGCTCTGCCCGCTTTACTACATCACGAATATCCTTTACACCCACTAAAACAGCAGACAAAAATCTCACACGCGCCACTTTTTTGAGCCATTATTTCTGCCAACATTGTTTTACCCATTTCCCGGAGGCCCCCACAAATATCATGGAATGTAATTTTCCATTTTCTATTCACTGAAAAAGGGGGGTATCCTTATCCTTACCACCTAATAAATGCTCTTGACCAATAAATTCCTCCAGTGAGTGAGGACAGGACGCATTCAAATAGCAAGGGGAATAAAATTAATTTTTTGATGACATCAACATCACGCGAGGGTTTAAATTCGAATAAGTGATCTGCTAGCAGTTGGTTAATTTTAATTTTTTTAAATTGAAAAATACTTCTTTCCTCTAAATTATTTAATACGGTCATTTCTGTCAGTTGCTTTTGAAAAAATTTTAATCGGATCCATTTAAAATCGAGATCTTTTTTAATTCGAGGCACTAATTCAAACACTACAGTGCCATCATTTAGTGAACTTGTTATTGTAAGGTTTTGTTTTAAATCTTTTATAGAACCTGATAACAAAGAGGCAGGATTAATATTTGTTCTTTTTGCCAGTGGTTGTTTGCTAGCTTGAGATAAATCTTTATTATAAACCCATAAGGTTTTTCCGTTGGTGATGATAATTTGATTGGTAGGAATATTTGTTTCCCACCGAAAACGCCCCGGCCGTTTGATCATTATTCGGCCCCGACTTTGTTGGATTACTCGTTCTTCACTATCGAAAGTTGTTTGTCTGAATGTAGCCTGATAAGTGTGAAAACCGGACAGCAATTGACTTAACTGAGAGGTGGCATCAGGTTGATCAACTGCAATACCAACTAAAGGGATAAGCAGAAATAATAGAAAAAAAAATAAGTTATTTTTATAATAATTCATTGTATTATTTTTTAATAAGCCGATTTTTGACCCAAACACATTATTTAGAACCTTCGCGGGTTCACCATTTTAATTTTCTTGTGAGGAAACCAGCACTTCGCGGGTTCCATTATTTTCCATGGGACTAACCACACCGGCTATTTCCATGGCTTCCACGATTCGGGCAGCTCGATTATACCCAATCTTAAAGCGGCGTTGAATACTCGACACAGAAACCCGCCGAGACCGAATAACGACCTCTACCGCTTGGTCGTAAAGGAGGTCTCGTTCGCCTTCCTCGGATCCACCCCCTAAAGCAGCTTCTGTAAATCCTCTTAGATCCTGAGCCGTCATTTCATCGAGAATTCCTTCTAGATAATTGGCTTCGCTGCTCTTCTTCAGATATTTCGCTACGCGATGCACCTCTTCATCCTTGACATAAGGGCCATGGACTCGAACCGGGACTCCCGTACCCGGGGCTAAGTAAAGCAAATCTCCATGGCCCAATAGTTGTTCTGCTCCTTGTTGATCCAAAATAGTCCGCGAATCAATTTTGGAAGAAACTTGGAAAGCAACACGGGTAGGAATATTAGCCTTTATTAAACCCGTAATCACATCTACAGAGGGTCGTTGAGTAGCAAAAATTAAATGAATCCCTGCTGCGCGAGCTTTTTGCGCGAGGCGAACGATGAGGGTCTCGACTTTTTTGCCTACTACTACCATCATGTCCGCAAATTCGTCCGCAATTACTACAATCTGTGGCAACTCTTGGAGCTCTGGCAGCTTCCCTTCTTCATTGCTTTGAAGGGGGTCTAGCAAAGGCACTCCGGCTTCACTCGCCTCTCGCACTTTAGCATTGTAGCCCAGGATATTACGTACTCCCAACGAAGCCATGAGACGATAACGCCGCTCCATTTCGGCCACACACCAACGTAACGCTGAAGCTGCGTCTTTCATGTCAGTCACTACGGGAGTGAGCAAGTGGGGGATCCCTTCATAAACAGAAAGTTCCAGCATCTTGGGATCAATAAGGATAAGGCGTAAATGTTTCGGAGTAGCTTTATAAAGAAGGCTTAACAACATGACATTCAAACTAACGGATTTACCGGAACCCGTTGTGCCTGCTACTAACAAATGAGGCATTTTTGCTAAATCAACGATGACCGGGTGACCCCCGATATCTTTCCCTAATGCCAACGTTAAACTGGATCGTGCATTTTGATACTGCTTAGTGGCTAAAACTTCATACAAGGACACTACCTCCCGAACCTTATTAGGGAGCTCAATGCCAATAGCGGATTTACCTGGGATGACTTCAACCACTCGCACACTGATCACCGACAAAGAACGAGCCAAATCTTTCACTAAGTTAGTTACCCGACTTACCTTTGTCCCAGCAGCCAGCTCTAACTCAAAACGAGTTACCACAGGCCCAGGATGGACGGCTACCACCTGAGACTGAACTCCAAAGTCTGCCAAACGTAATTCCAATTCTTTAGACCTTTGTTGTAATTCCTCTTCGGAATAAGAGGCTTCATGATCCTTAACGGGTTTATCCAGCAAAGAAAGATCTGGAATGATCACAGAACCTTTAAATCGAGGTGCTTTAAACTCTGTATCCACAATTTCCAATTTGGGACGTTCAGCGATTTTTGGTTTAGTATTCATTTCCTGCGGTTCTGGAATGAATGCCGGCTCTACCAGTTTAATTTGAGGAATAGCGACCGATACCTCTTGATTTCTGAGGGAGGGTATGGGAAATAAATCTTTCCATGAAATTACTCGCAACTGTTCTTTTGTTAATTTTGCGAGCTTCATTAAAACTCCACCAAAAAATTCCAAAAACCAAAACCAAGATAAGCCGGTGAATAAAGTGATTCCAATCATTAGGAAAGAAAACAAAATTAATGTGGTTCCCACCCTATTACAAATAGGCAGTAATGTTCCCGCCACCACAGTGCCGAGTATTCCACCTGCATTAAACGGAAGATGAGAAGGTGAGAAAGACAAATGAATAACAGCCAACCCTGTGCCTGCTAATAACAGCAATAAAAATCCCAGAGAACGTAAAAGAACCAAAGACCATATTATGAGAGGTTCAGTCCGTTGTTTATGTCGATTTCGGAAGAAAATCCATCCAGCAAAGGAAAGAATGAAAGGAAAAAGATAAGCTAAGTATCCAGCCGTGTATAAAAGAAAATCAGAAATCCATGCCCCTATTTCTCCTGTAACATTAGCCACTTTTTTAATTGCTACGCTATGCGACCAACTCGGGTCTGAGGGGTGATAACTCACTAGGGCAAGAAGGAAGAAAACGGAAAATGTGAGCACTAAAATAAAACATCCTTCGCGCAAACGATAGCTTAAACTCGTTCGAGAATTGATCTTCGTTTCCTTTTCTATTTTTTTGCACTTTTTACCTCGCTTCATCGGAACTCCTTCATCTATGTCGATGAAAATGCAATTAGAACTGGGAGAGAAAAAATCTCAGTTCTAATCGCACCCGTCATTAAATGAACACTAGAACTGCTGGATAATTGCGGTTAGTATTATAGCCCGAATAATTCTCTAACAAACACCTAAATCAGATAAAATCATGAATAATGAACAACACCATTCTCTTATCATTCTAGGCTCAGGTCCCGCCGGCTGTACTGCAGCCATCTATGCCGCCCGCGCTAATCTCAAACCTATTATGATCACGGGAATTGAACAAGGCGGGCAATTAATGACTAGCACAGATGTGGATAATTGGCCTGGCGAAGCACCGGGATTACAAGGTCCTCAACTTATGAAGAGAATGCAAAAACATGCAGAACGTATTGATACCAAAATAATTTTTGACCATATTCGTGAAGCAAATTTAAAAGTTCGGCCTTTTGTTCTCACCGGTGATAGCAGCACTTACACTTGTAATGCTTTAATCATAGCTACAGGGGCTTCCGCCCGCTATTTGGAACTACCTTCGGAAAAGGTTTATATGGGCAAAGGAGTTTCGTCATGTGCCACCTGTGACGGTTTTTTTTATCGCGGGAAAAAAGTCGCTGTTGTAGGGGGCGGAAATAGAGCCGTAGAGGAAGCTCTTTACCTCTTCCATATCGCTTCTCATGTGACACTCATTCATCGTCGGGATAAATTACGTTCCGAAAAAATGCTTACTGTACAATTAATGAAAAAAGTGGAGAATGGAAATATCAACATTGAATGGAACCACGTAGTTGACGAAGTCCTCGGCAATGATCAAGGCGTAACCAGCGTTCGTCTTAAAAATGTTCAAGATGAGAAAACTCAAGAACTCCGCATCGATGGTTTGTTTATCGCCATTGGTCATGACCCTAATACAAAAATCTTTAAGGACCAACTCGATATGAATGAGGCAGGTTACCTACGCGCCAAATCCGGTTTAGAAGGCAACGTTACCGCCACTAACATTCCGGGTGTATTTGCGGCGGGCGACGTTACCGACCACGTATATCGGCAAGCCATCACCGCCGCAGGAATGGGTTGTATGGCAGCGCTGGATGCGGAGCGCTATTTGAGCTTATTCACAGAGTGACTACTTCAAAAAACCTCATTAACGAGCTCATGAAGATCATAGGTAAGAGAGTTTAATCGCGTTTCCTTAATTACTGCTCGAGCTAAGCGCCTCAACAAAATGTCCTCCTTAACCTTTTGCAAAAGCGTCTGCTGATGCACTACTTACTCGTGACCATAAACTGGTTGTTTTATAAAGGCCATCTTTAGCAACTGCTTCGGCAAACTCTTCTCCATAATCTAAAAAAATAGTTTTCTCAACTCGAATTCTTTGCTAGATCTGTTCAGACAGGTCTTTCTCTTCACCATCCAAGATGATAATAACGAAGTAGAGTTAGCTTTCTTAAATGAATTAACACTTTGACTTTCTTGGGATTTAAAAACCTATTGATTAAAGAGACTATTTCAGGCACTATTACTTTTTTTAAACAGAATCAAGTCTTATGCCAAAAGAAGAATCTATTGAAATGAAAGGGGTAGTGATTGATTCGCTGCCTAACACAACTTTCAGAGTTAAGCTTGAAAATGGTCATGTCGTCACAGCCCATATTTCTGGGCGGATGCGCAAACACTATATTCGCATTCTAACGGGTGACGAAGTGATCATAGAATTAACTCCTTATGATTTAAGCCGGGGCCGAATTGTATATCGTGAAGCAGGAAGAAAATCTGCTCAATCAGAAGAATAGAAGAATAGTCCTCCTGTAAATTATTCACTAAATGTTGAATAGTCAGCTGACCCTTCCACTACGTCGACTACAATTTCGTCTCCTTCACATGGAGTTCTCCAAATAATAACTGGTCCGCCAAAGGAATTTTTAATTTCTCTTGGATTATGCTGGCCATTGAGGCAGGCACCCATTTTTTTATTATAACCATGCTCAGCACCATGCTCGGCCAGCCATTGTTTCGCTTCCATGCTAAAATCTTAAGTATCGTCGAATTCCAAGTAATTAAAAGGGGGCTCCAATTAAACGAGAGACCGTATGACGTTCTATATATTCCGACAATATCAAATCGAATTAACTCAATCCCCAATGCACTTTCTAGTTGACGAGTGACTTCAGTTTTACCTACTTCCTAGTAGGACCTCTGCTAACAAAAATGATCCTACTGGCTGGTATCAGCATTATTTAAGCCCGCACTCAATAATTTAATAGCGTTACACAGAGCTTCCACCGCTTTACTTTGCCCAAAAACTACTTTTTTAAGTTGCTTAGGTAATTCCAGTAACAATTCTTTATCGGTTTGAGTAATATTTTTGAGTAATATTATAAATAGGGATTCGTGCCATCTTGGCGACAATATGAGGCATGGTCTTTCGAAAAGAAATTACGAAACTCTTCATAGAGTAGTAGGTCCCCATACAACAGAGTTCGCCTATGGTTAATAAAGTGGTTTAATCAAATTTAACGCATCCATGGTGCCGCCGATAGCTGACCCACACACCAATTAAATTATGAATCTCATCAAATCAATAAATACAATCGCGCCAGCTTCTCGACTTAAGGCCCTTTAATACCGACTTAAACCGTTTTTCAAAATCACCCCAATATTTGGTACCTGAAAGTAATATCCCTAAATCCAAAGAATAAACAGTGCCATGAGAAAGAGGTTTCGGTACTCAGTTTTGCACAATTAATTGCACTAATCCTTCCACAATAGCCGTTTTACCTACCCCTGTATCGCCTACCAATAAAAAAGGATTATTTTTAGTTCGTCGACAAAGAATTTAAATATAACGCATTAACTCTTCTTGCCGACCAATAATCGGGTCTACGCGTCTACTCCACGCTCTTGCGTAATTTATTGTGTAAAGATCGATTAGATTTTCATCCACCGTGGTTTCTTGCATTCCAGTGCCTTCTGACATTTGATGATGATCTGGGATAAAACGGGTCTCATGGCAGGGTTTAATGATACCTTGAGTGGTATAATTGATAATATCGATTCGGCTAATATTCTCTTGGCTCAAGAAATAAACTGCTTGACTTTTAGGCTCACTAAAAATGGCAGTTAAAATGTTCGTTCCTGTCACTTCGGGAGGGTCGTTATATTGGACATCATAAAATCGCCATTAAAGATACCAAAACCCACCTTTAAGCGATCCAAATTGGCTTCGCAAGCGGTAAGCACTCTTGCTCCTTCGGGGTTATCCAAAAAGGCCCAGCAAAAGGTGTTCAACGGTGATAAATTCATGACGCCTATCTCAAGCTTGGAAAAACGCGCAATTTAAGGTCTTCTCCAGAGTTTTACTAAACATGACCCCGGGGCCCTCCCTCCTCCTACGCTAAGTGATTAACATCCTCTCCACTTATTCTTAAATGTGGTAAAAAGAAAAAAGTTTTTCCTACTCTTGTGGGAGATTCGTCGTATTGACACTTTTTTATTTTGATTTACAAGTAGTTATAAGCATTTTTTTAAGATCCTTTACCGTTTTAAGATTATGTTAAATCATAAGTTGATCGAAGAGATAAGCCAGCTTAACGAATTTCGCCGAAAGGATGGCTAAGGAAACCACCTGGAAGAAGGAGTCAACAAGCTTGAGGAGGAGCAGAATGAGAATACTCCGCGTATTGGCGGAGCAAGATCAACCACATCAGGCTATTCTGCAGCTCCCAATTCTCATGGGCTTTTTGCTCCTTAAAAGCGTAAGGGAGTTAAGCAAAAATTGGCCCTCTATCGGCTCTCGTTTATGCAATTATACAACGAAAACCTAAAGTGATTACTGAAAAGTATTAGATTGCCTTTCAGAAGGGGGGTCTGTCGCCCCTATTAACGACGAGAAAACTCTTTCAAAAATTGAAAGTCATTCAAACATCAGATGAACTCCCAAAAAACTTATTCAATATGCTTTAAAACAACATGCCACGAGACTGAGACCCGCTTTTGAAGATGGTGATATTTAAACATTAGAGGCTATTTATCTGCTAATTTTCCGACGAGAAGAGATTAATTAAGTTAACCAAACCAATAGCCCGGAAACAGATAAGCAAATTTCAAGTCTGTGTCCAGGAGTTAGGACTATTTGGCATCGTAGAAATGACTATGACCGTTAGTCATAAATCTATAAGCCAGACTCCCAGGACTTAATTCTCTTTGACTCGCTCTACCCACAACCCCTGCCCTTGTGGCAAGCGGTGATAAGCCCTTACATATGCTCGATAATTGTCTTGCCAAACTGGGACGTACTAACCTCGTGAGCATCATCCATCAAACGAGCAAAATCGTAGGTTACCATTTTACGCTCAATGGCACATTCAATTCCTTTAATCACCAAATCTGCTGCTTTTCCCCAACCGAGGTAACGTAGCATCATTTCAGCGGACAAAATGAGAGAACCCGGATTGACTTTATCTTGTCCCGCATATTTAGGTGCGGTACCATGGGTCGCTTCGAATAAACCAATGGTATCGCTTAAGTTAGCACCGGGAGCAATACCAATTCCGCCAACTTCTGCTGCTAAAGCATCCGAAATATAATCACCATTCAAATTGAGGGTAGCGATAACACTATATTCAGAGGGTCGCAAAAGAATTTTCTGTAAAAAAGCATCAGCAATTATGTCCTTAATAATTATGGTTTCACCCGACTTTGGATTTTTAAACGAATGCCAAGGACCACTACCCAATGGTTTTGCGCCAAATTCTTTAACGGCCACCTCATAGCCCCAATCTTTGAAGGCACCTTCCGTAAATTTCATAATATTGCCTTTGTGAACAAAGGTTACGGAATCGCTATTGTTATCGATGGCATATTGAATCGCTCGACGTATGAGCCGAGTGCTTCCTTCTTGAGAAACGGGCTTAATTCCAATACCTGCCATTTTCGGAAAACGGATTTTCTTTACCCCCATTTCTTTTTGTAAAAAATTGATAAGTTTAATGGCTTCTGGGCTTCCTGCCTTCCATTCAATGCCCGCATAAATATCTTCTGAATTTTCTCTAAAAATAACCATATCCACTTTTTCAGGCGCCTTCAGCGGGCTTGGCACACCTTTGAAATAACGCACAGGACGAAGACAGACATAGAGATCCAAATTTTGACGAAGCGCTACATTTAACGAACGAATCCCTCCGCCGACAAGCGTGGTAAGAGGACCTTTAATAGCTATCTGATACGTTTTAATCGCTTCCAAAGTTTCATCGGGCAGCCAAATGTCTTTTCCATACACTTTGGTGGCTTTCTCACCCGCGTAAACTTCCATCCACGCCAACTTGTGCTTTCCCTTATAGGCCTTCTCTACTGCTACATCGATAACATTTTTCATCACTGGCGTAATATCCACCCCGATGCCATCTCCTTCTATATAGGGAATAATCGGTTGGTTCGGTATATTTAAACTACCTTCATTGTTAACCGTAATCTTTTCACCTTGGGTGGGAATACAAATATGTTGATATGTCACGAGTATCTCCTAGCTATTATTAGGGCATGTAGCTTAGCTAAGGGCTTCTATGAAATCAACATTGGATCACACCATAACTAAAAAATCGATATTCTTTCTTAACTGCCTCTTGGTAAGCTTCCATTATTAATTCATAACTACCAAAAGCACAGACCAGCATCAACAAAGTAGATTTTGAGAAGTGAAAATTAGTTAACAACATATCCACGCAATTAAATTTAAATCCAGGGTAAATAAATCAGTCTCCCCAATAATCATATATTGGGTTGGCATTCTCCACTTCTGGCAGCTGTCTCTAAAGAGCGCATAACTGTCGTCCCGATGGCAATTACCCGACGTTGTTTTCATGACACAACTTGATAGCCTTACACATGGAGGGAGGAACTTCCATCCATTCGCTATATGCATCCGATGCTCACACAAAGATTCCACACGCGAACGAGTTGAAAAGTTTCGTCTCCCACATGTAACGTAACACGTGCGAAAGCAATGTTTTTTTTACGCAGAAGCTTAAATGTGTCATTGTCAAAATGTAACCCTGTCATGGGTGTTGCGATAGCTCCTTCTTTTTCAGCAAAAATTGTTTGATAGCGACATTGGTCCTCTTTATTAAGATTCCGGTGAATATAGGGGGCAAAGGTATTTGCCCATATTTATGTAACAAATCTAAGAGCGATAGTGAGAGATCCAAAGCGCATTCAAATAAATCCTCATGCTGATCCGTGACTAGAATTTCAAAATTATCTCTAATAATAATTCGACTTCCCGCTCCGGGTGCTTTGCTCACTGGTATATGAGCCAAAAATCGGTTGGACGATAAAATACGTTCAATGAGACATTCTAATTTTTCTCTTGTTTCTTTATAACCTAACAAGCGAGCAGAAATGACTTTGGTATCGTTCAAAACAATTAAATCACAATTAAATCGTTGGGTTCCACAAAGTTAACAAAATGAATAAGTTGTTGATAAGATATCGTTTTTTGACTGCGATCAATGCATAACAATCGGCTAGCGGATCATTTTGGCAAAGGCTGTTGCGCAATTAATTGCGGGGCAAATAATAATCAAAATTACTGGCTTTCCAAAATTTTTTCATAGTTAGTTATTGTGCAAAATTTAGAAGCGCATTTCAATTCAATTATTAACTAGTTAAAAATACCGTATATTAAAAAATTATTTTTATTTAATTAAGCAATTGTCTTTATAGCAATTTTTATTGTAGCTTTTTTTGGCCTCCTATTTTGTGGGGTCTTATTATGGCTAGCCCTCTTTTTTTGTCAGGCTCTATGATATCTTTCAAAAAGAAAGAAATATTTTAGCAATAATATTTTAAGGAATTATCCCGTTTTGAGGCACTGGCGCCATATCCTCCTCGGTATTCGTCCAGAAATCCACGCTTATTTTATCGAAGACGAGGAAGAAGGTGCTCCGTTTTTACCCAGGTTCAGCAATTTCTCGTTTACAAGCGAGTAAAAAAGTGTAGATACCAAGCCCTTCAAAACTCAGCTGGATGTACACAAGCCTAGCTATGTGAGTAGTATAGTAAGCCCTATTCCACCTCTCGCTTTAAATCTCTGCTATGAGTTTTGGAGCCATGAGCCCCGAAGCAATTCGGGCTTTAAATCGTGGTGCAAAGATGGGCAATTTCCATCAAGATATGGGCGAAGGGGGATTAAGTAAATACTATTTAATTGAAGGCGGCAATCTCCTGTGTAAAATTGGCACCGCTTATTTTGGTTGCCGCACCAAAGAGGGAAAATTTGACCCAGAACAATTTAAAGCAAGGTCTCGAATTCCTAACGTTAGAATGGTGGAAATAAAAATATCTCAAGGTGCTAAACCGTCACATAATGCTATTCTCTCCGGGGCAAAAGTTAATAAAGAATTGGCAGAAGCACACGGAGTAGAAACTGGTGTGGAATTGTATATCCGCCCCACTATGCACTCTACTTTTAAACTCCCATTGGTTTACTGGAGTTTGTACAAGAGCTTCGGGAACTTAGTGGCGGAAAGCCGACTGCGTTCAAGCTTTGTATTGGCATCCTTGAGGAATTTATGGTTATTTGCAAAGTCATATTAGAAATGGAGATTTATCCGAATTTTATCGTCATATATGGTTCAGAAGGGGGGGTACAGGTGCGGTGCCCTTAGAATTTTTCGACCGCGTACATGCCACTTAATGAAGGCTTGATATTTGCGCATAATAATTGCTTAGTAGGCATTGGTGCCCCGCCCACATATCCGATTAATTGGCAGTAACAAGGTCATTACTGGCTTCGATATACTAACAAAAATTGCTCTTGGAGCAGATATTTTAAATAGCACAAGTGGAATGATGTTTGCTCTAGGTTATAGTGCAGTCACACCGCTGCCACCTCAACATCTGTCCCACAGGCGTTACTACCCAAGATCCGAAACGCCGCTATGCCCTTCACATTGATGAAAAAGCTATTTTTTGTATAAAAAAATTCCATGAAAGCAGCCTAAAAAGTTTCCTTGAAAGTTTCCTTGAAGTATTAGGCGTTGCCGGACTTGAACCGCCCAGAAGATTTATAACCCTTTCATATACCGGGGCGTGAGCCGAGATGCGGCTCTATTACCTTATGATGAAATTTTTCCTTACCTTAAACCTAAAGATATTTTGAAGGGGCGAATTCCGAAAAAATGTAAAAGATATCAAAAACTCTGGAAAGAAGCGAATCCGCATCATTTTGTTGAGGAAATAAGGATGACAATACAAACCGTTAATCCGAGTATTGGGAAAGTACTCAAAGAATATGAAGAAATGTCCGATCAAGAAATTGAAGAAGTTATTTATAAAGTACACGAGGCTTACGAAAATCAGCATACGGTCAGTTTTACAGAGCGTAGAGAAAAATTACACCAGGTGGCTGAATTATTACTTGCAGATAAAAGAGATTACGCAAAATTAATGGCAAAAGAAATGGGTAAGCCAATTACCGCCGGCGAAGCGGAAGTTAAAAAAAATGTGCCTGGATTTGCGATTACTAACTATGCTGAACAGGCCGAAGAATTTCTAAAAACCTCGAATTGTAAAAACCAAATCAAAAATGCGAGACTGCTTAATTCCGGACAATCCTACATCGTTGAAAAGCGGTTAATTATTGTAGATACCGTTTATGACGACTTCAAAGATCTCATCTTCGAAAAAATGAAATCCTATCAAATGGGCGATCCTTTAAAACAAGAAACTGATCTTGGTCCCCTAGCCCATTCTGATTTATGGGACAACGTATATCAACAAGTTCGTGATTCCATTGAAAATGGCACCCTATTAGAAACAGGAGGAGAAATTCTCAAAAGTAAAGGCTTCTATTATCCTCCTCCTACACTGTTATCAATAGTGAATCCAGGTCAATGAGTGTTTAATGAAGAAATTTTTGGGCCCGTAATTGCCCTTATTCGCGCTAAAGATGAAGAAAAAGCAATTGAATTAGCTAACGATTCAAAATTTGGTCTCGGGCGCTGCCGTTTTTACAAAAAATACCACACGAGGTGAGAATATCGCCGCTCGAAGACTTCAGGCTGTGGTACCGTGTGCCATCAACACTTTCGTCAAATCTGATCCACGCCTGCCTTTTGGGGGGCGTCAAAAATTCTGAGTACGGGCGAGAGTTAGGAGAAGAAGGCATTCAAGAATTTATGAATAAAAAAACTGTGATTATAGGTTAATATTCCCTTTTTAATTAGAAAATTATTTTTTATCATAATTATTTCTAAATTAATCAGCACCTCTGCTCTTAAAGTTTCTGAGGGTTTTGCTAAATTCGGACCGTCCATTATTGTAATCATTGGTTACGAAATAGTATTTTATTTAGTGTTTATTTCACTTATTTAGGTAGGTTGTTTCCCAACAGCATTTGGATGCCTTCGCAATAATAGGGTTATTTTTAATTGTGTCTGGAGTCGTAATTATTAATCTCTTTTCAAAATCAGTAAATTAACTCTTGAAATAAAGTTTAATTTATTTCCCTATGCTTTCCTTCACCTTGAGCCGTTTCTCATGATTTTTAATTTTCATTTACCAGTTTTTTATAGGCCTCTTCAAGCTTTTTTAATTGTTTATCGGATAGTCAATCCAAATCCATCACGGAGTGATCTGCCTTTTTATTTACCTTGATTAATTCATCCAATTTAATTTGGATATTTTCGGTATCCCGGTTTTGAGTATTCTGAATCAGGAAAAGAATCAAAAAGATTAATAGTCGTAGCGGTGTTAATAACAAGCTGCCAAGTGTCTGAGAATTTTAAAAAAGCCACTGATGAACCAAGTGATCACTATTAAAGTACTTATACCTTGATACTAAAAGTAACACCATTATCTATGATCCTTGCTGCTTTTTTATCAAAAAAATGAAAAAATTTATCTATATTTTTCCTCCATTCTCCTTAGGGAGACAACTCAATATCAATATAAATATACATTAAAATGTTCTTCAGAACAAATTTGAGAAGTAATTTGCGATTCATAAGGAACCTGGAAGGAACCTGGGAGGTCTATATTAGTGGACAAACAATACCATAAAAAATTAGAAGTAAAAATGGGTTATAGACAGATACAGACGGATATAGATAAGTTAATGGCGGAGAGGGCGACTATTGAATTACAAGAATATCTTATTTGATTATTATAAATTTGAAAAAATTAAATTTAATAAAGTACCCTTAAAATACCCATTTTTTTCCTGGTGGTAAAAAGTGACATAACGAGTACTAACTAGAAAAACTTTAATAAAATTTAGTTGTTATCGGAAGATGCCTTTTATCACTAAAGCTAGTGCTTCACTCTGTACTCCATTAGTCACAGCAGAGGCATTTTTAAGTTGCAATATTTAACCTTTAAAAGCGGAGTAAAATTTTTATTGTAATTGACATTTTACTTTAACGAGGGAGATGGTTATGACGAAAGAAGTTAAACAACGAAATTATTTACCTTTAGAAAAATTGAAAAACCCTGTATTAACAAATAAATAGATTTAGAAACATGTAATGCTATAGCAAGTGAGATCGTTATTTTTATGACAAATAACGATGAAGATTTTAAGCAAAAGTATGGTGACTATAACCAACAAGATATTTATCCAGAATTAAATGATCTGATCCAAAAAACTTTTTTACCGAGTGTCATCAGATACCTATTCTTCATCTTCTTTTCTTCAAATACCTTGAGCAGATACTAATAGAGAATAACCCAAATACTATAGCTATAAAGTTTATTGGACCGCCATTAAATCGAACTAATACTGATAAAGTACAAACTTTTTTTGAAAAGCCAAAAATCTGCTCAAGACACATTTGCTAGATACCATCAAGCCATTGCTTTAGAAAAATTGTGTCTGAACCGTTTAACTGAACTTAGAGGAAAGCTGGTAAACTGGCTTAGTGTTCAGAAACAAAGGGAGGTTGTTGTTGAACTAAGAAACGACGCACTCAATCGCGATATAGAAAAATTTAAGAAAAGACTTTGTGAGAATACCTTGCTTTTGCCTGATAATTACGCACGTCAATCATTTGTTGAAAAGATAAAATTTATTCTTCACTAGCTCAAGGCAAACATTTTTGGTTTCTTTAGAGCACTTCCTGAGCGGAAATTCATAGAAAAAGCTGGAAAGATAGCGAATACTGCATCTCCTGCTGCTTAAAGAGGGCAGTTGATATTGCAATCGAAAAATTTGGCTACATACTTGTCAAATGTGATGAGAACTTTCAATAGCACCTCTTTCTTCCATGCATTTCAGCGACTGATATAAATGCGATGGGCTCGTTTTAGCTCAGAACTAAATTGGCGGAGAGGGCGGGATTCGAACCCGCGTAGGCCGGTAAAGGCCTCAGCCGATTTCGAGTCGGTGCCGGTATGGCCACTTCGGTACCTCTCCTAGGAGGGAGGAACCATTCTATAGAAATAGGAATTAGCTAGCAAATTTAGAACTGAGCTAAAACGAGCCCATCGCAAAAAAACGAACACCCGCCGAAAATAAAACGACTAGTTTAAGGGAACTTGTAAACGATGAGCAATTTCTTGGTAGGATTCAACCACCCGGCCTAGATCCTTACGAAATCAGTCTTTATCCATAGGTTCTTTTGTTTTTGCGTCCCAGATACAGCAGGAATCGGGGCTTATTTCATCGCCCAGATAAACTTCACCATCACTGACACCAAATTCATACTTTGCATCTACTAAAATAAAATTAGGATTTGAGAACAAGGCAAAAAGCACCTTATTAATTTTCAACGACAGTGCTTTCATATGATCAAGTTGTGCCTGAGTCGCCCACCCGAAACTTAACGACGACATAAGCTGCCGGCAGCAATATTACGTACAACACATTCGAGAGGAATCATTTTAAGACAACGAACAATGGATTCATTAGATGCAATTAATCTTTCAAAATGGATAAGAATGCCAAAATCTTTTAACACCTACATGATATGGGCATTAATTTTATTATTAACTATTCCCTTTCTGGCTAATTTTTCGTGTTTTTCGCCATCAAACGCTGTGGTATCATAACGAAATTCTGCAATTAAAAATTCCGGTCTCATACATGGATTTAACTTTTCCACTATAATGTAATCTTTGTTTCGTTAAATTCATCTTTTACTCCTTTAAGGCATTTTTTGTTGAATAGCTGATAATATCCGTTGGGTTACATCCTTCGCTGTAGGTTGGTTATTTTTATTTAACAAAACTACTTGCGTTTGGTTCCCTCGAGGCTTCAGATAAATTCGATAAATTGGAGTCGCTTTAATAATTTTATTATTCGTACTTTTGATATCTAAAATATAAAAAGAACTTAACGTGCTGTCTTGGTCCAGTATCTGGTAAGAAGTTTTTTGTAAGGCACGCCCTATCTTCATCCAAGCCTGACTAATATTGTCAGACATAATTAAACTGGATTGTTTATCAATAGAAGGTTGCATCGCAACTAGATTTTTTTGGCTGGCAGGTGATGATTGCAATTGAATTTGGTTTTGAAACTGCTCTAAATTGCTGCCCGGTGGAAGTTGCGAAGCTTTTTGCTTTACGGAAGGTGTATTTGGAACGGGATAATAATTCTGTCCTTTTTTTATAGGCGTATTTGAAAATACAACCAAAGGAGCGATTGTTCGAGAATTAATAATATAATCGTCGGAATACTTTGCACAGCTCCCTAAAAATACAAGCGTTGTTATTGTCGTTAATAATGCTGTATATCGCATAGTAGTTACTCCATCACAAATTTTTGATACCTACTCGATGCATCGCCTCTCGCATTTCGTTATGGTATTTTTCATTAAAAGGTGTTAAAGGCAAACGAATGCCTTCAGGAATCATTCCCATTTGAGATAATGCCCATTTAATAGGGATAGGGTTGGATTCAACAAAGAGTAATTTATATAAAGGCGACAATTCGTCATTGTATTTTTTTGCGAGGTCCATCTTACCAGAAATTGCTGCCCCACATAAAGCGTGAAATTTCTTCGGCAAAATATTCGCAATCACCGAAATCACACCTTTACCACCTGCCAACATAAAGTCCATTGCGGTATTATCATCTCCACTGAATAAATCTAATCGATTACCCTGTTGCAATAATTGCCTAACCCGTCCGATGTCTCCTGTCGCTTCTTTAATACCAATTATATTGGTACAACATTCCGCTAATTGGAGTATTGTTTCGGGTAGGAGATCACAAGCGGTTCGGGAAGGCACATTATAAAGTATTTGAGGAACAGGTACAGCCCCTGCAATCGCTTGAAAATGTTGGAAAAGCCCTTCTTGAGTAGGTTTATTGTAATAAGGGGTGACTATTAATGCAGCATCAGCACCAGATTCCATTGCATGTTGAGTTAACTCTATGGTATAGGAAGTTGAATTAGAACCCGTACCCACAATCACTGGAATTTCTTCATTAACTTGATCAACTACTTGGCGAATCATTTTTGTTCGTTCTTTAAAAGTGATTGTTGGTGCTTCACCAGTCGAACCTAGAATAACCAATCCATCAGTATCGCTGGCCAGGTGCCAATAAATCAGCTTTTCCCAACCCTTATAATCGATTTTCCCATCTGACTTCATAGGTGTGACAACAGCAACTAAGCTTCCACTGAACATTAATTCTATCCCCTTTTCGACTAATTCTATGCTAATTTTTATACTCATCGCAATAAATGCAAGCAAGGGGATTTTGTTCAAAATCCCCTTATTCTTTAGTTCAGAACAGTGACTTTATCAACAAGGATTACAAGGACAATCCGGTTCTAGACAGGCGGGCTTTCCGGGCATTCCCAAATCGGTTTGACAATCACTACATTGAGTGTTCTCTAACTATAGACTGCCTCGAAGTCACGAGGAAAAATTAAGGTATGCTTGGGGGTTATCCTCTTCATTTAAAAATTGCTTTAAAAGATCGTCCTTAAATTTAAAATAGTACTTCTAATGGCACCTTTATTGATGACCTTAAACAACAGGAACATTTTGACAAGGAAAAGTTACAAACATTTTCTCTTGAGGATTTATTGGTTTGATTAATTTCTCACGGCACTATTTCCTTCGTTCTTGACCTCAATAAAACAATTCTTTGCAAAAACATTCATCGCCATAAAAGAAAGAACTGCTTCCAATACTACTGAAACGCTTATTCTAGTGATTCATCTCCTCGTACGAAGCTTTTGAAAATTATAATCTAAAATCAATCCATCGTCACTATAGCCCCACTTGGCTAACGACAATAGCGGCTATCCGAGCAGCTTTATGAGAAGCCTCCTCTGGGGAGTCTCTGGCCCTCAAGGCGGGCCTCCAAATAAACACCATTAAAAGAATATCCCGCTCCACTGGTGTTAACCACTTGCGGTGCTTTTTCGATAGTAATCTGCCTCTGACCCGTGCGATCAGATAACCAATACCCTTTATCACCTTGTTTCATCACCACTTTTTCAACCCCACAGTCATGAAACCGCTCCACGGTTACTTATGGATTTTTCTCACTCAAAAGCGTTTCTTCGTCCGAAAACGATGGCAACCCTATTAACCCTATTGTCGTCACTTTCAATATTTGGTTTATAACAGCTCTGACGCGCTTCCTGAAGACAGTCGATAAGTTTAGAGTACGTCCGGCTTTGTGCAGAATAGCCATCGTAATTCCTGATAAATAAATCGTGTTGAATTTTAGCAATGATTGAGATAAACGATCACCCTCCTCACCTTCAAATAATTCACGTGCAGGCGACTGTGATTGATAATAATAAAAAGAATTGTTCACCTTCCTCATTGTTTTTGAATAAAATACAAACGAGATAGCTTGGTAGAAATCTGTCGTACGAAAGAAACTTGGATTCCTTCTGCTAACCATTCCTCTAACATTTTTCGACTAAATATGAAAATTGCGATCATTTTGCGGGACTATTTCGATCATGCATTCACCAATACTAACTACTCGATCTTGAGGCAAACGAGCAACCATACAATCTCCTAAAATTCGCGTATTATTATACTATGATGGATTGCCAATCAATACTGATTATTCTTGGGACTTCTACCCTAATCAGTATCGGGGTAGGTATTTTGATCTATCTAGCAGTAAAACAACATTATCGCTTGTATAAAACCTTTGGCCAACAGTTATTCACTATTCAGGATCGACTTAAACACGCTGACGAACAACGGAATTTTGTTCAACTTCTTATTAACCAACAGCAAAAAGAACAAAACGAGCAACGACGGCGATTTGATGAGCACCAAATAAAGAGTTTGAAATTAATTCAAGACAGTCTCGTGCAGAATATGCAAAGCGTTCACGAACAAGTGGGGGCCACGCTTGCCACTCATGCGAAAAGTTTAGGCAATCAAGTGGAGAAACTCACTCATGAAACACAAGAACGACTCAAAGAAATTAGCGGTCACGTGGATCGTAAATTAGCGGAAGGTTTCGAGAAAACAACGGCTACATTCACCGATGTCGTTAAACGATTGACCATTATTGATGAAGCTCAGAAAAAGATCACTGAATTATCAAGCAGTGTGGTGACTCTACAAGAAATATTATCCGATAAGCGTTCACGCGGTGCTTTTGGAGAAGTGCAATTAACCCATTTAATTGATAATATGCTACCAAAATCCCATTATGCACTCCAACACACGTTAAGCAACGGCAAACGTTGTGATTGCATTTTATTTTTACCGGAACCGACGGGTAATATCGTCATCGATGCAAAATTTCCCCTCGAAAGCTACCAGCAAATTCATAACACCCACCTGTCGGAAGGAGAACGCATTAACGCGGAAAAACAATTCCGAACTGACATTAAAAAACATATTCGAGACATCGCAAATAAATATATTATTTCTGGAGAAACGGCTGATGGTGCTGTAATGTTTATTCCCGCAGAAGCCGTATTTGCCGAAATTCATGCTAGCTACCCTGATTTAGTCGAAAAAGCTCATCAATCCCGCGTATGGTTAGTATCTCCCACAACGATGATGGCAATTTTAACGACTGCCAGAGCCGTTCTTAAAGATGCAGCTACTCGTAAACAAGTGCATATCATTCGAGAACATTTAAACATGCTTAGCAAAGACTTTGATCGTTTCCAAAAGCGGATGGATAATTTATCGCGACACATCAATATGGCCTACGAAGGAATCGCAGAAGTGCAAAAATCGTCCAAAAAAATTACCGGGCGATTTAATAAAATTGAAAAAGTGGAAATACCAACTCATGTTGATACCCTTAGTCTTAAAGAAGAACTAACATAACTATTCATCTATCTATCGTACTATCGTACTATCGCACCAAAAAGTTCATCAACGCAAAACTGAACTTTCTCTAAATTCCCGAGAACTGAATATAGTTACGAAATACCATAAAAAAAGCCAGGCATGACACCTGGCTTTTTTAATAGCGCATTCAGCTTACATATGCGTATGATTGCAACGAACACAATGATGATGGTGATAACATTTGCAATGATGATGGGTCGGACCCAATTTTGTGTTTGGACCTGTTTGATAAACAGGTTGAACCACTGGCATAGGTTCCCGTGGAATACAACCGGTTAAAAGAACAACAGCAGCAACAGCTGAAGCAATGACAACGCCTTTTTTACTCATAATTTTGATCCTTTCAAGTTAGTGAATTAACGCCACATAAAAATCTTAGGGGTATTTTTGCAGAAATGCAAGGATTGCTATTTAAAGTTATTTACATACCATTTTCACAACTCGTGCGAAAAGATATCAGGAATAGATTCTTGTGCAAAATGTAATACGTCCCGAAATTCGACGAGCGTTAAATTAGTTAGGTTATTTTTTACCCATTGAACAGTGCCTATTGTTGTCATAAAACCGGGTACCGCATACATCATTAATTTCTGTTGCGGGATTTTTGTAACCAATGCGAATATTTTTTCATTAACTCTATGATAGGTCCTTCAGTTTCATTCAAGGGCAAATCCTAAACATGTTGCCATAGCGGCTTTGACTTTCTTTTGTTAAAAAGGGACGACGATGACGATAATGCTCCATATCTTCTTCGCTGAGCTTAAATAATATTCCTGAAGGTAATAATTTATTAAATTAAGATAATTTTGTTCAATAATAGCTCGATAACTCGTGTCCAGACGATGTAATAAGGTAGCTAATTGTTGAACTGGTAATGATAATGTTTTCTAATCCGTAGCTTGGTGAATGTGTGATTCAAAAAATGCTAACGCTTTAACATTCGCATTATTACGTTTGGCAGAATCGAATCTAATTACGGAGTCCCATCCATGAACAACCAAAGTTATATCTTTTAGATTTAACGTCTCAATAAACTGATTAACATAATCAATATGCTCAAAAACTGTATAATCAATATCAGGTTTATCCGACTTTCCTATCCTCATTAGATTCAACGCAAGACAATGCGCAGTGTCCGATAAATCAGGAAGAATATGACGCCTCAAATAAGATGAGATCGGCATTCTATGGATAAAAAGGACCAGCTTCCCTGAGCCGGCTTCCAAATAATCCATTTTTGTTCCGTTAAGAGTCACGAAGCGTGAAACGTAATCCAGCATACCGTATCCTCATGATTCTTTGGCCGTACTTGCTGTTAAATCGAACAACTCCCGAATGGCTACGAAGAGTATAGCAAAGTCTTTTTTATCCGCATTACGCATTGCCGCTAAAATCGCTTGCCAACGTCGAATCATAGTCTCATGTCGAGTGAGCCATTCTTTAACCTTTCCTGGAATACTGCGCGCTTTTGTATCCAATAAGACTCGTACCGTCAATTCTCGCTGAATCCAATCTAAATCACCTTTATAGCCGGCTCTCGCCAAAACTGACCAGCGGTCATCAACGGGATAAGCGTTAATCCTTTTACGAAACCAAAATAAATCTAATCGGTCCACCAACATAAAATAAATTTTTGCTACACGAAAGACTTCTTCATGGTGAGTGGTTGCCGCCTCAACAATATTTAACGCGTGAAAAAGCGGAGCCGTGCCTGCTATACGTAATGCCAATTCTGCTGAAACATTTTGGTTTACCAGAGTGCTCTGCTGTTCATCCATTGCTAATTTATCAGCCCCTAACAATAGTTTAGGTAAACGAATATATATAGCTGTAACATGATCTCGGAAATGTGCAATAGTAGAGGCAATGTCAAGATCTTCTCGACGATGACGCAACAGCCAGCGCGTCGCTCGACGAATGAGACGAATAGCGTCTACATTAATTTGATATTGGACAGCCGGATCAACTTTGGAATTTAAGGAGTCGATTTCTTTTAACAAATCCTCCATTTTAAATATTTTCAAAGCCGTCACAAAAGCACGGGTAATTAAAGAAACTGAAACGCCCATTTCATCTTGCATTTGATAGATAAAGGTAATACCCATCATTGAAACAAGTTGATTGCTAAGTTGTGTAGCAATAATTTCTTTAGCAAGATAGTGTTCCTTCATTTGATTAGCAAATCGGCGTCGCAATGGTCTGGGAAACGCATAGCTTACATATTGCGACAAATAGGGGTCTTTTGCTAATTCCGATTTTTTAATCTTCGCTTTTAGAATATTTTTGCTGTAAGCAAAGAGAATGCTTAATTCAGGTCGGGTAAATCCTATTCCCGCAGCTCGACGCTTAAGCAACTCATTATCATCTGGAAGAAACTCCAACGCTCGATTAATTTTCCCCTCTTGTTCCAGAGCATTAAGAAATTGGATATTCAAATTTAAATCCTGCACCGTCAAATAGGACGCCAAACTAATAGCTTTATTTTGAAAATAATTATCTTGCAAAACTAATTGAGCCACTTCATCTGTCATGCTGGCTAATAACTGGTTACGCTGCTTTTCGGTCATATCTCCTCTGACCACGATCTGATTCAATAGAATTTTAATATTCACTTCGTGATCAGAACAGTCAACGCCTGCAGAATTATCAATGAAATCAGTATTAAGTTTTCCTCCCTTTAATTCAAATTCAATTCGACCCAATTGGGTAACCCCCAAATTTCCTCCCTCACATATAACTCGTGCGCGAACATTCTTAGCGTTTACACGTAAATTATCGTTACTGCGATCACCAACATCGCTATTTTTTTCATTGCTCGATTTAATATAAGTACCAATTCCTCCATTCCAAATCATGTCCATTCGTGCTTTCAAAATAGCGCAAATTAATTCATTTGGTACGATTATTTCTTTTTCGAGATTTAAGAGGATTCGTGCTTCTGGCGATAACCGAATCGCTTTAGCTGATCGAGAGTAAACTCCTCCACCTTTGGATAATAAAGTTCGGTCATAATCATCCCAACTGGAACGAGGTAAATTAAACAATCGCAACCGTTCTTGATAACTGAGCTCCGGTTGAGGATCCGGATCTAAAAAAATATGCCGATGATCGAAGGCCGCTACTAATTTAATATGTTTTGACAATAACATTCCATTTCCAAATACATCGCCACTCATATCCCCGATACCAACTACCGTTATTTCTGATTCATCCAAATTGATTCCTAAATCTTGGAAATGACGTTTTGCAGCCACCCACGCGCCTCTTGCAGTAATTCCCATTTTTTTATGGTCATAACCGGTTGATCCTCCTGACGCAAAAGCATCCCCCATCCAATAACCCTTTTGAATTGCTACAATATTCGCAATATCTGAAAATGTCGCTGTACCTTTATCAGCGGCAACTACGAGATAAGGATCGGGTCCATCGTAAAAGACTGTATTTGGGGGTGGAATGATTTCTCCATCTTTTAAGTTATCCGTCAAATCTAAGAGGCCACGGATAAAATTCCGATAGCAGAAAATTGCTTCTTGCATAATTTCCTCACGAATTCCCTCTAAGGGCAAACACTTTGGGTAAAATCCTCCTTTCGCACCTGCCGGCACAATAATGGAATTTTTAACTTGCTGAGCTTTCATTAAACCAAGTATTTCTGTCCGATAATCCTCTCGCCGATCCGACCAGCGTATTCCTCCTCGAGCCACTTTGGCAGAACGCAAATGAACGCCTTCGAATCGAGGTGAATAAACAAATATTTCATACTTCGGAAGAGGTAAGGGCATATCGGGAATTTTTGAAGAGTCCAATTTAAAAGAAAGATAAGATTTTGGATTCCCTTCTTCGTCCATTTGAAAATAATTCGTACGCAAAGTGGCGTGAATTAAATCTAGATATCGTCTTAGAATTCGATCTTCATCGAGAACAGCTACAGCGTCTAATTCTTTTTGAATATTTTGTTCGATATTTTCTAACTGTTCTTTTGATTCAGATGTTCGCTTAGGATCAAAATAACTTTGAAATAATTCAATGAGGAGCCGTGCGACCTTTGGATTATCAACCAAAGCATCCGCTATATATCCTTCACTGAAGGTAAAAGCTACTTGTCGAAAATATTTCATATAAGCACGAAAAACTGAAATTTCTCGCCAAGTCAATTGAGCTTCCAAGACCAATCGATTCAAACTATCATCTTCAGCCACTCCAAACCAAATTTTTTGATAAGCTTCTTGAAAAATTGTCTTAACCATTTCGATTTCGAACTTTGGCTCTTTAGCATAAGTCATAAGAAAATCATTAATCCAAATTTTATGCCCATCTCGGAACGTTAATTCGTAAGGTTGTTCTCCTATTACCCGCAAACCCATATTTTCCAACATGGGCAATGCATCTGATAAAGGTACGGTAAAATCGGGACGAAATAGTTTAAAGCGAATAACGTCCTTAGCTACTCCACGCGGACGGTAGGTACTCATTTCTAATTGATGGGTTTTCGATAATTTTTCAATATGAGCAACATCAAATACCGCTTGTTGGGCTTTAAATTCTTCTCGATAACTGAAGGGAAAAGCATGACGATATCGAGAAAAAATATCATTACCCCGTTCTTCACCAAAAAACTCCAGGGCGTATTTATAAAATTCATCCTCCCAAGAAACACCAATAGCCACCAATTTTTCTTCTAATTCCTTTATGTCATATTCGAGTAAACGCCGTGGATTAATACGGATTACAAAATGAATACGAGCTAATATTGATTCAGAAAAATAAGTAGTAAATGTAACATCCAGTCCCTGAAATGCTTTAACTAAAATATCCTGCATTCGCATCACTAAATCGGTTGTAAAAGTATCGCGTGGCACGTAAACCAAACAGGAAACAAAACGACCATAAGCATCCTTCCGCACAAATAAACGAATACGACGACGTTCTTGTAAATGTAAAATTCCCATTACCCATTCAAATAATTCATCGGTCGTTGCATGAAATAAATCATCCCGGGGTAAAGTAGCCAATATATGTAACAAGTCCTTCCCAAAATGACTTTTAGTAGGCAATCGCGAGCGCTTCAAAACGGACTCTACCTTGAGCCGAATAATAGGTATTACCCGGGGATCCGATCGATAAACATCCGAAGTATAAAGACCAATAAAACGGCGCTCACCAATTAATTCTCCCTTTTCATTAAAGCGTTTAACTCCAATATAATCTGTATAGGTAGGCCGATGGACTGTCGACATGGTATTTGTTTTCGACATAATTAATATTTGATCGGTTGACAGCGCCATTTTACGTGCCGCTTTTGGCAAATCAGAATACTGTCGTAACATTTTACTGTGCGCGTGATCGCGCAGAACGCCTAAACCCGAATCGGGAATTAACCGTAAAGCCCGCTCTTTTCCTTCTCCAACCATTTCATAGTCACGAAAACCTAAGAAAATAAAATGATTATCCAGTAACCAATTTAAAAACGCTTTGGTTTCGTTAATTTCTTCCGGATGTTGAATTATCTTCGTTGGGTCTAAGTCTTTAATAGCTTCTTGAACCCGCTGTTGCATCAACTCCCAATCTTCGACCGCAGCTCGCACATCCCTTAAAACTCGACGAATATTACGTTGAATATCCGCCAATACTTTAGTCTCCGTTTGGCGATCTATCTCCATATGAATTGGCGCTTCCATGACACTCTCTTGATAATGTTCCACATAGTAAGCGAGTACGTCATCAATTTGATGCTTTTTGTTTCGGCAAACTTTAATGCCACCCATATGGATCATTAAATGGGTAGTAAGTCCTAACCGATTGATTTCCATACGAATAGAATCGACTAAAAAAGGCATATCGTTGGTTATGACTTGTATAATCGTATGGGTAGACTGCCAACCATCACCCTCATAATTAGGATTAAATACATGAATTTTTGTTTCTTTAGACCTGCGGTGAAACATCAACTCCCATTGAGAATTAACCATCCCATATAAATCCGCGACGGAACGCTCTTGAATGTCTTCCATGGAAACGTTGACATAAAAAAGTCGGATGAATTTAACAAGTAGGGTGATTCCGTTTTTCGGTGTGTGCTTTTTAGGATAACCCATTATTTTTTCAATTATTTCCTCGGTGGAGGAGATATAATCATGTGCCACAGTTGGAACCTCTATTTTCAGCAGAAAACAATGCTGGATTAAGAAAAGTACTTGTATTTAAAGCAAAATTAAACTATTATATATTTAATTTAATGTGAATTATTAAGTAGTCTTATTTTATCATGTAAGATGTAAGAACGTAATCAGTTGATTTAGCGTTTTGTGTGTTTAAGTCACTGAGTAATCCATTAAAAAAAGGTATCCGAACAGGATAAAACATTACGGACATACAATCGACTGGGTTAAAGATGGCTAAGCTGCCCATGAAGTTTTTTTCCGCCCATGAAACTTTTGAGATCATTGTTCTCGATCTATGCCTACCGAAATGTTCCGGTTTAGACGTTCTTGGTCATTCTAACGGCACGAGATACTATGGATGATTGAATCAAAGGGTTAGATGAGGGAGCGGATAATTATCTCAAAAAACCGTTTGACCTCGATGAGCTCTGTGCTCGAATGCGACGAGCCATGCAACGACGTTCCAAATCTCGCGCTAAGTTAATTATTACTTATGGCGAAATTACCTTGGATCCTGCATCGCACGTGGTCACTTTCAAGGGGAAGGAAGTTATGGTCTCTCGAAGAGTTTGGGCTTCTCCAAAAATTGCTTGAAAACGCTTGGCAGGTTATCTCACGCGAACAACTCAACCAAACATTATATGGTTGGGGAGAAAATATCGATAGCAATGCATTAGAAGCTCATATTCATAACTTGCGCAAACGATTTGGGGCTAAAGCTTATACGCACCATTCGTGGTGTAGGTTACATGATAGAAAAAAGTTTGAATGGCACCATCGATCCGTACGTTTTTACTCATCAATTTATTGCTGAGTATTACTACCCTTATCGCATCACTAGTAATTATTGGTAACCTTTTTTTAGCTCATAAAGACATTCAAACCTAATTAGACATCCAACTCATTCACACCGCGGAACGGATTCGTGCTTTTTTAGAGATTATGGAACCCAACATAAAGATCTCTCTTTCCCATTCAATATAATCTTCTCAAATCTAGTACTAAATCTCTAACTACTACAACCGATCCCAGGATTACTGAAGAACAACGTGAAGAATTAATGGCAAATAAAAAAGCAAGCAGTCACCTTGAATTCCAAATATGGAATAACCAGGGGAAGTTAATTCCCTATTCTGCAGGAATACCACGCATTCCCTTTTCCAATGGTAATGAACGTTTATCTACCTTGTGGATTCATAGAAAATCTTGACGCATTAATACACTTTATGACCCCAAAAACCCAACTTACCTTCATGATTGCCGAACGATCGAATTATCGCCAGCAGCTCGAAAACCAGCTGACTCAAAATTCTATTTTTGTCATGCTGCTAATTACTCATGCTAATTACCTACCCTTTTCTAGGATTTTTAATTTGGATTATCGTAGGTCGAAGCTTAAATACATTAAAAAGTCACTTACGAAGTTCGCCACCACGCACCCAGTTATTTAGAACCTCTAGATTTAGAAGCCGTGCCTTCCGAAATTAAACTCTTGGTGAGTGAATTAAAAAATCTTTTCGGTCGATTAAAAGAGGACTTTGAGCGTAAAAAATGCTTTACCGCTGATACTACTCATGAACTGCGTACACCTTTTATCTGTTTTAAATACACATATGTTTTAAATACACATACGCAAGTGGCCCTAGTATTGTGTTTTAAATTGCCAAATTACATAGTGCGGAAATCTCCATTAAAACGCCTAAAAGCGTAAAAGGATTAGACTTTCATGTCACTTTTCCCATTATTCACAATTTCTGTGGATAACTTTGTGGGTATTTTGTCAGAATGGCTTTTAATCTATTGATATCACAACCTTCAAGACAGATTGAAAACAAAATAAGCAAAGAAAATTAATTTCATATTTTCAATTAGTTAACTGTTTTTGAAGGATTTTGTGGCAAGCAATTCGAAAAAGTTTGACAGAGTTTTTATTATACGTTAGACCTGTTAGCAACTTGACAATTTTGAAATGAACTTCAACGGAAATTGACTGCAATGTATTGTGAGTTATTCCCTACATTAGATAAGGACATTGTTGTTCTGACTGCTAATCGCCGTTTAAGCTACTACCTTCAAGAGCAATATGCTCACTATCAAATCAAGGTAGGGAAAAAAGCCTGGTTAAGACCAACAATTTTACCTTTAAACACTTGGCTTTCTCATTGTTGGCAGCATTGTGAATCCACTCAAGGTTTTTTGCTCAGCGATGTCCAAGAAGAAGTCCTTTGGCAAAAAATTCTAGGACTTTCTCCTCAGACGGCTAACCTCGCCAAGAAAGCGTGGCAATTAATAAAAGGTTGGAATTTATCTTTAAAGGATCTTGAGCCAGAAGCCAATAGTGAAGTCCAGTGTTTTATTCAATGGGCCTATCAATTCGAAACCGAACTCGAAAAACAAAAATTAATCAATGCAGTAGAGTTACCCAAGCAGTTAGAAGGATTAATTCCCCATCTAAATCTACCCCAAAAGATTATCCTCCTGGGTTTTGATGAATTAATACCGACGATACAACAATTTCTGAATGGGCTCGCAGAGAAAACTATTATTTCATGTTATTTAAGCCGCCCTCACCCAAAAAACTACATTCACCGCCTCAGTTTCAAAGAGCGCGAAGCAGAAATTCAAACAATGGCGCGATGGGCTTACAATGAATGGCAAAAAAATTCTTCAAAAAGAATTGGCTGTGTTATACCCGCCCTTACCGAACATCGTTCACAAATCTGCCGGCTTTTCCAAAATGTATTTGGATCGGATAAAAATTTTAATATCTCTGCTGGTGAACCATTAGCTCATCTCCCTTTAGTTAAAACTGCGCTTAACATACTGGCATTAAATCCCTTTCATATCGAGGTTATGGAATTGGGTACACTTTTTTGCTCACCCTACGTGAATAGCATGGGTGATAATTCCTATCTTGCTGCCATGCTAGATGTAAAATTACGAGAAACAAAGCAGTGGCAAACAAATTCAACATCTATTTTATATCATTTGGACGAGCTGCAAAAAAAATTTCCCGCTGCCACCCTTAAAATTCGTTACCAACAATGGTTATCTCTCGAAAGACCTCCCGGGACTCTTTTTCCAAGTGAGTGGATAGAGCACTTTAAAAAAGAACTTTCTGCCTTGGGATGGCCTGGACAGCGTTCTTTGGATAGTAAAGAATACCAACAATTAGAGCGTTGGAAGGAAATGTTGCAAGAGTTTGTTGAATTCGACTCTCTAATTCCTCCACAAACAAGAAAACAAGCTTTTCAGCTGTTGTGGCAACTAGCCAGTAAAACTCTTTTCCAACCTCAATCCGCTCAAAATGCTTCTATTCAAATCTTGGGATTATTAGAGGCCACAGGACTTGAATTCGATAGTCTTTGGATAATGGGATTAGATAATAAGAATTGGCCATCACCGCCAAAGCCTAATCCATTTTTACCCATCGGCTTACAACGACGCCACCAAATGCCCCACTCTTCTTTCAAACGTGAGTCGGATTATGCTTTGCAACTTCAGCAGCGATTAATAAACAGCGCCTCAGAGGTTATTTTAAGCGTGTCCTTACAAGATCAAGAGGTCCAATTATCTCCCAGCCCTCTCATTCTTGATTTCCCACAAGTAAACATTGAGGAATTGCGCCTGCCTTTTTTCGAAACATTAAGCGAGAACCTATTTAAAAGCAAACACATCGAAAAAATCGAGGACAATCAAGCCCCCCCCCTTCAAGAAGGAGAATTTATAAAAGGCGGAAGTAGAATATTACAAAGTCAATCCGCTTGTCCTTTCCAAGCTTTTGCTGAAATACGATTACGAGCAAAACCCTTGGAACAACCTCAAATTGGTTTAAGTGGCGCAAATCGAGGTAATTTTGTACATCATGCCTTGGATGTCCTCTGGAAAAAAATTAAAAATTGGCAAAATTTGATTAATTATTCTGATATTGAGTTAGAAACTCTAATAGATGAAACTATAAATGAATTATCTTTTTCTTTTGGTTCGGATTCCCTTTTCTTTCGTGTAGAGAAAAAACGGATTAAACATTTAATTAAACGATGGCTATTACTTGAAAAAAATCGTCCTCCTTTTAATGTAAGTCAACAAGAAACAGATCGATTTATAAAAATAGGACCACTTAATCTTCATGTACGGATTGACCGAATTGATAAAGTCAAGGGGGGAAATTTTATAATCGATTATAAAACTAATGATAAAAATCAAGTTACCGATTGGTTAGGCAATCGTCTGAAGAACGTTCAACTTCCGTTATATTGTACGTTTGCCGCCCGCGATGTGGTGGGAATTGCTTATGCTGAAGTTTCCAGTAAAAAAATCAGCTTTAAAGGATGGCTAGTTTCTGAAGAAAAACCTTTTAATAATATGGGTTCTGCGCCTCTTCCATGGAAAAGTTTGCTCGACCATTGGAAAACCATTCTTCACCAATTAGCAATCGATTTTTCATTAGGAAAAGCTGAAGTCAACCCCTTCGATATTAAAACCACTTGCAAATTTTGTGGTTTACATCCGTTATGTCGTGTCGGAGAAGAGGAATGAGTGATCAAGCAATTCGACAACAAGCACTGGACCCGACTCAATCGTATATCGTACAAGCTCCTGCGGGATCAGGTAAAACAGAACTATTAATCCAACGGTTTTTAAAATTACTTAGCGCAAGCTCTATGCCCGAAGAAATCGTTGCCATTACTTTCACACGAAAAGCCGCTATAGAAATGCGCGAACGAATTTTAAAAGCCCTCAATGAAGCAAAAAATCAACCAAGACCCAAAGATGACCACAAAGCTCTCACTTGGATGCTCGCAAAAAAAGTTGTAGAAAGAAATAAACTTTTTCACTGGCAACTGGAAATCAACGCCAATCGTTTACGCATTTTAACTATCGATGCACTGGCTCATCAGATTTGTTTGCAGATGCCTATTTTAACAGGTTTCGGTGCTCCACCCGTAACAAGAGAAGACGATGAAATAGAAGTATTCTATCGGTGTGCCATAGAAAAATTATTAATGTCGGAGAATTACACAAGCATTCTTGAACCACTTTTATTACATTTAGACAATAAAGTAGATTTATTGGAAAAATTATTAATAAAAATGCTGAGCCACCGTGAACAATGGATAGGACATATTATCGACTATTATTCGAATCCAGATTTACTTAAAAAGAAACTTGAAAAAGCATTGGAATTTATTGCATTAGATGCCATGCAAAAGGCACATGATTTAATAGATAACACTCTAGCTAATCAACCTTTAGCTAATCAACTTATCCCTTTGATTCAATTTTCTAGTGTTAATATACAAAAAATAAAACCCGGTGATGCCATTAGTGCTTGTGCCCCCCTTACTGAACTGCCGAAAATAAACATCCAAAATCTTTCAGCATGGAAAGGAATAGCTAATTTACTTCTAACCCAAAGGGGTGAGTGGCGAAAAAGAATCGATAAGTCGGTTGGATTTCCAAGCGATGCACGTTATAAACAACAGAAGTTACAAATGCAGAATTTATTAGAACAATTTCAATCTAATAATCCTTTGCGAATGGCACTACAAGAAATACAAAATTGCCCTCCTATTAATTACACTCAAAATCAGTGGCGCATTCTTAAGTCGCTTATTAGTTTGCTTCCTTTATTAGTAGCGCAACTTCAAGTAATTTTTAAAGATCATAACATTGTTGATTTCACAGAAGTCAGCCTTGGAGCTCTACGTGCTCTAGGCAACATTGACCAGCCTTCTGATTATGCTTTACAGCTTGATACGCAAATTCACCATCTACTTATCGATGAATTTCAAGATACTTCGATCATCCAATTTCGTTTAATTGAAGCACTTATCGCCGGATGGCAGCCTAACGATGGACGAACGATTTTTTTAGTGGGTGATCCAATGCAATCAATTTATCGTTTTCGTCAAGCCGAAGTGGGTTTATTTTTACAAGTAGAAGATAAAGGTATTGGTAACATTCGCTTAATTCCGCTTATTTTATGTAATAATTTTCGTTCACAAAAAACATTAATTGAATGGTTTAATTTTGTTTTTAAAAACCTTTTCCCTACAGAAGCTAATAGTTGGTTAGGCTCAATTCCTTACTCGCCGTCTCAGGCAACTAATGAGAATTTTCCTGGGAAGGCAGAAGTTAATTTTCACTCACTTGCCTCATCTGAAGAGGAAACACAGAAAATTATAGAAATCATTCAAACTCATCGCACTCAAAATGATAACACTACTATTGCTCTATTAGTTCGTTCCCGTTCACATTTACTAGAAATCATTCCAGCTCTTCGAAATGCTTCAATTCCTTTTAATGCTGTAGAAATCGAAGAATTAGGTTATCGAACTGAAATCATAGACTTATTATCTCTTACTCGAGCTCTTCATCATCTTGGTGATCGCATTGCATGGCTCGCTATTTTACGTGCTCCGTGGTGTGGTTTGACTTTGCAAGATATCCATCGTCTATGCCTTCATAGTAGAAACGAACCTTTGTGGCTTACTTTGCAAAAAAAAGAAACCCTGAAAGATTTAACTTTTGATGGAAAAAAACGTCTGGAACGAATTACTCCCATTTTATCTCATGCCTTGCACAATCGCGATCGCTTGCCCTTAGCCATTTGGATTGAAACCGTTTGGATCGCGTTGGGAGGTCCTGCTTGTTTAAATAGCCCCAGCGAATTGGTAAGCGTTCGTGCTTATTTTAATTTATTAGAATCAATAGAGAATGAATTTACTATTAAACGTTTAATTAAAAAGCTTCGCCAATTATACGCTCCCATTGATAATCCTAATCCACAAGCAATTCAAATTATGACGATTCATAAAGCAAAAGGATTGGAGTTTGATCACGTTATTGTTCCAAGTCTCGAGCGAACTCCAAAAGCCAAAGAGGATTTTTTGCTGCAATGGTTGGAGCGGCCTCTCCCAACAGGTATTTCCGATCTTATTTTGGCTCCTCTAAAAGCTGCAACAGAAAAATCAGATCCTCTTTATGTCTACTTAAAACAAATAGAAAAGAAAAAATCCGACAATGAAATTGTTCGATTATTTTATGTCGCTGCTACACGAGCAAAAATCGGATTACATTTTTTTCTTATTCTTAAAAGAGAAGAAGCTTCGTCAATTATTACTTCTCCTCCCAACGGGAGTTTTGCAAATTTGCTTTGGGATGTTTGTGAAGAAGAAATTAAAAAATCAATTTCTCTTTATAAAGAGACGAAACCTTTAGAATCAAAACAACGCAAATGCTTATATCGCTTATCAAGCGAATGGACTACTCCAATACTGTTTATAACTCCTTCTTATCCTTCAACCGAAAAGCTTCTCTCCCCGAGCCCTCTCCAAGATCAATTTCAAAGGACAGTGGGTACTGTTATTCATCAACTTCTGGAAAAAATTTCAATTGAAGGAGTTGAATCCTGGGATGAAAAACGAATTATAAACAGCAAATCATTTATTAAACGTCGACTCCTTCAGTTAGGAATTTTATTTTCTAAACTAAATTCTTCAGTAACCTTAATTGAAAAAGCCATTCGCCTGACCTTATCTCACCCAAAGGGGCGATGGATTTTGTCACCTCACTACCAACATCAAAGCGAATATTGCATTTCGATGATGGATAAAAATGAGTTTATCCATTATGTTGTGGATCGCACGTTTATTGATGATCAAGGTGTGAGATGGATTATAGATTACAAATCTGCCACTCGTAGTGAGCCCAATCTATCTCTCTTCCTGCAGAAACAGCGCATTTTGTATGAATCCCAATTAAATCGATACGCAAAAGCTTTCCAGCTTTTGGAAGATCGACCTATTAAATTAGGCCTCTATTTTCCTCTTTGTCAGGGCTGGTGTGAATGGAAGCTCAATCTGTGCGATAATATTCTTTAGAGGAGTTCTCAGTGCCAGCCGATATTTCTAACAAACTTGTGGTTGCAATTTCATCTCGAGCTTTATTTAATCTCGATGGAAGCAACGCAATTTATGAAAAATACGGCGTTGACAGCTACGCCCGTTATCAAATCCAACACGAAAACTATATACTGGAACCCGGTCTTGCTTTTCCTCTGGTTAAAAAATTTTTAACCCTTAATCAAAATAATGATTTAGTCGAGATAATTTTGCTTTCCCGCAATAGTGCGGATACGGGACTGCGAATTTTTAATAGTATTCAGCATTATCAAATAAATATTACTCGAGCAGCTTTTACAGGCGGTCGAAGTCCTTATAGATACATAGAGCCTTTTAAAGCTCATCTATTTCTATCCGCTAATCCAGAAGATGTAAAACAGGCATTAAATATGGGTTACGCAGCAGCCACCATTCTTCCTTCTGTCAAACCGCCACCTAACACGAATCCTGAGCTACGTATTGCCTTTGACGGCGATGCTGTTTTATTTTCAGATGAAGCTGAACGTATCTATCAACAAGCAGGACTTTCCGCATTTACGATTAATGAAAAAAAGGCAGCGAATAATCCGCTCCCTGGCGGTCCTTTCAAGGGCTTCCTTGAAGCACTTCAACGATTGCAAAGCCAATTTCCTGCGGATCAATGTCCTATTCGCACTGCCTTAGTCACCGCACGACAAGCCCCCGCGCACGAACGCGTTATCAAAACTTTACGGGCTTGGAACATCCGAATTGATGAAGCTTTATTCATTGGTGGGCTAGAAAAGAGTAATTTTTTACGCAGCTTTGGTGCTGATATTTTTTTTGACGATCAAAAAGGACACTGCCAATCCGCCGCTGAACATGTTGCTACAGGCCACGTGCCCAATGGAATCAGCAACGAAAATTTGTAAGAGTGCTAGAACGTTCAAGTAAAGTGGTTGAATGACGAAGATTTTGTTACACTGCTGCCAATTAAATCCTTGCGAGATTAATATTTACTCCCATGACCTTCAATGAAGAAAATCTTGTCTGGCTCGACCTGGAAATGACAGGACTGAATTCGGATAAAGATCGCATTCTTGAAATTGCAACAATAGTAACAAATAGCAATCTCGACATCATTGCAGAAGGACCTGTTTTTGCTATTCACCAACCTACTGAATTATTAGAAACCATGGACAGTTGGAACACTTCTCACCATACTGCTTCCGGGTTAATCGACCGAGCAAAAAAAAGCAGCATTACCGAGAGCCAAGCTGAAACAGAAACGTTGGATTTTCTTAAAGATTATGTGCCACCTAAAAAATCACCTTTATGCGGCAATTCTATTTGTCAAGATCGACGATTTTTGCATCATTATATGCCAAATTTGGATCAATTCTTTCATTATCGTCATCTGGATGTGACCACCTTAAAAATTCTCGCTCAACGTTGGGCTCCACAGATAATGACAGGATCTGTTAAAGAATCTCAACATCTGGCTTTGCAAGATATACGTGATTCCATTGCAGAATTACGTTATTACCGGAAACATCTCTTAAAAATCTAACCTAACTAAATCTCCACGCTCCAGAGGCAGTGGACATTCTAACAGAAAATCGATATGATAATTTAAATTTAAGTAACGGACTAATAACATGGCATTTTTTATTAGCATCATACTAGCTTACCTCATAGGCTCACTTTCATTTGCGATTATCCTCGCAAAGCTTATGTGCTTCCGGGATCCACGAAGCACCGGATCAGGAAATGCGGGCGCTACCAACATGCTACGCATGGCAGGAAAACAAGCAGCACTCTACGTATTATTAGGTGACGCTCTAAAAGGGTTAATTGCCGTTTTGATTGCCCGTTTTTTAGGTGTGTACGGCGTAAGCTTAGCTTGTATAGCCTTATTAGTAGTCATTGGACATGTTTTTCCTCTGTATTTTAAATTTAGAGGTGGCAAAGGTGTTGCTACCATGTTGGGTGCTTTTTTAGGTTTGTCTTTTTGGATTGGCTTATTCCTTATTGCCACTTGGCTTATTATTGCTTACCTTTTTCGTTATTCCTCAGTGGCCACTTTGGTATCTGCTGTCGCAGCACCTATCTATATGATGATTGGTGGTGCTTATGCTGATTATTTTTTCCCAGTTTTATTGATGACAATTCTTGTTGTATGGAAACATTGGGAAAATATCCAGCGTCTGCGTAAAGGCACCGAAGGAAAAATTCAATTTTAGGAAAGAGGAATTTCAGTCAATTCCCTCATTGGCCAACGAGGTCTAACGCAGATACTTCTATCCTCGCATTCACCTCCCTTGAGTCTTAGCCATCCAGTATAAGCCACCATAGCACCGTTATCAGTACAAAATTCTTGACGGGGATAATAAACTTTCCCCTCTTCTTTACTTACAGCTTCATTTAAACGCTGGCGCAATTTTTTGTTGGCTGCTACGCCACCCACCAAGATAAGGGTATTAATTCGCATTTTTTTAATGGCACGGAGGCACTTACGTACCAAAGTATCTACAACTGCCTCTTCAAAAGCACGAGCGATATCAGCGCGCGTTTGCCTCTCATTGCCATATTGTTTAAAGCAATTAACCGCATGGGTTTTTAAACCACTAAAACTAAAATTAAGATGAGGTTGTTTTATCATTGGCCGAGGAAAATAAAATCGATTGGGGTTCCCTTCTTTCGCCAATTGAGCTAGAGCAGGACCCCCAGGGTAAGTTAATCCCAGCAACTTCGCTGTTTTATCAAAGGATTCTCCTACCGCGTCATCTACACTTTCACCCAAAATTTTATATCGACCGGGCTCCTTAACCAGAACTAACATCGTATGCCCCCCTGAAACTAACAGGGCAATAAATGGATAATTGGGCGTTTCCTGCTCTAGTTGCACCGCCATTAAATGAGCTTCCATGTGATGCACCCCCACAATAGGTAAACTTAAAGAATAAGCTAAACTTTTCGCGATAGAAGCTCCCACCATCAACGCACCAATTAAGCCCGGACCCTTGGTATAAGCGATACCATTAAGATCACCTTTCACTAACTTAGCATCATCGAGCGTCCCTTCAATTAAAGGTAAGATTTTTCGGATATGATCGCGTGAGGCGAGTTCAGGAACCACCCCCCCATACTGCGAATGCAAAGCAATTTGGCTATAGATACGATGTGCCAATAACCCCTGCTCTCCGTCATAGAGCGCTACTGAAGATTCATCACACGATGTTTCAATACCGAGAACATATTTCATGACCAATAGTATATCTAATTCATTTATTCGCTTGCTGTAATAATTAGCGTGAACGTTAGCCCTATAAAAAGCTGTCGAGTAGCCCAGCCTTCTTTTCACTTATTTTGTCACGGATTTAATTCCCTGTTGCAAAACTAGCAACCACATAAAATTAAGCCGTTAAATATCGCTCTGTTAAAGATTCTCTCTTCGTATTACGATCATTTAATATTGAAATCTCCAGGCACCTACTTAAAAAATCACCTAAAGCATTGGCTCTGATACCGTGGTATTCGTTTTATTATAGTTAACAAAGACAAAGAGCAACTCTTAAGGGATTATGACATTCTCATCGAATTGGAAAAAGCGGCCACCTCTTTATCGATGTAATTTTATTGTTATTTTATTTAGCAACGGGGCTTTTTATTAGCTTTCCAGCTATTGTTAAACTCTTTTATAAGACAAATTTTTCCTGAAAGAACAGAATATCCAGCACTGACCACTTGAAAACTCAACGGTGTAATTTGGCTAACCTGAATTGCTAGCATTTTGTAATATAACATGCAAAGCGTGAGTTGGTGGATATTTACAAGCTCCTTTTTGTGTCCAACTCTTGGTGGTCAAAAAAATAGCAATAAAAAGAGACACCATCAGTTTAGATATATTCTTCATGAAATTTCTTCCATTTTGTTTTTATTCATAAATGTAGTAAAAGTTACTCCTGGAAAATACAGGCAACGAACCGAGGGAGGTAGTCCAAAGAAAATTTTAAGAAACGAAAGAAGTAAAGGGATCTAAGCTTGAATAAGCCCTAATTCTTTTACCGCATCACGCTCTTCACGAAGCTCATTTAAAGTTGCTTGAAATTTTTGCTGACCGAATTCATTATGCGTAATCTCCTCAATAACTTTAATAATTCCGTTCTCCGTCCGGCAGGGAAATGAGAAAATCAAGCCTTCATCGACCTCGTATTGCCCTTGTGAACATAAAGCGACGGAATAGCTGTCATCGACAGGAGTCGTATTGATTAAACTCCATACGCTATCGATCACGGCATTAGCAGCTGAAGCAGCCGACGAGGTTCCTCGAGCTTTAATGACAGCAGCACCACGTTGTTGAATTAGAGGAATAAATTCTTCCGTCAACCACTTTTTATCACGAATTACGTCTGAGGCCAATTTGCTATTAATTGTGGCATGGTAGAAATCCGGGTACTGGGTGGAAGAATGGTTTCCCCAAATAATCATATTTTTTACAGCCATCACTCCCACCTCAGCTTTAAGAGCTAACTGACCAATAGCCCGATTTTGGTCAAGTCTTGTCATAGCATAAAAACAATCATTAGGGATGTCTGGAGCATGATTCATAGCAATAAGGCAATTGATATTGCAGGGGTTACCTACAACGAAAATTCGAACGTCATTTGCTGCATTTTCATTAAGCGCTTTTCCTTGCGCAGCAAAAATTCCACCATTCTTCTCTAATAAATCTTTACGCTCCATACCTGCTTTTCGGGGCGCCGAACCTACTAAAAGCGCCCAATTAACATTGTTAAAGGCAACCTTAGGATCCGAAGTCACTACGATATTGCACAATAAGGGAAAAGCACAATCCTCTAATTCCATCACGACCCCTTTCAATGCCGACAACGCCGGTTCGATTTCGAGTAAATGTAAATCAAGGGTGCTATCTAAACCAAATGCCTGGCCTGAAGCTAAACGAAACAATAAAGCATAACCAATTTGTCCAGCGGCACCCGTTACTACAACTTTGACATGCTTGGTCACTTTTCTCCCCTCTTTGTTTCCAATAATGCAATAATTTCCGATTTCTGTGTAGGATCGCCCACTGCAATAAAGGGGGGATTAGTGAGCGATGGCTTGGCGTTATATTGTAGGGCTTTACCACTTAAATCAACTATTCTACCACCAGCTGCCCTCAAAACGCATTGCGCGGCTGCGGTATCCCATTCACTAGTGTTTCCAAAACGAGGATAGAGATCCCCTTCTCCTTCGGCGATCCGACAAAATTTTAGAGAACTATTTAATCGAACAACCTTGGCGGCGGGAATGGTTTCAAATAGACGAGGCAGCCGAGGGGAATGTAAAAACTCACCTAAATAAACAGAAAAAGCTTGCCAATTCATTTTCCGCGTATGAATCTGTTGAGGAACATTATCCTCGATCTGCTTAAAAGCTCCGTGTTTTTGATGAGCAAAATAACATTCCTTTTGGACAGGCGCATACACCACTCCAAAGATAGGCTGATGCTTTTCAATTAAAGCAATATTCACTGTAAATTCGTCAAGTCTCTCTACAAAACCTCGCGTACCATCCAAAGGATCCAGTAACCAATAGCGCTGCCACCGACTGCGAGCTTCATAAGAAGGAATCTCACCCTCCTCGGACAAAATGGGTATATTCGGGGTTAAGGACTGTAATCCTTCATACAAAATCCCATGTGCGCAAAGATCTGCTTCGGTCAATAAGGTATTATCATGTTTTCCTTGAATCCGCATAGCTTCTTTGGGAAACCGGGCAAATTTTAAAATTCCTGCTCCCGCGTGTTTGACCAATAAGATGAGCGAATCTACCTGGTGATGCCAATCATTAGCCATGCTGAGAATGCTCCAATAAAAACAAGGCAGCTACGCTTCGTGCTTCATGAAATTCAGGATGAACGAGCAATTCGTTTCTTCTAGAAAGCTTCCATGGAATAACCTCTAAGGGCTCTGGTTCATCACCATGAATGGCTTCCGGATAAAGGTCTGTCGCTAAAATGATATGCATCATGGAATCTAAATAGCCAGGAGAAGCACTAAAACAAGCGATAATCGACATATTACGCGAACCATAGCCTACTTCTTCTTTCAATTCGCGCTCGGCTGTAAGCAAAAGTTCTTCCCCTTTTTCAACGCTGCCCTTTGGGAACCCTAGCACATAATCATTCACTCCCATACTATACTCCCGAACCAGCAATATCGTTTCGCTATCTAACAGAGGAATAATCATTACAGCACCGCACCCGCGCCCACGAATACGTTCAAAATAGCGTTCCTCTCGATTGGAAAAGCGCAGATGCAACTCTTCGATTTCGAATAATCGACTTCGCGCAATGACGGTTTTATCGATAATGCTTGGTTTTTTACTCATATTCAAATCTCATTTTCACGCTCGGACATGAAAATGATAAAATTCTATGATGTCAGTTATACCACTCAGTTTGTATGTCCATATACCCTGGTGTCTCCGAAAATACCCTTATTGTGATTTTAATTCTCACGCTTTACATCAACCCTCTTCCGGAAGAAAATTACGTTCAGGCTTTTCTTAGCGATCTCAAACAACGACTGTCCTTCATCGCTGATCACCCTATTTATACCATCTTTATTGGCGGAGGGACACCTAGTTTATTCTTTGCGTCAGCTTACGAAAAATTATTTTATGAAATGAAAAAAGTGTTAACCTTAAAAGAGGAAGTCGAAATTACCCTGGAAGCTAATCCCGGAAGCGTTGAGCAGTCTCGGTTCAATGGCTATCAAAAAATAGGCATTAATCGCTTGTCTCTTGGTATACAAAGTTTTCAAGATGATAAATTAAAAAAACTAGGTCGCATTCATACTGCCGAGAATGCTAAGTAAGCTATCCAAACTGCAAAACGGGAAGGATTTAAAAACATAAATATCGATTTAATGTTTGGCTTGCCGAAACAAAAAATTGAAGATGCGCTCTTTGACTTGAAAAATGGAATCGAATTAGATCCTACGCATATTTCGTGGTATCAATTAGCACTAGAACCACAAACTTTTTTCTACAAACATCCACCTGTACTTCCTTCAGACGATTATATTTGGGAAATGCAAGTAAAGGGACAACAATTATTAAACAACAAGGTTTTTATCAATATGAAGTTTCTGCTTATTGTCGGGATAATTATTTCTGTCAGAATAACATCAATTATTGGGAGTTTGGTGATTATCTCGGCATTTGGGCCGGAGCGCATAGCAAATTAACTTTCGAAAATGAAATTTTTCGCTATTGGAATATCAAAAATCCTCGATTTTACATGCATCCCCAAAATTCCTTTCTAGAAGGTCAACCTAGAAGGTCAACGAAGTTTGCATTCAGAAGAGCTTCCCCTCGAATTTATGATGAATGCGCTTCGTTTGCAAAAACCGATTCCCCTTACGCTTTTTACACAACGAACCAGACTTGAACCCCATGCTATTTCTTCTTGGCTTAAAACTATCAAAAAAGGAAAACTTCTCAAATTAGAAAATAACCACTTAATTGTTCTGCCGTTAGGCCACCAATTTCTTAATGAACTCTTAATGGAGCTTTAAATTTGTAAGACATATCTTACAGAAAAAGGAGTTTTTAAATGTCTATTATCTAAATATATCGGATTAATATCAGATTATACGCCATGAGGGTAAAAGGGACGATTCTTCAAGGAAATACGGAAATGGACCTAACCTCCTCTAGAAAACTAAAGGGAAGTTTTTGCGGTAGTTTGTTGGGAATCGGTTATGGAAGATCGTTCCCACCAGCTGTCACTCTTTCCTTACTCTAAGTAACTCAACTCAAAACCTACAAAATCTGACACAGGTCTATTAAGGCCTATCGTTGTAACACCCGCGAATTCATTATCCAGGCTTCCCTTATAAAAGAAACGATGTGCATATACCAACGTTAATCCAACATGTTCCGTTATTTTTCTCATTATTGAGGTATCGATTCCAATCAAACTCGTCTCGGGGAAGAATAAACCTCGATTTTTTTTGGGGGGGCGAATAGGAGTTTGGTCACTATTTACTCCTAGTGTAAAAATCCATTTCGTGAGCGTATATTGTGCCACTAAACCGTAACGCCAGGTGTTTCGATAATTAAAATTAACCGTGAAGGTGGCTGGGATAGGGAGGAATAGATACCGCTATGTTCTGAACCGTAACCGTTTTCATAATGCTCCAGAAGATATAATAAACGAATCCATAAAGTCCAAATTCTTTACTCAAGGCTTGAAAATCTCTAAAGAGAATGATTGCCAGTCTTGAAAAATCAAATGCGATACTCCGATCCGGAACGAGAGCGCCTGTAAGATCTCTTCCTTGAAATTGGCTTACACCATTTAACGAAAAATAGATTTTAGAATGGTAGGTTAAGCCCAATTGGTTCCCTAGCCAAGGGATGGCCAAAGCGCCAATATACCATCCCAAACCCCATCCGCTTCCATGATTTTTAGTTATTCGTTCATTAAATTCCTAGAAAAAATGGTGGAAAGGCAGGCAAAGGAAAAGTGTTAAAATTAGCCTGAACATAAAGGTGGATAATATCTAATCACGTACCTACACTAAACTTCGGAAATATCATGTTGTCATTAAATTTTTCGCACAAAAGCAAGATATTCACCCATACTTACTTTTACTTTAATTAGAGAAAGGAGTCTCAAGTGAAATTAATATTTCTTGGCTCCGAAGCAGCCTTTACTGACGTTTCTAATAATTTCCAAGCAGATATTGTTTTAGAAAGTCCCAATATAAACACCTTTTAATTGATTTATGGTACGGATGTGCAACATTCACTGCAGGCAGCGCATCTCTCTTACCAGGATATCGACGGTGTTTATATCAATCACTTTCATTTTAATCATGTGGGCGAGATTGAATGGCTTGCCTCTTCTACTTTTTTCGACCCTAACGCAAAAAAAACTAAACTTTTCATTTATCCCTCTATGATAGCTATTCTTTGGAATAATGTATTATCCGGAGGACTACAATTTTTAAAAGGTGAATCCCCACCAGCCATCATTCAAACTTATTTTACCATCTTCCCCATTTACGAAAATAATATTTTACCTAGGAAATCATTGATTTTGAAATGGTAAGAACTATTCATGTTCACAGTAAAAAAAATTACTTCCTATCTATGGACTATTTTTTACAGTAGATAATACTAAAATGTTTATTACTACGGATACACAATTTTTACTAGATCGCTATCGAACCTATTATCAAAGTGCAGATCTTATTTTCACGATTATAGAACGGATGAACAATAGAATATGGTGTGTACAGTGATTTTAATCAGCTGATCACCCTGGAGATATCCATAAAAGCAAAAATTTGGCTTTATCATTATTCATGTAACGGTTTGCGGGATGTTAAAGCTTATGGTTTTACAAGGAGATACGCTATTTTTAGAAAGCGACAAAGCGAATCATTTTACATAATCGTTTCCGGATCCGTTTCCATTAGAAAAATTTATAAAGCAACCGGCCATATTTACGAGGTTTCTATACTTTCTACTAATAACACCATTGGAGAAATGGTCCTCATAGAAGATAAACCTCGATCTACCTTGATGGTTTCTTTAATCGATAGTAAACTTATTGAAATTCCTATGGAACCTATCAAAAAGAATGTGCAAATATTATCGCTCATCAGCCAGAATATCAGCCATATTCTTTCAGAAAGATTACGAAAAATTAACGAAGTTATTGTTAAATCCATACAAAATGAGCTAGATGAACTCAAAAAACGTAATGATTTTAAATCTGCCAAACGAAAGAATTAAACAATAAAATTAGCTTAGGAGTCTTTCATGTAAAAGGCTTTATCAGCCTTTGGCTTCATCACATTCGTGATTGCATTCCCACCTTAAAATAAATTTTTTCAGATGCTTTCAGGAAGGAAATGTCGAATATACCACTTATAGCATCAGGTATTATTTCATGATTAAATTTGAAAGTGACGAAAGTCTATATAATTACTATTAAGAAATAAAAGAAATTTTCTTAAAGGTTTAAGCTTTAAAAATTGCTCGAACTGAACTGGTCAGGACCTTTCACCTTATGGTCTCATTATCTCCTTTTATGTTGAACCAACCCTTTATAGAAGTACCTGAATTAGAATACCGTAGCAAAACATCACAAGCCCTTCATTTTATCTATGAAACAGAAAAACACTATTATCTAGGGAATTACGGGGAATTACCAAGAAGCCTATGAAACTGGAAATAATTTTAATCTAAGCACCATTCTCAAGGATACCCCATTAATTTAGTTTTTATTTATTATAAGGGCTTATTACTTTTTAATATAATTTCTCGATTAAAAACAAAAAAAGGATAAAATCAAATATTATTGCTTACTATTAAAATTATTAAAAAGATATAAAAAAATTGTATCCTTAAATCCTACTAATTATCTACAACGATATTATCTCCTTCTAGCGAAATTTTATTCACTTAGAAATAACGAGAATAAAGTTGAAGAATTTTATAAAAAAACTATTACTCAAACTAAAGAAAGACAACATTTGTTAGACACGGCTTTAGCTTATGAATTAGCTGCTTTATTTTATGGCCAAACAGAGAAAAATTGGCTTTAAATATTATCTGCATCACACTTATCATAACTACAAAGCTTTTGGATTTAATCGAAAAGTACTTCAATTAGAGAAACCCTTTTAAGGAGTAACTTTCAGAAGAGGGAGCTCATAAAGATCTCACAGCCACCTCTTTCCCCTATGAAGAATTAGTTCGTTTATCGCAGGTCATCGACTTTGACAATATGTTAAAAATTAGAAATTCTCTCACATCAGAAACTAACTTATCCTCATTAATCAAAAAGTTATTAACTGAAATTTCAAATCAAACCAATTTAGATCGTATCTTTTTATTCTTAAAAAAAATCTCATCTTTATTGAAGGCAAGTATGCTTATAACAGAAATGAAATGGCTGTCGCTCATTCAGAGAATCTCGGTGGTCGAAAGGGCCTTCCCATTGATTTTATCAAATATGCGGAACGCGAGGAAGCAAAATAAATTAAATCAGCCATTGTTGTCCCAATTATTTTAAAAAAACTCTAATTAAGTTATTCTATTATGAACATCATAAATTATCTCAAGCTTACTTAGAGGAACATGTGGAATTCCTCCAACTTACTGCAAAGCAAGCTGCCATCGCTATTGAAAATGCTATCCTCTATTAATCTATTGATCGCTTTGTTCCCAAGATGCTATTAAAATCCCTGGGCTGCAATAATCTACCAGAATTAAAATTAGGAGATAACAAATTAATATCTCTGTCCATTATAATTTCCGATTTCCCCAGTTTTGCGTCAATTTCTAAAAAATTATCTTCCAGCAAGATCTTTATTAATTAATAAGTATTTTAAGTGCAATCACGCCAGACATTAACAAATATGGAGGATAATAAATATATTGTAATAAATATATTGGTGATTCCTTCATTGTACTGTTTTCAAAAAGCGCTGATCAAGCTTTGGACGCAAGTCAAGTCTTTCAATAAAACACTTGAATCAAAAGGCTTTGAAAACTTTATCTATCCCACGGAATTGGTCTTAGCATTGGAAATGTCATTTTGTGAATCATTGGAAGCGAACAAAGTCTGGAGGGCACCGACTTTGGAAGAGTAGTCGATATTGCTTCAGAATTGGAAAGTTTAACTTGCTTTTATCACCCCCCATTTCTAGTAAACGACCAATTTATTCACAATTTAATTTACAAGAACCCGAAAAATATCAATTTCGAAATCGATTAAATAGGTTCGCGTGATAAAACAGATGTAATTATTATATACAAAATTATCAATGTACAACCCAATGCCAAAATTAAAAAGGCAACTTTAAAAAATTTTAAAGAGGCCTGGAAATTATACTAAGCTGCTGAATTTGCTAAAGCTAAAAAAATATTTGAAGAAATTTTACAAGAAAATTCTAATGATAAGCCTGTTAAAATTCTGCTCCAACGTTGTAGAGATTACTCCAAAAAGCTTTCCGATGTCTGGTAAGGTACAGTAGAATTACTCATTTAAGATTAAACTGATTAATCACAGCATCAATTGTTCATTCTTACATTTTAACTTAAACTTACATTTTAACTTAAACTAGAAAAGACTAATCTATAAGGAGTTATGATGCAAGGAAGGTGACCTCCAAAAATCCTTGGTAACTGAATACAACTTGTTTCTTAGTATAGTCATAATTTTGCCGCTTCAGCATTTGCCTCAATTATATTAACCTTCGTTTTTCCTCCCTATTTCACACAACATATAGCACCTAATACAATTACAGGAACGCGTCTTTGGGGTTAGACAATTGCTCTTACCAGATTTCTCACGGCTATTATTAAGCCCTAAGTTTAGGGGCTATTGCCGATTACGTGGGTAAAAGAAAATTATGGCTGTTCATTAGTACTTATGTTGTTATTTTAGCCACCGCTTTGTCGTGGTTTTCACATCCCCATTGCCTGTGAAGTCTGCTTTATTTTTTATAATACGATCTTGCCTACTGTTTCTAAAAATATTTTAGCAACAGTAGGCCGTATTTCAAGCTTAGGTTAGGCCATTAGAAATTTGGGCGCACTGCTATCACTGATTATCGCTTTATTTTTGCTACTTGCTAAACCTACGTCGTTAAATATTGAATCTTTTTCTCATATTTGTCTAACCACATTATTTGTAGCAATCTAGTTCGCTATATTTAGCTTTCCGATTTTTCTTTTTTTCAAGACAGACCCTCTTTATCAATATCCTTTGAAACAAGCCACCAGACTAGAATTAAAGGAGCTCAAACAAACCTCTCATTCTATAAAACAAACTCTCAATCTTTTTATTTTTTTATTAGCTCGAATGATCTACACTGATGGCATGATAACCTTAATTGCTTTGGGAGGCATTTATGGTGCAGACACTTTTAATTTCACGCCAGAAGAGTTATTAAATCCTTAGGGTTAGCCTTAACATTACAAAAGCTCTCGGGGCCCTTTTAGTTGGCTGAGTTGATCATCTTTTTTGCTAAGCCTACAACTTCTATTGGTGTTTACCTCAAAACCTCTATTGAGCTTATTATCGTAATTTTTACCCAATCTGTTATTTTTTTAGATAATTGCTTCTTCTGTTCGGGCTTTCCTTCGAATCCGTGACGGCTGCGAGTCAAAGTTTAATGGTGCGCGAATATGACCTCCAGAAAAATAGCCCAAATATTCAGACTTTATGCCGTCAGCGGGCGATTGTTAACCACCTTCCTTGGCTTCCCTCCTCTTCGGCTATGCAACTATATCCTTTTTTGCAACACAACGTACTAGGCATGGGAAGCATTTTAATTTTCGTTCTGCTAGGAGGGATGATCATGTTGCGGGTTTAAAAAAGAAGATCAAATAGTTAACCTCAATTTAGTTAATCTCAATTCTGGATAAGTGTATAGTTTTTATTCAAGAGATAATTGTATTTTACACCCTCTTTGTTTGTTTTTCAGGCATAAGCAATCAATGCACCCGAGACATTTTTGAAATAAGACAACAATTGTTATAGTTTCGCTCAGGCTCATTATCCCTTTACAATCCAGTCAATTGGGGTTTGGGTAATAAATACACCAATTTTTGTTTCAATACTGCTTCCAAAAGTCATCAAGATCGCAAAAAAAATCTCCATGATTGGTGCCAGCATCATCAACTTCTGTTGTGCAAAATCGGGGTCAAATTATACTGGCATCAATCCTTTTTTCGATATTTTTAAATAATTGAATTAGCTCTTATCTAGAATTGAGGTTAAGTTATACTTTCTTTCTACGATTCTCGACAACATACTTCAAGCTATTGGAAACCCCCCATTGTTTGTTTTCAACGCATCGGTAAATCTTTGCCTTGTGAACTTTATCACTATGCTGAAAAAATGAGCCATGAAAAACAAGTGGTGCCTAGAGAAGTGCTGGACGCTAAAATTTATCGCACACCTACGGAAGCTGCTTATGAGAACCATGAAAGTCATACTTCACTAGCAAAAAAAATAAATACAGAAATTCCCAATTCACAAAAACCCTGAAATCCATTATTGAATACTGCACAAGAAATTTTAGATGACATGAATGACAAAGATTTTTTCCTAATGGTAAGACGCTTAATTCGCAAAGAAGCTCTCGTCGGCGCGCAGCTCTTCGGCTCCGCCGTGTAGTTCCGCTCTTCAATTTGCCCAACGCTTAAAAGAAGCGACCATTATCTCGTTCTTTTACCCGACTCCGTCCGGCCCGCAATTATTTAACTAAATTCGTGGACGATGCTTGAATGAAAGCACAAGATTTTTTATAGCCTGAATTTCTTATCAGGAATAACCTCCCAAGAGGGACGAGGTTTTATTTAAGAACTACAACTTGAACAAGCGCAAATATTTGTTTCTGCACTCCGGAAGCTTTAACGACAATATCATGCCTTTTTTCCTGGTCCGCAAGGAGCAGGAATACTACTTAACGACCCTATATAAAAGAATTTGGCCTTGTCTAACATCAGCTTTGGCTAGATTTGTATATGGTTATCTACTCCATTACGAACAGGGAATATTTTGGACCTCCCAAAGTCCAACACTTCCCAGATTTACCCCCAAAAGCATAAATTGTGTAATCAATGTAGCCCTCATCCCCCAACGCAGGAACCCCCGCGAAAAAGGTCTAACCGAAAATAGAGGATTGATTTTTCTCTGGATAAAGGGTAAATTCCCGTGAAGCATAAGTGGACTCCTTGTACGTACAGTGTGTGTCAACAGAATTAATTGTTATCGGCATCCTTGACCCATTTACAAATCCATGAGACATCGGAATACTCTCAGTTGCAAAAAGAACTAAAACGAAATAGCTAGCATATAAAGGAACTTTGTTATTTTTTTTGATCATCGTTTCAGTGACTTAACTTAATTTATTACCTCAATTACAAAATTATAGCGTACATTCGACCTCAATGACTAATCCTGGTTGTCTAAATCTAAAATAACCTCAATTCTAGATAAGAGCTAATTCAATTATTTAAAAATATCGAAAAAAGGATTGATGCCAGTATAATTTGACCCCGATTTTGCACAACAGAAGTTGATGATGCTGGCACCAATCATGGAGATTTTTTTTGCGATCTTGATGACTTTTGGAAGCAGTATTGAAACAAAAATTGGTGTATTTATTACCCAAACCCCAATTGACTGGATTGTAAAGGGATAATGAGCCTGAGCGAAACTATAACAATTGTTGTCTTATTTCAAAAATGTCTCGGGTGCATTGATTGCTTATGCCTGAAAAACAAACAAAGAGGGTGTAAAATACAATTATCTCTTGAATAAAAACTATACACTTATCCAGAATTGAGATTAGTTAATCTAATCTCTCTACGAAAATAAATTGCTTTAGTTAGACCAAACAAACTAATCAAAAGCCAAGCAATTTCTATGATGCCAGAAGCTAAATTCCACGAAAAATATAAAGATATTAAAATAAATCCTGAACCTATAAAATTTAGGAGGGAATAAGTAATACTACTTTGATTAAGCTTATTCATTTGTAATAAACAATAAGCTAACAAAACCAAAAGGACCCCACTGATGCCGATAATGTTGAATTCTTCAGATAAAAATCGAATTAGATATCCCATTTATAAGACCATACATTCGACATTATAACCCCCATATTTCCGTATATTAATCACTCCGGTATCTAAAATAAGATATTGTCCTTTAATTCCTAAAAGGAATCCCATAATGGTGGGTGTCTTTTCAAATGAAAGGGCTTTTATTTTATTCGGATATTCTAAAACAGGGTAATTTAATCGAGTGACCAGCGTTGTTTCGAGTTTCCGAATATCTCCATCTTTAAATTGGTTTATCACTCTGGAAAGAGAGGAGTCGGCTTCCTTTAGTAAAGCATCTCGTGCAGAAATTAAATCCATTTCTTCAATATCATTTCTTAACATTCGCCGCCAATCCGTACGATCAGCGATGAAGGCTTTTAAGCTAACCTCTATCATGCCTGCTTGATAACGATTTTTCGTCTGTAAAATAGGCACCCCTTGAATGGCGCCTTGATCAATCCAGCGTGTGGGAACCTGCGTTTCTCGGGTAATGCCTACTTTTAGACCTGAAGAATTTGCTATATAAACCACATGATTTTGATGACAATTGACGTGAGCCCAATCCTCGATAGGGCACCCTTCTTTTTCTACTCGACAGCGTTCCGGGTGGATAATACAAAGATCACACTCTTGCAGTCGCCTCAAACAAGGAAAACAAAATCCTTGCTGAAAACTTTTATTAGTTTTACGAGCGCATTGAATACAATAAATTGATCCTGCATAGTTGAATGAAATAGATTTACCTAACCAGGCATTCAATAAAATTTCACCGCTCTCGTGAGTTAAATAATACTCAACAGGAGCTTTAAAAATGCTTTTTAATTTTTTTAAATGAATATTAACTTTCATTTCTTTTAAATAAAATATACTCTTATCCAAGCTTTCCGCCAATAAAATGTTCTTGGATAATTCGTTCGATGACTTCCGGAGTGCAGGAGTGATACCAAATACGATTGGGATAAACTACGGCAATTGGCTCTTGGCAGAAAATTGCAAACTCGCAAGCAATTCGCCTTCCTTCGGTAAATTCCTCCCGCACCCGTTAAATTTAATTCATTTAATCGTCGTTTTAAATATTCCCATGACTCTAATCCTATATTCTCTGAACAGCATTGAGGTTTGGCCTGATCTGATCACAACATAAAAAAATATGAATGACGAATTTTTTCTAACTTTAAAACGTCTAGTTTACATTGTAACTTTTCATTCTCAAGAATGCTCATGAACTGTCGTTCCCTTTCTATTGAACCAAAAGGGGGATTCAACATGAAAATTTATTTCTGATTTTTGATATCCATAGCTGAAATCGAGCATTCGCTGAAGAGGAATTTTAGCTTTAGCTATAATTTCAGCATCCAATAAAATTTCATTATTGCTGGTGAGTAAAGACTGCTCCAAATTTTGTAACCTATTTACAGCCATCCAGGGACAATGTCCACAGCTTCGACACGTTGCCCCCTGCCCAGCAGGGGGCACTTCAATGAAAGTTTTATGAGGCGATTGCTGCTGCATTTTTTAAAAAATGCCGTGATCAGTCGCCACAATAAAAGTGGAATTAGGTAACTCTTGTGATGCTTTTAACAACTGCGAAGTAGAACCTACCACATCTGCTTGTTCAATAACGGAAGCAGGTAATTCGGGATGCACTAAAACGGCCGCTTGAGGATATTCTTTTCGTAAAGCCGCCAAAGCTTCTCCTTTAAACTCTTTATGCAGAATACAAGCCCCATTCCATAAAATTAAATCAACCTCTGTTCTCTTATTGGATGTAATTTCCAAGGTATCGATCAGGAGCTCATTACAAAATCGGGAAAATTCGTCAACAGGACAGGAAAGATCAAGCGAACAGGTAGCTTCACAAGTAGGTATTAAAATTCGTTTTTCCGGGCTTAATATTTTTGCACTTTCACCCATAAACCGCACACCAGCAACAACCAACGTCGCATCGGAATGAACCATCCCAAACTGATCCCATGGGCCACAAGGAATCGCCCACAAAACCGCCTCTGTGTTATCTGCTAAAAGTTGAATTTCAGGCCGGTGTGTAATAATAATGCGTAACTACCACAGCATTTTCCTTTATAAGAAATCGGCAATACGCGCAATACTTTGATTGAGTTCCGGAATCAATGTTAATGAAGACACTATTTATTTGCATCGGATGCGGGGTGGTGTGTCTCCATTTCTCGAACCCACCGATTAAACTGTAAAGCTCCTTAAAACCCTGCTCTACTAAAATTTGAGCACCCGATTGATGCTAATTCCATGATAGCAGTAAACTAAACAAGCTTTTCTTATCGGCCTTTTCAAAATATTCTTGCAGTTTTTCCATTGAAAATACAAGACATTAGCAATATGCCCTTCTTAGTAACTGTCTTGATCACGCACATCAGGAATCACAATGTCCTGATCATTCATCAATTGCTCTGCTTCCATGTCCGCCTAGCTCCATGGTGGCAAGGACAAATTATAGCGAGCCTTTCACACACGCTCAATCTTTTCTGTCGCAAACAGGTAATCCAGCCACAAATTGGATAAAATTTCCTGAGTTCGGTTCTGAGAAAAACGCTCTTCGATATTTTTAATATCCACCAATTCTATAGGCTGATGTTGCCAAGAACAAGCATAAACGGCTTTTGTCCGCTTCCCTGTGCTAGGATCGATTTGCCATTGCAAACATTGGGCACATACCCCTTTCATCATGCATTGCATTGGCCCATAAACCGAAGCGACAAATTCTGCTTCAGGTTTGAAATATTCCTTTAATAGGCCCTCTCGACCTTTTTGAACTTGCCGAAGAAGATGAGTCGAACCGATTACGTACACACGATCGATCGTTTGCAGCGGAAGGGATGGTTGCTCTATTGCGTAGCGGCGCAAAACGGAAATAAGTTCTCCCTGCGCGGCTCTATCTTGAGAACGTCGCGCTTTAATTCTTCCACCCTTTTGAGTCAGCCAGAAAACAACATCGCTTACCGCCTCTAATTCTTCCTGGCAGTAAAGCTCATTAGCCGTTTCCATTAAGGCCACATAGAACACGCGATGCCCCACTTTCCGCAATGCAGGCCCTAAAGAAAGCAAATGTGAAGCAGCTAGAGCCCCTCCAATAATCATTATATTTTTCTGGCTTTCTGTAGAAATTTTGCTATAACAACCTGTCGGTCCCATAATGGAAATCGGCTGGCCCGGTTTTAAGGTTGCTACCAATCTGGAGCTTGCCCCATGCTCCAAAACCATAAAACTCACTACATCTGGATCGGCATTTTGATTTACACCAATCATTGCCAAGGCTTCCGTTTGTAACCGTGTATTGCCAATAAGGGGTGATAAGCATTCGAAATTCTGCAATCGATAAAATTGGCCCGCTCGAAAGTTACGGGCTGCCATTAATGCTCTAATTCGGCATTCCACCATGGCAGGAGAATGTCGTCGAACTGCTATCACCTTCGCTTCAAAAAGAGTGGCCATCTGGTCACGGAATTTATTATATTCAATCACGTCTCCATTAAACCGATGATTATGTCCGAGTGCTTTGACAATTTTCGGATAGGTCCGCTTAGCGGAGGCAATAGCTTTCACGACACTTCCATGGAAAACGGGATGTGTGTCGCCTAAAAAACTTACTCGATGCTCGCCCTTTTCATAACTTGTAAAGGGTCCAAAATCCTCAATTTTACAGTGACCTTCTTCACTAACTTCTTTTAATTGATTATCTTTAAATTCAAATCGTTGGTAATTAAAGTCTTCACGAGAGAAAGTATCTCTATGCTCATAAGCATAGGCGATATTAGGCTTAGCTCCAGTCGCCACGAAAATGGATCGGGCAGGCAAGGTTTGATCCTCATCCGTCACCATCCAAACCCCTTCCTCATCCATGACACGACATTGACATACTAAAGCTATTGCCCAACCTTGGGCATCTAATTTCACGGCTTTTGGTTCTAGACCCTCAGCGTAATAGATACCTTCTTCTAAGGCCTTTATTATCTCCTCGTGGTTACGTTTATAAGCAGGAGACTCTTGCATAGTCCGGCGATAAGCTATAGTTACCCCACCCCATCCTCGGAGAAGCTTTACTAAATCAACCGGTCGATCTTCTTCTTTTGCTTTCAGGCGCTCCGCGCCGACAGCTCGCCCGTGATTAAGAAATTCATCTAAAATTTCCAATGAAACTTCATCAAAATGAGACCTTACAGCTTTTTCTCCAAAGAATTCGCTAAGCTTTTCATATCGTTGAGTTATTTTTTCTACTTGAGCGATATAATACGCTTGAACTTCCGTAGCCGTATCGATGGCGGTTAATCCGCCTCCAATCACTACGGCGGGCAAGCGCACTTGTAAATTAGCCAAGCTTGAGGATTTAGCAGCACCAGTTAATTGAAGTGCCATTAAAAAATCGTTGGCCTGGCGCATCCCTGGGGCTAAACTATTTGGAATCTGCAATTCGCGCGGCAAACCAGCCCCCACAGCTATTGCTAAATGATCGAAACCCAAACGCCATACATCTTCAACCAATAAAGTGCCGCCGAAACGAACGCTGCCAAATACTTGAAAATAGGGACGCCTTAATAAACTGATGTAAATTAGCTTTAAGAAATTTTTATCCCAACGCACAGTAATTCCATATTCGGCAACTCCACCAAAACCGGCCATTACCCGATTGTCCAGCTGCTTTTTTAGATCCACATAATTTCGAATAGGCTCAGCAATAAAATCAGAAGGCAAGGGTTCAATCTTCAAACCATCAGTTCCCACAACAGAAAAGCCTTCCATCAAAAGAAAATGTGACAATGCAAAACCAGCAGGCCCCATCCCCATAATCAACACTTTTTTCCCATTATAAGCTTTAGGTAGGTATTGTTCTTGCCGTAAGGGATTCCAACGCGTAAGCAAATCATAGATCTCCACGCCCCAGGGTAATTCCAATACGTCCGTTAAAACTCGTGTTTCAGTCTGAGGAATGTTAACGGGCTCCTGTTTTTGGTAAATGCAAGCTTTCATGCAATCATTGCAAATACGATGCCCTGTAGCCGGGCACATAGGGTTATCGATCATAACAGTGGCCAGAGCAGCAATTGCATAGCCCTTCTTTTTCAAGACATGCATTTCGGAAATTTTTTCATCCAAGGGACATCCTGTTAAAGTTTCACCTAAAGGATTAATTTTTAGATTTTGATTTGGATCGCCTTTTTTTACTGGAAATCCTTTGGAACAAAAATCGCCATCAGTTTTGTGACAATAAATACAATAATGAACATGGGACATTGCTTCGCGCCGTTCCATCCGCGAATCGGTCAGAGTGAAGCCGTCCCGATAACGGCGCGATTCCGGCAGCCCCTCTAGACGTCCCACTGCATCTTCAGGAATAGCAACCGTTTCTACTAAATTTTCATAATTTAGATGTTTGTGTAAATGAAAGCTTATCCATCCTCTTACTGCATTCTTTCCTTCTAATTGAGTCAGGGCGGCAATACACCAGGAAGTAAGTTTTTCAATAAATGCTACATTATCTTCAGGTGCTTCTAATAACTGCTGTCCCCACCGAGCAATGGCCCATTCTCGATCAGATTCATTTAATCTATTTTCTTCTAATTGATCAGTTACCCATTGATCTAATAGTGAAAAACTTTCTATTAAATTTGCCTTTTTGAGCAGCCTGCGTGCTTGACGCAAGACATAGAATTTTTTGAAAGCAAAAATGGTGTTTTCTTTTAAAGTAGCCACACGCAAATGGTTGACCGACTTCTCAATTGAAAAAAAATCTGCAATAAAAGTTTCCAAAAGAGGCCCACAGGCAATGATTAACTCGCTGATCTCTTGAGGTTTTAAGGGTTCTTTTTCTCGATACCGCAGAAGTCGTGCGTGCAAGAGTTCATCTTTTGTTTTTAGAAAAATCAGAAAAGCAGCATCCAGCTTTGAAAGCCCATTTATCGTAAATAATTCTGGAAAGTTGAATCCTTTCAGAACCAGCGGTAAATTAGTCATGGAAAGTACATCCATTTCATCTTATTTTAATCTAACTATAACTCATCAGGCACCACATTTTAGCAGAGGCTTATGTTTAGAAAGAAAAATAATTATCAAAAGACTTCAGGAGCTTACATTAGCGAAATTGATAAGCGTTTGGCTGATTTTAATCAAAACCACGCATGGTCAGCTACGCAGGTAGCCGAAATCAAGAAATATAAACGAATTTTTCATTTACAAAATACTCCTTCCCCCAGTGTAAAAAGAAAAACTTTATGGGATTTTGAGTAATAACTACAAGCCTTCCAGCAATTTCGTTAACTCTCCGCTTTTGAACAGTTCGCTAACGATATCACTTCCGCCAATAAACTCACCATTGATATAGAGTTGGGGAATCGTAGGCCAATTGGAAAAATCTTTAATTCCTTGACGAAGCTCGGATGACTCTAAAACGTTAAAGCTCGTAAAGTAGGCTCCACATTGGCGCAGAATATGAACCACACGTCCTGAAAAGCTGCATTGAGGAAAGTCAGGCGTTCCTTTCATATACAACACAATAGGGTTAGTTTCTATTTGTTGTCGAATTTCTTCTTGGGTACTCATTATTAACCTCTTTGTTAACGATTCCCAGCTAAATCTGGCTTAGTGATTTTTGTGATTTTTCTGCTCTGTAGGTCCATGGCTCATCTCTCACGTATCCTTGGTGCTAGTCACTCTAAAATCACTAAGCCAGATTTAGCTGGGAATCGTTTTATACTCATCCAGCGTATACGTTTTTAAAGAAAGGGCGTGAATATCGGATTCCATGCGATTCCCAAGAGCATCGTAAACCATACGATGACGAGCTACTCGGTTTTTGCCTTCAAATGCAGAACATAAAACCACTGCTTCAAAATGCTGCCCATCTCCCTCCACAAAAACAACTTGGCTCTCGGACAAACCAGCTTCAATCCAACTTTTGATATCATCCGCCGTTACCATAAGTGCTCACTGAAGTTGTTTTTGTTATAGAAATACGATTTTAATTTTAGGGCAATTAATAATAGCTTTAATTACATTTTTCGTTACACTATAATTTCCAGGGAGCTATTATGATATGACTTTTATTGTAATCGATAATTGTATACGTTGCAAGTACACAGACTGCGTGGAAGTCTGTCCTGTAGATTGTTTCCACGAAGGGCCCAACATGCTAGTCATCGATCCCGACGAATGCATTGATTGCAATCTTTGCGTTCCGGAATGCCCCGTCGATGCTATCTTTGCTGAAGACGACTTACCCGAAGAAAAGCAATCTTTTCTAAAACTCAATGCAGAACTTGCCAAGCAGTGGCCTATTATTACTGCCAAAAAAGAAGCTCCGGAAGACGCTGATGATTGGGCGGATACCCCCGACAAGCTTCAATATCTAGAACACGAATGGTCGGAATAAAAAAACGAGTCGATTTCGTTGCTACCGGGAAAAAGCTTATCAACGGGGATACCCTTCAAACAAATGCCACTCATTTTGTTCATACTATTAATTAAAAATAATATCCAGGCCCGGTCAGCGAATTATCGTTGAGGATGATCAACAAGAAATTAAGCAAGCCATTCGTTATTTATTTTCCAGTCACGAAGCCTTGCCTTGATTGATTATGATTGGAAAGTTTGGACCCACTGTTAATTATCGCACGCGTTATGTTCTTTCATCCGCTTTAAGTTGTCGCTTAGTTTTTCGTGAGGAAGCTTTGCAATGGATTGTTGATTGACTTACTAAATAAAGGATACCCTATTCTGGACACTAATCGTCAACAAGCGATTATTACCAGAAGGCGCCGAACCCATCCACAACACTAACGGAACAGCAGCAGCTTGCTATTTTCAGCACCAAGAGAAACACATTTTTATGTTACTAGGGCCACCAAAATAATGGTTTCCTATTTTTCACGACCTTGTTTTGCCGAAATTGCAAAAAAAACTATCCTTACAAAATTTATTGAAAATCTTGGCTGTTAATTAATGCTAATGAAGGGCTTTTAGCCAGTCAGTTAGAAAAATTAATGCGCGATTCCCAGTCCAATTTGGGATATTGTATCCAATCCCACTATTTGGAAATAAAATTATGGAGTGAAAACCAAGCAGTGCTGAAAGAATTTAACAGACACTTTTTACCTATTCTTAAACCTTACCTAGTCGACTAAAATCCTAGTCGACTAAAATAAGATAAATCTTCTCAAAACTCATTGCGATTAATGTATACCCCCTAGGGGAATCGCAAGTCGTTTAAAAGAAAAATGGTAAATTAAAAATGGTCCAAAAACTAAAAATATAATGGCATAATGGCATCAAAAATTAAACTTAAATGATGCTCCATTAGCCATTTACCGCGTAAAGTTGTTGGCAAAACAATAAGAAGAAAAAATAGATAGGCAGAGTATAAGACAAAAACTCGTAACCAGTTTTTATATCCTACCTAGCATGCACTTTAATGAAATCCTTCCCATACACTCAGCCGCTTCAACACCAATTAGAGTACAAAAGGAAAAAATAAAACAAAGAAAATCATCAAAGAGAAGCCAATAAAAACTAATACTAACAAAGTTCGAAAAGAGGTTAATGCACAAAAAAATAATGCAATTAAATTACTTAAGAAGTAACCAATAAAAAATAATAAACAAGCACCAATAATAAAAATAAAAAATTCCGAATACACTAATGAGAACTTAAAGTAGACATTTCTAAATACTTGAATTAATTTTATCAGTATGCCCTTAAAAATTGCATCGGCTTCATACAAAGCGACCACCCCACCCACAGATAAATTTCTAACAAAACGATAATGAAAAATAGGATCAAATACAACCAATGGCGGGAAGATATACTTCCCAAATGCGAATACAGATTTTTAATGACAGCGCCTAGTAGAGTTACAGGAAATATTGCTTTAAAAATAACTCCGTAATATTTTCAAAGACTGGCCAATTAAATAAGAAAGGGGCTCTTGCCCTGCAGGGTATAAACTCATTGCTAACACACTCTAGGAGCAAATCGCTCACCGTATTGTTGCTTCAAGCGTTCTAAAGTTTTTATTATTTCTTTCGTACCTATGCTTTTGGCATAATGAATAGGCCCTCCACGAAAAGGTCCGAAATCTGTACCGAATATAACTCCGGCGTCTGCCAGATCCTCATTTTCAACAACACTTTCATGCAAACATTTCATTACTTCGTTTAAAAGTCGTAATATTAATCGATTCGTCAAATCAGGAATTAGCAGACTCACTCGACATATTTTTTGCTCCTGCCTTTTCCGTCTCGATACTGATAAAATCCTTGGCCAGTTTTCACTCCGAGATAGCCTCTTTAACTAAAGCTTCCAACCTTTGAGCAATTTCATCCTCATAAAAACGGTTCAAATGATTGGCTACCGACAAACAAATATCCAATCCAACTTGATCCGCTAATTCAATAGGTCCCACTGGCATTCCGAAATCTACTGCCGCCTTATCAATTAATTCCATAGAAAATCCATCCATTAAATATCGATTAGCTTCTAACAAATACGCCATAATTGCCCGATTAACTAAAAAAATCCGGTCTAATGCTAACGAACAAAGGCAATTTATCAATCTCCCCTACAAAAGCTACCGCTTTTCAAAAATAGCAGGAGCCGTTTTTTGACCTTTCGCCACTTCAACCAAGGGCGGTTTTTGCTACTGGGTTGAAAAAATGAATCGCCACTAATCGTTCTGGATTTACTAATCGTTCTGGATTTTTTAAAATCGAAGCCAGCTCATCCAAAGAAAGACTGGATGCTGTTTGTTGCTAAAATGGCTTCCGATTTTAATTGCGGCTTAATTGATTTAAAGAGATTCTGTTTTACTTTTAGGTCTTCAAATACAGCTTCAATAATTAAATCTGCCGTACAAATCCCGTTCCCTTCTGCATCGGGTTGTAAACGATCCATCGCTTCTTGGATTAATCGAGGCACCTCCAACTTTTTCTTATACAAAGAATAGACTCGCCTAATGGCTGGCACTAGTTTTTCTGCGGATTGATCTTGTAAAGTTACCCACATTCTCTGAAGAGTACACCAAGCTGCAATATCCCTCCCCATCACACCCGAACCACCATAACTGCTATTTTCTATGAGCATTAATTTCACAATAGATTTGGCTTCTGTTAAATAACGATCTTGACTAACACCAGATTTCATCCAATTATCCACGATAGCATAAGGGGCAGGATAATGGGGGCTCGATTAACTCGGGAGTAGGTTTTTGTAAATCGAAATAATGAGCAGTGCGCTTTAATTCTCGTGGGCAACACACGGCTACTACATCCACAATACCTAATTTAGGAGCTTTTTTCGCGGAAATAGCCGCACCTTGTAACATGATGTTCATTGCTTTAGGTGCACCAATCAATTTAGGCAGACGAATGGTTCCACCCCCATCCTGGATGAATTCCTAATTTTACTTCCGGAAAGGCAATAATCCTGGCTTTATCATCTTTAGCCACCTGATAGCGACATGCTAAAGCCACTTCTAAGCCACCACCCAAACAAAAATCAGTAATCATGGTAACGGTTGGTATAGACAAGGCTTCCAATTTATCCAGTACTAATTAAGCCTGGTAAATGAGGTCAAAAGCTTCTTCTTCGTTTTTTAAATCTACAAATTGCTTAATATCAGCACAGGCAATAAATCCTATTTTCTTTCTGGATAATAAAATAACTGGTTTGGGTTTTTCGTCTACAAGGGAAATCAAGAATCTGATCAAATTCTGTGAAAATCTCTCGATTCATGGAATTAATCGACACATCTTCGCGGTCAATCGTAAGACAAAGAATTTCTTCATCGTCCGTTTTCATCCGCCAATGTTTGCAAGTTTATTTTTCAACCATAATTATTCCCTCTCCAATAAAATTTTTCCGCTTCCCCCCTCCAATGCAAAGAGCTGCAATGCCTCGTTTGGCTTTTTTACGTTTTAATATCTCTAATAAATGAAGCACTAAGCACGCACCACTAGTTCCAACGCCCACGCCGTTATACAAGCCAATACGGTAGCTACAAAGGCTTCATTAATTTCCTAATAATCAATATCTTCGAGCATCAATTGATTACGCTGCAAAAACAGGTCCAAGTCCATTACCTCGGGTGCTAGAGCAGCGCATTGCACATCTCTAATTCGCACTAAAAATAGGCAAATTATATTTTTTTACTGCTTTTCACTCGCCACAATAACCAGGCTGGATCCATCGGTTACCTGCGAACTATTTCCAGCGGTTTACTTGGCCAAATTTACGATCAAAAAATAAGCTTTAATTTCGCTATTTTTTCCATCTTAGCGCGATAGCGGTTAAAAATAGCTGGAAAGAAATTATTGATTACTTACTCACTCTGCTGACCATTCAGCAGTAGATTAAAAATATAGCAGAAGAGCAGCTGAGGTAGGTTGTGAAGCCGCTCAAAACGGGCATTGGGATTGCCTCCTGACCTTAGGGCAAGCAGGCGTACACTTTCCGCCTTCCTTCCTCCTGAAGGGCTAACTCCGATTCAAGCTACTGCTTTGGTAGGAGCTTTGGGGAACATTCAGTTTTTTCTTAGCGAAAAAGAAAATCCTCAATACTCAATATAAAAATACCTTAAAAAATATTCAAACCTACGAAGGTTCGAAAGCCCTCTATTTAGCAGAAAAAAACAAACATAAAGATTTTGTTATCGCTTTACTTAAGGCCGAGACAAAACTTTCTAATCCCCCAATCGATTATTTCTCAAGAAGAGGCACAAGTCATAAACTTTGTGTTAAAGGCCCAAAGGAAATAGAATGAAAAGAAAACCAACCGAGAAGCGAAAGAAAATTTTGTTCGTTGTTTTTTAACTTAAAAGTCACCCATATATTGCGAGAACGAAATGTAATAATTTGGGAAGAACCCCCCCTAACCCTCCAACCCTCCCTAGCTCATTCGCTCGAACTATATTTAGAGGTTCTTCATTTGCTTGTTCATTTATTATCCTGTAGCAGTGTGATTTGAACCCACTAGGGAAAAGCAGTTATAATCTCAGCGTTTGTGCGCCATGAGCTTGAAGTTAGTGGATAATTATCTCCTCTAAATTTCTGGTCATGCCAGGAGATGTTATGAACAATATTCATGCTTACAAACGACGCATTGGTCCAATTGGTTTAATGATGTCTGCTGTGAGCGCTATGATTGGTTCCGGATGGCTCTTTAGCTTCTTGTACGTGGGCCGTTTAGCGGGACCTGCTTCAATCCTAGCTTGGATTTTCGGGGGAGTGTTGGTAGTGATTGTCGCACTCACCTATGCAGAAATAGCCACCATGTTTCCCATTACTGGGGGGAGTACGCGATTTCCCCAATTAACTCATGGAACCTTCGTCAGCTTATTTTTTGGCTGGATTACGTGGTTTAATTTAATGACAGCCCCAGCCACTGAAGTTCAGGCGATGATCCAATATTCTACCAACTACTGGCCCGATTTGATTCGCCAACATGGCGCTGGCGTACATGGGTTGAGTTCAGAAGGTTATCTTATCGCTACGTTTATGATGATGGGCTTTAGCTTGATTAATATTTATTCCATCCGCTTCATTACTCGTCTCAATAACATTTTCTCATTTTGGAAGTTAATTATTCCCATTTTGACTGCTATTGTGCTTATGATCGTGTCTTTTCATCCACATAATTTTGCTAATCTCCGATACGGTGGATTCCTCCCCAATGGTTGGAAAGGAGTTTTCGCTGCGTTAGCCACTGGAGGCATTTTGTTTGCTTTTAATGGTTTTAAACAGGCGGTGGAACTCGCAGGGGAGGCAGAAAATCCAAGCCGTACTGTTATGGTTGCTATTCTTGGCAGTTTAGCTATCGTATTAATTATTCATTTACTATTTCAAATTGGTTTCATTGGTGCCTTAAGTCCTCACAGCTTATCAAAAGGTTGGCTCTACATACATTTTATTGGTGATGCAAGGCCTTTAGCTGGGCTTTTGATGACGCTAGGCCTCTCTTGGATGGCAATTTTGATTTATGTCGATGCGCTAGTGGCCACAAGTGCCGCAGGTCTTGTCTATAGTACCAGTGCAGCGCGAACTTTGTATGGATTAAGCACTAACCGCCAATTACCTAAATTTTTGCAAGAGGTAAATAAAAAAGGGATTCCTGCCAAAGCCGTTCTTATTAATTTTATTGTTGGCATGACATTTTTCTTACCCTTCCAAGGATGGTATGCTATGGCGGAATTCATGTCATCAATTATCGCCCTTTCTTACATCACGGGGCCTATTTGTTGTTTATCGCTGCGTTATCAATTGCCAAACCATAAACGAGTTTTTCGTTTACCATTAGCAACGATATGGAGTTTCATTGGCTTTTATATTTGTACTCTCATCATATATTGGACAGGCTGGGGTGTCGTTTCTAAATTGGGAATTAGTTTGGTGGTGTCTTTTTTGCTCTTCATCATTTATCGATTGTTTTCTGAACGCCCTCGTGGCATCCATATGAATTGGCGCGCTTCTCTTTGGATGTGGCCTTATCTAATTGGACTGAGCCTTATTTCCTATTTAGGCTCTTACGGTGGAGGGCGCGAAGCGATTTCCTTTGGCTGGGATTTTTTATATCTTGGTATTTTATCGCTTATTTCCCTTTATCTGGCTGTTTCGTTTCGAGCCAGTGATAAGCATGTGAAAGATACACTCGCTCGTTTCGAAGAAGAAGTGACCACGGGTATTCCAACGACGGTGCCCGATGAAGAAGTGGAAAGTCATTGAATAAAACGAAAAAGGTTATCTTAGCTGAATGATGCTTAACGCTTTGCCAAAGATGAATCCAGATATTGATTAGTGCATTGATTACTGTGTAGAATTTGATCACTCATGAAGAAGCTTTACATTAAAACACACGGCTGCCAGATGAATGAGTACGATTCTGCCAAAATGGCGGATGTTCTTCATGTTTCTCATGGCCTGGAGTTGACTTCTAATCTCGAAAGCGCGGATGTTCTATTACTTAACACATGCTCTGTACGAGAAAAAGCTCAAGAAAAAGTATTTTCTGAATTAGGGCGATGGAGGCCCTTAAAAGAAAAACGACCTCATGTGATCATTGGCGTTGGAGGTTGTGTGGCAAGCCAAGAAGGAGATAGTATTTTAAGATGTGCCCCCTTTGTAGACATCGTTTTCGGGCCACAGACCTTACACCGATTGCCGGAACTGTTAAAGAAAGTAGCCCAATTTAAAAAATCGGTTATAGACATAACTTTCCCGGAAATTGAAAAATTTGATCGCTTGCCTGAACCTCGCGCAGAGGGTCCCTCAGCTTTTGTTTCCATTATGGAAGGATGCAGCAAATATTGTACCTTTTGCGTGGTCCCTTATACACGGGGTGAGGAAATTAGCCGGCCATTTGATGACGTCATTGCTGAAGTCGTCAGTTTAACCCAGCAAGGCGTTCGAGAAATTACCTTGCTCGGTCAAAATGTTAATGATTATCGTGGTCTTATGCATGACGGGCAGATAGCCGACTTAGCTTTACTCATTCATTATTTGGCGGCCATCGAAGAAATAAAGAGAATTCGCTTTACCACTTCTCACCCTTCTGCTTTTTCAGAAAATTTAATTGATGCTTATGCCGAAGAGCCCAAACTGGTCAATCACCTCCATTTACCGGTCCAAAGTGGTTCTGACCGAATCTTAGTGGCTATGAAACGTAACTATACCACCCTCGAATTTAAATCCAAAATTCGTAAACTGCGTCAGGTTCGACCTAGCATTAGTATTTCTTCAGATTTTATCGTCGGTTTTCCGGGAGAGACAGAGGCAGATTTCCAATCTACCATAAATTTCATTCACGAGATTGGTTTCGACCATTCTTTCAGTTTTATTTATAGTCCTCGCCCGGGTACGCCTGCTGCCCAATTACCCGATGATGTCCCTCTTACGGTTAAAAAAGAACGTTTAGCAATTTTACAAAATCGTATCCAAATAAAAGCTGCGGAAATCAGCCAATCGATGGTAGAAACTCAACAACGGGTTTTAGTTACGGGACCCTCAAAAAAATACCCTGATCAACTCAGCGGTCGAACAGAAAATAATCGAGTGGTGAATTTTGTAGGAGAAGGAGCATTGATTGGAAAAATGGTGACAATTAGAATTAAAGAAGCCCGCCTAAATTCCTTGTTGGGCGAAGTGTGTTAAGGACGATAAGTTGGAACCTTCTGAATCAACACGACGGATCAAATTAACGCCAGATAACAATAAACGGCTCGCCAGGCTTCGCGGTCAATTTGATGAAAATTTGCATTTGATTGAACGCTATCTCGGGGTAGAAATTAATAATCCCAGCAATAACTTCGAAATTATTGGCATTCCCAATTGGCATTCCCAAGTCTGTAGACAAAGCGGCAGAAGTGTTGAAAAGTCTTTATAAAGAAACAGCCTATCGACGAAATATTACAGCCAATGAAGTTTTGCTGCATATTCAAGAAATCAATTATCAAACTCCCGAAAGTTCGCATAAAGAAAAAGCCGAATACGAACTTAAAGTCAGCCAATTACGGGTGAAGGCACGTACCCCTAATCAACAGCATTACCTCAATGCCATGCAGAAGTACGATATTAATTTTGGGATTGGTCAATCAGGAACTGAGAAAACATTTCTGGCTGTTGCATGTGCAATTGCAGCTTTAGAAAAAGAAGAAGTTTCCCGCACTGTGTTAACACGTCCTGCTGTGGAAGCTGGAGAAAAATTGGGTTATTTGCCTGGAGATTTAACCCAAAAAATTGATCCTTACTTATGTCATTTATACGACGTGCTTTTTGAGATGCTGGGGCTTGTTAAAGTAAATCAATTATTAGAAAAAGGAAGCATTGAAATTGCACCATTGGCGTATATGCGCGGGCGAACATTAAACGATTTATTTCTGATTTTGGATGAAGCACAAAACGCCACTAAAGAACAAATGAAAATGTTTTTAACTCGTATAAGTTTTCGTTCTAAAGCGGTAATCACAGGAGATGGCAGCCAAACTGATTTGCCCAAATATACAGAATCCGGTTTACGACACGCTATTCCCCTATTGCGGGACATTGATGAAATCCAATTTACTTTTTTCAAATCAAATGATATTGTTCGTCACCCTGTGGTTCAGCGGATTATCGAAGCATACGAAGAAGAGAATGAAGCTTCATATTGAAGTCCAAAATGCAACCCAATTTTCTTCCCTTCCTACTCTTTCACAATTACAGAAATGGGTCAATACTGCTTTTCAATTTGTTCCAGCAACCTTAGATAAAAATTTATCCGAATTAACAATTCGCTTTATTGACCGCGAAGAAAGCGCCGTATTGAACGAAACTTATCGCCACAAAAAAGGGCCCACGAATATTTTGTCTTTTTCCGAAGACCCTATTCTTGGCTTGTCCTCGGATTCACTTGGAGATTTAGCTATCTGCGCTCCTATAGTCGCCGAAGAGGCTGAAGCACAAAATAAATCCTTAGAAGCTCATTTTGCCCATCTTGTCATTCACGGAGTATTACATTTGTTAGGATACGATCATATCGAAATACAAGAAGCCGCAGAAATGGAAGGATTAGAAATTAACATATTGTCTCAGCTCGGCTATCTCAGCTATAAGGATCCTTATGAAGATGGGTAATATTTGTTATACAATAATCCCTTTTATAAAACCAGTGAAAAACAATGAGCGACGAACCACACCCGCACCGATCCTGGCTAGAACGCTTAAGTCACGTTTTACTACGAAAACCCAAAGACCGTGAATAATTAATTGAACTCCTTCACGATGCGAAAGAACGTGAACTGCTAACTGCTCAATCGCGAGGCATTAGCGATGATTGAAGGTGTTTTAAAAGTCTCCGAAATGAAAGTTCGTGATGTCATGATTCCTCGTGCTCAAATGGTAGTAATCAATCATGATGCCCCTCCCCGTCAGCGCTCCCTCTTATCATTGATTCCAAAAATTCTCGTCGCTTTCCGGTAATTAGTGAAAGCCGTGATGAAGTGATTGGCATTTTACTTGCTAAAGATTTTCTTCAATATACTATTGAAGAAAAATAAGCAAAAATTCAAATTAAAGATCTCGTACGGCCGGCTGTTTTTATTCCCGAGAGTAAACTGCTAGACATTTTATTGAAAGAATTTCGATTAAAACGCTACCATATGTCTATTATGGTCGATGAGTATGGTGGCGTTTCCAGACTAATTACTATTGAAGATGTTTTGGAACAAATTGTCCGTAGTATTGAAGATGAAACTGATGTCGTAGAGGAAGAACCTAATATTACTCAACTTAGTGAAAATGAATTTATCGTCCAAGCACTGACGCCAATTGAAGATTTCAACGATTATTTTGGAACTAAAATTAGTAAAGAAAATTTCGATACAATTGAGTGATTGAAATCAATTCCTTAAAAATAACCATCATGTTAGCTAATAAACGAAGTATCCAATTACTTCGTTTAACCTGGAAGATTGCCGAGAATGAATAAAATTTTTTTTAACCTTTTCGCAATACTCGCTGGCGCTCTCTTAGCTCTAGCTTTTGCGCCAGCCAATTGGTTTCCAATTGCTTTTATTTCTCCAGCAATTTTATTATCCATCTGGGAGCGTTACACTCCTTTACAAAGTTTATGGCGAGGATGGTTATTTGGTTTGGGATTTTTTGGAATCGGGACCTCCTGGATTTATGTCAGCATACATAAATTTGGAAATGCTAATGTTCCTTTAGCAGTTTTAATTACTATCCTGTTTATTTTTATTTTATCAGTATTTATTGCCATCCAGGGTTTTTCCTTTTCTTTACTTTTCCGTCGCAAATCAATGGTGACAACTTCATTGTTTGCTTTTCCCGCTTGGTGGGTAATTTGGGAATGGCTTCGAAGTGAATTGTTCACTGGTTTTCCCTGGCTTTTTCTGGGGTATAGCCAAATTCATTTTCCTTTAAAAGGTTTTGCTCCTCTTATTGGGGTCTATGGCGTATCCTTAATTGTGGCTTTAATTAGTGGATGTCTGTATCTTTTATTTTTTTATAAAGAGATCAAAATAAAAATATTAAGCGTTCTTGTTATTGTCATTTTGCTACTTATGGGAGGAAGTTTGACAACCAGACAATGGACCCACCCTCAAAAAAAGATTCTTCAAGTAAGTATAGTTCAAGGGAATATCTATCAAACCATTAAGTGGGATATTAACTGCTTATTTTCAATTCTTCACACCTATTATGCGGAAACATCGAAACACTGGCAAAGTGACATTATTGTATGGCCCGAAGCCGGAATTCCTATTTATTCTCAACAAATTCCTTCTTTTATGGATTCCTTGAATAAAAAAGCAAAGGAAAATCAAACAGCTCTCATTGCTGGAATTCCAATTTATCACGAAAAAACTCAACAAGTTTTTAATGGGCTTACAGTTTTAGGTGAGGGACATGGACTTTATTTAAAACGTCATTTAGTACCTTTCGGAGAATATCTGCCGCTTACCAGATTGTTTTCTAGCGTAATAAAATATTTCAATATCCCTATGTCAGACTTAAGCTCCGGACCATGGAACCAGCCCGCTATTTATGCAAAAAATATTTCCTTTGCTCCTTTTATTTGTTATGAAATTGCTTATCCATTTGAAGTACTAAATAGTATGGAGGGAAAAGCATTTATCGTGGTAGTGAGCGATGATAGTTGGTTTAATGACACTATCGCTTCTGCTCAACAACTCCAAATTACCCAGATGCGCGCTTTAGAAACAGGACGTTATTTGATCTATAGCACTAACACAGGTATAACTGCAATTATAGATCCCTCAGGAAAAATACACCAATCGGTTCCACAAAATAAACTTATTGTCTTGACGGGTCAAATAACACCAATGAGTGGAAAAACTCCCTTAATGAAATGGAACTACTACCCTATATTAGGGATAGTAATTATTTTTCTTTTGCTAGAATTAATTTAGAGCTTATTTTAGGTATCATATCAGGGGTTTTAGAAGAAATAAAAGGAATATTTTCAGGCCGATTCGTGTTTGGTAAAGATTTTAAATAGGGTGTTGCCAAAGGAATGTCACTTCGAGTGAAAATTAAATTAGGATCAGCAATAAGCACTCCCTCTCGAATTGAATTCGCTCGAGTACCCAAGGGGCTTATAAAATCGATGCTAAATTTATTTTTTTCAAAATCCGGATATTCTCAAAAAAAGTTGTTCAAATCGATAATTGCTACCGCTCAATTTCGTAAGACCGAATAAATTACCGAATTGTTGGTAGACCGTGAAGAGATTAACCAGTGTTTTTAGGTGTAGATCGATATATTGTTTAAATATACCTGCTTTTTCTAAAAAATACCTTCACGAATTACATGAACTCCTGCATCGGCTATATTTACTTTAATTTGCTTGGTTTCCAATCCTTTCTTTAACCATTGTAAAAAAGCAAAAGCATTAGAGTAAGCTGTTGCAGGAGATTCATTAAGTTACACGAGGATAGCAGGCAAGGTATCAATAAACCGTCTCCCGCATGTTTGAATAATTGAATGGTATAGAAAATCTTCCAGATCCTTCCGTATCCTATCCTCCTAAAGAGTTGTAGCCAATCATCTGAAAAAAATTAGCCTATCGCTCTAGATAACCACAAAAATCCCTCTTTATATAAGAGCTAGTGAGCTAAAACAGGAGTGATGGAAGAAGCATTTCGCTGATAAGCAGAAGAGAAAAAGACATAATTTTATAAAAATCTGCTTTTTTTTGATTGCCGTTAAAGGGCCCTCAAAAGGATTCCATTCATTAACGAAATTTCCCTCTTCATCAGTAATAAAAAGCTTTTGATTGACGACTACATTGACCACCTTTAGCAGAAAAGCGGTTGAGAATACCGCATAACGTTCCTATGCAGTCGCACTGGGAAGTGCTGGTTAAAGGTAATGTTTCTAATGAATTTACCCCCGTAAATAAGCCTTCATTCATTAAACTGCCTAAGGGGGTTCCCCTAAACTCGTAGGCAAAATCTGTAAAAAATCGACAAATCGTTTTACTAATCCCTCATAGAAAAATTCATATTGGGAAGTAGTCAGGTGGCTTAATTTTGATAAGTGCTGCAACAAAAATTGATGACGCTTGCTCTCGAGCAAAAATGAAGAGGGATACACGAGGATTAACATCCCTGGTCTATAAAATTGGACTCTTGGGAGCCAAATAACTAGTCCTGCTTTTTCTAATAAACACCAATTCTGCTCCTAGACCACTCTCCGTTTTGGTAAATCCTTCCTCTCCATAGAAACCTCTCTTTACCTTAACAATTATTTTTTGTACAATAGACTATTATTAACAATAGTCAACTTTTTAATCAAATTTAATATTTCCTTAAGCTACGGCGCTACTTCCATCAGCTTAACCACTGAGGTATCCTAGCTGACTATGAATTCACCCTATACCCAATTAGATATTGAGCAAGCTGCCCAAAATTACTGGAAAGAAAATGAATGCTTTGAAATTAAAGAAGATTTAAGCAAAGAAAAATTTTACTGTTTAGCAATGCTTCCCTACCCAAGCGGGGAGCTCCATATGGGACATGTCCGCAACTATACCATTGGAGATCTAATTGCTCGTTACCAATTTCATAAAGGCCGAAATGTCTTGCAATCCATGGGATGGGATGCCTTTGGTCTACCCGCAGAAAATGCCGCTATTCAACGAAAACTGCCTCCAGCGAAATGGACCCGTAGAAACATAAAAAGAATGCGAAAACAATTTAGACAATTGGGTTTTGCTTACGATTGGTCCCGAGAAATTGCTACTTGTGATCCTAGCTATTACCGGTGGGAACAATGGCTCTTTCTCCAGCTCTACAAAAAAGGTCTCACTTACAAAAAAAACTCCATCGTTAATTGGGACCCTGTTGATGAGACCGTGTTAGCTAATGAGCAAGTAATTAATGGACGGGGATGGCGTTCAGGTGTCCCTGTAGAACAGCGCGAAATCTCTCAATGGTTTTTTAAAATTACCAATTATAGTGAAGAGCTTCTTAAAGATCTCGATGAATTGAAAGAGTGGCCCAAACAAGTTATTACAATGCAACGGAATTGGATTGGTCAATCTCACGGGGCAACAGTAATTTTTGCTCTAGAAAAAAGTCCCGATAAATTAGAGATTTTCACTACGCGTCCAGATACTCTCATGGGAGTTTCGTATATTGTAATAGCTCCTGAACATCCTCTTGCAAAAGCACGCGCTAAAAAAAGCAAAAAAGTGGCTGCTTTTTTAAAAAAATGCGGACAAACATGTGTGGCGGAAGCGAATGTAGCTACTCAAGAAAAAGAAGGCATTGCAACGGGTCTTTTTGCCATTCATCCGATCACTCAGGAAAAATTACCTATCTGGATTGCGAATTTTGTCTTAATGGAATACGCTTCCGGCGAGGTCATGGCAGTGCCGGCTCACGATGAACGTGATCATGCATTTGCTCTGAAATACAATCTGCCCATTAAGCCAGTTATTAAACCTATTCACGAGAGTGAATGGAATTACGATCAAACCGCTTATATTAGTCCCGGAAAACTTTTTAACTCAGGACCATTTGACGGGATTGACTCAGAAAAAGCGTTCGATGTCATTGTAGATTATTTAAAAACCCACAGACGCGGTAATCGACAAACAAATTATCGCTTGCGTGATTGGGGTATTTCGCGCCAACGCTATTGGGGAACACCCATTCCTATTGTTTATTGCAAAAGTTGCGGCACCGTTCCAGTACCCGAAAATCAACTTCCTGTCCTCTTGCCAGAAAATATAATTCCCACTGGCCATGGCTCTCCGTTAAAAGAGAGCCCCGAATTTTATAAAACCAAATGTCCGGTCTGCGATAAAGCCGCTGTACGTGAAACAGATACAATGGATACTTTTGTCGAATCCTCCTGGTATTACGCTCGTTATACTTGTCCCGATCAAGATAGTGCCATGCTAGATGATCGCGCTAAATATTGGACTCCCGTAGACCAGTATGTTGGAGGCATTGAACATGCTGTCATGCATTTGCTTTACGCGCGCTTCATTCATAAAGTGCTCCGAGATCTTGGTTTGTTAAATTCTAATGAGCCCTTTTCACGATTACTTACTCAAGGGATGGTTTTAAAAGATGGTGCAAAAATGTCAAAATCCAAAGGAAATGTAGTTACCCCTCAATCATTGGTAAAAAAATACGGATCGGATACTGTTCGGCTTTTTATAATTTTTGCCGCTCCACCAGAACAAGATTTAGAATGGTCAGATAATGGTGTCGAAGGTGCCCACCGTTTTCTAAAAAAATTGTGGAGTTTCTCTGATCGGGTTAAAGATACTCTACTAGCCATTAATAAGCAAAAAGAACGAAACTATTACCAATGGGAAACTTCTGAGCACAAGCACATTCGACAAGCGGTACACGAACATTTACTACAAGCTAATAACGATATAGAGCGTTATCAATTTAATACAGTCGTTTCGGCTACAATGAAAATTTTAAATTTACTTATAAAATTAACCACAGACAATGAGGCAGAATCACGTTTAATTCATGAAGGTTTAGGAATATTATTGCGCTTGTTGTCGCCTATTACCCCTCATATTACCCACTTTCTTTGGCAATCCTTAGGATTTGGGGAAAATATTTTAAATTCTTCCTGGCCTAAGCCAAATTCAAAAGCCCTACAAACTTCTCAAGTTGAAATGGTTGTTCAAATCAACGGGAAATTACGAGCTCGAATTCAAGTTTCTTCGGATACTTCGGACGAATTAATTGAAAACGCTGCCTTAAATCAAGATAATGTCCAACGTTATATTTCTGATAAAAAAATTAAAAAAGTCATTGTCGTACCTCAAAAATTGGTCAACATCGTGGTATAAAACGCATGGCAAATAAAATCCGAGCGATTTTCATTCTTTTAATTGGTACGCTTATTTGTAGCACAGTGGCAGGATGTGGATTTAAACTACGATCGCCCAATGATATTCCTCCCTATCTTTGTATTCTTTATATTGATTCTCCTAATCCCTATGATCTACTTACTATTCAATTAAGCCGGACGCTTCAAGCATTAAACGTCCACTTAACTAAAACAAGAGAAGACGCTCCGGTTATCCTTCGAATTATTAATATCAATTGGGAACCTCTCATCCCTGCTATTTTATATAGCAGCACAGGAACATTTTACACTTATTTATTAAGTGTTGACTTTGACTTAGAAACAGTCAACGGGCAAATATTAATGGGTCCTAAAAATTTAACTTTACGACGTCGGTTAATACAAAATACTAATCAAATATATACTCCTAACGCTACCCGACTAATGAAGCAAGAGATGACCAGAACGATGGTGTCTTTGATTTATAAAGATTTAGTTACTTTCCCCCACCCGTCCCCCCATAGGAGATAGTGAGGAACTTTATTTCCCCTTCCGTTTGCGGAAGGGGGCAAGGGCAAAACTGGAGGTAAAATGCAAATATCATCCAAGCAACTTGACACCCATCTAAACCAAAAATCACTTTTACCCATTTATCTTATATGTGCAGACAGCCCACTTTTGGTACAAGAAACTCGGGATAGCATTCGAAAGGCTGCCCGGCAGCAAGGCTTCCAGCAAGGAGAATTATTCTTTATTGAAACGGGATTTAATTGGAAAGCACTCGACACTGCTATCGACAATTTCAATCTCTTCAGTGAGAAAACATTTATTGAAATACGGAACCCTCAAGCAAAATTTGACGAGAGAGGAACTCAAATATTACTACGCTATTTGGAGAACCCACCACCTAACAAACGATTGCTAATTGTTACTAACAAACTAACAGCCACACAACAGAAAACCAGGTGGTATAAAGCTGTTTCTGAATTAGGGGCGGTTATCCCACTTTGGCCAATATCCACTCAAGAATTGCCGACCTGGATTGCACAACGTTTTAAAAAATTTGATCTAACTGTCGACATGGAAAGTATAAATCTTCTTGCGGAATTGACAGAAGGAAATTTATTAGCCACCCAACAAGCGATAGAAAAATTGCGTTTACTTTATCAAAATAAACCAATCCCCCCACAATCCGTAAGCACTGTCATTAATGATAACGCATGCTTTACGGTTTTTGATTTAACAGAAGCTGCATTGTTAGGTAAAATATCACGAGTTACTCGAATTTTGTTAGCTTTGAAGTTTGTCGACAAAGAAGCTGCTCCTTTAGTATTGTGGTCGCTTACCCATGAATTACGCAACCTTTATATGCTTTTTAAGGAACTTAAAAATGGAAAATCCCTCTCACAATTATTAGCATCGCAATGGCAAACGCGTAAGCAACCTTTGAAAATGGCGCTCTCACGCCTCAATCCCCAACTTATTGCCAAATTATTGCAACACTCAAAACAAGTAGATTGGATTATAAAGGGGATAATTCCTGGCAATGCTTGGCAAGAATTAGAGACATTAAGTTTAGCTATTGCAGGGAAGGAATTACGATGAGCTTCCCATTATTAGGATTATTTGGAGGAACATTCGATCCAATTCATAACGGACACATAGACATTCTTAGTCAATTAGTAGAAAAACTTACTTTCAAAAACATTCAATTAATCCCTTGTGGACAACCGCCTCATCGCCCACAACCTATAGCCAGTCCAATAGACCGCTTAGAAATGATAAAACACACTATCAGTAATCGTTCTATTTTTTCTGTTAATGATGTCGAAGTTGTAAGAAAAGAAATTTCTTATACCATTTATACTCTCCAATATTTACGAAATTCATTTCCCGATCACTCCCTATGTTTCATTCTTTCCACCGCCGCTTTTGCTGATTTTAATCTCTGGCACCACTATACAGAATTTTTAACCTATTGTCATTTGATCGTGATAAATCGAGAAAATTACTATTTACCTACCGCGAAATGGTTAGAAATCTTACTCCAACATCGAACCGAAGATCCTGATGATCTGGCAGAATTTCTCTCAGGAAAAATATTGTTTCAACAACTTCATACTTACCCAATTAGCGCCACTGAAATTAGAGGTTATTTAGCGAAAGGTAATTACTCGGCTGTAGAATCCATGCTCCCTAAAAGCGTACTTGAATACATAAAAAAGTATGGTCTTTATCGATAAATGCGCTGGATTTAAAAAAAATTAATAACTTTTTAATTATTAATTAGTTATAACTTACGTAGGCGAATTTACGGACAAGGATATGCTAAAGTTTTATGTAGGGAATGAGGAGAAAATATATGGGAAAATTAAAATCGTGTTTTTCAACTTTGTTAGTAGCTTCCCTTTTGTTAGTAGCTTCCCTACTAGCTGCCTGTGAGTTCGACTTTATCCACACCAGGGCAAAACTCCCAAATCAACAAATCTACTCAATTAGCTCAATATTATTCTTATCGCCGAGGGGTCTGGGTTGTTATCAACCTGTTCGGGTTTCCCGATAGGGAGGGAGATCTTCATTGGCGCCATCATGAAAGGTTACGGTACGTAAGTTGTGGTATTTACCCGTCGTCCCCCTGTCATTTCTTCGGGATGCACCAGTACGGTTGCTACCACGATTATCGGCAAGCAAGACATGCTGTTTGGCAATGCAGTCCGCACCTGTAAGGTATTGTCATACTTTAATACTCCCAGGAGTCTGGAAACGTACAGCCGAAATCCTCTTTATTTCCTATTTGACTCTTCTGCGGGATTTTCGGCTAACATTTTGAGCTTAACGAGTAGCCCTTAACTCTTCCCCCGATCCAGCTTGTTCGGAATGAGGAATCCAGCTATGATTGAGAATTTTTACCTTATGGAGTAATACACAGCCAATGAAAAGTGGTGAACTTGTTAAGTTAGTCATTAATACTTTAGATGAGCAAAAAGGGTTACAAATCAGCGAATTCGACGTCACGGCCCTAACCGATCTAGCCGATCATGTCATCATTTGTAGTGCCACTTCAAAACGCCACGCTAATGCATTAGCTGATAAGGTCATTCGCCGAGCGAAAGAAAATGGAGTACGGCCTCTTGGAGTAGAGGGTGAAACTGAAGCAGAATGGATCCTAATTGATCTACATGATGTGATTATCCACATCATGCTTCCCGAAGTCCGCAATTTTTATAGTCTCGAAAAGTTGTGGAGTATGGTAGAAAACGCTCGTTAACGTTATGAAGATTAATCTCATTGCCATAGGGAAAAGGTTATCAGATTGGGTCAATTATGTTGATCGTCTACCTCGGAATTTCGCTTTAAATCTTATTGAAATTCCAGCATTAAGGTGGACTAAAAACGCCGATCTCGCAAAAATAATTCTTAAAGAAAGCCAAATTCTGCTTGAAGCCATTTCTAAAGAGGGTGAAATTATCGTTCTTAATAGAACTGGGGAAGAAATTAATACACTAATTTTATCCCAAAAAATGGCGGACTGGCGGGACAAAGGTCGAGCAATAAATTTGTTAGTTGGAGGTCCAGAAGGACTTGTACCTCTTTGTTTTGAAAAAGCCAATTGGGTTTGTTCCCTTACTCAATTAACTCTGCCTCATCCATTAGTTCGTATTGTTATTGCAGAGCAAATTTATAGAGCTTGGAATATATGGCCAATCATCCTTATCATCGTTAATGACAAAATACCAACGTATGAGAAAAGTACGATTGGCCCTTAAAAATATTCAATTTGAAACGCGATTATTTAAAAATCGTAGTTTTAGCGCGTTTTTCTTTATTCTTTTCTTTGTCTTCGCTCTTATAGGACACTTGATTTATCTCCAAATTAAAAGCCATTACTTCTACTCCACATTGTCTCAGGATAATTTATTAAATGTTATACCTATCCAACCTAACCGCGGTTTAATCTTCGATCGAAATGGAGTACTTTTGGCGAAGGATATTCTAGCTTATACATTAGTTATTATTCCGAATGATACTAAGCATTTGGATGAAATAATAAAACGATTAACAAAAATTATTCCAATCTCTAACGAAGAAGTGAAACAATTTCATCATATTTTATATCAATACCGTCCTTATCAACCCGTTCCTATAAAATATAAATTAACTAACGAAGAAGTTGCTCGTTTTTATGTTAACAGTTATCAATTTCCGACTGTGCGTATTGAAACACAAATGATGCGTTATTACCCCCTGGCCGATACTACCAGCGACGTCTTAGGTTATGTGGGGCGAATCAATCCCCGTGAATTACATCAAGTTGGTGCAGAGTGTTACACCACTGATGATGTGATTGGAAAAACCGGTATTGAAAAATACTATGAAAAACAACTTCATGGAAAAATGGGCGCTGAAGAGGCTGAAATCAATGCCAGTGGACGGGCCGTACGTATTTTAAAGGAAATTCCCCCTGTACCTGGGGATACTATTTATTTGACTATTGACAGTAAATTACAAGCCGAAGCAAAAAAGGTTTTGGGTGATAAAAGCGGTGCTATCGTCATTATGCAACCAGACACGGCACAAGTTTTAGCTCTAGTCACTAATCCCAGTTTTGACTCCAACCCTTTTGTATCGGGATTAAGTCAAGAAGAATACCAAAAATTGCTAAATTCACCCGACCACCCCCTTTACAATAGGGCCATTCGGGGGCAGTTTGCTTCTGGCTCAACCGTGAAACCTTTTTTAGCGTTAATGGGGTTAGATGAGGGAATTATAACCCCACAATATCAAATTTATGATCCGGGTTGGTTTCAACTGCCTAACACTCACCATATTTATCACGATTGGCGAATAGGAGGACATGGATGGGTTAATGTAAGTAGAGCCATTACCGTTTCGTGCGATGTTTATTTTTATAACCTAGCGGTAGCTTTAGGTATTGAACGCATGGACGCTATATTACATCGCTTTGGTTTTGGTTACTTAACAGGCATCGATTTACTTGAAGAGGTCCCCGGGCTTGTACCTTCTCCACATTGGAAAATGGGATTCAAAGGTTACCCTTGGTATACGGGAGACACCATAGAAACAGGTATTGGAGAAGGATTTTTTCTTGTTACCCCTTTGCAACTGGCTCAAGCGGTTAGCATCTTGGCTGAACGGGGCAAACGATATCGTCCCTCGTTGTTATTAAAAACCATCATGCCAAATGGAAATGAAAAAGTCCAATCACCTATTTCAGAGCCGCCGGTGATATTAAAAAATCCCCTCAACTGGGATATTGTCATCCATGCTATGCAAGATGTAGTCGATAAACCTTGGGGTAGTGCTGAATTTTTTGGCAAACATCCGGGATTCTCTGTTGCAGCTAAAACCGGAACCGCTCAAGTTTATGGTCATCAACACGAAGAAGACAAAAGCCGAACCAATATTCCCAAACGACTACGCAATAATCATCTTTTCATCGCTTTCGCCCCAGTAGAACACCCGCAAATTGCCGTCGCAGTAGTGGTTGAGCATAGTGCCATGGCTGATAAAATGACGGGGGAGATTATGAATTATTATTTTAAAACATCCAAAAAGGAATGATCAAAAACTTAATCCCATTTAGTCCCTTAAATTACGAAACGCAACTTAAACGACGAGTCGCTCAGCTGCGCTGGCAGTCATTACATATTGATCCTTGGCTAGTGGTTCTGGTTTCTGTTCTTGCTGTGTTTGGTCTTTTTATTTTGTTCAGTGCCAGCAACCAAAATTTGAGTGTTATGATTAAGCAACTATCCTGGCTATTAGTCGGTTTTATGGTGATGTTCTTCTTTGCTCATATTTCTCCGAAATTTTATTATCAATGGACACCTTGGGCATTCAGTTTTGGATTGTTTCTATTAATTAGCGTATTGGCTTTTGGAAATATTGGTAAAGGGGCACGACGTTGGTTTGATTTGGGATTTTTTCATTTACAGCCTTCTGAAATTATGAAACTGGCCATGCCCATGATGCTTTCTTATTATTTCAGTAATAAAAAATTACCCCCTCAGAAAACACCCTTATTTTTTTCTCTGGTACTTTTAATATTCCCTGCTATTCTAACTGCGAAACAACCTGATTTGGGAACCGCCATAATCATAGGAATTTCAGGCTGGTCCGTTTTATTATTAGCCGGAATAAATTGGCGATTAATTTTGGTTTTTCTTGCTTTAGGTGCGTTGAGTACGCCCCTCTTCTGGCATTTTATGCATCCTTACCAAAAAGAGCGGGTGTTAACCTTCTTTAACCCAGAAAGGGATCCTTTAGGAAGCGGCTATCATATTATACAATCAAAAATCGCTCTCGGTTCTGGGGGTCTATTTGGCAAAGGATGGCTACATGGGACACAATCACATCTTCAATTTTTACCGGCTCATGCGACTGATTTTATTTTTGCCGTGAGCGGCGAAGAGCTTGGTTTTATTGGCTGTCTTATCTTGCTTACCCTTTTCTTAGTTATTTTTATCCGCTGTTTATATATAAGCAATCAAGCTCAGGATACTTATGGCCGTTTATTAAGCGGAAGTTTAAGTTTAACATTTATTTTGTCTGCATTAGTTAATACAGGAATGGTTGTTGGTATTTTACCAGTTGTCGGTGTACCCCTGCCGCTTATTAGCTATGGAGGCAGTTCTATTATTACGACAATGGCCGGATTTGGTATTATCATGTCGATACATACACATAAAAAATTATGGCCTAGTTAATTTAGGCAGAGTAGTTGCTGGAAACACCTAATGCGTTTATTTAGAACTCTAATTAAAGAGGGATTTACATGTTATTAAAAGAGTTTCTGGCAGCACTCTATATCTTATTATTCAGTACCACCGCCATTGCTGCTGAACCCACTAAGGCATCGCAATTGCCTTTGAAAGCCAATACGTTCATTAATTATATGGTAAAACATTATCGATTTGAGCGTAAAAAACTTATTAATATCCTTTCTCACGCTAAATACAATCAAGAAGTCATCTATAAGATTACCCATCCGTACGAAGCAAAACCTTGGAAGGTTTACCGCGATTATTTTCTAACAGAAACGCATATTCAGGATGGTGTCAATTATTGGAAAGCCCATCAACACGCCTTAGAGTATGCTCACCATAGATATGGTATCCCTCCTGAAATTATCATAGCCATTATAGGCATTGAAACCAATTATGCTCAACAAGTTGGGAACTATTCCGCCTTAGACGCCCTAACCACTTTAGCTTTTCATTACAAAGCTCGTGCCAAATTTTTCTTGCACGAACTTGCTCAATTTTTTTTACTGACCGAAGAACAACAATTACCCATTTTTTTAATAAAAAGTTCCTATGCAGGCGCTATTGGTATTCCTCAATTCATGCCCAGCGCCTATCGACACTATGTAGTGAATTATTCTCAAGAAGGTGGTATCGACCTTATGAAAGACAATAATGACGCCATCGTTAGTGTCGCTAATTTTCTGCATACCCATGGATGGCAAAAGAATCAACCCATCGCATGCACACTCACTCATCAAAAGCCCTTGAGATCCTCGCTGATTTCCAAAAAAGCAAAGAAAATGAGGATCATTAACTATTTGAAAAATAAAGGAATAGACTCCTCAACTCCAATTTCTCCCTCTCAAACATCAGCACTGGTTCAGCTCCAAGGAGCCAATGGCCCTGAATACTGGCTCATTTTCCCAAATTTTATTGTGATTATGCAGTATAATCCGCGTATAATTTACGCCATGACCGTTTATCAATTGAGTCAAGCGATTCACAAACAATATGATCAAAAAGCTTCTTGAGTGCGCCTTGCAAAAATATCAGAAAGGAAAGCTCAAAAAGGCCTTGAAAAATTATCAAGAGGTTTTTCAAGAAGATCCCACTGAAACAGAAGCCTTACCATGGTTCAGGAATTATTCTATCCGAATTAGGGCGACAGAATGAAGCGCTTATCTATCTGGATCAAGCTGTTCAATTAGAACCGGAAGAAAATCCCGCTTTCCAAAATAGTAGAGGCAATATCCTGTCTCTCCAATAACACCCTCATTGAGGCAACTGTAACGTATAATAAGACCATTCAACTCCAACCCTATAACGATGCTACTGCCTATAAAAATACCGGTAATTGCTTTTTTTAGAAAAAAAATGGGACTACGCTGAAAGGGAGTATCTAATAAGAAATTGCGTTGCGGCCTAATTTCGCCAACGCTCATTATAATTATGCACGACTTTTGATTAAGCAAGAAAATCATCATCAAACTATTTCTGAATTAAAGAAAAGCACTTGCAATTTCTCCTCGCTATACTCAAGCGATCAGTCAATTGGATCACATTTATTTACATCGAGGAAATTATCCTCAAGCTATTGCTTATTATAAAAAATCATATAGAACTCGAGCCGGAAAATACCTGCGCCAATATGACTGCGACCTTGCTTATATCAAAAATAATCAATTTCAAGAAGCAATTAATCATTTTACTAACGCCCTTTCGTTGAATTCCAATCAGCCTGATTATCATTATGCTCTAGCTACCACTTATGTACATACAGCGAGGAGAGAACATAAGCTTGCTCTTGCTCATTATCTCTGTCAATTAGAAAAGTGCCAACCATAGATTGTTATTACAATACCAGTGTGTTGCACATGTACCAAGAACGACATCGTGAAGCAATTGCTTATTTTAAACAAATACTTGAATTAAAAATAGATTATTTAGAAGTTCATTTAAACATCGCCGCCATTTATTTAAAAATAAATAAATAAAACAAACCCAGCGATCCAACATTATAAAAAAGCTTTAACTTATAAAACCTCAATCCCGAAAAAGAAGAAATAAACTCTCCCTAGCGACGCCCAAGGCTTACGTTCAACATCTTTTCGACGAATATGCTAACAACCTATGATTAGCATTTGGACCTTACATTTTCAATACCCAGTTCCATAAGAACTCTATAAAGCTATTCAAAACGAATTTGAAGATGACTTGAAGAAGATGATACCCCCATCGTAACGAATTCTTAATTTCGGCTGTGGAACAGGTCTCTGTGGCGAATATTTTAAACCATTAGCAAAAGAATTAATCGGTGTTGATCTTTCAGAAAAAATTCTTTTGATAGCTAAAAATAAAAATATCTATAATATCCTTTTGAAAATAAATCATTCGAAGAAGAGGCTTTTAAAAATATCATGATCTCGATTTTCTAGTAACAGATCTATTTACTTAACTCATTAATTTTTATGATATTTTTAAAGAAGCAAAAACCTTACAGTTTGGAGGTTTTTCCGCATTTTCTGTGGAAAGAACTAATAAGTTCACTTATAAGTTAAAACAAATGATTCGCTATGCCCTATGCCCATTCTAAAAATTATCTAATCTCCCTTATCAAAGAAAAGAAAATAATTTTGAGATATTACAATTCAATAACGTTATTTCTTACACACACAAAAAAAAGAACCTGTTGAATGTTATTTAATCTTACTGCGAAACTCTTAATTTTTCCTCTTCAGGAATGAAAATGCAGCTTACCTTTTAAGTTTATACCCAATAGCTGCTAAACGCTTAATAAGGGAAGGATGTGTTGAAAAAAGATCGCTTAATGAATTTCTGGGTTCGATACCCGCCTTGATTGGATCGTAAATATAGGCCGCTTGCCGAACGCTTTCATGGGGAGTTCGCGTATATTGAGATGCGTATTCGTCTCTATTTTGTATATGATCGTCTTGAATTTTTAATAGTGCCCGCGCTAAAGGTTCATTATCACGCATTAATTCTACGGAGCTCGCGTCAGCCATATATTCTCGGATCCGACTTAGATAAAGCATTAATAGCATAGTTACTAAAGGTAATAAATAGCGCAACATTAATATGAAAATAACTAACTGATTTCGCGCTCCATTTTCTCGGGAACGCCCACCAAAAAGAGCACTAAAAAAGAGAATATCCACAAAAAGCAAAAGAATATTAGCGAGCACAGAAGCTGTTAAAGTTAAGCGTATATCCATATGGCGAATGTGACTAACTTCATGTGCCATAACAGCTTCTAATTCGCTGCGATCCAATTTCATTAAAAGGCCATTAGTAATAGCAACCATTGCCGACTTTTCAGCAAAACCACTAGAAAACGCGTTCATATAATCCGCATCTATTATATAAACTTTAGGCATAAATTTAAGCGTCGCAGCGACCTTTAATTCTTCTACGACATTATAAAGTATCTTTTCTTGAACAGTTTTAGCAGTGCTGGAAGTAATTTCCCGATAATCGGTACCAAGAAGCATTAATTTATGATGGAAAGTAAATGTCACATACAAAGAAAATAGCGCAATTAATCCGGTAACAAATGCAGCAGTGGGAAATATTTTTAAGGTAATTAGCGCTGTAAAAAGTTGGGGAACCGTAGCCATTGGATAATGGCCTTCGTAAATGTAGAGATCGATAAGAAGCCCAATCGCTAAATAAATTAATATAAAAGTAATAATAACTAAAACGGTTCGCCGTTGGTTTCGTCGTAATGACTCTCGCCAATCAACGGCAGTTGATTTAAAACCATGAATAGAACCCATATAGAGACCTATAACTGCACTTTATAATTCTCTTGTTCCTGAATTTTTTCCGGCCGCAATTGCCAATAAGGAAAATCAAAATCTAATTTATTAGGAAATGTACGAACAACTATTGAGGGAAAGACCATTTTCTTCTTCGCATTGTAATGTTCAACACTATCGTTATAAGCTTGTTTAGCGTAAGCCAATTTATTTTCAGTATTAACAATTGTCTCTTGCAACTGCATTGCATTTTGATTTGCTTTAAGATCAGGATACTGCTCAAATGCGACATGTAATCCGCTAAGAATCGTGGATATTTTATTCTCTGCCTTCATACGGGCATCATCGTCACCTGCCTGTTTCGCCGTTTGTGCTTGGTTACGTAATGCTACCACGTCTTTTAAAGTGGAACGTTCGTAATCCATGTATTTTTTAACAACATCGATTAACGATTCAAATACTTTATATCGTCGGTCCAATTGAATATCGATTTGTTTGTTATTGTTGCGAATTGCTTCTATTAAGGCAATTAAACTGTTGTAAGTTGCTACAGCGTAGCCGCCTATCAAAACCAATAAAATAAGAATAATAACAAAAAATTTCATGGTCTTATCCCTTTGTTGTATGCTTCATATTATAGCTTAGAGCTCAGCATATGTGCAAATTAATATAACCTAAAGTATAACGCAAGCTTTAATCGCTCTTAAATGAAAGAGGGCCCTCAGTACAAAGATGTTTCTTACTCGGCTCTTTTCAGAGTATTTAATCTACATTGCAGAATAAAAAAGAAGTCTTTTTTGATAGCCGAGTTTAGCCTTAATTCTATATAAAGAGCTCGGTAAATCGGTAAATCACAATCATTGAGAATCCTTTCAAGCCCTTAAAATAATCCGTGTGAATTTTGTTTTTCTTTTTCATCAATTAGTAGTAAGGCTTAGTAGTAAGGCTTTGGCTTCATTCTGCAACTTTTCATTCAATAGAATGATTTGGTTTTTCTATAAAATTTTTCTCCTTTAATTCTAAATTAATACAGGTTAGTAAATTTTCTTTCTCTTCACAGGGTTCAATTTTTTCTAATCCGTTTTTAAGCCTTAGTAACTCTTCCCTTACTAAGATTTATATATATACATACCAGAAAAAATATCTGTCATTTCCTGGCTTGTACTTCTATTAGGATTGAAATCCGTCATAGACTCGATCATTAAGTTTCTGATACATGTCGGTATAGCCCACAGTCGGCATAGCCAACCTAGATCACAATCTTTCAAATAAGATTTCTCTTCTTTACTCAACTGAAATAATTTCTTTAACGAAACGCCTATTGCATAGAGATCATCCTCAAAGGTAAAAGTCTTTTTAGACTGTATATCGTACGACAAATATTTAAGTATCGCTCTTAGCAAAAAACTATCCTGAGTTTCAGACAAACCAAAATCTAAAACTACACTTTCTTTTCTTTCAAGATCAAATAAAATATTTGATGGGATGGATTTAAATCTCTATGTCGAATACCCTTATCATGAATTTCTGATATTTCTGATATTTCTGATATTTCTGATATTTCTGATATTTCTTTGATTACTTTTTGGTCAATTAATAAACAACTACAGATATTTAAATCCAGTTCCACTTTGTTTTTCAAGATTTTTTTTAAGCGTAACTCCTTGAAATTTATCCATAGCATAATTAAGTTTTTTCTTTACCCGTTTTTGTTTTTCTGAATAGAACAGAACTCACATTATGCCCATGGGCCTGTTGTGTAATTTCTAATTCTTTTTCAATATCTTCTTTTTCTTTCTTTAAGAAAATTAGCTGACCCTTCGTGAGCTTTCTAATTTTTGCGCTTTTACAACCATGTCCACTTTAGACACACTTGAACGACTTCACGTTTGTCATCCAATGTTAAACTATAATAGGCCTGGTATATTTTAACAAAATTACTTGTCTCTAAAAGGTTGTCTTTATTACCACTAAAGCTTTTCCATCCTGGAAAGAAATATAAACCGTAATTAAACAAAATACGCCGTTCTTTCCCTTTGTAGGTTATCGAACAAATCTTGACCACTTTAAATTTTTCATTTACATGTTGCTCCACGATTTAGTAAAGATTTTTTTACATTCTTCTCTTGTACCAGCGTCCTTAATCAAGGAGCGCAAGGAATAGTCATAATATAAGGAATAGTCATAATATAGTTTATCGATTTTTTTGATTTTCCCAAAATTGTGTAGCCATTGTTTTATCTCATTTTAGTTAGTTTATTTCGAAAAAGAGTTCTCTGATGCCGTCTGGGAAGACATTTCCTTCTGATCAGCTTTTTTTAACACTAGTTTTTCTTCCAGAAATAGCATTAGAAGTTCTTTTAAACAATCCGAATTAATTTTTTAGCCAACTAGGTTTTCGAGTAACTCGCGATTCCACCTCTGTAACTTGATCTATAGGCACAACTGTAGACGATGAATACGATGTAGACTGGTCGTTCCGAAATTGTTCTCCTGCTTTTGTCTGATCGCTTTCAGCCGAAGTTTAGGAACCTGATGATTTCTCTTTTCCATTTTTCCCTTCGGGGGGATCTAGTTCCTCCTTTCAATCAAACCATTCATCTGAACTCTAATTTCCTGATCCTTTTTCTGATTCAGAGTCACTTAATTCCATAGCCATACGGCTTACTAATATTGATGCCACATCATTCAATGGTGGTTCCTCTTTTGATTTCTCTGGTATCTTAAGTTTTTTTAATTTGTTTTTAAAATCTAAAATTGTTTTTAGGTCGAGTTCATCAGAAACAGAGGAAGTTTTTTGTTTATCTTTCTCTAGAATTTTTTTTAATTCCACTTTACTAAAATCAGCCAAGCTAAAATTGCCTACTTTAGGCGTCTGCTGCGATTGATTGTTTTGGTTTGTAACAGTGTGATTTTCCTTTAGCGGAAATGGTGGAAGCGCTGGAGGCAGTGGTGACCGTAGCGCTGACGAAGTTGGTGGGAATGTATTTGATGTAGAGGAAGACAGAGTCTTATGTTCCAAAAACGATAAATCGGGAGGAACTTGAAGCTCTAATTTTTGGAAAACAGATGATTTATTGGCTGATCTTCCGCATGCATAATCAAATCAGGCTCTCCATTATCTCCTTTGAGAATATTTGAGAGCTCTTTATTATCTAGTCCTTTCTGATGATTTAAAATTCGCTCAATTTCAATTTTATATTCAGTGTCGGCAAGCTTAGAAAATTCAAACCTATTCGCAACTAATAAGACAATAACACGGTCAATCATTTCCTCGGTTAACCCCTCACTAATATCTTTTAAGATTATTAGCATCTGGAGTAACTTTAATTAATTTTTTAGCTAAATCTTTTATAGATTTACTAACTCTATCTAATAAAAAAAATTGCTTTTATGAGCATCTAGTGAAAAAATCTTTTTAGCCATAAGAACTAAAAATTTAATCGTTTCTTTTCTTCCGCTATATCTTGGGTCTCTGCTATCACGATAATATTTAAAGAAACTGAGATAACCAACCATATCACTTCATAGTATTTCACAAGCCTCATCATTCATATATTTAGTAAAACGTAACGGACCGTTTATTTTTTCTATCAAGTAGTCTTCAGATATCTTAAAAAAAAATAAATCTATTTACTTTGATACATTTCTATTCATACAAAAATTATTTACATAATTTATAAAAAAAATAAAGCTAGTTTTTTATTATGTATGAAAATATCTAAAAATTATCAAAAATATAACATTCTCGATTTTTTTTCCTCTGCATCTTCTTTAGATTCTATTTTATCGTAATTGATCTCTATAATTTGATTATAAACATACGAAATAGTTTCCGAAAATTCATTAGTCCTAATAAATTTAGCGCTAGTTGCGATATTTTTAATTCTATCATGAATTATAAGAGCACGAAAAATCTTATATAAAATTTCCCTATTAAAATTAAAATAATTTTTTATTAAGTTATTTTACAATTTATAAAATATATTTTCTTTAAGTATTTAGTTTTTAAATAAATATTTATTTTTTGTAAAAGATACTGGATAGGGATACAACCATTTTAACTGGATGAAATAGATTAATTAAACTAGGTGATGGATAACGATATCTCTACTTTTCTATTCTTATAGGACATAGAAATTTAATTTTTTTTTGATAGAATTGATAATTGAAAATTTAATAAGTTAATTTTATATAAAAATTATTTTTGTACGATAAAAATATCAAAAATAATTTTTTTTGTTAATAATTTCCGAAAACCGATCGGAGAGCATATTTTTTGATTATTTTTTTAGCAATTCTAAAAAAGATTTTTCATCAATGATAGGTATTTTTAATTCCTTTGCTTTTCCGTATTTGCTACCAGGATTTTTCCCATACACTAAATAATCGGTATTTTTAGAGACACTGCTACTAGCTTTACCACCAAGACGTTCAATTTTTTCTTTTGCTTCGTCCCGTGTTAAGGTTTTTAAACTACCAGATAACACAAAAGTTTTTCCAGCAACTCGTGATTCCAAGGTCACTTTTTCTTTTGACCATTGAATGCCAAGTCGGATTAATTTATTGATTAATTTAACATTATATTTTTGTTGGAAGAAACCTCTAATATTCTCAACGGCGACTGGGCCAATATCTTTAATAGCTAACAGCTCCTCACTAGAAGCTTTCATTAGTGGTTCAAGTTCCTGAAAATGCTGAGCTAAAGTTCGAGCTGTTGTTTCACCAACTCCGCGGATTCCTAACGCATATAAAAATCGTGGTAAAGTAGTTTTTTTACTTTTTTCAATGGCAGTCAATAAATTTTCGGCAGATTTTTTACCCATTCTAGGCAAAGCCAAAAGAGCAGCTTTATCCAGTTCATAAATGCCCGTTATATCTCTAATTAATTTTTCATTAGTAAACAAAGTGACTAATTTGTCACCTAACCCCTCAATATCCATTGCTCGGCGCGAAACAAGATGTTTAATGGTTTCTCGTAATTGAGCGTGACAATATAAACCGCCCATACACCGAGCTACGGCTTCACCTTCGGGTTTTATAACTTCCGCCTGACATACCGGACAACGAGTGGGAATTTTTATTACTTTGGCATTCTTGGGCCGTTTTGCTAATAAAGGCGCAACGATTTCGGGAATCACGTCGCCAGCCCGGCGTACAATAACCGTATCACCCACACGAATATCTTTTCGACGAAGTTCATTGAAATTATGCAAAGTAGCATTTCTGACCGTTACCCTTCCAACGGAAACGGGTTCCAATCGCGCTACTGGCGTTACCGCACCCGTTCGTCCCACATAAAATTCAATGTCGTTTACCACAGTCATTTTTTCTTGAGCTGGAAATTTATAAGCGATTGCCCACCTTGGTGCGTGTGATACAAAACCTAATTTTTCTTGCAAAGAAAGAGAATTAACTTTCACAACCACGCCATCGATATCGAAAGGAATCATGTCCCGAATTTTTCGTAAATGTTCATAATAACCAAAACAAGCTTTGATATCTTCCACTACCATCGTTTCAGAAATAACTGGGATCCCCCATTTTTTAAATCGCACCAGAACGTCGCTATGTTTTTGGGGTAAATCACTACTTCTAACTAGTCCTAGGAAATAACCATAAAAAATTAAAGGGCGTTTCGCTGTAATTCGTGGATCCAATTGGCGTAAACTCCCTGAAGCAGCATTGCGGGGATTTGCGAACACTTTTTTTCCTCGTTTTTCTGCCTCACGATTAAATTTTTCAAACCCTTCTCGCGGCATTAATACTTCCCCCCGTATCTGAACGACTCGAGGAAAATCGTGGCCACGTAATTGCAAAGGAATTGTCGAAATAGTCCGGGCATTTTGAGTAACATCTTCTCCGGCAAAGCCGTCACCCCGCGTTGCGGCACGAATCAATTCACCTTTTTCGTAAAGCAAACTCAATGCCACACCATCCATTTTAGGTTCGCAAGTATATTCAATGGGTCCGTTCGATTTCAATCGCTGTCGAATTCTTTTATCAAAGGCCCGCAACCCTGATTCGTCAAACACATTATCTAGAGATAACATAGGAATTTCATGAAAAACAGTTTTAAACGTTTTAAGTGGTTCAGAACCTACTCTTTGCGTGGGCGAGGTAGACACAATTAATTCCGGATATTTTTCTTCTAATTGTTTTAATTCGTGAAAAAGCTGATCATAAATCGAATCGGGGATAACAGGCTCCGACAAAACGTAATATCGATAATCGTAATCGTTAATCTCTTTACGTAACTGCTTGACCTGCTTGCGAATCTTTTCAGGAACCGCCACGTTTTACCTATACTTTAACTGATGTATTTTCTTCAAAAAAAATCCTGTATCCGTTGAGATTCTTCAAAATGACGAATCCGAGTTCGAATTTGTGCAACTTTATCCATATTTAAAGGTTTCCGCTCTTAATTCATCCCACACTTTACCACCCAAATCTTCACTTAACTGCCCTTGCCGTTTCTAACATACTATTAAAAGCCGTCATTGGGTCCGGCACACGCTTTAATAAAAGAAATAACAACCCAAATTAGGACAAGAAAAACTACCCATTTTAGACAATTCAGATGAAAATATTTTTCTCACCATACTGCAAGCCGGCTGCTAATAAGGCCTGCAATAAATTCATACCCATTATAAGTATATTCTGGAGGTGCCATTAGATAGAGAGTCACAATAAAGCATCGTCTATATCGATTTCCGCCTTGCCATTTTGGAAATCTTTCGAGAGCAATGATTCTGGACAGTAACTCCGACGATCTACCAACCGTCTTCACTAACGAATCCATAGAATCCAACACCCCCCCTATCAACAGAAATATTAAAAATAAAGTGAACCACATAAAATTTACCTATCCCTTCTAAGCCACCTCCACCATCCGAATAGCCTCCTTCATATCGACGGAAACGATGCGTGAAACACCCGGCTCCTGCATGGTGACACCCATCAGATAATCGGCCATTTCTATGGTTACTTTGTTATGACTAATTACTAAAAATTGCACCTCTTTTGACATCTCTTTAAGCAACTGGCAGAAGCGCCCAACATTAATATCATCTAACGGTGCATCCACCTCATCTAAAACGCAAAAGGGTGCCGGATTTAGCTGAAATAAAGAAAAGACCAAAGCAACAGCGGTTAATGCTTTTTCACCCCCGGATAACATATGGATAGTAACATTTCGTTTCCCAGGTGGTTGCGCACGAACAATAATACCTGTAGTTAATAGGTTGGCATCCGTCATTCCCAAAGCTGCACGACCCCCACCAAAAATGCATGGAAATAATGATTGAAATTGCTGATTGACTCGATCATAAGTTTCTTGAAACTTAGCACGCGTTTCACGATCAATCTTATGAATAGCATTTTTTAAAATTTCTAAAGCTTCTGTTAAATCTGCATGTTGTTTATCTAAGTAGCTTTTTCTTTCATTAATATTTTCATATTCTTCGATAGCTGCTAAATTGATTGGACCCATTTGTTGAATATGCTCCACCACGTGATCGAGTTTTTCTTGCCAAGTATTAATTTCAGCTTCTTCAGGTAATTCGCGCATCAATTGCTCATAATTAAATCCGTTTTCATTTAATTGTTCTTGAATAGTAGTTTGACGCACACTTACCGTTTGCCGTTGCATCCGACACTCCTCTAATTGAGCTTGAGTTTCATTAAGTGCTTTTTGTGTGGCGAAACGTTCGCTTTCAAGACGATGTAAAGTTTGATTAATTTCTTCTAAATTTTCCTCGACTTCACGCAATTTTTTTTTAATAGTCAATCGCTTATCCAATTGTGCTTGTAATTCTTGATTCAATGCTTCTAAAGGTTTGTCTCCTTCTGATAAGTACTGAGATAATGTTTCCCGCCGCTTTGTCAATTGTTTTAATTGTCGCTGATCTCGCACAATGGTTTGTTTTAATAAATTCAATTGATCCTCACTGCTCGATAAACGAAGTTCTAATTCGTCAGCCTCTTTACGTTTTTGATGATCTTCTTCTCGGCGCTCAACTAATGCTTGTTTATAATGATCGCGTTCCCGCAATAATTCCTCACGCCGGGTGATCAATTGTTTTTTGGAATCGCTCAAGGAGTGAGCTTTGGTTTTGATGAATTCTAATTTCCTTTGGTATTCGATTATTTTCTGCTCGCAATCGCTTAGCGATTCTTTCAGGTGAAGCTGTCGCTGTTTGGCATCCTTCAACCTCGCTCTTTTAGCGCTCAAGGTAGTTTTTATTGTCGTCGCTTCTGAACTTAATTCTTGATAAAGCCGAACCAGTGATTCACGATCTGCTTCTTGCTGAATTAATTTTTGTTCGCCTTCCTTCAAAAGTGCTTCTTGGTCGTTACATTTTTCCTGTTGTTCAATAATGTCGCTTTTCAATTGTTTCAACTCTTTCTCTCGGACCAAAAATCCGTTTTGTGCATGCTGCATTTTAGAAATACGGATCCAGTTTGGTCCTAACCATACTCCCTCATGAGTTATCACAGATTCATTATTTTGCAATGAAGGCTGCAATTGCTGAGCTTCCTCTAAAGAATCAGCAATATAAATCCCCGCTAACCAATGCTGAAAAGGCCAATCGCTATTTATTTGGCTGGAAAGGGTTGCTTTATTGTCCTGAGACGGTTCTGCAGATATTGTACTTCGATCCACGAGAGTGAGCCTACCCGCAGAGAGTTGAGTCACAGGAGAAATAAATGCTTCCAATGAATCCACACAAACTGTATCAAAATATCCGCCCAATACAGTTTCTACGGCAATTTCCCACCCAGAATTTACTGTTAAGTTTTGACCTAATCGAGGGTTCTCTTTTAAACTTTGACGGGAAAGCCATTTATTGACACCTTCACTAGTGTCTTCTAAGGCCAATTTTTGCAAAGCCTCTAACGAAGCCGCACGCGCTTCCGTAGCTTGTAAAGCCTGATACAAGGTTTGCAATTCCGCACGCAACACCTTATTCGCTTCTCGTTGGAGTGCAATTTCATTAGCAAAGGTTTGTAACTGAGCTTGGGTTTCTTTGAGGTTTTTGCTTAGCATTGCCGATCGATCCTCCAAAGGAGAAATTTCACTATGCAGCTTCTCAAGCTGTAACTGATTCAAATTCTGCTGAAATTGCTGACGGCGTTTTTCTAATTCAGTTAATTGTTGCTCGCAATGCTCTTTTTTCGTGCGCATCACTTCAAACTGACTGGCTATTTGTGACGTCTCAGCTTGGAAAGCCTCCCATATTTCTTGCCACCGATTCATATTCGCTTCCACCTCTGCTAAGGCCTGTGCAGCAGTAATTGCAATGGTTTTAATAGTAGATGATTGGGGCTTTAAGCGCTCTAGTTCCGCTTTCAACTCAGTAATCTGTTCTTCACATTCTGCAGTATTGTTTTGCAATTCTTTCCAAACGCCTTCATTTTCTTCTAATTCCATTTGCCACCGCTGATTTTTTTCTTGCGTATCTTTAATGTGTTGTTCCAAGCGGGCAATGTCAACTCCTAACCCGTAATATTCTTTCTGAACTTCCTGATATTTTTCATTTATTTCTGTTAATTGTGCTCGTATTTTTTCTATTTCGGTTTCGATATGATGTTGATCACTTTGCTTTCCCTCTCGTAATGTGTGTTGTCGATCAATCATTTGATCAAATTCTAAAATCTTACGGTTTAATCCTTGCCATTGTAATGCTTTAATTTGGGCGCTTAATAAACGTTCCTCTTTTTTATAAAGTTTATAACGCTTTGCAGCATTCGCTTGTCGCTTCAAATGACGCAATTGCTTAGCCAATTCCTCACAAATCTCATTGACTCGACCTAAATTTTCTTGAGTGTGGCACATCCGATTTTCTGTTTCACGGCGACGTTCTTTATATTTGGAGATCCCCGCAGCTTCTTCGATATACGCCCGCAATTCTTCAGGCTTTGCTTCGACAAGATTGGATATCATTCCTTGTTCGACGATGGCGTAGCTCCGAGTCCCAAGCCCCGTTCCTAAAAAGATGTCCACCACGTCGCGTCGGCGTACATGCGTTCCATTGACAAAATAATTGGATTGTCCATCGCGCTCTACTTCTCGCCGAATGGCAATTTCAGCATATTGGGCATATGCTCCCCCTACTCGACCATCGCTATTGTCAAAATGAAGCTCAATAGAAGCCCTCCCCACCGGTTTACGTGATGTAGTACCATTAAAAATAACATCGCTCATGGACTGTCCTCGCAACTGTTTCGCTGAGGTTTCACCAATGACCCAACGAATTGCATCCACCACATTCGATTTACCACACCCATTAGGTCCAACAATGGCACTCATGGCACCACGAATGGGAATTAAAGTAGGATCAACGAATGATTTAAATCCTGCGAGTTTAATTGTCTTTAAGTACATGATTATTGATTCTAGTCTACCGAAATCAGACAAGAGAAGAAAGCGCAAAAGGCCCTAGGTCTAGGGGCCTTGGAGGGGAAAAATGTCCCAGCTAAGATGATGCTACTTAGGCTTTATTATTCACTAATTCCGCCAACTGATTTTCCGATAAGCTATCCGCCACTTGCTCACCACTTACCTGTCGGTCATTTCCCGTTAGTTTCTTAAGAAGAGGTACCAAAGTAAACATGGCCAGTGAAATAGCAACCGTCGTTAAACCAATTTTTATGAATAAGTGGTTATAAATAGGCAATGATAAATAAGGATCTTTGGAAATATTCGCAGGAATGCTGGCGATGCTAGCTACTTTGCCTGCAATGATGCTAGCGATCGAAGCACACAGAAACCAAAGGCCCATAGTGAATCCCATAAACCGTTGTGGCACATAGCGGGCCGCCAAGGACAAACCAAGAGCACTTACCAAAAGTTCTCCAGTACTTTGCAACCAATAGGAAAAAACCAACCACATACCCGAAATTACTCCGTGGTGATTGAAGAGAGAACCCAATGACAAGCATAAGAAGGCTAATCCAGCTAAAAGCGTTCCTAATGAAAACTTAGCTGGTAATGATAAATCCCGATTATGTTTATGCCATCCCTGGTAAAACCAAGCCATTACTGGGCTCATTGCCATTACCCAAAATGAATTTAGCATTTGAAATTGAGCCGCTTGAATCGGAATGCCAAGTATTGAGTGATGAACATTGCGCAAAGCAAACAATGACAACGACGTTGGCATTTGGAAATATAATACGAAAAAAACAACACCTTGAGTGAATAAAATTATAAATAAAAACATCCCTTTTCGTTCTTCCGGCGCTGCTTTAGCAATTAACGTCATATAAGAGAAGAGTAAAGTGATAGTCCCACCCAAAAGAAGCCAAGACACCATTTGATAATGATTTAATAAAAAATTGCTCCCAACGATTAACCCCACTGTTCCCAATAAAACATAGCTAAAATAATCCCAGCGCATAGGCTTTTGGTCAGGGTTAGACCCAACGCCAACTATAGTCTTCCGCATAAAAAGAAAGTTCAAAATAGCAAGGATTATTCCAGCACAACAAACAGAAAAAGCCACATGCCAACCAAAAATTTTATTTAAAATGGGGGTGAGGTTCATTGAAATGGCTGCACCGATATTAATGGCCATGTAATATAAGGTAAAACCACTATCTAGATTATGAGGTGTCTCCTCGTAAACTTTTGAGAGCAAACTGGAAGGATTGGCTTTGAAGAGCCCCACCCCCACTGCAATAAAAGCTAAGGGAAGTGCAAGATGATGGCTGGAAATTTCTGGCAAGGATAATAATAAATAGCCCAGTGCTAAAACTACTGCACCCAATAAAATCGTCCGTTTAGTTCCTAATACTTTATCACCTATATATCCGCCTAAACAGGGAAGTAAAAAAACTAATGCACTAAAAGCAGCAAAAAGGAAGTCAGCATGACTATCTTGATAACCCAATCGTTGGACCATGTATAAGACGAGCAGCGCTTGTACTCCATAGAATCCAAATCGTTCCCAAATTTCGATGAAAAAGATGAGATAAAAAGGTTTAGGTTGCGCAGTCAAAGACCGAACTGACATGGGTACTCCTCGTAGTAGTGGATCACAATTTTGTCACTATATACGGATTTCCCGCAAAATCCAACAAAACAATGAAAAAATAACCAGTTTTTAGGCTCTTACCTGTACCTGAATCTCTAGTTTCACAGTTCTTAGGGATTTTACCCAGCAGGGGGTTGGTTTAGGTACCCGTTGAATGAAAACTATAGCCTCCGCAGGAGTTTTAAAACAGCCATAGAGAACCATATACCATTTGTGTGTCCTCCAGAAGACCCCCCACAAAACATAGCTTGCCTTCTTCGACAAGTCATGCTGCTTAATAAAACTTTTGATAGTGGGCAAATCAACGCTTGCCATCAATTAGGATGGTATAGTCCACCCTATGAATTAAGTTAAGTAAAGCCTTCTCTGCCACACTCAACGCTGTTTGAGGAGTGGCCCGTTGAGTTAATTGTGGAGACCGCGTTTCCGATTGCCTTTTTTAAGTTTTTGTGATGATTTACTTCGATAACTGGGAAAATGTTCATGTAAAGGCTCCGTCGGTACCCGGGCCGGGTATTGGCGCCATGAATATCCAGTTGCTTATTGCTTAAGTTGAGACACTGACTCTATCCTATGGAGTGAAGGACGAACAGCCTTGGATGTTACTTGACCCGTAGCATTTTAGGTAGGACCGCTTACCTCACCCATCATCAGATATTCTTTCCGATTTAGAATTTGGGTAGCTCGAATCGCCAAAGGTTGTTCTTGAGCTGCCGCTCGACATATCCAAAGCAGCGCAACATCGGTATCGCGCACAGTTCCAATCCCATAAAAATACATATAACCCAAATCATATTGCACATCAGGATCACCTCGTTCCTCAGCAAGCTCGATTTTGCTTAACGAACAGTCATATTTCCGTAAAAATACATTATGAGAGCATGCTGTTGTCCCTATAAAAGATTACTGCGCAGCTATGACTTCTCGACTACGAGGAACAACTGCCTACTAGAAAAAAGAGAGGAGAATTTCGATTTCAAGAGCTATAAAAAAGCATTTACTTCGCGTCATAGCCACCACTATCCCTTTAATGTTCATTGACTTATTGCGTAAAATCCATTTTGTGACAAAAATATCAAAGAATGCAACTATTCTTAAAAGCATCCTCAACTCAATGACGATAAAAAAACCCGCCATCCATAAAGAATAGTGGACAGGTTTGGGGAAATAAATTTATCAAAATGATCTTACTTAAATTAAGACATATAGTATGGATATTGCAACGACTGATTAGCCGTATAACGACTTGGGAGAGAAGTCCCCGTAAAAATAGTCAGCAAGATTTTACATATGCATAATAAGCCTGATAATTACAACAACACTAGCAAGTTGCTTTTCTCATAAAAGATCCTCCGTGATTGTTTATTTTAAAGCTCACCTTTGCTATCTGACCTGTGCGGTCTAACATATCCTGTAAAACTATATTTCTTTTTTTTCTAAAACCAAGACGAATTTCCATATTAACTCATCATTTAAAGGTAACAGAGCTCCCTAATTGAGAACAAAAATTCTCTACAATATGAATTTAGAGAAAAATTATCGTAAAATTATTTTTCAATGGGTTATATGGTAAATTATTTTTATTTATTGGTGAGTATGCAAAAAAATGACAATATCTCTCTAATTTTTTTAGAAATAACTTAACAACTCCCTTGAGACATTCAATAAAAGATGAGTCAAATTTATGATTTAAAAAATAAACGAGAATAAACGAGCGATGTCGTTAATTGTCGCCTGAACCATTAGGAAAATGAAGAATACCACACCTAGGGTTAAACTAATAATTTGAATGCGTTCAGGTACAGGACGGCGAAAAAGACCCTCAATTATCTGAAACAAAAGATGTCCACCATCTAATCCTGGGATGGGTAATAAGTTAATGAAACCAATTGTTAAGCTAATAAAGCCAATAAAGCCTAAATAGACTTGAAATCCAGCTTGGATTGCTTTCCCAGCCGCCTGAAATACCGTAATGGGACCTCCAAGGGTGTGGATAGAAACCTTGCCGATGATCATTTTTACCATAACCATCGCATTAAAAGTCAAAAGCCGCCAAGTTTGCTCTACCGCCGACCGCCAAGCTCCCCAGAACGAATACTCTTCTTTGTAAATTAAATTATCAGGCCATTGAGGGGGTGGTTGCGATAAAACACCTAAATAACCTACCGTTGTCTCTTCCATATACTTTTTACCCGTTGTTAAGGAAATTAGATGAGTTTTATCATTCCGCGTTACTGTAAGTTGAATTTTCTCATTTGGTTTTTGTCGGACGATATTAACCACTTCTAGCCAGTCTTTCACGGGCTGACCATTGATCGCCTTCACGCGATCACCCTGTTGCAATTGCGCTCTTTCCGCTGGCGACCCTTTCATTACTGAATTGATGACGGGAGGAATTCGCGGTTGATAAGGAAGCAAACCCAAGCTTTTAAACACATCTGGACTGCGCTGATCTAAATTCCACTTCAATAATTCCAAATTCCGCAAACTTTCTTGAGAGGAATTTTGAGGCTTAACCATCATCTCCATTTCATTCCGATCACCCATTAGAGCAATTATTGCCATTAAAGCCTGCTGCCAGTTTTTAATCGCTTTCCCATCGATTTCTACTAATTCGTCACCTGGTTTGATTCCTGCTTGCGCTGCGATTGAATGGGGGACAACTTCGCCCACAATAGGTCGAGTATGAGTCACGCCCATCAGATACACCCCCCAGAAGGAAATCAGCGCTAACAAAAAATTAGTGAACGGTCCAGCAAGAACGACCAGCATTCGGATAAAAAGAGGTTTTTGATTGAAGGCACGATGGGCATCTTTAGCAGATGTAATCTCATCGCCCTCTCCTAACATTTTTACATAGCCTCCTAGAGGCAAGAGAGCCAAAATATATTCCGTCCCACTCTTTCCCTTCCATTTGCAAAGTGCCTTACCAAAGCCAATAGAAAAACGCAATACTTTAATACCGCAGGCACAGGCAACAACAAAATGCCCTAACTCATGCAAAATGATGATACTGAAGATGGCTATAATAGCGCCCAGAATGGCAATGGCTAGACTCATAGAGGTACTATTGTGCCTGCGGTGAAGTGAAGTGTCCAGACTATGAGAAATTCAATGCAACAAAATAAACTCGCTGGCACAGCACAACCGCAATGCTGCCAATTTTGACGTATGTGGTGGCCTGTGAACTCCAAAATCCTTCAGAGGATCAGAAAATTAATTATAAAACCGAACGACTTTTGGAAACATTATCTTCGCAATGCATTCAACCAGCATTACTCATGAAACCCATTCAAAGTTCTCTCTGGGGTTATCGTCGAAAAGCGCGATTGATCGTAAAATATGTAATAAAGATAAAGTTTTGATCAGATTTCGCGAAATAAATGCTCGTTATGTGGCTGATATTCAACGCTGTGAAATTGTAGACCCCTCAAATCAGTCTACATATTGGAGTTTTTAGCACACTCTTATATCAACTTGAAATACACAATAAGATTGCTCAAATAAAAATTGCAGTGGGTGATCAACAAGCTGCTATTATCGGTTAGACACCTTTCACCTATTCCTCCTTCCGATCTGAAAAAACTTTGCGCTTTTTCTAATGAATACCAATTAATACTTTATTTATACAGCCTAAAAGAATACAGCCTAAAAGAATACAGCCTAAAAGACTCGATAGCATTTATTTGGTATTGGCCAAAAAAGAAAAGAATTCTTTAACTTATCATTTAGAAAATAAGAAACTCGCCATCCAATTTCTACCTCATCAATTTATTTAAATAAATACTTACTTCCGTTAATCTGCAAATGATTAACCAAGCATTAATGGTGCTTGATTTAAAGTCTCAGGACCAACTACAACTACTAATTGATTTATTTTGTAGTATCGGTAATTTTTCATTACTTTTGGCTAAATATGTGAAGCACGTTGTAGAAGTTGAAACCGATTTTACCGCTGTCGAACAAGCAGAAATAAATATCCAAAATAATTCTATTTCAAATGCAGATTTTTTTTGTGAAGATTTATTCCATTCCCCTTACAGCGAAGAATTGGCAAAACGCCTGTTATGATAAAATCATATTAGATCCTCCCTGTAGCGGCGCCAAAGCACTCATACAATGGATAGTAAAAACCAATGTTATAACCCACACATTGTATATATCTCTTGCAATCCGACAACGTTGGCAGAAGATGCGAAAGAATTATTAAAAGGGTAGTTATTTATTATTAAAGGGTAGTTATTTGTTAAAAACCATATAGGTCTCATTGATATGTTCCCTCACAGCAATCATATAGAAGCCATAGCATTATTTACAAAATGTTAGAAAAAGTTCAACAATGGTTGCCTCAAATAGACAAGCAACGAAACAATCATCTGTTAAGAGCGGCCTGTTTATTGGCAGAATAATTAAGTGATCCCGCGCTCAAAGAAGATCTAGTGGAAAAAGGGTTAGCCATCGCCTCCGAATTGCGACACCTCCGTTGTGATAATCAGACACTCGCTGCTGCGTTAATTTATCCCGCCTTTACACAATTGAAAGAATAAAATGAGGTATTAACTAGCCAAATCGATGACACTGTAATTAAATTGGTGTCTGTCACATGGATATTATTGATCAGATATCGCTTCGAGCTAGTGAATTTTCTCAACAAAAAATTTCATTGATAATCTGTGGAAAATTTTATTGGCGATGGTGGACGATATTCGTATCGTACTCATCAAATTAGCAGAGCGATTAGTTACCTTACGTTTTTTACGCAATCAATGTTCTTCTTTACAAAAAGATATTGCCTAAAAAATTATGGATCTTTACGCGCCATTATCTAATCGCCTATGGTCAGTCAACTTAAATGGCAAATGGAAGATTGAGCTTTTCCCTACCTGGACCCTGATTACAGCAGGATTTCAAAATCTCTGGAGAAGCAATCTGGGAAAAAAGTATCCCAAAACCGGTTTTCACAAACAGGCTCTTAATCAAATCTATATCTTCTTTTAATTTCGCTTTCGTAACAGATTTGTTAGCCGCTATTTGGTGCAGGCGATATTAGAAATCCAGTCGGTATTGAACTACCTTCGAGCCTCAGAAAAAAACTCCAGAGCCTCAAACATTTCTTACACCACCAGAAATGCTTCAAACAAAAATTGGTCCCTACATCAGCCTGGAAAGAATAGGTAATTTGTTAACCCAATTAGGCCCGGTATTGCCAACCCATTCCAAGCGATCTTATTGTTAGTTATATTACTCAGGGACGAGGAATAACCATCCATCATCAAGATTGCTTTAATATCCAGCAGGCTCTCTTAAATATCGTCCCCAGCAGGTCACAATAATCCACCGGGATGAATCTTTACCTAAACAATATTCCATCGATGTTATGATTATCGCTGATAATCAGCCTAGCATTATTCGCGAGGTTACTAATACAATCACTAATGAAAATATTTCAATTTTAGGATTAAAAAGCTATGTGAATAAGTTAGAAAATTGTTGTTACATCAATCTTACTATCGAAATTAAAAATTTAGAATCACTTGATAAAATTCTTAAATATTTACAACAAATTCCCGATATATTAAGTCTTAAATGAAAACGTTAAAAGGAGTTTTTATGCGTCGTTTCAAAGATGTCCATTCTATAATTGAAAGTTTCCACAAAGTCCATTCACAACATTTGGTGGATCTTTTCGAAGCGTTTACTCAAGAATCAGATACTCCAAACTAAACTTAATTTTATGGAAATTATGAGAACTTCTTGGATGAAAAAACATTTGAAACTATCACCATGCTATTAAAGATTTTTTTTTAACAACTATCTGAAAAATTCATCTATTGAAGGAAATGCAGTTGCATTAAGAAAAGCGATTACTTCGCCCAATGGAAATTTCGTACTCTTTTCATTACTCACGAAAAAATCTTTTTTTTAGTATCAAATAGAGCCATCAAATAAAAAAATAAGGATGTCCTTATCTTTTCTGAGTAGGTTAGTATCGAAACGGTAATTGAGTATAATCACCAAAGAGAAAGCAAAATTCCGAAAATGATTTTTTAGATACAAGATTAATTCACCCTATCCCTTCCTTTCTAAAAAACTTTTACTAAGTGCATTTCCTAGCACGCTTTGGCGAAGAGAACATTCCTCACCCTGGGAGTCAGGGAAGAAATAGAATTAGCTCCTTACTACTTATAAATAAATTAACTGAGTAAAAGTCGTTTTTCAGCCTTCCTGAGTCGTCACCGCTTCTAAGCTGACGCTGGTAATCAGAGGCTTGCGAGTGAGTTCTACAATGTAAATGTATAACAATAAAGCTGCTATCCACAAAATGAACTGCCAGGCATCAGAAATTCTGAGATAACTCATTCCCAATCCAATCAGCCCTAAAATAAAGGATAAAGTACATAATAACAAAGTAGATAAAGAAGCATTCAAACCTGCCACATGTAGGACATGATGAAAATGGTCCCGACTAGCTACTAATATGGGCTTTCGTTGTCGAACTCGCAAGACAATGACATTTATCAAATCGAAAAGAGGGAAAGCCATTATCCACAGAATCGTCATAGGCTTAATCAATTCAGAATTTTTCTGGGATAAGTCAATTGCAAACCACGCTAATAGGAAAGCGATAAAGGTACTTCCAGAATCTCCCAAAAAAATACTGGCATGTCTGCGCCAGGGAAATCGCATATTAAAACTTAAAAAAACAATTAGCAAAATAATTAAAATAAATAAGAATTGAAAATCCAAAAAGCATTGTAACTGCGCACTTAAAAAGAGTAATAAAACCGCTTGTCCTAAAGCAACACCCCCGGCTAAGCCATCTTGACCATCGACCATATTCATCGCATTAATATTAGCTAATACCACTAATACCGTTAAAGGTATTGCCAATAAACCTATTTTCAAATCCCCCCCAAAAAATAAATTACCCAAATTAGAAAGGATCACATTCCCCCAAATAATCATCAGCAATGCCGCAAATAATTGGCCCACCAAGCGCAGCTTAGAACTTAAATCTCTAAAATCATCTACCACGCCCATAAGCACTAAAATGCTGCTGCCTTCTAACATTCCTCGATAAGGAAGTAACGATGTTGAAAGTGCTAATAAAGCAAAGCAAAAAGAAAAAAATAAAGCGATTCCCCCAATCAAAGGGACATTTTTTTTATGCCATTTCCGTCCATTGGGACGGTCCACAAACCCAATTCGGATAGCTAAAGGTCGTAAGAGCCAAATACAAAATAACGAAGCTAAAAATGCAATTACACCACTTTTTAATAGTTCCATAATTCACCTCTCCTACTGACCTAAAAAATTGAACACTTCTATTGATCCACTACAAGAGGAACATGATAACAAGCGTTAAAAAGACTATTCAAGCGGGATTTATTACAGAGTAATAGCCTGAATTGTGGGATGGCAATCCAGGCTACTACTAAGTTCTAAAGAATTTACCGTCAGGCAATTCGGATTATTTTTAACGATTCGATCGATAGTTTTTTTTCCGATACCCTGGACAGAAGCCAAATCTTATATCGATTTAAAATTATGCTGTTTTTGACGATACGCCACAACGGATTTCGCTTTTTTTAGACCCAATCCCCTTAAGGGTAACCAAAGGACTGATATCATCGGTGTTGATATTGATAGGTCCCAATTTCTGTGAAGCTACTGATGTGCGATGATATCTGCTAACGGCAGCGGGCTTTGCTTGTACAGAAAAAATGCTCCAATGAACATTTGAATTTTAAAAAGAACAATACAGGGTCATCGGTATGTGGGGATGTTTATGATTCGTTAGATCACTTTTTTTATCGAATTCGTAATCCTTTGTAAGGTTTCTCTCCGGTTTCTAGATTGGGTTATGGGTCTACCAATGACGAGATAATTGCTTCCCGCTTTAATAGCCGCTTCGGGTGTGATGGTACGTTTCTGATCATTTTTTTGATCCATCGCCAAACGAATACCAGGCGTTACTAATAAAAAATTTGATCCCAATTGTTTACGTAAAGCAGATACTTCATGCGCTGAACAGACTACCCCATTCAATCCCGATTCTTTAGCCAGCATTGCCATACGGGAAACCACCACGGATAGATCGTCGTTAATTCCTAACGTTTTTAAGTCGTTGCTATCTAAACTCGTTAAAACCGTAACGCCGATTAAAAGCGGTTTTTTAGCAATCGCCACGTTTTGTAGCGAATCGACCACAGTTTCCAGCATAGTTCGTCCACCCAAGATATGAATATTAATCATCCATACGCCTAAAAGCGCAGCCGCACGACAAGCACCAATTACTGTTTGCGGAATATCATGAAATTTTAAATCCAAAAAAATTTGATAACCCTTGTGCATTAGTTCTTCAACGAGCGAAGGCCCATAACGTGTAAATAAAATATTTCCAATTTTAAGATGACATAATTGGGGGTCTAATGAAGACACTTCTTCATATGCTTGATCCCGAGTGTCGGCATCAATAGAAACGATAATTTTAGGTTCAGCCTTCTTTTCCATTTCAGTTTCCTTCCAAGCCTTGAATAGGCTTTACTGTGTTCCAATGTTGGCAACTCGGACAAAGCCAAAACAACATTTTTCCAGAAAGACCACAATGGGAACATCGATAGATAGGCTTATCTGCCAGCAGTTTCTCAATAAATCTCTTCAAAATTAATAGCTTATTTCTAGTATCGCCACTGGAATTGAGTAGATATAAGCTCACCAAATGGGCAAGCCCTCGCAAGGAGGGTTGTCGCTGAATTTGTCGGGCTACAAACTCAATAGCAACCTTCTCTCCTTCTTGACGTTGCAAATAATCTGAAATAGCTAATACGAGCGAAATTCGAGAATATCGCACTAAGCACTCTTTAAAAAAAACAACCAATTTTTCTTCTTCATTTATATGCTGGTAACATTCAACAAGCGCTGCCACCACTTCGGAAATATAATCGGGATCTTGATCGATGACACGTTTATAACATCCAATGGCCTCTTTATAATGTTTCTCAGCACTTTCTTGACGAGCCTGAAGCAAACTGGCACGGACACAATTAGGATCTATGGCTTGTGCTCTCTTTAAGTAATAAGCGCCCTGCGAAGGGTGTCCTTTATCAATCAGTTGTTCAGCCAATTCACAATGGTATTGAGCAATAATATCTCGAACAGGCTCACCCAAGGCCAATAATTTTTGCGCAGTCTCAATTGCTTTTTGCCAATCTTTCTCTTGCTGGTAAATGTGTAACAAAAATCGTAAGCTGCCTTGATTCTCTTCCCCCATTTCTACGAGCTCAAGAAATAAACGTTCTGCACGATCCAATACCCCAGCTCGCAAATAATCTTGCCCTAATTCAGATAAAGCATGAAATCGCTGTTCTTTGGCAAGTTGGGGTCGAGCAATTAAATTTTGATGAACACGAATAGCACGATCGACTTCGCCACGGCGACGAAATAGACTACCCAATGCTAAATGCGTTTCTACCGTATCTGTATCAACCTCGAGTAATTTAATAAAAACATCGACAGCTTTGTCAGGCTGTTCATTGATTAAATAATTTAAACCCTTAAAATAATTGTGGCGCAAAGCGGGCGACAATTTAGAATTATTTCTAAATGAAACTCGATGACCCGCAAACCACCCTCCGACGGCTGCTACAGGCAATAATAAAAAAAGTGTTTCGACGATCACTAATGAACATCCTTAATTGGAATAGTTCGTAAATTTTCCACTTCTTGTTCGATTTGTTTTACCTTATATTTAAGCTGACGAACGGTGTTTTTATTTTTAATCCAGGAAGGCAACAAAACGATAATTCCTAATGCTGCACCAACCAACAATGCTAATAAAATTATCAACGGCAAATAAATGGCTTGTGTGTCCAGATAATAATTGAGAACTATTTTTTGCGGATTAAGAGCAGCAAAGGTAATACCTAACAAAATAATTAATATCCAAAAAAGATATAAAATGTAACGCATAAGTCCATCCTTCATTCAGTTACTCGAGGAGTTTTCCAAGTCATATTCTACCTGAAATTAATAAGAGATGCTTGGCTCATAAAAACGCAGAGCGCTTCAGAGGAATAATTTTGTAGAGACTTATAATGGGATAAAGAGAGAAATAGTGCTGTTTCTCCCCTTATAAGGGGAGAAACAGGAGACAGTTTTACCTGAAGGATTTATCGAATTTATCGATCTACTTTTCTTATTTGTTTTGCATTTGCTCTTTGAGGAGATCTCCCAAAGTAGTTTTCGTCGGCACATCAGTTACTGTCCGACTTCCATTATCAGAACGTCCTTCCACAGCTTTATGAGATACTTGAATGAGACGATTTTTACGATCAACATTAATGATTTTGACTGCGATTTCATCACCTACATTGAGTTCCTCTGTCAAATCTTTTACACGATCATAGGTGTAGTCTGCTAAGCGCATTTGACCAAACACCTGCTCGCCCAATTCTAAAGTAGCTTGTTTTCTTTCAATTTCTTTTACTTTGGCTTGGATGGTCGCATCTCTATCGTGTTTTTCCAGGAACTCTTCTACTGGATTGCCTTCGAGCTGTTTGATCCCCAGAGAAACTCGCTCACGTTCAGGATCGATCGCCAAGATAATGGCTTCCACTTCATCACCTTTCTTATAACGACGAATTGCTTCCTCACCACTTTCTGACCAAGAAATATCGGATAAATGTACGAGGCCATCGATATCGCCCTCCAATCCAATAAACATGCCAAAATCGGTAATGGAGCGAATTTTACCTGTAATTTTTTCATATTTTTGATGTTTTTCAGCGAATTCTTGCCATGGATTGTGCTTGCATTGTTTAATCCCCAATGAAATACGACGACGCTCTTCGTCGATTTCAAGCACCATAATCTCGACTTCTTCTCCAGGTTGAACCACTTTACTGGGATGAATATTTTTATTAGTCCAATTCAATTCAGAAGTATGGACTAACCCTTCCACACCCTCTTCGAGTTGAACAAAGCAACCGTAATCCGTGATATTGGTTACTTTTCCAAATACTCGCGAGTTTACGGGGTAGCGTCGTTTAATATTTAACCAGGGGTCATCGGCCAATTGTTTCATTCCTAACGACACACGATTTTTATCGCGATCAAATTTGAGAACTTTAACGTGAACCTCATCCCCTATATCAAGCAACTCACTCGGATGTTTGAGGCGTTTCCAAGCCATATCAGTGATATGGAGCAAACCATCAACGCCTCCTAAATCGACAAAAGCACCGTAATCAGTAATATTTTTAATAATCCCTTTAACTTCTTGCCCCTCCTGGAGTTCCTCTAATCGAGCGAGACGCTCAGCGCTAGATTCAGCCTCCATTACGGCACGTCGGGAAACAACAACATTATTTCGATGGCGATCCATCTTAATAATTTTGAAATCATGTTCGGTATCTTTGAGGGAATCTGGGTCTCGAATGGGTTTGAGGTCTACTAAAGAACCCGGCAAAAAAGCGCGAATTGAATTGATTTCCACAGTAAATCCGCCTTTAACCCGTTCTACGATCTTGCCTTTAACCAATTCTCCGGTTTTATAAGATTTTTCAACCTGGCTCCAAGCTTTCGTACGGCGTGCTTTTTCACGTGATAAGCGGGTTTCACCAAAACCATTGTCAGGAGTATCAACCACCACATCCACTTTATCACCCACGTGAATTTCTTCGTGGCGGAATTCAGAAGCAGGTATAACTCCTTCGGATTTAAGACCGGCATTAACAATTACCCGGTCGGGTCCAATTTCAACAATAGTAGCCTTAACTAAGGCACCAGGCCGTAAATCAGTTTCTATTAAACTTTTTTCAAATAAATCAGCAAAATTTTCGCTCATGCACTCACACATTATTTTTAACTATACCAAAGGTATGGGTTATCGTTAAATTTTATCCTGTCTAAACAGATAGGCAAGACCCCTAACTTAATTAACCAAGTCCCCGCTCTTTGATGTGGTTCATAACCTTTACAAAGACTTCTTCGATACTTAATTTAGTGGTATCGATAATCAGAGCATCCGCTGCGGGTTTGGTAGGAGAAATTATTCGGTTAACGTCATGGTGATCACGCTCCTCCAAATCTTCTTGGATGTCACGCAGGCTAACATTAATCCCTCGTCTTTGCAACTGCCTATAGCGCCGGTAAGCGCGTTCTTGTGGATCGGCATCAAAATAGAATTTAAGAGTAGTGTTGGGAAAAACAACCGTTCCCATATCGCGACCATCAGCCACTAATCCCGGCCAACGACGAAAATCATGCTGGTATTTAAGAAGGGCTTGCCGAACCACCGACAAGGCCGAAGCCTTAGAAGCCAAAGCGCCACACTTTTCGGTTCGGATGGCCTCCGTAATATCATGGTTATCACAACTAACTTTTAGCTTTCTAACAACAGGCTGGCTTTCGACTGCTATTTGAAGTCGTTTTAGAAGATCAGCAATCCCTTTCTGGTCTGCTAAGGAAACACCGTAGTAAGATAATGCCCAAGCTATCGCACGGTAAATAATCCCACTATCCAAAAAATGCCAATGTAAAGCTTGAGCGACTCTAAGAGCAATAGTCCCTTTTCCAGAACTGGAAGGACCATCAATGGTAATAACCGGGGCTTGTTTTTTTAGATTAGTCATATTTCGTTCCACTGGAAAGGATTAAAGATCTCTGCCTAAATTTAAAGAACCTTTAATTCCATTCCTATTTCATTCGCTAACTCAACAAAATTAGGAAAAGAAGTTTTAACATTCTTACAATTGTGAATACGCACAGGAGCTTTTGCTACAGTCCCTGCAATTGCAAACGCCATGGCAATGCGATGATCGTCGTAACTGAAAATCGTTCCACCTTGAAACTTCCCTCCTTGAACAATGAGTCCATCAGGAAGCGATTCTACTTTAATTCCTAACTTTTGCAGCCCCTCTGCCATAGCAGCAATGCGGTCAGTTTCTTTTACTCGTAATTCTTTGGCACCTCGCAATACAGTTTGCCCTCGCGCAGCAGCGGCAGCAATTAATAGAATAGGAAATTCATCAATAGCGAGCGACACTTGTTCTTGCGGAATTTCAATACCATCAAGAGGAGCATAGCGCACGCAAATATCACCAACAGGTTCTCCATTTTTTTCTTGATGAGTTACAATCTCAATATTCGCACCCATCATTTTTAATAAATTTATAATACCAAGACGTGTAGGATTTAGACCTACCTGGCGCAAACAAACAGAAGAACCAGGTGTGATAGTTGCTGCTACAATGAAAAAAGCGGCCGATGAAATATCGCCAGGAATCGAAATATCTCTTGCTTTAAGAATACCTCCCCCATAGAGACAAGTACGAAGATTTTCGACTCGCACAGGGTAATTAAAATGCGTTAACAGCCGCTCCGTGTGATCACGAGAAGGCACTCGTTCTGTGATGCAAGTTTCCCCCTGCGCATATAATCCTGCTAATAATAAGCAAGATTTCACTTGAGCGCTTGCGATAGGTAAATGATAATGAATCCCTTTTAAATTAGAATTTCCGCTAATTTTAAGTGGAGGCACGTTTTCAGCCGATTCAATTTTTCCACCCATTTGCACCAAAGGATCAATAATAAACTTCATGGGACGACGCCTTAAAGACTGGTCACCCGTGAGAGTAGTAGTGAAGGATTGTCCTGCTAATAAGCCGGTTAATAATCGAATAGCTGTTCCCGAATTACCACAATCAATAACATCGGGTGGAGCAGTTAATCCATCCTTTCCCACTCCGTCCACTAATAATATATTTTCATCTTCGATCACTTCGATAGTGACACCCATTTTTTGAAAGGCGCTTATTGTAGCTAGGTTATCGGCACCCATTAAAAAACCATTCACCTGCGTTCGTCCTTCAGAAATAGCGCTTAAAATCACCACTCGATGAGAAATCGATTTGTCACCCGGAACACAAATTTCGCCATTTAAATTATTTGATGCGATAATGTAATAGTCCATCTTCTTAACCGTGCTGTTTTTCAAACTGTTGCATAAAATCAATTAAGGCATCGATGCCGGATTCTGGCATCGCATTATAAATGCTAGCTCGCATCCCGCCTACCAAACGATGCCCCTTCAAATTTGCCAAACCATTTTCTGCAGCTTTTTTCAAAAAAAGAAAATTAAGATTTTCATCTGCTAAGGTAAAAACAACATTCATTCTCGAACGATATTTAGGATCGATTGCATTATGATAAAAATTACTTTTATCAATAGCATTGTAAAATTTTTTCGCTTTTCGTTCATTACGTTCAGCTAGAGCCGAAAGGCCTCCTTCCTTTTTTAACCATTTAAAAACTAAACCCGCAATATACCAAGCAAATGTCGGTGGTGTATTCCATAACGAATTTTCTTTGACGTGTAAGGCATAATGCAAAAAACTGGGAGTTGCTGGAAGAGGATTTCGATTTAATAAATCTTCACAAATGATTACGATCGTCAATCCGGCCATTCCAATATTTTTTTGAGCACAAGCGAAAATCAATCCATATCGCGAGACGTCAAAAGGACGCGATAATAAATTTGATGACATATCACAAACCAAGGTCAAGCTCGTTTCAGGAATAAAGGGAAATTCAATTCCGTTTACTGTCTCATTATCAACGTAATATAAATACGCTGCCTCTTGGGGAATATCCCAGGTAGCTTGATCAGGAAGGGTTTTATAATGGAAACTCCTTGCACTCGCCGCTAAATGAAGATTGCAATAACGTTTTGCTTCTTCAATCGCCTGTTGGGACCAAATTCCGGAATCGACGTAAACTGCAGCCTTATGGTTACCCATTAAATTCATGGGCACCATAGAGAATTGCAATCGAGCCCCACCCTGCAAAAATAAAATCCGATAATTTTCCGGAATCGCCAATAGCTCTCTAAGATCATGTTCCGACTCTTCAACGACTTTTTTAAATTCTTCACCACGGTGGGAAACTTCCGCTATCGACATTCCGGTGCCGTGCCAATCTAATAATTCATCACCTACCGTGCAAAAAACCGTTTCTGGCAACATGGCTGGACCAGCAGAAAAATTGTAAATACGAGACATAAAAAAATCCTTGTGCTGATATTTTAACCCTTATTCCTGTTCTCCTATTAATTCTGCAGAAATAGCCTCCATTCCCACTAAAGATTCTTCTTGTGCCAACTGAATCAATCGAACTCCCTGAGTGTTTCTCCCCATTTGTGAAATTTCATTCACACGGATGCGAACTAAAGTACCCTTATCGCTAATTAACAATACTTCATCGTTATCAAACACTTGGGCGGCGGAAACTACATTTCCGTTACGACGATTGACACGAATGGCAATAACACCTTGGCCGCCTCGACCTGTGGGTCGGTAATCTTCTATAGTCGTGCGTTGTCCATAGCCATGTATAGTTGTTGTTAAAATATACCCTCCTGGTTTTACAATAATTAACGCAATTACACTTTGGTTTTCTTTCAATTTAATTCCACGCACTCCCCGTGCTGAGCGCCCCATTTCACGTACTTCATTTTCATGAAAACGAATGGCTTTGCCCACATCAGTCACGAGCATTACTTCTTTATTTCCATCAGTAATATCAACTCCTACTAAGCGATCCCCTTCTTTCAATGCTAATGCAATTTTCCCATTCGTTCGGGGTTGAGAAAATTCAGCTAATGTAACTTTTTTCACCGAGCCTTGAGCTGTAGTCATAAAAACAAAATGAGATTTGTCATAATGACGTATAGACAATATAGTAGAAATGTGTTCGTCTTTAGCCAACGGAAGTAAATTAACGACCGGACGTCCGCGTGAAGTGCGACCACCTTGCGGCACTTGATAAACCTTAAGCCAATATACTTTTCCGTAAGTAGAAAAACATAAAATCGTATCATGGGAATTTGCCACGAGAATATTTTTTACGAAATCTTGTTCCTTTACTGCTGCAGCAAGCTTACCTCGTCCCCCTCGATGTTGGACTTGATAACTACTTAACGATTGCGATTTGATATAACCCTCGTGCGACAAAGTTACAAATAAATGTTCCTCAGGAATTAAATCTTCATTTGTTAGATCCGATTTAACATCGAAAATTTCAGTTCGACGCGCATCGCCAAATTGAGTTTTGACGTCAATTAATTCATCCCGAATAACTTGATATAATTTATTAGGATCAGAAATAATCGAAATTAATTCACCAATGTAATCGATAATAGCAATATATTCTTCACGAATTTTATTGCTTTCGAGACCAGTTAATTGATGCAAACGCAAATCTAAAATAGCTTGCGCTTGTGCCGGCGACAAATGATAACCGTCGGTTTGCAATCCGTATTCAAGCTTTAAATTCTTAGGACGAGTGCGATCGCTTTCCATTTTTTGTAATAATCTCGCCACCTCCCCAGGTTTCCATGCTCTTGCTAATAAGTTTTCTTTAGCAATCCTAGGAGTTTTCACTTTTTTAATAAGAGCAATTACTTCGTCGATATTGGCCAGAGCGACTCCAAGCCCTTCCAAAATATGTGCTCTTTCGCGAGCTTTACGTAATTCAAAAAGAGTTCGGCGCGTTACAACTTCTCGACGGTGTTGTAAAAAAGCACTTAGTAACTGCTTTAAATTTAATACGCGTGGTTGACCGTCATCTAAAGCCACCATATTAATACCAAATACCGTTTGCAATTGGGTCTGGGCATAAAGATTATTGAGTAGAACTTCCGCATTATTAGCACGACTTACTTGAATCAGCATTCTCATACCGCGCTTATCGGATTCATCGCGCAACCCAGAAATCCCTTCAATTTTCTTTTCATGCACTAATTCGCCAATTTTTTCCAACAAGCGTGCTTTATTCACTTGATAAGGAAGTTCAGAAACAATAATTTGGGAACGCCCACTTTTTGTAACTTCGATGTCAACTTTCGCACGCACATAAATACGCCCTCGGCCGGTTTTATATGCTTGGATAATGCCGTTACGACCATTAATAATTCCTGCCGTTGGAAAATCAGGCCCGGGTACATAACGCATGAGTTCTTCTACAGTTAAATCCGAATTATCAATTAACGCTAGAGTAGCATCAATAATTTCATTCAAATTATGAGGAGGAATATTAGTCGCCATTCCTACCGCAATACCTGAAGAACCATTGACTAATAAGTTGGGAATACGAGTAGGCAGAACAAACGGTGCCGTTTCAGTTTCATCATAATTGGGAACATAATCCACGGTTTCTTTATCGAGATCTGCCATTAAGGCGTCAGCAAATCGCGACAACCGAATTTCGGTATAGCGCATAGCTGCAGGTGCATCGCCATCAACAGAACCAAAATTACCTTGGCCATCAATCAACAAATAACGGAGGCTAAAAGGCTGCGCCATTCTTACTATTGTGTCATAGACAGCAACGTCGCCATGAGGATGGTATTTACCAATCACATCCCCCACAATCCGAGCAGATTTCTTGTACGGTTTATTCCAATCATTTCCTAATTCACTCATCGCATAGAGAACCCGACGATGCACTGGCTTCAATCCATCCCGCACATCCGGTAATGCTCGACCCACAATCACACTCATAGCATAATCGAGGTAGGATTGTTTCAATTCATCTTCGATAGTGATGGGAATAATTTCATGTGCAAATTCCGCCATGACGCTTCCTCTGTTTTTTCCAATTAAAACAATTTGTTACCTCTCTGTACAAAGAGGAATATTATATCACATCTTAGTGGGCTTGTAAGCAAAGGTAGATTTTCTGCTTAATGCGATGCAGAGAATATCAACTAGACCGAGCATTATCATTCCGTTACTATGACATCCGTTTATTATGGAGGTATTTTTTATGGAAAATATTGATTTACTCATCAGTGCACGGTGGATTCTCCCAATCGCGCCCCAGAATCAAATTCTAGAGCGTCATGCTTTAGTCATTCGCGGCGAATATATTATTGACCTTCTATCTCTAGAAAAAGCTAAGCAAAAATATCGCACCACAGATTATCTAAATTTGGAAGACCATGTGATAATGCCGGGTTTGGTCAATTCTCATACGCACACTCCAATGAATCTTTTCCGTGGATTAGCAGATGACCTCCAATTACTGGATTGGTTACAAAAACATATCTGGCCTGCTGAAAAAGCTTTGATCAATGCAGAATCTGTTCGCACAGGAACCGAATTGGCTATTGCTGAAATGTTGCGCGGTGGAACAACCTGTTTTAATGACCATTATTTTTTTCATGACACAATTGCTCAAGTTGCTAGTGAAGCAGGTATTCGCGCTTGTGTTGGAATACTTGTGATGAATGTTCCTACTGAGTGGGCCAAAGACGAAAAAACTTATTTATCTCGTGCAAAAGAAACTCTAACCAAAAATGAGATCCGCCCCCTCATTTCCTGGGCTTTAGCACCACACGCACCCTATACAGTCAGCGACACAGCTTTAAAAGAAATTATAAAATTATCTGAACAATACAATCTGCCTGTTCACATGCACATCCATGAAACAAAACATGAAATTGAACAAGGTTTACAGGAATATGGAAAAAGACCACTCGCTCGATTGCATGAGCTTGGTTTATTATCCCAACACCTAATCGCCGTGCACATGACACAACTGACACCAAAAGAAATTGAGCTTGTTCGAAAAACGCAAACCAATGTGGTTCATTGTCCAGAATCTAATTTAAAGCTCGCTAGTGGCATTGCTCCCATCGCCAAACTTCTACGAGCAGGAGTCAATGTAGCCATTGGCACGGATGGAGCAGCGAGCAATAACGATCTCGATTTATTCGGCGAAATGAGAACCGCTGCTTTTACTGCTAAAGTATCAGGCGCAGACCCCACGCATCTACCAGCTGAAGAAGCTATTAAGATGGCAACTTTGAATGGAGCTAAAATACTAGGATTAGAAAATAAAATTGGCTCACTCGAAATTGGGAAATTGGCCGATATAGTTGCTGTGGACTTAAGCTCTTATCTCACTCAACCCGTCTTTAATCCCATATCACATTTAGTGTATGCGACTAACCGACTCCAAGTGAGCGATGTGTGGGTGGCAGGCAAACAATTACTTAAACAAGGTGAATTTACAAAATTAGATATTAAGCGCATACTCAAAGACAGTTTAAAATGGGTAGATCGCGCTTTACCCTATAAAGCTTTTGCCAAATTAGAAACTATTGTAACCTGATGCCTCTACCCCAAAAAGTTACGATCGTAGAAGTGGGTCCGCGAGACGGACTTCAGAACGAAGCTTCCATGGTGCCTACTGAATTGAAAATTAAATTTATTAATCAATTGTCACAGACTGGCTTATCAGTCATTGAAGCAACTAGCTTTGTGTCTCCTAAATGGATTCCCCAGATGAAGGATCATACGGAGATTATGAATAAAATTAAACGGTACCCTAATGTTCGTTATACGGCATTAGTACCTAATGAGCATGGTTTCGACGACGCATTGGTGGCCAAACCCTCAGAAATTGCTGTATTTACTGCTGCTTCAGAAACCTTTTCTCGAAAAAACACCAATTGTTCGATTGAAGAAAGTTTAAATCGCATCACACGAGTAATTGAACGAGCGAAGCAAAATGCTATTGCTGTTCGGGGTTATGTTTCTTGCGTACTGGGTTGTCCTTATGAAGGAGATATATCACCACAACAAGTACTCCAAGTAGCTGAAAAATTAATTTGCTTAGGCTGTTACCAAATTTCGTTAGGAGACACAATTGGGGTTGGGACACCGTTTAAAGCACAGCAGCTGATCGATGTAGTTTCCGAGAAAATTCCTGTGGAAAAACTAGCCGTTCATTTTCATGATACTTATGCACAAGCGCTAACAAACATTTATGTCAGTTTAGAAAAAGGAATTACTACTATTGATAGCGCCGTTGGTGGTCTCGGGGGCTGCCCTTATGCGCCAGGTGCTGGTGGAAATGTCGCTACAGAAGACGTCGTTTATTTATTAAATGGTATGGAAATCCAATGCGGAGTTGATTTAAATCGACTAATAAAAACAGGGCAATTAATTTGCAATTATTTAGATCGACCCTCTCGATCCAAAGTAGCCATTGCGTTAACTACCATGCAGCAACATTCTTCCAGATAGTTTTTTCACTCTGCAATATATTTGTTTCAAGCTTGCAGCACCAGGGCCGTTGGACGAAAGAACAACTTAAAGGGAAGGAAGAGGAATTAGAAAAACGATTTTTTTTATAATGTGCCAGATACCAGATAAAGACATAAAAATAATAATCAATACAACCAATAAAATATATTTACCAGTGTATAGTATAACCTATAGAAGGAAATTCCTCCAGCCCAAACAAGAGCACCAACGATATTAAAAACACTGTAACGATAATAATCCTATTTTGCGTCATCCCAGCGACAACGGGAACAAAAGTACGAATAACTGGAACCAATCTTCCCAAAATCACTGATTTCCCTCCGTACCTAATTATAGAATTTCTTCGCTTAAACCAAATAGCTTAAACCAAATAACTTTTCTTAAACCAAAAATCTTAAACCAAAAAGTATCCTTCTGCTTTAAAAGCGAATCACCCAGCTTCGCCCACCCAATAAGCTAAAAAGTAGCCTAAAATGGCAGTAATGATGATCGCTGAGACTAAGATCCAAATTTTAAGAAATCCTTGTGAAACGGAGTAACCCAGCAGAGAAAAGCAAGCTATCCCCAGATAAAAAGAAACAAATAAAAATTCATGTTTCTAAAAATATAACCAACAAAATATCTAGTAACCAATAGCCATTACCTATTTTGTAAGGTCGATATTTTTAATCATGTAGTTTTTCCTTATTTTTCACTTCCAGAATATCTTTTCGAATATGCTGAATTTTATCCCGTACCAATGCCGCTTCTTCAAACTCTAAATTTCGAGCATGACGATACATTTCTTCCTCTAAATTACGCAAATATTTGGCTAACTGCTTGAATGACATAGAAATGTATTGCGCTTCTTCTTCAGCTACCTGTTGAGCTTCACTTACAAAGCACCCTTTTTTGTTATATACGTGAACCTCCTCTATTATTTCTGTGATTGCCTTTTCGACGCTCTTCGGAGTAATATTATGTTTTTTATTATACAGAACTTGTACCTGACGCCTTCTTTCTGCTTCTTCTATGGCACGCTTTATGGAGTCGGTAATTTTATCGGCATATAAAATAGCTTTCCCATGTAAATTTCTTGCTGCCCGGCCTATTGTCTGAATCAAAGATCGTTCGGAGCGCAAAAATCCTTCTTTATCAGCATCCAAAATTGCTACTAATGATACTTCCGGAATATCTAAACCTTCACGCAACAAATTAATTCCCACCAATACATCAAATGCACCCAACCGCAAATCGCGGATAATTTCGACTCGTTCCAGGGTGTCAATATCCGAATGCAAATAGCGAACCCGCACACCATGCTCGGAAAAATATTCAGTCAAATCTTCAGCCATTCGCTTGGTTAAGGTAGTTACTAATACGCGTTCATTTTGTTGAACTCGTTTTCTAATTTCCGATAATAAATCGTCTACCTGGGTGGCTACTGGTCTCACCTCAATTTCTGGATCGATCAATCCCGTAGGACGTACCAACAATTCTACCACTTGATCGCTTCTTTGCTTTTCATGAGGGCCAGGCGTTGCGGAAATAAAAATAGTTTGGGGGGCTAATTTTTCGAATTCATCAAACCGCAACGGTCGATTGTCCAACGCAGACGGTAAGCGGAAACCATATTCTACTAAGGTTTCTTTGCGCGTCTGATCGCCTCTGTACATTCCACCCAACTGAGGAATTGTGACATGGGATTCGTCAATAATGAGTAATGCATCTTTAGGTAAATAATCCATTAAAGTCGGCGGTGGCTCTCCAACATTTCGACCTGATAAATAGCGAGAATAATTTTCAATCCCACTGCAATATCCCAGCTCTAGGATCATTTCTGAATCAAAATTGGTGCGTTGTTCCAAACGTTGGCGTTCCACTAACTTATTTGTCCTCTCTAATTCCGCCAAACGCTCATTTAATTCCAACTTAATTTGATCAACAGTTGTTAATAGTTTTTCACGGGGCGTGACATAATGAGTTTTTGGGTAAATAGTGATTCGCGGAACTCGTCTTAACATTTCACCTATCAATGGATCAAAAAAACTAATATTTTCAACTTCGTCATCAAACAACTCTACTCGAACAGCTTCCCGTTCGGAGTCCGCCGGATAAATATCAATAACATCACCATGTACACGATAGGTTGCTCGGCGCAATTCTAAATCATTTCGGGTGTACTGTAATTCAGCTAGCTGCTGTAATATTTGACGCTGATCAACTTGATCGCCTCTTTTTAAATGGAGAAGCATTTTTAAGTAGGAATCAGGATCACCCAAGCCATAAATGGCTGATACCGTTGCCACGATAATAGCGTCTCGGCGCTCAGTTAACGCTTTGGTAGCAGATAAGCGCATTTGTTCAATGTGCTCATTTATGGAAGCATCTTTTTCAATATACGTGTCTGAACTGGGTACGTAGGCTTCGGGTTGATAATAATCATAATAAGAAACAAAATATTCTACAGCGTTCTCAGGGAAAAATTCCCGCATTTCAGAATAAAATTGGGCAGCGAGAGTTTTGTTTGGCTCCAGAATTAAAGCCGGACGTTGAAGCCTTTCAATCACATTAGCAATGGTAAATGTTTTTCCAGACCCCGTTACTCCTAAAAGCGTTTGGTACGCCAGACCATCCTCTAAACCGACCACCAATTTCTCTATAGCTTGAGGTTGATCACCGCTGGGTTTGAATTTCGATATGAGTTTAAAGGTTTTTGTCATTTCTTAACTACCCCTCACTCCACTCTAAAGTTGAGAGGAATTTCTCATTGTTTACAATTTTATTTTCCGCTACTCTACCGACTGCAATATCAAAGAAACTTATATCATGAACGACGTCTTATCCACTAGAGCGCAACAAATCAAGCCTTCCCCTACAGTGGCTGTTTCTGACTTAGTTCGGGAATTGAAAAATCAAGGACACGATGTAATTAGTCTTAGCGCCGGTGAGCCGGACTTTGATACCCCCAATCCTATCAAACAGTCTGCGATAGAAGCGATCCAACAAGGGTTTACTAAATATACTAATATTGAAGGCACTCCTGCTTTAAAAATGGCTATTGCTCATAAATTGAGTCATGATAATCAATTGGATTACGAGCCTAACGAAATCATTGTGAGTAATGGAGCGAAACAATCTATTTACAATGCCATCATGGCTGTATTGAATGCAGGTAACGAAGCAATCATTCCAGCACCTTACTGGGTAAGTTACCCCCCTATGGTGAAAATGGCTGAAGCAGTCCCAATTATTATCCAAACCACACTCTCCCAAAATTTTAAAATAACCCCTCAGCAATTAGAAGAAGCCATAACACCAAAAACCCGCTTATTAATTTTAAACAGTCCGAGCAATCCTTCTGGGGTGGTTTATAGCAAATCGGAATTAGAAGCTCTAGCGGAAATATTATTGAAGTATTCAAAAGTGTTAATTCTCTCTGACGATATTTATGAGTACATTTTATGGGGACAAGATCATTTTGCTAATATTGTGAATGCATGCCCTAAATTACGGGATCGAACCATTGTGATTAATGGCGCTTCGAAAGCCTTTGCTATGACAGGATGGAGGATTGGTTATGCTGCCGCTCCTAAAGCCATTGTTCAAGCCATGAAAAAAATTCAATCTCAAAGTACTTCTTGTCCCAATTCAATTGCTCAAGTGGCAGCAACTACCGCTCTAGGTTATAACCGTGGTTATTTTAGTTATATGTACGAGGCTTACAAAGCACGTCACGACTTGACCTTGCAAGCACTCAATCAAATGAAGGGCATGAGGTGCATTCCCGCGGATGGTGCTTTCTATCTTTTTCCAGATGTCACAGAGACTATTAAACGACTTAAACTATCCTCCGATATCGAACTTTCTACACATTTGCTCGATAAAACTAATGTAGCCGTAGTTCCTGGAAGTGCCTTTGGCTCGCCAGGACACATCCGCCTTTCTTGTGCTACTAGCAATGAAAAACTTAAAGAGGCACTGGATCGGTTATCCAGTGTGCTTGATCATTAAGAACCCTGGTAACGGCTCTGAATTTTCCTTTACAGAACCGTTTAGCATCCTGCTGAATTAATTAAGTCAGTTGATTCTCAGCTCATTGATCGGTAACATACGACTTCTCTTTCTACCAACACTCCTCGGTAGCTCAGTCGGTAGAGCAGGTGACTGTTAATCACTTGGTCGGGGGTTCAAGTCCCTCCCGAGGAGCCAATAATCAACATAAAATCAACCACTTAATTATAACCATTGCGTTTTCAATTATGCCCTGCTCAAGCCTTTCGGGACTTTTGTGGGAGTGAAGTTACCATTCATATCCCTTTCATCCACATTTACAACAGAATTCATTGATTCTCTGAAATAATACACAACTTAATTGCTATTGAGCCAAATTGATATTATCCAGCGGATCATAGTCAGTCTTCTCGAAACAATTTTCAAAATAAGAACCCATATACACTGTTCAGGAGTAATCACTTAAATCCCCCCCCTCGAAATGTTGACCAAAAGTGTCATAAACGGTTCTATGCATTGCTTCTTACGTTGAACCGGCAGGGATTTACCAACCGTTGTGCGTCAAACTATATAAAGTCAGGTTACATCGTCACCCCAACCCAATCACTACTCATTTCGTACCATAAATACTATCTTTCGGATAGACGATGTAGAAAAATATTTCAGATTATCGACCCCTGGGATTTTATTTTAAAATAATCTATAAATTGCTCTGCTTCTTCTATAAATTTTCCTTTCGAACCAATGACTTTAATTCTAACATTTTACAGGCTCCTCTTAAAATCTTCTAACATTGAAATATTAATATCACCTCCTTTCGGCGTGTTAACTCACTGGAATTCTATTAAAAATCGGAAAGTATACGTCTCCTTCGCTTATGCGTTGTATGGGAGCTAAAACGTCTTCGATCAAAATTCAAAATATTTTTTAAATTTATGTTAAGTGTGAATTGCTCAGTCATATTTTCTGGATTTACTTGAGACGTTAGGTTAGACGTTAGGTTAATGTAAATGCAAAAAATAACAATTTTTTCCTGGATTGTTGGAAATAGCAGTAGTCTTCGAATAGTACCAGAGTTTATTCCAGTATTGATTTAAAAATTCTTTTATTAATTTTTTTTATTATCGATCACATAGCCGAATTCCTGTAAATTAGACGGATATAAATTATGAGAACTCACATAAAAAAGACGATCGTCAACCACCCAAATTTTAGCGTGATTGGCAATGGCATGTTTCGCATCCCAACGAGGCACATTGTCAGAAAACCGAATATAAGCAAGATGCAAGTGCTGGCATAACTCTTGATTCAATCGATCTAGAGAATAGGGATGATCGCGTTTGCTATTTAATTTCTGCGCAATTCCATGCAATTTATCAGCCATGCTTTCCAAGAGAACATTATTAGAATATGTATCAATTCAAACTACTTTTGTAATTTCTGAGGACAATATAAATATTACCTTTGTTAAGCAGGAATTTCCCAAGAGTAGCTAGTGTATCCCCAGAGGCATTCGTCGGTAGCTAAAATACGTATTTTTTAGTTTGATAACGGATGTCTTGTTGTGAAATGCGAATTACTTTTTTAGCTCGTTTAAAAAATAACGTTCGTGCTACTTCGCTTTGATTATCAGGTCGCTGCCCTGGAGCAAACATACCAACTCGCAATCACGCAAGCGCCATAACAGCAATATCACCCTGATACAGTTGATCCGATAATTTTTTAATATCAAAATTTAGTAAATACGCTTCTCTTGATACTGTCCGTGAAAATAGGATTGCAAGTCGGCAATAATCTCACTTTTTTGTTTCTTTGTATTTACAAATGTAACGCCATAATTGATTGACAAATCGATCAGCGGCCAATTCAGCTTGGCCATGAATTTAAATACTAACGTCATATACCGAAGCATTTTCAAGATATTCACGCGTTCGTAAATTGTGTCCACCGGTTAGAACCGTGTTACCATCCACAGCAATGATTTTTTTTGCATGATTGAGCGAAAAGCGCTGCGATAATGACTTTCCCACCACAATCCGTACCATCTTCACAAGTACGGATACTACCGACATAGATTTTTAGAGAAGCATAGGTGCTTTTTGTTGAATCGTTTGCTTTAATGATCACAAGTAATCAGGATTACGTTGTAAAATACCATTTTTTTTAACTTACGTTTAGCAATTTCTCTCTTCGGTGCCTCAAAAGGATAAACTCCTTGTAAAATGCGAACAGTTATTGGTCAATTTTGTATTACTAAATACGTCAATGCATTGCAAATGCTCGCCAAAAAGCAGCGGTGATCTGGGAAAGGCTGTAGTCGTAATATCCACGGTGTGATAGGCAGAGATAATGACATTATAAATAGCATCTAAAAATTTTCTAGAATGTCCTAAGCACATTTTTACATCACTACCATGAGCACCATCATAAAAATCATTGAGGTGTCTACAAGGGACTCTGTCTCTTACAATCACTGTCTAAATAGAAAATAGTCAAACTAAAGGTTATTTTACAAGTCGCGCACCCATAGCAATAATAAAAGAACAGTGGATGGACATTGCCCTAAAACACTGGGCGTTTGCAATAACCAGCGCTTAACCATGGTATCCTTAGTAGAAATACCATAAGTAATATTTTTAAATTCCCCATCGGGGGATCTGAGAGTATTTCGATACGATCCTCAATGGCGCTCAATTCCTTTGTAGGGTTGTCAACAGAATAACAGCCGAAGAGCAATAAAATTATATCAGCAGTGAAGCAAAATCGGAACATTAGCACTTCCTTGCCTTAGGGACAAAGGCCATCCTATCGTACAATGGCAGATGGAATTAGTAAAGCGAAAACCGATGGCAAACCTGATTTTTGATTTCGACGGTACCACAGTGGATGGCTTTGAAATAGCCATCACCTTATTTAACGATTATGCACAAACACACGATTTTCTACACATTAAAGCGAAGAATTATGAAAAATTGAGGTCCCTCTCATCAAAGCAAATCTTCCAACTGACAAAAAAGATAACACCTTAGGCTCCCTACCATTATTGCTTCTATCCGAAACAATTGCAATCACGTATGACGACACTGAACCCCGTTCTCGGACTACCCAAAAGTTTTTTTGAAACTACGAGAAAACTAACATCATCTTGGAATTTTAACAAACCAACAGAAAAGAAAACGTCAAATTATTTATAGAATCTAATAATTCGGATCTAATTTGATTTTATTTATTCTGAAAGCAGTTAGTTTAGCAAAAGTAAAGCTTTAAAGAAATTATTAAAATACCATCGTTTAAAAAAAAGAAAAAATTTTTTTATATTAAGTATAAAACACGTGATATTCAATAATCGAAAAAAATCATATTTTTCTATTGCATTAACGTGGAGATTTAATAATAAAAGTATTTTAGCAATTGAAAACCTGAATTTTTGATCGACAGGCCGCAGAAAATATTAGTATTGGAAGCATTATAAAGTAGGCGATCAAATCGTATCATCAAAATTAATTTCACGACAATAACTAGTTGAACTTATGACACAAACTCGATCTCTGCTGTTGATCGTATAGAATTTAAATAGCGTGAGACAAATTTCTCTGTCTGATAAGATTTAATTCCATAAGATTAATACGCTGGAAAAAAATTCCTTCACGCATCTCTCAAAGAAAAACTAGAAAACCATAGAAACTTGAGAAGACAATGAAATAAAAATTTCATATTTTTGATCGAGCTAAAGTAAGATTTCATATTGTCCCTTATATTTTAGAAATGAATTAAAAAGCAATCTAAGCGCTTATGATAATTTTACAAATAAATTTTCAAATAGAATTGTTGAAACCCATTTGAGATCAATTTCTGCAAAGTTGTATTATCAAAAATTCAATAGTTAATAGTAATTAATTATTATATTGTAAGCGTTACGGAATTTTTGTAATTTAAAAAATTTCTTCTTTATTCATAGTTAGATTATATAAATTTGTAACTCCATGATTAATTGAAAATTTCTAAACTGAATATTATATTGATAGTACCATTAAATAACGGTAAAGGAATACCTATGTTAATCAAAGATACATGACTATATTATCAATAAATTAATGTTCTTACCTATCTTGATCGTGAATTGGAGTTTATAAATTATCAGTAGTTTTTATAAAGTAAGTCGAATTGTTAGAAAGCAGATTTAAGTATCTCCTAAAGGTTGGATTCCATAGTTACATACACACTTTCAGGGCACCTTTTTAAATCCTTTCTTTGTAGATCTTTCTTTATATTAACATTTTTTGAAGTTTTAGCAGGAGTACTATTAACTATCAAATTTTTCAAACTTGAATTTCTCAACAATCGTAAAAATATTTTTTCAAGGTAGGTTTATTTGTAGGAAAAATTATGATTGTAGTAATTTAATTTAGTAAAAATATTACTAATACGGATGAAAATATCTTTCGAGATAATATTTCCAGCATGATCTTTGAACTAAGCTATATTTAAGTATTTCTTCTTAAAATTGCCACGGAATATTCCTTTTTTATCAGTTTGTAATTTGCCGGTGTATTGTTCAAAGCGTATTCCTTTCTTAGTAAGTAGATCGACTGCTTAATCAATATCATCAACCTCAAAATTTAATACTGTATAGGTCGATGGTTGATGATTTTCTTTTTGATAAATAAAAATAACTGTACCATTTCCTAATGGCTAGCTCTAATTCCATATCCTTTTCTTCTTTAAAATCTAAGCTAAGAATATTATTGTAAAAATCTTTAGCTTTTTCCAGATCCTCAATACAAAAACTTCTGAATAAATTTTTCAATTTAAATATTTTTGATTCATCATTTTTTAAAGAGAACAATGGCTTCAAATCAACTAATCTACCTTCATTATACCTCTATAAATAAAGATCTGAAAGCGCATAAATAGAAATAAACGATCATCAATTTCAGTGCTTTTTCCTTATCGAAAAAAAATTTCCTTCATTGACATAGCTTCATATTCAACTAAATTTTTTTTGAAATAAGAGTAATTTAGATCGAAATAGTCTTTATTTCCTAGATATTCATAAAAAGCATGTGTTCTGATTTCTATTTGATTATTAGAAGTAATAAGCCCCATTACATTGGCTCTATGCTTGATAACATATTTTTCTACTAATTCTAGCAATCGATTGCTAATTCACTGGCTTCGGTAATTTTCATTAATGATTAATGTGTCAATGTATAAGTATTTTCAAGATATTCTGAATTGTTGATAGCATCTGAAAGAAATTAAAGCTACGATTATATTTTTTTTGTTCGGCGATGATCATTTTATAGTTAGCAATATTAGCTACTATTTGTTCTTTCACGATTTCTAATGACATCAAATATGCTAGTTTTTGTAATAAATTTACTAATTGAGATGTATCGTTTTCTGTTTTATTTAGCTTTCTATTTTAAAACGTGGATATCTTAAGGTACTTATTAACACCTTTTCGTGTTTCTGTTAACTATATATTTTCTTAATTCAAACTCTTCATTAAGTTTTTTCCAAGTGTCGATTAGCCCTGTATAAGCAATTTCTGCCTGTTGCGCTATCGTTACACCTAAAAAGCCTTGTCGATAGATTTCTGTGGTGCGCCGTTGCGAAACATAGCGAGCATAATCCCAGGCCAGATTTACAAAAAAAGTTAACATAGCGCTTATCAAATTGTCCATATTAATTCATAGAAAATCTAATATCTGAAATTAACGGATGATAATAACGGATGATAATAAAGACCTATAACTGGAGTATTAATAGGGGAAGGTAATTGAGTCATATTATAGGAACCATGATCTTCCACACTGATAATCTAATTAATCGTCGCATAGGTCTCGATAATTCCTTCCGAGGTTGAGAAATTTTTTTGATTACGTATAATTGTAATAAGGTTATCTTTTCCTCTATATTTTCGTGTAATATTATTCAGACAAGTTTCTGAAAGAGAAACTACCTACTCTTCTAGCTTAAAACGTAAATGAATTTCTTCGATGGCATAGCGATTGGAATTTTGTAATAAAGCGGGGACATCTAACGCTTGTTCGGGCGGGAACGTCCAGTTTAATAATTTGATCTTAGCTTTCTAACTTATAATCCATATCAATGATGGTAAACGTCTATTCCATATGTATTTTAAGACTTAATAGTAATCCACCATTATGTATGGGATCGAAAAAACTAAATATAAAATAAGGTTAAACGCTCCAAGACTACATTTATCGCCAGCGAATATATTAAAAGATTTTGTAGGTCGATGTTCTTTCTGAGAATTAAAAGTGAATTTAATTTTTGAAACTCCTGGGCCTGAACCTCGAACGTTTCCGGAAGGTGCATCGACCAGTAAATTTTGGCTCGCCCCATAATTACCTTTATTTTTTTTTACATTAGTACTTAGAAAGAAAAGCTTGCCATGAAGAACCCACATGCACTTCTTCATTTCCTAAGACTTTCTGATGTGAAAAAAATAATAGCAATATCGTTACCTGTAAACGTAACAAGCTCATTGATTAATAATCCAGAATTGATGTGTTCTTTCAACAACGTTTGAATAGCATCCAGTATTTTAGCTGTAGGTCAGGTATGACCGCTAATACCACCTACATCGGCTTTTATGGCACTCAAAGTAATTTCAATATAATATTCTAGAAAAAAGGAATTTTAATTATACTTCGATCTTCACTTTCTATCCAAGCATTCCTAGTATAAAGAGTTGAGACAAAAATTAATCATGAGCTTACGGAAGAGCGAAATTTAGCTAAATAATTCAGTTCTGGGGTAAGATAATTAAGAAAATAGCAATTTTGAGTACATCTTAATTTGCTTATTTTTGAAGTTCTGGTCTAAATCTATTAGGCTGATTGTTTACGTATTATAAAAAATGCACCGATTAAAATTTGTAATAAAACGATTTACATGGGTGAACGAATTTCTTTGGCATTACCTCTGCCTGAATTATTCAGTTGTGTGCCTATATACATGCTTATATTAAAGTCGTTCACGGAAAAGAAAAAGGTCCTTTCTACATGGTGATCAACTTAATGGTACAAAAATAATTAATCTTTTATTAGAACAACCTTTCTTAAAAACGCTTGCGAGAAAATTTTATTGCTATCCCGGTTATGAACGTGTACGATCTCATTACTGGCCGGATCCACTTTGATTGAAGCTTTCCAGGCTTTAAATACAGCTCTCATGCCGCACATCTTGCCAATCTTTTCACTCAAGAAAATTAATAAAAGCTAATTATTGTATTGATTTCTAGAGAGTTCTTTTAAACCATAATAATTTAACTTAAATTTATGTTAATTTCTATGACGAAACTGCTAAACAATTAGCCGCTTTATTTGACGCTCCAGTAATTTCGGACACCCCTTATCGAAAAAGGCTCATTATGTGCATTAACTGCAAATAAAGGAATTCCTTTGTTAATCTATAAAGCTGGCGAAGCTATGTGTTTTGATGAGTATGCCATCAAAATAGGTATTAAAGGAATTTTTAATGTAATGCAAAATTTAACCATAATAACCGACTTAGGACGTCATCTTCAAAAAGATACTTGATATTTTTTTTACTAAAGGCACAGTTTGGGTTTGTGCTTCAAACAGTGGAATTAGTTTTTCCAAATTAAAATTGGGACAGAATATTTCCAAAGGCGAAGTTTTATGTGTAATTAAAGATCCTTTCGGAGGTACAGAAAATGTTACTATTACTAAACCCTAAGAAGGAATTATCGTAAGTAAAAATAATTTACCGTTAGTACATGAAGGCGAAATCTTCTTCCAAGTCGCCGTTTTTTCAGAAATAGAAAAAGCCTCTCCCAATCTACAAAAATGGAAAGAAAAAGTATCGAAGAATTTAAAGAATCCGAATAATTGTTATGGCAATCATAAAGAAATCACCAATTTTATTCATTGGTCTCATTATATGGCTATTAGCTCCTGTTTTTTTATATACGAATTCTTTCTTAGAACATTTATTTGGATTGTGGCACCACAAATTATCCTAGATTTGCATCTTTCTCTAGAATCTTTTGCTCTTATTGGCTCCGCTTATTACATCGCTTATGCTATCATACAAATCCAAGTTCGGATTTTAGCAAATAAATTTAGAGTCAAATGAATTATCATTTTTTTCCGCTTTGATTTACGCTGGTTCAGCATTATTATTTTCACACGCTACAGGATTCACTTCCGCTTTTTTCAGTCGAGCGCTCATGGGCTTTGGTTCCTCTTTTGCCTTTATTTTCTTATTAATTGCTGCAACTTGGTTTCCGCGACATTATTTTGGATTTTTTTTTCAGGCGCCTCACAATTTGTTGGAACGATGGGGCCACACTTCTAGCTGGTGGTTCATTGATTTCATTTTTTAGCCCAAGTTCATAGTAATTGGCGTCTAGATCTTGCTACCATTGGCGTATTTGGAGTTATTTTAACTTTCCTAATTTTGCTTATTGTAAAAAATAAACCACGTAGTCAAGAAATATTGGTTTACTTGAAAAGACATAAAAAAATTTTCAACTCTTGTAATTTTTATTTCAAAACTCGCAAATGTGGTATATTGCTTTTTCTTCAGCGAGTATTTATTCATCCATTGTTATTCTTGGTGCTATTTGTGTATTAATTATCTTGAATCAAGAGGCCTTTCTCAGGCACTAGCTGCTGACATCATTTCTCTCACCTGGTTTGGTTTTGCTATCCGGTGTCCTTTGCTGGAGACTTTCTCGGATATAACAAAGAGTCGAAAACCCACGCTTATTTTTTTTGTGAATGCGTAGGGATTATTGGATACAACGCTAATCACCTATGCACCTATACAGGCACATTGATTATACGACCTTTTCTTCTTTTTAGTAGGTATCGCAGTTTCATGGAAAAACTTGGAATTTGCAATTATTTCCGAGAAAACCACAATCACGACTAGAGCTTCTGGAATGGGCTTAAATAACGAATTAATAATTTTGTTTGGCGGGATTATCCCGCCCTTAATGAGTTTATTTATCAAATCTTCGGTTAAGAGCTCTTCTCTTTCAATAACTGACTTTATTATTAGTTTTAGTTTTATGTCCCTACCCCTACTCAATATTCTCTATCGTTGATACTAGCAAGCTTTCTGGTAAAAGAGACCTACGTAAAACCACAAAAAAAATTAATCACATTGAAGATTAACTCTGAAACTACTTAGCTAAAAATCGAAAAGCTAAAACAACCAACTTAATAAATTATGTTTTTCTTATTTTTTCTTTTTCCTCTTCTGAGGGTTTAATCTCCGAAGTGACAGAGGATTCTGAAGATTCAGGCAATTCCGTTTCTAGTGGATTACGCAATGCTTCTATATCCTTGAATAAATCATTAAGTAATCGATTAATTCTAGTAAATTCCTTAGCTTGCTCAGCATGTGTTTTGGCCAATTGTTGCGTCAATAAACTAAGCTCAGAAATTTTGATACTAATTGCATCATCAGGATTAACATCAGGTGTGCTGCCTTCTGGACTAATCATTGACTTAATGTTATTTAAAATACCTTGTAAATCAAATTTTTTACTAGAATTAGTCATGACTAACCTCTTTTATTAATTAAATGTTGTTTTATAAATGTTTTGACTTTGTCATCAATTATCTTTAACGCGTTTGAAACACGAGTAATTTTGGCAATACTAACATCAAGGTCGTTAGAAATTTCTCGCTGAGTTTTTTCTCCTTTTATCAGCTCACATATTAATTCCACGTACATTGCCAATTGCTCTTTTCTTCGAAGCTAAATAATAAATCAAAAAGTTCATTCAGTCGTTCTGTAGTTCCTGCCTTCTGACATGAAATAAGAAACTCAGAACAACCTTTTGATTTTAGAGACATCTTTTCCTCCTTATCAGAAAGATTAGACAACAAGGGGGAAATAATGTCAACAGAACCCCCGCCATCACTTTGAAGCAGTTAATGAAAAAATGCCATTCTTTAAGGAACAGTTTGCGCTTGAATATGATCTACCAAAAGTTGTAATTTCCTGCGCCCTTGAAATTCATTAATATCTAAACGATAGGCTAAGTGTACGTATTCACAATGGAAATTAGGCCACTCTTCCAGATTAACATGAAAAGCAATACCATCTAGATAATAATTATGCTCAGGAACTTGCAAAATTAACTTTAAATGCCGCTGGCCTACTACCCGTTGATTAACCAATTTAAAACAACCATCGAAAACAGGCTCTGGAAAGCCTTGCCCCCAGGGCCCCGCCTGCTCTACTAACTCAGCAAGCTCAAGAGTTAACTCTTCCGAAGTTAATTCTCCATCACTTATTAATCGCAGCTGAAGGTCTTCCTCATTAAAATTTCTTCCCACTTCTGAAGCAAATACTTGTTGAAACTCTTCATAGTGATCTAAAGGCAAGCTAAGACCTGCTGCCATAGCATGGCCCCCAAATTTGGTTATTAGGCCTGGGTATTTAGTAGCAACAGCTTCTAGCACATTGCGAATATGAAGCCCAGAAATAGATCTGGCAGATCCTTTTAGAGTATTATCACTCATTTTTGCAAAAGCAATCGTGGGGCGATGAACCCGTTCTTTCACTCGGGAGGCTACCAATCCAACAACCCCTTGATGCCATTCTTCCTTATATAAACAAACGCCAGGTGGCAACTGCTGACTTAAATTAAGGTGATCAATGGCACTAAATGCCTCTTTTTGCATTTGGGACTCAATAACTCGCCGCTCTTTATTTAAATCATCCAATCGATAGGCAATATCTAAAGCCGTATTTCTGTTATCCGCCAAGAGACAAGCAACGCCTAAACTCATATCATCTAAGCGTCCGACCGCATTTAATCGTGGACCGATGGCGAAACTAAGGTCTGTAGCCCGCAATTTTTCTCGTTTACGCCCGGAAACTTCCAATAATGCCAAAATTCCTTCATGGGCTTGGCCTGCCCGAATACGTTGTAACCCTTGATGAACCAATATCCGATTATTTTTATCTAATGACACAATATCGGCCACGGTGCCCAGTGAGACAAAATCCAAAAATTTCGCCATATTGGGGCAATCGAACCCACTTCGTTCAAACCAATTATTTTTTTTTAGTTGGGCACGAAATGCCAACATAAGATAAAAAGCCACCCCTACGCCCGCCAAACATTTACTAGGAAATTTATCTTCTTTGCAATTAGGATTTATAATTGCACACGCAGGTGGCAATTGCTCGCCCGGGAGGTGATGATCGGTAATTAGAACATCGATTCCTAATTGATTTGCTCGGACAACACCCGTATGACTTGAAATTCCATTGTCAACCGTAATAATTAAATCAGGCTGTCGAGTGGAAGCTACCTCTACAATTTCTGGCGTCAAGCCATAGCCATAGGCAAATCGATTGGGAACCAGATAAGAAACGTTTTTTAGCCCGAATTCACGCAGCGCTCTTACTGTTAAAGCAGTACTTGTTGCTCCATCCGCATCGAAATCTCCAATAATCATAATATGCTGTTGCTCTTTGAGAGCTTGAATTAGCCGCTTCGTTGCTTTATCGATGCCGGACAATAAAGAGTAAGGTAACAAATTTTTTAACTCGCGGGATAATTCATCCGGTGAATTAATATTTCTTGCCTGATAAATCCGCCGTAAAACGGGATTAGGATGCTCAAGACCTTCAGTTAATTTTGATACTTCGCGTCGAACGATTTTTTTATCCAAAAAACTTCCTTTTTAAATTACATTTTCGCTATTGTCCTAATGTTAACTTTAAATAATAACAATAACCATCGTCGGGATACAAGCTTACCATTTCAAATTTATTTTTAGTAATTCCAAAAATTTTGAAGTGCTAATTTTAATTTAAATAAAAAGATAAAATTAGAATTGATTCGATTATTTCGTGATTAAACACTCTAACGAGATTTTGTAATTTGCTTTTTCCTCGCCGAATCGGAAGATAACTAATCCAAAAAATTAGGACAAAAATAGAAAAACACAGATATCCTCTTCTCACGACTTACTAGTTTTCATCGTATACCGAGCATTGAAACCACCCCGTTTCTTTAATATTTTCTTAAGCTTGAGCTCCTATAATGATCTTCCATTGAAAGAGAGCGAAAGAAAACCCAAAATAAATCATGATCCATACTTTTTATAATGAAAGATTCCCAATTTTAGATATTGATATTGTTAGGGATGTAGAAGCTTTCTTCGAATACTACACGAACCCAGAAGTCGCTCGTTATATTCTCGCTTCTAACCCTCGAAATCTAGCCGAGGCCACTTCTGAAATTCATTATTGTCGAGACCTTTTCAAATACAAACGCGGCATTTATTCGACACTTGCACGCAAAGAAGACGACTACATGATTGGCGCTATTGGTCTTTATATTAACAATCAACACTATCACGCTGAAATTTGTTACGATCTCTCTCGTGATTATTGGGATAGAGGCATCATGACAAAAGCATTGCTCAAGGTAATTGAATTTTGCTTTAAAAAAATAGCAGTCCACCGGATTGAAGCAATTACTTTAAAGGAAAACAGCGCTTCTATCGCTACCCTCAAAAAAACAGGTTTTTCATGGGAGGGGTCGATGAAAAAATATCGCTATTTCAATGGACGTTTCCATGATATTGAAATGTTTGTTATTACTTCGGAAAATGAATCGCCTTAACTTTTCCTTGCACCTTAGCTACTTCCTCTTTAGGAATGTTTTTTTTCAAAAGCTCTTGCCTAATTCAGTCTTGAATTTCTTTATTAGATATGGTCAATTATGTAGCTTTGAACTTACCTAGGTCGAATTATGAAACAACCTCGTGCGCTCACACCTTTATTTCTCACTGAGATGTGGGAGCGCTTCAGTTTCTATATTACCCAAAGCCTTCTGATCCTCTATCTCACCAGCGCGCTTAACTTTGCTGATTTACAGGCTTACATGATTCTCGGCGAGTTTACGGCACTCGTTTACATAGCTCCTTTGGCAGGGGGCTATTTGGCTGATCGAGTGTTTGGCGCTCGTTATGCTATTCTTGTGGGCGCCATTTTTTTAGGCATTGGCTATTTCTTGCTAGGTATTGCTGGTCAAAAATTGCTGTTCCTTAGTCTTTCAATTCTCGTAGTAGGCAATGGACTATTAAAGCCTAATATTTCAAGCTTTTTAGGCGAATTTTATTATGAAGACGACCCTCGTCGTGACGCGGGTTTCACTTTATTTTACATTGGCATTAACCTAGGCGGTTTATTAGCCTTGGGAAGTGCTGGCTTTATTCAAGAAAAATTCGGGTGGAATATAGCCTTCCTTAGTGCAGGAGTTGGTATCGCTATCACCCTATTGACATTCTGCTTCGGTTTCAAGACTTTCGAAAATCGAGGGCTTCCTATCCCTCCTAATCAAATTTCGCCTGCATTTTTGCGTTGGTTGCGCTATAAAAGTAATCTTCTTATACTCTTTGTTCTGACTATTATTATCGCTTATTTTTTGTTGAGCAGTAACTCTTTTGCTAGCTTGTTCCAATTAATTCTTGGTGTTTTTATCCTCATTGTTTTGTTCATTATAAGCAGTCGCTTGGAAAAACAAGTTCGGAATAAATTTCTTGCTCTAATTATTATCGTTATCGCTTCCATTGTTTTTTGGGGAATCTTTTTTCAAGCTTTTGCCTCCGTTAATTTATTTACACAGCGGATTGTCGATCGAAATATTTTTGGTATATTCATTCCTTCACCGGCATTTATCGCTCTAGAATCCATTTTTATTATTTTATTGGGACCTTTCTTAGCTTCCTTATGGCAACGTCTGCATACTAAAAAACTAGACCCAACACCCGGAACAAAATTTTCGTTGGCGATGTTTTCCACCGCTCTTGCTATGCTTTTATTGGCACTGGTTACCCATTGGACCGAAGCAAGCGGTTTGGTTCATCCGCTCGGGATCCTGATTTTTTATTTCTTTTTAACTCTTGGGGAAATGCTCCTCTCTCCTATCGGTTTATCCATGGTGACAAAGTTGTCTCCTCCTCATCTTACAGGGTTAATGATGGGAATTTGGTTTATGGCATTGGGATTCGGAGGGCAGCTCTCAGGATTTTTGGCCGAAGCAGCTAGGGTTTCTCACCAAGTCCAAGATATTCATGCTGCAAGCGAAATCTATAGACACGCCTTTGTGAATAATGCAATCCTTACTTTTATTGTGGGCTTAGGCTTATTTGCACTAAGCCCCTGGTTAAAACGGTTAATGAAAAGCTAACTTAAATCGAGATTCAAACCTATGTTTACTCAAGCCACTTATATTTGGATGGATAGCGCTGAGCCAACTCAGAAATTGCGATCCAAATTCGAGTTATTAAATACCCTCTCACCCAGGAGATTAGCATGGCAGACTTTCCCGACTAGGGATTCAGACAGCTCTTCCACCTATCAAGCGACAGGTAATGGCTCTGATTTGATATTAAAACCCGTGCATCCTTAAAGATCCTATTTATAAGAGAAGGTAATTATTTGCTCCTTTGTGAGGTTCTAAATCTGGACGGTTGCTCTCCTCATCCTTCCAATACGCGAACACGGTTGAGGCAAATTATGGCCAACGGAGCTGCTAAACAAGAACCCTGGATTGGATTTGAATAAGAATATACGCTCTTTCAGGGTGCTCAGCCACTCGGGCTGGCCCGATCAAGGTTATACTGCTCCTCAAGGGCCTTTCTATTGTGGTGTAGGGGTAGATTGAAGTAATTTGGCCATCCTTTTAGTGGAAGTAGTGGAAGTAGTGGAAGAACACGCCAACGCTTGTTTGGATGCCGGAATTATGCTCTTTGGCACGAATGGGGAAGTGATACCAGGACAGATGATGAAACCCCTGATTCCCTGACTGTTTCTGAGACCACCTTTGGCTCGCTCGATGGTTACTGTATTGCATTGGAGAAGAGTACGGTATTACTTGCTACCCTTCGCCCGAAATCCGTATCAAAGGGGATTGGAATGGAACTGGTAAACAGACTAATTTCTCGATTAAAGCCGTGCGTGATTCAAAAACAGGCAAAGAAGCTATAACCAGACTATTGAGCGGCTCTCCAGGAGCACCATGAAGCGCATATCGCCGTATACGGGGATAGATTAGAGGAACAGGCGCTTACTGGAAAGCATGAAACGGCTCATATCTCACAATTTTCTTCCGGCATTGGTAATCGTGGTGATTCCGTTCCAATTCCGCGGCCTGTAGCTTCGCGAAGATACGGCTATATTAGACCGCCGACCAGGCGCTAACGACCCCTACCAGGTTACCAGGTGGCGGCCATTCTGTTAGAGACAATTTGTGGGATTGAATTGCCCGAAACCGATCCGATAAAAACCATGATATAGGCATGCACTAACTTATAAAACTTATAAATAAACTTATAAATAAACTTATAAATAAACTTATAAATAAACTTATAAATAAACTTATAAATAAACTTATAAATAAACTTAATAATTATAAATAAACTTATAAATTAAATAATCGATAGTAATTTTCGGTAGTTTTTCGAGCGATTTCGTTTAGAGAAGTATTTTTTAATTTCGCAATGAATTCGGCTACATAGAGCACATATTGCGGTTCATTTTTCTTACCTCGAAACGGGACAGGAGCTAAATAAGGAGCATCCGTTTCGATTAGCATCTTTTCTAAAGGAACCCGTTCAGCAACTTCAGCGACATTTTTAGCATTTTTAAAAGTCACAATACCAGAGAAAGAAATATAAAAGCCCAAATCCATCGCTTGCTGCGCCATTTCCCAACTTTCTGTAAAGCAATGCATCACTCCACTCACTGCTTTTGCATTTTCTTCCTGCATAATTTGTATGGTGTCAACTTGGGCATTGCGAGAATGGATAATTAATGGCTTAGCGAGTTTTACAGCCACTTGAATATGGCGACGGAAACGATCTCGTATCTCCTCCTCCAAACAACTTTTATTATAGTAGTAATCCAAACCTGTTTCGCCAATGGCTATTACTTTAGGATGACTAGCTAGTTCAACTAATTCCGCCATAGAAGGTTCATGATCTACTTTTTCACTAGGATGAAGGCCTACACTCGCAGAAACATTATTAAATTGTTCTGCAATTTCAATAACCCTTGGTGCATTTACTAAGTCAACACCTACACAAAGAATGTTTTCAACGCCGACATTTTTCGCTTTTTCAATTAAAGATTTTAATTTCCCATTATAGGGGGTTAAATCGAGCATATCCAAGTGACAATGTGAATCAACTAACATTTGTGCGTTTCCAACATTAAAAAAATTTCTTCTAAAAGCAATTGTGAGTTTACTGCTATTGATCCCGTAACCACCCGCCAAGTTTCTTGCAACTGTTGCAATATTTCAAGCAACTTTTCCTGTGACAATACCGATGATAACTCCTGTAAAAGTGGCAAATGATCTACGTTAAGGACAAAATCATGACAATTAAGCTGCAGGCGCAGAACACCCATAAGAAAGATAATTATAATATGCAAAATTAATTTAATATCTTCTTTCAATAAAGCATTCACAACCATCACGGCCGATTCACGTTGCGTTACTGTGTTTATTAGTGACTTCAATAAACGATCCCGCAATGGCAAATAATTTAGCGATTCTAATTCTATCGCTTGTAATGGAGCATAATTCGCTACTGTTAATAATTGAAGTGCTTTATTTTTATCTCCCTTAATCTGTGCTTCTACCCATTGAAGTACCGCTGAGTCAGAATAAGCCTTAAATAGGACTCGTTGACATCGACTAACGATAGTTGGGGGTAAAGCTCCAGGCTGATGAGTAACCAAGATTAAGAGAACTTGTCCTGAAGGTTCCTCCAAAGTCTTTAAAAACGCGTTAGCCGCTGCTCGATTCATTGCTTCAGCAGGTGAAAGAATCACTACTTGATAATGGCCCTGTTGCGAAGTTTGATTGAGCGCGTCAATTAGCTCGCGAATTTGTACCACTTTAATAGTTTTACTTTTTTCTTCCATACTCACCTCAAAAAAATCGGGATGGTTCCCGACACGAAATAATTGGCAGCCTCGACATATCCCACAGGCTTCTGTTTGGTTGCGCTTACAAAGAATTAATTCTGCTAACGATTTAGCAAACCTTGATTTACCTAAACCACGACTACCGGTTAAAAGGAGAGCATGAGGCATCCGACCTTGCTGATGACAAGCTACAATTTTGTCCCACTGCTTTTGTTGCCACGGGTAAATCATTTAGTTCTTAGCCTCTAATTTTACTTTGAGAAAGGTCTGCTTGCTAATAGCGGGTCGATTACCTGGCGTAATTGCTCTCTAACCACCGATAATTCCTGATCTGCATGAATTACTCGAAACCGTTTGGGTTCGCATCGCGCTTGAGCAAGATAGCTCTCCCGTACTCGCTTGAAAAATTCCAGACCCTCTGCTTCAATTCGATCTCTCGCTCCGCGGCTCTTTACGCGACTTAAACCAATCGAAACGGGTGCGTCCAATAAAAAAGTGAGATCCGGTTTTAAATTACCCTGAACCCATCGTGCTAATTCTTCGATGTGTTTAACCGCGATTCCACGGCCCCCGCCTTGATAGGCAAAACTCGCGTCGGTAAAACGATCGGACAATACCCACTGCCCCCGCCGCAAAGCTGGCAAAACCACTTGTACAATATTTTGTGCACGTCCTGCAAACATTAATAATAATTCGGTATCGGGGCACATCATTTCGTTGTAATGATTGAGAAACACTTCACGAATGGCTTCGGCAATGAGCGTACCACCCGGCTCTCGGGTAACGACGTAAGGAATATGATCAACCTCCAGGCGCTCGCGGATGTATCGGAGCGCTGTAGTTTTTCCTACCCCTTCAATTCCTTCGAAGGATATAAAACACCCTCGTTCATCTTCCATATTTTTCTCCCAGTGATAGATAAGGTGCCACCCATGACCCATGGTGGAATTATGATGATTTCTTTATCATTCTGTTGGTATTTTTCACGATGGGCTTGATACGTAGCGAAAAATACATGGCTCCCATCCCCCCCCGAGCCACATGATAGAAGGCCTCCCCAGGAGTAGGATTTACAGCAGCCAAAATAGATCCCCGCGATGGCATATCAATTAGCGTTGGAGGCAACCCATAATTTTGATAAGTATTATAAGGGGTATTAGAGACTAGGTCTTCTTTAATAATCGGGCTGTCGTAAGGCCGCCCCAATCCATACAAAACCGTGGGATCTACTTGTAAAGGCATTCTTTTTTTAAACGTCGCAAGATCACTCCAGCTATTTCAAGACTCTCTTTGGATAATGCAGTTTCTTTTTCTGTTAATGAAGCAACAATAAGCGCTTGATAGGAATTTTTATAAGGTAAATTCTTTGACCGACTTTGCCAAGCTTTCTTCAAAATTGTTTGCATTCGATCGTAAGCTCGGCGCAATATTTGAAAATCAGTCTCTCCCCAAGTGAAAAAATAAGTGTCAGGGAAAAATAGCCCTTTAGGATGTCGATTGTCTCCCAATTTTGCCATGATTTGTTGGTCGCTCAGTTCATTAATCGTATGCAGAATATGAGAGTTGGCTTCTAACGCTTCTTTGACTTGACGAAAGGTCCATCCTTCAATAAAGGTGACGCTTCGTTGTTTCACTTTTCCTGCCACAATATTGTCTAATAACTCTCGCGCAGTCATAGTGCGTCTAACTTGATACTCTCCCGCTTTTATTTTAATAAAGGAGCATCTTTCGTAAGGTGAGCTAATAAAATAAAAATTTGTGTATGCTTTATCACCCCCCCCTTGGAATATAATGGTAAGCTAAATAACGAACCCCAGTTGCGGGCGGTATTTTGATCGTAGCCGCTTGTTGTACTTCTCTTTCACTACGCATGGGCATATAAACAAAACGATGGATGTCACACAATAGCAAACCACGTTCCCAAAATTAAAATAAAAAGGGCAGCAATAATGAAAACGATTTTTTTTAAATAACGACATGAAATAAAGTCTATACCTTCCTTAGCACCAACGTACCGTTGGTTCCCCCAAATCCAAAAGAATTTGACATCACTGTAGTAATGTTTATTTCCCTCGCTATCTGAGGGACAAAATCTAAGTCACAGTCTTCATCGGGATGTTCTAAATTAATCGTCGGTGGCGCCACGTTATCTCGAATAGCCAAAACCGAAATCACCGTTTCAACTGCCCCCGCGGCCCCTAACATATGACCCGTCATTGATTTTGTAGAACTTACGGCTAATTTATAAGCATGATTCCCAAAAATTTTTTTGATAGCCAGCGCTTCCAGATGATCCGCCGCCTGTGTAGAAGTGCCATGAGCATTAACATAATCTACTTCTTCAGCAGGAATCCCGGCATCGACCAAGGAATTTTTCATACAAGCGTAAAAACCCTCACCACCCGGAGCAGGCGCCGTCATATGGAAAGCATCCCCGCTCATTCCGAAGCCAATCACTTCCGCGTAAATGGGGGCGCCACGCTTTTTTGCGTGTTCCAATTCCTCTAATACCACCGATGCCGCTCCTTCACCTAATACAAAACCATCTCGATCCTTATCCCAAGGACGACTGGCTTTTTCTGGTTCATCATTTCGGCTTGAAAGTGCCCGCGCCGCTGAAAATCCGCCAATCCCTAAAGCCGTTGTAGCCATTTCGCTTCCTCCCGCTACCATGGCATCCGCATCATTATCTGCAATAATTCGGGCAGCATGGCCGATATTATGAAGACCTGTGGTACAAGCAGTAACGATGGAAATGTTAGGGCCTTTCAAATTGTAGTTTATAGACACTATCCCAGATGCCATATTAATGATGGCACCAGGGATAAAAAAAGGTGAAATTTTTCGAGGTCCATCGCTCAATAGCGTCTGATGATATCTTTCAATCCAGGGCATTCCCCCAATCCCAGAACCAATGGCAACACCTACTCGAGAAGGATTGTTTTCATCAACGACAAGCCCAGCGTCTTCGATGGCTTGGCGAGATGCCTCTACAGCGAATTGAACAAAAACATCTGTTCGTCGAACTTCCTTAGGGTCTAAGGACAGATTCGGATCAAAATTTTTTACTTCTGCTGCAATTTGCGTGGCAAAAGCGGATGCATCAAAGCGCGTAATGCGGGCAACTCCGCTTTTACCTTCTAAAAGGGCAGCCCACATATCTGGAACATTGTTCCCCACTGGGGTTACTACTCCTAAGCCTGTTATCACAACGCGTCGATTCCCCAATTTAGCGCTCCTCAGAGACCAAGCAGAAAAAACTACAATTTAAAAATTGATCAGTTAATCAGTAGATTCACTTGCAGAATGCGATTTAATATAATCAATCGCTTGCTGAACGGTCGTAATCTTTTCTGCCTCTTCATCGGGGATTTCAGTATCGAATTGCTCTTCCAATGCCATCACCAGCTCAACCGTATCTAAAGAATCAGCACCGAGATCATCTACAAATGAAGCATCATTAGTGACTTCTTCTTCTTTTACTCCTAATTGCTCAATGATAATCTTTTTGACTCGTTCTTCAACTGTTGCCATATTTTCGGCTCCCCTTCTTAAAAACTAAATAAGTGAATTCGGTTAATAGTAACATTTTGTTACTTGTATTCAAGCGCTATACCATACACATTCCACCATTAATATGCAATGTCTCTCCGGTTATATATCCAGCTCCATCGGAGGATAAATAAACTGCAGCTTTAGCGATTTCTTCGGGACGTCCCATTCGTTTCATGGGCACCCGAGTCAAAATAGCTTCTTGTTGCTTTTCTGACAATTCGCCTGTCATTTCCGTTTCAATAAAGCCAGGAGCGATACAATTCGCTGTAATGCCATAAGCAGCATGTTCCACAGCGATAACTTTCGTAAGACCTATAAGGCCAGCTTTAGCAGCGATATAATTTGCTTGCCCGGGGTTTCCCATAATGGCTACGACCGAAGTAATATTGATAATCCGGCCCCACCGCTTCTTAAGCATTGACTTCAAACACGCCTTAGTCAAATGGAAAACACCATTCAAATTAGTTTCAATAACGGCCTCCCATTCTTCAGACTTCATGCGGAGAAAGATGTTATCACGAGTAATACCAGCGTTATTAATGAGAATGTCCACCGAACCGAAGTCTTCCTGCATCTTAGCCAAAATAGTTTTCATAGCTTCTGGGTCGCAAACGTTTAAAGCATACCCTTTTCCTTTAAAACCTTTCTCAGCGAAGATTTGAGTAATTTTATGAGCACTCTCTTCGGAGGTAGCTGTTCCAAGAACAATAGCTCCTTGAAGACCTGCTTCTTTAGCAATTGCTAATCCAATGCCACGAGAGGCTCCCGTGATTAACACAATTTTTTCTTCAATAAACATACCTTATATTCCTCTTCATTTAACTAATGGCTTTTTTTTACTTCACCCACTCTAGGGCAGCTAAAATTAACTCTGTCGTTGTCAGTGGGAATGTTTTGCTTCGGCGTTCGATGCGCTTATTCAAACCCGCTAATTTATTATCCGGTCCGCACTCTCCAAAGAATTTTATTCCTCGCTTTACCATTTTTTGGATAGTTTCTACCCATCGCACAGGATCTACGAGTTGCTTCACCAACGCAGTGCGAATTGCCTCACCCCCCTGATGCTCAGCCACATCTGTATTATGGATCACAGGAATCGTAGGCGAAGTCATGGTTACCCCGGCTAAATCTCGCGCAAGACGTTGAGCCGCCGGCTGCATCAAAGGGGAGTGAGAAGGCACACTGACGGGAATGCGCTTAGCAATTTTAGCGCCCTTAGTTTTAGCCAACGCAAGAGCACGTTCCACAGCCAATGCATCTCCAGATATTACCGTTTGAGCAGGAGAATTTAAATTGGCAGGCCTCACGACCGCGCTCTGGGCCGATTTTTCGCATATTGCTTCGATCTGCGATTCACTTAAACCAATAATCGCTCCCATTGCTCCTTCACCTGGGGGCACCGCCTCTTGCATGTAGCGACCTCGGCTTTCTACTAATTGGACAGCATCTGTAAATCTCACTGCTTTCGCGCAAACCAAGGCCGCGTATTCCCCCAAACTATGACCAGCCATCGCTTGAGGTGGAGACCCCCCTAAATCCTCCCAACACCGAAAAATAGCGACATCGACTACCAACAGAGCGGGTTGGGTAAATTGAGTTTGGTCCAGTTTTTCTTGAGGACCCTGTTGGGTCAGCGCCCACAAATCATATCCCAGAACAGAAGATGCTTCGTCAAAGGTTTCTCTAACTAAAGGTTGCTCTTGGGCTAATTCTCGGAGCATCCCCAGGTGTTGAGATCCTTGACCTGGAAATACTAAAGCAAATGGTAGAGGCATGATGTTATTATTTCTCCATTAATACTTTAATAGAGCAGCACCCCACGCTAATCCTGCTCCAAAGGCTTCTAACAATAAGGTTTCACCACGCTGGATTTTGCCTGATCGAACAGCAACGTCGAGGGCTAAAGGAATAGAAGCAGTAGAGGTGTTCCCATGTTTTTCAATAGTTAAAATAACCCGCTCCAGAGGTAAGCCAAGGCGTTTAGCTATGGCTTGAATAATCCGCATATTTGCCTGATGAGGTATCAACCAATCAATATCCGATCTTTTAAGGCCGCTCTTTTCCACAGTCTCATCAACAATTTCTCCTAATTTCGTCACAGCCACTTTAAAAACTTCATTACCCCGCATTCGCAAGGGAAACTCATTTAATTCGCGATCCCATATAGGACTTTTGGAAGTAATTAAGTCTGCGTAGTTGCCATTAGCGTGGAGAATTATTTTTAGGATTCCCGGTTCTTTATCGGCTTGCAAAATTACCGCTCCAGCTCCATCCCCAAATAAAATGCAGGTACTTCGGTCTTGCCAATCCACTATTTTCGTTAGAGAATCCACTCCAATGACCAAAACGGTTTTAGCACCGCCCGTGCAAATATATTGATCTGCAACGCTTAATCCATACACAAATCCTGCACACGCCGCATTTAAATCAAAAGCAGGAATATCATCTCTTAAATTTAAATAGCGCTGGACTAAACAAGCCGTACTTGGAAAATAATATTCTGCCGTAGCCGTTCCCACGATAACCATATCAATAGTGGAAGGGTCAATCCCAGACATTTCAATAGCACGTTTGGAAGCATTGACTGCCATCGTGGTAGTGTTATCAGGGCTCGTAGCGATAATATGGCGTTCTCGCACGCCCACCCGTTTCATTATCCATTCGTCTGAAGTTTCAACCATTTTCTCCAAATCCTCGTTGCTGAGGATTTGTTCCGGGATATAGCTACCAACTCCCCAAATACGCGAATACATCATTAGCTCTCAGACTCCTTAAGCACACTGCTCACTTTTTCTTTAATTAGCTGTGGAATATTTTTATCGACTTCAAGAATGGCTTCTTCCACAGCCGAAACGAAAGCATTAACATTGGCACTACCGTGACTTTTTATCACAATCGCATTTAAGCCTAAAAAGGTTGCTCCATTATAACCTTCAGGATCGACTCGCTTTATTAAGCGTTTAAAAATAGGGATAGCGGGTAATACCGCCAATTTGGTCCACCAGGCCTCTTTGAAAGCTTCCCGCGCATATTGCGCAATTAATTTTGCTACGCCTTCTGTAGCTTTTAATACCACGTTCCCCACAAAGCCATCACAGACAACTACATCGGCGACATTATCAAAGATGGAGTCACCTTCCACGTACCCAATATAATTAATTGCTTTGCTTTTCTCAAAAAGCTCGTTGGCCTTTTTTACTAGCTCGTTCCCTTTAATTTCTTCTTCACCAACGTTTAGCAATCCCACTCTGGGGTTGGGGATGCTATCGGCAGCCGCTGCTAAAATAGACCCCATCACAGCAAATTGGTATAAATTTTCAGGGCTGGAATCAATGTTAGCACCCAAATCCAAAACTCGAACTTCCCGTTCATTTTTGGTAGGAAACGAAGCGATAATAGCGGGTCGGTCAATACCTGGTAAGGTTTTAAAAACATAACGGGCTATTGCCATCAAAGCACCAGTGTTGCCCGCACTGACGCAAGCCTGCGCCCGATTTTTTTTTACTAAATTTATAGCCACTCGCATCGAAGAATCTTTCTTCGTCCGAAGCGCTTGAGAAGGAACTTCGTCCATTGCTACCTCCTCAGTGGCGTGCACAATTTCCCATCGATCCCCCACCGCTTTGCCACCCTCTGTTATTAAGGGACGAAGCCGCTCCTCTTTGCCCACTAAGAGAAGTTTGACATGGGAGTATTTCTTAAGAATTGACAATACCGCGGGCACAATGACTTTGGGACCGTGATCACCACCCATGGCATCCAGTGCGATTGTCTTCACCATTAATGGTTACTCTTCGTCTTCGTAAGACTCTTCTAAAGTAATAACTTCACGGCCTTTATAATATCCTTCTGGACTAATATGATGCCGCAGATGCGTTTCCCCCGTCACGGGATCTTTGGATAATACGGGAGCGCGCAAATTATCATGTGAGCGACGCATACCGCGTCTTGAACGAGTTTTACGACTTTTTTGTACTGCCATTCTCTCTACTCCAAGGTCTGACATTGCTCGTGCTTTGGGATCATCCGGTAAGCTGAGCAATAATTCTTCTTCTATTTAGTTCTATTAAAGTTACTCTCTCATCAGTAACTAACAATGGTTCATAGGCTTGCGCGGCAATCGCTTTGCCTCATCATCGTCCCTTACCGGACTTAATACAAGGCCTTACGTTTATATCATAGCTCACTGCTTCGCCATAACGCTCGAATTCGAATGTGAGGTAGGTCTGGACACCAACTTTAATAAAACGAAACCCAAACTTTTCTTGGCCAAACTCAAAAAAAACCACTACCACCTCTCTCGGATTTTCCACCAAGGGAAGCAGTCACGTTAGTTCCTTTAAAGGCACTTCACCTTCTTAAGGTTACCCACCGATCGCAAAGTTCAAAGGGATTGATTTTTAATGGTAATCGATCACCCACCACCCATCCAAATCTAGCGAGGCAATGGTATATGGGAATAGGATGGGTGTCAAACTGCCACCAGTGAGTGAACTACCGGCGATCTAAACTTTCCAAAATGATAATCAAGAGGTTCACTGAACACTAAAATAAATAAAGAATATTCGGAGGCTGAAGGCTGAAGTGCAAATTCATAATCCCGAGATTGCTCTGTTCTACTCAACAAGCTCGCAGATCTCTTAGAAATTCAAGGAGAAAATTCTTTTCGTATCCATGCCATACCGCTCCGCCGTCCGGCTTATCAACGAATTACCTCAGAGTGTAGTAGATATGCTAAGGGAAGGCGAAAATTTAACCGAATTACCCGGTATTGGAGAAGCTCTAGTAGAAAAAATAAAATTATAGTTAAAATAGGCAAATTACCCCACTTAGAACAACTTGAGAAAAAATGCCTATGGCACTTGCTGAGCTGTTGCTGATCGAGGGTTTAGGCCCAAAGCGCATAAAAATGCTACATGATAATTTGGATATTAAAAACTCAGCCGATTTAAAAAGAGCATTAGTACATGCTGATATTGAAGGCTTGCACGGTTTTGGAAAAAATAAAAAAGCCCATCTTAGCAAGCATCAAAGCCTTGGAACGAGGAAAGCCTCGTATTAAATTGATTGACTCCGAAAAAATTGCAGTTCCCTTAGCAACTTATTTTCTAACTTATTTTAAAAACAGCCCCGGGATTAAAAAAATTGCTATCACCGGAAGCTATCAATGACGTAAAGAAATCGTAGGTGACCTCGATCTAATCGCCGTTGCTAATAATGGTAAAAAATTATTGAATACCTTACTGAATTTGATAGAATATCACCCGTTATTTCTCACGGAACCATTCGCTCAACTGGAGTTTTACATTCTGGTGTCCAAGTTTATTTGAGAGCAATCAATCCTACAAAAAAGTTATGGTTTTGCCTTACATTATTTCACGGAATGAAAATCTCATAATAATATAGCCATCGGCATCGGCAGAATGGCTATAAAAAAATGAAAGTAAATAAGTATGGTGTATTTAAAAAGATAAAAAGCAAATCGCCAGAAAAACCGAAAAAGAATTTTATGAATTATTTTGGTATCTCTTACATAGAACCCGAACTTATTGAAAATTATGGTGAAATTGAAGCTGCTCTAAAACATCAATTACTGAAATTAATTACTTTAATAAAGATATTCGAGGGCATTTGCATTTTCATACAAAAGCTACCAACGGACGCTACTCCATTGAAGAAATAGGTAAAGGCAGTCCAAGAAAAAGGTTATGAATATCTCGCCATCACGGATCATTCACAGCATCTTTCCGTGGGACGAGGTTTGAACAAAAAGCACTTTATGGAACAAATTAAAATTATTAACAAGCTTAATGAAAAATTCAACGGTTTTACTATTTTGAAATCAATTGAAGTCGATATTTTAGAAGACAGAAAATTAGACCTTAAAGAATTAGATTTAGCAGTTTGCTCTATTCATTACAAATTTAATTTATCAAAAAAAACAAACTAAACGTATTCTTCGCGCCATAGAAAACCCCTACTTTAATATACTAGGCCATACCAGAGGGCGACTCATTCGGCGCCGCGATCCCTATTTTGTTAATGTGGAAAGACTAATTGAAGCGGCAAAAATGAATGGGTGCATCCTAGAAATTAATGCCCAACCCGAACGTTTAAACTTAGATGATGTTCATTTCAAAATGGCTAAAATAGCAGTTAAAATGGCAATTTTAACTGATGCCCACACCATCAATCAAATCAATTACCTTGAATTTGAGATTGATGTGGCCCATTCCATGTTGGCCTGAAAAAGATGTTGTTAATACCTATTCTCTTCCCAAGCTCAAGAAATTATTGCGACAAAAATGAATTTGTATCTACTAAGGATTTTGGTATTATTCGGACATGAAAAAAAGGCTCAGAAGAAAATTGGCATTATTTATTGCTATTTTAGCAATAGCTCTTGTTCAGAATAGCTCCTATGCCAATTCAATGCTTGCTGACTCTCAGCCCCCTAAAAAATCTAAGAACATTATAACTAAAGCCAATTGTTAACATATAAAGTACTACGATAAAAAATACTACGATAAAAGAAAAAACATTACCACTATAAAGTAGTTTGAAAACAACCGGTCCATTTTGAAGCTAAGTTAGAAAAAATTCTAAGTTACACTCAGTCCCGCTCAGCAATCGATTCTGGAAAGGCGTTTAGCTCAACAACGTCAAGTTATAAAAACGCGTGCGGGTATTAGCTTTTATGAACCCACTTACCATCCTACCGTATTATTATACCTGGAGGGCGACCGTACCAATCTATTTATGAAGGCCATACGCCTAAAAATAAACCACTGAAGAGTGAAGAATTTAAAGGCCAAATGAGTGTGCAATTTCCCTTATGGTATGACATTGTTTGGAAGTAACGTTTCACTTTAATGTCTCCTATACACAACTCTTCCTAGTGGCAATTTTACGCTAAGTCTCAGTTTTTTCGCGAAACGAATTACGAACCACAGCTTTTTTTAAGCGATCATTTTTCTCGCAACAGTTTAATTGCTCTTGGAATTAATCATCAATCCAATGGTTGGGAAGACGAATTAGAAAGAAGCTGGAATCGTCTCTTTTTACACTTTACGTTTACAGGGTCTCATTGGATGATGGATATAAACCCCTGAATTTTAATTTTTAAATCGGATTCGAGTGACATTCATAACCCTGACATTTGCCGATTTCTGGGATATGGGCGAATGGTTTTTTGCTTCGACGTTCCATCAACAAGTCTATTTCATTAATGTTTCGCAATACAATTGAAAGCCGATTTAAACGTGGTGCCATCGAACTTTCTTATTCTTTTCCCATTCATGGATTACTTCACGGTTACATTCAATTCTTTAGCGGGTATGGGCAAAGTTTAATTGAATATAATCACTATACCAATAGTATTGGCGTGGGCTTGATCATCAACAATTGGATTTAGTCACGCTAATCCGCGACTAAACACGAGTTTGTAACAAATAGCATTCCTCGCCACCCAATACTAAACACGTTAATGTTCAAGTATAAAAAGCACCCGTATCCAACGCAATTCGATTAAGGTGTATTTCAGGAGTTTTCACTATGGTATGTCTCATGTACAATAATTTTTCCAAAATCTTCTTTGGAATTTTAAGAATTCACTCCAAATCCATAACAAATCATCTTCATTTTTCTGGTCCAATGGAATCCCAGATCGCACACCCGTATGGGTAAAAAAAATAATCTCCCAATTGATAATGCAACCGAAGCGATTTTAAAAATTCCAGATGCTCTTTTGGCATCAACTGTAAAATCTTCTCCTAAACCACCGATAGGTCCTCTGGATTCTGAGGCAATTCCGTCACATCACAAATCCATAGCTAATTTAAGGTAGAACCACCCACCATTACTTAGCCAAAGAATACCTTCTTCAGGATAAAGAATACCTTCTTCAGGATCTTTAATAAAATTTAAAACAGGCTTTCATGATTACCTTTTAAATATCGAGTTTCAAAATGAGTGGCTAAAGAAAGTAAACCTTCGATCACTCGATAAGAATGGAAGCCACGGTCAATATAATCTCATAATGTAATAGAACATTTCGAAAGGGATGGTGTGAGGCATCCTTTTGAATAGCTTCAAGCAAGGTCCGCAAAAAATCAATTTGCCCGTGAATGTCAGCAATGAGATATACTAAAGTCCTTGTGGACACTTTCATAACCCTAATTAACTTTCATAACCCTAATTATAGTATCGCACTCAAAAACGATCCCTCGAAGCCATTGTTAGTTAAAAACTATTTAACTCTAAATTTCTCTCTATTTTAAAATCTTAAGAAAATGAAACAAATCAGCATCCAAAAGCGCACAAACCCCTAGGACACGACTATCCCAACAACACGCAATTCCTGCAGAATGCAAAAATAATCGTCGCAATCCCAACCTCTTCATTTTCTCATTAAAAACCTTGTCTCCATACTTTTCATCTCCCGCAATCGGATGACCCATATGAGCGGTATGGACCCGAATTTGATGGGTGCGACCTGTTAAAGGTCGCGCTTCGAGGAGTGTAGCATTTGAATAAGAAATAATTGGTCGAAAAAGAGTCAATGCCATTTTTCCATTTTCATCGACTTTTACCATCCTCTCACCGCTTTGCAGGATATTCTTTTTCAAAGGGGCTTCGACTCGTCTTTCCCCTCCCTGCCACAGCCCCTTCACCAGCAAAAGGTATTGCTTCACAACCTTCCGTTGAGTCAGTAGAGCATGAAGTGCCACAAGAAGGCTGCGTTTCTTGGCCACAACCAAACAACCAGATGTTTCCAGGTCCAACCTATGTACCAATTCCAACGATCCATTTTTAGGCCGCATTATGCGTAATGCTTCGATTAGACCTCCATTAATTCCACTTCCTCCGTGTACAGGTAAGCCCGCGGGTTTATCAATAACTAAGAAATCAGCTTCTTCGACAAGAATACGCATTTCAAGCGATATTAATAAAGATTTATCAGGTGTTGTCGGTTTTTTTATAGTCGATTGGTGCAAAGGAGGTATACGTACCGAATCGCCGATGGCGAGTCGATAATCGGCACTCGCCCGTTTTTTATTTACTCTTACTTCACCTTTTCGAATAGCACGATAAATCCGTGCCGAAGGCATCCCCTTTAAACGGCTAATTAAAAAATTGTCCAATCGTTGCCCAGCATGAGAATCATAAATTATAATGCAAGTTAGGGTCAAAATAGGATCCTTTAAGTTACAAACTATATGGTTTTATAGAACAAAGCCTGCTATAGTCGGGTTGTCCGTCATGATATCATAACGTAAAAATGTGAGAAATTGGTGCAAAAAAAGTCAGCTGTATCAATTTAGTCCTGTTATCCCCCAAGGGGATCTGCAGAATGAGATAGGTTATATTCCAGGTTTGTGTCTTAAATTCACAGGAATGACACGCAATAAAACCCAAATTGCCAGCTGGGAAACGATAGATTTTATATAGATTTTATCATGTACTAGCAACCAATAGAACGAACATGATTATTTTGTATTTAATGCGGCGCTCCCAAGAGCGGTTTCTCGGCGAACCTCCAAGCCCAAGCTTGCGGTTGAGCGCCCTAAGAGAATAGGTTGAACAAATGAAAAGAATGCTGATTAACGCAACTCAGCTCCATGAGGTGCGCGTAGCAATTACTGAAAATTCCAAGCTTGTTGATCTTGATATTGAAATCCCTGGCCAAGAACAAAAAAAATCTAATATCTATAAAGGCATTATTACCAGCATCGAACCTAGCTTAGGAGCAGTGTTTGTTAATTATGGTGGCGAACGACATGGATTCTTGCCTTTAAAAGAAATTTCCCGCGAGTATTTTCTCCAAGATATGTCACAAGAGATTGATACCATTGATATCAATCGGGTACTTAAAGTTGGTCAAGAGCTCGTCGTTCAAGTCGACAAGGAAGAACGGGGAACAAAAGGAGCGGCACTGACCACGTTTATCAGTTTAGCGGGGTCTTTTTTAGTTCTGATGCCTAATAACCCGCGGGCCAGTGGTATTTCGCGTCGAATTGAAGGGGAAGAACGCGATCAATTGCGGGAAACTATTAATCAATTGAGCCTCCCCGAAGAAATGGGCTTAATTGTACGCACTGCTGGGCTTGGGCGCGCAAAAGAAGAACTCGAGTGGGACTTTAAAATCTTATTGCGCTATTGGGAAGCTATTAAACAAGCAGCAGTAGCCAAACCAGGTCCTTACCTTATTCATCAAGAAAGCGATGTCATCATCCGCGCCATTCGCGACTACCTGCGTCAGGATATTGAAGAAATCCTTATTGATAATGAGCAATCCTATCAAAATGCTTGCTATTATATCAGTCAGGTTCGCCCCCAATTCATTGAGCGTTTAAAGCTTTATCGGGATCAATTACCTCTCTTTAGTAGATTCCAAATCGAACAACAAATTGAAAATGCCCACCAGCGTGAAGTCCGACTTCCGTCCGGTGGATCGTTGATTATTGATCACAGCGAGGCACTTGTAGCCATTGATATTAATTCAGCGCGGGCTACTCGCGGAGCAAGTATTGAAGAAACAGCGCTTTCCACGAATTTAGAAGCCGCCGAAGAGATTACTCGTCAATTACGTATTCGCGATATCGGTGGCCTCATTGTCATCGATTTTATTGATATGACACCCATTCGTAATCAGCGGGAAGTTGAAAATTGTTTACGTAACGCTTTGAAGCAAGACCGCGCCCGTATCCAAATTGGACGGATTTCGCGATTTGGTTTATTGGAAATGTCCCGCCAGCGGTTGCGTTCTTCTCTAACTCGATCAACTCAAATAGCCTGCCCTCGCTGTGATGGTGAAGGCACCATTCGCAGTATAGAATCGCTAGGACTTTCAATTATTCATTTAATTCAGGAACAAGCTTCTAAAGCTAAGAATATCCATTTCCAATTACAGGCGCCCGTGGATTTGGCCATTTATTTAATTAATGAAAAACGAGAAATCTTAAGGGATATTGAAAAACATTATCCTGTAAAAATAACGATTATTTCTAATCAATACATGGAAACGCCGCTTTATCAATTAAAGCAGATTAAAATTGATTCGGCGAGTCTGGAACATGGCAAAGGGATGCCAAGTTATAAATTGGCCAAAGTTTTTAAAGCTGAAACACTCCAAAAACAAGAAATTAAACCGCTACCAGAACCGGTAATTCAACAATTCTTGTCTACAGAAGAAACCCCTCCTACAGCAGCTGCCACCCGAAAAACACCCAGCGGCGGCTTATTTAAGCGCCTAATGGCAAAGATGTTCGGTGCTGAAGAAGAGGCAAAATCCTCACCTAGAGACTCCCCCCCCCCCTCAGCAGGCAACGCAATTGCCTCGAAGGGGTGAAAGAAGACGCTATTCAGGAGAGCGCCCTCATAGATCCTCATCCGTGGCTGGTCACCCGGGGGACGCTAAACGCCATCATCCTCGAAGCAGCAATAGTAGTCGTTCACGTCGGGGTACCCGGGGTGGGCGCCGAGATCACCATCGAGGTGGCGGCCAAGGTAGTCATTCTGGATACCACATGCAACAGTCGGGGACTTCGTTCTCTGCACTAGCGGATGATAGGGTCGATATAAACCCGCTGCCAATGTCCACTCCACCCTCGTCCCCTTTACCCTTTATGGACTCTAAATTTGAACATCCTTCGGAATATCCAAAGCACACTAATAGTAACAAAAATTTCTATCCAGAAAACGAGAAAAATACTGCTAATAAAATTCCCGAGGACGAGGATAATAGAGGGAATCAATAACTCGCCGGAGAAAAAATTATTGCCCTCCCTCTGACGAGAGGAATTTTTTTAAGAACACCAGTATCCTTAGCTTAGGTCTGTCAACAATTCGCTATATTTCAGTGCGTCACAAATCCTTCGTGCTAAAGACCAAATAGAGGGAAAAATTATAACAAGGGAAAAATTATAACACCCGATTTACGATTATCCATAGCCGAGAGATAAACGCTAATAGTTTTTGCGAGTATCACTGTAAACTTTTATCCCCTAGATTGAATAGATTGAATTCTGTGCCTAACGATAACCAATCTTGCTTCTAATTTCTCGCTTTAGGGAAAAAGTAGGTTGGAAGAGCCGAGAATATTGATCGAAAAATCAAGAAATCAAGTACAATTATAAGTACGTGAAAAAATCCAGGAAAGACAACGGATGGCGCCGATGGACCCTTTAGAAATCTCTGGCTATACGGACATTCAATTGTTCGCCCGCGGCGATTTCTTCGCCTACTATCGCGCTCAAGCCTTCGGACTCCCAACTATACCTCTGTCCTCATCAAACTCACTCTTCTCACGACCGCCGATCACAAGCTCAATGAGCGGACTTGAATACGAATTCCAACTCCTGCAAGAAACCCTTAATTAAAGGGCATCCCCAAAGCCCTCGCTCTTGAGCAGGTCGGGCTCCAACTCGTCTTAATCTTAAAAGCTGAACCCGATTTAACCTTAGATCAGTAGATCAGTTTGTCGATAAAGAAAAACCCTCGCTCACCACGATTTTGACACTTGCTTTGCGCCTGTTGCAGATCCTCACCCAAATCCACAAAGCCAAAATCGTCCATAAAGATATTAAACCCGACAATATCCTCGTCGATCCCAAAAATCTTACCATCACCCTTTTTGATTTCAGCCTCGCTCAAAAAGCTTCTTTGAAAACCCAACCCCACGAAGGCGAATTCGAAGGCAGTTTTCTCCCACATGGCCCCTAAACAAACCAGGCACATCCATCGCCCCATCGATTATCGCACCGATTTTTATACCTTCGATGCCACCCTCTTTAAACTGCTCGGCCGGATAACCTCCTTTCCAAGGCGATCCCCTCGAATTAATTCAAGCGCACCTCCTTACTTAAAGCACCACCCAATTTAACTCAGCTTAATCCCAACATCCCCGCCCGTTTTAACTCAGATCGTGCAAAAGCCGCTCGCTAAATCTAAAGTGCTCATGCGCCCATCAAAGATTTGGAAACCTGTCTGCGGATGCTCAAAGCCGGGGAACGCAAGTCCTTCCACATCGCCATCGGCCGATCTCCCCGAACGTTTCGCCCTCACTTAAAAACTCTATGGACGAAAGCGCCTCATTCAGGAAGTCACTCAATTCCTTGATCGAGCCCAACCCTTAAAAGCACTCTTTATCGCCGGGCCTCCCGACGTCGAGAAAACCTTCCATCATCCGCGAAGTCGAAAAATACATCACCCTCCACGGCGGCTTTACCGCCAAAGGAAAATTCGATCAGCTCCATCGAACCACTCCCTACAGCGCTTGGATTACCGTCACCGAAGCTATCGAAGCTATCGAAGCTATCGAAGCTATCGAAGCTATCGAAGCTATCTTATAAACTTGAGAACTTGAGCAAGATGAAAAAACTTATGTGCGATGGGTGAAAGCTGTCCAAGCAACCGTTGGTATTAATCTTCCTTTTCTCGCCCGAATGGTCCCTAAGTTAAAAAGGATTTTCCCTAGTATGATGATCAGTACAGAATTCTTAAGTGCTGAAGTGCTCGAGATGCGATTTGAATACGCCTTCTCAGAATTCCTTCAAATTTCTGCTTCTTATTTAAAACCATTGACACTCTTTCTTAATGATTGGCAATAAGCTTCCGTTAGCGCTATTCAATTGTTCGCTTTGCTGACTCAAAAATTTGAGCTTAAAAATGTTTTAATTTTGGGTGCTTACCGTTCCACCGAAGTTACTGATATTCACCCTTTGACGCCAGCGCTTCAGTCTTTAAAGACAATACCCAGTCAGTTCGTTGAACTTAATTTAAAACCTCTAACACTTCAGAATCTACAACATTATCTACAACATTGGCTCAGTGATAGTTTCTATCTGATCGGTCGATGATGTGGAAGAATTAGCAATAATCTGCCGAGAGAAAACAGATGTGGCCTTTGACCAATCGCGGAGCCAGCGTTACCCGAAAATCTGCTGGCCTCCAGTGCACAATATTCGATGACCGGATGACTCATTCTATTTTATTGGAGGGCGAGGACGCACATTCGGTAATGCTCGTACTGAATGAACTCAACAAGAACGAAGCGATCGCACAAGTTGTTTCCAGCACCAGTCGTTTCTGCCGCAATGTAAGTTGTTGACACACCCAAGTAGTAGGTAACCTTTTGTTCCTACGTCTCGAAGCCACAACAGGCGACGCTTCTGGACATAATATGCTGACTAAAGCAGCGGATGCAGTGATTAGTTGGCTCCTAGAAAACTACCCCAGCCTCAAATACGTCTCCATTTCGGGTAATATCTGCGTAGACAAGAAGGTATCTGCTATCAACGGCTTATTAGGTCGGGGCAAATACGTTATTGCTGATATGTTAATTCCCCACGCTGTGTGTCAAGAGCGCTTGAAAACTACACCAGAAGCCTTGGTTAATCTTCATATTAAAAAGAATTTAATGGGCTCATTTATCAGTAACTACTAAAGACGTAATAGAATGTTTTTTTAGTCCAATCAAATAATTTACGCTTTGCACCTAAAGAGGTAGCGATAGTGTCAATTTTTGGTAAGATTACTACCAGTTGGCTTCAATCACCCCGGTAAAGGAAGCTGCGCCCTCAGTTTCTACGCCAAACAAAGGAACATCGTTCCACCTATATCGATACCTTCCAAAATACGGCAAGAAAGTCCACCACCACCTACAGCCACAACAATAGCGGCTGGCTTTTTTATTTGGGTAACCACTTCATCTATCAACGTGGAGTGACCGGCCCAAATTTCTGAATGATCAAAAGGAGGGACAAATCCGCCATCGATCTTTCGTACAAATCTTTCGTACAAATGGTTGAACAATCTCATTGGTTTCATCCCACACATCATCTTCAATTTTTAATAGGGCATTTTCCGCTTCCATATGTTTAATAAACAAAGGATGGGTGGTAGTAAGGAACAAATACGGTTACTGGAACTTGAAGCTTACGACCCACATAGGCGAACGGCTAGTCCTGCCCCCAGAAGAGGCCACTAAATGTTTTTTCCAGCCAATACACACACTTCTGACAAAGCTGCCCAATACCACAGATTTTAAAAGACCCTATCGGTTGATAACATTCCATTTTTAAAAAACTCACTCCCGAAAAATTTTTTGAATGGGTCGAGATTTAATGACCGGGGTTTTTACATAAAGCTTTTCCATGCTTTACTTAATTTAATTTACTTGAAATATTCGCGAACGCGTTGAAGATCCTCTTCCGTATCAACGCCAGGCAAGCATTTTTTTTTTGTAACTACCATGTGAATACGACCGCCGTGCCATAAGATACGCAGTTGTTCTAAAGCTTCGAGCTTTTCAGCAGAGCAGCTATCCCAAGAAAGGTATTCTTCTAAAAATCCTACCCGATAAGCATAAATACCTACATGGCGGAAATAATAGCCATTTAATTTAATACTTTCTTTATTATTAAAAGTAGAGCGATCCCACGGGATAGGAGCATGACTAAAATAAAGAGCATAATTTCGACGATTCAAAACCACTTTGGTGGTATTAGGATTAAACAATTCGTCAATATCCGTAATCGGTGTACAGAGAGAAGCTGCTTTTACATTATCATGTTCCTCCAGATCCTCTGCTAGTTTTCGAATAGCCTCCGGGGTAATCAAGGGTTCATCACCTTGCAAACAGATTACAATTTCATCGTCCTCCAAACCCAAAGCAACAACAGCTTCTGCGATGCGTTCCGTTCCCGACTGATGATCAGAAGAAGTCATACAAACCATTGCCCCAAAATCTTCTGCTACTTTACTTATTTGTTTATCATCGGTCGCGATCACAACATCTTCCGCACCACTTTTCACGGCACATTCGTAGACGTGTTGAATCATCGGCTTACCGGCGATATCTGCCAAGGCTTTACCGGGTAGGCGGCTAGAATCATAACGAACTGGTATGATGACTCGGAATTCCATCCTACCTCTCTTCTATTAATGAACGGGCTTTGTCAGCCAACATAACTGGGATTCCCCCTTGAATAGGGTAGGCTAGCTTGTCAAAGCGACAAAGAAGCTCTTCCGCATCTTGCTTATATACCAATTTCCCTTTACAAAGCGGACAAGCTAGTATTTCTAATAGTCTTTTATCCATCAATTACCTCTAAAAAGCTTTGAGAAACAATTTATCATTTTTGAAGTAAGAATCAAGAGGTTCAAAACAGAAGTCCTTTTTCAATTAACGATAAGAGAAAGGTATTTCCTTGTTGTGTCAAACACATTAAATTTGTTCACTATAATAAAAATATGACAAAAGAAAACAAACAAAGATGGTCACAAAAGTTACCGAAAGCAGAAATGCGCTTGACCTTGACGTAGGGGTTTTTAGTTGGAAAAGATCCCAAAAGAATTTCAAAATCCTTAAAAAAATCGGCTGTAGCCAGCAAGCATCAAAAAGGAACTCCTTATCAATCTGCCATGTCGATGCTTAATTTCTATATCAATCAAGCAGGAAAGAAATTGACTGACCAACAGAAAAAGATTTAAACACAAGCGAAAGAAGAACTACGGTCATTGTTCAAAAATGATTAATTATTCTCTTACTTAATCGTAAACTCAAAGGGCGCATTGCCCAGGCTCTCACTTTCAAACCGATCTTCAGAAGTCTGTGAGGCACTATTTCCTTCGGTTGGTCTGAAAAAGCAATTAAGCGATTCGAACTTCCTCCTAGTTCTTCCAATCTTGTATTCAACAACGTAATGATGCATCTCTTAAACCAGTAACGGTAGATGGCATCTTATTATCACCAAAAGAAAAACAACAGTATTATCTTTCATGTCGTCCCGCTCCAGGCTTATTTAAACGATTAGCTTATGAATTTGGTTTATTTAAGATACAATCTCCTACTCTGCCAGATCAAGATGAATATTCGAACGATTCACAGGCATTAATCAATTTTAAAACCCTCTAAATTGATAATTGCCTATTTAAATTTTAACTGACTTATGCTAAATTAGTTAAGTAAAATCTCTTTAGAGTCCATTTAACCATGCAAGAAAACACCCAAAATCGATTGAAAAGTACTTCGATTTATCTTGTCATGATCAATTAGAGCGAATTAAATCAGGCAAGTATTGAGGGACTATGAAATCAATTCTTTTTTTATTCTTTATTCCACCTTTAAATTTCAGCAACGTACAACTCTCATAGGCAGGAATCTCCCATGGCTACATTATCTCTATAATTCTTGCAATCATTATAAGAAAAATTTTGAGAACACTTTTCATTTTAATGCTGACTCTTCTATTATTTCGTTGGATTTCTTCTTAAGAAATGAAAATCCCGACGAAACTTAGAAAATGAGAGAATATGGGATTCGTAGCAGCATTTATTTATCTTATTTCTTTTGCACTAAAAATTTTTCTGAAGTATTTTATTTTCTTTCGATAAAAGAAGCTCATATTGCCAAAAAAGTTGTTTGACATTTCTGAGAAATCAATTGAATTTACTTACTATTTTAAAAAAATAAGAAAAAGCTATAACTCAAAAAGCTCAACTAAGTGATGACAATATTAAATTAACTTCTAATATAACAAACTCTTATAATTTTTCTTTTCCATCTAGCGAATTTAAAACCAACCGATATTATTTAGATTATCTTTATAACAAAGTTTTCTTAACAAAAAATTTTATCTAAAGGAATTATTTGCTTGGAAAGACCCATAAAGAAATAGTTCAAGAATGCAATATCTCGCGCCACACTGTTGAAAAACATTTAGAATTAATTAAACATAAATTCGTCTTTAAAAGTAGTCTGAAATAACAAAAATCATTTTATCTTCCAGACTAAGCTCTCTACTTTTTTCTCTCATTAAATTCAATATTTGAAATTGTTATTTAATTTTTAATTAAATCATTCTAATAACCTAAAAAAATTTGGTGGGCAATTTTTTATAAGGTAGCTCTATTGACTTCTTTTTTATCGAAACATTTCCAAATGTTTTTGCATTATAGCAGGATTTTTGATAACGATCTAAGAATCAAATGGAACACTATCATAATCACCTCGAATCCCGACATATTCATCACCCATCATATCGATTGCATGAAGAATATGTTGAACAAAATCTTATAAAATAGGGTTTTGTTCACTGACATAAGGACTATAAAAAACAAAGCCCTAGCACCCCTCTACGTTTTTCTAGGACCTTCATCATATCGTCAGTGAGATTTCAACTGTGCCCACAAAATTTTGCCTAATTTCTGTGGGTAACACAAACTTTTACAGAAATTTCCTCGATTGTCTTCTAAAATGAAACGTCATTAGAATGAGAAAGATCACACACAATATTTAATTTTTCCATTATTTTTAAAGCTTCTCTATTAAATTTCGATAAACCTTTTTCACGTTTATATAACGTAGTCCTATTTGAAGGAGATAAATATTTTTTCGATACTAGTCCTAATTTACAAATAATGTTTCTGAATCTCCTTCATCTTTTCTTTAAAAAAGAGTTTTGCATTTTCTGGAAAGACTTCAATGCCTTAACCATCCATAAAATTAACGACCCTAATTCCCAAACGATGCCAATTTTTTAAAAGATCCACTTGTCCCTCAAAAATGCAAGGCCCTTTGACAGAAAAAATGAACGTTAACTTTCCTTTCTCCGCAGCTTTAATTATCTCAGCAAAATTCGTACAAATAGCAACTTCTTCAAAATATTGAACTCTCAAATCATATAAAGCATCAACCATATCTAAACTTTTTAATAAATCGTAATCCCCTACATTTAAAAACAGGGCTTTAACATTTCCCTTTTGAAGGCAATCATAATTGACATGGTAAGTATGGATACTATTGGGATTCACGCTAAAACCAAATGTTAATGTAGAATATAGATATATGCTTTTTCCAAATCAAGTTCGTTTTATAAAAACTGCCGTATCCAGATTCTATCGTAATGAGCATCTAACAACCATAACAAACTTTCTTATATTTATAAATCTCCCTTCTTTTTTATTCCTTTAATTAAAGAGAAATTAAGAGAACATTTTTATTCAAAGATCAATTTTATTATAATCTTTAAAAATGAAGTCTGCACGCTTTAATTTGAACTTATCGTGTTAGGTAGTAACACCAATCATTATAAAGGCCTCTATCAAAATTGATTTATCAATCTTAATTTACTCATTCTACAGATCATTCTAATTGCTTTATCGAAATGCCAGAAAATTCTTTTTAAACTGTGACTATATTTCATAAGCTATGTGTAAATTTTCTCCAGAAATTTTTTCAGCGAGATTAGTTCTGTTTTTTTTGCTAAAGTATTCCTTAAGCTCAGAACTGTAGTTGAAGGTTTGATCAAATATTAAAAATCTAATGATCTCGCCATTTTCTAAGTGTATATTCCATGCTTGAGTAGCGCCAATTCTCAAATTAATCTTGGCTCAAATTTTCCTTCAATAATTGTAACGTAATAGCGACCTGCAACACTCGATTCTATATTTTTAAAAGGGGAAGGACAAAGATAAAGACCCAATAAGAGAGATCATTCCAAGAATTAATAACCAAGTCTATATTGCTTTCGTATAAATCTTCAGAATCCCATTTCCAAAAACCAAAATCGATAATTTCATGAACTGTTTTTTTTCATGCTCCTCATTTAGCTTTTCTTTACTTTTAATTCGGCGAGTATCCAAAATAGGAAATTGACAACCTCGTCAATGAATATGTGGCCTATTTCTAATGATAAGTAGGGGATCAGCTCCTTAATCAACCAAAAAGTGAGAAGCTCTAGATTCAGGTGATAAATTTAGTTTATTTTTCTTTCGTTCAGATAATGCTTATCTTCTTTAGAGAATATCACCTTTAGAATTTGGGAAGCAAAACGACAACAGTTTACTGCTTCTAATAACTCTTCTAATAACTTAATCTGCATTTTATTTTTAATTGTAATTTCTAAAAAATCTTCATGACGATCTATCTTAAAATAATATTCTTTATGCTTTTCTATTTTCGAAAAAATAGTATTGGTTACGTTTTGAGTTTGGAAAAAGAGTTTGTTTTCACTAAAACCCAGTTTTCCGTAGCGAATTAAATATCTCTGGGAAATCAAATTAAGAATTTTTTCATCGATATTAGGGTAATTCTTTACATATTTTTTTATTGGTCTAGAATTAAAAATATGAGCGCTATTAGAAAAAATCTAAATAAAGCTTGCACTGTCTTTTTAACAAGCTCATTGTTTCCCTTTATTTTAAGAACTGGTTACACTCCCTTTATTCATGACCTCAATTATCTTTTTCAAGATCATATTCCTCTACTTCCTGCTATGTTATATTTAGATACCGCACTCTCCATTACTGCTTTTCCTATGTTAGTGAGAATTCTTTATGAAATCGACATAGCCCGAACAAAATTGGGAACATTAACTATTACTTCTGGAGCAGAAATTGATGCAATCACTTGGTGTTTGCTCGCCGTTATTATGGCTATTGTTAGAAACAATGATCAAATCGTGATTATAGCTATTATCCCTATTATTGGCGCAATTATTTATGTCATTTTTATGATTTCTATTGGCAAAATATTATTATCAAAATTAGTTTGTCTCATAGAGCAAGAAAAAGATTTGACTATTTCTATTTTAGCTATTGTTCTAAGCATTGTGATGTTAAGCTCTTGGTTACAGATTATATTAAAATATATGCTATTTTTTGAGAATTTATCGTTGGATCCGCTTTTCCTCGTGGAGAATTTTCTTATCAGATAGGCGTGAAAATTGAATATCTCACTACTGCCTTTTTATTTCGTATCTTTTTTCTAGTCTTAATACTCAAATAGATCCATTAAATTCTTTAGAAATCGGATTGGTCACTCTTATTATCATCTTCTTAGCAATTTTAGAAAAAGGAGCAAGATGCACTCTAGCTGAAAAAATACACAGTAAAAGTTGGTAAAATGTATTTACCACTGATGCTTTAATGAATTTAAGAAGCCTCATGGAATTAACTCTTTTGAATATAGGAATGGAACACCATATATTAATTACTGCTACTTTTTCACTATATTAGTACTAATTGCAATTGCTACCACAGTTATAACATCAACTATTTATTACTTCCTAAACCAAAAATCCAGAAATTTTTTAAAAAAATTCTATGCATTGACTAATCCGTTTTAATTTTAAAAAATTAACTAATACTTTAAAAATTTCATCGATTTCTGCCATGGAAAGGTATAATTCTTCCGTCGATTTTATAACGCTGTGGGAAGACAAACAATGAATATTTTAATTATCTTATATTCGGATATCTAATTTTTGAGTGACTAAACTAATGAACTTCCTAATTTTAGGCCGAACAAATCGATATTTTTGAGAGTAAATGCAAATAGGAATTTCGAATTTAAGATAATTTTTTATTATTTCCATGGATATTTCTTTGATAATTCTTACTCAACCATATAATCATTCAATTGGACGATTACGAATCTGTCGACGGCACATTTCATGAGGTGTGCATTATTTAATTTTAATTGTATCGTCAAATTGAGTGATACTTTATTTTTTAAACCGGCAATGATATTTTCAGGTTCTTTTCCGTGCTTCGTTATGGAGACTATTCTTGTAACCGGGGAAACCCTTGATTCGTTATGTCATTGATGATGCTGTTTCAATTAATGTTATCCCGAACTATTTAGGGGCGTGGTGCCGATGATTGGTTCTGTTATGCACATAATATTCAAGTTCATCCTATGACGTTTTGACATGTCTTGGGACAGGATCCTAATATTATTGAATATCAAGTTGAGCAAACTCAAAATGGCGCTATTATTCGTGTAGTTGCCACTAAAAATATTAATAGGGAGAATTTGCAAAAATCGTTAGTTTCCAGCTTATTCGAACCAAGCTGACGTCAAAAATCCTGACATATACATTAAATTTTTGGATATAATACCGCACTATCCAGAAACCGGAAAGTTAAAACAATTTATCCCCTCCAATAAATAGCGTTCGCTTCGCAAAAATAGAATTCAAGGCTGGTATAATGACTCAGAAGTTCGGATACCCCCCTCTCCCGTTCCATCAGTCGTTATGGCATTTTAAGTATTACCCTTATTCTGTCTATTTTTTAATCAAAATGATAGAATACTCGTTCCCACTCCGTTTTTCTGCTATGGAATTCAAGTCTAGGTAATATAAGGAGGCAAGGAAATGATTCGATTAACTATTTTCTTGATATTGCTAGTTCCAGTATTGGGTTTAGGAAATCCATTACAAAAACTAGTAGTCGCTGTGGAGAATAACACTGATAAAACAATATGTTACCGGGATATCTATGCCCCTAACGAACCACCAGGCACTATCCAGAAAGTGATAGTCAATCCTAGTCACTTACCTCCCTATCAAAAAACAAAGATTACTATCTTATTCAGTGGGCAGTCCAGGCTTAACCGCTTCTGCTAATTTCACCAACGACAATGGAGATCTACTAACGTTTGGGTTCAACGATCCTTGGCAATATTATTCTGGCGGGGGAACTTATTTTGAAACCACAAACCCCAAATTATTTGCACGTTCGACCCCTACCCTCAATCCCAAAATTCCAGAAAAAGCGTTATTATGGACAAAAGGTGAATTATCAATTGAAAGATAATTAAAAAAAACTCAGCGACATAATGACAGAAGTGGACAAAAGTAAAAAAATTGTCTTAAAGAGTGCTTTAACTCAAAAAGTAACGGCCGAATAGATAAAATTTTTAGGGCAAGGTAAGTTATATTAATTCAGTTGCCGCCGGGAAAATCACTAAAAGTAATATAAAGAGAGATAAAATGCACTTCAGTTCAGTCACTTTCCAAGATCGAAATAAACAATATAAACTTACCAATACAAGGATTATGAAAACAATTATGATAGAGAAGTATACATCGCTCATCCTTACTGTAAAACTCTGACCGCTAATTTAAATTCTCCGAAAGACGGCAATATTATTATCTTTGACAACCATTATTAGAAAATCGAAGAGGAAAGATGCTGGTAAAATCGAGATCGTTTTTCTTTCCTTCAACAACGAAAACTTTAATACTTGTACCAACCCGCCCATCAATGTCGTAGACAAAGCTATAATGACTAATTATCTTTTTCCTATTTTCGTTTACTAGTAAAAGCGTGCTAGAATGCTTTCCGATAATTTTAAAGACAATTAATTAATAAACAAAAAAGAGAGGATTAATAATAAAAACTGATGACTAAATAGGTTTAAATATTTTGAAAAATATAAATTTCTTTACCCCCCCTTAGAAAAGCGCTACGGCCAAATTTATTAAAAGCAAATCCTATCACAAATTTATACCTGCATGCGAAGAAGAATCCCAAAAACTAGCAAATACAAGCCGCCTTACCGAGGCAACTAAAGAAGGACATGAAATATACAGCAAGTTATATTGTGAAAAAATCAAACAGTTATTTCTTTCTCTGGACAGCTTCTGTTATGTCCATCTCTGAAATACAAAATCCTGAAAGACGGCCATTAAAGTTGAAGTAGCAATAAGTTCGATGCCTTTATCTGGAAGCAGCCAATCAACACTCTGCTTATTTACAATTTCCGGTGAATACTTCAACAAAATAAATAATTAGCAACAAAATTTTTGAAAAATATATAGCTGTTAATTTTAGTTGAATAAAGTTGTGTTATTTCTGTCATTAATCGCTTCGATAGTTGGATAACCCTAGAAAGGGTTATCCAAGATAGATTTCCTTTATAGATGCCGTTAGCGTTAAAACAACCGTTGGTCCTGCTAGAACTTACAGACGAACCCTTGAGTCCCCATTGGCTTGGTACTTTAAATAATCGTCAGTGCCACCACTATTGGTGACCACACATTCACCCGCTGGGTTAGTTAAATCACCCAGCGTTAAGGTACTCGTTCCGTAACCCTCCCCATACACATAGGTTGTTTGCTTACCTGCTACATTACCCGAATAACTAAACGGACCATGAAAATTAGCCGCAAACGAAACTTTTGCCGAAGTTCCATTATAAACCATAATAGTCATAGGTTACTTTTGGAGGCGGTGGTGGTATTGCAACCGCGCTTTCTAAAACACCGAGCAACGTTAAGGATAGTCCTACTTTTTTTAAAGTTTTCATAAAATACCTCATTAACCCTATTTATGTTAAAAATTAAATGACTTCGCCAATCGAATTATTCGAAAAGCGCTTATTCACCTTACATAAAATTTACCTGCCTAGCTGCCTAGGGCTGTAAACAATTCAGTGGCACACCCTATGACAGGCTGCTAATGAGAATAATTTGAATGGAAGAATGGGAAAGGTAATGCAAATAGAAAAACACAGCCCTACTTGGTTAAACAAGGCAATTTAAACTGGAGTTTGCGACTGTGTGTTGCATTTGATCGATTTAACATAGGCCTGAAGCCCTATCAATATCTTAACTACATTGTGGAAACATGAAAGGAAGGCTTTGTGAAACGATTACCAAGCCTATGCGGGAGCAGGAACTAGATAATACCTTGCTGTTCCAAATAAGGAAATGAAATTTTAGTCGTAGACATTTTTGTATTATTTATACTTATAAGGGAATAATATGCGCATGTATAATTTTTTTTTACTCTATTGATAGCATTCCCTCTTTTTTTTAATATCATCTTTTGCAAACAAATAATAAAAGGAACATCTAGAACAGTCGAAATTTGAAGATTTGCTCCGCACCTACCGAATGTCCAGTGATCAAAATTTCACAGCTGATAATAGCGAAGTTTTTATTCCATCACCCCATCAGAATATACCGACTAAAAAAATTTTTAATTTAGGCAACTTAGATACTTTTGATAAAAAATATTCCTTACATATAGGAATAATTATATACAAACAAGTACATCATCATTAATGCTTCAATTCGTTTTTGATTTTTTTAAAAAAAAATTTTAAAAAAATCAAAACCCGTGCCCAATGGTTGGGTGTTGGATTTTTTTTCGTTTGTAATCACCACGCTGGCCTAGCGCTAATCGATGGACCCGATTGTTAATTTGAACCAATGCCATGATATCTCTTGCCTTATCGATTTTTTTCTAAATAAAATCTAAATAAAATATTAAAAAACTTATTTTACATAAACTTGTACGATGCTAATATGGGAATGGCATAAATCCAAGCTTAGCTGCAAGCAAGCGGCACGATCAATCACTCGTTGTTGAGCATTCATGTCTTCTTTTGTCGGGGCACCTTTGGCAGGACAATCCCAGCCCGTTAATTCTTTATAGTGCATCTGTGCAGAGTAGTGGCGAAGACCGTGACGATGGTCAATATCGGCTCTTTTACACATACTTGTTCAAATCGTTTTTCATAGGTTTTGTAGCTGGTATTGTGGGGATTAAATAATGACTTATATACTGAACCAATGCTTGACACAGTACTTTTTTCTTCGTTTAGCTAACGTAAGCATTGGTTATCAGTAAGACCACTGATAACCAATGCTAGCAACTTGTATTTAATTATTTACCTCCAAATCGATCCAAAAAAAGATTTGAGCTTTAACACTGAAATTCCCTGATAGGCCGATACCTACAAAAGATCAGAGTCTCCACTGATAATAACTTTCGCTTCTGCACTCAGCGCACAGACTATAAATTTATCCGTCACCTAAATCACAGCTAATTCCTTCCATAAGCTTTTCTGGTTCAAACAATTTTACTGCAAATAAAAGTTTATTAACAATATGCTCAAATTCGAGATGAGCATATTTTTTAGAAAAAATGTCAGACATTCTCCTTATATCCTCTACAATTTTTGGTGTAGCGACAACAGTGAATTTATCCTCTATCCGGGCGTCAATTATGTTTTGCGGTGCGCTAGCTAGCCCACCCATTCCAGAAATTAATACATTGATATCTACAACCACCTTCACAAAGCTATTCCACGTTTTTAACTTTTTTGGCCTTGGTTCTTTCCGCCTTAATTATTTTTTCTACTTCGCTCTTTGTTCATGTTCAATACCTGATTTTTTTAACTTACTTTCTAACTTTTGATAACAAAGCCTTGAGTTCTTTTTTTGAAGGCGGAGTTATCGTTTTAAGCACGACGGTGTCATTCTCAGCAATAACCACAAATTTTGTTCCTGTTTCAAGACCTAATTGTTCTCGTATTTCTTCTGGGATCACTATTTGCCCTCGAGAAGACATTTTTGTCGTGGCTAGTTGGCGTGACATCATCTTACTCCCATCTTAATCTTATTAATAAGTTATAGCATGAAATCGATGAACCCACGAGTTAATCTTTTTTTCTTTAAGCATTCCGCTACACCGCTTGGCTAACTGCTGGGCAATCAATATGTTATGTTCCACCGCCAGATGAACATACTTTTTTTTGTGGTCTTATAGATCAGAATACCCCCAAACAACTCTATCACCGTATACAAATCAGTACCACTCATCACGTGCTGTGACGCGAAATCGTGTCGTTGATCATACTAGGTAAAACTTTCGATGGCTGCGCTCTTTTTCAAATTATTCTAGAACTTCTTCACATTGGTGATATGCTCGCCTGGATTTTTTCCGGAAAAAACCCATACCCTTCCTTTATGCACAACCTTCGTTTGTTCGTACCATAATCGAATAACTTTTGATGTTTCTACATCCAACGGAACTTTGTACGGCTTGGCCACTTTAACAATATCCGCTGTTAAAGAAATAATGACATTATCCTGTTTGAAATCGATGTGCTTATCCCACTCCAATCGCTTAACGTACTAAAACGGATCCTAGATCTAAGCGGACTCTACCCGAAAAAGGGGCACTTTAATCGAAGTTAGAGTAATTAACACCTTAATGGCGGGAAGAAGTGGTTCATATGTGGCGTTTCACTAAAATAATGGCTATCACTGAAGGCCTTCCATCGCAAAATGAAATTGATTCAGCGGCGCGTTTATGGCTTTCGAAACTTTAAAAATTATCGTTTACGGGTTAGAGTATTATGTTCATGATAAAGTGCCCTACAATTGGGAAAGGTTTGACTTATTTAGAAATCGGGACGGCAGGATTTGAACCTGCGACCCCTTGCACCCCATGCAAGTGCGCTACCAGGCTGCGCTACGCCCCGAATCAAATCTTGTATTATAATTATAAGACCCCACTTATTCAATTTACAATGGCATTATGAGGAACGTTGATGACGGTTATGCTTCTTCTCTTTAGCAACTAGCGAGTTTCCTTGGATAATTAAGTCCTAATTTCTCTGTCGTCGTCTTTCCACATTGCCGAGAACCTAAAATAGCGACTGCCGAGTTTACTTTAAAAGAATCACTGATCTGTTGAATAAACTGAGGACGTTCCATAAATTACCTTGAAAATTTTAATAAAAACACAAATTTCAAACGTAAATCAAGCTTATTGCGTTTCAGGGTATGGCGAGGGACACCGCGATGAAGTGGATTTAGGAGTGATTAGCGCCCTTGGTTAAGCGAAGAGACGCTAATGGATCTACATCTCAAGCCATTTCCAAACCAGCTGCAATCCTTTCCAGTTCTGAAATAGCACGACGGATAGTTTCGTAGGCTTTATATTCTCTTTTATCATGCGAAGTATCTTCAGAAAGCTTCTGTTTAGCTCCTTCAATGGTATAACCTTCTTCATAAAGTAAACGGCGGATTTTTCGCACCAGCAAAACGTCTTTCAATTGATAGTAACGACGGTTACCTCGTCGTTTTAAAGGCGACAGCGGAGAAAATTCTTGCTCCCAATAACGCAAAACGTGAGTACGTAACTCACAGAGTTTGCCAACTTCACCAATTGTAAAATATAACTTTTCGGGAATAGGGGGTAATTCGCTTTCCGGTTTAGGATTCCCTTTCTTCTGATTTGACATTTTTCTCCACCCTGGATTTGAGTTTGTGGCCAGCACGGAATGTCACAACACGCCGCTCCGTAATAGGAATTTCTTCGCTGGTTTTAGGATTGCGTCCGGGACGTTGCTTTTTGTCACGCAGATTAAAATTACCGAATCCCGACAATTTCACCGGTTCTCCCCTTTCTAACGAAAGGCGGATATCCTCAAAAAATAATTCAACTAACTCTTTTGCCTCTCGCTTATTCAAGCCTACCACATTAAATAAATGTTCTGCCAAGTCAGCTTTTGTGAGTGCCATCAGCTATGTCCTCAATTTGACATTGAACTTACGCTCAAGAGCAGCGATTATACGTTCAATGACCTGTTTGATCTCTTCGTCTATTAGAGTGCGTGATGGGTTTTGAAAGGTCAACCCCAAAGCGACACTTTTCCCCCCAAATTCAATATGTTCACCGCCTTCATATATATCAAAAATTTCGCTCATGATCAATAAATGTCCAGCATTTTGAGCAATTTCTTCTTCAATTCGCGAAGCTTCAACGTCTCGATCCACTACAACGGCAAGATCACGACGAACCGTAGGAAATTTAGAGACGGATTGATAGTGAGATAACCTCGTCTTTGTAAGGGCTTCAAGTTCTGACTCAAACAGGTAAGGAATGCTCCCAAAGCCTAACTCTCGGACCAGCACAGGATGCAAGGCGCCCAAATAGCCGATACAAGCTTCTTTAAAGTAGAGAGCGGCGGATCGTCCCGGGTGCAAGGCAGGGTGCTCTGCTCGTATAAAATCGAAATCCTTTTCAGCGTGGGTAAGGGAGAGTAGCGTGCTTAGGTCTCCTTTCATGTCATAAAAATCGACTGGCCGTTTTTTTTCCCCCCATTGCAAGTTACTGGCATTCCCCACAATCAAACCAGCAATTTTAGTTATCTGCTGCCATTTTCTTTTTTGATGGATAAAACATCTGCCAATTTCAAAAAGTCTCATGCGCTCAATTTGACGAGATTGATTGTATTTCGCTGCAGTAACAAGCCCAGGCCATAAACTATTGCGCATGACGTTCATATCGTTCGTAATTGGGTTAGAAAGAGCAAGGGATTCCAAATTGGGATTAAGCTTATTCTGCAATTTATCATCCACAAAACTATAATTCACGGCCTCGTTATACCCACGGTCAACCATTAAACGCCGGATCCGAGCCAAGCTTACTTCTGTCTCCGCCACGGGTGACAAAACCATTTTACGTTTCATAATAGTTTGAGGAATTCGTTCATAGCTGTGCAATCGCGCTACTTCTTCAATTAAATCGACTTCTTGGGTAATATCAAAACGATAACTCGGCACAGTTACGTGCCAGCCATTTATTTCTGGCTGAAGGGTCATCCCCAAAAAACCTAAGATCTGGTGAATCTCTTTATCAGCAATTTCCACTCCCAAGAGGTGCTTAATTCGTTCACGACGTAAACCGACTTTTTTAATGGAGGGAAAAGTTTCTTCAATGCGTTGATCTTCAATAAAACCTGGTTTTCCACCCGTAATGGTCAATAACAATTCCGTTGCACGCTCCATTGCAAGTTTTTGCAGTTGGAAATCCACACCTCGCTCAAATCGATACGAAGAATCTGTATTTAAACCGTAATGTCGTGCCGTTAACGCAATATTACTTGGCGTAAAATAAGCACTTTCCAAAAAGATATTTTTTGTTCTTTCGTTAACGGCCGAATTAGCGCCCCCCATAATACCTGCAATAGCGTGTACTTGGTTTTCATCTGCAATAACCAAAGTGCGATTATTCAAAGTAACTTCGGTTCTATCGATCAAAGTAATTTTTTCATCGGAACTTGCATAGCGCACACGAATCTCGCCAGACAATTGATCGAAATCGAATGCATGCATAGGTTGACCCCATTCCAACATCACATAATTCAGGACATCTACAACAGGATGGATAGAGCGCAATCCACTACGGCGTAATCGTTCTCGCATCCAAAGCGGAGTTTGGGCATCACTATCAATATCACGAATAATCCGACCTACATAATACGGACAAGCTTCTTTGGCTTGTATCCCAATAGGAAAAATAGCATCGATAACGGGTGTTACGCGGGCTACTTTAGGTGCTTTCACAGAAAGCCGATTAATGGCGCCCACTTCATTAGCAATTCCTCGCACGCTAGCACAATCACCTCGATTAGGAGTTAGGCCAATATCAAAAACAGAATCCTTTAATTGCAAACAATCGTGTAAATCTTTACCGACAGCAACATCGGAAGTAAGCTCCATGATGAATCCGTTTTGATCCTCCGACAAGCCCAGCTCACGTTCTGAGCATATCATTCCATAGGAAACCACACCTCGCAATTTAGTTTTTTTAATTTTCAGCTCGCCCACTTGGCCACCAATTAGAGCAACAGGGACCTTCAAGCCAACGCGAACATTTGCTGCTCCACAGACAATTTCTAAGGCCTCGCTTTCCCCCACATTGACTCGGCAAAAGGACAGTCGATCCGCATCGGGATGTTTTTCTACCGATAACACTTCTCCTACCACCACCTTTTCAAAGGAGTGAGCAACAGAATTGACAGAGTCGACCTCTAAGCCAAATAAAGTAAGTTGTTCTGCTAAGTGCTCCGTGTTAACTAAGGGATTTACCCATTCACGAAGCCAAATTTCACTTAATTTCATGAATTAAAACTGCCTCAAAAAGCATAAGTCATTTTCGAAAAAGAGACGCAAATCGGGTACGCTATAAAGCAACATAGCTAATCGATCCAAACCAATACCAAAAGCAAAACCATTATATTCATCAGGGTCAATGTTCACGTTACGTAAGACATTGGGATGAACCATACCGCAACCCAAGACTTCTAACCAGCTGTCGGTAGCCGGTTGATAGATATCAACTTCGGCCGAAGGTTCGGTGAAAGGGAAATAAGAAGGACGAAAACGCAAACGAAATTCGGTTTCAAAAAAACAATTTAAAAATTGCTGTAATAAGCCTTTTAGGTCCGAAAAAGTACATTGTTTATCTACTACAAGGCCCTCTACTTGATGGAACATGGGGGTGTGGGTGGGATCAAAATCGCGTCGATATACTCGCCCTAATGCAATTAGTCGAATTGGTGCACCGTGTTTTTTCATTTCACGTATTTTCACATTGGAAGTATGGGTTCGTAATAACTGATTGTCTGAAAAATAAAAGGTATCTACCATTGTCCGAGCAGGATGACTTGAGGGAATATTTAATGCCTCAAAATTATGATACTCATCTTCAATTTCTGGACCCTCGACAACCTGAAAACCTAACGAAATAAACAATTGAGTTACTCGTTCAGAAACTCGAGCAATGGGGTGGATCGTACCAAGGCTGGTATAACGACCACGGAGAGTAACGTCAATTTTTTCTTGTGTTAATTTTTTATGAAGGGCTTTTTCCCGCAGCTGTGTAGATTTCTCAGTGAGTAAAGTCTGAATTTCATACTTAACTTCATTAATCGACTTTCCGAATTGAGGGCGCTCTTCGGGGGAAAGTTCCGCTAATGATTTGAGCAATTGGGTCAGTTCCCCCTTTTTGCCGAGATAATTAACACGAATTTTCTCCAAGGTCGGCTCATCGGTCGCTTCATCAATGAATTTTTTAGCAGCTTGTAATAAAGATTTTAATTGAGCCTGCATGGTTCGCGCATCATTATTCACTTAATGCATGCTTGGCTTTCTCAGCTAATTTCCCAAAGGCAACTTTATCCTTAACGGCCAAATCCGCTAATATTTTGCGATCCATAAGAATCGCCGCTTTATTTAAGCCATTTATCAGGCGACTATAGGAGAGTCCGTGCTCTCGTGCAGCCGCATTAATACGAACAATCCATAAAGCACGAAATTGACGCTTTCGCTGTTTGCGATCACGATAAGCGTACTGGGCCGCTTTAATTACGGCTTGTTTCGCCACACGATAGATCCGACTGCGCGCACCATAATAGCCTTTTGCTTTACTCAATATTTTTTTATGACGGGCCCTTGCGGTAACGCCTCGTTTTACTCTTGGCATGTTATATCTCCAGTATAAAAATTCTTAAAAGCAACTCAAACTCTCAGCATTTCCTCAATTCCCTTAACGTCGCTTTTAGCGACTTGATGCAACTTGCGCAACCGGCGTTTCCGTTTTTGCGATTTTTTCGTCAAAATATGATTATGATTAGCCGTAGCTCGCTTAATAGCGACTTGACCTGTTGTTTTAAACCGTTTCGTAGCCCCACGATTAGTCTTTAATTTCGGCATCACTCTCACTCTTCGTTTTATTACTCTCACCTTTGCCTTTCATAACCACCATTGTCATTTGGCGACCTTCCAGCTTCGGCTCTTGTTCGATAACAATACTTCTTAAATCGCGCTTGACGCGATTTAGCAGCTCTAATCCTAACTCACGATGTTGCATTTCTCGTCCTCTGAAACGCAAACTTACTTTTACCTTGTCCCCACGTTCTAAAAAATCTGCAATTTTACGCAACTTAACCTGGTAATCCCCCACATCCGTTGTGGGACGGAATTTCACTTCTTTAAGGTGAATTAACCGTTGCTTTTTCTTTTGAGCTGCTTTTCGTTTGCTTTGCTCAAACTGATACTTACCAAAATTCATAATACGGCAAACGGGCGGTTTAGCCGTTGGAGAAACTTCAACTAAATCCAATCCTGCTTCTTCAGCGAGGGTTAAAGCCCAATCAATTTTCACGATCCCCATTTGCTCGCCCTTCTCGTCAATCAATCGCACTTCCGGGAGACGGATTTGCTTATTGACGCGTGTTCGTTTCAATCTGATATATTATCTCCTCAAATAGTTAATTCTACTGGCGACTTTCTGCTATGCTGATAAATTTCTGCCTGCAATTGGCGAACAAACTCTTCCAACGTGAGACCAGTCGGCTTTTCATCACGTTCCACTGCGCGTACTGTGAGGGTTTTATCGGCAACTTCGCGGTCACCAATGATAACCTGATAAGGTAAACGCGCAATAGTGTGTTCGCGGATTTTAAAGCCGATCTTCTCATTTCTCAAGTCCGATGTGGCCCTAATGCCCAAATTTTGAAGATTTTCTACGATTTCCTTGACATAATCGGCTTGCCGATCGGTAATATTCATAACTACCACTTGAACAGGAGCTAACCAGAGGGGCAGTTTGCCGGCATACTCTTCTAATAAAATTCCTAAAAAGCGCTCAAATGAGCCCAATATAGCGCGATGGACCATTACAGGAGTTCTTTTGGAGCCATCTTCGTCAATGTAATATGCTCCCAATCGTTCCGGCATCGAAAAATCGACTTGCACGGTGCCGCATTGCCACACTCGCCCTAAGCAATCTCGCAAAGAAAATTCAACTTTCGGTCCATAAAAAGCCCCTTCCCCTGGCAAGATCTCCCAATTCGCACCCTTTTCGTCCAATGCTTTTGCCAAAGCTTGCTCCGCCTTAGTCCATACTTCATCACTCCCAACTCGCTTTTCGGGCCGGGTAGATAATTTATGAATAACTTCATTAAAGCCGAAATCGGCATAGACTTGGTGCAACTGATCGATAAAAGCCAACACCTCGCCTTGGATCTGTGCCTCCGTACAAAAAATATGCCCATCATCTTGAACAAAACCGCGCAACCGCATTAAAGCATGCAAAGTACCTGACGGCTCATTGCGGTGGCAGACACCAAATTCGGAGTAACGAATGGGTAAATCACGATAGCTTTTGATGCCTTGATTAAATATCTGAACATGGGCCGGACAGCTCATTGGTTTGATAACATACTGCTGGGGTTCCATCGACAAGCTAAAAATATCATCGCCGAATTTCTCTAAGTGACCCGATTTATCCCATAACTTTGCTTCAATGAGCTGCGGCGTATTGACTTCCTGATAACCGTACTTGTGGGTGAGATTGCGAATATATTCGCGCACTTGAAGGATAATGCTCCATCCTTTCGGATGCCAAAATACACTCCCCGGCGATTCCGATTGAAAATGAAATAAATCCATTTTCCTCCCGAGCACCCGATGGTCACGTTTTTCAGCCTCTTCAAGACGATGCAAATAGCTTTTTAAGGCTTTAGTATCAGCCCATGCCGTTCCATAAATTCGCTGCAACATTTCGTTTTTACTATCGCCTCGCCAGTATGCCCCTGCTAATTTTGTTAATTTAAAAGCTTTCAATTTCAATAAACCCGTACGTGGTATATGAGGGCCGCGACAAAGATCAATAAAATTACCTTGCTGATAGGCCGTTACTGTTTCCTCCGCAGGAATGTCACGGATAATCTCAACCTTATATTTCTCATTCATCCCTTCAAAAAGAGCTAAAGCTTCTTCACGAGTTAATACTCTTCGTTCCACTCTTAAATTAGCCTCTGCAATCTCATGCATTTTTTTCTCAATTTTTTCCAGATCCTCAGGGGTAAAAGAACGTTCAAAAGCAAAGTCGTAATAAAACCCATCTTCAATTACCGGGCCAATAGTGACTTGGGCCGTCGGAAATAATTCTTTAACGGCATGAGCTAAAAGATGCGCCGTAGAATGGCGGATAATTTCCAGCCCTTCGGGATCTTTGTCAGTAATAATTTTAAGAGAGGCATCTTCCTGAAGGAGATAAGATGTATCCACCCAGCAATCATCGACTTTTGCTGCTAATGCCGCCTTAGCAAGCCCAGCACCAATAGACTCGGCGACTTCTTGAACAGTCACAAGTTCAGAAAATCCTTTTATGCTTCCATCCGGAAGTTTGATCACTGGCATAATGGAACCCTTATGGGAAAGTACGCAAGATGGTAGCATCCTGCTATTTTTTTGACAATTTAAGACCTCGTAAAGCGTTAACCCTTCTTAAGGAATATTTTTCTTTTTCTTAATTTTTCTTGGTTTTTTCTCATTTTGGAGGTTCCTCATTGAAGAAGTCCATTTTTTAGCTAATTTTTATCTAATTTAAAAAAATAAAGTTCTCCTCACATTCATCATTGAAATTGAATCCGAAAATAAGTCAAATTTCACTGATTTCAAGTTTACACTAAGCGTCATTACATGCGACCTACCACACGTTTATAGATATAGACTAATACTCTTATTCCGAAAGAACTGGCAGAACAAGAAAGAGAAGCGCGAAAGGCAGTTATTAGCCAATTACAACAGGACCTTAACGAAGGGGACTTAATAGAACTCCATTTAATCTTACTAAAAATGGAGGGAAGAGTAGTATGGAAGGACACGTATCAAAAATGGTTACAAAGAATTATCCAGCTCCAAGTACTTCAGAAAAAAAAGAAAGTTTTATTAGAATTTTCAAGAAAACATACATTCTCCCCAATCGTTGAAGTAGCGGACAAAGAATGGAGCGTTTTACAGAGTCAACTCGAAGAAGCTTTTAGCACAAAAATTCAGAACTCTCCCTCAAGAATTGGCAGAAAATGAGACGACGTGCAAATTATCTAATCGCTCCTGGAAAAAAAGAGCCATTAGAGTCTCGCTTCTTCGATGACTACTCTAATAGACGCTCTCTATGTAGACGCTCTCTATGACATAAAAAAACAAATTAATAGTGTTTTGATAAAAGCAGAGAAATATGAAATAGGACCAAAAAGATTTCGTTCTCTTTGGAAGATGAAATTTTTTCCATAGAGAGTAGAATCAGATCCATTATTAGCCTTATTGAATATGCCCGAAATAAATATTTTTCTTTTCGAGCAAAAACAGAAAAAAAGCTTTAACGTGCGGGAACGATTCAGATTAGACTTCCGAAAGAGGCTGTCGAATGGCGCAATCCAAAGGAACTTCGTTTAGCACTAGGATGTAATTAATATTTATCCATAATGGATATTTATCCATAATGGAAATTTAACTTTCATGTACCACGAATAGAAAGATATTCTCAGTTATTAAAGATTTTAATTGAAGTTATACTATTATGCCGAAAAGAAATTATTTACAAAAAAGTAAAAAATAATTCTTCATTATCTAAAAAAAATGGACGAACTAATTGATAAATTATGTCAGCCAATTTTAATTCCCTAGCCGATGAATCATGAATTTCGATTGATGATTCAAAAATATATCGAACAACGCCTAGAAGGAGAACGAATGAATGCACTGAGAAATTTATTACAGGCTATCACCTTCCCTACAGCTCTTTTTAAAATTCGAGAGAAGCAAAGGGAGCTTCTTGCTCAAGCAGAAATTTATCAACACGAACAACAAAAAGGGGCTTACAACGAAGAAAAGCAAAACTATGGAAAGCGAAAATCTGATGGAACAGGAAATGACAATTGTACAACGCTTATTGAGAACGAAGCGAAATATATGTAGAAATTTTATATATCGTGTCGAAGTAAAGAAAATCCAGAATTAAGAAAGGCTCATTTAGAAATGGAGGTAACTGGAGCTAAAAGAACTGGGACATCAAAAGTACCCTTAGATTGGTGTCTTATAAATAGAGAAGATACTGACCATCAAACAAAAATACAAACTTTATTCGATTATGCCCTAGAGCAGTATTCTCAATTACCCCCAAAGCAATTGAGAGGAAAAAAAGAAATAGCACTTTTTAGAGAAAAAATTTTGCGGCCTCTGCTTGAACATGGAAGCCAAGTTCGTCCCAAAGTATTAAAAGTAATTAAGTTAGATTGGAAGTTACTAGATTTAATATTAGGTTTTATTTATACGACCGCACCGCACCCCTACACGATAGCCATGCGCAAATGCTTGCGAACTTATGTTCAAGAAAGCTAGAAGGAGATCATAAGCTGGGAATGGTGCTTAACGCACAGTTTAGAAATATAGCGTTCAAAGCCTATCTTAGAAATAAAAGAAGAGCGTCGCCAAACGATCCAAAGGCTTCTTCCTTTTCCCACCTTATCAACCCCACAGCAAAATTTAACTTCATTTGATCAAAAACTATCAGAAAAGATTCAGGAAGAAAAAAATTTGGCAACTCGATCTGAAAATTCAGATCTATTTACTAAATTAGAGAAATTGGCAGTGGTTTAATGCAAATACGCTACATTGTAAGACCTTATTATCGATATTATCGATTGTTTCCTAGATTCAATTTATTTACTGAATTTGAACACAATCAAAATTATGGGACTTTCAAAAAATATCGAGCTTAGTAAGGGAGAATCGGCATCTGAAGATAAAATAACTTTTGGCATGTCGGTTTTATTTTAAGAATCGGTGATGGGGGAATCTTTACACAGAAAACAAACGCGAATTATTCTACAGTATTCCTTGAACATTCTAACAGCTACCCTGTCACACACTGAGTAGGTGGTTAGCCTTTAATATAACCCAACTCGTCAATATCTCCGTTATTGGTTATTGAATTAGTTTCGCCTTGAGCATTGCGGTATATGCAGGTCGCGACCTGACATTGCATTCGAATACCAACAAAATTGCCAATAGACCGCGCTGTCATAGCATTATTATTTATTTCTTTAGATCCGAAAAAATAAATTGATGGATTAGTTAGGCTGGATTTTACAGGAAACCGCGAATAAACCCCACGTGCCATACTGTTCCTTTTTAAGTAAAAATGCGTTCTATATTTTGATTCCCTGCCTTAACTACTAAAGGAAAAGCTATAAATGTAATTAGGCATATAAAAATAGATAAACGCATACAAATAGTATATTCCACCGTTTATACCTATCGCAACGTTTAAAATAACACCCCGATACCGTCCATTTCTCTATATCTTTTCTTTGCTAATTAATGCTTTTTTTAAAGCCTCAGCTTTAGTAAGTGTCTCTTCGTATTCTGAAAGAGCGTCCGAATCTAGGACAATCGCTCCACCCACTTGAAATGTAACTATTTGATCTTTAAAAAGATAGGTTCGAATAAGAATTGAAGTATCCATACTACCATCAAACCCAATATACCCTACACTGCCGCAATAAGGTCCTCGTCGCGTAGGCTCTAATTCTTCAATTATTTCCATAGCTCTTATTTTAGGAGCGCCTGAAATAGAACCTCCCGGAAAAGCTGTTCGTAATAAATCGACAGCCTGATACTGATTTTTTAGTTTTCCTTCAATAACCGACACCAAATGATGGACTGTCTCATAACTTTCTATCTGACAATACGCAGGAACATGAATCGAATTGGAAAGACAAACCTTCGATAAATCATTTCGCATTAAATCTACAATCATCGTATTCTCGGCACGATCTTTAATGTTCGTCGCTAGTTTCTGAGCTAATAGCTCATCTTCCTTTGCATCACGTGAACGCTTAATAGTTCCTTTAATCGGCCTTGTTTCCACTAAACGATCTTGCACTTTTAAAAACCGTTCGGGAGAACTGGAAACAATAGTTGTGTCATCAAAACGAACAAAAGCTCCAAAGGGCGCGGGATTTATTGCACGAATTCGCTGATAAAGCGAAAATTCGCAATTATCTGGAAAAACACACTGGAATCTTTGTGACAAATTTACCTCAAAGATATCGCCGTCCAAAATATAATGACGACATTTCTCTACCGCTTCCATATATGTTTTTTTAGTAAAGTACCCACGAATATCATTTTCCATCACCGATGGTTCGTCAATTAATTGTGGAGTTTTAACATTTTCCAATTTCTGTAAACACCAAGAAAGACGTAACTGCAAACGACGTTTTCTTTTTTCATTATTTTTTTCAGGCAATCCGGAAGAAATAACCCATGCTTGTTTTTTAACATGATCAAAGGAAATGATTAAATCATAAAATCCTACTGCCAAGCGTGGATAACGCATGTCGTCCACAGCATAATTTGGTAAATTTTCCAAATTCCTTGTTAAATCATAGCTAAAAAACCCCACCGCTCCTCCCTGAAAAGGAGGCAACTCAGGATTTAACGAGAGTGATAATGATTTTAATTTATTATGTAGAAACGTAAAAATATTTTCTGTCCCAACCACCTTATTATTAAAATAAATTCTATCATCGCGATAAATAAGCGTAGCGAATGGATCTATAGCAATATAACTGTATCTTCCCAGTTTCGGATCAAATTTCATACTATCTAAAAAGACAAAATAATTTAATTTGTGGAAGATCACAGCGTATTCAAATGGATCTCGATAAGGGATAGAAGCCCAATAAGGCTGCTCTGTATTCGACATTTTCTTTACCCTTGCCTAGTATAAATCGCTAAAACCCACAAACCTTCGCTGGAAGTGGTGCAGCTGATTTGTTTTGTCTGTCGTATTGTGTAAAATCTTTCACACTATGATTCTGCTCATTGATAATTATGATTCTTTTGTCTATAACTTAGGTCGATATTTTGAGATCTTAGGCCATCCGATATTAATATATCGTCATGATAAAATCACCCTCACCGAAATAGAAACGCTTAAGCCCTCTCATATCGTAATTTCCCCGGGCCCTGGGGGACCCACTCAAACCGGCATTTCCCTCAATGTTATCAAACGCTTCTCCCCTCATATTCCTCTTTTAGGAGTATGTCTGGGACATCAAGCTATCGGATATGCCTTTGGCGCACAGGTATGCCGTGCTCATTATCCCATGCATGGGAAAGCCAGTCGGATCCACCACAATCAACAATCTCTTTTTTTTAAAATTCGTAATCCTTTTTCTGCAGGTCGCTATCATTCACTCATTATCAGCAAAAATCAGATCCCTGATTGCTTGGAAATTATGGCAGAAAGTCAAGAAGGCGAGATTATGGCGATTCGCCATCGCGTTTATCTCACATTCGGCGTACAATTTCATCCAGAATCTATTTTGACAGAACAAGGGCTCCAATTAATCGATAATTTCATTACTCTATCTTATGAAGATTCTAATAAACAACAATATTGATTCAATGGATTCACCAGTCATTCATAGTAATGACCGAGGATTTTTATTGGGAGACGGTTTATTTGAAACTATTAAAGTTGAAAAAGGGCATTTACTTTTCTTTCAGGAACATTACCATCGGCTGGCAGCTTCCGCTTTAAAATTAGAAATTCCTTTTAAATTCTCCCTAATCGAACTGAAAAACCAATGCAAACAACTGTTAGAAATTAATCGAATATCGACAGCAGCTTCTCTTCGAATCACCTTGAGTCGGGGCCCTTCGCCAAAAGGGATTCAAGCACCTCTTAATCCATCCCCTACCTTATTGATCACTGTTACACTTTCTAGCTCATCCCGCCCAATTTCGCCTACACTTTACATTACAGATATTAAGCGAAATGAAGCTTCTCTTTTAAGCCGATTAAAGAACTTAAATTGTTTAGAACTCATATTGGCAAGACAAGAAGCTATTAAAGCAGGATATCACGAAGGTTTAATGCTTAATACGAAAGGTGCTATCACTGAAACAAGCATTGGAAATTTGTTTGCTTTGATTAATGAAAAAATATTTACTCCTCGAATTGAGGACGGTCTTTTGCCTGGAATTACCCGAGATACAATTATCAAAATTGCTGCTCAAATAGGAAAACCGATAACTGAGAAAATCCTATATCCCGAGGATCTTTTAAAGGCCACTGAAATATTTCAAACTAATAGCCTTATTGAAATTCAATCCTTTTCCAAGATTAATGAACATCCACTTTTAACAAAGGGAAAGGCAACTATAGCCAATTTCTTTTTCGAACAGTATCAAGCCTATAAAGATAGGCATATAAAAATTAATCAGATTAAAAGCTAAGAAATTAGCTGTCGCCAAATCGCTATATTAGCCTTCCAAAAGGCTAATATAGCGAATGCTAAAATAACAATAAACAGCATTCTCATCATAAGCGGATTTTTTCTTGGTAGCAGGGTTAACACGAATACCGCTACTAAGGTGACACTCATTGTTATAAAACTCATAATGGCGGCTCCAGTAGCTTTTTCTTCGTAACCAACTAACGCCATCACGCTCACACTACTATAGGTCATTGGTAAGCCCATCATAATAAAAAAATGCGAATCATTAAGCTAAATACATTTATATAATGAAACAAAAAACAAATAAACATTAATAGACTTCTAAAAATAGTACTTCCATAACCCAATGACATGACTTGATAATCGGATAGTCGTTGACTGATTTTTCTAGCCGATAAGGCGCTGATAAATTATCCACTGTACGGAATAATCAGCAGCATCCCATAATGGGCAGAGGTTAATCCAATTTCATCGATACCTAAAAAGAGAACACGACTGGCCACAATATAAATAAACGTCGTCATTAGTGCATAAAATTGAAAATAAAGCTACACACCACGTAGTCAACGCTTGAAAATAACTACGAAGTAACGTTTTGAATCTTAGAGCGATGTGATTCTGGGGTCACCAGCGTTTCTGGTAACTACGTAGTAATAAAAAAATAATAATACCGTATCAAATAAAAATAGAAACAACCAACCCAGGATATATGTGTTGTAACAAAACTACCCAATTTGATAGAAAATACAGGAATAAATGCATACGCCAATACGGTATAACTTACTAGCAGACGAGCTTGTTCAGAAAAATAAAAATCATTAATGATCGTAAAACTAATAATCATTCATACGGCTGAACCCAATTCTATAAGAAAGCGGCCCCAAAAAACAATTTCAAGGCTATGGAGGTAAATACCAATTAAAAAAATTAAACAACTTAATAAATAAAGACTAATTCTCAAATGCGTTACAATTTTACGACCAAACCCGATTAGTAAAAGGTGAATAGATAAGTTGTCTTAACGCATATCCAATCACAAAAATAATAATAATAAATTTCTGAGTATAGCCATTTGAGACATGAAAAAAATCACTAATAGCTGGCAATGCACGACTAATCAATACTGCTGATACGGAAGGAAAGCTAATCAATAAAATTAGACATAATAAATAGGTTTTTTTTGTATTTAACCAATCCAAGACTATAATGAAGTTTATCAGTCCCTAATGGATCTAAAATAACATGGCTGAAACATCTCGCCCAGTTGATTCTTCTGATGATACTTTTTTTAAAAAAAATTGTAACCTCTATATCTTTCTTGTCTCAGGCGATGCCTATAATTAAATGATGAACGTAAAAAAACTGCCGATCAGAACATATTTTTGGTCTGATTATTTCGCTCAACACATGGGTATTGAGGCAAAAGAAATTATCGGCAAAAGGATTTGTCTGCCGCTGCTATACGATAACGATCGTAATTTTGAATTAATTATAACTTAATAAGATCAACTAGTTATGAATGAGCAGCCGCTCACCGAAGATGGTTCTCAAAAATTAATCGATTTTATAACAGATTGATACCTTATATTGCCATTAAAACTCTTTTAATTAACTCTTCAACCAATAACGTCGTAGGCATTTTATTTCAAGATCTTAAAATGAATATCCTAAATTTCTATCACTATCTGAATAAAACTTCTTACGCTCAAACTGGAGGTAAAGCTCGCAACCCCCCTTATTTAACTAAACGAGAAAAACAAGTTATCTTTTTCTTTCTAGCCAATTTAAGCAGTCAAGAAATTGTGGATATACTTTACAATCTTGAAGCAAGAAAAGTTTCTAAAGCACTATCGACAGCATTTTTAACGATCAATTATATTTCAAATTTAATTGCCAATAGCTTCCCTGCTTTATATAAAATTTTACAAGAGATGGGCTATAAAAAGAAAATTTCCAAGGAACTCTTAACCAATTCTTCGGTAAGTTTGAATATCTTAAAACCCTATTAAAACTTTGTTGTCTAAAGGAAAAAAACTCTAAAAAAAATAAAAACCTACAGAACGATAAAAATTTTGGGAAGCAAAATAATTTAATCGTTATGAGATGAAACTTTTAATCCCACTAACCTGGGGGTTTTGGCCGATTTGCTTTAAACAGAGGTAAGCAAACTTTTATTAGATTCTTTTGAGAGAGCTAGCGAGAGGTCCTGCACCAAAATTCTATATCTTATTAATTTTTTTCTAAATTATAGGATGCTTCGGGCTAAACTGGTAGGCACGATTGGTATCGAACCAACGACCCCCACCATGTCAAGGTGGTGCTCTACCACTGAGCTACGTGCCTACATTGGAGGAATGTAACTTAGCATCAGATACAAATTCGTGCAATACTATCTCCTTACGGAAACGCGAGGTATAAGCGATGACGGAACAGCCATTGTGGAGACCCTCTTAAAGAGGCTCTGACGCAAAGCTAAATGACACACCTTATTCCTTTTATTAATACACGATTTTGCTTAAAAATTGACTATTATCCAAAGCTCTATCGTTGGTCAATTGAATATCCAACTCTTTTTTTGGCAGTCAGTTGGGGAATTTTGTAAAGTAAAAGAATCTCAAAAACCTACTGAAATACTAAAAAGCTGCCCAGATACAAGATACGAAATGGTTTTTAGGAGAAAAACTCAATTTCGCTGAAAATTTATTACCTCGAAGGGAGCACCATCCCGCCTTAATCTTTATTTCAGAGCTAAGCGATTTTAAAACTTTTACTTAGAATAAGCTTTTTAACAAAGTTGCTGCTATTGCTACTTTTCTATGCCAACGCCAGGTTAAACCGGGTGACCGTGTCGTTTGGCTTTATGTCTAATCGGATTGAAACTGTTGTCGCTATGCTGGCGACTTACCAGCATTGGCTCTATTTGGTCGGCCTACTCCTCAGATTTTGGTTTGGAAGGATTGGTCGATCGTTTCGAGCAAATCGAACAAAAAGTATTGTTCGCGGTAGAAAGCTATTCTTATAAGGGCAAGACCTTTCATCATTTAAAAAATTCGCCAATTAAAAAATTTTCTACCTTCACTAATCCAGACTATTATTGTCTCAATCACCGAAGAAAAATTAGCCCTCAACTCACTAAAAAATTCTAAATTTTATCGCAATTGCTTAAAAAGTAATTCCAAGAACTTTTATTTTGAACAATTACCCTTTAATCATCCGATTTACATTCTTTATTCTTCAGGTACCACTGAAAAACCTAAATGTATGGTACACAGCGCTCGTGGCACGTTAATTCAACATTTGAAAGAATTAATTTTACATACTGACTTACACCTGAAGATCGCATTTTCTTTTATACCACGTGCAGCTAGATGATGTGAAATTGGTTAGTCAGCAGCCTTTTTGTCGGGGCTACAGTCATCCTTTATAATGAAGCGCTTTTTCATCTCACTCCTACAACCCTTTTTGATTTAATCGAAAAAGTAACCATTTCTATTTTAGACGTTGGAGCAAAAATTACAGAATCTTCTGATAAGTTAAATTTAAAACCTAAAAAAACGTACCTTTTATCAAATTTAAAAACAATTTTAAATATAGGTTCACCTTTATTACTGAGAAGTTTTGATTATATGTATCAAGAAGTAAAAACAAACGTACAACTGTCATCAATTTCTGAGATAGCGATATTATCTCTTGTTTCGCTTTTGGGAATCCTCTACTGCCGGTTTAGCGGGATGAATTGCAATGTGTTGGTCTCGGAATGAATGTAAAGATTTTTAATGAAGCAGGAAAACCCGTTATCGACAAAAAAAGGCAAATTGGTTTGTACAGCACCCTTTCCTGCAATGCCTATTTATTTTTTGAATGATCCAGATAGAAAAAATATCAAAAAGCTTATTTTGACAAATATCCCGACGTTTGAGCGCATGCGGAGACTATGCCCAAATCACCAAACACAATGGCATCATTATTTATGGCCGCTCCGACACAAGCTTCAATCCCGGTGGTGTTCAGATTGGTACAGCAGAAATTTACTAGCAAGTTGAAAAATTTGATGAAATCGTCGATTGCTTGGCAACTAGTCAGGATTGGCAAGATGATGAACGTATTATTTTATTCGTAGTTCTTTGTAAAAATAATTCCCTCACTGATGAACTAAAAGAAAAAATTCGAATAGTAATCTATAAAAATCTATCACCTCGGTAGATCGTCTTGAAATTCAATTACTTTAGGAACTTTATAGGCTGTCAGTTGATTACGACAAAATCTTAGAACATCTTCTTCTGTTAAGGATTTATCCTTCTTTATAATAAAAGCTTTAATTTTTTCGCCGGATTTTTCACTAGGCACACTAATGACAGCTGCTTCGCGAATGCTGGGATGAGAAGACAACACCTCTTCAATTTCATTAGGATACAAATTAAAATTGGGAAACAATAATCATATCTTTTCTTGCGATCCAATAAATAAATGAAACCATTTTTATCCATTCGAACAATATCACCGGTAAAGAGCCATCCTTCTTTGTAAATCACTTTCTCGGTTTCATCTGATTTTTTTCCAACAGACTTTCATTAATTGCGGTCCACGTACACAAAGCTCACCTTCCTCATCAAGGGTACTTTTTTATTTTTATCATTCCGAATGGACACATCTGTATTCGGAACCGGAAAACTAATACTATCGTTAAAAGATAGGTTTATGTTCACTATGGGGCTTGCTTCAGTTAGGCCATAACCTTCTACAACAATTTTTACCTATTTTTCAAACCACCTATCAGAAACTGATTTTTGAACAGCCATCCTACCGCCGATAGTCAATTTTAATTAAGTTAAATCAGATCGAAAAAATCCGTGTGATTTTAATAATAAATTGAAAAGTGTATTAATACTAACTAAAACCGTTAATGGTCTCTTTTCTAATGTTTTAATGAAATCTTTAATATCTCGAAGATTGTGATCAATAAACATTTAGCACCCAAACCAATAAAACAAAAACAACAAACAGTCAACGAAAAAATAGGATATAGTAAGAGCGTCGCTAGAGCAGTTTTTTGCCCCACAGATAAGGCTGTCTTTACCCATACCATTGAGCAACATTGGACAGGATATATATTACGGTGAGTTAACATCGCTACTTTGGCACACCAGTTTTTCCTCCGGTATATTGTAAAAAAGCAATATCATCCCCTTGAACATTAACTTTATCCAACGATGGTACCATTTTCTTTATATATTTTAAAACTAAATAGCAATAGGGGCTTTCCAGACAAGGCAATCACCCATTTCGTTACAATAATATGTTTGAGATCTACTTTTTCTAAAGTAGAAGAAAGAACGTTCGCGAAATTTTCCAGCACAATAAGTTCCGTCACATCGTCGTCTTTTAATTGAAAATCAAATTCTCGTTCAGTATAAAGTGGATTACAATTAACAACGACCACTCCCGACCGAAGAGCACAAAACATAGCAATTGGAAATTGCAACACATTAGGAAATATAATTGAAAAACGTTCACCTTTTTTCATTTTAAGGTATTTTTATAAATAAGCAGAAAAATCGAGACTTAAATTATCTAATTGATTGTAATAAGTCAAGGACACATTGAAATTTATAAAAGCGGTTTGGATTCCAAATTGTCTATAATAATCTTCGAATACCTCGTTTACCTCGTTGAATGAGCGATAATTTTTAACCTCTATGGTTTCAGGTACCCCAACAGGATAGGTTTTTAACTACTTTTTATCCATTAGTTCCTCTCCTTTGGTCAAAATCTGGATATTATTCGTCCGACGCGAAATCATCAACGGCAATAATTCGTAACCTCATTGGATAAGCTTCCTGTAACTGTTTCGCTTCATCGGCTCTAATTATTGTTTTTTCTTCTACCATTTTGATTTTTTTCTAGACAAGTCTTTCCACTAATTTTATTTTTTACAAAGAGCAAGATTTATTTTTTTTCTTTAAAGACTCTACAGAAATAACTTTATTTAAATCTATTTAGATTAAACTGATCAGATTATTTGGTGTTTTTTTAATATAAACATGCTTTGATAAACGTTCTCGAACCTGACTTAGATACAAAAATAATTCTGTATCCATTTCACCTAATTTTTTTGTAGGAGGTTTTATCTGTTTTCCCAAAAGAAGCACAATAGAGCATAAAAATCTAGCTAATCCTTGATGGAGCAAATTTACTAAAAATTCATTGAACTCCTGCTCTATGTGATATAATAAACTTTCACGAACCCACCCCATAACTAATTCCATTTCTCTTTCATTTTCGAATTCATAATATTTCATTACTTCAGAGCCGATATAAAGATAACTAAAAATATTGCTTAATCGCCCAGATAATCTTTCTTTTCGATTCAATTGATCGGCCCATTGTCAGCATCACAACATCAGAAACAAGAGCAAATGCTGCTGAGAGTTGTGAAAATTTTTGGTAATAGCATTTCAGTTCGCCAAGTAGAACACGAGCAAAACGTCCTTTACTCAATGCCAGAAAAAAGCGCGTACACGATTGGAAAAGAAATACCCTAAATGAGAAAAAATAGCTTCATCGAATTTCTCTAATTTGCCTTTTTGAGAAGCTTTCATCTATTTTAAAACGTAGGGGTGGAAACAAAGAGCTCCCTGACCTAAGATAATAATTGATCTTGTTAAATATTAGCTCCTTCAACAGTGATACCCATTGGGCTTTCAATGAAACCTTGAGCTAAATAATTATGAGGACCCATGCAAATTCCTTTACCTCCGTGGATATCCATGGCGTGATTAACTACTTATCTACTCAATTGAGTAATGTGATATTTACTGATCACTGAAGCTAAAGCTGATTTATAACCTTGATCCACTTCAGCTACTGTAAACAAACGCAGCGCTTCAATTAAAAATCCATACCTCCCAATACGTGTTAAGGCTTTCTGTGTCCTGCTGCTAAACTCTCCATCAAAATTCGCCATCCATGTCCCGCCATTTTCACTCTTCCAATAATAGAATCGATCGGAATAAAAACGTCTTTACCTTGAGTGGGACCATTTGGAAACTCTGAGCATAGGGGGGGAATGTCTGCATCTAATTACGACACCAGAAGTTTGTACCGGAATTAATTACACAGGTAATTCCGATATTTTCTTGATCTCCAATTAAGCCGATCTGGATCATAGAGTTTAAAGGCCAGACCGAGCAAAGTAGCTACAGGAGCTAGGTAATACTGTTTATTCCAATTTAATCGAATAGCTAGCCCTCGTTCGTCGTTAAATTCGTGATGACAAACTATGCCGTAATCTTTAATTGCACTAGCATCCGATCCTGCAACAGAGCTTGTTAGAGCAAAACAAGGGATCTCTTCACCCTTTGCTAAACGGAGCAAATAATAATTTTTTTTGTTTTTCAGCTCCATAAGCAAGCAATAATTCCACCGGGCCTAATGAGTTGGGAACACTCACTACAGTTCCAACAGCAATACTCATTCTGGCGATTTTGGCGATTATTTGGCTATGTGCTAAAGTGGAAAATTCTTTGCTGCTGTAGAATTTAGGAATAATAAATCCAAAAAAACCTTGTTTTTTTTAAATGATCCCGAATTTGGTTTGGAATATTAAAAAATTGTTGATTTATATCCTAATCATCGATCATGGCCACATTAAATCTTCGACAGAGCCATCTAAAAATGCCTGTTCTTCCACTGATAATTTGTCTTTAGGAATGCTTTGTAATTTATACCAATCGGGCATTCCAACTAAACAATTCTCCTTCCCACCCTACATTTCCTGCAGTCAATGCTTCACGTTTCGTTATTGATAATTGGGGCATTCGTTGACGGTATAGTAAAGATAAAAGTTTACATGAAAAAATTTTTCGGCGTAATGACAATACATTGAATAAAACGGATAATATTAAAAATACAACCCATAAGCTAACTAGAACCCCAAAAAGTGGCTTTACTAAAAGCGTAAACAAGAAAAAAGAACAAAAACATAACTAATTATCCAAACAATCAAGAAAGCCCGATTAAATGCAAGAACAAGTCTCACGATAAGGAATAAAAGAATCCAGACCAAGGCCAACACAGCATACTCCTTTCTAACAATCTAATTGAAACTTACCTGCCTTTCCATTTATCGATAGAGAATTAAAATGACCAACAGCGGAATCAACATCATCAATGCATTATCATCAATCCATTGAAAGTTTCTCCATTCTACCATCACTACCAAAGGCCCCATTAATAAACCAAGAAGCCAATCAATCTTAAACCATGAGCTCGCCAACCACCAAATTAGCATGACAACAACCACACCCAGAAAAAAATCCACGTTGTGCCTAATCGGGTATGTCTCGTAATTCGCCAAGGAGGGGATCAACGAGAGAACAGGAAGCAATAATGGGAATAGCGTATTGTTTTCCGAGTGCCAATAATAAAACCACACAAAGACTAATAACGGTCCAGGCAAAAGAAGAAACCATACGCCCTTCGCGTTTACGCTGCCCCCATAAAACCCATTTACGTCTCAAGCGTACGATTTCAAATAAAATAACTATTGCTATGATAACTAACAATAAGGAATGAAGTGACAAACCCAAAAAACGGGCGACAGAAATGGAATAGGAATAGTAAAGAAAAGGGATGATGATTATAGCTATGTGTGAAGTAAGCGACGAAAAAGATGGGCACCTAAGACAGCAACCGTGCTGTAATAATGAGGCGTGTCTAACAATAATTCCTTGAGCTAATCACAGTGAGTTTAACATAAAAACTTTATTAAATAGGGGATTTTCGTCTTGCCAAAATTACAGGAGCAGCACTCACAAGTTCAGCATTATAAATAAAAGGCTTGGATACTTTTGTTTTCTGTTTGATGGGGCTCAGATGATCATAACCCTCAATATCGCCTTTAAATAAGGTTCATACTAACATATCACCACATTGTATTAAAATAATACAATCCAAACCAATTAATTTCTCAATATTTTTCGCATAACTGTGAATGCCTGCCTGCTACATTCTGCTTTTATGAAACGGGGCTCCATAGCATCATCGGGTATTACAAACTGGACTGCATTTTATTTTTTCTTTAAAAATAAATCCAATTCTTCTTGGATATTCTCATCTTACTTCTGCTTTGTAGTTGAGATTTTACTTATTTGCAAAACCATCGGCTCCTCCTGAAAAACCACTTGCCCCACGTATTGAGGCACAGGGCCTGTTCTATGCATTAACCAATCCTAACTACAATGGACACACCGAGATTTAAAAGCGCTTTAATATAGAGTCGAACCAATTTTTCTAGCAAAGTGTGTTTTTTCCGCCTTCCTAGTGCTGTAAGGTCGTGTTGGCAATACTCGTTTTTTGGCAAATTCTCGTCGAGATAATTGGGTCATTTCCCTCACAGCTTGAACAGGCTTTGCTCGGGCTAACCCGCTCATCCTTCACCTCTTTCATGATTGACTCCTCAGCTTCCCACCCTCTTCCCTGTAAGGTAAGAAATATCTCACATAAAAATAGCAAATATCTGTATGTACCATTTGTACCAAATTTAGTTCAATATCCGGGACAAAACAAAAAAGGCCAACATGCTTTTAATAAAAGTATTGATTGGCCTGAAAAAAGGTTTGAAGCGATAGCTCGCACACTACTTCTCTCAGACATACACGGAGATGTTCACCACACATCGCCTGACATGTTTAGTGTAGCTTGTTGTCGCCTCATTTTTTAGGCGGTAATTGTTATCATGGAGAACAGGGATGATGCTACACCAATTAATTATGGTATCCGCTTTTTCAGAAATTATAAAAAACCAATTACAAAAGCCCCATATTTTACTCGTAGAAGACAATTCGCTTATGCAGCAAATCCATCTTTCGTTCCTTAAAAATTTAAATTGTAAAGTGCGATTGGTCAAAGACGGCAAAATAGCCTTAGCTTTTTATCGAAACAATTACGACCTTATTTTTTAGACATTCAGTTAACCGATATGAATGGCATCGAAGTTTGTGAAATCATTCCACGGAAATCGTAGCGCACATCGATTATCGCATTAACGTCGAAAAACGGCCCAATTAAACAACGGTGGCTCGCGGCTGGTATGAATGATTTCATTTCTAAACCAACCAAATAAAGAAATATTAAAGCAAGCGCTTTCTTTTTGGATACCAAATTACTTAGCTTAATTTACAAAGAATTTCAGCCGGGTAACTTTCTGAGCTCAGGTGAATTTGGATAATTAATTTTTAATAACTGATAGCTGGAATCCGCCATTTTTGGCAGATCTAACGCACGGTAAGCTTGGACCATAATCGCCAAGCCTTTGATCACCTCTGGCGAACCTTGAAAATGTTGCACTACGTACGTAGCGCGATTAGCAGCTGCGACATAAGCGTGGCGTTTCAGATAAAATTGGGCAATCATAATTTCGCGTTGGGCCATTAAATTACGAATATATTTCATACGTGTCAACGCATCGGGAACATAAGGGCTTTGGGGAAACGTATCTACGAGCGTAGCGAAAGCTCTATAAGATTGTTGCAAAGTACTTATATCGCGAGACGCAGGATTTACGCCCGCTAATTTTTGTACCCAAGATAATCCTAAGTCAAATCCAACAATCCCTCGCATGTAATAAGCATAATCCACATGACGGCCTCGGGGATATAATCGAATATAACGATCAGCTGCAACGATAGCTGAAGCAATATCTCCATTTTTATAATAAACGTAAATAACATCGAGCTGAGCCTGTTGGGCATGGGGACCAAACGGATAAATGGCATCCAACGCTTCAAAATTTTTGACAGCTTCTGAATAATTTTTTTTCGCCAGAGCTTTTTCACCAGCCGTAAATAATTCGATCGAGGTTTTCCCACGATACGCTTGGTAAGGATCAACGTCTTTTCCTGCACAACTCGTTAAAACGCAGAGATAAAGAAAAGTAAGAATAAAAAATAACTTTTTCATGAGTCCTTCTTCTTGCTTGTGCTAGCAATTATAAAAAACGCAGCCATTATAGAGCAACTCATTCTAGAACGAAACCGTGGTTTTTATCGCTCATCTCATGAAGAAGGATATGAGAAAGTAGGCGAGGGTCAAGGCTTACAGAATCTGATATCATGCCTCCATGAATCCCCAAAAAATTTCTTTAAAAGGCATCGTTCCGACTGAATTAGTGGGAGTACGTCTTGACCAAGCTTTGGCTAAGTTATTTCCCGATTATTCTCGCTCCCAACTACAAAATTGGATTCAAGCCGGACATGTTCGCGTCGATGGCACTCAAAAAATGCTTACACGGGAAAAAGTACAAGTCGATCAACTGATTGAAATAACCACGCACCTTGCCCCCAGTGAACGATGGATTGCTCAGGCACTGCCTTTAAACATCCTTTACAAAGATGAAGCATTACTTATTATTAATAAACCCGCAGAGCTGGTGGTCCATCCTGGGGCCGGTATTCTCAACCACACATTAATCAATGCCTTACTTCATTATGATCCCCAATTAGCTATTCTCCCTCGCGCAGGAATCATTCATCGATTGGATAAAAACACTTCAGGGCTCCTTGTAATCGCTCGTAATTTAATCTCCCATCATGCATTAACCAAAGCCATGAAAACACGAAAAATTAGTCGAGAATATGAAGCTATTGTAAAAGGTATACCTATTTCCGGTCGAACCATCAGTGCTCCAATTGGACGTCATTCGATACATCGCACTCGTATGGCCGTCCTCAACAATGGCCAAGAAGCAATCACTCATTTTCGCATTCTTCAACGCTATCGAGCACACACGCACATTCGAATTCGGTTAGAAACGGGCCGCACCCATCAAATCCGTGTCCATATGGCCCATATTCATCATCCCCTCGTCGGGGATCCCGTCTATGGCAGTCATATCGGTGTTCCCGCTTTCCTTTCCAACTCACTCAAAGCTACTCTAAAAGCTTTTCATCGTCAAGCGCTTCATGCAACCACTTTGCAGCTATCTCATCCTTTGACCCAGCAAACGATGGAGTGGCACGCTCCTCTACCCAAAGATATGCTGGATTTATTAAAATCTTTAGCACAAGACAATGCCCATGCCACCTAACTTTATCTTTCCCGATTGGCCAGCACTTCCCTCATATTAAAGCTGCCACTACTACCCGCCAGGCAGGCAATTTAGCTCTTCATGTGGATGATAATCCCGTAATCGTCCAAGCCAACCGACAAAAATTAATCCAGTCCTTAGAATTGCTCGCTACCCCCCGTGTGTGGCTTAACCAAATCCACAGTAACCAAATTATTTGTCTTAATCAACTACCTACTTCCCCTCCCACAGCCGATGCCGCTTACTGCAACGTGCGTCAACAAGTTTGTGCCATTCTAACAGCTGATTGCTTACCAATTTTGATCACCGGTACTAAAGGCTGTGAAATTGCGGCCGTCCATGCGGGTTGGCGAGGTTTGGCGGGAATAATTAACTATACTTTTGCAGTGTTTGAAGCTCCACCCAATGATTTTCTGGTATGGCTCGGGCCCGCTATCGGCCCCTGGGCTTTGAAGTTGGAGAGGAGGTTCGGCAAGCTTTTCTTAACCGTCATACGGATTATCAAAAGGCCTTTACCGCCCACAAAGACGACCGCTCTGGTTGGCTAACATTTATCAGTTAGCCACCATCAATCTCAATCATTTAGGCGTCCACCGTATTTACGGAGGTCACTTTTGTACCTATTTCAATCACCAGCTTTTTTATTCTTATCGTCGAGAAAAAGGACAAACTGGTCGAATGGCGACGGTTATATGGATCAATACCTAAGAAAGCGGTAAACTATAGTCCATTGAAATTCACTAGTATCTTAAAGTGGTGAGTGAGTATGAAAAAATTAGCATGCGTTATTATCAGTAGTATTACCCTGGCACTTTCTCTTTTTCCTTTCAGTGGTTATGCACATTTAGCTCCCGACTTCAATGGCAAAGTAGTGTCCAGTCTTGCACCTATGTTGAGTAAAGCTACTCCCAGCCTCGTTAATATCGCTGTGGAAAAACTCATTCCAAAACCAGTTAACCCATTCCAACCGGAAACTGAGCAAGATTTAACTCCTACAAAAGTTCTGGGCGTTAGCTCAGGCGTCATTATCGATGCCCAAAAAGGTTACATTGTTACCAATGCTCACGTGATAAAAGACCAAAAAATTATGTTAATAACTCTTAAAGACGGTCGTCGATATCGAGCTAAAATAATCGGAAAAGACGAAGGATTTGATCTTGCTGTGATTCAAATTAAAGCAAAACATTTAACCCAACTTCCCTTTGGCAATTCCAACCAACTGAAAGTAGGGGATTTCGTGGTAGCTATCGGTAGCCCCTTTGGGTTAACTCAAACGGTGACTTCTGGTGTCGTCAGTGCTTTAGACCGCCAAGAACCTCGTATTGATAACTTTCAAAGTTTTATCCAAACGGATGCCCCCATCAACCCCGGCAACTCAGGAGGTGCGTTAATTGATTTACAAGGTCGATTAGTGGGTATCAATACAGCGATTGTCACACCCTCTGCCGGAAATATCGGCATCGGCTTTTCCATCCCTAGCAATATGGTCAAAAGCGTCGCCGAACAATTAATTAAATATGGAAAAGTGGAGCGAGGTATGCTCGGAGTGACTGCCCAAAATATCACTCCTGAACTGGCTAATGCCCTCAATTTAAAACACAGCGAGGGCGCTTTAGTGACTAAGGTCGTTGTTGGTAGTTCCGCGGAGAAAGCCGGTCTTCAAGTACAAGACATCATTGAATGCGTCAACCAGAGTCCTATCCATACTTCTGAACAATTACACAACATGCTCGGATTAGTACGACCTGGAACGACCATCCATTTAACCGTACTGCGCAACCACAAAACCGAAAAATTAACAGCTACAGTAGGTGATCCTAAAGATGTGCTTCTGGAACGTAAAGTTCCATTTTTGGGAGGAATGCGGTTACAGAAATTTAGTGATCTCGAACTAGATAGTACATTTTTAAGCGGTGTTTTGGTCACCAGCATCGATGATCACAGTGAGGGCGCATTATCTGGTTTACAACCGGGGGATATTATTTTGAGCGCTAACAATCAAGTAACTCCCACAGTAAGCGAATTAATGAATATTGCAGAGAAAAAACCTAAGCAATTACTGCTAAAGGTAGCGCGAGATTCCGAACAATTATTTTTAGTGATTCAGCCAACGCAGTAGCAGCAATTGATGAAAAGATGTACGAAATTTTTATTTGCCCTAGGTGCAGCCATTTGCGTGATTGTCGTTGGAGTTTTCGTATTTTCTTCACATAAAAAAACAGCCGCCCCGTCAGTTTTCCCCGTTTGGGTAAATTAAGTCCTGTGGAGGTGACCGATATGCCTACGGGGCCACAGCGACCGGGACTTTAGCAAATAATCAGACAGACATCAGTCCAAAAGTGGCGGGGTATGTTACTAAAATAGCTTTCACACCAGGAGGCACATTCGTCAAAACCGGCTCAGTTCTTATCCAGTTAGACAATCGAAAACAACAAGACGACGTAGCGGCTGCGCAGGCAGATTTAGAATTAAGTCAGTTACAATTTCAACGTGATTTAAAAGCTCTAAAACAAGGTTTAATTCTGCAAGCCACGCTCTATAATGACGAAATCGCTCTAGACAAAGATTAGGCTCTTCTTAAAACCGATCAAACGGCTTTACAAGATATAACTACTCTGACGGCGCCTTTAAAGTGGCTATATTGGAGCTAAACAATTTAGTTTAGGCGATTATGTGAGCCCTTGAGAAAAAGTCATGACATTGATTGATCAACATAAGAATTAAATCTCGTTTACAATTTACCAAGCCGATTTGTTCCGCAAATAAAATTGGATCAGCCGGTTTTAATCACGGCGGACTTTCTTCCAGATCAAAGTTTCAAGGCTAAAGTCAATTACTTCGCTCCTTATCGATACCAATTCTTAAGCCGTTGAAACTCATGCTTTGTTAAATAACGAAAAAGGAATTTTAAAACAGGGTCAATTTATCACTGTTTCACAAACTTTAGGCATTTTAAAGAATGCTATTTTAATCCTAGAAAATAGTTTATTCACGAGCCTAAATGGCTACTACGTCTTCGAAGTTAAATAAAACAAAGCGGTTTCAGTGCCGGTAAAAGTAGCGCGCACACCCTTATTGAAAGGTGCAAATTATTTCGGGGTTAGGGAAAGGCGACCAAATTATTACCACGGGCAGGATCAAATTAACAACGAGGAAAGAGTGAAGATTGTCCAATGAATCTCTCCCAAAATCTGTATTAAACGACCGGTCCTCGCGCTAGTATTATCTTGTCCTCTGTAATTGGGATAATGGGATTTAATAGTCTCAACATCCGTTTTTTCCAAATTCGAAAAAAATATTATCAATATTACGACCTCTTACCTGGGCACTAATGCAAAATTAGTTGAATCAAGCATCACCACTCCACTGGAAGAAGGGATTAGTGGCATTCAAGGTATTGATAATATGATATCCCAAAGCTTTTAAGGCGAAAGCTTCGTCCAATTGACCTTAAAATCCGGCTCTGACTTTTATCAAATTGCTAACCAAATACGCGATAAAGTCGAACAAGCCCGTTCACAATTGCCAAGCAGCGTTAGTGCCCCCGTTGTTAAGTGGGTTGGAGCAATACGAGTTTAATGGACGTGGGATTTAGCGCATTCAATGAGAGAGCGTTCAAAAAATCGAACAAATATCGGGAATTACTGACGTAGAGGTAGCAGGCGCCAATCAATATGCCATCCACATTTGGTTGGATTCCGAAAAAAAATGGCGGCGCTGGGATTGAGCGTTAATGATGTTCAAGCAGCCATTTAAAACAGCAATATTGAGCTTCCGACCGGCAAAATTAAGGGAACTTCTATTAATTACCCCATTACGGCCGAAACTAAACTCCATACCGCCAATGAATTTAATATTAATAATATTATATTGTAAAAAATAGCAATAGCTATCTTATTCGCGTTAAAGACATCGGGGGAAGCAAAATTAGGCGATGACATATTCAGACTAAAGTATTGTAACGCTTAATGGCAAGCCTGGTGTATTACTGAGCATAAACAATACCACCGATGCTAACCCTATTGAAGCAGCAAAGAACGTTAATCAATTACTCACACAACTGAAACCACAATTACCGCAAGGGATGGAAATCGTTCCCTCCTTCGATATTTCTACTTACATGAACGAATCTGTTCATGAAGTATATCTTTCTATTGGCATGGCCATTTTATGTTTAATTTTCATCATCTTTTTTTGTTCTTGGGACGTTTATGCACAGTCATTTTGCCTATTGCTCCTACTATCCTCATCTGTTTAATTGTCTCTTTTGGCGCCATGTATTTATTCGGCCTTAGCATTAATGTCATTACTCTACTTGCTTTGGTGTTATCCATTGGATTAGTGGTTGATGATGCTATTGTCATGTTAGAAAAATTTATCGCCATATTGAGAGTGGTGAAAACCCCTAATAGCAACGATCGAAAGGAAGCAAAGAGATTACTTTCGCGGTGATCGCTATGAAAATTACTCTCGCTGCCATCTATGCGCCTATTGGACTTATGCACAATCAAATCGCCAGTATTTTTCGTTCTTTTGCCTTCACTCTGTTAGGCGCCCTAATAATCTCCAGACTTGTTGTGCTTACTTTATCACCGATAAGGGGATTACCGAAAGTCGCACTTTCTCTTCATATTCGAGAAAAAATAAACATTGGAAATGGCTTTTAGTCAGCGGCATCATCGCTTTGATTCTTTCTTTTGCCATTTGGACCGGCTTGACCCAATATTATACTTGGACAATAGGATTATTCGTGGGTATCAATTTAATTTTCTTTGGGTCTGCCTTAACGTTGTTCGCTTCACGAGCTCGAGGAAAACAAAATGTTTAAGAATTTTTATTCTGGAATAATTAGTAATAATTAGTATAGCCTGGTTACTCACCCTTATTACTTTAATTATAATATTTTTATTTACCTTCTTTTACCTTTTTTTTGTAGATGGCATTTGCTTTTTTTTTGCTATGGAACGTGTTAGCCGTTGTTTTTTTAACGCTAACTTATAAATCCCCGCGCGTGGGATTTTCGCTTGCTGTATTTTTTATTCTTACAGTAATTCGAATTCTAGGAATAAATAATTTATTTATTTCAGCCACACCAATCCTCCTTAGTTTTTTTACTTCTAATAATTTTATTTTTTTATACCGCCTATCAAAATACCGCCTATCAAAATGTCATTCATTTCGAGGTAAGTCAGAAGTTTCCTTACGGAATTCCCATCCGACTTAATGCCTTTGAATAGCACTTGACTTTTGTTCACCTCTATATTGGTTACAACTTAATTGGTCATTTTGCAGAAAAATTATTCGCTGGACCGATCTCGTTTCGTGCAAATGTAAAAGCTTTCATTGATCTAGAAATCAATCGCAGATCCTAATTTTATTGTAACTTTAGCAGGGCTTTGCGAGCTCAGAGGCACTATAGCCATCGGACTTGGATTTTTCACCCGTCTTGGCTCCATCGGAATTACTCTTTACCTCCTCCTCTTTACCTCCTCTTTACCTCCTAATCGCAACTGTTTTAGGAAAACACTTTCATCTTGGGTTTATCTGGGACAATCCAGGTGGTGGGTGGGAATACCCTGTGATGTATAGGGAGGAGCGTATTACTATATAAGTTTCGCTGCTGTACTAGGCATAGGCATAGGAAAATACTCTATTGACGCAGCGCTTCAACAAAGATTTACATTACCGGGATGGATAAGAAAATTAATGGGGTTCCCTCAGGAACATCCTTTTCAATAAGAATTATTATAACCGTCCTCTTTGAGCAGCATCTTCTATCGCATACACATGGGAAGAAACACGACGAATTTCTGCTCCCAATTGTGCTAGCTTTTCTTCGATACATTCATAGCCTCGGTCAATATGATAAATCCGATCGACTATGGTATTGCCTCGTGCCATGAGGCCCGCTAAAACTAACCCAGCTGAAGCACGTAAATCTGTTGCCATAACCGGCACACCGGTTAATTTTTCTTTCCCGCGAATGAAGGCTTTGCTGCCTTGCAATTTAATATCGGCCCCCATTCGGCGCAACTCGTGCACATGCATAAATCGATTTTCAAAAACAGTTTCGGTTATAACAGCATTACCTTGAGCAATCACATTAAGTGCCATAAATTGAGCCTGCATATCAGTAGGCATTTCAGGATAAGGAGCCGTATTAACATCGACCGCTTTGGGTCGTCGCCCTTCCATATCAAGGTCGATCCAATCATCTCCAATTTTAATCCGCGCTCCCGCCTCGTGGAGTTTTTCCAAGATAACCCCCAAGGTTTTTGGTAGGACGTCTTTGATTCGGACATGCCCTCGTGTCATCGCTGCGGCAACCAAGTAGGTTCCTGCTTCTATTCGGTCGGGTAAAACATGGTAATGCCCTCCCGATAAGCGATCAACGCCATCGATAACGATGGTGTCTGTCCCAGCTCCGAAAATTCGCGCACCCATCTTATTCAAAAAATTGGCCAAATCCTGAACTTCAGGCTCACAAGCCGCATTATGGATGATGGTTTGACCTTCCGCCAAGCTTGCTGCCATAATGAGATTTTCTGTCCCTGTCACTGTAATTTTGCCTAAATTCAATTCCGTACCTTTTAAACGTCCGTCTACGTTAGCTCGAATAAAACCATCCACTAATTTCACATTGGCACCCAACACTTGCATCCCATCGATGTGAACATCCACAGGCCGAGAACCAATGGCACATCCCCCAGGCAAAGAAACTTCTGCTTCTCCATAGCGAGCTAATAAAGGCCCTAGAACGAGAATGGAGGCACGCATAGTCTTTACCAATTCATAAGAAGCATGAACATTCTGAATAATCGAACAATCCACTTCGATACTCATACGTTCGTCAATGGTAATTTGCGCCCCCATCCGACCTAACAATTCAATCATAGTAGTCACGTCATTGAGGTGGGGAATATTACTTAAGATAACTGGCTCTCCAATCAATAGCGTGGCTGCTAAAATTGGCAAAACAGCATTTTTTGCCCCTGATATGCGTATGGCGCCATTTAAAGGCACACCGCCTACAATAATTAATTTGTCCATATGGCTTTATTTGATCCCTAAAATCTCTGTCATCCCACAAACGGCAGCGATCACCCGCAACGAACTGGGGATCTTAATAAATCCAACAGATTTATTAAGTCGTTTTGCCTGGCGTAACCACGCCGTCATGACAGCCAATCCAGCACTATTACATTGATCCACGGCTTGAAAATCAACCAAAATGTCTTTCTCTTTTTCAATCCAGCGATCACCCCTTTTCCGCAAGGCCAATGCTGTCTCAAAAGTGATTGCGCCACTAACCTTAAACACGTTTGATGTCATTAAAATCTCCGGTTGTTGGCAACCAAGCGTTTCAATAAGGCGGCGAGTCCTCCCTGAGCAAGTATTCCTGAAAATTGGGAGCGGTAACTTTGTACCAAACTGATTCCCTCAATGCTGAAATCATAGACCTTCCATTGGCGTCCATTGTTAACTAAATTATAGCTAATGGGAATTCGTTGACCATTTCGCCGGAGGATTACGCTCTCCACATTTACTTCCTTTTGATTGGCTACCCTGGACTGCAGTGGACGAAACTTGATTTGGTCTTCATCATAAAAACTGAGTGCCATTGAATAAGTAGAAACGACCATTTTTTCAAATTCCCGAATAAACAATTTGCGTTGCGCAAGGGTGGCTGTTTGCCAATAATGACGACCAATGACAGAGCCAGCCATTCGATCCACATCAATATGGGGAATCAATTGTTGATTAACGATCTGATTAATCAGTTGTGGATTATTCTTTAATTGGGATTGATGCTGCTGTAATTCAGAAATCATCTTGTTCGCAATATCTTGTAAGGAAATAAGAGGAGAGGTACTCGCCGAGGCAAAACTGCAAAAGAATAGTAATATAATAAAAATAGCATTTTTAATTAATTTTTTCAAAAAAATTACCATAGATTCTTCTAATAATCGCTTAATTATTCTCATATTGCTCTACCGTTGTTACAGAATAAAAAATTAAAGATTATTTTTTAAAATTATAAATAAATTGACCAATTAAATTTTCTAAGATTAGTGCGGAATGAGTGGTTTTAATCCAATCATTATTTTTTAAATTGACTGATGCAAAACCCGGCATCAATTCAATATAATTCGCTCCGAATAATCCTTGAGTTAATATCGTCGCTGAGGTATCTGCGGGCAAGTTATTTATCTTTTTATTGATTTGCAGAACGACCAAAGCCTGAAAGTTGTTCCTGTCTAAGGTAATTTTCATTACTTGCCCTACAGTAACACCGGAAATCATTACCGGCGCACGAACCTTTAAACCACCGATGTTGTCAAACTCAGTTTTGATAACATAATAATTTTCTTCGCCTAGGGATTTTAATCCACTTGTTTTAAATGCCAAAGCTATTAACGCTAAAAACCCCGCAATCATAAAAAGGCCAACCATAAATTCAATCGTTCGATTACTCAAATTACCAGCCCCCCATCATCAGAGCCGTCAAAATAAAATCTAAAGCTAATACTATTGTGGACGAATAAACTACTGTTTTTGTCGTTGCTCGACTCATTCCCGCAGCATTCGGTTCTGAATAATATCCTTGATACAGCGCGATCCAAGTAATAATCAGTGCAAAAACCATACTCTTAATCACACCATTCAAAATATCGCCACGAAAACTTACTACCGCCTGCATGTTCGACCAAAAGAAATTATTGTTCAACCCAATCCAACCAACAACCACTAAATGACCACCATAAATAGACGTTAGATTAAATAAGAGTGTTAAAAGCGGTAAGGCAATTAATCCTGCCAAAAACCGCGGCGCAATTACCCGCCAAAGCGGATCCACTCCCATTGTTTCCATGCATTCCAATTGATCCGTAGCTCGCATAAGACCAATCTCAGCCGTTAAAGCCGAACCAGCACGACCAGCAAACAATAGAGCTGTGATAACAGGGCCTAATTCTCGAATGATGGTCAAGGCTAATAATTGTCCCAACTCCTGCAACGCGCCAAATTTTTGCAAAATATGATAGCCTTGCAAAGAGACAACCATCCCAATAAATAAAGCCGATAATAAAACAACAGCTAAAGACAGCACACCTACGCGATACAATTGAACAGCTAATAAAGGCCAAATTCTTAACCAACGCGGACGTTGCACGATTACTTGCAATAAAAAAAATCCCGATTGCCCGATACGCCGACAATACTCAATACCCAAGTGGCCCAAAGATTGAATTCGAACAATCACAACAATAAATCCTGGCGATAATCGGATGCAGGATAACGAAAGTGAACTGGACCATCTGCAAAACCATTCACGAATTGTCGGATTTGAGGGTCTTGCGCCGTTTTAATTACTTCAGAAGACCCGCTGCCAATAATCTTTCCACCGGCAATTACATAAATGTAATCTGAAATGGCGGTTACTTCCATAAAATCATGAGAAACGAGGACGCTAGTCATACCTAATGCTTTATTTAATTTACGAATTAATCTCAGCAAAATACCACGATTAATCGGGTCTTGCCCTGAAAAAGGCTCATCATACAACATTAATTCAGGATCGAGCATAATTGCTCGAGCTAAAGCCACTCGTTGAATCATCCCTCCAGACAATTGATTGACGAAGAGAGAAGTAGCCCCACGCAATCCCACTGACTCTAATTTCATTAAAACTAAATCTCGAATCATATCGTCCGGCAGATTAGTATGTTCACGCAAAGGGAAGGCCACATTTTCAAATACATTCAAATCTGTAAAAAGCGCTCCTTGCTGAAATAACACGCCCATTTTTCGGCGTAATTGATTTAATTTGGAACGGGATAGAGAAAGGCTGTTTATTCCATTAACCTCAAGACTTCCTTCAAAAGGCTTAATTTGCCCACTCAATAATCGCAATAAAGTTGTTTTACCACTTCCACTCGGCCCCATGATTGCCGTCACCTTCCCGCGGGCAATTTCGAAATTAATTTTGTTGAAGATGAGATTATTCTTTCTGGAATAACTTAAATTACGTGCAATAACAACACTCATAAACACCGTGATTCATGTTATAACTTTGCCTATAATACCGAAACTCATACAGTGATTCATTAGTATTTTTCTTATGGGCGACAGTGAGAAATTTTACACGCTTGGAAAAGCCGTCATTGCTACAGAATTGCGAGCAATCCAATTCTTACAAGAGCGCATTAACAAAGACTTTGCCACAGCATGTAAAACCATCCTAGCTTCCAAAGGACGGGTGGTTGTCTTAGGAATGGGCAAATCTGGGCACATTGCTCGAAAAATTTCCGCCACCCTTGCCAGCACAGGGACCCCTTCATTTTATGTTCACCCCGGAGAAGCCAGCCACGGCGATATTGGTATGATTACTGGAGAAGATGTCGCCCTGGCGATTTCTTATTCAGGCGAGACTCCTGAAATTATTAATATTCTTTCTACAATCAAAAGATTAGGCATCCCCCTTCTCACTTTCACGGGCAAACTTCAATCCAGTTTAGCCCGTACTGCTGATACGGTCATCGATGTCAGTGTTCAGCAAGAAGCGTGCCCCCTGGGGCTAGCACCTACTTCTAGTACTACGGCCACTTTAGTTATGGGAGATGCCTTAGCAATTGCACTTCTTGAAGCTCGGGGTTTCACGGCAAACGATTTCGCCCGGGTCCATCCGGGAGGCGCCTTAGGAAGACGCCTTTTGCTTCACATCGATGACCTTATGCATACTAAAGATCACATCCCGGCGGTAAAACCGGATTGTATGTTAGATGAGGCTTTGGTCGAAATTACTAAAAAGAGCTTGGGGATGACGGCTGTTATTGGCGACAATGGTCGTTTAGTAGGGGTTTTCACAGATGGCGATCTGCGTCGCACATTAGACAAAGGTTACGATATTCACCGGACACCAATCAAAGAAGTTATGTCTAAAAATGGGATTACTATTCGTCCGAAACTTTTAGCGGCCGAAGCACTCAAAGTTATGCATGAACATAAAATCACTTCACTTGTCGTTACCGATGAAGAGCGTTACCCCTTGGGTGTCATCCATATGCATGATCTTTTACGCGCGGGGGTTATTTAGGGCGCATGGAAGTAGTCTCACTCGATAAATTTCGGTACATCAAGCTCTTAATCCTTGATGTGGATGGAGTGCTCACGGATGGCCGGCTCTGGTATAGCACCGATGGAGAGGTGTTAAAAGTTTTTCATGTCCAAGATGGACTTGGAATCAAACGCTTGTTGCAGGCGGGTGTTGAGGTGGCGATTATAAGCAGTCGAGAAAATCAAGCCGTCTTTCGACGAGCGAAAGAGTTAGGCATTTCACACGTCTTTCAAGGTGAACGTGACAAGCGCATTCCTTATGAGGAATTGCTTTCTCAATTACAACTGGAGGAAAAAGAAGTGGCTTACGTGGGTGATGACTTGCCTGATTTGTCCATAATGCAGAGAGTCGGCTTAGCGATTGCGGTTGCCAATGCGGTACCCGCCGTTCATTCATCAGCGCATTGGAGTACGACAAAACGCGGTGGAGAAGGAGCTGTGCGTGAAGTTTGTGATTTAATTCTCCCTTCAAATCAGCCATGAATAAAAATGTCGGGTTTAGCTTAATTTTAATCGTTCTCGCTTGTCTTACAACGGCACTGATGTTCCCCAACTCCCTTCCTCACGAAAAGCTTCTAAAGCAACAATTAGACCATCAACCCAATACTTTTATGCGTGAGGTCGATTATTATCAATATGATGATCAGGGTGACTTACACAGCCATTTAGTTTCCCCCTTTATCGTTCACTTCCCCTATAAAAATTCTTCTCGTCTCACCTCGCCTCACTACCTTATTTACACTTCTCAACATGTGCCTTGGACTATTCATGCTGATCACGGTAAAAGCCAAAATGGAATTGAATGGATTTATTTGTGGGACCACGTAAAAATTCACGAACCCTCTCAAGCAATGGAAGTAGAAACTACAATTACCACCCAGGATATGACTATCTTTCCCCGTCGCTCTTTTGCTCAAACAGATCAACCTGTTACCATTGTTCGTCCCGACTCCTTGCTGAAAGCTACAGGCATGACCGCCGATCTAAAAAAAGGTCTCATTCATTTACTTTCACATTCTCGAGGTGTTTATGAAGCGAACGCCAACCACCCTAAAAAACGATAAAGAAATAATAGAGATTCTGAGAATAATGAATAGGCTTTATTACTCGGCATTCCGACTCTGACCTCGAGTCTCCTCTCTAGTGATCAATTTAAACCTTACCATGTCCGGGCTAGCGAGATCATTTACCAACGTTCCGATCACATCACTATTTACAAAGAGCATGTGTATACCCCCCCCAGGGGCCTACCCAATTTTTTAGAGACAAAATCGTCTATAACAATCCCCTTACAAATCGAATCGCTCGGATTCTCGTCATTGGTGGTCCCACCTCCATTATACACCACCCTTCCCAATACAGATAAAGCTCGCCTCTATGCAGAAGCTAATACGATCATTTATTATCCTCCCAAAGCTCAGGTGGTGTTAATTAAAAATGCTCGGGTAACTCAAAATCAAAATATCTTAACTGAGCCGCATATCTGGTATGATATTAAAAAAACAAACCGTGATTTCCATCAATCTGGGCGAAAAAAACACTACGACAATGGTGGTTGAACCGTAATAGCCATGCCAACTTTAAGCGCCAAACAATTACAAAAAAAATACAAATCGCGCCGAGTGGTGAAAGATGTTTCGCTATCCATCAGCAACCAGATTATAGGACTTTTGGGTCCCAATGGGGCAGGTAAAACTACGAGTTTTTACATGATGGTAGGTTTAGTTACCGCAGATAGCGGTGAGGTTTTCTTAGATCAGGAAAACATTAGCTTCTATCCTATGCATAAACGCGCCCGGTTGGGAATAGGTTATTTACCTCAAGAAACCTCTATTTTCAGAAAATTATCAGTAGCTAACAATATCATGGCTATCCTTGAGCTTCGTAAAGATTTATCCAAGCAGCAGCGCAAAGAGAAATGTGAATCTTTACTCCAAGAATTTCATGTTGAGCATTTGCGAGATATCCCAGGATACAGCTTATCAGGCGGAGAAAAACGCCGTGTGGAAATCGCACGTGCTTTAGCTATGGATCCTAAATTTATTTTACTCGACGAACCTTTCGCCGGTATTGACCCCATTTCGGTTCTTGATATCAAAAGAATTATTATTCATTTACGGGAACGTGGTATTGGAATTTTAATTACAGATCACAATGTTCGGGAAACACTGAATATTTGCGAGCGCGCCTATATTGTTAATGAAGGGAGTATTATCGCCACAGGAACGTCCCAGGAAATATTAAACAACCAAAGCGTACGCGAAGTTTATTTGGGAAATGAATTTGATTTATAGAATTATCTAAGAACCCAAATGATTTACAAAAAATTAAAATGTTAATAATAAAAAAGGAGGTGTACTATGCAAATTCAAATGACAGGTCATGGCTTACATATTTCACCAGCCTTACGTGGACTTACTGAAAAAAAATTAAAGCGATTACATCCCTGTTTTGATGAAATCACTAATATCCATATTACCTTTCATGTCAATAAAATTCGTCAGATTGCAGATGCCAATCTCCAATTACCGGGCAGCAAAATTAACGCTCAGGCGGAATCTGAGGATATGTATAAAACGGTCGACCTTTTAATCCAAAAATTGCAAATACAATTAGCAAAATACAAAGCTAAAAAAGGCGATCACCGATAATGTCACCCTATCCAAGCGCCGAAATGACTTCGGGGCTTTCTACTAACTGCACACCCACATCCTTACATGCCAATTTTCTTGTCATTGATAAATTAGGCGTTTTAATTATGGGTGAACCCAATATTGGCAAAAGCGAATTAACTCTCGCTTTGCTAGATCGTGGTCACCAAATGATTTGTGATGATATGGTTGATGTTGTCTACCAACATAATCAATTAATTGGTAATTGTCCTGCCGTTGCCTGCGGTTATATTTTAATTTCAGATGTTGGAATGCTCGATGTCTCTAAGCTCTTCGGAACCGATGCAATTATTTCTCACTATGAAATTAGTTTAATAATTACCTTAATCAAGCCTAAGGATAAACTTGAGATTGTGGATCCCCTTAATCCTGTCTGCGAAGAGGAAACAATTTTAGGAGTAATCCTCCCTAAAATAATACTTCCTGTTTATGCAGGAAGAAACTTGCCCCTTCTAATTGAAACGCTGGTACGCAATCAAGTCTTGAAAAAAGAAGGCTATGATTCCAGTGTTAATTTTAATAACGGTTTCAAATGAGAAAAAATAATGATCCGAAAAAACCTAAAAATTATTAATAAGCTAGGCTTACATGCTCGAGCTGCTATAAAACTCACTAATCTCGCCTCTCGTTACCAAAGCGAAACCTTAGTCCGTTACAACGATCGTGAAGTCAATGCCAAAAGTCTCATGTGCCTTATGGTGCTCGCCGTCAACTGCGGCTCCGAAATCGAGCTTACCGTCACCGGGGATGATGAGAAAGAATCTGCCGCAGCGATTGAAGAATTAATTAATAACAAGTTCGGTGAGGAAGAGTAAGCATTAACTACTTCCAGACAGGCACTGAAACTTTTATGAATGGATTTGGTCGGCACCCTATCCGAGCACATCATCCCAAGAGAGTACGTTATCCCGAGAGAGAGCACACATCACCCTCGAGAGAGAACACGTGATCCCGAGCGTCAGCGAGAGGAATCTCCTAAAATAGCACGTATTTGACGTGCTATTTTACACTGCGCGCGGGAAGAAGAATAAGAAGCGAATACATGAATCACTATTAATTTGATACAGGTGAAAGCTCTTATCTTACTCTAATTACTCTCGGTGCTTTTCTGGCAGCTCATCTATCGCTTTCATTCCTCCCTGTGTTTGCACTGCTTCATTAAGCGCATTATAGATCTGATGATCTTGTAAACGGCATCGTTGCTTACACCCCTCCAAAATTGAGAACGGTAATCATAAAGACGATTTCCCACACCCCGTAAGGAAGGCCATCCCTTAAGGAGGCCATCATTCGGATTACTGTAGCGAGCGGCCCAATAACCACATCTTCCCAGATGTGCATTTTCTGAATTTTGAATTAATCGCACTCCTAGCGTTAATAATGCCATATAAAATGCTGGAATTTGGTTATGGGCTATGGTTGATTGAAAATCTATCCTTCGTCTTTGAGCAAATCTCATAAGGGAATTACTCACACTAAGCAGTGGTATTAGCTGCTTAGAATTTAACCGATTACTAATTAGGATCCCTAATAATTGTTGATAAAAGCAAAAATTAACTCTGAGGATAAATTTATTAAAAGCTCGTTCTTCTGCTGAATGAAGCAGATCCTCTCTCTAACCCGCTTTTTTGCCTTGGTGTTTTCCCGAATTGCTAGCCTAAAGGGACAGAAGGTGATGCTTGCTCGAAGGTGATGCTTGCTCGAAGGTGATGCTTGCTCTTCTATCCGAAGATTAGGATAAAAATCTAAAACAAAACACCATAAATAAAATTGCAAGATCTGAATGCATTGATGATCACCACCTACTAAAGCCCAAGCAAATGACACCGGCGGTAATATAGGCCCCGCCCCCTATAAATGGGGGATGCGAATTAAATATTTATCTAAAGCTTCTTGTTCTTGAGGGCTAAGAGTTACTGCATGATTCTGAAACTTCCGCTGAACGCCAATACTTGCTGAAACTTTAATTCCACCTTGCATTCGATCAGAATCATGCTCAAGTTGACGTTCTCGTGCAGCAGCAACAACATTATCGTCTTTGTGATTATGAAAAAGCTTGTTAATCCCAATAAGCATTTGATATACAGCGATCACTGTCTCCAGTTTAATGATATTAGCTTTTTGATCACTTAATTGATTTATCTAAAGCTCTTGCGAATTCGCCAAGAATAGGATAATTCCTTAATTTTTCTTTTGACAGATCTGGAAATGATTTATCAACTCCAGGATCTGTAATATGACGATTAATTAATGTATAATTTATTTGATGACACACTTGCATAGGCTTCCAACTCCTCCACATCGAAAGCATAGCCATCTAAAATGAGGTAGTTTCCCAATGGGATATCCTCAATGGGAGTTTGATAATAAAAAGTTTCCGTATTTTTAATTGCTGGAATTTCTGACTTCCATTACACAAACAATCTGGAGCTTGCTTTACTTTTTCTAGATAAATTTGTTCTGCCAAGAAAACTATCCGTAATTTGTTGTCTAGTCTTCTCGAAGAATCAAGCGGAAACGTGCATATAAAACTTCGTCATCATCCGCTAAATTTTGATATTCTGGGGTCTCACAAAACGCTTTTAATGCGAAAATTTCTGGAGGCGCTCTCCAAGGATTCTTCTTCTCCAGCCCTTTTGGTGGTCATAGTGGGAAAGTAACTTTTGAAGCTCTGATTTTTTTCATTATCGGATCTCATCAGAGGGATATGATTTAGTGTAACAGAGAAAAGTTAAGGTTTTCTTATTGACGGCGTTATAAAATTTATTAAAAATTAATTAGTTAAAACAATTTTGGAGACAAAGAGAGGGGATTACGTGCCTAGCGGCACTAACTAATCCACCCTATTTTATGGAGATTAGAAGATCATTCCCCTGCGACGGTCATCTGCTCTATTAAGATTGATCCGGTCTTGATGCTGCTACGGGGATCGATATCGTTAGCGGCCACTTGGATTTGTTTAAACATTTCTTTCAAATTACCCGAAATAGTAATTTCTTCGACGGGATATTGAATTTCACCATTTTCAATCCAATAGCCAAAAGCCCCACGCGAATAATTTCCCGTTAATAAGTTAACACCTTGGCCCATCAAGTCCGTAACAAACAAGCCTGTTTGCATTTCTTTAAATAAATCGATTAAGTCCTTATCACCAGCGGTTATAAATAAATTAAAAACTCCTTCCGCGTTTCCCGTAGTCTTCATTCCTAATTTTCTTGCCGAGTATGCGTCTAAAATATAATTAGTTAACACTCCATTTTCTACATAATTTATTTTTCGAGTTTTAACGCCATTTTCATCAAAAGGTGCGCTGCCAATTTCGCCGGGCAAATGCGGCTCCTGATAAATAGTAATGAATTTAGGAAAGATCTGCTGATGTAATTGGCCACATAAAAAAGAAGCGTCACGGTATAAATTACTGCCTTGAATAGCCGAAATTAAGGATCGCCACATTCCTTTGGCCACAGGTGCATCAAAAATAATAGGACAGCGACGTGTCGTTATTTTTCTAGCTCCTAATCGACGAATTGTCTTTTCTGCTACGTGTTGAGCAATAAGATTAATTGGCAACAATTTATCGGAACTACGGGCCAAAGTGTAATCATGATCGCGCTGCATTTGGTTGTTTTGTTCAGCAACCAAACTGCAACTCATACTATGAATGGTCGAAGGATAGTGACCTAAAAATCCGTGAGAATTCGCATAAATTCTAAAAGAATCATACGTATTCACCGTAGCGCCATCGGAATTTTTGATTCGAGGATCATATTTTCGCGCAACGGTTTCACATTCTATGGCGAGTTCAATAGCTTCTTTAGGGGTAATTTGCCAGGGGTGATAAAGCGTCAAATTGGGATAATCCAAGGCCATGTCCGCGACGTCTGCTAATCCGGCATAGGGATCTTCCTGAGTAAATTGGGCAATAGTACAAGCTTTATCAAAAGCAGTTTCCATCGCTTCAAAAGATAAATCCGAAGTGCTCGCACTACCTGTACGTTGTTGATGATAAATTGTAATATCAAGAGAATTCTCACGATGATGCTCGACGGTTTCTACAGCCCCCAGACGAACATCTACTGAAAAACCCGTTTCGATACCTGCACTAATTTCAACTTGATCCACTCGCTTTTTTGCACGATCTAAAAGACGCAAGATATCGAATTGTAATTTTTCCTGATTGTTGGCCATGAAAATAAACAATAATTAATGCGTTTGAGTCCGTCGATCTTCCTTACAGATTTTGCTTGATGTTTTCAACGGAGAAGTTTTGACAGGAGCTTCCACTTCGGGGATATGAGTCAGAGCTAATTCAAATACTTGATCAATCCATTTTACGGGGTGGATTTTTAAACCATGAGTCACGATGGCCGGTATCTCCTTTAAATCTCGTTTATTGTCCTCAGGAATGATCACATGTTTTATATTACCTCGGAGCGCAGCTAACAATTTTTCTTTTAATCCTCCAATGGGAAGTACTTCACCACGCAAAGTGATTTCACCTGTCATAGCAATATCAGATCGTACGGGAATTCGCGTAATTGCTGAAACTAGAGCGGTGCACATCCCAATACCAGCACTTGGGCCATCTTTTGGTGTGGCGCCCTCAGGAACGTGAATATGAAAATCATGCACTTGGAAATAATCATCCGGAACACCCAATCCAGTTGAGCGACTCCGTACCACCGTAGTGGCTGCGTGAATTGACTCTTGCATGACATTTCCTAAGCGCCCGGTATGTAAGAATTTACCTTTTCCAGGGATTACTTGAGCTTCTATTGTTAAAAGCTCTCCTCCAAATTCTGTCCAAGCTAAACCGGTCACTTGCCCAATTTGGTCTTTTTCCTCAGCCAATCCAAAACGATAACGTTTTACACCTAAATATTTTCCTAAATTGCGGACGGTTATTTGACGCTGCTTGATGGGCTTTTCCTTTTTAGCTCGTTTTAATTTTTCTTTCGCTGTCAAAATTTCTTTAACGACTTTTCGACACAATTTTGCGATTTCTCTTTCCAGACCTCGAACCCCAGCTTCCCGCGTGTAATACCGAATAATTTCATAAATCGCACCATCAGAAATAAGCATTTCTTTTCGTTTTAATCCCGTTAACTCAAGCTGACGTGGAATTAAATAACGTTTAGCGATATTCAACTTTTCTTCTTCTGTATAGCCGGCTAGTCGAATGACTTCCATCCTGTCTAACAATGGCGGGAGGATATTAAGAGAATTTGCTGTGGCAATGAACATAACATCCAAAAGATCATAATCCACTTCCAGATAATGGTCGCTAAAAGCGTGGTTTTGTTCCGGATCCAGAACTTCTAAAAGAGCAGCGGCAGGATCGCCTCTAAAATCCGATGCCATTTTATCTACTTCATCTAGCATGAATAATGGATTTCGAACACCAGCTTTTGCCATCTTTTGAATGATCTTTCCAGGAAGAGCGCCAATATAAGTTCGACGATGGCCACGAATTTCAGCTTCATCTCGGATACCTCCTAAGGAAATGCGAACAAATTTACGGCCTGTCGCATTTGCGATTGATTGTCCTAATGAAGTTTTACCTACTCCAGGCGGTCCAACTAAGCATAAAATAGGGCCTTTTAATTTTCGCACGCGCTGTTGTACGGCTAAATATTCCAAAATTCGTTGTTTAACTTCTTCTAATCCATAATGATCTGCTTCTAAAATTTCTTCGGCGAGCTTCAAATCTTTGCTGATTTTGGTGCGCTTTTTCCAAGGAACTTGAAGCAACCAATCCAGATAATTGCGGCTAACCGTAGCTTCCGCCGACATCGGCGGCATCATTTTTAATTTATTCAATTCAGCCACTGCCTTTTCTCTAGCTTCTAAAGGCATCCCAGCTTTTTCAATCTTTTCGAGCAATTGGTGTTGCTCATCAACAGGGCTACCTTCTTCTAATTCACCTAACTCTTGTTGAATGGCTTTTATTTTTTCACTTAAGTAATACTGGCGCTGACTTTTTTCCACCTGTTGCCGAACTCGGCCTTGAACTCGTTTTTCAACTTCAACTAAATCCAATTCTTGAGCTAAAACTTTTTGTAAAACTTCCAATCGTTCTTTAACAGAGAGAATTTCGAGAATCTTTTGACGGGAATCTAATTTAATTGTCATGTGGGCTGCAATACTGTCAGCCAAACGGCCAGGATCATCAATACTTGCTAAAGAGGGCAAAAGTTCCGGAGGAATTTTTTTACTTATTTTTACTAATTGCTCAAATTGATCAAGGACGGCACGAGCCAACGCTTGCAGCTCCGTTTTATCGCCGCCTTCTGTGCCTTCTTCTTGTAAGAGTTTAATTTCAACCTGTAGATAATTTTCTTTTTTTTCTAAATGAATGAGTCTAGTCCGCTCTGAGCCTTCCACTAACACTTTAACAGTACCATCCGGCAATTGTAATAATTGCAAGACAGTAGCAATCGTTCCTATTTCATAAAGATCTTTTTGCCCCGGCGAGTCATTATTAGCATCCTTTTGGGCGACTAGAAAAACCCGCTTATCCTGCGACATGGCCATTTTCAACGCTTTGACCGATTCAGCCCGACCCACAAATAAAGGAATCACCATATGGGGGAATACCACGACATCACGCAATGGTAATAATGGTAATTCCAATTTCTCGACTGCTGCTTCTACCATGTCGTATCCCTTATTATTCTTGAGCCACCTTACGAGGAATTTTTTCTTTATCACAAATAAATAACGGCGGCGAAGTTTGATTAATAACACCTCCATCGATTACGACTTTCTTCAAACCAACGACGGTTGGAAGCTCGTACATCAAATCCAGTAGAGTGTGTTCAACAATGGAGCGTAATCCACGCGCCCCTGTTTTTCGCTGAATCGCTCGCTTAGCAATTTGCCGCAAAGCATCTTTACGAAAATCAATTTGCACACTCTCCAATTCAAACAATTTATGATACTGCTTAGCCAACGCATTTTTCGGTTCTGTTAAAATACGAATTAAAGCATCTTCATTCAATTCTTCCAAAGTGGCGATAACAGGCAGCCGTCCAACAAATTCCGGAATTAAACCAAATTTAATTAAATCCTCCGGTTCCGTTTGCTTAATTAATTCTGAAGTATTTGTGGAATCGTCTTTCGAACGTACCTCCGCAGCAAAACCAATACCACTTTTATCCGTACGATGCTGAATAATTTTATGCAAATCAACAAATGCTCCTCCGCAAATGAATAAAATGTTGGACGTATCTACTCGCAAATATTCTTGCTGCGGATGTTTTCGGCCACCTTGAGGAGGAATAGAAGCAACCGTACCTTCGATTAATTTCAATAAAGCTTGCTGCACTCCTTCGCCCGAAACATCGCGAGTCAATGAGGGACTATCTGTTTTACGAGCAATTTTATCGATTTCGTCAATATAAATAATCCCCGTTTTTGCTTTTTCGACATCGTAATTGCATTTTTGTAATAGTTTTTGAACAATATTTTCAACGTCCTCGCCCACATATCCCGCTTCGGTCAATGTAGTTGCATCTGCAATAGCAAAAGGAACATTTAATATTTTAGCTAATGTTTGCGCTAATAAAGTTTTTCCGGAACCAGTTGGACCAATCAAAAGAATATTACTTTTGTTAATTTCAACACCATCGTCCTTTTTAGTGTGCGAACTCAATCGTTTGTAATGATTGTACACGGCAACAGCTAATACTTTCTTAGCGAAGTCTTGACCAACGACGTATTCATCCAATAATCGATGAATTTCTGATGGTGTTGGAAGTTTTTTCTGAACCTCAACAGCATGAGCAATTTCTTCTTCACGAATGATGTCATTACATAAATCTACGCATTCGTTACATACGAAAACAGCGGGACCTGCGATTAATTTGCGAACTTGATGCTGACTTTTGCCACAGAACGAACAATATAAAACTTGTGGTTTTTCTTCACTCATTTACTTACCTCACTACCTCTTCTGAAAATGGGGATCAAAATTACTTATTTCAATGCTAGGGTCGTTCTGTCACTATCGAATCAATTAAGCCATACTCCAAAGCCTCTTCCGGCGTTAAGAAATAATCGCGGTTCGTGTCTCTTTCAATTTTCTCGAAACTTTTTCCCGTATGTTTGGCCAAAATTTCCGTCAGCTGGTCACTGACTCGCTTGGTTTGTTTGGCATGAATTTGAATGTCAGTACCTTGACCTTGATATCCGCCTAATACCTGGTGAATCATCACCAAAGAATTCGGCAAGCATTGTCTTTTTCCATGAGCCCCTGAGGCAAGAAGCAAGGCACCAGCACTGGCGGCTTGTCCAAAACATAAAGTACGTACATCAGGTTTTACAAATTGCATGGTGTCATAAATTGCCATTGCTGAACTCACCGAACCTCCAGGAGAATTTATATAAAGATTGATTTCCTTAAAGGGATTTTCCGATTCTAAAAAAAGCATTTGTGCGATGGCTAAATTGGCCATGTGATCTTCAATCTGGTCAATTAGAAAAATAATTCGTTCCTTTAGAAGACGTGAATAGATATCATAAGCTCGTTCGCCTCGCGACGTTTGCTCAACCACCATGGGAATTAAGACACTCATCATCAATCACCTTGTTGTGCTTGTTGGACTGCTTCCTCATAAGTTACGTCTCGTTCTTCAACTTCAAGCTGGTTCAATAGCACCGCTACTGCTTGATCTTCGAGAACAACCGATTCGACCTCGGCAAGCATCTTTTTATTATAATACCAGGAAACCACTTCCTCGGGCTTGGGATAAGCAGCTGCTATTTCCTCAATCCGTGACCTGATTTGCGCAGAGTCTGCCTGGATATCGTGTTGTTTGATTACTTCACCAAGCAATAAACCTAATACCACGCGTTTTTTTGCTCGCTCAAGGTAAGGCTCCCGTGGCAGTTCTAATTTTTTGGCTTCGTCGGTTTTGCCCATCTGGCTTGCAATTTGTTGACGAGTCATATTTTGGAGGTGCTCAATTTCTGCCTCAACCAACACTTCGGGTACCTCAATGGGATTACGCTCAACCAATTTATCTAAGACCGTCATTTTCAAGTTATTTTCAGCGTAACGGTGAACTTCTTTTTCGATATTTTCCTTCACCTTTGCTCGGAGCGCCTCTACACCCCCCTCTTTAATACCGAGCTTTTCGACGAACTTATCATCGAAGGTGGGAAGTTCAGGCTCTAACACTTTATGCAGCTTTATCATAAAGGTAGCTGCTTTACCTGCCAGATTTTCGCTTGGGTATTCCGTCGGAAAAGTGACGTCGATGGCTTTGGTCTCGCCCGGCTTTATTCCTTCAATTCCTTCTTCAAAGCCAGGAATCATGCGATGGGAACCCAGCTCTAATGGAAACTCTTTAGCACTTCTGCCTTCAAAGGCTTTACCATCAAGAGTGCCCTCAAAATCGATGATAACCCGGTCTCCAGATTTTGCTGCTCGATCCGCTTCTTTCCATTCGGCGGACTGAGTACGCAATGATTCAATCATGTTAGCCACGTCCTTTTCGGACACGTTTATGTTTAACCGTTCTATCTTTTCACCTTCGAGCGTATTGAGGGTAATTTCGGGATAAATTTCATAATTAACGACATATTTAAGAGGCTGTCCTCGTAATACTTGTCCGAGCTCCACTTTAGGCTTACCAGCAATGTGTAAGTGATTTTCTTCAACAGCCCTCCTCAGAGTATCTACAACAAGCTCCCCCACTACCTCTTGGAGAATAGACTTGCCAAGCCGCCGCTCCACGTTCTTAAGAGGCGCTTTTCCGGGTCGAAATTTAGGCAATTTTGCCGTTTGGGTAACCTTTTTAAGCCTGCTTTGATAAGCTTTCTCGATATCTTCGGCTGGGACTGTGACCGTCAAACGCTGTTTCAATCCCCCAACCTTTTCTATTGATGACATAAAACCTTTGCCTATTTTCTTCTCGAACCTGTCTTGAAATTCTACTATGAGGAGCTAAGTCTCGTCGATTTTTAGCAAGGCCTTACTCAACCAGACAATTTTAAGAGAGGTTCAGTGGTGCGAGAGGAGAGACTCGAACTCTCACAGGGATTACCTACTGGAACCTAAATCCAACGCGTCTACCAATTCCGCCACTCTCGCAGTAATTTCATATAGTTAAGGGGGCATATTGAACACTAAATACCATAGCCACTCAAGCCCCTTGGCAAAAATAATCCAATGCTAGATTTTGGCATTTATACTTTATATAAGCCAAATCGAACATCCTAGCGGAGTTTCACATGCGCCAAAAGAGCCTATAATCCAACACTTTTAAGTTTATTATAGCCTTGCTTATTCCCTTATTAGGCTTCGCCGAAGGTAACAATTATAACCCAAGTCACGGACGGTTATGGCTTCCTTTAAGCCGTGCTCATCAAAACTCCGCAAAGTGACCTTCTATGTTAGTGTTTATGGCTATTTGGAATCTGTCAAAGCGAATGATGCCAAAATGGAAACGCTCCACCAACTTAATCAAATCATCGGACATAAACAAGCCATGCCATCAACGGATGGGCTTAACATCAAGTATTACCCTTCTTCGGCCCTCAATGGAAACAGTGGAAAGATTGCAGAAGTCGGAGGAGTGTCCCCATCAGTTATTATTCATGCTCTTCAGCTAACTGTCCTTTTCCTAGCCTTTAACTTTAAATATTACGGAAATAAAATTCCCTTCAACAATGGGCCCTCGCCGCTCACGATAAATCCCCGTTTTCAATCCGACTGTCCCAGCATCTCAGGGAATGAAGGAAAAGTCCGTCGGATCGGCCGATATTACCTTCAGTTATTATCCTCAATCTCATTTTTCCTCTAATGGGGAGAAATTACAGCGAGTAAGTGATGTTGTTATTACTTACTATCCCAAAAATAGCTTCCAAGGAAAGGGCAGACAGTTGGAAAGCTTCGATGGGAACTAGATTACCGCAGTCACGTCGACTTTAGGCTTGCAGGTGCCTATCCACTTACTCTCGTTCTCTAAGTCGAATAGAAATTTAATGCTGTGAATGCCAATATCTAGAGCACGCTGAATAGCCTTTCCGATAAGTTCCTTATTGGAACGGACGGGCGTCTTATCCCACGGATAATAGTGAGTATCAAACCTACTTTAATAATCTCACTTGGCTTTTGAAAGCCTTTTGAAAAGCGATAACTGTACAAACTGGCTAAGGTAAAAATAATAAAACTTTCCATTTCTGTGGCAACAAATACGCCACCTTTTCTTAATTGCTCCATATGGCTCCACATTTCCTCTTAATTAAGAAGCGCTAAACTGACGCGCATAAAAAGAATCCTTGCTATGGACAATACCGGCGGCATAGATATACTTTTCTAAATCTAATTCTTTAGTAGTCTTAGCCTTATCTGCCTTTTCTTAATTTAAGTGGAACAGGCCAATTTCAGTTTTAGGCATTAGTATTCCTTGCTTGAACCTTCCCTTCTAACGGGAAGGATAATTTAATAATACACCGATTGGCTATAATTATTTAGGTTCTCTATTGAAAGTAAAAAAGAAGAGACGATGCGTCAATCGTTACTCAGGAAGATTGGGATAACCATTTTAGGAATCGGTTTTGCTTGGCAGATTTGGGGAGCCACTTGCCCCCACCAATTTACAGCAAAATAGCAAAAGCTATTGGACTTCTAATAATTCCCCCCCCGTTTGAAAATCTTATCAGCCCACTCCTTTAAACGTAATTTTAGAAGCAAAAAATTTTGGAGGAGCTGTATATTCTCCTGCCAAAAAGCGCATTGCCTGCATCTACCTGCATCTATAAAGCAAGCGATGGTCAATGGGTAGTTTTACTATCCAGTGTTTATTATCCTTTTAATATTGAATTAATATTGAAGACTTAAAAAACACCACCTGGGAATATAATACCATCCTACAAGATCACAGTTGCGGTCTCCCCAAGCAAACACTAGTGAACTGTCAATTCACCATCAGAAATAATTAAATAGCATTTATCGCAGCATTTATCGCGCATGAGCAGCACAAAATAAAGCAATGCGATGACCAATAATAGCGGCCCCGCGCGATTAGCTGACAAACACTTCCATAAGGGTTATTACTCGGTGCCGGAATAAGAACTTCTAAAATCTGACTTGCCATAATTCGGTTATTTTTGAACTTTTAATTAACGAAGCTTGAACGGTTAACCGAACCTGACTAATTAGGAAAGAAAAATTCTTGTTGCAATTTCAATAAAAGAGTGTCAAAATAATGTTAACCCTACAAAAAAAGGGTAATGAAATTATTGTAAAAAAATGTTCCGTTTGACGCAACACTCAAAAAAATAAAGATATTTGAGAAGGTGGCGCAACCCACTGACTACTGGCATATGGCATAAGAGCTCAATTGATAGGGAGTCAGCATATAAATCATTCCATAAATCATTCCTGAAGTTTTCTAGCCGGAGCTAGCCATTGGTGTAGAAACTAAAGTCAAATGATTTAGCAGGTGGTACTTTTATCGAATGCAAATCCTCAAGTTGATAATTAGGATATTGGCGGAACAGCTATAAGACCGCAAGCACCTAAGGAAAGGAAAGGGTAAATAAAAAATAAAATGCATAAAATAAAATGCATTTTAAAAATTCCCATTATTTCTCTCCCGGACCTGGTGGAGAAGGATATTTAACTCTAACTAAAATTGATGGATTGTGTTCTAAATCCCTACTTAATTGTTGTAAATGAACAACCATTACATTGAATTTATCAAGTAATTGTTGGACACTGGGCATCATTTGAGTGGATACGTTTTGCATAGTTGTATTGAGCATCCCGCACTGTCAATTTCATACTTCGTCCTGTTATTCAAATTGGTACGCGGTTAATTTCATCCCGGCTAAAATGCTATTTAATTGGTGCATTATCGATGGTAACTGTTCACTGGATTTGGCACTATTAGACATAAACTTTTTCATAGAGATCATGGTTGAATTAATATTTTGTGAATTAGCTGCCAATGTCATCGTTATTTTCTGTAAATTGGCTAAACTGGCAGTAATTGCTCGGCGATTTTTTCATCAAAAACTTTTTCTATATTGTCACTCAATTCTTTCTATATTGTCACTCAATTCTTTAATCGTTTTAGTAACTTCCTCTAAAGCGGTACTCAATTTCATTAACAAGGAGGATTTCATTAACAAGGAGGATTTCATTAACAAGGAGGATTTCATTAACAAGGAGGATTTCATTAACAAGGAGGGCTTGGAAGGAATAACAGAATATTTTTCACCGGATTGAATGATTATAACAGCGGGGGCCGTGGCGGTCAATGCTTTTAAAGCTACATAATCTGTTCTCATAATTCCTTCGGATCGGTAATGTCGCAATAGTGCTTGTGGTGACAGGTGTTTCTCTCTAATTTTTAACTTCAAAATTACTTGCTGAAAATCGGCCCGATTTAATTCAATCTTTTGCACGTAACCCATTTTAACTCCATTAAATCGCACTGGGGTTTGAGGACCTATCCCCGATACTTCTAAGTATTGTAGATTTGTCGGTGTTTAAAAGCGCTTCGACCACGACTGAAATACTCTTGAACAGTAGGATGCGGGTGCCGAACCAATTGGGACATTGACATAGCCGCTAAAACTTTTCTTTCACTTAAAAAAACAATCCGTTCAGAAACTCGCCATAGTGTATCGAGATCGTGAGTTACTAAAACCACCGTTAATCCAAGAGTTTCTTTTAGATATTTCTTTTAGATATAAAATTAATTCATCCATTTCGCTCGCGCTTTTAGGATCTAATCCAGTAGTCAATCCAGTAGTCGGTTCATCGAGAAATAGAAGTTCTGGGTCTAATGCGATAGTACGGGCTAAGGCAGCACGTTTTTTCATACCTCCGCTAAGCTTCTTGGCAGGGTATTTATTCGCTGCATCACTCTAATCCAGTTAGTGCAATTTCTGTTTGTGTATCTGATTCTAAATTTAAATATTCCTGTAACGGAAAAAGAACATTTTCTAAAACGCACAGTGAACTGAATAACGCAGAGCTTTGAAACATTACTCCCCATCACCGCTGTACGGACAAAGCTTCGGCTTCTGTACAATTAGCTACGTTTACACCAAAAACTTGAATATCTCCAGCTGTAGGTTTTTGAAGCTTCAAAATACTGTGCAATAAAATTGTTTTACCGCATCCGCTAGGACCGATGATGGCAACGATTTCTCCTCGATTAATGAATAATTCTAACTCCTCGTGAATAAGCTCCCCTCCCCAATTGATTACGCAAACCACGAATCTCAATCAGAGGCTGAGAAGGTTCAGAAGCAGCCATCAGATACCTCGCCAGCTAAATATCACAGAAAAAATAGCATCGGCAATGATAATAAGAAAAATGGATTGCACTGCGCTTTGAGTAGTTTTTTGACCTACGCTATCTGCGCAGCCCACTTGAAAACCTTGAAAACAACCCACAGCTGCAATAATTAAGCCGAATACCTTAGGCTTTAATCAACCCGACACCCCCCATACCCCATACATAATGACGCAGAGGAATAGCATGCTGAAATCGGTCTAAATAAGCCACATAGCCAATGTCTAATTGGGATTTAGCCATGAGCATACTACCAAAAACTGCAAAAATATCTGCCCAAGCCATCAGCAAGGTTAACGTGATTAATAAGGTAAAAAATTTTGGTAAAACGAGAGGTTCAAGTGGGGATACACCCATTGTATTCAGCACGTCGATTTCCTCATTCACCTTCATAGTGCTAATTTGTACTGTAAATGCTGTACTCGTTCGTCCTGCCGCAATAATGTCAGTAATCAAAGGAGCGAACTCGCACAAAATGGCCGTAAAAGTTTTAGTATTTTGATTCAACCCTTGAATTTCTAAACTTTTCTCTAATGATTGGAGCTGGCTTATTAAAGTGTGAAAAAGTAAAGTGCCTGCACTATCCATTTTTATTATATTTTGAGCGTTAATTGTAGTTGTCAGTTCGGCCTGTTCCGCATAGCGCTTTATATGGGATTCCACCTCAGGCAAACTACTTAACCTTCAATTGCCGGCGCAATGCAATACCTCTTGATCCGGAAAAATTTTGATAATTGTAGAAACTTTTATATCTGTTCTAAAATAATCTGTTCTAAAATAAAACTCGTTTCCCTCGCCTTCCAAGAAAATGGAATTTTAAAATTATTTATTTACCTATTTAGTTTTTAAGCAAGTGGTTGCTCATGAAATTGTCCAATTTTTTGACTTTAAAAATAGGACAGGAGTGAGGAACTCAGCGAATAGAAGAAAAATATAAGACGTTTGACAAAGAAACAGGTGACATCTATTCTTTAATAATAAGAGGCTATTATTAAGGAAACTACCATGAGTATTACCCTATGGGAAATGATGCTCAACATTATTCATGGATGCAGCAATCAACAAATTTTCGGAGTTTTTAGAGAGATGCCATTAATCATCTTGCCGATGCACTAAGAACTGACAAACATAAACGTTTCGAATGGATCACTGTTCACGCCACGAAGAAATGGGTGCTTTCGCTGCAGGAACCCAAGCTAAATTGACTGAAAAACTGGGCCCTTGTGTAGGAACGGTGGGACCCGGTGTCGTTTATCGTTTATCTTATAAATAGATTGTACGATGCCAAATACGAATACGCTCCTGTGTTAGCCCTTACAGTTCAGACACCGCGAGATGAAATTGGAAGGGATTATCACGAAGAAATTAATCTAGATCAGTTGTTCGACGATATCTCTGTTTATAATGAAACTGTTATCCCCCCCGAGCAAATGCCTCGTTTAGGTTTATTAGCTGCGCAAACGGCGTTAGCGTGTCAAGGAGTTGCTCACCTATCGGTCCCCTCAGACATCGGAACCCTCCCAAAAAGATGTAAAAAACTGTCACAACCCTATTCCCCATGATTCGCTAAAAAAACACGATTCTCATTTAAAGAAAGCGCAGGAAAAACGCCAAAAATGGGAGGCTACTTTATTTTAAAACGCGTTTCTCATAGCAATAAGGATTACGTTCGCCCCCAAGCCTTAGCCCATTACATCGATCACTATGCTAGTAAGGACGCTGTCTCTACCGCGGATACGTACGGGTAAGCCCATTATTTGGATGGCACGCCACATACAAATGAAAGGAAGGCGCGATTTTATTGCCTCTTTTAACCTGGCCTCAATGGCAAATGCTTTTGTTCAAGCCATTGGTATTCAAGCGCTTGACCCGAAAACATTCGGTAGTCGCCCTTTGCGGAGATGGCGGCTTTACGATGCTTATGGGAGATTTTATTTTACCATGGTAACTTACAAACTTCCCATTAAAGCTTTTGTATTTAATAACGATAAGTTAGGGTTAGTGCGGATGAAAATGGAGGCTGCCGAATATCCGGAATGGGGGTTACGTTTACGTTGCATAACCCCAACCTCACTGAATGTGCTAAAGCAATGGGCGGCGAAGGTATCCGCGTGGAAAGTCATGACTAGCTCGAAAATGCTGTAAAACAAGCTTTCGAAATTAAGGATGCCCCAATATTGGTCGATGTATCAACAAATCCTAATGAACTTGTCATTCCCCCCAAACCTTATGCCCACAAAAGCTTGGGATTTTAGTATTAGCAAAATAAAAGAACTTTAGACTGAAAGTGAATAAGAATTTGAATTTTTAAACCTCCATCCGCATTCCCATTCACCGTTGCTATATTTCTTTTAGAATCACAAAGGAGAATGGCCATGCCCAAAGTAACTAAAAACGGAGATCTTAGACAAGAATTCGCTAATTTTAGCAATGATAACTGAATGCAGTAAAAGCGAAGCTGAAGCGATGAAAGATAACCTCATTACTCGGGCAAACATACTTTAGATACAGTTGAAGCAAAATGTAAAAAGAAACGGTTAGTTAGCCACAGTAGGTTATCCTTTTGGCGCTAGTTTATTAGCCAGTATAGTAAGTCGCTTATTGACCCGTAAAAAATGATGACAACCTTTATAATCGGCATTGTTCTTTTGTGTCTTGTTTGGATATTGGTGCTGCTCGGCTTGGGATTTGTCATTGTTTCTCTTTACCTTTATCTGAATATTCATTTGAGCACCGCCCTCATTGCATTAACTTGCGGTCTTATCGTCCTTCTTGTGGCAATTTCTTCAGTGTTTCTGTTAAAAATTTTGAGTAAAATAAAGCTTCCCGTACTAAAGCTCAATTAAAATCAACCACCCCTAATATATTTGCATTAATAGACAAATATTTTGGAGTGAGTATTTTAGGACTCGGAGTGGTTAAATTTTTAGTAGATTTTTCTAAAGAGATACGTAAAACGTTTGTAAACCGTTTAGTCATTGCAATTAAAAGCTATGCCAATTACGTTAATAAAAAAACACATCGTGGAAAAAAGTGAGGGAAGAACAGGACGTCTCCCCTAAACGAAGGCTAGAGAAAGAATTTTATAAGCCAGTTTAGCTGCTAAAAAATCACAACTGTGAAAATAAGGAATGGGCGCTAATTCATTAATATCGGCGCCAACAATAGTCCCCACCTGGCTCGCTGCAGCAATAATTTCGAGCGCATCATTCCAAAATAATCCACCTGGCTCCGGCGTTCCAGTGGCAGGCATTAAACTTGCATCAAATCCATCCACATCAAATGTGAGATAAATGGGACGGTTTTTTAAGGGAGCAATAATTTTTTTTATGTCCCAATTTTTCTTATCTTTTGCCCAATAAATATGAATTCGTTTTTGATTGGCTTCAAAAAAATAAATTTCCTCCGCAGAAATATTTCGAATGCCAGCTGAAACAACTTCGATATTCGGATGATCTAAACAACGCCGAATTGTCGAGGCATGAGAAAAATGTTCGCCATGGTATCCATCGCGCAAATCTGCATGCGCATCAAAATGCAAAATTGCTAAATTAGGACACCGTTTAACAAACGAGCGGATAGAGCCCACAGTGATCGAATGCTCTCCTCCAAAAATAAAGGGAAACTTTTTGTCTTCTAGAACACGTTCTACTAACCCCTCCAATTGCTGCAATGCTTTTGGTATGTCATTTTCGATCTTGGGCTCTTCCAAGGTTACAATACCGATGTCACGGTAAGGCTCGTACCAAAGGGCTTCATCAAATAACTCCACCTCATGCGAGGCTTGAATCATCGCGGCGGGTCCCTTGGCAGTACCCCCGCCATAGCTTACAGACTGCTCCAATCCAAAGGGAATTATGACAGCCTTTGCGTTTTCATAACTCATGGCATCTTGAGTGTCCAAACCTAAAAAAGCTTGTTTAGGAGGAAGGCATTTCATTATTTCGATTACTCATTAAACAACCGAGCGTAGCGTCGGCGCGACCGATCTTTCCAAAAACCTCGATGATAAGCATCGCTTGTTAATAACGGCAATACGGACGTAGCTTCTGCATAAACCATTTGCTCATAGGACGTATCTACTTTGCCCCAGGAACAAGCTTCTTTAAGGGTCGAACTGGAACACGCTCCATCGCGCACGTCTGCTACAGTTATTTGAATAACGTACTTATGCATATCCACCGACTTTCCAATAACTTCTGCGCAAACTACCGTGTCTTGAACAAAATTTTTTGGAACACCACCCCCGATCATTAATAATCCAGTTGTCCCTGCTTGAATTTTAATTTCTGTTAACTCACGAAAATCTCGGATGGAATCGATAGTTAAATGCTTAGCAGGATTTTTTACTTGATGGAGTACCAATCCAAAACCTGCTGAAGAGTCAGTAAAAGCAGGACAAAAGATCGGTACATCATTTTCATAGGCCAGCTGCACTAACGAATCTTCTTTTTTGGCCTTTCCTTCCTGCAAAAAAGCACCCACAGCCTGAATAAATTCACGCGAGCTATAAGGACGAGGCTCAAGTCTATTAGCAATTTCAAAAATGGCATGATCACATCGTTGCAAATCTTCTTCATCGATATAGGTATCGTAAATTCGATCGATATATAAATCACGTAATTGCCGATCATCCACTGCCGGCGTACCTTGATAATGGCGAAAACCTAAGGCTTCAAAAAAATCCATATCCACGATGCTAGCACCGGTTGCCACAATGGCGTCCACCATATTGTATTTCACTAAATCGGCATATAATTTCATGCAACCGCCAGCCGAAGTTGACCCAGCGATAGTCAAAACAATACTGCATTCCTTGTCTTGAAGCATTCGGTTAAAAATCTGCGTTGCTCTGGCAAGATCTCGAGAGGTAAATGACATTCGATCCATCGCATCAACAATCGGACGGGCGTCAAAACGGGTAATATCAATATGTTCAACTGTTTGTTGCAACAATTCTTTTTTCAAAGAAGAGGTCGGCAAGGTTTGATTTTTCATCAATGATTTCCTCACGGGTTAATAAAAATTAAGCAGCAATGACTTCAAGGGGTTCTTGCGTGATGTAGTCGTCCGAATACATCGTCATAAGAGGCTCATCCGAAATCAGAACAACGCCCTCTTTTTGCTTGAATCCGTTGAATTTAGTAGACAAAGTTCGACCATAAGCGCCCATCTGGCCGATTTCGATATAATCACCCTCTTGAATATCGTTAGGAAGATAGAAAGGACCCTTCATGTAATCCAAAGAATCACAAGTTGGACCGTAAAAACTAAAGGGTAAAAGATCTCTGTCCGTAGGACGATTTGAACGCAACAAGTGGACTGGAAAAATAAAATGGGGAATACCAGCGTCAAAAAGGCTTCCGTAAGTGCCATCATTGATGTAAAGCATATCGTCTTTTCGCAGCTCGACATTCACCACTACAGAGGTGCTTTCTGCTACTATTGAACGACCTGGTTCGCAAAGCAATTCCAAATGAGGTCGGTTGTGGGCTATTTTCGCAAATTCTGTATGAATCGCCTTGAAATAAATATACAACGCCGGCGGAATCATGCCCGGATAAATGGAGGGAACCCCCCCACCTACGTTAAAATATTCAATTTCTACGCCTGCTTCATTAATTACCTTATCAGCCATTCGAATGGCGATTCGGTAGGCATCAGGGTGCATACATTGCGAACCCACATGAAACGTGACACCCAGCTTGCAAGCCACTTTCCGTATGGTTTTTAGTAACTCAGGGGCTTCGTGTAGATTAATGCCAAATTTTTCTGCCAAATTGAATTCAGCAAACGCATTTGGAATAGCAAGCCGTAAATGTAAGCAAAGGTCTTTGGCATTTTCAGTACAACGCAAAATTTTATTCAGCTCGTCTAAGCAATCGAGAGAAAAATGACGAACACCGTAATTAAAATAAGCTTCGCGAATCGCGTAAGGCGATTTCACTGGATGCATGAAATAAAGTTCAGCCGAGGGAACATATTCTTTGATGGTACAAATTTCTTCATAGGAAGCCACATCGAACGCAGTTACACCATGGGAATGCACCAATTGGATAACATGTTGTTCAGGGTTAGTTTTTACCGCATATAAGATTCGTCCTTTAAATTGGGTGCGAAAGTAATTAACCGCGCGCCCTATGGCAGCGGGCCTAAAAGCAAAAACAGGCTGTATCGGCCTGCTTTCAGCGATGGAAGCAATGGTCTGAAGTTTCATTTCTGCATATAAAACCTATTCTAACGATTACCCCAATATTTTTCGCTATCAATATATCAGATTAACCGGAATGTCAAACAAAATATCCCTTTCTCAACGATTCTCGGCTAACGTCTCAGTTCTATGATTTACAGCAATAAAAGCGCTAGAGGGCGAGGATGGATCACAGAGAGATCACTTCACAAAAGCCGTGCGAACGGCAGTGAAACTTACCACTTGTGTCTTCTAATCCTGATTGGTATGTTTATTCTTCTATTCAGGAAGAAAGCTATGACTTTTGATCTAAGTCCACTCATCGTTTGTGATATTATCGTTCGTGCTCGAAAATTTCATGCTAAAGAGGGGGTCGTGATTCCGGAAAATGTCAACGAGCTGAGTGAAGAAGATTTCATGCAAATCCTTTCTGATCATCAAAACGATCTCACTTACCTCGAACTCAAAGAGACTATTAATAAAGAGACTATTAATAATTTAGAGCCCAATCAACAAATGCAATTGGTCGCTTTGATGTATTTAGGGTGCAGTGACTTTAGCAAATGGAAAGAAAGCCGTGCAGAAACTCAAAGTGGTTGGACAACGCATACGGCTGAATATTTGCTCTCTAAACCTCTAGTATTGGATTATCCGGATATGGGACTTGTATATAATGGGCTCATTTATTGTTGTAAAGAATGAACTGACGGACCATGACAATGGCAATATTAAAGCACTCCATTGGCGCATTGTCTTTACGACGGGTATTGGTTTTTTTTTACGGGTGGCTTACGATCTTTTTATTATTGGTGTCGTTACCACCATTCTAATGCCGTTATGGCATTTGACAATTTCGCAGTTGGCTTTATTAAATCGTTCAGCTTTAGCGGCATCGGCAGTAGGGGCTATATTTATAAACAATGAAATTTCGTATGTTACCTGGTTTTAAAGGATATTTTTTATTGACCCATACGCTCCCAGCGATAACTTTAAAAACCGAAATCAAGACCGGGAACACAAGCGGATGTTAAATTTGAGTAAAAATCGTTGTTAAGTGGAGAAATATCTTCTAAGCTGGCTGGAAATAAGAACTGGGCACCCACTAAGCAATAAGGTAATCAGTAAGATTAAGCAGCTATAAAAAGATTGTTAACTATTCCATGCATTATCCGGGAACTAAGCCACGTTTCTCTTCATTCTCAGCTATATATTCTACCAAGGGATCGATTTCATCTGTTATACCTGTAGAGTCTCCCTAACCCATTCGTGATCGAAAATGCTTTTGCACACAATTACATCTATCTGTATTTGATCTCCATCAACAAAAGCGAGGAAAGTTTTCTAAACTGGAGATTTCTACGCCATTATTTCCAATTGTTCTTTTAGTGTATCGAAATCGACTCGGTCAGCGGGAATACTAACACTTTGATCATGAACTTGGGTGTCTTCCTCAACACCAAGACCAAGCAAAATAAACAAACGACTCAAATTCTAAAAATCTTTTTCGCCCATTTTTTTCTTTAAAGCACTCGTGATCTTTTTTAGGCATGCGTCTCATTTTTAAAAGCTCCAAATGGCAGTTTATCTAAGAATATCACTAACACGAGTTATACATTGTAGCTAAATAGAATTAACAGTTTCTTAAGGGTATTTCTTGAAATAGTCAAAAATCTCTTAAAATGAGTGGAATCTTGAGTAGACGGCAAGGAGTGAGCAGATGCAGCCCAGATTGTTTGATTTAAGCGACCGCTATCAGGTACCTGATAATGATTATTATGTTGGATAGTTGAGAAAAATATAGAGAGTAAAGCCAACTGTTCATGTTATGAATGTTAAAGAAAAAAACTTTCCTAAACAAGGAGTATCACTATTTTTAGACCAACAAAATTTTCCCTTTTTAACCAACACAAAACCTATGTCCACTTTACATGAAATTCTTTTTAACACGCTTCATCCTGCCGTTACCTATTTTTAACTTGCCAAAAATAGGTAACGGCAGGATGAAGCGTGTCAGATAAGTAATCAGTTTCAGATTGTTTTTTAATATTCTCCCACCCGCTTTTTCAATAATAATCCCTCCAATTCCAATTGCTATTCCACCCGAATACCCGATCATTTAAAATAGCTATTGGAAAGATTAAAATTACAATTCATGATTTTCATTTTACGGAATTGAATTAAATCTTTCATCGTATCAAGATCTCCTTTTCTTAGAGACCATCTTCGCATGACCTGCCTCGAATTATTTTAATTCAGTTATGCAGAAGTTCTATACAACCTCGATTAATTCGTCTGAAAGAGACTTGACGATATTTCGGGATGAATAAAAATCGGTTTAATAAGGAAGTACGACTAACTTTACCAAAATTGCATATCGGCATTCAAGGTAAGGTATCACCTTTGACCGGCTTGATTTAGATCGATGGGGTGGAGCAGTGTAAAGCTCGAAGTGTACGTTCCATAACTAGCAGAAGCTAATTTATGAGACGAAAACGAACTTCAGGGCTTTTTAGAGTACGGGAACTCGTGATTTGCTTAAAACAGAATTTATTTTATCTAAACGTATTGATTATCTTCAACAAAGCATCGTATTTGGAACCCGTCATAAACACACTTTCCGTAAAGCTGCCGAACGTTATTTAAAGAAAAAACAATCCAAAACTTCTCTAAGAGAAGATAAACGATGGATTAAAGTGTTAGATCCTTACATTGGTAAGCTCACTCTTGAAACGATCCACCATGGATCTTTACAACCTTTTATTGATGCTCGTCAGCAAGAAGGTGTGAAGAATCGTACCATTTAATTCCGCTTTACAAACTGTCGGACAAATGCTTAATTTGGCGGCCAGTGAGTGGATGGATGAAAATGGTTTAACGTGGCTGGCAGCTGTTCCCAAAATTCGATTACTTAAAGAAGACGATAAGCGCGAACCTTATCCATTAAATTTGGTGGAACAAGATCGGCTATTTACCGCATTGCCATTGCATTTACAGAGAATGGCATTGTTTAAAGTAAATACCGGTTGTCGTGAACAGGAAGTATATCGATTACGTTGGGAATGGGAGATGGCTATTCCGAAATTAAATACCAGCCAGCGTATTTATTATTCCGAAACGTAATGTGAAAAACAGTGAAGACTGCTTAGTGATACTTAATGAAACGGCAAAAAAAGACACAGCCAGCCGTGGGATTACCCCAAATGTGGTGCATGACCTCAAGCATACATTTGGAAGATGGCTACGCGCAGCCGGAGTTATGTTAGAAGATCGACAAGATCTTTTAGGTCACAAGTCGGATCGAATTACAACGCATTACTCTGCCGCTGAAATTAAAAATTTCATTGAAACAGCGAATAAAGCATATCGCAATCAAACCAGCGCAATTAACCCTGCTACACTGTCAACCTAAAATCCCCACCATTTTCCCCTCCCGAAATGCTGAAATATTGCAGATAGTAGTGAAATAAGCTGTTGATTTCAAATGGGCCGTCACGGGTTCGAACCGTGGACCCGCTGATTAAGAGTCAGCTGCTCTACCAACTGAGCTAACGGCCCAAATTTTACTATAAAACCAAAAGGCCAAAAATACCACGTTGCCGTTCTGTGTCCTCGGGCTTCCTGTGCATAATTTTGGGAACTTAACCATAACGCCACCGTTATTAACGTCAAGGTTGACTACTTTAATTTCACCCAACAAATCGACCACATCGATTAATTCTTAATCTACTAAGGAATAAGGGGAGCCTATCCATGATAAAATGATCATGCTTTTTTGCCAAAGTGAAAGCCCCTTTTTAAAATTTTAATCGTTTACTTGCCCTTATGAATTGAGGAAAGATGAAAGAAAACAAACTCAGCAGTAGTTTTCAATACTAATTTAATTATCTAAAGTGAAAACTTCCAATCCAGCTTGCCGTCATCCGCATCATGAGACAACTGCTTCAAACATACCTTAAAAAGAAGTGAATTCGTCAAATTGATATTGCAAAAAAGATTAAGATCCCATACCTATGTATCTAAATACGAACGCGCTGAAATTCAATTAGACCTTTTGTACTGAACAAATTTATAAAGCAAACGAGCCAACATAAGAAATCATTAGTCCAAGTGTTTAGCTTGATTATCTTATAGCAATTTTGCCCGTTCAAAAACGATTATCTACGCATAAGTCACCTACTCCATAATAAAAGGATCATAATAGAGTAATCCATCAATGCTTTTTTGTGCTTGTACGTATCCTTGCTCTCCATAAAGATAATGTTTTTCGATTACTAACAAATGCAATGGTAATAAGATATTTAACAATGCTTTTCTCTTTTCAAGTATTGATGCATTTTTACTAATGAGCTCTATCATCCCATCAATACTTCTTAAGAAATCATCGGCAGTCATGGCCACTGCTATATCTGTAATTAAATCTTGAACTTCCTTTAGCGTGAGTTGTTTAGTCGTATGTATGTCAAACGTTTTTTCCAAAAAATAATTCCACTTTTTCGACACTTCTTTCAATTTAATTGATTTATAGGCTTTTGTCAGCTTGTCGTTCTATGAGAACTTTATTCAAAGCAGATATGCCCGATTGATCATCACTAAAGCCTAATTTCTTTTCCACTTTGATTTATGCTGACAAGATAATAACTAAGAAAATCTGCCATTTGCTAATTAATGAATCGTCAGAAGCTTTTATTGCTTCAAGCTTGTTCTCCTGATCCTTACTTGAAGTGCAGAAAAAATCTCTTCTACATCTTGCTTGAGTTGCTTTGTTGTTATACTAGCGTTCTCCATCCCACTACCCATGTGTCCATATCCGTGTCTGTATCGTCATATCAGATTCCTTATTCATGAAGTACAACCTCTCATTCTCTTACCCCGGAAAGTTTGTTTCCATGATCTTTCGCTAGGTTTCTGTTCCGCAGCCTGATTTGTTATTCTAACAAAGTTTTCATTATCCAAAAATACATGCTGTGTTGTATCATACAATTCCATAATTATATGGCCTCCTTAGAACGAAACCAGAAACGAAATCTGCCATTCTAAATTATAAGATATCATTGACCCAGAGCCATAAATTCGTGATAAAATACAGCATCATCAATATCAACCGATTAATTTTTTTAAGAAAATAGTAATAATCAAAAAGGTCGCCTTTATAATGTATCCGGCTAAAGACCTGAATCAAGCTCGAAATTTCTATGAGAATAAACTCTACTTAAAACCAAAAAAAATATCGGCTCAAAGTGCCTCGGTTAAATACGATCTTCCCGAAGGAAGTTGTTTTTTATAAATAACTTAACTCAAGATGTTTCTCCTACTGCCAATTCCGGCGGAACGATTTCTTTTGAAGTTTAGGAGTTAGATAAACTGGTTAATCAACTTAAACCAGATGGCGTAACGTTTAAGATCGATATTTTTTCATCGCCTGTGTGCCGAATGGCTGTTATTCTTGATTCAAAAGGAAATATAGTAACGTTGCATCAATTATCCAAAAAAAACATAACATCCTTAGGATTATTGGCCCACTCCCAATAAACTATTAATCTCATTTTTTAACTGAGCAATTAATTTCTTTTCTGATGACCCTTCGCAAAGATAAGCCGATTGACCCGCCCACAGAGACATAAATTCAAGGTTATTTTGTTCCACCTCCGCTTTTCAAATAATTTTAGTTAATGCATTTTAGATGGGATAATCTAAAGAGTACGCAATGTTACTATTCATTGATCAAATAAATTTATTACGGATTTCCTGGTGCTAATCTGCCTAAGAAAAAGGTTATTAATGTTGTATCGTCGTACTCAGATTTTATTAATTTATTTTTATACTCGAGATGAACTCCCGCTTCAGTACAAGTCAAAAAAGCTGTTCCCATTTGAACACGATCAGCGTCTAATATTAGTGCTGCCAAAATCCCTCTAGCATCCATAATGCCACCAGCGATGATAACGGGAAGGTTGATATCGTCAGCTAACTTGGGAATTAAAGAAAATCTACCGATGAGAAATTAGCGGGTTTACCTATGAACATTCTGCGATAGCTTTCTACCTCATAAGATTGCGCGACGATAGCATCTATTCCTGCTTTTTCTAATGTTCTTGATTCCGATAAAAAATTTACAGTTCCAAATATTTTTATAGCTTTTTCCTTTAAACACTTTATCCAATAGACGTCAGAAATTCTAAAAGTAAAGCTAAATATAGTATTTTTTTTCATTAAGAATACCTTCTAATTACTCATCAAAAAATGGAACGTAGTGGGATCTAAAAGATCAACTATCACCTTAAACTCTGAGCAAACTTGATTAATCTACTCTGCCATTTGCATCTGTTGCTTTTAGGTTTCTGAATGTTTTTCTAGAATAAATAAATTGACTGAAACAGCTTATCCGTGAGTTGACCAATTTTATCAATGAATTCCTTCATTTCAGAGGGGCTTATGTATTCAGCCCCTAGAGACTCTAAACCACCGACATTGCATACAGCAGCAATAAGTTCCGGCGTTATAACTCTACCCGCCATAGGTGCTTGAATTAAATGGAATTCGATAGTAAATAAAGTGTTCAACTTTAAATTTTTCCATCAATGAATTAGTGATTAAATTAAATCGATTTTATTTCTTGATTATTTTAAAAGTATACCAAATATTCAATATAATGTCTTCGCTCTCCCTTATTGAACTACGATAATTACCCCTAAAAGAAATCCATATGATATCGCAACATTACAAATATTTATTATAAAAATAATTAGAAACAAAAAATTCAAAAAAAACTCTAGGAAACCTTGGCAAAGTTATCTAAAGATTTTATTTTTAACAAAAAAGTATTAGAGAAAATATTTCAGGGTCGAACAGGAAGCTCCTGAATATTATAAAGCTTAATAGAAAGCTTTTGAAATGACTGTGAATACGAAATTACGTCATTATCCAGAGCTCGAATTAGTCATTGTGGAGACGTATTTTCAAAGGAAAACATGTCGGTAATTTTTTTAATTTAACTCCAAAGAATTGGGATGTTGATATCCTCATCGCTATTTTTATTACCCTAAAGAACTTCTTAATGAGTGGAGAACAGTTTTATTTCGGTAAATAAAATCTTTTTTCTCAATTGGGCTAACTCTAGAACTGAATGTCCTAAATTGAGTTATGCTTATTAAAAAGCCATTCTCAAAATTTCTTCGTTCTTTATGGAAGAGAATAGCTAATATTTATAAAAAAATTCTCACCTAAAAATAATAAAAAATTTATGAAGCGTGAAGAAAAAAACAGAGTACTAATAAAAAAAGAGAAAATTTAAAAAGTTTAGAATTTTGATAATGAGTCGATATTAATAATTAATTAACAGAGATTAAGTATAGTAAAGTTAAATTATTTTGATATTCCTACCAAAAATTTATGGCTTTCAAAGCGAGAGCACTAAATTCTAGAAAGGTAATTTAGCAATATCTAACAAAAACACAAATCCAAGCTAATTTTATTTCTAAAGAAACTTTTTTTCTGAAAGCTAAATATCAAAACTAAAAAAGGAAATAAAATACTTTTCATGAAATCATATAAAAGATAATTTGTGTAGAGATCTAATACCTTAAATAGTGCGATTGTCACATTCCTCAAACTAGGCCTACTTTCTAATACATGGTTCTAATACAGAATAACTAATAATGAAGGTAATTAAATTAACAAATGACTTAAGAGATAAAGTATTATTAAATAACACTTATAGTTGATTAACCTAAAAATTACAACAAAACTGATAGTAATGGTAATTGTGAAGATAGGCTTTATTAACATGCAAAGAAGTAGTAGGAGGAAAAGGACAATACTATTTTTATTAGTATAAAATTTAGATTTAACATCCTAACAATAGAAAATAAAGAATAAAATCAGAAATGGTGTGAGTAGAATTTGAGTAGGGTCAATTAAGTTGTTAGGGGTTCCTATCCCCCACATGTATTTTAAGTCTTACCATAGGAAAATAAAGAACGCTGCTCATCCTAATTATTAAACCCATATCTAATAAGATGATATAAGACAACTGAGGTATATTGTTTTCCTTAAATTTCAATTTGATAAATTTAATAATGATAATTCTGTTTTATGCTGAAGAAAGAATTTAAAAAGCCAAGTAAAGAAAGCAGTATATGAATAGAAAATAGTCTGATCGTCATGCCATATGTATTTCATTCAGTATTTAAATTAGTATTAAACTTATATGGGTATAACTCAAAATTAGATTATTATAACTACCGTAAGAAGCTTTTTTCATTAATCCTTGATTTAGGAATATTAGATAATATAGATATAAAAAAATTAGTAGATAATATAGCTTAGAAATTATTGGTATCTACTCTTCGTACTATTCTTTGAAATTTATTTCCTTAGAAGCGATCGAATTTATTAAATCAAGAGATAATATCAAAAAATATTCATTCCTTTCAATAGTTTTAAGTTACAGGGAATGTTTCTCTAAATATTAAAAATAATGCAGTCTTCTGTAATTTCAGCGCAAGCCATCTATATACTTAAACTAATTTTTTTCTTTTAATACTAACGCAGAAAGAAAATTCGTTGCCACATAGTTAATTCTAAGAATCAATGAGAAGTATTTCAAAGGAACAAGATACATTAATAGCGTTGAAGAGATCACCACAAGAATGAAAGATCTATATCCTAAAAAAACTTATAAATTTAAAAGAATATTTTATTCTGATTTTCATCCTTCTTAAGTGAGATTGAACCAAACGAAATTAGTAAAAAAATTCTAATGCTAATTATTATTATTATCATTTCATTCAAATAAAAGTATTAAGCCTGAAAATATAATGAAAGTTCTTACTAAATTACTCAACATTATATGTTCTTGAAAAGAATGTGACTTTCTACTAATAAAAGTATTGGAACAATAGTGTTAAAAGATAGATTTTTTTTGAAAAGGATTCAAGTTTTAATATATATTTCTAGACAAACACTCTTAACGCTAAAGTTATAATAGTAAATAGAGTAAAATAGTTCAGCAACACAATTACGAAGTTATTAAAATTCAAAGAAGAAAATTTCATCAGGCAAAAGACATCTACCTAAAAAAATATTTAAAAAAAGGAAACAATCAAAAAATTTTTTATTTTTCTATAGAGAATATTATTCATTATGAAATTCTTTATATATTCAATTAATAGCAGATAGAAATCTTTCTAAAAATTAATTATAATAAAAAAATCTCGTTAAAGTTTTTTTACTATGATGATCTGAATTCCTCCTACAGGAAAAGCTAATCCTAATCTGATTAGTTTCGCTTCAATCGTTAAGATCCCTCGAACTAATACATTCATCATAAAGGAGAGCAAAAGTTCTGCATGTTCTCTCTTGGAGTACTTTCACGATATCCACATTAAATATAGTAAAGATGTCAAAATAATCACATAAAATAATTCCAAAGCCATTATCTTTGAGTTTTTATTTTAATTCTTGTGACTCGTACTAGCGAACATGATAAGCAGATCAATCAGTGTGACTCCCATAAGCCAGGGTGCTGTGGAACGGTAAGCAATAAACTACGTTTCAGTTTTAACACTTTTTGAATTTGTTTTATGACCTCTCTATCATTTTTAATATTCTTAAGGACATTAAAAGCACAAATCACATCGAACTTTTAATGAAAGGAAATTTTAACTGCTCATCCATTTTATATAAAGTTACACAATTGTCTAATCGCTTTTTAGCAAAAGATAAAGATTCCAAATAGATATGAGCCCATGTAAATTATGGACCAACAAAGATTGTTCCATCTTTCTTAAAGAAAAACCCGTTCCACAACCTGATTCGAATAATGATTCAGAATTGGAAAAATATTTTTTGATAAATTTTATAATTATTTTTTTGGGTCTTGGAACCAAAATTTTTTTTCTTCAAGCCTAAAAAGGTATTTTAAAGTAGATCGATCGAAGTAATACTTAACTTGTTCCATCAACCTTTTAGAGAAACTAAGAAAAGGATAATTACTTTCATTATCTGAGGGTATATAGTTACATTTTTTACATATCTAACTCAAGGAATCATAATTATATCCACAACTGATACAAGATCTCATTAATAGTCCCATCTTAGAGATCACTCATAGAAATAGTATTGTAAAATACTAAAAATGAGTTTCTTTACCATTAACAGAGGCAGTTCATTTAACCGATCAATTTTTGTTCTTGAAAAAACTAAGTCTATTTATATAGAATATCTTAATAATCGATATTGGAAAACTAAGAGAGAGTAATTTCTCCATTAAGTTGAATGAATCGCTATTAATAGGACTGTATAAAGAGAGTTCACAATGGTCCTCTATTCCATTATTGTTCCTATTTTTAATAGCGATGCATTCTTACAAAAGCTAGTGGTTCTTATAGAAACAGCATTTTCAAAATTAAAAATTTCTACTTACGAAGTTATCATAGTTATCATAGTTGACGATTTTTCTCTAAATCAATCCACATGGCAGATACTTTTCGAATTAATCAAAAATCATTTGTAACTTAAAATACGAAAATTAACATGTAATTTTGGTCGATAAGGTTCCGTGATCACAGGTATGATTCTGTCGTTGGGTGAGTTCATATTTATTATAGATGATGACTTACAATATTCTTCTTACGATTTTAATAAACTGTTAGAAAAGAAAGAACACAATGTAGTGGTATCTGATTTCCTTGAAAAAATAATCAGCTTTTCAAGTGCTTTACTATCCGTATGAAAGGCTGATTTAATTACAAAGTAGCTTGAAAATCAAAAGATGTTCAGATAGGTCCTTTTCTGATGATGAGGCAAAAAATTGTAGATGTCATTTTAGCTCAAAGAGTAGAAAATCCCGTATTATCATAGTTAATTTTTTCCGTTACGAAAGATATAGTTAATATAGATATAACCAACCACTATCAAAAATATGATCAAATTAATTATTCTATAAAAAAATTGTTCTCTCTTTTCTTTAACTTAATTTTCAATAACTCTTCATTTATAATGCGTCAATTGACTAGACTCAGCTTTATTTTTTTATGGCAATTTTTCTTTTTTCTCTATATTTTTGTATCTAAAAATTATTTCTCACTCATCGGTTCCTGTCTTAGTATCGTTAATGACAGTTTTATCATTACATGGTATAATTTTTTTATTTTAGCACTTGGCTTTATTGGTGAATACTTAATTCAATTAATCAATGCAATAGAAAGGAAAAAAACTATTTTTAATAAAAACATTAATGCAATTTTTAGAAGAAACTAAAATAAAAAATTTTAACTCTGAGAAAGAAAAAATATTAAAATATATTATTTAAATCTAAAACCATTTTTTGAAATAATTTCTTTTTAATTTAACCCTATCTTTATAAACATTAAGAGTAGCTACTCTTCTAGCAGCATGTTCAATCCAACTATATTTAATTAAATTCTTAGATTTAACAACCTTAACATCGTGAATAGGGAATTTACTTTCATAATAATATCCAGAATTTACTATATAAACTATATTTCTTAATGGCTTACTCAACAGCTTTTTTATTATATTTATCTTTTGAGAATATACCTTTTATGAGAAGACTTTTTTTTCTTATTCTTTTTCATTAGATATCCAATATACAAACCAACAATTGGAATAATCTTATCAGGAAGTTCGAGCTTTTCTATAAGGATATCCATATAATTTCTCACAGTTCCCAATAAAAATTCCATAGCCCAAAGATTCTGTTGTTGTTTCCGTAGTTTGTAAAGCTAAGTCAGCATCAATAATATCAATCAAATTTGATTAAAGAAATTGAGATTGATAATAAAAAAATAACCAGCTTTTTTTTGTAACATAATCCATTTTATGTAAGTGAATACAAAATATTTAAAAAAAGACTTACATCCTTAATAAATTTTTTCTTGCCACAGTCTCGGACAATTTATCCAAAAGCTTTTTATATTCAACTAAAATTATTGAACAGGTTTGTAAGTTAAAACTTGAAGAGCTCATCTGTATATCTTCAATTATTGAAGCTTGATCCTTTAAAGAGATACCTTCATTAGGAACGAAACTTCTTACAGAGGATCACTCTTTCATCTTTTTATAAAATTTATCTATTTCCATAATTTAAATTTTTCTCTATTCATAAATATTATAATATAACAAATCGTTTTTATGAGAATCATAAATATGAAAATGGCTATAAAAATATTTCAAAGAATTCAAATACGTCCATTTAGAGTTTTCGCAAACAAGAAAATAACCAATTCTCGAAGTTGATGATCGTACTTCATTGATTTCATCCTCTACTTTTACTAAAATTTTACCTATTATTTATGAAGGAGAATCAATTTTTATAATTATACTAGAACTGGCTAGTAGAAAATTTATACTTTCGTAGTTAAAATTCTTTTAATCTTATTTTCTTAGAAATTGTTCTTCTTAGAAATAACTAAAGAAAAAATAGAATGAGTGACCTGTTGAGATATCGACCTAATATTATTTTTAATTTTCGATTTTATAGTTATAATAGAGGGGTATTTATGTTTCTTACACAACCTAAAAAATAATATCGTCATTAAAGTAAGTGGTCATTAACTATAATGTCATATACCACACCCGCTTTCACCAAATAATTTTCTGTAATCTCCTATCCTGGATAATATTTCTTAATAATTATTTTCTGAAATCGACTATAGGAAATAGGATCTTCAATATATCTTTTTATATCTTCAACGTTAGTTTCTTTAGAAAGCACATGAATACCTTTTTATCCCTGACTGTTTATAGGTTTAATAACTTAAAGAAAACTTCAATGAACCGAAATTTACAAAGTCTGTTTTATCCAGAATAAAATAACTAGGCGTTGGCAAATCATTCTATAATAATTTTTCTTTCATCTATCCTTTGTTCGTTCAAATCAGTGATTTTTTTAGAACTAACAGGATATAACAGGATAAAATAGTTTTATTTTTTCAGAAATTTTAGCGCAGTTATATACGGTATATACTTGTCGATCAGTACCATTGCTTAAAACATGACTAGTCTAGATTTCTCTTTCATAATTATAACAGTCGTCTATAGAAAATGTACTTATATTTTTACTTCTATTAACAAGACGACATCCACGACAATTTTAATTGTAATCAGCTAAAAATACGTTATAACCTATTGTCTTTGGCTAATTAAATGAAAGGAACTTTCTGCTCACCGCCATCTAAAATAAGGATATTTTGAAATTAGACATTCATACTATGAAACTCTATTTGCGAAAGCTTATTTAAAAAAAATCTTCTCAATCCACAAGCTGAGGATTTCTTTTTTTAGATCATATTTTCATCTATGTTCATCAATTTTTTTTATCCAATAGTTATGCTTATTCGTTTTTTCAAATAGCTACTTTTCAAAGTGTTGCGTTTTAGTTTGACAACCATCAATCATTCTAGCTACACTTTCTATCGTTGCATTTCCTTCTCCTTGTCTCAAGCAACAATTTGATAAGGATCTGTCACTAGCTCGAATTTTTTTAGCGTGATCACGCAAGTAATTCAAACTGGCTTCTGCCTCATTCGAAACCTCCAAAGTCATGTAATCCGAGCCATTATTTATCGACTGTCTGATAGCTTTACCTACTATGCGATGTGCCATTGCATAACTTAGATGATGTCGATGTATCAACATTTCTGCTAAATCGGCCTTATTAGAAAAGCCATTTAGTGCTTTTTATTGTGCTTTTTATTTCATAGTGTGCTTTTTAACATCAAGCTGTGAGATTATTTCTTAAACCAAGTCAATTCCTTCAATAATCAAATCAATTGAGCGAGGCAATTCTCCATAAGCAAATATACGATTATCGGGCTGCCTAGAACAGTCCTTCCTAATTGAAGCTAAGCCTGATGAACGTCCAATGATAAGGCCTGTTAAACCTTTAAAATAAGATAATCTATACGAATTCTTTTTCTGAAGCATAATGATGCTAGTTCTGAAATGTGCATCATCTAATTCAATAAAGCCGATATCAACTATTGATCAAATTTGGATCTCTTCTATAAGCCTATTAATATTAACAGCAATTGCTACGAGATTAGAATAATTCTCTAATGGAATGTCGACACACGACATGGCATCCCTAGCGTACAGAACTACAACCAATAAGCTATGATTTAAGCAGTTAAAGTATTTTTCCAAATATTTAAAGTCTCTCAATAGAGAAGATTTAAATGTCAAAAGATAATGTGCGAAGGTAGTAGGTTGAGCATATTTTAAGTAGGTAAGTAGGTAAGTAGGTAAGTAGGTAAGTAGGTAAGTAGGTAAGTAGGTAAGTAGGTAAGTAAAATCAGGCATTATGGTTTCAAGATTTTTGGAAGCCTGTTCCAAAATCGCCTTAGATAAAGCTACTAAGGATTCGGCAAGTCTTAATAATCGCTTTCTCATTGCTAAGAGGAGCCCTATCGTGGAGCATTCTCTTCTTGCTTGCCCTGCATGAAGCCATCCAGCCGAAGCACCAATTTGTTCTTTAAAGTAGTGTTCCTGATTTGTATAAACATCTCCAAAGGAAGGATCAAATAAATTTTCAACTAAAGAGCATTTATCCAGTTGAAGCAGTGCAGAAAGAAGTATACTTCCTTCTAATTGAGGAATCAGTTCTTCCTCAATCATCATAATTGCATGCGCAATATCAGCCTTAGACATTCCATTAAACAGAATATCCCAATCATTAAATTCAAATTTATAAGCAGAATTTAAAAGTAAAGATGATGCTTTCTTACTAAGCCTATCGCATATGCGTCTTTGGCTTTTTATCATCTCAAACCCCATTAACTTCTAAGGATCTCTTGTGAAAATTTAAAAGGGTATCACTTCGCAAACCCAACCTTAGCGTTTCTAGTGAAATAATTTCATTCGGTGCAATATTTCTAATATTTCTTAGATTAACATTTTCACCAAACTCTTTAAATAAACTAAGTTTGTTGTGCTTTTTGGGGAGCCTCAAAAATAAAACTATTAAAGTTGAGCAGCTTTTAATATTTTTTTTCTATTAGTAGTTCTTTCCGAATTTCTCCAGAGGTCCGAGAAACCTCCACTGTACCACTTTCACAACCTTCAGTTACTATTTTGTATGCGCCAGCATTAAAAGTATCTTTTATTTCTTGCGACCATTTGTAAGGGGCAACTACTATCTCAGGATCTTTACTACCAATTTCAGCGAGAAGTTTGAATGATTTTAAAAAATTCTCAATAAACACCAACTTCTCTTTTAATGGGATGCTAATTATACCATCAGAAACTTCAATACAATCTACTTCCCCTATGTAGACAAAAGGCATATTGCTCTACTTGATCATGAATATAAAAATATTCAAAAAGTGCTCTACCAAAACAAACCGTTATTTCTGCTTCTCTAAGCAAACAAATTTTTTCTTTTTGTCAAGGACATGGGTTATGCCATTCGCTCTCGGTTTTGATTGTCTGGCCGGTAAATTTAATGTAATCATCATACTTTCCAGTAGTAAATTCAATGTGTAGGTACATCACTGAAGTTATCCCAAAATACCGCTGAAAAGAAATGTAGCACACCAAATACGAAGATTATAAATTGAGATAACTCGCTGTTTTACAGATGTTCTTTAATTTGAGGATGAAAATTCGCTTCTCTCTCATCAAAACGAATATTTAATTTATCTACCCTTCAGCGATTGTGCAATACAAATTAAATTTACCTACAGATGACTTTCAAAAAAAATGGTGACATGTTATATTATGCAGAACTGGATACCAAGGTAACAGAAAGATTATTCTCAAAATTAATACAACACAATCATCAGGATGATACAAAGTGGTTATCAAATTTCATATGCCTTATTTTGCCTTCAATACGCAAAAGCGTATTGCAGAGCGGTTAGATCCTAAAAGCATCGAATCTGCTCATTTCACTAATTCCGTTGAATCTAAACTGGCTAAGTTAACAGCCACCAAAAGTTTTACTCACTCATTCATGCACCAGCACATTAGAAATGGTAGCGTTATTGACACATATCTAACCCACTAACGAAGTGATTATGTCATCCTTTCTATTTGTTTCAACAGCGACCGCATTTGTATTGCGAGTTGCAAAGCCTGTTTTTATTGATATTCGACCCGATACACTGAACATAGAAAAAACTAAAATTGAACATGCGATTACAAAACACACCAAGGCGATTGTGCCTATTCATTATGCTGAGATTGCTTGCGATATGAATACTATCCTCTCGATTTCAAAAAGATATGCTCTATTTGTTATTGAGGATGGCGCACAAGGGCTAATGGTAGATTACCAAGGGAAAGCACTAGGCTCAATTAGAAATATGGGAGCAAATTAGCTTCCACCATACGAAAAATATTACCTCCGGCCTTGGGGCGCTCTGTTTATTAATGATGAGTACCTGATTGAACGAGAAAAAATTATCTGTCAAAAGAGAACAAATCGTGAAGCCTTTCTTGAGTGGAAAGTAGATAAATATACAATGAAAATCAATCAAAGACTCATTATTAAATGTATAGGAATTATTTAGATTAATTTACTTTTTTCTCTGAACTAACAAAAATTTACTGAAAATAGAAGAATTAATTAAGATCTTATTTTTATAAGAAAAATTGATACGATACGTGTAATTGCTTTGGATAAAAGTGGTTATAATACATACCGTCAAGAGAGCTATAAAGATAATAAATTTATTAAATTTCTGAGAATCTACACCTTCCTGTAAGAGATAGGCACAAAGCATTAAATAAATAGGGCTCATGAGAAAAAAATGCCATAATGGACCCGATTGTGCACTAATACTTAATAAAGTCATTCCCCTAGTGTAAGAATAAAATTAAAGTAAAGCGCCGATTGTAAAGTCCCCAGGAAAATAATAAAACTAAGACTACATAGCTAAATAAAATTGAGGTTAGTGCATAGTTATAAAGCGTCAGAATAACAGGTCGATGAAGAAAGTAATGAGAGTTTTCTCCTATTATTACTATTATTAATAATAATGCAATAAAAAATACAATCCCTTTACTTAGGACATTGCTATTTTTCATTGATTTTTAGGATAAATATAAATTAATGATAAAATCTATGATAAAGGAAAAAGTGGAATCTTTACATGCTACAAGAAAGGAAGGAGAAACTCACGTCCATGTTCTATAGATCTTCGTAATAAATTTACCTTATGAAATTTGTGAGTTAAGAAATGAGTATTACTCTCAAAGAGATAGAAAAGCAAAGAAAAACTAATCAAAAGCACACCATGAAAAACCAAAGAACGGCTTGCTGAGAACTTATCTTCTCTTAGGACTAGAAAAAAAATAAATCAATAACTAGGATCAATGGCACAAGAGAAATGTTCGATAGTATCGCTAAAGAATAAAGCATTGCACCCAATGAGAGCTAACTGTATCTTGCATAAGAATGATGTAATTTAGATGAAACATGAAGACAGCAATAAATAAGCATCAACATGTAAATGGGAACGGTTCGATAGTTAAAAATAAAAGTAGTCTTAGTATTGAGTAGAAAGGTGAGAGAAAGCGGCAACGTAAATGAAGGTGTCAATTTATTGCGCAAACAAAAGAAAAAACTAATACCGATAATACAGGCCATGATAGCTTTAAGTTCTTAAAAAAAATAGATAATTTTTAACCCTGAGCTTTATCTAAAAGGCATTATTAAAGATCTGAAAAACAACGCCCTGAAATAAATCAATGTGCGAGCTAGGCCAAAGAGTAAAGATAAAAGCCATGATATGTATAATCGAAGCCTTTATATGGAAAAGTAATAAGATAAAAAATAAACGAGGTAGGCAAGAAAATAGCCCAGCTTATTAAATATAGTGCTGTCGTATTACGAGTTAAGCCATGGATTTTTAATAGGTCTGTAGTCGTGTCGTATTCCCATCAACCACATTAGCTTCCATTTGAGTCATGGTAAAGCCTAATTATTGGAAAGAAACTGTGTTTTATCTGAAATTCATCCTCCAGTGAGGGATTGAAAGTGGATTCCATTTTAATGCACCTAACGTTGATTGTGAACGTTGAAACCTTGCCTTTAAACGACAATGCTGACACAATACGCTCCTATATAGCTAGGTACGGAGCAAACAAAATCCTTCAGAAAATAAAATGAATTTTAGTTTAAGCAAACAGGTTTTTAAATAACCACTTTTAGATTAAAAATTTTAGGAATTATTTCTATACGTTACTATATTAGCATTAAGGAGAAATCAAAGAGACAATGCTAAAAAAGCTTTTCAATACATTAGAGGATTTCCTATCCTTAACAACCCACATCAAAATCTGGCTTCACTTAGGGTGGATGGACATTCGCCAACGTTATATGGGATCAGTATTGGGTCCCTTATGGATCACTTTAAATCTGTCAATTTTTCTAGTAGCCTTAGGGATTGTATACTCCAGATTATTTCATCAATCACTACAAGAATACATCCCTTTCCTAACATGCGGGTTATTAGCATGGACTTTCATATCCTCGGTCATGATCGATAGCTGTGATATGTTTATCATGGCAAAACCTTACCTCTATCAAATTAAATTGCCTTTTACTCTATTCGTATATCAAACACTCTGGCGTAATATTTTGATTTTTATTCATAATTTAGTTGTTTATCTGATGGTAATCTTCATCTTCAAAATAAAAATAACTAAATATGCTCTTTTATTTTTCCCTGGTTTTTTAATCGTTGCCTCTAATCTTATATTTATTAGCTTATTTATTGGTATAATTAGTACACGATATAGAGATATGCCTCCCCTCATCACGAGCCTGATTCAAGTATTATTTTTTATCTCTCCCATAACCTGGATGCCACATCTGGTTAAAAATGCTTCAAAAATAATCATATTCAATCCTGTGACCTATCTTATTGACTTAATCAGGGCTCCGCTGCTTGGGAGTGCGCCACAAACCAATTCTTGGTATTTCGGATTGTCCTTTTTTTTAATAGGGTTTATTTTAGTTTCACTAATTTTCAACACTCAAAGGCACAAAGTACCTTTTTGGTTATGATTTATAAAGATTAATAAAATGTCATCCATACACATAGAAAATCTTCACCTTGAATACCCTTTATACAGGGTAAATCAACGTTCTCTTAAAAAGAGTATCTTAAACGCTGCTACAGGAGGAAAATTAAAACTAATAAATGGCAGTTCCGTAGCTGTAAAAGCCCTAAACGATATTTCTTTTTCTTTAAAACACGGTGACCGTTTGGGGTTAATAGGTCATAATGGTTCTGGTAAAAGCACTTTACTCAGAGTTTTGGCTGGAGTATTTGCTCCTAAATTCGGGAGAGTAGAAATCGATGGTAAAGTCGCGTCCTTACTTGATATAAATATTGGAATGCAACCTGAATTGAATGGTTATGAAAATATAAAAATTCGTGGAATGTTATTAGGTCTTTCTAAAAAAGAAATAAAGTCTTTAATTCCAGATATTGAAGAGTTTACTGAAATGGGTGAGTATCTCGCCATGCCAATTAAAAAATATTCTACTGGTATGGCTGTTAGATTGGCATTTGCTCTTTCTACCATAGTGGATCCCGATATTCTTTTAATTGATGAAATTTTTGGCGCTGGTGATACCGCCTTTCAATCCAAAGCAAAAAAACGGATGGATAGTTTTGTCGAAAAATCAAATATCGTGGTCATGGCCTCGCATTCAAATGAAATTATAAAAACATATTGCAACAAGGTATTGTGGTTAGAACATGGAAATATGCGTAGTTTTGGAGGAGTCAAAATAATGGAAGACTCTATAATAAGCACTTCTAAATTAGCTACAGTATGCTCATAATCATAAGATTGTGAGGGAAAAGACATGAATAGAACAAAGCATTCGCTTCTGTTACTTTGTTATCTCGACCCACAAGGGATTGCCACAATTCCTGAAAATATAAACCTAAAAAGGTTTTCTAAATTTAATATTCATGTATTGAATTTTTTTAAACATCAAGGACCTTATTACAAAATTCCTGCAGAAATAGATATTACCCATTATAAAGGAATAGTCATTCATAATACAATATCCTATAATCTAGAAAATCTTCGCTACCTCGATAGCAATCTCAACATTCATTTTCGAGATTATCAGGGCTTAAAAATTTTATTTAAGCAAGACGAACAATTTAATACACGTCAAGTAGCAGAATATATTGGGCATAATAAATTCGATTTAATATTCACCTGCTTAAAAGAATCGGAAAGGCACAAAGTCTATCCTGAAGAAATAGTAGGTAATATTAAGTTTTATCAAATGTTAACAGGTTACGTCACCCAAAAAATGCGTCAATTTAGTTACCCTCTAGAGGGTCGCAAAATTGACATCGGCTATCGCGGATCAATTCAACCCTTGATTTTTGGCCAATTAGCTTACGAGAAGCGTAAAATCGGTTACGATGTACGAGTCCTCGCTAAACAAAAAGGATTAGTCGTCGATATATCCAGTCGATGGGAAGACCGCAAAAAGGGAGATGAGTGGTATAATTTTTTAGGAAATTGTAAAGCCGTATTAGGCGTTGAGTCTGGAGCAAATATTTTTGATTTGGATGGTTCTTTAGAAAAGCGATTTTTAGAACTTAAATCCACTTATCAGTTGGAAAATGAAAACGATCCAGAAGTTGCCGAACGCATTCTTGAATTACTTGAATCAATTGGTGAGAAAATAGATTACAACCAGATATCACCCAGACACTTTGAAGCTGTTGCCACAAAAACTCTCCAAATCTTATATGAAGGAGAGTACTCAAATATTCTAAAGCCTTGGGTCCATTATGTACCTCTAAAAAAAGATTATTCTAATTTTGATGAAGTTTGTAATTTTTTTTCTTCCGAAGAAAACAGAACAGCTATCGTAGAACAAGCCTATCAAGATATTATTCTAAAACACGATTATTGGATAGAAAATTTCGCCAAACACTTTGATACAGCAATAGATAAAATAGCAGAAAACAAAAAGCTAAAATATACTATAAACATTAGATCAACAAAGCGTTCTAAGCATTTCTTGTTTCTGGATGCTGATGCTTTTTCAATCAAGAGCCATTTCTGCAAAATAAAGAAAAAGCTTGCTAATTTTGGAGCTATACATCTTCTTGCTATCAATAATCTCAGTAATGACATAGACGCTAAACAAATGCAGGATGGAACTCTTCGAGTTACTGCACCCCACAACTATGATACACAAACTTGGTTAGAAATAAACGAAAAAGTATATTGCCCAGCGCAGCTGGAACTCGCCAGGCTTACTCTAATCGCGAATGCGGAAGAAAATTTAACATCTCAATTTTTAAAAACTATTGATAAGTTAAACGATTTCCATCTATTTGTCAATAATTTTGTGTATGTCAATTCTACTTTATTCTCCTTAGGTTGCCGTTTTCAGAATGTATCAGCAATTATTGCTTGTGATTTTAATACTCTCCCTGCTGGAATAATGCTAAAAAATCTACTTAAAATACCTTTAATTTATGATATTTATAGACAATCTAATCCCTTAACGGATTTCCAATATCCAAACAATTTTTGGAATAATATGGAGAAACGCTTACTTCCTTCTGCAGATTTAATCATCAAAGACAATAAGATTTCTTTACTAGAACTCATGAAATTGGGAAAAGTTTATAATAGATGTGCTGCGTCATTTCATTATAAAGAATATCGCCATTCATCTTTTAAACTTTCGCTTAAAAAGCTTAAAGACTCAATAATTATAAAGAAGGAATCTAAATTTATTAATTATGCCAAACTAATCTGGCATAAATTTCCCTTATCAATACGTACAAAATTTGGTCCCTTAATAGTATCTCAAATAAATCGAATATTAAAAATTGAATTTGGAAATGAAAATCGCTGAACTTTTACAGCGATCGATCCATCCATATTCATCACGATATTTCACATATCCTTTTCATCAAAAGTCAATGACAAAAGAAAATTACGATGCTCACTCGGTAGAGCTAAATTCATTATCTTATCACATCAAAGCGTTTTGATAATAAAGACATCTCAAATATTGAGATTGCAGCGCCAAGATAACTACACTTTAATCCAATTATTTTATTTAAAGCAATTAATTCTTCAGAAAAATAATAAACTGAGCGAGGACAATCTACTACCATCTGTTGTCTCACTAAATGCTTCAATTAAATCCATATTAGTATATTGACACCTTCAAAAATCCTCTTAATGAAGATGTACCCATAAGCTGTTATAATTATAAACCATTACACGTGTGGATCCGCCCAGTTTTAAAATTCTTTTGAATTCATTTAGAACTTTTTCTGGATTTTGTATATGGTGGAATAACACCGGAACTATGGATATGATCAATTGAATCGGCCTCAAATAGTAACTTTGAAGAGTTCTCATCTAATCGGACTAATTCCGTTTCTATTTTATGTATTTCTAACCGACACCTCTTGCTTCTTCAAGAGAAGAGGATGAAACATCAGCACTTATTAGCTTTTTAGGTTTGAAATAATGGCCAAAAACCAATTAAATGGTGATGAGTTCTATAACTAAAGTCTAAAATGACTTTATTGTCGTAGCCTTTTAAAGGCATCAATTCTATATAATTCTAATATTGATCATTACGCCAATGGAAATAGACCAATGATTCCTCTATCGAATTAAACAGCCTATGAAAAGTTACATTGTGCTCAGTCCAATATTTGGTATTAGAATTGTTCCATCTTCTTTCCAAAACTTAGGACTTTTTCTATTTAATTTTTTGCTTGGAATAACATCTAATAAACTCCCTTGTAATTTAAATAGCTAAAGAAAAGTTTCCATTGTTCACTCTATCTAGTTTCTAGACGGCAAGAAAGCTTCAAATATCAAAGCCTTCTCATTGCGAATCGATTCCACGATAAAAATTGCCTTAAAAGGATAATACTGACACAATATAAGATTAAAATAATAAAATAATCCCCTAAAGAAAAAGAAAGTAATTAAAAACTAAGCAATATCTGTCACAATTAAAATAAAATTGCAAAATGGTGGCTATTAAAATGGTGGCTATTTATAAATTCTTTAAAGGATTTTCTATGTTTAAATGTTAAGGTAAATTTATTTCGAAAGCGAAAATTTTTGTTATTCTTAAAAATTGTTTTAATGATCAGCGCTCTGTCAATAACAATTAAATCCGTTGGATTGCCAGAAAAAACACCATTTCTATCCAAAGCAATATTGAACATAATTCAGAAAAACCCAAATACTATATACACCTAACTATAAGAAATATGAAACCACCTTTACTACAGCGTTAGGAAAACTATTTTCTCAGTTAAATGATATGGGTCGCAAAATAGTTTTTGCAACTCTCGTGGCTTATAAATTAAAGCCTTATGGCGTCTGATCACCCCCACCTTCTTCCCATTCTCTCCAGACAGACTTAGCATGCTCATCTTTAGTTTGCTCAGATTATTTCAGGGTAACCTACGAATTATATCGATTGCTGCATCCGATTGCTCCAATAAAAATAATATTTGTCGGTTGGAACAGCGGAATCATCGAAAATCATGTGCAAATTTTTACTAAATATACAGGAATCCCTTTACTTCTTGATCCTACTATCGGCCTCATAGCAAAAGCTACTTTTAATCAAGTTGCCTCAGGGCATAAAATTCCATCCGCTGAAATGATAAATTTCTATTCAAGAAATGATATCGACACGTTTTTTCATACCGTCATTGGAAGTCTAAACACTGACAGATATAAACCATCAGATCTTCTCTATTACTTTGAAAATTATCAATCTTTTCTTAATTCTACTGATAATAGAAACTATTGGGCAACCCCACAAACAACTTCTCTAAGTATCCAATCTAAGGAATTGGATCAATACGGTCCTTACGCTTATTACATATCCCCTTTGAATTATGCGTCCCAAACAATGCTGAAACAACCTCCCGCAGAAGGGTGGAAGTCTGAATATTCTGCACTCAATCGCTAGTTTAAAAGCTAAAAGCGCGATATTAATAAAAAATTTTAATCACTCTTTTTTAATAAAAACTAGCAGTACGGCAATGGGTTATCAACTTATATCACCGACTTTTCAATTAAGCCCAGGAACTTACTTTCTTATTTTAAATGGTCTCGTTTTAAATGGAGGAATTCGCATAGGTATCGCTCAAATGCAATGTGACAAAGTACTTAAAAACCAAACCCCTAGATGTAATGAACAGAAATTTATCTCATTGTACGGTTACATAGATAAGCAATTTTCTAAAAAGTCCAAAATTATATTTATCCCTATAGTAATTGTCCCATACCTTAGATATTCGCTTAATATTGTTAAATTTAACCTTAAAACCTCAATCTTCTCTATGAAAAATAAAATACATCACTCTAAAAAAAGTCAAATAGACTCGTGCAACCTACTAAGTTAAATGGTTAAATTTTGTTCGTCAGAAAAAAAGAATTCACTTCAATTTAAGAGAAATATGTTTCTTTTCTAAGTTATTTTTTAAAAAGTTCTAGATAATAGAAAAAACATACATTATACTTTGAAAAAGCTTCAAATTTAGACAAACATAAATTATGTGCGGTATCGTAGGGATCATATCTCTTAACAACGTCTCACTTAATTCGGATCTCTTAATCGAGAAAATGAAGAATGCTTTGCTCCATAGAGGACCAGATGGTGAAGGAACTTGGTATTCATCCGACCGTCGTGTGTTTTTGGGTCATAGACGACTTTCAATCATCGATTTGACGAATCATGCTGCACAACCTATGCTCAGTTATGATGGTCGTTATGTATTGACTTATAATGGTGAGATTTATAACTATATAGAACTTCGTAAAAAATGTGAAAAAAGAAAAAGTATTTTTAATTCTAATTCCGACACTGAAGTTATTCTCGAATGCTTTCGTCATTGGGGACACAATGCTTTTTCTTTATTTATTGGAATGTGGTCCTTAGCACTATATGATTTGATCGAAAAAAAAATTATTTTATCGAGAGATCGATTTGCTATAAAGCCACTTTATTACGGAATTGTTCAAGATAATTTATTTTTTGCCTCCGAACCCAAAGCTTTAAGAGTCGCTCATTCAAGATTTAATGAAATTGATGATGTATCCGTCCAACTTTTTATTGAAAATGCCTTTTTAGAAAGAAAAGATTGGACGTTTTTTAAATACATTAAACGATTTCCCCATGCACATTACAGTATTATCGATCTAAATAAACCGCTTCGAAAATTAAATTTTATTCGCTATTGGACGGCTCCCTCTAAAACCATCAAAAAAATCTCCTTAGGCGATGCAGCATTAAATTTGCGTCATCTTATTATTCAAAGTATTAAACTTCATATGCGAAGTGACGTTCAGATAGGTTCTTGTCTGAGTGGCGGTATCGATTCTTCAACAATTGTCTCTGTTGTTAGCAGATTGCAAAAAGGGAAACCCCTTCAAACTTTTACTATCTATTATCCGAATCATACCCACCTTAATGAGTCTCATTGGGCAAAAAGAGTTGTTGAATTATCTGGAGCTATAGCAATATATGTCGAGCCCACCTATGAATCTTTTCAAAATGAATTATCTAAGTTAATTTCTATTCAAGATGAGCCTTTTGGAAGTATCAGCATTTTTGCTCAATATACAATTTTTAAACAAATTTCCACTTCCCAAATAAAAGTAATTTTGGATGGTCAAGGACCAGATGAAATGCTTGCAGGTTATCTAGGCTGTCTACCTATTTATCTAAATTCTTTACTGAATAAAGGAAATTATATTCTTTACCGCCAAGAATTGCGAGCAGCAAAAAAGAGAATGAATATCTCTCTTGAGAAAAAATCATTCTCTAATTTTGTTAAATATTATCTAAAGACTAAATGCAATAATTTATTAAATCCAAATTTATCTATAAATTCTAAAAGCGAATTTGTTGATGAGTATGAATGCAGATTATTTCAACTTAACCAGCCCCAAGGGGATTTTGAGGAACAACTCAAAGATTTGGTTTGTGATTCAAACTTACCACAACTGCTCCGCTATGAGGATAGGAATTCCATGGCATTTTCTATAGAATCTCGCGTTCCTTTTATTTCCAAAGACATCGTTGAATTTTGTTTATCCCTTCCTGTATCGCTTAGAATAAATAAAGGCTACACTAAAGCTGTTTTACGCGAAGCTATAAAAGGCATAGTCCCAGAGGATGTTAGACTGCGAGTAGATAAATTAGGTTTTCCTGCTCCGGAAGTCGATTGGCTAAAGAAAACATTCCAAATAAATATATCATCCCCAGGCAGTCGAGAATGGAGAGAAATTATTACTTCAAAATGGAAACAATATGTCTTGAATATGATATAGACTAATCAGAGAAAGGAATAGAATGACAATTAATCAAGCCTTAGAAGCACTGAAAAGTAAAATAGACAGCATCATTATGTTCACCTGGTCTAATTGGCATACGGAAATGCGAAGTAATCGTTATCATTATTCAAAGCGCTTATCGACCATAGCCCCTGTAATCTTTATTCAAGCTGATCTTGATAAACCGGCTTATAAGTTTGAAAAAACTGAACTATCTAATGTCACCTTATTGCATATATATAACGAATATGGTTCGATCCAAAATCAATTACTTACCAAAGCATTAAAAGAAAAAAATATAAATTGGCCTCTCGCCTGGATTTATAATTGCAATTTTTGGGAATTTATCCATTCAACTTATTTTCCTTTTGTAGTCTATCACGCTACTGAAGCTTTTTATTCCTATGATGGTCCCATAACTTTTCAGAAGGAAACATCCTTATATAATCTCGACCAACTAGCATTAAAAGCAACCGATTTATTAATCTGTGTATCACAAGGTATTCAAGAAAGCTACCATACTAACGGTAACTATACAGGTTCCTCTATTGTTATAAACAATGGTTGTGATTATCAATTTTATTCCTTATTTGCCCGAAAAAATATTCCAACACAAGAAAATATAGCTTTCTATCAGGGTAATATTTTTAACAAACTTGATTACAATTTACTCAATCAACTCGTAAAGAGAATGAAGGATTGGAAATTTGTATTTTGTGGAAAAGTCGTTTTTGAAAATGATCAAGGTTGGAAAAATCTCATGGCTCATGAAAATGTAAAATATTTAGGATTAATGCAGCTCGAACAACTTAGAGAAATAGCTTATCGATCAACAGTGGGGATTATTCCATTCGTGCAAAAAAACTTTATCAAAGTATCTTTCCCTCTAAAAACATACGAATATTTAGCTAGTGGCTTACCAGTGGTAAGCACACCGATTGATAATTTAATAAAAGAAGACAAAGAAAAAGTTATTCATTTTGCATCCAATGTAGACGACTTTGAGAAGGCAATTCGTCAAGCTAGTAAAGAGCGTTTTGACAAGGACCTACTTGAAAAACGACTTTCAACTGCAAAAAGAACATCCTATGATAAACGATTTAAGCTGTGTGTTAATGCAATTGTACAGGGCCTGAAAGAGATAAAAATCAATCCTAAAACGATTGAAGACAAAAAATTAAATATATTAATTTTCTATTACCCCAATTTAAAGGGCCTTGAAAACATAAAAAATTATACTAAATTTATAAAACACAATGTTTATTTTCTTTCGAGTCAATTCATAGCTCAATCCATTATTCAAGAACCAGAGAGCCTTAATTTCTTTGATGGATTAGTTATTGATTTCTCAGCAATTCTTTCTAACCACTCCCTGACTATTTTCATGGAATATGCAAAGTCGCTTCAAAATTATCGCGGCTTCAAAATTCTTTGCCTCCGTGAGCAAACATCACATTTTCAACCAAATTTAGAAGAGCTTATTAGACCCCATGTGAATATTCTCTCTACCAAGAAAAATAAATCAATAAGATTCATTAAAAAATCCCCAATTGGGGAAATAAATCTTGGCACTTATAATAATCTAACAAATTATTTCCTTGCGCTTTCAACTATGTTCAACACAAATGTTCCTGCGAGAAGAATCTCTAAACCAGAAACAATTTATGCTCATATTACAGATCTCTATCCCAGAATAAACAAAAAATTTTTTAGAAAAAAAATATATATCCCAGGAATCATTAAAGAAATCTCTCTACTCAGCTATCCAATCGATAAACAAAACAATGGAAAAATAAAAATTTTAAAATTAATAATAAAAAGACAAATTTTAAAAATGGTCCAATATCAATTTGTTTCTAAGTTATTAAGGGTAATTAAGCGAATTTTTCCCGATCGTTATAATAATCTAAAAAAATTCATAAAAACGCGGTTCGTTTTGGATTAAGGTGTATTTCTTGAAAAATAGTCAAGTAAGTTTTAAAGAGATAATCAGTATTATCAGATTAATACATTATTCATCCGCCCATAAACATCCTCAAACCGCACAATATCGTCTTCTCCTAAATAATCGCCACTTTGCACCTCAATCATTAATAAGGGTTGGTCACTGAGATTGCTGAATCGATGTTTGGTTTCTTTTTCGATATAAGTAGATTGATTAGGAAATAAACGAAAGTGATCTTCACCATTAACAACTTCGGCTTCGCCGCTGACCACAACCCAATGCTCGGAACGACAATGATGTAACTGCAAGGAAAGTGCTGCGCGAGGATTAACCACTAAATATTTTACCTGATATCCCACGCCCGAAGCTAATTTTTCGTAATACCCCCACGGACGATAAATTCGCCTATGCTCAGTAGCAACAGAATCTTGTTGCAACTTCATCTGTTCTACAGCAGCTTTTACTTCTTGGGCATGATCTTTATCAATCACCAAAATAGCATCGGGAGTACTTACAATCACTTGATCCTTCACACCAATGACAACTACTCGCCTGCCTTCAGAACTAACTAAACAATTCTGGCATTTGCTCATCAGCACATTGCCATATTGGACATTACCCTCAGCATCAGGCTTTCCTGTTTCCCCCACCGATGACCAACAGCCAAGATCATTCCATTGAGTGCAAAGCGGCAACATAACTGCCTTATTGGTTTTCTCCATAAGCTCATAATCAATAGAGCCTTCTCGACAGGAATTAAAATTTTTACTCACTCGAAAAAATTCAGATTGTTTCTTTGCAACTCGAAAAGCCTTTTGAGTTTCAATAAAAATATCATTGGCTAAATTTTCTAATTCAGTTAAGTACGTTTGAGCTTTAAATAAAAACATGCCGCTATTCCAATAAAATCCTCCTTGGGAAATGAATTTTTTTGATTTTTGAAATGAGGGCTTTTCAATAAAGCGACTCACCCGAAATCCGGTTGCGAACGGGTCTCCTTTTTCGATATATCCATAACAGGTTTTAGGCGAATGGGGTTTAACACCAAATATAACAAGATGATTTTTTTTAGCTAAGTGAAGCGCTGTTTCTACTGTGCTTTTAAAAGCAACGTGATCACTTAAGTAATGATCGGAAGGTAATACGAGTAAGGTAGTATTAGGGTCTATATACTTGCAGGCATATTGAGCAGCTAAAGCAAGGGCTGGAGCTGTATTTTTTGGATAAGGCTCTAAAATGTAATGAACATTCGTAAAACCAATAGCCTCCAATTGATCCCGACATAAAAAATAATAATTTTCGTTTGTAACTACGATTAAATCCGAAATGCCAGAAACATATCGGGCTCTTTCCGCCGTTTTTTGCAGCAAGGATAGATCATCAAATAACTTACAAAATTGTTTTGGATAGCTTTCCCGAGAGACAGGCCACAATCGGCTCCCAATACCCCCAGCTAATAAAACAGGTATGATTTGCTTTTCCAAGTGTGTGCCTCCAGCAGGAGCTTAGGCCAAGTAATACGATCAGAAATGGGGTGGACGATGGGACTCGAACCCACGACACAACCGGAATCACAATCCGGGGCTCTACCAACTGAGCTACGCCCACCATTAAGTCATTTACTTCGTACCACAATTAATTATTTTTGTACCCGGAGTACTAGTACTACTTCTGCCTTCAGTCCTCTGAAACGCGCCCGGCAGGATTCGAACCTGCTACCCTCGGCTTAGAAGGCCGATGCTCTATCCGAGTGAGCTACGGGCGCATACCGTTAGTTATAATCATGTAACTACACTCGAGGATCAAGTTTAAGTTAGAAATCAAACTCAAACAAAAAAAATCACTACGATCTGAATCGGGGTAGAGGGATTTGAACCCCCGACATCCTGCTCCCAAAGCAGGCGCGCTACCAGACTGCGCTATACCCCGCGGTCTTAAGAAAGAAAAACATGATACTGTCGATGTTAAAATGCGTCAACAGAGATTCCTTGCTAAAAAAGACCTTATGGCAGAAAACCTTGCATAGACAATCCATCGAACGCAAGACTTCTTTCCTATAAGGAATATCTGTTATTATACAGCAACTGAAAACCAAAGGGATACCTAATGAGTGACCTCCAGCGCCTTATCAAAGAGGCTTATCACAACAAAGACGAATTCACCAGCAACACTACTACTCCGAACAAAATTCGTGAAACTGTACATCAAACTATTGAACTGCTGGATCGGGGAGAAATTCGTATTGCTGAAAAACGTAATGAGCAATGGAGGACCAATGAATGGGTTAAAATGGCCATTTTACTTTATTTTAAAATCGAGCCTCTCAAAACCTTTAAAGGAGGTTACGCTTCTTTCTATGACAAAATCCCTTTAAAGAATGATCACCAAGCGGAATTCAGCGGACAAGGGATCCGCATTGTTCCCCATGCAATTGTACGGAAAGGCGCTTATTTAGCCCGGAATACAGTACTTATGCCAAGTTATATCAATATTGGTGCCTATGTCGATTCAGGAAGCTTGATTGACACCTGGGCCACCGTGGGTTCTTGCGCGCAAATTGGAAAAAATGTTCACCTTTCTGGCGGTGCTGGCATCGGTGGCGTTCTTGAACCTTTACAGGCACATCCTACTATTATTGAAGATGACTGTTTCATTGGTGCGCGCTCTGAAATTGTAGAGGGGGTTATTATTGAAAAAGGTGCCGTTATTTCCATGGGTATGTTCATCGGCCAAAGTACTCCTATTTATAATCGACTCACTAAACAAATTACTTACGGACGAATTCCTTCCGGTTCTGTAGTTATATCGGGGAGCCTTCCTTCTCCAGAAGGAAATTACAACCGATACAGCGCCATCATCATTAAACAGGTGGATGAAAAAACTCGAAACAAAATTTCCCTAAATGAACTTTTACGCGAAAATTAATATGAGCGACACACTAAAACTTTTAAAACAACTCATCGAACGTCCTTCTATCACTCCCCATGACGCTGGTTGCCAAGACATTTTAATTGAGCACTTAACCTCCACAGGATTTCAATACGAACGTTTACCCTTTGCAGAAGTCAGCAATCTATGGGCTTGGCACGGTAAAAGCTCACCGCTCATTATTTTTGCAGGCCACACTGATGTTGTCCCGCCCGGAGATGAAACACAATGGATGTCTCCCCCCTTCGTTCCTACAGAAAAAAACGGATATCTTTATGGCCGAGGAGCTGCTGACATGAAAAGCGGGTTAGCCGCTATGGTCGTTGCCGCCCAAAAATTTGTTAAGCAATACCCCGATCATAACGGTACAATCGGATTCATCATTACCAGTGATGAAGAAGGCCCAGCAAAAAATGGAACGCGCAAGATAGTGGAACATTTACAAAAAAAGAATATAAAAATGGATTATTGTATCGTGGGTGAAGCCAGCAGCAATAAAGCCTTGGGCGATGCCATTAAAATCGGCCGGCGGGGATCACTTCACGGTTACCTCACTATTTTCGGCAAGCAAGGCCATATCGCCTACCCAAATTTAGCTGATAATCCCATTCATCGCTGTTTTCAAGCATTTGATGTTTTAGCAAAAACGACTTGGGATCAAGGAAATGATTATTTTACCCCTACTTCGTTGCAGTTTTATCATATTGAAGCAGATGGGGGGGGCGCTAATATCATTCCAGCAAAATTAAAAGCCAAATTTAATTTTCGTTTCTCCCCTATCCATTCTCCAGAAATACTTCAAAAAAAATTCGAAACGATTCTCGACCAACAACAGCTTAAATATGAGATCCAGTGGAACCTCTCCAGCCAACCTTTTTTTAGCGGGAATGGCAAATTAGCAGAGATCACCCGTGAAACCATTAAAGAAATTTGCCAGCGTGAGACTGAATCCAATACATATGGTGGAACTTCCGATGGCCAATTTCTGGCTGCTGCTGGTTGTGAAGTCGTTGAACTAGGGGCCTGTCAATAAAACCGCTCACCACGTTAATGAGAATACTGCCATTGCAGGTCTTGATAATCTTTCTGAGATATATTTCCAGATCCTTCGGCAAGCCCTTTCTTAATACTATTTTAAAATCAAATAGTTATACTACCTTTTGGGCAAATTGTGCGGAATTTCCGGAAGTAGGCTTTCTCAGCTCACCCCACTTCGCAAAAAGGGGCCCCTAGAACGCGTACCACACTACCGAAAACTAGATGAGTCCACGGGGCTAACTTATTGCACTTATCGGCATTCTAGTTTAATCTGGATCACTTTCGCGTTATTGTGGGGATAACTGAGAATAGGATTTCTAGAACGTGACAGGAGAGGTGCTCGAGTGGTTGAAGAGGCACGACTGGAAATCGTGTGTGCGCTAACCCGTACCCGAGGGTTCGAATCCCTCCCTCTCCGACATCTGGCTAGTCGTACACTAAGGATGGAGAACCCATCTACGGCCAATCTTGCCGCACAGATGGACGTTTGGAATATGATACGATACGTATGCTAAGTTCGGTGGCCACCGAGGTCCCTCCTCGCGACAAATTGCCGTAAACCCCGCCAGGCCCGGAAGGGAGCAACGGTAACCGGTGGATTTGGGTGCCGGGTGTGGCTTTTGTGGCTGCTTTTTTAGGAATGGATCGATGGTTCATCAAGTCTTAGCACGAAAATGGCGTCCTCGATGCTTTCAAGAAGTGATCGGTCAAGCGCCGGTTATTCAGGCCCTAAGTAACGCTCTTAATCAACAATATCTCCATCACGCTTATCTATTCACCGGCACCCGGGGCGTAGGTAAAACGACTCTAGGGCGACTGCTCGCTAAATGTCTTAATTGTGAAAAAGGTATTACCGCTAATCCCTGCAATATCTGTGGAAGTTGTAAAGAAATCGATTCCGGTCGATTCCCCGATCTTTTTGAAGTAGATGCAGCCTCTCGCACCAAAGTAGAAGATACGCGGGAGCTGCTGGATAACATTCAATATACGCCAATGAAAGGCCGGTTTAAAGTATATCTAATTGACGAAGTGCACATGCTTTCGGGTCATAGTTTTAACGCCTTGTTAAAAACTCTGGAAGAACCGCCTAGCCATGTTAAATTCATCCTTGCCACTACAGAGTATCATAAATTACCCATAACCATCTTATCCCGCTGCTTGCAGTTTCACCTCACCCCGCTCTTACCGGCCCAAATTACCACTCATTGTGAAAGCATCTTAGAAGAAGAGAATATTGAATTTGAAAAGGCAGCACTCGATCTATTAGCTCAAGCTGCTAATGGAAGCGTTCGCGACGCTTTGAGTCTTTTAGATCAAGGGATAGCTTACGGGAATGGGAAGGTCCTTACAGCTGATATGAAGACTATGCTCGGAATCATTGAACCGACTTTATTGTTTAATATCCTAGAGGCCCTTACCCACAAAGAGGGAAATGATCTGCTGAGCTGTATCAACAAACTGTCACAACAGGGAGCGGATTTTTCTAATGCTCTTAGCGAATTATTGGGCTTACTTCACCAAATTGCAGTTATTCAAGCGGTTCCTGACGCCCAAATTGAAAACGATAATGAACGACTGCGCCAGCTAGCGAACCTCCTTCACGGCGAAGATGTGCAGCTCTTCTATCAAATTGGCCTATTAGGGCAACGAGATTTACCCTATTCTCCGAGTCCACAAATGGGATTTGAAATGACGCTATTACGAATGCTTGCCTTTTACCCTGAATCGACGTCGCCAGAAATTAAAAATAAACCTTCTCAGAAAACGGCTAGCTCAACGCACTCTTCTTCATCATCTGAAGAAATTCAATGGTATCAACTACTACCTCAATTAAATTTGACAGGCGCTGCTCTTGCTTTAGCACAACAATGCAGTCTCAACCGAAAAACTGAAACGCATTTGCATTTAACTTTAAATCCCAAACAAAAACCCTTGCTGCAAGAAAAACAGGTCCAAAGAATCTCGGAAGCAGTAAGCAAATATTTTAATCGATCTATCAGTGTGAAAATTGATGTCAGCGAAAATTCCGGAGAAACACCCTCTGCCATCGCTGAAAAAGTAGCTCAAAATCGCCAGATGGAAGCGGAAAAAAGAATTTTGAATGATCATCAGGTTCAGCGGATAATGCAAACTTTCAACGCGACTGTGGTAAAGGAAAGCATTATTCCGCATGAAGAAAAAGCATAAAAGGCGGGACGAAAAATGATAACTATCCAAATTAAGTGGGTATTTCAATGGCAACATTACCAGAAACCGATAATCGCCTAACTGGCAAACATAAAAAACAGCATTATGGACATGCAGCAACAGATGCAGTCTACCTATTCCAATCTAGCTGATATGAAATTAGTCGGTGAATCGCACAAAAAAACAGTTCGGATTACAATGACGGCAACTTATAATTTTGAAGATATTGAATTTGACGAGCGCGCATTACAAGGCGGGGTTAAGGAATTTAAATGGCATATTCGCGAAGCCTGGAAAAATTTGAGCGAAGCTATTCAAAAAACCACCCAATCTAAGACAATTGAACCTCTTCAAAATATGCATATACCTGATCATATTAGCAATATTTCCATAGAAGAAGGTAGAGAAGGAGAAGATGGTCGACAAGAAGCCCTTACGGACGGTTCTACCAACTAAGAGAGAGATCTTTGTTTAGCCCACTCATAAAACAGCTTATAACTTCGCTTCAAAGCTTACCCAGCGTGGGGCCCAAATCTGCACAACGGATGGCTTTTCATCTTCTTGCAAAATCCAGACGAGCCAAGGGATTGGCTTTAGCCGAATCTCTACAATCCGCTATTAGCCAAGTTGGAGAGTGTCAATTATGCCGGATTTACACTGAACAAGATGTATGTGACATTTGTGGTAATCCAAAACGTAATCCGACTCTCTTATGCGTGGTAGAAAGTCCAGCCGACGTAGCTGCCCTCGAGCAAACTCAGATCTATTCAGGTCGTTATTTTGTGCTTCAAGGACGTCTTTCTCCCTTAGATGGCATAGGGCCTTACGAAATTGGAATTCCTATTCTCATTGAACGCTTGCGGAACGAAACCATCACAGAACTCATTATCGCTACCAATGCAACCATGGAAGGAAAAGCAACAGCACATTATATTGCAAATCACATAGATCAGACTAAAATAAAGTGTTCGCGCATTGCCCATGGCGTGCCAATTGGTGGTGAATTGGAATACCTCGACGGTGGTACATTAAGTTACGCGTTCCATTCCAGAGTACCTATTGAAAATTACAATTAAATTGAAGAGGTGGCAATGATTGGTGGCAAATTTAATCTCGGTGATTTGATGAAAAATTCAAAAAAAATTCAGGAGATGATGCAGAAAGCGCAGGAGAAATTATCAAAAATTGAAGTTACCGGTGAATCGGGTGCTGGCATGGTTCAAGTAACCCTTACAGCTCAACATGAAGTCATCAACCTCATTCTCTCTAACGAACTTCTAAAAGAATCAAAAGAAGTTATTGAAGATCTCATCAAAGCCGCTTTAAACCACGCCAATCAAAAAGTTATTAAAATTACCCAAGAAAAAGTAATGTCTGCAGCTAGCCTCTTTGGTAGCGACTTTGGTAGCAAGGAAGAAAGCGAAAAATAATTTCGTATTCCGTAATTGCTGAATTTTATCCCTCTTCTGTGCTACTTTTTAGCACAATCGGTAATTCTCCTTGTTTCGGATCATTTACTTTTTTAGCTTTTGGCCACGCATTTAATACTGCTTTCACCAACGTAGCTAAGGGAATAGCAAAAAATACACTCCAGAATCCCCAAATACCGCCAAAAACCAGAACTGATAAAATAATTATAATTGGATGTAGATCCATAGCTTCTGAAAAGAAAAGTGGTACCAATAAATTTCCATCTAAAGTGATAATTACAGCATAAACAATCATTAAATAAGCAAAATGCGCGGATAAGCCCCATTGCATTAAACCCACAATACCAATAGGAATAGTAACGATCGCTGCGCCAATATAGGGCACAATCACAGACAACCCTAATAGCACCCCTAATAAAAAGGCGTATTTCAGTCCTAATAACGCAAAAGCGATAACCGAAACAAAGCTAACAATAATTACTTCAACCACCCGCCCCCGAACATAAGCACCGATTTTTTCATTCATTTCCTGCCAGACAATTCGAATAAGTCCACGTCGCTCTGGTAAAAAACAGCTGAGCCAAATACTAATAGCTTTCCCATCTTTTAAAAAGAAAAATACGAGTAAAGGCACTAATAAAAAATAAAGAATAATCTCAATAATGCCAGGGATCGAAGCTAGGGAAAAGGATAAAATAAATTGTCCAATTCGGGCTGATTGCTGATGTAAATAAACAGCAAAGTTGGTTAGCGGATCCGTCGGAAACAATTTGGGATAGTGGTGCATGAACTCAGTCATCCACGCTTGGCCTTTAGTAATAGCCCGAGGAAATTCATGCACCATGCTAACAAGCTGTTTCCACATTAATGGCAGCAAACCAAAAAGAGCAAGTACAAAAAGACCTAAGAAAAAGAGATAGACTAGCGTAACCGCAAGCCAGTGGGGAACCCGCCATTGTTCCAACCACCGCACCGGTGAAGCAAAGAGATAAGCAAGCACCACACTTATCACTACTGGCAATAAAAATTTCCCAAAAAATTCAATTAATAAAAAACCAAAGACTAAGGTGAAAAACAGGGCCAATGCTTCTGGGTCCGAAAAATGACGAACAAACCAATTAGAAATACCTTGCAAAATGGGATTTTTACTATTATGCATCAACTTCAATATCTCTTATACTTTCAATCATCATCATTGCTGCGTTTACAGCCTCAGTCCCTTTATTACCTCGCTCTCCGCCTGCACGGGCAAAAGCTTGTTCTTTATTTTGCGTGGTCAAAACACCAAAAATAACGGGTATTTCATATTCTAAGGCTACTTGTTGACATCCCAAGCTTACTTGCTGACAGACGTAATCATAATGATTAGTCTCTCCTCGGATGACTGCGCCTAAGCAAACAATGGCATCATAACGTTTAGTTTTTGCTACTCGTTTTGCCATTAATGGAATTTCCACCGCCCCCGGCACCCAAACCGTTTTAATCTGATTTTCTTTAACATCCAACTCCGCTAAACGAGCCAGAGCTCCAGTTAATAATTTCTCCATCACTGGTTGATTAAATTGACTAACCACAATAGCGAATTTAAGTTGACGTGTCATTAATCGGCTCCGCTGTTAAATTTAACAAGTGACCCAATTTTTCTCGTTTTGCTTTTAAATAACGAATATTATCGCCTATTGGGACTGCTTCTAAAGCTACCCGTTCTAAAACTTCGATTCCATAACGCCTTAAACCTGCAACTTTGTTAGGGTTATTGGTTAATAAACAAACTTTTCGCACTCCCAAAACCCGCAATATTTGCGCTGCCAACCCATAATCCCGCAAATCTGCTGCAAAACCAAGGTGATGATTCGCTTCTACCGTATCCAAGCCTTTTTCTTGCAAAGCATAGGCTTTTATTTTATTCCCTAAACCAATGCCACGACCCTCTTGGCGTAGATAAAGTAAAATTCCTCCACGATTAGAGATTTCATCTAACGCGGCTTCCAATTGCCAACCGCAATCGCAGCGGGAAGAGCCAAACACATCGCCTGTTAGGCATTCCGAGTGAACACGTACCAGACAGGATTTATCACTTGACTTTTTCTGACTAATTAAAGCCACGTGTTCTAAATTATCAATCCAACTACGAAAAGTTTTAATTGTAAATTTACCTTGATTTTTAAGTGGCAACGTGGAAGCAGAAATTTCATCAATCAAAATTTCATGATTGATGCGATAAGTAATCAAATCATGAATACTGACAAGCGGAATCTGATGGCGTTCGGCAAGGTGTTGTAAATCGGGCAAACGCGCCATACTACCATCTTCACTCAACACCTCACATAAAACAGCGGCTGGCTTCAATCCTGCCAAACGACACAAATCGACACTTCCTTCAGTATGCCCCGGCCGGGCTAAAACCCCTGCATCTTTCGCTTTCAAGGGAAAAATATGGCCGGGCATAACAATATCGTCAGGCCCGCTTTTCTCATCAATCGCGATACGAATTGTGCGAGCTCGATCCTGAGCTGAGATTCCTGTTGTGACATCATAAGCTCCTTCAATAGATACCCCAAAAGGAGTTTGATAACATGATCGATTTCGAGCAGCCATCATAGGAATATTTAAACGTTCAAAATCGTTAGCCATCATTGCCAAACAAATTAAACCTCTTCCATATTGAGCCATAAAATTAATCTGGTCAGCCGTAACGTGTTCGGCAGCGACAATCAAATCGCCTTCGTTTTCTCGAGATTCATCATCAACCAGAATAATCATTCCGCCTTCACGCAAAGTCTTTAAAGCAGTTTCGATACTATCAAACGCTTTGTTCATTAGATATTATCTCCCGTGTTGTTTGAACAGTAATTTTTGCTATTAAATCAAATTCGACATTCACCTCGCGCCCTATTACCAAATCTTTTAAATTTGTTTTCTCTAACGTGTGAGGAATTAACATCACGAAAAAGACATCTTTCATTACATGGTTAATTGTTAAACTCACTCCATTTATTGCTACACTGCCTTTTTTTATCATATAAAGTTGAGATTCTTCTGAAATACCATTAAAAACCATTCGGGCGAATTTAGTCTCTTCTTCTTTAGATGTTAATATAATGGTTTGATCGACATGACCTGTGACAAAGTGGCCCCCCATTCGGTCCATTAATCGTAAAGCACGCTCCAAATTGACCCGATCGCCTATTTTATAAAAGCGTGCTGAGGTACGTGCTAAAGTTTCGGAAGATAATTCACAAATGAAACCGTTCAATTTCGCTTCGACAACGGTCACGCAAACGCCATCCACTGCAATGCTTTCTCCAGGCTGCAAATCCAGAAATTGCGTCTCAATATATACCACTGTCCGTTCCGGCAACATTTCAATAGACTGTATTGCTGCGCAATGGTCAACAAGACCCGTAAACATAATCTCCACTCACTACATTAAAACAGAATGGTATCTACAATCTACAATCACGACCAAAGGGCTTAATTATCGAAAGGAAATAATAAAGCTAGTAGTTTCCCCACTTTCTTCCATCCAGACTTTAACCGTCAGCTCTGGAATTCACTATCTGCCCTCCCAAACTGAGAGAAGCTTGCGGGCTCATTTTACAAAAAAAATCACAGCCATTAGGGACTTTCACCCCGCCCTGAAGGTCTTTTTTAGTAGTACAGTAACAAATCTGACCAGGAAGTCAACTATCGTTCTAAGCATTGCTTCAGCTAACGACCACGCTGACTGGATTTAGGGAGGGACTGAAATGAAACTCTCTAAATTTAATTCAAAACTTGATATCGCACACAACATCCTGCCCAATCTGACGCCATTGAATGCGATGCTCTTGAAAATCAAAAGGCAATTGAAAAGCAGAGGTAGCTTGATCACCCATAACTTTAGGGGCAACATAAATTAAAGCACGATGAATTAATCTTTTATGCAAAAAAGATTGAAAGCATCCCCCCCCTGCTTCCACCCAAAGATCGTGAACTCCATCCGCTCCAATCGTACTTAAAACTTGATTAAGGTCCAAACCTTCTTTGGTTCCAGTTACTCCGACACAACGGATATTTCTTTCAGCAAGGGCTTGTTTACGCTTCTTATTAGCAGGTTCTTTATGAAAAACAACTAACTTTTCTGCCGTCCGATGGATACAGGCATTTGACGGTAAGCGTAGATCAGAATCGAGAATATAAACCAGCTTTTTTATTGTCTCGTTGACAAGACGTACATTTAATTGAGGATCGTCCTGCAAAATTGTATTTATTGTCGTCAGCAACGCATCACTTTTTTTTCGAAATTCATGGGTGTAAAGTTTCAATTCTTCTCCAGTCAGAGCGAGAGGTTTGCCTTTAATCCCCGCAATTTTACCGTCCAAACTAAGTGCTAATTTGATGGTTATCCAAGATCGCTTGTTAGCCGTCCAATAGGAATAACTTTCATAAAAGGATTTAATTTCAGGTGTCTCCACCAAAAAACAATCAATTCCTGCTTGTTTTAGCACTTGAGCCCCTTTATTAAAAACATTCGGATTAGGATCAGCCAAGCTATAATAAACTGCTTTTATTCCAGTTTTGATAATCAAATCAGTACAGGGTGGTGTTTTTCCGTAATGGCAGCAGGGTTCCAAAGTAACATACAAATCTGCTCCTTTCGCATTTTCACCAGCAGAATTAATAGCTTCTACTTCCGCATGGGGAAGCCCGCTCCGCTTATGAAATCCTGTAGAAATAATTTTATTGTCTTTGACTAAAATAGCCCCTACTGCGGGATTTGGTGCACAAAATCCCCGCCGAATTTCAGCAAGCTCCAATGCCTGTTTTAAATAAACTTCAGGATTATTATTCATTAGCTTCTAAATAAACAAGAATTATCACTGAAAACAGCATCCAACCCTTTAGGTAAACAAACTTCGAGCAACATCTGCATCGTTAACAGTATAAACAAATAAATAGTAAGAGGCTTGTTTAATAGCTTTGATTCTTTCTGGATTTAATTTCTTATAATTTAGATGAATCAATACGCATTGATGCATTTCCAACAATACTTACCATTTCCTAGGGCAGGTATTAAAAATATAACCCAGCAAAAAATGATCGCCCTCTTTTCGCATTGCCTACAAACAAGCAGACGAAAAACTGGAAATTAAAGGTTTTAGAAAATAATCCGGCCAGTATAGGCTTTTAATCCCAAAGCAAGTTGTTTTACTAATTTCTCTGCGTCAGAAACAGTTGCTTTTAATTCAATATTAATTTCTAAATTTAATTCCGCTGCTTGTTGTATATATTCAATAAAGCTGGGTACACGCATGGACAAAATCCCTACTGAACCAACTGCCTGCGTCGAGCTCAGAAATATCTGCTTTCGTTAGCTTTCGTTAATTTAGTTACTAAACCCAAGCCATTTGTAGTCCACCAGCCAAGGGTCGTGCAAAATAATCGCCTGCTTATCTTTCGTCAAGCGCACATCAAATTCCACTAATTTTGCACCTAATTGCTTGGCAGCTCGAAGCGAAGATAATGTATTTTCAGATGTAACTAAAGGCACTCCCCGATAAGCAATTATTTTTGGTAAATTAAGCTGTAACAAAAAAATCCTCCTCTTACATATTACCAAAATCCTTGCTACTATTGGTGCACCTTTTTTCCGAGTTATTACAAGGATTTCATTTATGCCACAAGCAAGTAAGCGAAATCATCCCACGCACGAAGGCTTGATACGTTATGCCCGAATGCTCGGCTTTGGTGACATTCATACTAAAATTGATCCCGCGAGTGGACTCCAAACTATCATTGCTATTCACAGCACTAAACGGGGGCCCGCTATTGGTGGTTGTCGTTTCTACCATTACCCGTCGATAGGCTCAGCGTTAAAAGATGCTTTACGCTTATCCTATATGATGACCCTAAAAGCCGCTTTCAGCGATCTTCCTCACGGCGGAGCTAAGGCCGTCATTATGAAGCCCTCCATCACTTACAACCGAGAAGCACTTTTTCGTTCTTTTGGTGATTTTGTTCATGACATGAACGGACGATACATCACAGCCATGGATATCGGAACAACGACAAAGGATATGGATATCATAGCTGAGCGCACATCCGACGTAATCGGGGCTGCAGGAACCGATGAAATCCAAGGTGATCCCTCCCCTTTCACTTCGAAAGGCGTTTTTCGTGGATTACAAGCCGCCGTTAAATTTAAATGGAATAGTGATAATTTAGAGGGCTTACACATCGCTCTACAAGGTGCCGGCAAAACCGCTTACTATTTAGCCAAACTTTTGCACCAACAAGGGGCAACCTTCACTATCTGCGATCCTAAGTCCGAAGCGACCCAACCCTTTGTGGATGAATTTAAAGCCACAGTGGTCTCTCCCGAGAAAATTTACGACGTAAAATGCGATATTTTCTCGCCTGCTGCTATTGGCGGTGTCATTAATTTAAATACACTCAACCGAATTAAGGCCCCCATTATTGCAGGCCCAGCTAATAACCAACTTGCTCATCGAAAATATGGTGTTATTGCTCATCAACGCGGATTTCTCTACGTTCCCGATTACGTTATTAATGCCGGAGGATTAATTCAAGCAGCTTCAGTGCATGATTATCATACCGTAGATGTCGCTAACAAATTAATCGAAAAATTATACGACCGTCTTTTAGAATTATTTAACCGTTCCATTAAAGAAAACAAACCAACCACCGAAGTAGCCGATTTAATGGCTAAAGAAAAACTTGCTGCCGCGAATTCTCATTATCTGGAGACGGTATGACACCCCAAACGACCACTGTTGCCAACTTTGCCGTTCAATATTTACAGTTTCTCGATGCGAACAGTCACCCTACCCAGACTTTTCCTGAATTTGCAAATCCTGATACTCTGTTGTATCTTTACCGTCAGATGGCTCTCATTCGCCACTTCGATAACAAGGCCGTTAACCTTCAACGCACCGGAAAAATGGGCACCTACCCCTCTTCTCGAGGGCAAGAAGCAGTGGGAATTGGCATGGGAAATGCCATGCAAGCCGAAGATATTTTTTGCCCCTACTATCGGGATCAAGGAACCTACCTCGAACGAGGAATAAAATTATCAGAATTTTTAACTTATTGGGGAGGAGATGAGCGAGGTAGCAATTACTCTAATCCTAACGTTAAAGACGATTTTCCCAATTGTGTTCCTATTGCCGGGCAACTTTTGCACGCCGCTGGAGTTGCCTATGCTATTAAATATCGAAAACAACATCGTGCTGTAGTAACGATTTGTGGAGATGGCGGCACTTCTAAAGGCGATTTTTACGAAGCAATTAATCTAGCTGGATGCTGGCAATTGCCGGTGGTTTTTGTGGTCAATAATAATCAATGGGCTATTTCGGTAGGCCGTAATCAACAAACCAGTTGCCAAACTTTAGCCCAAAAAGCCATCGCCGGAGGGTTTGATGGATGGCAAGTAGACGGTAACGACGTCATTGCTGTCCGTTATTCTGTTTCTAAAGCTCTAGAAAAAGCACGGGTAGGAGGTGGCCCTACCTTAATTGAGGCCATCACTTATCGTTTGTGTGATCATACCACTGCCGATGATGCGAGCCGCTATACCCCTTCCGAAGAGCTAAAAATAGCTTGGAAACGCGAGCCTATTGCTCGGCTTGGCTATTATTTGGAATCTCAAGGACTGTGGTCGCGAGACCAAGAAACGAAATTGCAAACGGAATTAGCCAACGAAGTCGATCAAATCGTGAAGGAATTTTTAAATAGGCCACTACCTAAACCGACAGATATGTTTGACTATCTCTATGCGGAACTACCAAAATCGCTTAAAAAACAACGTCATGAGCTTATTGGAGAAGGGGAATGACCTATATTACATTGGTTGAAGCAGTCAATCAAGCGTTGGCCTATGAAATGACGAAGGACGATTCGGTTATTGTGCTAGGAGAAGACGTTGGTATCAATGGCGGGGTTTTCCGCGCTACCGTAGGATTGCTCGAAAAATTTGGACCGGAGCGAGTTTTAGATACGCCATTAGCTGAAAGTATGATCGCGGGGATTTCAATAGGAATGGCGGCTCAGGGCTTAAAACCTGTTGCCGAATTTCAATTTGAAGGATTTATTTATTCTGGTTTAGATCATATTTTGAGCCATGCATCGCGATTGCGGAATCGAACTCGAGGTCGATTACATTGTCCTATTGTTTATCGCGCTCCTTTTGGCGGCGGTATCCATGCTCCGGAGCACCATTCAGAAAGTATGGAAGCCCTGTTTGCTCACATTCCGGGATTAAGGGTCGTTATTCCTTCTTCTCCCGCTCGGGCTTACAGGCTGTTATTAGCTTCTATCCGCAACCCCGACCCTGTTCTTTTTTTAGAACCAAAGCGGATCTATCGTTTGGTAAAGCAAGAAGTCCCTGATGATGGGAAAGCGCTTCCCTTGGATCAATGTTTCATTTTGCGTGAAGGATCTGATGTCACCCTCATTACGTGGGGAGCCATGATCAAAGAGACTATGGAAGCGGCGAATCAACTGGCTCAACAAGGTATCGAAGCAGAGATAATCGATGTTGCCACCGTAAAACCGCTGGATATGGATACTATCTTGCATTCTATCGAAAAAACAGGGCGTTGCGTGATCATTCATGAAGCCCCATTAATCGGCGGAGTTGGAGCGGAAATTGCAGCAGGTATTGCGGAGCAAGGCTTACTCTCTTTATTGGCACCCATTAAGCGCGTAGCGGGATATGATACCATAATGCCCTATTTCCAATTAGAAAAAAAATACATGCCCAGCACCCACCGGATCGTTAAAGCGGTACAACCGTTGATGGAGTTTTCTTAATGAAATTTTTTAAATTACCAGACCTTGGAGAAGGCTTGCCTGATGCCATAATTCGTGAATGGTACGTGAAAGAAGGCGAGGAAGTGGCTGTGGATCAGTCGCTAGTCGCTATGGAAACTGCAAAAGCACTTGTAGACGTTCCTTCTCCCTTTGCCGGTAAAATTGAAAAATTATTTGGCAAGCCAGGAGATATCATCAAAACGGGTCACTCTTTAATCGGTTTTGAAGGAGAGGCTGAAGAAGTAACCTCTCAAGACGCTGGGACGGTCGTTGGCGCCATTGAAACCGGTGAAACTGTCTTAAAAGAAGCAGCTACGGGCATTACTGTTCAAAAATCCGAAGAAAGAAACGTTGTTAAAACAACGCCGGCGGTGCGAATGCTCGCTAAGCAGCTTGGAGTGGATCTTTCCACCATTAAACCTCAAGGGGAAATGATTACTACCGACGAAGTTAAGCAAGCCGCTCAATTACAGAAAACTTCTTCGAAAAGCACTCCAATCGAAGGAGGGCTTACCCCTTTATCCAATGTGCGGCGTGCAATGGTTCTCAGCATGAACCAATCCCATCGAGACGTCGTTCCTGTTAGCTTAGTGGATGACGCAGATATTCAGGCCTGGGAAGGTCAACAAGATATTACGATCCGGCTAATTCGAGCTATTCAAGAGGGCTGCAAAGAAGTTCCCATCATGAACGCTTATTTCGATGGCGAGGAAATGGGCTATCAAATAAAAGAAAATATCAATATCGGGATAGCAGTTGATACCCCCCATGGCTTATATATCCCTGTTTTAAAAGATGTTATTCATCGAAAGGATAACGAGTTACGCCAACAAGTAGATCGCTTTAAAGAGATGGCCCAAACCCGAAGCTTTCTTTCCGAAGACCTTCGTAGTGCCACAATTATGTTATCCAATTTTGGGACCTTTGCAGGGCGCTATGCAAATCCCATTTTACTGCCCCCCATGGTCACTGTCATTGGTGTCGGTCGCATAAGGAAACAAGTAATGCCTGAAAATGGCCAGCTCGCAATTCATCGAGTATTGCCACTCTCTGTAACTAGCGATCACCGATTGATTACAGGCGGAGAAATTGCGCGATTTTTAAAAGTATTAATCGATTCGCTAGAAAAAGCCTGATCTTAACTCAAGGCTTCAAAGTAGTAGTAGTCGAGAGCCTACATTTTGCAAACTACGGTAGAGTATTGTAAATTTACAGCCATAATCTAATACGTAAACACTACGAGTGGATGCGATGTCTAGTGAAGGCTATCATGAACCTCTCGGAGGATTAACTTCCCACACACGTATCATGGATCAAGCCATTGTTTCTCTCATGGTTCTAGAATGGATTCGGCGTAATGACCCAGGTTTTGATAAAGAATTGCGAGAATATCTTTTTACCGATAAGCCTATTGTCGATCTTCATTCCAAGGATTAAGTCATTTTAGCGTAAGCATTTTGCAATTGCTTAATTTCTTGGAGCGCCACCTTGAATCGGTTATCGATCTCTGCAGGGTCGTCGCAGTTTAATTTCAGTGCCCTCTCTAAAAAACTAAAGGCCCGTTTCAACCGCGGTGTAGGGCAATAAATAACACAAACCAACCATACAAACGATGGACAAGCTTAAGCAGCTTAGTCCTGTTGTTTTCTTGATACAACTTTTGCAAGGCTTCCTCTTAAATTAACAATTCGTTTATCAAATCTTTCAAAATACTTTTTACTTTTTGGAGGTCGGCATCCATTAATTGGATGCCTAACTCTAAATCAATAATTTTTTCATTTTGGTAAAAATGTTCTTTTAAAGGATCAACACGTTTTATTCTTTTCCTCTTAAACACCAAACGATTGATTATTGCCCGGACTTAATGACGTATTACTTAATGACGTATTAATAGATGAAATCAAAAGATTGGACCTTAGCAGCTTCTAAATCCTCTTTTCCCAGTTTAACCACGAAAGGTTGATAACCAAGACTAGTTAGCTTTTCTTTTACTGCAATATTGTGTGGTAGGATCGTCTTCAATCACTAATATGCGCACAGGAAACCGGCTGCAGTTCCTAAATAATTTCTTTAGCAATATCAATTTCATCTGGATCTTCAAAATTGATTGAGCTTTGAGAAATCCTTATAGCAATATGACACGTAAAAGTGCTACCGACGCCAACTTGACTTTAAGCCTTTAACTTTAAACCTTTATTTTGTGCCTAATTGTTCGAGGTATAGTTTAACAATATAAAGTCCTAATCCAGTCCCAGGATATTTATTTTCAAAGAAAGGAATCAATCGCGTAAAAGATTCAAAAATTTTATCGTCTCTATTTTCAAGTATACCAATACCAGTATCTGAGATATCAATTTTTAAGTTAACCTGATTTTCTCCCAAGTCCTCTAAAAAGAAAGATACTGTAATTTTTCCCTTATTAGTGAATTTAATCGCATTAGATAACAAATTTAATATAATTCGATGAATCAAAAGCCGATTAGCTACAAACATTAGAAGAAATCGACGAATCATAATGGGTTTCAAGCTTCAGCTGTTTGCCTTCTATGGAAGACATCATGAGTTAGATCAATTCATTTAACAATAACTTAGGACTAAAATCTACTTCTTGATCTGGAAGTTAATGCTGTTCAGTTTTAGCAATGTCAATAATGCCATTTAATAACTCTAATAATTGTTTGCCTGATTGCATAATGTAATCGATGCTTTTTTTGTCTCTTGGGTCGCTCTTAATCTATAACTTAAATTTTCAGCTATACTGATAATACCACTCAAGGGAATTTTTAAATCATGACTTATATTAGCTAAAAAAATTGATTTGGCACGATTAGCAGCTTCTTCTTTTTCTTTAGCTTCTTTTAATTTTTCCTAAATTTTTTTTAATTCCGTAATATCTAGATAATTGCCAATCACCCCAACAATTTGATCGTTTTCATCCCGAAGTGGCATTTTAATACCCATGAAATATAAGGTTTTACTACTGGGAATTGTCACAGTTTCTTCGTAATGTTTAATTTCTCCTGTTTCCATTACGTAACGGTCATTTTCCATGATAACTTTGGCAACATCACCCCAAAAATCGTAATCGGTTTTACCAATAAGTTCTGGAGTCGAGCGTAAGCCAGGGGTTTTCACCATAAAATCATTACAGCCCAAATATCGGCCTTGACGATCTTTCCAATAGAGGCTTCCAGGAGTGAAAACCACTACATTTCGCGGAAAAATCTCGATATTTTTTTCTTATATAAAAAGCACCTTAAATATTTTTTCCTAAAAATTCTTTCATTTCCCTATTTTCCTTATAGTATTTTAATATTAATGTCCCATTGGAGAGACAGTTCTCGAAGAGGCTGTCAGTTCAGACGATTCAATAAAAATCCCTTTTGGATTTTCCATAACAAAACGAAATATTCCAGCTTTTATTTCATCTTCCGATTGTCTTGCAAACTTTTGCGCCAACTCTGAGTCTTAATTTCTTCGTATGTGATCGTATAAAAGTTCAGTTTGGCCATACAGACAGATCATGATTTCGTCAGCGTACCGTTATCCCGGCATTAGCAAGTGCTTTAGCCTGAAGGAAGCTTAATCCCATCAATCCCAACAATATTCCTTGAGGGGACACACTGTACATAGCCTTTTCACCACAGAAATTGATGGGATTACCACCATTTTTGACTACTATCCGGGTATCTAATTCATTTATCATTGCAACGTCTGCATGAATATCCTTTGGGATAACGTCATAGCCTTTAGTAAAAAGTTTGTATTAATTTTAAAAATCGATAAGAATTCTTTATCTCCTGAAGACAAACTAAAAAGCCATTTAGGTGTTTGACTATACTGAACAACTTCCTGCACAGCATTAGACTCGGTAATATCTTTTGAAGTACACCCAACCACAATCGTTGAATGCGCAAACAAATTAGAAAGACTACTTAACTTAGTAATCCCGGAGGGCAACTCAATCATAAGCTCTGGCTTCGCATCATACACCAGGACTTTATATTTCTTTGCTATCTCTAAATTCTTTGCTATCTCTAAAGCAAATCGTTTCCCCATCTCACCAAATCCAGCCACGCAAATAATTGGCTTTCTACCATTCATTACCAAAAGTACTTCAAATTCGATTGTTTTTTTCTACTCTTTCGAAAGCGATCTGAACTACTTGTGAGGATATTCCCGGTTGAAAATAGGATAAGGATACGTCTTAGATTCATCGCCAGAGACGGTCAATTGAGCGCCGATGACGAATTCGGATAATTTGAATACTTCACTGAGCATACAAGGGGCTAAGGTAGTCCTTACATCATTAAAAATTAAAAGAATCGGTTTTTTTCTGTCTGGCAGAAATTGGATTATAAAAGTGATAATGTCTTATCCTAAGCACGCCGTGCTCTCGTACCTATGACTTCGTCAATACCGCCCCATTGGAGAAGTGGCGGTAATGGAATGATATGAAATCCACTTTTTTTCAAGTTGTTCCACAACCGCCAGATAAGTAGAATATGGCTTGCCGAGAATAACCACATTTTTACTTTGTAGGCCATAATTTTTAACCAATAATTCCAAGAGCTGTCAGTTTGTTTCAAGAAGATGTAGGAAAATAATTACTACCATATCATCCAGCTCTGGCTACCATTTAAATTTAGCAATCCCTTCAAGGGTTTTATCGAAATCAAAATCATTTTTTCCTTCATTAGAATTTCCAATCCGAAATCAGGAAAAAAATAGTTGGCGTAGGAAAATTTCAGACTTTTATTTTTCTGGCTTTAATAATTGTTGACGGGAATTTATACAAAGCGTCGACATCCACTGTTGGAACATAATTCCAAAAGGATTGAGTAGATAGGCAGAATTATTAGTTAGAGAAACAAAATAATTCATTAAAAGATTGCGGTGCAAGTGTCCTTTCAACGCTATCATTTTTACTTACCTAATAAAATAAAACTTAATATTTCTTGCTATCTCCCCTCATCTCCCTGCAGAAGATAAATTGGGAACCATTGGTCCGTGCTTGTAGTTAATTAGCATCCCGAATAAATTATTCAGGAAAATAATTAATTATTAATTCTTTCATTGTAATAAAAAATAGTAAATCAAAAATTTAAATTTGTAGAATTAAATGCTCATGAAAATCTGGTACATCTAATGACTCACTATTGTTCGACCTATTTATTAGGAAATAAACAAAAATTATTGTTAGCTAAAAACGATTTAGCAACACGTAAATCTACACGCTCAATTTTATTAGTATCAACTTGCTCTTGAATGCTCTGATTATTTAAAAATTTCAAATGAGACCATAACATCAAAACCACAGCCGTTAACACACCTGCCCGGCATGATATTTGCTAAATTTTCCGAATAAGAAAAATATCCGTCTTGCAACGACGTCTCTACAATAAGTTTGAAACCGAGGTCTGAGAAATAGCTTGAGGCCCCAGCTATGCTTGTGAGAAAAAATATTTTTTTCGCACTCCAATAACTTCTTTTTCTAAGGTTTTGTAAAATAGAAATAATTGTTTTTATCAGCTGTTCGGGGAATTCATTAATATTCTTTCTATAAAAGAAAGTGGTGAGGAGCGTTGCTCCCACCATGATTGAAGATATATTTTGATAATGATGGTCCGACCCTATCTGGATTTGGGTAAAAGTTTCAATCCCCTGAACAGCTGGCAGCCAATTTAAGGTAATAACTATCGACGATGAAAGACAAAGTATCTTCCCAATTAGAGAAGAAATGCCTTACAAAATTCTTTCTATTCTCTTTTTTGGGTAAATTGGGCCAATGGTTCTCGACGTGCTTCAAAAATTCCTCCACAGCTTCCTGAACCATTTCCATTTCTTATTTCTAACCAAAAATTAAAATCATTTAATAATAATTCCAATTTTTTAAATACCTAGAAGAGTCATTTTTATCCTCAAGAGAAGAAATAAAATTTAATGTACTCGCGAAATGGGCAGCTTTATAAACTAAAAAAACTCAATAAAAAAACCTACTACCTCATCAGGAATACCCAAAAAGATAAGGCTTTCGACCGATTTCTGCAAAAAATAAGGCTTGTTAATAGCGACCAAGTGAATATAATCGTCTAACCTAAACCAACCCGGTCCTCTTCTCTTACGTTTCTATAAGGCAGTAAAGAACCGGAGGTTAACACTACATGTTTTAGAAGATCAATAATGGCTTTTCCTGAATCAAAAAAATAACGTTTATTTAAAAAAAAGAGTACTGCTTCAGAAGCAATTAATATAATTGCACCATAAGCAACCCCCCGCTGACTTGCTTCATTTAAAAGCTTGATTAAATACTGGGTGGATTGTAAACCTCCAGCTCGTTCAGCATTAACAGCAGCCAACGCATTTAAAACGGAGGTAGGTAAAGAACAGCCAAACAAACTGCACCCTCGGCAAACGTAGAAAATTTAATATTTGGAATAAGATCCTGAAAAAATAAGAAAGGACCAGCATGATCATCTATAAGACCTAAAAAATTTGATGTCATAACCATTCTCCTTTTAATTATTTCTAAATCTAAAAAAAATTATGGTGTACCACACTACAAATAATGATCAATACAATCAATTTATCCATGCCCGCGCATTGCAGAACATCTGAATCCACAATCCACGAACTCATTTTATTCCATTCTTTTGGATGCCAAGAAAATTGAATTGTACGAAAAACTCGTTCAGGATGAAGCATAAGAATAGTTATCCGACCATCCGGGGTGGTAAGACCTGTGATTCCAGCTAGACTACCATTGGGATTCACAGGATAATCGATGGTAGGAAAGGAATTCCACAAGGATCAATAAAACGCAAAGCAATAAGTTTATTTTTTTATTCGCTGCTCTTGTTCCACTTCAAATACGGCACGTCCTTCACTATGAGAAACTACAATAGGAAGACGACTACCACTCATTCCTTGGAAAAGGAATGAAGGAGATTCAGGAATTTCTATCAAGGAAAGATGTGCTTCGAATTGTTCTGAAGTATTGCGTTCGAAAACAGGCCAATCTTTAGCACCTAGAATTATTAATTTTAAATGGGAAAAAAGCTGGAAACCGTTATAAATGCCTAAAGCGAAACGATCATGACTCTGGAAAAATAAAGCGAATTCATCAGAAATTCTTGGATGCATTAAAATCGATTGTGCCCAGCCACGACCAGCACCTAGTACATCTCCATAAGGAAAAACCTCCACAAGCAGCCAACCCTTTAAAATCACTTAAATTAATCCATTTGTTTAATAAATCACTCATGTGAACATCAATGCTATCAAAACCCGCAAAATAAAAAGCGGCAACCATTTCTCGATAACCATTACTTCCTTGCTCACGTAAAATAGAAACCCGCAGTCGAGCTCCTACGTTAATGTAAGGAAGCGAAACATTTTCTTTATTATCAAAAGTAATTTCTGCTATAAGACTATAAGACTGGGGTGGTCTTTATGTAATAATTTATCAAATTGCTGTTTAGCGCAATCCGGATTATCTCGTAAAGCCTGCAACCGATAACTTGTCTCGCTCCACCATCGATGCAGGACGCTATGACTTTCCTGAAAAACTGTTTTCCTTGGAAATTCAAAATAAATTCATCCGCTTCATTTAGCTCTCCAAGGTATGTGCGCATGTATTTTTAATTCGTATTTTTCTAATATTGTTAATACATCCACAACATTTTCTTTCTTAACTTGAATAACAGCCCCTAACCCTAAGGCCTCAGTAAACATACTCACTATTGGGGAGTTACTACCTAATGATTTTAACTCAATGGTAATTCCCGTGTGAGCGGTAAAAGCTATTTCACATAAAGTTGCTAACAACCCTCCATCGGAACGATCGTGATAAGCTAATAATATTTTTTTACGGCTGAGCGTTTTAATCGCTTGAAAAAATTATGTAATAAGGAAGGGTCATTAACATCAGGCAGTTGATCTTCTATCTCATTATAAACTTGAGCTAAACAAGAACCTCCTAAATAAATGGGCTCCTTTGCCCAAATCAATGAGCGACAATTGAGTCTCGCCCACATCGGTTTGCAATTGCGGAGTAAGAGTATGGCGCACATCTGTAGGTGCCCCGTTGCGGTAATAATTAAGGAAAGCGGTGACACCACACTTCACTTTTGGTTGCCGTCTTGCCAAGAAGAATGCATAGATAAGGAATCCTTACTTACTGGTATACAAATTCCCAACGCGGGACATAATTCTTTCACAACGGCTCGAACGGCTTCATACAAATTTGTCCCCTCTCCTGGAAAATTCGCTGTTGCCATCCAATTCGCCGACAAAACTACTTGGGAAATTTCATCAATAGACGCAACAGCTATGTTAGTGATGGCTTCGCCGACCGCCATTCTCGCCGATGCAACAGGATTAATCATCGCCAGGGGCGCTCGTTCATCCATGGCCAAGGCTTGTTTCCTTGATAACCTACAAAACTATTCGCTGTCACTGCCACATCCGCCACTGGCACTTGCCAGGGCCCAACCATTTGATCACGCAAGACCCCCCCACAGAACGATCACCAATAGTACAATAGTAATTAAAAAACTTTTATCGGCCACCGAGGGATAGTGTAAAACACGTTTAATAGCTTTGGCCCAATCTATCCCCCCCGTAGTATCGAAAAGCGTGGTTCTAGGAGATCGTCGCCGATCTTCTCGCTGCATAGGTGACATGCCTTCAAAAACAATAAGGACAACGGCAACATCAATAGTAGGAGTGTGAAAATAATTGTCATTCACTACCAATTTTTTTGCTGTTTAACATAACCAACGACTTCAAAAGGACATCACTCACGTTCAGCAATAACGCGAAATATCTCTAGCGATTCTGAATTTAATAGCCAGAACAAATCGTTCCTGTGCTTCATTACACCATATTTCTATGGGCGTCATTCCAGGTTCAGAATTCGGAATATCCCACAACTCAAATTCTCCCCACATTCGCTGGCTTCAATCAATTCTGGAAATGCATTTGAATAACCCCCAGCCCCCACATCATGAATGCTCAAAATAGGATTTTTTCTCCCAGAGAAACACATCCATTAATTAATTCTTGTGTCCGACGCTGCATTTCAGGATTCGAACGTTGAACGGACGCAAAATCCAATGCCTCGGTGGCTTCGTTACTACTTCGAGAAAAGGCAGAGCCACCTCCTAAACCAATAGTCATAGCTGGACCACCAATGACTATTAATAATGCTTTTTCTTCAAAAGATTGTTTTTCAACTTGCGAATGGTGAATTTTCCCAATTCCCCCAGCAATCATGATGGGCTTACGATAACCGTAAGAAATAATTTCTCCTTGCGTATCGATTTGTGCATCAAAATTTCCTCTATATTCTAACGTCAGAAAATAACCACAAACATTTGGACGTCCAAATTCATTATTAAACGAAGCCGCACCGATAGGTCCCTGTAGCATAATACCCAATGGAGACGTCAGTGATTTTGGATTTTTAAAATCTTTCTCCCAGGGTTGATAGAAATCAGGAATATGGAAAGGAGATATAGCAGTAGGGTGATTATGCGTTTTCTGCTTTCAAAACGGGATGCAAACATTCTTTTTTGCTTTCATAATGATGCGTGAGAGGGTTAATCTCAAGAAAGTGACTGGCTGAACCTTTGATAATTGCCGCATTATCCCGATACGCTACAAATACTTATTTCGGATTTACTTGATAAGTATGACGAATCATTGCAAATAAAGATTCTTCTTTTAATTGTCCATCGATTCGCCACTTCGCATTAAAAATTTTATCTCGATAATGCTCGGAATTTACCTGAATAAACATCATTAATTCAACGTCCGTCGGATTCCAATTTAATTGATGAAGGGCTTTTAATAAATACTGAATATCTTCATTACTTAGCACGAGACCTAACAATTGATTTGCTTGCAGCAATGCAGCTTTTCCTTTTTCCAGTAAAGGAATACAAACAAAGTTTAAAAGTGGTGGATATTGAAACAATCGAAACAATTCGTTGGAAGAAAGTAAAATTGATTCGATTAATGGATCATATAATTCTAACGCCACCCTTTGAGAATCTTGTTTATTCTTTCGCGAAACTCCCGAAACGCGATAGAAAATCCCCCACTCAATCCGAGTTATGGGAAGTTCGCAATTGCGCGCAATTTCAGAGGCTTTGGATGACCAGGGAGACAGGGTTCCTAAACGAAGGAGTACCCAACATGAAAAAATCTTTCGATAATTTCGGATAATCGGAAAAATGAGCATTTGGCAACAAGCGCTCCAATCGCTCTTGCTCTCCAGGGTTTAAAGGGTTTTTCACATTCAACAAAATAGCCATAAATCGCTTCGACAGCGCTGGCCTTGGGTTGTTTTCTTGCAAATGTTAGAGGACTTGTTGTTGACGAAATGGAGTATAAACCTAAGAACCTTGCAAAAATAGCATATCTGAATCTAAGCTTATAATCTTCATCGATCCGTGATCCGTTCCTTTTGAAAAAAAGGAGAAATAAAGAAATTATAAAGCACCCCTCCTCTCTACGGTAAGAGAGGGGCAGAATTCCTCTTTTTTCATGAATGGAAGAATTTTTTTTTATTTTTTATTTACAGAAATTAAATTCACCTTAAAAATCAGAGTTTCATTAGATGCAATTGCGCTTGGAGCACCTTTGTCACCATAAGCTAATTGGGGTGACACATAAATTTCCCATATTACACCGGGTTTTATATGAACCAATGCTTCTTGCCATCCTTTAATCACAGTCTTTACTGGGAATGTTGCAGGCTTACTACGCTTGTAAGAGCTATCAAATACAGTATCATCTAATAATCCACCTTCAGAATTAACAGTGAGCATGTTATTCAAAGAAGGACTTTCGCCTTTACCTTCGTGCAAGATTTTCTATTGCAGACTATCGGCTAGAGTTTTTATACCAGGTTTATTTTATTAGCGGCAAAAAAGCTTGTCCTTTTTGAGCATTTTGTTGAGCTTCTCTTTTCATCTAAGTCTGCAATTTTGTATTGCTCGCTGCTGGAATTGTTCTAACGTAGTGTGCATTTCTTCGTCAGTCATTTGCGTTTTTTTTACCCGAATAACCGTCGCTTACGGCCTGGGAAGAAAATTTGAGGATTAATTTTAATTTCATGTTTTTGAAAAGCTTTTCCGGTCATAACCCCATGGAATAACTTAACTTATACTGTTCCGTAGTTAACAAACGTTGCCGCTTGCACAGTTGCACCGGCAAGCAGAGTGATTCCTAGGAAGGGTAAAATTAATGGTTTCATTCACTGTCTCCCGAGTTTTTGTTTTTAGCGAGAGGTACATCTTAACAAGGAAAAGCTTTGAATTCACCTTCTCACCTTGAAGATAACCTTTTTAATCCACGCTCCCTTACTCGTATAGAGTTAACGTTGAAATATTATTAGTCTTCCATCGCCATCAAAGAGGTGTTTCCACCAGCGGCTGTTGTATTGACCGTCAACGTGCTTTCTACGCAATAACGAGGCAAATAATGCGGCCCACCGGCTTTAGGCCCTGTGCCGGATAACCAGCTTCCCCCAAAAGGCTGAACACCTACGACAGCCCCAATCATATTGCGATTGACATAAATATTACCTGCATTAATACGACGCTGAATATAATCTATCGTTTCATCGATACGGCTCTGGATGCCAAAGGTGAGCCCATATCCCAAACCATTAATATCGTCTATCACTTTATCCAGATCCTGGCGTCGATATCGCAGAACATGCAAGATAGGTCCAAAAACCTCGTCTTTAATCAAGTTTAAGCTAGATAATTCATAAGCTTGGGGAGCTACAAATGTTCCATGAGTTGCTGCTAGGGGCAAATCAACTTTGTAAATTAATTTCCCTTCTTTTTGCATAAAAGCAGCATGTTTTTGCAAAGTTGCTTGAGCCTTAGCATCAATAACGGGTCCCACATCGGTGGTTAATAACATGGGATCCCCTATTTTAATTTCGGCCATCGCACCTGCTAACATTTTTATTACATTATCGGCAATATCATCCTGAACATATAAAATGCGAAGAGCAGAACAACGTTGGCCTGCGCTATCGAAAGCAGAAACAATCACATCTTGAACCAATTGTTCGGGCAGTGCCGTTGAATCCACTATCATGGCATTAATACCAGATGTTTCTGCCACAAAGGGGACGATGGGCCCAGATCGATTAGCTAATGTTTTTTGAATATGACGGGCGGTATTATCAGAACCCGTAAATATAATTCCGCTGATTTTGGGATTTTCAATTAATGCTTGCCCTACAGTTCCTCCAGGACTTGGCATTAATTGTAAAATTTCTGCAGGCACACCTGCTTCGTGAAATAAATGAGTGACCTTGGCTGCCGTTAAAGGTGTTTCTCCCGAGGGCTTAGCAATTACGGCATTCCCCGTTACTAACGCTGCAGCGATTTGTCCTGTAAATATAGCTACCGGAAAATTCCAGGGACTAATACACAAGATAATACCGCGACCATTCATTCGCAGCACATTGTTTTCTCCAGTGTAACCCAGAAACACTGTGTCATTTAGCTGTTTTTCACCCTGCTCGGCATAATAACGACAAAAATCAATAGCCTCGCGAACTTCCGATAAGGCATTTTGGAGAGTCCTTCCTCCTTCACGCACAACCAAGGCCATTAATTCGGCTTGATGTTCTTCTAACAAGTCCGCCATTTTTCGCATAATGTTAGCGCGCGCGTCTACCCCTTTCTGATCCCAGGCGGGGAAAGCCGAAGACCCGATTATAATGGCTTTTTCTACATCGGATTCATCTGCTAATTCAATCACACCAATCTGGCGTCGATTATCGGCCGGATCAAAAACAGCTTTACCCTTTTTAATCTCACGTAAGAATGGCGATGCTTGCCACGTTTTTTCTAGTGCATTATGGATCGATTCAGCTAGAGGTTTTAATTCCGCATAATTGCTTAAATCTCTTCCTATTGAATTTAATCGCGCTTTAGCAAAGAGATTCCTAGGCAAGGGAATCTTAGGATTAGGAATTTCTCCCAACGTCTCAATTTTTTCAACCGGGCTTTTGATCAGGTAGGAAATTGGCACCGTTTTATCCGCGATTCGATTGACAAACGAACTATTAGCTCCATTTTCTAATAATCGCCGAACGAGATAAGGCAGCAAATCTTCATAATACCCTACCGGCGCATAAATTCGGCAGGGCAGATTTAATTTTGTAACGACATAATGATGTAAAGCCTTACCCATACCCTGTAGATTTTGGAACTCAAATTGGTAATCCTCATAACGAGGATCCATTAGTGTTAAAATCGCTGCAACCGAATAGGCGTTATGAGTAGCAAATTGCGGATAAAGAGCGTCTTGAGCACTTAACATCTTCTTTGCGCAAGCAATATAAGAAATATCCGTATTCACTTTCCGCGTAAAAACAGGGTAATTAATCAATCCTTCCATTTGAGTTAGCTTTATTTCGGAATCCCAATAAGCTCCCTTCACCAGACGAACGGGAATACGGCGTTTTTGTTGGTGGCTCAATTCAATTAACCATTCAATTAATGGCAAAGCGCGCTTTTGATAAGCTTGGACAGCGAGGCCAAGACCTTCCCATCCAGAAAAAGCATTGTCTGTGAATAATCCTTTGAAAATGTCCAGGCACATATCTAATCGATCGGCTTCTTCCGCGTCAATAGTCATGCCAATTTTCTGTGCTTTTGCATGCAGAACCAATTCTTTTACGCGTTCAATTAAAAAAGGTACTGCTTCTTCGCGTTTTTTAAAATCATAGCGAGGATACAATGCAGATAATTTAACGGAAATACTCGGCGCTTCGTAAATGTTTTGTGTGTCGTGACTTTTTCCTAAAGCGCTAATGGCATAATAATAGGAATCATAATATCGATCAGCATCGCTCTGCGTTCGTGCCACTTCGCCCAACATGTCGTAAGAATATCGAAAACCCTCTTTTAAAGCGATCTGCGAGCGCTTAATAGCCTCTTCAATAGTACGGCCTAAAACAAAATGCTCGCTCATTAATTTCATTGCTTCACGGATCGCTTTGCGAATAACAGGTTCGCCACTTTTTCGGATGAGATTACTCCAAATGGTTTTTAATTGTCCGTCTTTTTCTTTTTTTAATATTTTTCCTGAAAGCGCTAATCCCCATCTAGCAAAATTCACAAAGGCGGATTCACTCGCACCCACATATTTATTCCATTCCGCACTGATCAATTTATCCCGAATTAATAAATTTTCAGTTTGTTTATCTGGGACACGTAATAAAGCTTCCGCAAGACACATTAATAAAATTCCTTCCTCGGTAGAAAGGTCATAATGCATCATAAAGCCTTCGATACCACCCTTCTCTTTTTCCTTTTCCCGCACGGCGATGACTAATTTTTCTGCCAATTGACTCACAGCACGTTCAATGGCTGGGGTAAAATTAATCAATTCCAATAATTGCTTTATACGAGCAGTTTCATCCATTCGATAGGCTTCATTTAATGTCGGCCGTATCCAGTCAGGATCGAATGGTTTCTCAAAAAAAAGTTGGGTTATATCAGTCATGCACTCCTAAGCCCTTAGCTTTTCTCAAAACGTCTAATACTCGCCTGAAATTCTTTTTCTGCCGCATCCTTATCCTCCCAGCCTTTCACTTTGACCCATTTATTAGTGGGCTCCAAATCTTTATAGTGTTCGAAGAAATAGGCGATGATATCAAGTAGGAAAGGGGATACATCTTTAATAGATTGAATAGATTCATATTCTCTGCAGGCTTTAGCGAGAGGAAATGTTAAAATTTTACTATCTTTCCCAGCTTCATCTTCCATTCGCATCAAACCTACCGCTCGAACACGCATCAACGTTCCGGGCTGTAGGGGCACTGGCGTCATTACTAACACATCGAGGGGGTCACCATCTTCCGCTAGGGTGTTTGGTACGAATCCATAATTACAAGGATAGCGCATGGCCGTAGGGATAAATCGGTCAACGGTCAAAAACCGAAATTCTTTATTGTATTCATACTTAACTTCGCCTCCGTTCATAGGAATTTCAATAATTGTATTAAAATTATTGATATCCTTACCTACTGAAACCGTAAGTGTCATGACCATTCCTTACTAAATCTAAATGAAGAACGGCCGATAGTATATCAGGTTTAAAAACCCGATGAAGTAAAATCACAAACCGCCAGCGTATCAACCGGAGGGAATCACTGAAAACTCCAATTCCATTTGAATTTTCATCTCCACTATGATAGGGATCTTCTCTAAAGATGCGGATTTGTTATGCGGCAAAAGAATAGTCAACAATCGAGAGCGCGATCTGATTTTTTTTAACCTTCTCCTCGATCGAAGATTTAGAACTTTCTCCTCTAATTTTTACTACTGAACAATTGGAAAATCGTATTTTAGAGTTTATTCAAAAGACTGATGAAGTAATCAAAACAAAATTAGCGCTCTTAAAGAATTTTCTGAGGAGATTGTAATTTACTACATTGGTCGAACTTGTTTATGAAAATTCGAAAGCAAAAAGTATCTGATTCGTCATCCTTGATCATTGACTAGACCAATTTTGGATTAATTAATTTTGAATTAATTATTTGCCAACTCTCTGTGTCCGCTTAAAACGCCATTGACTTAAAACACAACACGATGATATTGCTAACTCTCAAAATCCGTTTGATATTTCGGCGGGTCAATATTGTTATATTCAATATCAGCATGCCGATACTGAGGGAAAGAAACGTAAGTAGTTAATCTGGGAGAAATTTTTTGGAGATTATCTTTGGTATGGATCGGCTCAATATGAGAGATTTAAAAACATTCAAAAATCTTATACTCGAAAATAAAGAAATAAGCGAGGAGCAAATTTCAGCAACCTTGGAGCGAGCTTAACGAACAGCCAATCTGAATAGAACCGCTGGCTACAGTTTATTAGCAGTGACGTATTTTCGCCTGGGTAAATTCTTTAACTAGCGTCTTTCAACTATGTATTCTGAAGTACAAACCTTTGCCGCTTCTCAAGGTCAATTCCCTAATTTCCATAGTTTATTTTCTGACCCAGCAAAGGTTAATGATCTCTCTTATTACGAATCTCTACAAAATTCTTATTTCTTGCAGGTCTTAAAAGCAATTACCGTAACTATTTGTTTATATGAATAATGTGAAGCCATCATCATCCATAATGCCACTATAGGAAAAGGTCTCTTTAAGCGGTGTGGGTCACGATATTCAGGAATAAGAGGATTAAGCCAATTTTTGAAAGTGTGTTTCCCAAAATCATTATTGATTCAGCCACAAAAATCCTTAATCCTGCCCTTACGTATGCTATTTACACAGGGTAAACAGACCACTTAACATCCCTAAACCTATGACAAACTCACCCGGCCTCTTAGCATCCTGCTTTGGAGCCGAATACGACAACCTACCAACCCACCCACCGTCTTCTAGTCAGGCTTCACTTTTACGCAGAAGACCGAAAGGGGTGTTTTTATTTTGTCGTGTATGGGGAAAATTACTAACGACGGGCTTGGAAAAAATTTTTTAGCACATGAGCACATTCATCCACTAAAATTCCGCCTGTCCAAGAAATGTGATGATTAAGCCGTGGTTCATTCAAAAGTTGAAAAACGCTTTTAACAGCACCATCACGTGGGTCAAAAGCGCCAAAAACGAGGCGCTGAATTCTAGCATGAATCATCGCGCCAAGGCACATTGCACAGGGTTCTAAAGTGACATAGAGAGTCGTACCAACTAATCGATAATTACCGAGATTTTTGGCAGCCTCGCGGATCGAAAGTAATTCTGCATGAGCCGTAGGGTCGGTTAATCCAATAGGATGGTTAAATCCCTTTCCAATAATTTCGTTATCTTTTACCAAAACTGCACCCACCGGCACCTCTTGATTTTTTTCAGCTTGCTTCGCCAAGAGAAGCGCTTTCTGGATAAAAAATTCATCAATCATATACCACATTCTATAATGTTCCAGGGAAGAAGAGCCAGAACTACGTCCTTTCCTCCTGTGAGAAAAGTCAAGTGAAACTAATTTTTTAAGGAGCTAGAACTTCAATAAGAGTTGAGTATAATAAGCCATACCATAACTTGGATAGGAAGCGACGAGATGATTAAGACCTATTTAAAAATTATCTTTCTTACAGCGCCCTTTTTATTCTTTTTATCGGGTTGTCATACTATTCATGGTTTCGGCCAAGATTTACAAGCTGGCGGCGAAGTTATAAATCATGCAGCCCCAAAAGTTGAGAAATAATTAATTTTATTTATTTTTAACAAAACTCACTTTTCCAGAACGCTCCAAACGATCTTCTTTTTTTTACATTTTTCTAATCCGCCTCATTTAGTTTCTCTCGAATCATTTCTCATAAATCATGATCAGTTACTTGATTTTTGAAATTTTTCCAAATTACCTCTCCATTCTTAATTAGAATGGTGGATATCCCTTTTATCAAAGTTCCAAATTCGCTGTAGTGGAAAGCTCCTATAGCGAACAACTAATCAAGAAAAATAAGCAAAGCCAAGCCGGCTATCCGCTTCTAAGAGCGTAAAGGGGCCGTTGATGGTACCGCTTAAACTGCACCGATAATAAATGATTAAAACAAAATCGAACCCTGTTTCAAAGTTAAATCGCTTATTGCCCAACCCATACGCAGCAAAAAAAATGGGATACACATAAATAATTAGGGTTCTTATAAGAATGTAAAGAATGCTTTTATCAAAGTTGATTTTACTAAGATTTGCTAAGACAATATAGGTAATACTGCGATCTTTCTTCAGCGTTATATGGTTCAAGGGTATCATGTTGATTTATGACTGTCTCCTTCAGTCATCTAGTAGCGAGATGAACTGGTTCCATTCGTCGCTGCCAATGAGCTAAAATGCCTTTATATTGATTCACTTGGCAAAAAATGCCACTATTACGCCTCCTTCGGAATGGAAAAGGGCGCTGAAGCATAGCGATGAAGAAGATTAGAACAGCCGTAATTGGCGTTGGCTATTTGGGCAAATATCATGCAGAAAAGTATGCTGATTTACCGCATTCAGAGCTTGTGGCCGTTTGTGATATCGACCCTGAACGGTGTCATTCGAAAGCCAACGAATTAAACGTTAAATCCGTAATCAATTACCAGTCTCTCCTTGGCCTTGTGGATGCAGTGAGCATCGCAGTTCCCACCCCTTTGCATCATAGAGTGGGACGCTTTTTTTTAGACAATAGGGTCCACGTTCTCTTAGAGAAGCCCATTGCTACTTCTTTGGAAGAGGCCGACGACTTAATTTCTGCTGCCCAGAAAAATAAGGTCATTCTCCAAATTGGTCATCTCGAACGTTTTAATAGCGCTGTAAAAGCCGTAGAATCTCAAATTTCTAATCCTCGGTTTATTGAATCGCTGCGTCTGGCTCCCTTCAAATTGCGAGGCAGTGATGTTAATGTAGTATTAGATTTGATGATTCACGATATCGACATCATCCAATCCATTGTGAAAGCGGATATCCAAAATATCTCTGCCAGCGGCGCCTCCGTGCTATCTCCTTATATTGATATTGCCAATGCCCGTATTGAATTTAGCAACGGATGCATGGCCAATGTAACGGCCAGCCGTGTAAACCTCAAAACTAAGCGCAAACTTCGAATTTTCCAGCACGATAACTATATTGCTATTGACCTCGATCATAAAAAAATTGCCATCCATCGCAAAGGCACTCAAGAAATGTATCCAGGAATTCCTGAAATCACCCGTCAAGTTGAGCGGTTTGAAAAAGGCGATGCGTTGCTTGATCAAATATCAGCGTTTCTGGATTCTATTATCCATAACAAACTTCCTCTGGTTTCCGGAGAAGAGGGGAAACGGGCTTTGGCGACAGCTTTAGAAATTTCATTAATTGTGCGACGAACTAACGAATTATTTCCAATTTCTTCAATCGCTATTTCTTAAAATGAACACTCATTCAAAACAGATTTTAATCATAGCAGGTGAGGCCTCGGGAGATTTACTTGGCGCTCATCTTGCAAAATCACTGAAATTCCTTGATCCACAATTGAAAGTGGCTGGTATGGGCGGGAAAAGAATGCGTGAGGCAGGAGTTAATATCTTTATTGAGGCCGAAAAACTAGCAGTCGTTGGAGTATCAGAAATAATTTCTCAATTGGGTGATATACTTGCGGCTCGCCAGTGCCTAAAAAATCACTTTAAGATCGAACGACCTGATTTAGTAATTTTTATTGACTATCCGGGTTTTAATTTACATATGGCTAAACAGGCTAAAAAAGCAGGAATTAAAGTTCTTTATTATGTAAGTCCGCAAATATGGGCATGGCGATATGGCCGTATTAAAAAAATAAAAAAATATGTAGATCACATGGGGGTTTTATTCCCTTTCGAAGAAAGATTATATCAACGAGAAAATATTTCCGTCAGTTTAGTTGGACATCCGTTAATTGACATTACAGTACCCACTTTGCCGCGCGAAAAAGTGTATCAAAAATTCGATTTATCAACAGAAAAGCCCATTATTGGCTTATTTCCCGGAAGTCGTTCCCGGGAGATTGCCCGCTTGTTGCCCATTATAACTTCTGCTACGCGCCTTATTAAAGAGCGCCTCCCTAATGCTCAATTTGTGTTGCCACTGGCACCTAATTTGTCTTCTCAAGATGTTCACAATTATTTATTTTCAGACATTAAAATTATTGAGGACAATACTTATAATGTACTGTCTGTATGTGATGCCGCCATTGCTGTTTCTGGCACAGTTACATTAGAAATTGCTTTACATCAAATTCCTTTTGTTATTCTCTACAAAGTGAGCCCTCTCACCTATTGGTTAGGAAAACGGCTTATTCAAGTCCCATTTATTGGGCTCTCTAACTTAGTGGCTGAAGAACCCATCACCCCTGAGTTTATTCAGCATCAAGCCACTCCTCAGGCTATTGCTAACGAAATTTATCGCTTGTTAGAAGATCACTCTTATCGACAGACTTGTTTAAATAAGTTAAAACCGCTCCGGGCTAAGCTAGGGGATAGTGGAGCCTCCCTCAAAACCGCAAAGATCGCCCTAAAACTGATAACTTCTTAATTTATTTAATCTTTTTATTTTAAAATCTGATCATTTTTTGAGCCATATTAATTAGGTAGAAGATTGATAATTATCGGAATTAGGTAAGAGTTATAAAAACGATACTGATTATTAGTTCTAGCAGTAATGTTAGTAAGTATCTTTTCTTGTAAAGAGGAAAATCATCGCACACAGACACAGGGAGCAAGTTCTAAAGACACCACTTCCGCTTTTTCAGCAAATGATCAAAATCCTCTCCCTGACCAAATTAAGCAATTTAACGATATAAAAATGAGGTTGCGTGAAGAAGCACCAACATTAAATTCATAAGTTATCAAGAAAATTGCTACCGCTTTGGAATGCGCCAAACAATATGACAGTGAACATAACAATATATTGACCATAATCGATTATTCCTTACCATCCAGCGAAAAAACGCCTTTGGGTTTTTGATCTCGTAAACAATAAATTGTTATTTCATACACATTTGTCTCATGGACTTACCTCAGGAATTTTATCATCCAATTTTTTCTGAAAAGCGAGTAGCATTGGAATATATAATACTGGAAAAGCTTATAATAGACACCATGGAGCTCTTTAAAATTATATGGTCTAGAAATAAGGGTTCAATGACAATGCTTATAATCGTTTTATCGTCATACATGGAGCTTGGTATGTAAATGAAGAATTTATAAAAAAATATGGAAGAGCCGGTCGGTCGTAGTTGGGGCTACTCTGCTGTTCTTATTTTCCTTACCAAACCAATTATCGATATTATGAAAGACAATGCGTTGTTAGTAATTTATTATCCTAATAATAACTTGTTTTTAAAATCAAAATTTTTCCATCGTAATAATTTTTCTAATCATCAAACTTTAGAAAGCAATAATGAAATGATAATGGAAACTGAGCCTATAAATGAAAGGGAATTACACGGCAATATTATTTACGCCGATCTTAATAAGGATAACAAACGAGAAGAAAATGAACCTATTATTGCCATGAACGTAGAAAGTTATAAGCATTTGATTAACAATAAAAATCCCCCTTAAAACGGATGCTTCGCCGCCAAATTGAAAACACTAAATATATCCCTTTAAGCGAAGAATTTAATAATTTAATTAAAAATAACCACCAAATTCTAGATGAAACTACAGAAAATCTAGATAAAATTTATTTTGTTATACCGGATGTTAAAATGCAGCGAGGTTATTACGCTACCGAAATGAAAATCATTACTCTGGGGAAAATAAAAGATCTTAAATTAAGTAGTACTGCTCCCTAACGGAGAGGACCAAAGCTTCACCCTTTACTTAGAAAACAAGCCCGCCATCAGTTTAAAACCTACTCATCAATTCATTCGCTGACTGGGGCTGTAAGTATAAAAAATTAAATATAATCAATAAGTTAATATTTTTAATATTTCCGGATTATCCTTTATGCTAGTTACGCAAATTAGCGTTAGATAAGATCCTTTTGAATATAACAACACGTAACGATTGGTTGTTTTTTTTATTTATCTGTTCCGATCCTTCTCCTTTCGGGACTTTGTTTAGTCGTCAACGACTTTACTCACCACTATATAATGGTTCCCTATTTTTCAATTCTTCTGAAAAAGGATTTATTCATTTGCTTCATGCCCCTGTTTTATGGATTAGGCATCTATCTTGCCAATAAACAACCACATTACAGTCTTTTTTTAAGACATTGGGTATGATTTTCTCTGTGCTTATAATTATGCTGTTTGCCGATAGTGCTATTTTAACTACACCCTTTCTTTTACAAGATCATCTATTTTACCACTTAGATAACCTACTCCATTTTAATTTGGTCGACTTTCTTCAAGAAATTCATCCGTAAGCAAGCTCTAGCACAATTTCTCAGGATTATTTATGCAAGCTTGTTTTTAGCAATAAAAATTGTCCCCTTATTGCTCACCGCTCTTAAATGAGGCCACTCAAGTATATAAATAAATATTTAGTTTCTAATTTCTTGTTTGTTAGGTTTTTCTATCTACTATTTCTGGGCTTCAGCTTCAACCGCTCCGTCCAGCATTATTCATTCCGTTCCCTTTATAAAAGCCCAACGTTATTTAATAACACAGTTTGAGGCCATTCATCATTATCAAGCTTTCTTTCCATGAAGCGATTAATAAGCTTCCCTTCTTTTCATACAATCTGGGCAATTCTAATAGCTTATGCCTGTCCGGCCACGTAAGATAATTTTTTATCCTATAGCTTTATTTATTTAGTCTCATGGTCCTAGTTGCTACATTGGCCTCTGGGTGGCATTTCTTAATTGATATTTTAGCCGGAACACTCATTAGTCTTTTATCGATTCTCATTACCAATTTTTTAATAAGGTTACCTAAACTAAAGGAGTCCTAAAAAGAACTGAGAAAATCAGATTAAGCAAGATTATCGTGTGTTGAAAGTTGCTCATTATTTTTATAACGTGCAAATCCACGAGTGGAGCTATTAATCATCAACAACAATTGATTAATCTCTGGAGTTTCCACGGCTAATTTTTCAAGCTCAATTCGGATATCTTCTAATTTAAGATTAGTACGGTAAATTAGCCGATATGCCAATTTCAACGACTGCATCGTCTTAGAATTAAAACCATGGCGCCGCAACCCGACTGAATTCAACGCTGTGGGAATACCGGGATTTCCAGTAACAAGCATGTAAGGCAAAATATCTTGATAAACCTTTGCTGCACGTCCTAGAAAACAATAAGCACCAATCCGACAAAACTGGTGAACTCCCGAAAAAGCACCTAAATTTGCATGATCGCCTACTTCAACATGCCCTGCAATTGAAGCAGTATTAGCAAAAATAACATGACTTCTCACTCGACAGTCATGGGCCACATGAGAATAGGCCATCAAATAATTATTATGACCGATGGAGGTCACACCATGGCCTTCGTAGGTCCCGCGATTAATAGTCACAAATTCACGAATGACGTTGCTATTTCCAATCTCTAGCCGAGTTTCTTGACCTTTATACCTGATGTGTTGAGGATCAGAACCAATAGAGGCATACGGATAAATTTTATTATTTTTTCCTATCACAGTATTTTTTCCAATCATGACATGAGCGTCGATTTGAGTATCATCCCCAATTACGGCATTTTCACCAATGAAAGTCCAGGGACCAACAGTTACATCGGAACCAATTTTTGCGCTAGGATGAATAAGTGCTCGTTCGTCAATCACTCTTTTTGTCTCTTATTGTGATAAATTTGGCTTTACAGGCAAGCTGTCCTTCAACCTTTGCCTCTCCCTCAAATTTCCACAAACGTCCCGATTTAAGTACTTTGACTTCTAAAACTAATTGGTCACCCGGTTCGACGACGCGCTTAAATCGTGCATTATCCACACCAGCAAAAAAATAAATATCCTCATGGTATTCAGGTAAATCAAGGGATTTAACAATTAAAATCCCCGCTGCTTGTGCTAAAGACTCAATAATCAAAACGCCTGGCATTACTGGACGAACAGGAAAATGTCCGATAAAGAAAGGTTCATTAGCCGTGATATTTTTAATTGCCACTAAGGACTTGTGTTTTTCCATCGCTATCACCCGGTCAACCAACAAAAAGGGATATCGATGGGGGATATATTTTTTAATCTCGCTGGTTTCCATCACGATCATCGTACAACCTCTCTAATCGTTTTAATCTTTTTGCGAGTTCCTCGAGTTGCCAAAACCTAATGACACTTTTGTGCCATTCACGACTGGGTTGCATTCCCGTCCCTGACGAATACACCCCGGGCTTAGTAATTGATTTTTGGATCATGCTCATACCCGTAATAACGACGTTGTCACAAATATCAATATGGCCATTAAGACCTGCACCGCCACCAATCATGCAATGGCGTCCAATAGTAGTGCTTCCAGCGATACCAGCACAGCCAGCAATCGCTGTATGATCGCCTATGCGAACGTTATGGCCAATCATAATTAAATTATCCAATTTAACGCCATTTCCAATTACCGTATCTTCAAGTGCTCCTCGATCAATTGTGGTGTTAGCTCCAATTTCTACATCGTCTCCAATGACCACTCGTGCCACTTGAGGAATCTTAATCCATCGACGTTGTTCATCTTGAGCTAAACCAAATCCATCTGCACCAATAACGACACCACTGTGAAGAATATTTCGATCACCCATAATGGTGTGATGGTATAAAGTTACCCGATTATACAAACAACAATCTACGCCCAGTTGACTGCCGCGGCCAATACTCGTTCCTGCTCCGATAATGGTTCGAGAACCAATCACCACTTCATCTTCTATGACAGCATAAGCCCCAACGTACACAATCGGATCGATTTGACAATTCTCTCCGATAACAGCAGTGGGATGAATACCTGGCTTTGGTCTCACTTCAGGTCGCAATAAAGCTAATAGTTTGATAAATCCCAGCTTAGGGTTCGGCATAATAAGGGCGTTTATAGGACAGTTTTTTGCTAACTTTTTATCTAATAATAATGCCGAAGCTTTTGTTTTTGTTAAATATTTTTGATACTTGCGATCTGCAAGGAAACTTATTTCTCCGGGCTGAGCGTTCACAATTGAAGCGATATTATGAATTTTGCAATCACCATGGCCCTTCACCGTGGCACCGATGGCGTTTGCTAATTCATTGAGTGTATAAGTTATTTCAAATTTGATCACAAAATTAAAGGCTATTTCAATTTGGAAATCACGTCTGAGGTGATATCTTTACTATCTCTCGCATAGAGTACGGTGTCCTTTGGTAAAACCAAATCCACTTTCTCTTTTTCAGCAACAGCTCTTACAGCGCCTGAAATTTTTGTCATAAATTCAGCCATGGCTTTATTCTGTGCATTATATAATCCTTGCTGAAATTCGACTTGTGCTTGCTGAAGTTCCTTTTGTTTTTCATCAATTTTATTTTTTAGATCTTGCTTTTCTTTTTCACTCATTACTGCCTCATTGCGTTGAAATTTTTTAGCATCCTCTTGCAAGGATTTACCTAAATTAATAATTCTTTCACGTTGTGGTGAAAATTTTTTTTCAAGCTGGGTATTGATATTCTTAACCTGCGGTGATGCTTGAAAAATTTGCCGCATATCCACCCTTCCCACGGTTTGCCCAATAGCAGCCGCTGTCCAATTTATTGCCACTGATAAACAGGTGGCTGCAAATAAGCGCTTCATCATGACGTTCTCCTTAAAATAAAGTAGCGCCCATTATAGTTCAGGTTCGTATCTAAACCAAGCTCCGCTCAACTCTTCCCCTTACAAGCTCATCCCAAAAGAAAATTGAAATGCTTGGAAATTATCCCCTGCTCGACGATTCAGCGGGAAGGCTAAAGTGAAATCGATTGGCGCAAAAGGCGTGTACCATTCTACAGAAACACCCAACGAGGGGCGTAAATTTTTAAGAGAAAATTTATCGTCTTGGATAATCTGTGGCCGGATATTCGCCTCAGGATCAGAAACACCGCCCCGTGCTGGAATTGCGATATCTCCTGGAAATCGAGGTACCTGAAAAACATTTCCTGCATCAAACACAATGGCAGTACGAACCTTTTGACTAAATTGCGGCAAAATTAAATGCACTCCAAAAATAGTTTCTAAATTACCACCAATAGCGCCGAAATCACTACCAAGTGGATAACGATTCTTTGGACCTAATGAATTTGGAGCAAAAGCAGGAACAGAGCCAATTCCTCCAGCAAAAAAGTTTTTGAAAAAGGGCAACCGATCATGACCGAATTTGTCTCCATAACCGAGGGTTTCTAATAAATTTAAAATAAACCCATGACCCAATGGTTGATAATATTTTGCTGCGTACGTTGCCAAATAATAATCCAAACTGGATTTAAAAAGAGGAACACCTACTTCCAAGCCTAATCCCGTATAAAGACCTTTAGTTGGGAAAATAGCACGGTCAAGCCCATTGTAAACCCACCCTGCTGTCAATTTAACTTGGTTATAGTTGGCACTGGTATTTTGCACCCCGTTAGTGGTGCCACAAAAAGCCAGCACACTCGGTGCAGCGTTAGCGATATCGACATGACTGATAGTGATATGTTCCAATCCGTAACCAAACGTAATTGAATTACGTTCCGAAACAGGATAGCCGTAGGTGACATCGGCTCCATAACCATCTTCTAAATAAGAGGCAAGGTTAAATTTTGCATTCGGTTTAATACGAGAATAATAAATTGAGAAGCCTAGCCGTAAGCCCCATGTCGTGTAATAAGGATTGTTATAACTGATGAAATAATTTTGTTGATATTGACTATTTTGAAATCCAATCGAGACGTACTTCCCCGTTCCCATAAAATTGGGTTCCGATATACTGGCGCCATACAAAAAACCATAGACGTCTGAATAACCACCTTGAATGCTGGCTCTCCCTGCTGCAACTTCTTTGACATAATAATATAAATCCACTTGGTCACGAGAGTTGGGTACCGGTTGCGGCGTGTAAGTAACGTCGGACAAATAATTCAGTAATTCTAAGCGTCGTTTGGATTCTTCAATTTTTGATAAAGAGTATATGCTTCCTTCGTATTGAGGCATTTCTCCACGCAATACTTCTTGATCCGTTCGTTGATTGCCGAGGAAATTAATCCGCCGTACATAAACCCGTTCACCAGGCACTATAGTAAAATTTATATGGACCAAATGTTGTTGATCATCAATTGTTGGAATGATTGTCACTCTCGCAAATGCGTAGCCCCGATCTGCTAGGAAATTACCGATTTTTGTGTTGGTATCAATTATGGCTTGGCGAGAAAATATATCACCGGGTTTTAATGTAATTAATCTATAAAGTCGCTCTTTAAAACCGTAAGTCTCACCACTTATCTCATAACCATTAATTCGGTATACCGGTCCTTCATTGACGTAAACCGTGATATAAACACTTTGTTTATCCTGCGAGCATCGAACGTCGTGGGAAACAACTCGAAAACGTAAATAACCATGATTTAAATAAAATGTAATGAGTCTTTCTAAATCTTCTTCTAATTTAATTTGTGAATAACGATCGGCGTGGCTAATACATGTAAATAAACCAGGAGTTGTTAATTTAAACTGGCTGCGCAAAGTGCGAGCACTAAATGCGCAATTTCCAACAAATTGAATGGAGAGGACTTTCGCAATCCTGCCCTCATTAATATTGATATAGAGCGCTACGCGATTGCAAGACTCTCTAATGACGTTAGTCGATATATGGGCTGCGTGGTATCCCATTACACCATATTTCTGTTCCAACCCCTGCTCGATTTTCTTTAATTTAGTAGGATCAAAGGTCTGCCCCTCTACAATTCCCAATTTGTTCAAAATGTACCGCAATTTTTTACTAGTAATAGGTTTATTACCGCTAAGACGAATCAAACTTATTGTGGGACGTTCTTTTACGGTAATAATAAGAGCTTCCCCACGGCGATTCAGTTGAACATTGTCAAAAAATCCCGTTTTATAGAGTGCTTTAATAATGGCTTGGCCGCGCCGGGAAAAATATTCTTGCCCTTCATGGATCGGAAGATAACTGCGAACTGTGCTTTCCGAAATCCCTTGCAAGCCTTGGATTTGAATAGAACGGATAACAAAAGCATAGGCTGACAAACTAAAAGAAAGACAGAAAACAATTAGTGGAATCGTGAATAAGAAGCGTTTATGAACTCTCATGATAATAAGGCACCTTTTCCTAATTATTCCTTATCCTTAGCTTAGGTCTGTCAACAATTCGCTATATTTCAGTGCGTCACAAATCCTTCGTGCTAAAGACCAAATAGAGGGAAAAATTATAACAAGGGAAAAATTATAACACCCGATTTACGATTATCCATAGCCGAGAGATAAACGCTAATAGTTTTTGCGAGTATCACTGTAAACTTTTATCCCCTAGATTGAATAGATTGAATTCTGTGCCTAACGATAACCAATCTTGCTTCTAATTTCTCGCTTTAGGGAAAAAGTAGGTTGGAAGAGCCGAGAATATTGATCGAAAAATCAAGAAATCAAGTACAATTATAAGTACGTGAAAAAATCCAGGAAAGACAACGGATGGCGCCGATGGACCCTTTAGAAATCTCTGGCTATACGGACATTCAATTGTTCGCCCGCGGCGATTTCTTCGCCTACTATCGCGCTCAAGCCTTCGGACTCCCAACTATACCTCTGTCCTCATCAAACTCACTCTTCTCACGACCGCCGATCACAAGCTCAATGAGCGGACTTGAATACGAATTCCAACTCCTGCAAGAAACCCTTAATTAAAGGGCATCCCCAAAGCCCTCGCTCTTGAGCAGGTCGGGCTCCAACTCGTCTTAATCTTAAAAGCTGAACCCGATTTAACCTTAGATCAGTAGATCAGTTTGTCGATAAAGAAAAACCCTCGCTCACCACGATTTTGACACTTGCTTTGCGCCTGTTGCAGATCCTCACCCAAATCCACAAAGCCAAAATCGTCCATAAAGATATTAAACCCGACAATATCCTCGTCGATCCCAAAAATCTTACCATCACCCTTTTTGATTTCAGCCTCGCTCAAAAAGCTTCTTTGAAAACCCAACCCCACGAAGGCGAATTCGAAGGCAGTTTTCTCCCACATGGCCCCTAAACAAACCAGGCACATCCATCGCCCCATCGATTATCGCACCGATTTTTATACCTTCGATGCCACCCTCTTTAAACTGCTCGGCCGGATAACCTCCTTTCCAAGGCGATCCCCTCGAATTAATTCAAGCGCACCTCCTTACTTAAAGCACCACCCAATTTAACTCAGCTTAATCCCAACATCCCCGCCCGTTTTAACTCAGATCGTGCAAAAGCCGCTCGCTAAATCTAAAGTGCTCATGCGCCCATCAAAGATTTGGAAACCTGTCTGCGGATGCTCAAAGCCGGGGAACGCAAGTCCTTCCACATCGCCATCGGCCGATCTCCCCGAACGTTTCGCCCTCACTTAAAAACTCTATGGACGAAAGCGCCTCATTCAGGAAGTCACTCAATTCCTTGATCGAGCCCAACCCTTAAAAGCACTCTTTATCGCCGGGCCTCCCGACGTCGAGAAAACCTTCCATCATCCGCGAAGTCGAAAAATACATCACCCTCCACGGCGGCTTTACCGCCAAAGGAAAATTCGATCAGCTCCATCGAACCACTCCCTACAGCGCTTGGATTACCGTCACCGAAGCTATCGAAGCTATCGAAGCTATCTTATAAACTTGAGAACTTGAGCAAGATGAAAAAACTTATGTGCGATGGGTGGAAGCTGTCCAAGCAACCGTTGGTATTAATCTTCCTTTTCTCGCCCGAATGGTCCCTAAGTTAAAAAGGATTTTCCCTAGTATGATGATCAGTACAGAATTCTTAAGTGCTGAAGTGCTCGAGATGCGATTTGAATACGCCTTCTCAGAATTCCTTCAAATTTCTGCTTCTTATTTAAAACCATTGACACTCTTTCTTAATGATTGGCAATAAGCTTCCGTTAGCGCTATTCAATTGTTCGCTTTGCTGACTCAAAAATTTGAGCTTAAAAATGTTTTAATTTTGGGTGCTTACCGTTCCACCGAAGTTACTGATATTCACCCTTTGACGCCAGCGCTTCAGTCTTTAAAGACAATACCCAGTCAGTTCGTTGAACTTAATTTAAAACCTCTAACACTTCAGAATCTACAACATTATCTACAACATTGGCTCAGTGATAGTTTCTATCTGATCGGTCGATGATGTGGAAGAATTAGCAATAATCTGCCGAGAGAAAACAGATGTGGCCTTTGACCAATCGCGGAGCCAGCGTTACCCGAAAATCTGCTGGCCTCCAGTGCACAATATTCGATGACCGGATGACTCGTTCTATTTTATTGGAGGGCGAGGACGCACATTCGGTAATGCTCGTACTGAATGAACTCAACAAGAACGAAGCGATCGCACAAGTTGTTTCCAGCACCAGTCGTTTCTGCCGCAATGTAAGTTGTTGACACACCCAAGTAGTAGGTAACCTTTTGTTCCTACGTCTCGAAGCCACAACAGGCGACGCTTCTGGACATAATATGCTGACTAAAGCAGCGGATGCAGTGATTAGTTGGCTCCTAGAAAACTACCCCAGCCTCAAATACGTCTCCATTTCGGGTAATATCTGCGTAGACAAGAAGGTATCTGCTATCAACGGCTTATTAGGTCGGGGCAAATACGTTATTGCTGATATGTTAATTCCCCACGCTGTGTGTCAAGAGCGCTTGAAAACTACACCAGAAGCCTTGGTTAATCTTCATATTAAAAAGAATTTAATGGGCTCATTTATCAGTAACTACTAAAGACGTAATAGAATGTTTTTTTAGTCCAATCAAATAATTTACGCTTTGCACCTAAAGAGGTAGCGATAGTGTCAATTTTTGGTAAGATTACTACCAGTTGGCTTCAATCACCCCGGTAAAGGAAGCTGCGCCCTCAGTTTCTACGCCAAACAAAGGAACATCGTTCCACCTATATCGATACCTTCCAAAATACGGCAAGAAAGTCCACCACCACCTACAGCCACAACAATAGCGGCTGGCTTTTTTATTTGGGTAACCACTTCATCTATCAACGTGGAGTGACCGGCCCAAATTTCTGAATGATCAAAAGGAGGGACAAATCCGCCATCGATCTTTCGTACAAATCTTTCGTACAAATCTTTCGTACAAATCTTTCGTACAAATGGTTGAACAATCTCATTGGTTTCATCCCACACATCATCTTCAATTTTTAATAGGGCATTTTCCGCTTCCATATGTTTAATAAACAAAGGATGGGTGGTAGTAAGGAACAAATACGGTTACTGGAACTTGAAGCTTACGACCCACATAGGCGAACGGCTAGTCCTGCCCCCAGAAGAGGCCACTAAATGTTTTTTCCAGCCAATACACACACTTCTGACAAAGCTGCCCAATACCACAGATTTTAAAAGACCCTATCGGTTGATAACATTCCATTTTTAAAAAACTCACTCCCGAAAAATTTTTTGAATGGGTCGAGATTTAATGACCGGGGTTTTTACATAAAGCTTTTCCATGCTTTACTTAATTTAATTTACTTGAAATATTCGCGAACGCGTTGAAGATCCTCTTCCGTATCAACGCCAGGCAAGCATTTTTTTTTTGTAACTACCATGTGAATACGACCGCCGTGCCATAAGATACGCAGTTGTTCTAAAGCTTCGAGCTTTTCAGCAGAGCAGCTATCCCAAGAAAGGTATTCTTCTAAAAATCCTACCCGATAAGCATAAATACCTACATGGCGGAAATAATAGCCATTTAATTTAATACTTTCTTTATTATTAAAAGTAGAGCGATCCCACGGGATAGGAGCATGACTAAAATAAAGAGCATAATTTCGACGATTCAAAACCACTTTGGTGGTATTAGGATTAAACAATTCGTCAATATCCGTAATCGGTGTACAGAGAGAAGCTGCTTTTACATTATCATGTTCCTCCAGATCCTCTGCTAGTTTTCGAATAGCCTCCGGGGTAATCAAGGGTTCATCACCTTGCAAACAGATTACAATTTCATCGTCCTCCAAACCCAAAGCAACAACAGCTTCTGCGATGCGTTCCGTTCCCGACTGATGATCAGAAGAAGTCATACAAACCATTGCCCCAAAATCTTCTGCTACTTTACTTATTTGTTTATCATCGGTCGCGATCACAACATCTTCCGCACCACTTTTCACGGCACATTCGTAGACGTGTTGAATCATCGGCTTACCGGCGATATCTGCCAAGGCTTTACCGGGTAGGCGGCTAGAATCATAACGAACTGGTATGATGACTCGGAATTCCATCCTACCTCTCTTCTATTAATGAACGGGCTTTGTCAGCCAACATAACTGGGATTCCCCCTTGAATAGGGTAGGCTAGCTTGTCAAAGCGACAAAGAAGCTCTTCCGCATCTTGCTTATATACCAATTTCCCTTTACAAAGCGGACAAGCTAGTATTTCTAATAGTCTTTTATCCATCAATTACCTCTAAAAAGCTTTGAGAAACAATTTATCATTTTTGAAGTAAGAATCAAGAGGTTCAAAACAGAAGTCCTTTTTCAATTAACGATAAGAGAAAGGTATTTCCTTGTTGTGTCAAACACATTAAATTTGTTCACTATAATAAAAATATGACAAAAGAAAACAAACAAAGATGGTCACAAAAGTTACCGAAAGCAGAAATGCGCTTGACCTTGACGTAGGGGTTTTTAGTTGGAAAAGATCCCAAAAGAATTTCAAAATCCTTAAAAAAATCGGCTGTAGCCAGCAAGCATCAAAAAGGAACTCCTTATCAATCTGCCATGTCGATGCTTAATTTCTATATCAATCAAGCAGGAAAGAAATTGACTGACCAACAGAAAAAGATTTAAACACAAGCGAAAGAAGAACTACGGTCATTGTTCAAAAATGATTAATTATTCTCTTACTTAATCGTAAACTCAAAGGGCGCATTGCCCAGGCTCTCACTTTCAAACCGATCTTCAGAAGTCTGTGAGGCACTATTTCCTTCGGTTGGTCTGAAAAAGCAATTAAGCGATTCGAACTTCCTCCTAGTTCTTCCAATCTTGTATTCAACAACGTAATGATGCATCTCTTAAACCAGTAACGGTAGATGGCATCTTATTATCACCAAAAGAAAAACAACAGTATTATCTTTCATGTCGTCCCGCTCCAGGCTTATTTAAACGATTAGCTTATGAATTTGGTTTATTTAAGATACAATCTCCTACTCTGCCAGATCAAGATGAATATTCGAACGATTCACAGGCATTAATCAATTTTAAAACCCTCTAAATTGATAATTGCCTATTTAAATTTTAACTGACTTATGCTAAATTAGTTAAGTAAAATCTCTTTAGAGTCCATTTAACCATGCAAGAAAACACCCAAAATCGATTGAAAAGTACTTCGATTTATCTTGTCATGATCAATTAGAGCGAATTAAATCAGGCAAGTATTGAGGGACTATGAAATCAATTCTTTTTTTATTCTTTATTCCACCTTTAAATTTCAGCAACGTACAACTCTCATAGGCAGGAATCTCCCATGGCTACATTATCTCTATAATTCTTGCAATCATTATAAGAAAAATTTTGAGAACACTTTTCATTTTAATGCTGACTCTTCTATTATTTCGTTGGATTTCTTCTTAAGAAATGAAAATCCCGACGAAACTTAGAAAATGAGAGAATATGGGATTCGTAGCAGCATTTATTTATCTTATTTCTTTTGCACTAAAAATTTTTCTGAAGTATTTTATTTTCTTTCGATAAAAGAAGCTCATATTGCCAAAAAAGTTGTTTGACATTTCTGAGAAATCAATTGAATTTACTTACTATTTTAAAAAAATAAGAAAAAGCTATAACTCAAAAAGCTCAACTAAGTGATGACAATATTAAATTAACTTCTAATATAACAAACTCTTATAATTTTTCTTTTCCATCTAGCGAATTTAAAACCAACCGATATTATTTAGATTATCTTTATAACAAAGTTTTCTTAACAAAAAATTTTATCTAAAGGAATTATTTGCTTGGAAAGACCCATAAAGAAATAGTTCAAGAATGCAATATCTCGCGCCACACTGTTGAAAAACATTTAGAATTAATTAAACATAAATTCGTCTTTAAAAGTAGTCTGAAATAACAAAAATCATTTTATCTTCCAGACTAAGCTCTCTACTTTTTTCTCTCATTAAATTCAATATTTGAAATTGTTATTTAATTTTTAATTAAATCATTCTAATAACCTAAAAAAATTTGGTGGGCAATTTTTTATAAGGTAGCTCTATTGACTTCTTTTTTATCGAAACATTTCCAAATGTTTTTGCATTATAGCAGGATTTTTGATAACGATCTAAGAATCAAATGGAACACTATCATAATCACCTCGAATCCCGACATATTCATCACCCATCATATCGATTGCATGAAGAATATGTTGAACAAAATCTTATAAAATAGGGTTTTGTTCACTGACATAAGGACTATAAAAAACAAAGCCCTAGCACCCCTCTACGTTTTTCTAGGACCTTCATCATATCGTCAGTGAGATTTCAACTGTGCCCACAAAATTTTGCCTAATTTCTGTGGGTAACACAAACTTTTACAGAAATTTCCTCGATTGTCTTCTAAAATGAAACGTCATTAGAATGAGAAAGATCACACACAATATTTAATTTTTCCATTATTTTTAAAGCTTCTCTATTAAATTTCGATAAACCTTTTTCACGTTTATATAACGTAGTCCTATTTGAAGGAGATAAATATTTTTTCGATACTAGTCCTAATTTACAAATAATGTTTCTGAATCTCCTTCATCTTTTCTTTAAAAAAGAGTTTTGCATTTTCTGGAAAGACTTCAATGCCTTAACCATCCATAAAATTAACGACCCTAATTCCCAAACGATGCCAATTTTTTAAAAGATCCACTTGTCCCTCAAAAATGCAAGGCCCTTTGACAGAAAAAATGAACGTTAACTTTCCTTTCTCCGCAGCTTTAATTATCTCAGCAAAATTCGTACAAATAGCAACTTCTTCAAAATATTGAACTCTCAAATCATATAAAGCATCAACCATATCTAAACTTTTTAATAAATCGTAATCCCCTACATTTAAAAACAGGGCTTTAACATTTCCCTTTTGAAGGCAATCATAATTGACATGGTAAGTATGGATACTATTGGGATTCACGCTAAAACCAAATGTTAATGTAGAATATAGATATATGCTTTTTCCAAATCAAGTTCGTTTTATAAAAACTGCCGTATCCAGATTCTATCGTAATGAGCATCTAACAACCATAACAAACTTTCTTATATTTATAAATCTCCCTTCTTTTTTATTCCTTTAATTAAAGAGAAATTAAGAGAACATTTTTATTCAAAGATCAATTTTATTATAATCTTTAAAAATGAAGTCTGCACGCTTTAATTTGAACTTATCGTGTTAGGTAGTAACACCAATCATTATAAAGGCCTCTATCAAAATTGATTTATCAATCTTAATTTACTCATTCTACAGATCATTCTAATTGCTTTATCGAAATGCCAGAAAATTCTTTTTAAACTGTGACTATATTTCATAAGCTATGTGTAAATTTTCTCCAGAAATTTTTTCAGCGAGATTAGTTCTGTTTTTTTTGCTAAAGTATTCCTTAAGCTCAGAACTGTAGTTGAAGGTTTGATCAAATATTAAAAATCTAATGATCTCGCCATTTTCTAAGTGTATATTCCATGCTTGAGTAGCGCCAATTCTCAAATTAATCTTGGCTCAAATTTTCCTTCAATAATTGTAACGTAATAGCGACCTGCAACACTCGATTCTATATTTTTAAAAGGGGAAGGACAAAGATAAAGACCCAATAAGAGAGATCATTCCAAGAATTAATAACCAAGTCTATATTGCTTTCGTATAAATCTTCAGAATCCCATTTCCAAAAACCAAAATCGATAATTTCATGAACTGTTTTTTTTCATGCTCCTCATTTAGCTTTTCTTTACTTTTAATTCGGCGAGTATCCAAAATAGGAAATTGACAACCTCGTCAATGAATATGTGGCCTATTTCTAATGATAAGTAGGGGATCAGCTCCTTAATCAACCAAAAAGTGAGAAGCTCTAGATTCAGGTGATAAATTTAGTTTATTTTTCTTTCGTTCAGATAATGCTTATCTTCTTTAGAGAATATCACCTTTAGAATTTGGGAAGCAAAACGACAACAGTTTACTGCTTCTAATAACTCTTCTAATAACTTAATCTGCATTTTATTTTTAATTGTAATTTCTAAAAAATCTTCATGACGATCTATCTTAAAATAATATTCTTTATGCTTTTCTATTTTCGAAAAAATAGTATTGGTTACGTTTTGAGTTTGGAAAAAGAGTTTGTTTTCACTAAAACCCAGTTTTCCGTAGCGAATTAAATATCTCTGGGAAATCAAATTAAGAATTTTTTCATCGATATTAGGGTAATTCTTTACATATTTTTTTATTGGTCTAGAATTAAAAATATGAGCGCTATTAGAAAAAATCTAAATAAAGCTTGCACTGTCTTTTTAACAAGCTCATTGTTTCCCTTTATTTTAAGAACTGGTTACACTCCCTTTATTCATGACCTCAATTATCTTTTTCAAGATCATATTCCTCTACTTCCTGCTATGTTATATTTAGATACCGCACTCTCCATTACTGCTTTTCCTATGTTAGTGAGAATTCTTTATGAAATCGACATAGCCCGAACAAAATTGGGAACATTAACTATTACTTCTGGAGCAGAAATTGATGCAATCACTTGGTGTTTGCTCGCCGTTATTATGGCTATTGTTAGAAACAATGATCAAATCGTGATTATAGCTATTATCCCTATTATTGGCGCAATTATTTATGTCATTTTTATGATTTCTATTGGCAAAATATTATTATCAAAATTAGTTTGTCTCATAGAGCAAGAAAAAGATTTGACTATTTCTATTTTAGCTATTGTTCTAAGCATTGTGATGTTAAGCTCTTGGTTACAGATTATATTAAAATATATGCTATTTTTTGAGAATTTATCGTTGGATCCGCTTTTCCTCGTGGAGAATTTTCTTATCAGATAGGCGTGAAAATTGAATATCTCACTACTGCCTTTTTATTTCGTATCTTTTTTCTAGTCTTAATACTCAAATAGATCCATTAAATTCTTTAGAAATCGGATTGGTCACTCTTATTATCATCTTCTTAGCAATTTTAGAAAAAGGAGCAAGATGCACTCTAGCTGAAAAAATACACAGTAAAAGTTGGTAAAATGTATTTACCACTGATGCTTTAATGAATTTAAGAAGCCTCATGGAATTAACTCTTTTGAATATAGGAATGGAACACCATATATTAATTACTGCTACTTTTTCACTATATTAGTACTAATTGCAATTGCTACCACAGTTATAACATCAACTATTTATTACTTCCTAAACCAAAAATCCAGAAATTTTTTAAAAAAATTCTATGCATTGACTAATCCGTTTTAATTTTAAAAAATTAACTAATACTTTAAAAATTTCATCGATTTCTGCCATGGAAAGGTATAATTCTTCCGTCGATTTTATAACGCTGTGGGAAGACAAACAATGAATATTTTAATTATCTTATATTCGGATATCTAATTTTTGAGTGACTAAACTAATGAACTTCCTAATTTTAGGCCGAACAAATCGATATTTTTGAGAGTAAATGCAAATAGGAATTTCGAATTTAAGATAATTTTTTATTATTTCCATGGATATTTCTTTGATAATTCTTACTCAACCATATAATCATTCAATTGGACGATTACGAATCTGTCGACGGCACATTTCATGAGGTGTGCATTATTTAATTTTAATTGTATCGTCAAATTGAGTGATACTTTATTTTTTAAACCGGCAATGATATTTTCAGGTTCTTTTCCGTGCTTCGTTATGGAGACTATTCTTGTAACCGGGGAAACCCTTGATTCGTTATGTCATTGATGATGCTGTTTCAATTAATGTTATCCCGAACTATTTAGGGGCGTGGTGCCGATGATTGGTTCTGTTATGCACATAATATTCAAGTTCATCCTATGACGTTTTGACATGTCTTGGGACAGGATCCTAATATTATTGAATATCAAGTTGAGCAAACTCAAAATGGCGCTATTATTCGTGTAGTTGCCACTAAAAATATTAATAGGGAGAATTTGCAAAAATCGTTAGTTTCCAGCTTATTCGAACCAAGCTGACGTCAAAAATCCTGACATATACATTAAATTTTTGGATATAATACCGCACTATCCAGAAACCGGAAAGTTAAAACAATTTATCCCCTCCAATAAATAGCGTTCGCTTCGCAAAAATAGAATTCAAGGCTGGTATAATGACTCAGAAGTTCGGATACCCCCCTCTCCCGTTCCATCAGTCGTTATGGCATTTTAAGTATTACCCTTATTCTGTCTATTTTTTAATCAAAATGATAGAATACTCGTTCCCACTCCGTTTTTCTGCTATGGAATTCAAGTCTAGGTAATATAAGGAGGCAAGGAAATGATTCGATTAACTATTTTCTTGATATTGCTAGTTCCAGTATTGGGTTTAGGAAATCCATTACAAAAACTAGTAGTCGCTGTGGAGAATAACACTGATAAAACAATATGTTACCGGGATATCTATGCCCCTAACGAACCACCAGGCACTATCCAGAAAGTGATAGTCAATCCTAGTCACTTACCTCCCTATCAAAAAACAAAGATTACTATCTTATTCAGTGGGCAGTCCAGGCTTAACCGCTTCTGCTAATTTCACCAACGACAATGGAGATCTACTAACGTTTGGGTTCAACGATCCTTGGCAATATTATTCTGGCGGGGGAACTTATTTTGAAACCACAAACCCCAAATTATTTGCACGTTCGACCCCTACCCTCAATCCCAAAATTCCAGAAAAAGCGTTATTATGGACAAAAGGTGAATTATCAATTGAAAGATAATTAAAAAAAACTCAGCGACATAATGACAGAAGTGGACAAAAGTAAAAAAATTGTCTTAAAGAGTGCTTTAACTCAAAAAGTAACGGCCGAATAGATAAAATTTTTAGGGCAAGGTAAGTTATATTAATTCAGTTGCCGCCGGGAAAATCACTAAAAGTAATATAAAGAGAGATAAAATGCACTTCAGTTCAGTCACTTTCCAAGATCGAAATAAACAATATAAACTTACCAATACAAGGATTATGAAAACAATTATGATAGAGAAGTATACATCGCTCATCCTTACTGTAAAACTCTGACCGCTAATTTAAATTCTCCGAAAGACGGCAATATTATTATCTTTGACAACCATTATTAGAAAATCGAAGAGGAAAGATGCTGGTAAAATCGAGATCGTTTTTCTTTCCTTCAACAACGAAAACTTTAATACTTGTACCAACCCGCCCATCAATGTCGTAGACAAAGCTATAATGACTAATTATCTTTTTCCTATTTTCGTTTACTAGTAAAAGCGTGCTAGAATGCTTTCCGATAATTTTAAAGACAATTAATTAATAAACAAAAAAGAGAGGATTAATAATAAAAACTGATGACTAAATAGGTTTAAATATTTTGAAAAATATAAATTTCTTTACCCCCCCTTAGAAAAGCGCTACGGCCAAATTTATTAAAAGCAAATCCTATCACAAATTTATACCTGCATGCGAAGAAGAATCCCAAAAACTAGCAAATACAAGCCGCCTTACCGAGGCAACTAAAGAAGGACATGAAATATACAGCAAGTTATATTGTGAAAAAATCAAACAGTTATTTCTTTCTCTGGACAGCTTCTGTTATGTCCATCTCTGAAATACAAAATCCTGAAAGACGGCCATTAAAGTTGAAGTAGCAATAAGTTCGATGCCTTTATCTGGAAGCAGCCAATCAACACTCTGCTTATTTACAATTTCCGGTGAATACTTCAACAAAATAAATAATTAGCAACAAAATTTTTGAAAAATATATAGCTGTTAATTTTAGTTGAATAAAGTTGTGTTATTTCTGTCATTAATCGCTTCGATAGTTGGATAACCCTAGAAAGGGTTATCCAAGATAGATTTCCTTTATAGATGCCGTTAGCGTTAAAACAACCGTTGGTCCTGCTAGAACTTACAGACGAACCCTTGAGTCCCCATTGGCTTGGTACTTTAAATAATCGTCAGTGCCACCACTATTGGTGACCACACATTCACCCGCTGGGTTAGTTAAATCACCCAGCGTTAAGGTACTCGTTCCGTAACCCTCCCCATACACATAGGTTGTTTGCTTACCTGCTACATTACCCGAATAACTAAACGGACCATGAAAATTAGCCGCAAACGAAACTTTTGCCGAAGTTCCATTATAAACCATAATAGTCATAGGTTACTTTTGGAGGCGGTGGTGGTATTGCAACCGCGCTTTCTAAAACACCGAGCAACGTTAAGGATAGTCCTACTTTTTTTAAAGTTTTCATAAAATACCTCATTAACCCTATTTATGTTAAAAATTAAATGACTTCGCCAATCGAATTATTCGAAAAGCGCTTATTCACCTTACATAAAATTTACCTGCCTAGCTGCCTAGGGCTGTAAACAATTCAGTGGCACACCCTATGACAGGCTGCTAATGAGAATAATTTGAATGGAAGAATGGGAAAGGTAATGCAAATAGAAAAACACAGCCCTACTTGGTTAAACAAGGCAATTTAAACTGGAGTTTGCGACTGTGTGTTGCATTTGATCGATTTAACATAGGCCTGAAGCCCTATCAATATCTTAACTACATTGTGGAAACATGAAAGGAAGGCTTTGTGAAACGATTACCAAGCCTATGCGGGAGCAGGAACTAGATAATACCTTGCTGTTCCAAATAAGGAAATGAAATTTTAGTCGTAGACATTTTTGTATTATTTATACTTATAAGGGAATAATATGCGCATGTATAATTTTTTTTTACTCTATTGATAGCATTCCCTCTTTTTTTTAATATCATCTTTTGCAAACAAATAATAAAAGGAACATCTAGAACAGTCGAAATTTGAAGATTTGCTCCGCACCTACCGAATGTCCAGTGATCAAAATTTCACAGCTGATAATAGCGAAGTTTTTATTCCATCACCCCATCAGAATATACCGACTAAAAAAATTTTTAATTTAGGCAACTTAGATACTTTTGATAAAAAATATTCCTTACATATAGGAATAATTATATACAAACAAGTACATCATCATTAATGCTTCAATTCGTTTTTGATTTTTTTAAAAAAAAATTTTAAAAAAATCAAAACCCGTGCCCAATGGTTGGGTGTTGGATTTTTTTTCGTTTGTAATCACCACGCTGGCCTAGCGCTAATCGATGGACCCGATTGTTAATTTGAACCAATGCCATGATATCTCTTGCCTTATCGATTTTTTTCTAAATAAAATCTAAATAAAATATTAAAAAACTTATTTTACATAAACTTGTACGATGCTAATATGGGAATGGCATAAATCCAAGCTTAGCTGCAAGCAAGCGGCACGATCAATCACTCGTTGTTGAGCATTCATGTCTTCTTTTGTCGGGGCACCTTTGGCAGGACAATCCCAGCCCGTTAATTCTTTATAGTGCATCTGTGCAGAGTAGTGGCGAAGACCGTGACGATGGTCAATATCGGCTCTTTTACACATACTTGTTCAAATCGTTTTTCATAGGTTTTGTAGCTGGTATTGTGGGGATTAAATAATGACTTATATACTGAACCAATGCTTGACACAGTACTTTTTTCTTCGTTTAGCTAACGTAAGCATTGGTTATCAGTAAGACCACTGATAACCAATGCTAGCAACTTGTATTTAATTATTTACCTCCAAATCGATCCAAAAAAAGATTTGAGCTTTAACACTGAAATTCCCTGATAGGCCGATACCTACAAAAGATCAGAGTCTCCACTGATAATAACTTTCGCTTCTGCACTCAGCGCACAGACTATAAATTTATCCGTCACCTAAATCACAGCTAATTCCTTCCATAAGCTTTTCTGGTTCAAACAATTTTACTGCAAATAAAAGTTTATTAACAATATGCTCAAATTCGAGATGAGCATATTTTTTAGAAAAAATGTCAGACATTCTCCTTATATCCTCTACAATTTTTGGTGTAGCGACAACAGTGAATTTATCCTCTATCCGGGCGTCAATTATGTTTTGCGGTGCGCTAGCTAGCCCACCCATTCCAGAAATTAATACATTGATATCTACAACCACCTTCACAAAGCTATTCCACGTTTTTAACTTTTTTGGCCTTGGTTCTTTCCGCCTTAATTATTTTTTCTACTTCGCTCTTTGTTCATGTTCAATACCTGATTTTTTTAACTTACTTTCTAACTTTTGATAACAAAGCCTTGAGTTCTTTTTTTGAAGGCGGAGTTATCGTTTTAAGCACGACGGTGTCATTCTCAGCAATAACCACAAATTTTGTTCCTGTTTCAAGACCTAATTGTTCTCGTATTTCTTCTGGGATCACTATTTGCCCTCGAGAAGACATTTTTGTCGTGGCTAGTTGGCGTGACATCATCTTACTCCCATCTTAATCTTATTAATAAGTTATAGCATGAAATCGATGAACCCACGAGTTAATCTTTTTTTCTTTAAGCATTCCGCTACACCGCTTGGCTAACTGCTGGGCAATCAATATGTTATGTTCCACCGCCAGATGAACATACTTTTTTTTGTGGTCTTATAGATCAGAATACCCCCAAACAACTCTATCACCGTATACAAATCAGTACCACTCATCACGTGCTGTGACGCGAAATCGTGTCGTTGATCATACTAGGTAAAACTTTCGATGGCTGCGCTCTTTTTCAAATTATTCTAGAACTTCTTCACATTGGTGATATGCTCGCCTGGATTTTTTCCGGAAAAAACCCATACCCTTCCTTTATGCACAACCTTCGTTTGTTCGTACCATAATCGAATAACTTTTGATGTTTCTACATCCAACGGAACTTTGTACGGCTTGGCCACTTTAACAATATCCGCTGTTAAAGAAATAATGACATTATCCTGTTTGAAATCGATGTGCTTATCCCACTCCAATCGCTTAACGTACTAAAACGGATCCTAGATCTAAGCGGACTCTACCCGAAAAAGGGGCACTTTAATCGAAGTTAGAGTAATTAACACCTTAATGGCGGGAAGAAGTGGTTCATATGTGGCGTTTCACTAAAATAATGGCTATCACTGAAGGCCTTCCATCGCAAAATGAAATTGATTCAGCGGCGCGTTTATGGCTTTCGAAACTTTAAAAATTATCGTTTACGGGTTAGAGTATTATGTTCATGATAAAGTGCCCTACAATTGGGAAAGGTTTGACTTATTTAGAAATCGGGACGGCAGGATTTGAACCTGCGACCCCTTGCACCCCATGCAAGTGCGCTACCAGGCTGCGCTACGCCCCGAATCAAATCTTGTATTATAATTATAAGACCCCACTTATTCAATTTACAATGGCATTATGAGGAACGTTGATGACGGTTATGCTTCTTCTCTTTAGCAACTAGCGAGTTTCCTTGGATAATTAAGTCCTAATTTCTCTGTCGTCGTCTTTCCACATTGCCGAGAACCTAAAATAGCGACTGCCGAGTTTACTTTAAAAGAATCACTGATCTGTTGAATAAACTGAGGACGTTCCATAAATTACCTTGAAAATTTTAATAAAAACACAAATTTCAAACGTAAATCAAGCTTATTGCGTTTCAGGGTATGGCGAGGGACACCGCGATGAAGTGGATTTAGGAGTGATTAGCGCCCTTGGTTAAGCGAAGAGACGCTAATGGATCTACATCTCAAGCCATTTCCAAACCAGCTGCAATCCTTTCCAGTTCTGAAATAGCACGACGGATAGTTTCGTAGGCTTTATATTCTCTTTTATCATGCGAAGTATCTTCAGAAAGCTTCTGTTTAGCTCCTTCAATGGTATAACCTTCTTCATAAAGTAAACGGCGGATTTTTCGCACCAGCAAAACGTCTTTCAATTGATAGTAACGACGGTTACCTCGTCGTTTTAAAGGCGACAGCGGAGAAAATTCTTGCTCCCAATAACGCAAAACGTGAGTACGTAACTCACAGAGTTTGCCAACTTCACCAATTGTAAAATATAACTTTTCGGGAATAGGGGGTAATTCGCTTTCCGGTTTAGGATTCCCTTTCTTCTGATTTGACATTTTTCTCCACCCTGGATTTGAGTTTGTGGCCAGCACGGAATGTCACAACACGCCGCTCCGTAATAGGAATTTCTTCGCTGGTTTTAGGATTGCGTCCGGGACGTTGCTTTTTGTCACGCAGATTAAAATTACCGAATCCCGACAATTTCACCGGTTCTCCCCTTTCTAACGAAAGGCGGATATCCTCAAAAAATAATTCAACTAACTCTTTTGCCTCTCGCTTATTCAAGCCTACCACATTAAATAAATGTTCTGCCAAGTCAGCTTTTGTGAGTGCCATCAGCTATGTCCTCAATTTGACATTGAACTTACGCTCAAGAGCAGCGATTATACGTTCAATGACCTGTTTGATCTCTTCGTCTATTAGAGTGCGTGATGGGTTTTGAAAGGTCAACCCCAAAGCGACACTTTTCCCCCCAAATTCAATATGTTCACCGCCTTCATATATATCAAAAATTTCGCTCATGATCAATAAATGTCCAGCATTTTGAGCAATTTCTTCTTCAATTCGCGAAGCTTCAACGTCTCGATCCACTACAACGGCAAGATCACGACGAACCGTAGGAAATTTAGAGACGGATTGATAGTGAGATAACCTCGTCTTTGTAAGGGCTTCAAGTTCTGACTCAAACAGGTAAGGAATGCTCCCAAAGCCTAACTCTCGGACCAGCACAGGATGCAAGGCGCCCAAATAGCCGATACAAGCTTCTTTAAAGTAGAGAGCGGCGGATCGTCCCGGGTGCAAGGCAGGGTGCTCTGCTCGTATAAAATCGAAATCCTTTTCAGCGTGGGTAAGGGAGAGTAGCGTGCTTAGGTCTCCTTTCATGTCATAAAAATCGACTGGCCGTTTTTTTTCCCCCCATTGCAAGTTACTGGCATTCCCCACAATCAAACCAGCAATTTTAGTTATCTGCTGCCATTTTCTTTTTTGATGGATAAAACATCTGCCAATTTCAAAAAGTCTCATGCGCTCAATTTGACGAGATTGATTGTATTTCGCTGCAGTAACAAGCCCAGGCCATAAACTATTGCGCATGACGTTCATATCGTTCGTAATTGGGTTAGAAAGAGCAAGGGATTCCAAATTGGGATTAAGCTTATTCTGCAATTTATCATCCACAAAACTATAATTCACGGCCTCGTTATACCCACGGTCAACCATTAAACGCCGGATCCGAGCCAAGCTTACTTCTGTCTCCGCCACGGGTGACAAAACCATTTTACGTTTCATAATAGTTTGAGGAATTCGTTCATAGCTGTGCAATCGCGCTACTTCTTCAATTAAATCGACTTCTTGGGTAATATCAAAACGATAACTCGGCACAGTTACGTGCCAGCCATTTATTTCTGGCTGAAGGGTCATCCCCAAAAAACCTAAGATCTGGTGAATCTCTTTATCAGCAATTTCCACTCCCAAGAGGTGCTTAATTCGTTCACGACGTAAACCGACTTTTTTAATGGAGGGAAAAGTTTCTTCAATGCGTTGATCTTCAATAAAACCTGGTTTTCCACCCGTAATGGTCAATAACAATTCCGTTGCACGCTCCATTGCAAGTTTTTGCAGTTGGAAATCCACACCTCGCTCAAATCGATACGAAGAATCTGTATTTAAACCGTAATGTCGTGCCGTTAACGCAATATTACTTGGCGTAAAATAAGCACTTTCCAAAAAGATATTTTTTGTTCTTTCGTTAACGGCCGAATTAGCGCCCCCCATAATACCTGCAATAGCGTGTACTTGGTTTTCATCTGCAATAACCAAAGTGCGATTATTCAAAGTAACTTCGGTTCTATCGATCAAAGTAATTTTTTCATCGGAACTTGCATAGCGCACACGAATCTCGCCAGACAATTGATCGAAATCGAATGCATGCATAGGTTGACCCCATTCCAACATCACATAATTCAGGACATCTACAACAGGATGGATAGAGCGCAATCCACTACGGCGTAATCGTTCTCGCATCCAAAGCGGAGTTTGGGCATCACTATCAATATCACGAATAATCCGACCTACATAATACGGACAAGCTTCTTTGGCTTGTATCCCAATAGGAAAAATAGCATCGATAACGGGTGTTACGCGGGCTACTTTAGGTGCTTTCACAGAAAGCCGATTAATGGCGCCCACTTCATTAGCAATTCCTCGCACGCTAGCACAATCACCTCGATTAGGAGTTAGGCCAATATCAAAAACAGAATCCTTTAATTGCAAACAATCGTGTAAATCTTTACCGACAGCAACATCGGAAGTAAGCTCCATGATGAATCCGTTTTGATCCTCCGACAAGCCCAGCTCACGTTCTGAGCATATCATTCCATAGGAAACCACACCTCGCAATTTAGTTTTTTTAATTTTCAGCTCGCCCACTTGGCCACCAATTAGAGCAACAGGGACCTTCAAGCCAACGCGAACATTTGCTGCTCCACAGACAATTTCTAAGGCCTCGCTTTCCCCCACATTGACTCGGCAAAAGGACAGTCGATCCGCATCGGGATGTTTTTCTACCGATAACACTTCTCCTACCACCACCTTTTCAAAGGAGTGAGCAACAGAATTGACAGAGTCGACCTCTAAGCCAAATAAAGTAAGTTGTTCTGCTAAGTGCTCCGTGTTAACTAAGGGATTTACCCATTCACGAAGCCAAATTTCACTTAATTTCATGAATTAAAACTGCCTCAAAAAGCATAAGTCATTTTCGAAAAAGAGACGCAAATCGGGTACGCTATAAAGCAACATAGCTAATCGATCCAAACCAATACCAAAAGCAAAACCATTATATTCATCAGGGTCAATGTTCACGTTACGTAAGACATTGGGATGAACCATACCGCAACCCAAGACTTCTAACCAGCTGTCGGTAGCCGGTTGATAGATATCAACTTCGGCCGAAGGTTCGGTGAAAGGGAAATAAGAAGGACGAAAACGCAAACGAAATTCGGTTTCAAAAAAACAATTTAAAAATTGCTGTAATAAGCCTTTTAGGTCCGAAAAAGTACATTGTTTATCTACTACAAGGCCCTCTACTTGATGGAACATGGGGGTGTGGGTGGGATCAAAATCGCGTCGATATACTCGCCCTAATGCAATTAGTCGAATTGGTGCACCGTGTTTTTTCATTTCACGTATTTTCACATTGGAAGTATGGGTTCGTAATAACTGATTGTCTGAAAAATAAAAGGTATCTACCATTGTCCGAGCAGGATGACTTGAGGGAATATTTAATGCCTCAAAATTATGATACTCATCTTCAATTTCTGGACCCTCGACAACCTGAAAACCTAACGAAATAAACAATTGAGTTACTCGTTCAGAAACTCGAGCAATGGGGTGGATCGTACCAAGGCTGGTATAACGACCACGGAGAGTAACGTCAATTTTTTCTTGTGTTAATTTTTTATGAAGGGCTTTTTCCCGCAGCTGTGTAGATTTCTCAGTGAGTAAAGTCTGAATTTCATACTTAACTTCATTAATCGACTTTCCGAATTGAGGGCGCTCTTCGGGGGAAAGTTCCGCTAATGATTTGAGCAATTGGGTCAGTTCCCCCTTTTTGCCGAGATAATTAACACGAATTTTCTCCAAGGTCGGCTCATCGGTCGCTTCATCAATGAATTTTTTAGCAGCTTGTAATAAAGATTTTAATTGAGCCTGCATGGTTCGCGCATCATTATTCACTTAATGCATGCTTGGCTTTCTCAGCTAATTTCCCAAAGGCAACTTTATCCTTAACGGCCAAATCCGCTAATATTTTGCGATCCATAAGAATCGCCGCTTTATTTAAGCCATTTATCAGGCGACTATAGGAGAGTCCGTGCTCTCGTGCAGCCGCATTAATACGAACAATCCATAAAGCACGAAATTGACGCTTTCGCTGTTTGCGATCACGATAAGCGTACTGGGCCGCTTTAATTACGGCTTGTTTCGCCACACGATAGATCCGACTGCGCGCACCATAATAGCCTTTTGCTTTACTCAATATTTTTTTATGACGGGCCCTTGCGGTAACGCCTCGTTTTACTCTTGGCATGTTATATCTCCAGTATAAAAATTCTTAAAAGCAACTCAAACTCTCAGCATTTCCTCAATTCCCTTAACGTCGCTTTTAGCGACTTGATGCAACTTGCGCAACCGGCGTTTCCGTTTTTGCGATTTTTTCGTCAAAATATGATTATGATTAGCCGTAGCTCGCTTAATAGCGACTTGACCTGTTGTTTTAAACCGTTTCGTAGCCCCACGATTAGTCTTTAATTTCGGCATCACTCTCACTCTTCGTTTTATTACTCTCACCTTTGCCTTTCATAACCACCATTGTCATTTGGCGACCTTCCAGCTTCGGCTCTTGTTCGATAACAATACTTCTTAAATCGCGCTTGACGCGATTTAGCAGCTCTAATCCTAACTCACGATGTTGCATTTCTCGTCCTCTGAAACGCAAACTTACTTTTACCTTGTCCCCACGTTCTAAAAAATCTGCAATTTTACGCAACTTAACCTGGTAATCCCCCACATCCGTTGTGGGACGGAATTTCACTTCTTTAAGGTGAATTAACCGTTGCTTTTTCTTTTGAGCTGCTTTTCGTTTGCTTTGCTCAAACTGATACTTACCAAAATTCATAATACGGCAAACGGGCGGTTTAGCCGTTGGAGAAACTTCAACTAAATCCAATCCTGCTTCTTCAGCGAGGGTTAAAGCCCAATCAATTTTCACGATCCCCATTTGCTCGCCCTTCTCGTCAATCAATCGCACTTCCGGGAGACGGATTTGCTTATTGACGCGTGTTCGTTTCAATCTGATATATTATCTCCTCAAATAGTTAATTCTACTGGCGACTTTCTGCTATGCTGATAAATTTCTGCCTGCAATTGGCGAACAAACTCTTCCAACGTGAGACCAGTCGGCTTTTCATCACGTTCCACTGCGCGTACTGTGAGGGTTTTATCGGCAACTTCGCGGTCACCAATGATAACCTGATAAGGTAAACGCGCAATAGTGTGTTCGCGGATTTTAAAGCCGATCTTCTCATTTCTCAAGTCCGATGTGGCCCTAATGCCCAAATTTTGAAGATTTTCTACGATTTCCTTGACATAATCGGCTTGCCGATCGGTAATATTCATAACTACCACTTGAACAGGAGCTAACCAGAGGGGCAGTTTGCCGGCATACTCTTCTAATAAAATTCCTAAAAAGCGCTCAAATGAGCCCAATATAGCGCGATGGACCATTACAGGAGTTCTTTTGGAGCCATCTTCGTCAATGTAATATGCTCCCAATCGTTCCGGCATCGAAAAATCGACTTGCACGGTGCCGCATTGCCACACTCGCCCTAAGCAATCTCGCAAAGAAAATTCAACTTTCGGTCCATAAAAAGCCCCTTCCCCTGGCAAGATCTCCCAATTCGCACCCTTTTCGTCCAATGCTTTTGCCAAAGCTTGCTCCGCCTTAGTCCATACTTCATCACTCCCAACTCGCTTTTCGGGCCGGGTAGATAATTTATGAATAACTTCATTAAAGCCGAAATCGGCATAGACTTGGTGCAACTGATCGATAAAAGCCAACACCTCGCCTTGGATCTGTGCCTCCGTACAAAAAATATGCCCATCATCTTGAACAAAACCGCGCAACCGCATTAAAGCATGCAAAGTACCTGACGGCTCATTGCGGTGGCAGACACCAAATTCGGAGTAACGAATGGGTAAATCACGATAGCTTTTGATGCCTTGATTAAATATCTGAACATGGGCCGGACAGCTCATTGGTTTGATAACATACTGCTGGGGTTCCATCGACAAGCTAAAAATATCATCGCCGAATTTCTCTAAGTGACCCGATTTATCCCATAACTTTGCTTCAATGAGCTGCGGCGTATTGACTTCCTGATAACCGTACTTGTGGGTGAGATTGCGAATATATTCGCGCACTTGAAGGATAATGCTCCATCCTTTCGGATGCCAAAATACACTCCCCGGCGATTCCGATTGAAAATGAAATAAATCCATTTTCCTCCCGAGCACCCGATGGTCACGTTTTTCAGCCTCTTCAAGACGATGCAAATAGCTTTTTAAGGCTTTAGTATCAGCCCATGCCGTTCCATAAATTCGCTGCAACATTTCGTTTTTACTATCGCCTCGCCAGTATGCCCCTGCTAATTTTGTTAATTTAAAAGCTTTCAATTTCAATAAACCCGTACGTGGTATATGAGGGCCGCGACAAAGATCAATAAAATTACCTTGCTGATAGGCCGTTACTGTTTCCTCCGCAGGAATGTCACGGATAATCTCAACCTTATATTTCTCATTCATCCCTTCAAAAAGAGCTAAAGCTTCTTCACGAGTTAATACTCTTCGTTCCACTCTTAAATTAGCCTCTGCAATCTCATGCATTTTTTTCTCAATTTTTTCCAGATCCTCAGGGGTAAAAGAACGTTCAAAAGCAAAGTCGTAATAAAACCCATCTTCAATTACCGGGCCAATAGTGACTTGGGCCGTCGGAAATAATTCTTTAACGGCATGAGCTAAAAGATGCGCCGTAGAATGGCGGATAATTTCCAGCCCTTCGGGATCTTTGTCAGTAATAATTTTAAGAGAGGCATCTTCCTGAAGGAGATAAGATGTATCCACCCAGCAATCATCGACTTTTGCTGCTAATGCCGCCTTAGCAAGCCCAGCACCAATAGACTCGGCGACTTCTTGAACAGTCACAAGTTCAGAAAATCCTTTTATGCTTCCATCCGGAAGTTTGATCACTGGCATAATGGAACCCTTATGGGAAAGTACGCAAGATGGTAGCATCCTGCTATTTTTTTGACAATTTAAGACCTCGTAAAGCGTTAACCCTTCTTAAGGAATATTTTTCTTTTTCTTAATTTTTCTTGGTTTTTTCTCATTTTGGAGGTTCCTCATTGAAGAAGTCCATTTTTTAGCTAATTTTTATCTAATTTAAAAAAATAAAGTTCTCCTCACATTCATCATTGAAATTGAATCCGAAAATAAGTCAAATTTCACTGATTTCAAGTTTACACTAAGCGTCATTACATGCGACCTACCACACGTTTATAGATATAGACTAATACTCTTATTCCGAAAGAACTGGCAGAACAAGAAAGAGAAGCGCGAAAGGCAGTTATTAGCCAATTACAACAGGACCTTAACGAAGGGGACTTAATAGAACTCCATTTAATCTTACTAAAAATGGAGGGAAGAGTAGTATGGAAGGACACGTATCAAAAATGGTTACAAAGAATTATCCAGCTCCAAGTACTTCAGAAAAAAAAGAAAGTTTTATTAGAATTTTCAAGAAAACATACATTCTCCCCAATCGTTGAAGTAGCGGACAAAGAATGGAGCGTTTTACAGAGTCAACTCGAAGAAGCTTTTAGCACAAAAATTCAGAACTCTCCCTCAAGAATTGGCAGAAAATGAGACGACGTGCAAATTATCTAATCGCTCCTGGAAAAAAAGAGCCATTAGAGTCTCGCTTCTTCGATGACTACTCTAATAGACGCTCTCTATGTAGACGCTCTCTATGACATAAAAAAACAAATTAATAGTGTTTTGATAAAAGCAGAGAAATATGAAATAGGACCAAAAAGATTTCGTTCTCTTTGGAAGATGAAATTTTTTCCATAGAGAGTAGAATCAGATCCATTATTAGCCTTATTGAATATGCCCGAAATAAATATTTTTCTTTTCGAGCAAAAACAGAAAAAAAGCTTTAACGTGCGGGAACGATTCAGATTAGACTTCCGAAAGAGGCTGTCGAATGGCGCAATCCAAAGGAACTTCGTTTAGCACTAGGATGTAATTAATATTTATCCATAATGGATATTTATCCATAATGGAAATTTAACTTTCATGTACCACGAATAGAAAGATATTCTCAGTTATTAAAGATTTTAATTGAAGTTATACTATTATGCCGAAAAGAAATTATTTACAAAAAAGTAAAAAATAATTCTTCATTATCTAAAAAAAATGGACGAACTAATTGATAAATTATGTCAGCCAATTTTAATTCCCTAGCCGATGAATCATGAATTTCGATTGATGATTCAAAAATATATCGAACAACGCCTAGAAGGAGAACGAATGAATGCACTGAGAAATTTATTACAGGCTATCACCTTCCCTACAGCTCTTTTTAAAATTCGAGAGAAGCAAAGGGAGCTTCTTGCTCAAGCAGAAATTTATCAACACGAACAACAAAAAGGGGCTTACAACGAAGAAAAGCAAAACTATGGAAAGCGAAAATCTGATGGAACAGGAAATGACAATTGTACAACGCTTATTGAGAACGAAGCGAAATATATGTAGAAATTTTATATATCGTGTCGAAGTAAAGAAAATCCAGAATTAAGAAAGGCTCATTTAGAAATGGAGGTAACTGGAGCTAAAAGAACTGGGACATCAAAAGTACCCTTAGATTGGTGTCTTATAAATAGAGAAGATACTGACCATCAAACAAAAATACAAACTTTATTCGATTATGCCCTAGAGCAGTATTCTCAATTACCCCCAAAGCAATTGAGAGGAAAAAAAGAAATAGCACTTTTTAGAGAAAAAATTTTGCGGCCTCTGCTTGAACATGGAAGCCAAGTTCGTCCCAAAGTATTAAAAGTAATTAAGTTAGATTGGAAGTTACTAGATTTAATATTAGGTTTTATTTATACGACCGCACCGCACCCCTACACGATAGCCATGCGCAAATGCTTGCGAACTTATGTTCAAGAAAGCTAGAAGGAGATCATAAGCTGGGAATGGTGCTTAACGCACAGTTTAGAAATATAGCGTTCAAAGCCTATCTTAGAAATAAAAGAAGAGCGTCGCCAAACGATCCAAAGGCTTCTTCCTTTTCCCACCTTATCAACCCCACAGCAAAATTTAACTTCATTTGATCAAAAACTATCAGAAAAGATTCAGGAAGAAAAAAATTTGGCAACTCGATCTGAAAATTCAGATCTATTTACTAAATTAGAGAAATTGGCAGTGGTTTAATGCAAATACGCTACATTGTAAGACCTTATTATCGATATTATCGATTGTTTCCTAGATTCAATTTATTTACTGAATTTGAACACAATCAAAATTATGGGACTTTCAAAAAATATCGAGCTTAGTAAGGGAGAATCGGCATCTGAAGATAAAATAACTTTTGGCATGTCGGTTTTATTTTAAGAATCGGTGATGGGGGAATCTTTACACAGAAAACAAACGCGAATTATTCTACAGTATTCCTTGAACATTCTAACAGCTACCCTGTCACACACTGAGTAGGTGGTTAGCCTTTAATATAACCCAACTCGTCAATATCTCCGTTATTGGTTATTGAATTAGTTTCGCCTTGAGCATTGCGGTATATGCAGGTCGCGACCTGACATTGCATTCGAATACCAACAAAATTGCCAATAGACCGCGCTGTCATAGCATTATTATTTATTTCTTTAGATCCGAAAAAATAAATTGATGGATTAGTTAGGCTGGATTTTACAGGAAACCGCGAATAAACCCCACGTGCCATACTGTTCCTTTTTAAGTAAAAATGCGTTCTATATTTTGATTCCCTGCCTTAACTACTAAAGGAAAAGCTATAAATGTAATTAGGCATATAAAAATAGATAAACGCATACAAATAGTATATTCCACCGTTTATACCTATCGCAACGTTTAAAATAACACCCCGATACCGTCCATTTCTCTATATCTTTTCTTTGCTAATTAATGCTTTTTTTAAAGCCTCAGCTTTAGTAAGTGTCTCTTCGTATTCTGAAAGAGCGTCCGAATCTAGGACAATCGCTCCACCCACTTGAAATGTAACTATTTGATCTTTAAAAAGATAGGTTCGAATAAGAATTGAAGTATCCATACTACCATCAAACCCAATATACCCTACACTGCCGCAATAAGGTCCTCGTCGCGTAGGCTCTAATTCTTCAATTATTTCCATAGCTCTTATTTTAGGAGCGCCTGAAATAGAACCTCCCGGAAAAGCTGTTCGTAATAAATCGACAGCCTGATACTGATTTTTTAGTTTTCCTTCAATAACCGACACCAAATGATGGACTGTCTCATAACTTTCTATCTGACAATACGCAGGAACATGAATCGAATTGGAAAGACAAACCTTCGATAAATCATTTCGCATTAAATCTACAATCATCGTATTCTCGGCACGATCTTTAATGTTCGTCGCTAGTTTCTGAGCTAATAGCTCATCTTCCTTTGCATCACGTGAACGCTTAATAGTTCCTTTAATCGGCCTTGTTTCCACTAAACGATCTTGCACTTTTAAAAACCGTTCGGGAGAACTGGAAACAATAGTTGTGTCATCAAAACGAACAAAAGCTCCAAAGGGCGCGGGATTTATTGCACGAATTCGCTGATAAAGCGAAAATTCGCAATTATCTGGAAAAACACACTGGAATCTTTGTGACAAATTTACCTCAAAGATATCGCCGTCCAAAATATAATGACGACATTTCTCTACCGCTTCCATATATGTTTTTTTAGTAAAGTACCCACGAATATCATTTTCCATCACCGATGGTTCGTCAATTAATTGTGGAGTTTTAACATTTTCCAATTTCTGTAAACACCAAGAAAGACGTAACTGCAAACGACGTTTTCTTTTTTCATTATTTTTTTCAGGCAATCCGGAAGAAATAACCCATGCTTGTTTTTTAACATGATCAAAGGAAATGATTAAATCATAAAATCCTACTGCCAAGCGTGGATAACGCATGTCGTCCACAGCATAATTTGGTAAATTTTCCAAATTCCTTGTTAAATCATAGCTAAAAAACCCCACCGCTCCTCCCTGAAAAGGAGGCAACTCAGGATTTAACGAGAGTGATAATGATTTTAATTTATTATGTAGAAACGTAAAAATATTTTCTGTCCCAACCACCTTATTATTAAAATAAATTCTATCATCGCGATAAATAAGCGTAGCGAATGGATCTATAGCAATATAACTGTATCTTCCCAGTTTCGGATCAAATTTCATACTATCTAAAAAGACAAAATAATTTAATTTGTGGAAGATCACAGCGTATTCAAATGGATCTCGATAAGGGATAGAAGCCCAATAAGGCTGCTCTGTATTCGACATTTTCTTTACCCTTGCCTAGTATAAATCGCTAAAACCCACAAACCTTCGCTGGAAGTGGTGCAGCTGATTTGTTTTGTCTGTCGTATTGTGTAAAATCTTTCACACTATGATTCTGCTCATTGATAATTATGATTCTTTTGTCTATAACTTAGGTCGATATTTTGAGATCTTAGGCCATCCGATATTAATATATCGTCATGATAAAATCACCCTCACCGAAATAGAAACGCTTAAGCCCTCTCATATCGTAATTTCCCCGGGCCCTGGGGGACCCACTCAAACCGGCATTTCCCTCAATGTTATCAAACGCTTCTCCCCTCATATTCCTCTTTTAGGAGTATGTCTGGGACATCAAGCTATCGGATATGCCTTTGGCGCACAGGTATGCCGTGCTCATTATCCCATGCATGGGAAAGCCAGTCGGATCCACCACAATCAACAATCTCTTTTTTTTAAAATTCGTAATCCTTTTTCTGCAGGTCGCTATCATTCACTCATTATCAGCAAAAATCAGATCCCTGATTGCTTGGAAATTATGGCAGAAAGTCAAGAAGGCGAGATTATGGCGATTCGCCATCGCGTTTATCTCACATTCGGCGTACAATTTCATCCAGAATCTATTTTGACAGAACAAGGGCTCCAATTAATCGATAATTTCATTACTCTATCTTATGAAGATTCTAATAAACAACAATATTGATTCAATGGATTCACCAGTCATTCATAGTAATGACCGAGGATTTTTATTGGGAGACGGTTTATTTGAAACTATTAAAGTTGAAAAAGGGCATTTACTTTTCTTTCAGGAACATTACCATCGGCTGGCAGCTTCCGCTTTAAAATTAGAAATTCCTTTTAAATTCTCCCTAATCGAACTGAAAAACCAATGCAAACAACTGTTAGAAATTAATCGAATATCGACAGCAGCTTCTCTTCGAATCACCTTGAGTCGGGGCCCTTCGCCAAAAGGGATTCAAGCACCTCTTAATCCATCCCCTACCTTATTGATCACTGTTACACTTTCTAGCTCATCCCGCCCAATTTCGCCTACACTTTACATTACAGATATTAAGCGAAATGAAGCTTCTCTTTTAAGCCGATTAAAGAACTTAAATTGTTTAGAACTCATATTGGCAAGACAAGAAGCTATTAAAGCAGGATATCACGAAGGTTTAATGCTTAATACGAAAGGTGCTATCACTGAAACAAGCATTGGAAATTTGTTTGCTTTGATTAATGAAAAAATATTTACTCCTCGAATTGAGGACGGTCTTTTGCCTGGAATTACCCGAGATACAATTATCAAAATTGCTGCTCAAATAGGAAAACCGATAACTGAGAAAATCCTATATCCCGAGGATCTTTTAAAGGCCACTGAAATATTTCAAACTAATAGCCTTATTGAAATTCAATCCTTTTCCAAGATTAATGAACATCCACTTTTAACAAAGGGAAAGGCAACTATAGCCAATTTCTTTTTCGAACAGTATCAAGCCTATAAAGATAGGCATATAAAAATTAATCAGATTAAAAGCTAAGAAATTAGCTGTCGCCAAATCGCTATATTAGCCTTCCAAAAGGCTAATATAGCGAATGCTAAAATAACAATAAACAGCATTCTCATCATAAGCGGATTTTTTCTTGGTAGCAGGGTTAACACGAATACCGCTACTAAGGTGACACTCATTGTTATAAAACTCATAATGGCGGCTCCAGTAGCTTTTTCTTCGTAACCAACTAACGCCATCACGCTCACACTACTATAGGTCATTGGTAAGCCCATCATAATAAAAAAATGCGAATCATTAAGCTAAATACATTTATATAATGAAACAAAAAACAAATAAACATTAATAGACTTCTAAAAATAGTACTTCCATAACCCAATGACATGACTTGATAATCGGATAGTCGTTGACTGATTTTTCTAGCCGATAAGGCGCTGATAAATTATCCACTGTACGGAATAATCAGCAGCATCCCATAATGGGCAGAGGTTAATCCAATTTCATCGATACCTAAAAAGAGAACACGACTGGCCACAATATAAATAAACGTCGTCATTAGTGCATAAAATTGAAAATAAAGCTACACACCACGTAGTCAACGCTTGAAAATAACTACGAAGTAACGTTTTGAATCTTAGAGCGATGTGATTCTGGGGTCACCAGCGTTTCTGGTAACTACGTAGTAATAAAAAAATAATAATACCGTATCAAATAAAAATAGAAACAACCAACCCAGGATATATGTGTTGTAACAAAACTACCCAATTTGATAGAAAATACAGGAATAAATGCATACGCCAATACGGTATAACTTACTAGCAGACGAGCTTGTTCAGAAAAATAAAAATCATTAATGATCGTAAAACTAATAATCATTCATACGGCTGAACCCAATTCTATAAGAAAGCGGCCCCAAAAAACAATTTCAAGGCTATGGAGGTAAATACCAATTAAAAAAATTAAACAACTTAATAAATAAAGACTAATTCTCAAATGCGTTACAATTTTACGACCAAACCCGATTAGTAAAAGGTGAATAGATAAGTTGTCTTAACGCATATCCAATCACAAAAATAATAATAATAAATTTCTGAGTATAGCCATTTGAGACATGAAAAAAATCACTAATAGCTGGCAATGCACGACTAATCAATACTGCTGATACGGAAGGAAAGCTAATCAATAAAATTAGACATAATAAATAGGTTTTTTTTGTATTTAACCAATCCAAGACTATAATGAAGTTTATCAGTCCCTAATGGATCTAAAATAACATGGCTGAAACATCTCGCCCAGTTGATTCTTCTGATGATACTTTTTTTAAAAAAAATTGTAACCTCTATATCTTTCTTGTCTCAGGCGATGCCTATAATTAAATGATGAACGTAAAAAAACTGCCGATCAGAACATATTTTTGGTCTGATTATTTCGCTCAACACATGGGTATTGAGGCAAAAGAAATTATCGGCAAAAGGATTTGTCTGCCGCTGCTATACGATAACGATCGTAATTTTGAATTAATTATAACTTAATAAGATCAACTAGTTATGAATGAGCAGCCGCTCACCGAAGATGGTTCTCAAAAATTAATCGATTTTATAACAGATTGATACCTTATATTGCCATTAAAACTCTTTTAATTAACTCTTCAACCAATAACGTCGTAGGCATTTTATTTCAAGATCTTAAAATGAATATCCTAAATTTCTATCACTATCTGAATAAAACTTCTTACGCTCAAACTGGAGGTAAAGCTCGCAACCCCCCTTATTTAACTAAACGAGAAAAACAAGTTATCTTTTTCTTTCTAGCCAATTTAAGCAGTCAAGAAATTGTGGATATACTTTACAATCTTGAAGCAAGAAAAGTTTCTAAAGCACTATCGACAGCATTTTTAACGATCAATTATATTTCAAATTTAATTGCCAATAGCTTCCCTGCTTTATATAAAATTTTACAAGAGATGGGCTATAAAAAGAAAATTTCCAAGGAACTCTTAACCAATTCTTCGGTAAGTTTGAATATCTTAAAACCCTATTAAAACTTTGTTGTCTAAAGGAAAAAAACTCTAAAAAAAATAAAAACCTACAGAACGATAAAAATTTTGGGAAGCAAAATAATTTAATCGTTATGAGATGAAACTTTTAATCCCACTAACCTGGGGGTTTTGGCCGATTTGCTTTAAACAGAGGTAAGCAAACTTTTATTAGATTCTTTTGAGAGAGCTAGCGAGAGGTCCTGCACCAAAATTCTATATCTTATTAATTTTTTTCTAAATTATAGGATGCTTCGGGCTAAACTGGTAGGCACGATTGGTATCGAACCAACGACCCCCACCATGTCAAGGTGGTGCTCTACCACTGAGCTACGTGCCTACATTGGAGGAATGTAACTTAGCATCAGATACAAATTCGTGCAATACTATCTCCTTACGGAAACGCGAGGTATAAGCGATGACGGAACAGCCATTGTGGAGACCCTCTTAAAGAGGCTCTGACGCAAAGCTAAATGACACACCTTATTCCTTTTATTAATACACGATTTTGCTTAAAAATTGACTATTATCCAAAGCTCTATCGTTGGTCAATTGAATATCCAACTCTTTTTTTGGCAGTCAGTTGGGGAATTTTGTAAAGTAAAAGAATCTCAAAAACCTACTGAAATACTAAAAAGCTGCCCAGATACAAGATACGAAATGGTTTTTAGGAGAAAAACTCAATTTCGCTGAAAATTTATTACCTCGAAGGGAGCACCATCCCGCCTTAATCTTTATTTCAGAGCTAAGCGATTTTAAAACTTTTACTTAGAATAAGCTTTTTAACAAAGTTGCTGCTATTGCTACTTTTCTATGCCAACGCCAGGTTAAACCGGGTGACCGTGTCGTTTGGCTTTATGTCTAATCGGATTGAAACTGTTGTCGCTATGCTGGCGACTTACCAGCATTGGCTCTATTTGGTCGGCCTACTCCTCAGATTTTGGTTTGGAAGGATTGGTCGATCGTTTCGAGCAAATCGAACAAAAAGTATTGTTCGCGGTAGAAAGCTATTCTTATAAGGGCAAGACCTTTCATCATTTAAAAAATTCGCCAATTAAAAAATTTTCTACCTTCACTAATCCAGACTATTATTGTCTCAATCACCGAAGAAAAATTAGCCCTCAACTCACTAAAAAATTCTAAATTTTATCGCAATTGCTTAAAAAGTAATTCCAAGAACTTTTATTTTGAACAATTACCCTTTAATCATCCGATTTACATTCTTTATTCTTCAGGTACCACTGAAAAACCTAAATGTATGGTACACAGCGCTCGTGGCACGTTAATTCAACATTTGAAAGAATTAATTTTACATACTGACTTACACCTGAAGATCGCATTTTCTTTTATACCACGTGCAGCTAGATGATGTGAAATTGGTTAGTCAGCAGCCTTTTTGTCGGGGCTACAGTCATCCTTTATAATGAAGCGCTTTTTCATCTCACTCCTACAACCCTTTTTGATTTAATCGAAAAAGTAACCATTTCTATTTTAGACGTTGGAGCAAAAATTACAGAATCTTCTGATAAGTTAAATTTAAAACCTAAAAAAACGTACCTTTTATCAAATTTAAAAACAATTTTAAATATAGGTTCACCTTTATTACTGAGAAGTTTTGATTATATGTATCAAGAAGTAAAAACAAACGTACAACTGTCATCAATTTCTGAGATAGCGATATTATCTCTTGTTTCGCTTTTGGGAATCCTCTACTGCCGGTTTAGCGGGATGAATTGCAATGTGTTGGTCTCGGAATGAATGTAAAGATTTTTAATGAAGCAGGAAAACCCGTTATCGACAAAAAAAGGCAAATTGGTTTGTACAGCACCCTTTCCTGCAATGCCTATTTATTTTTTGAATGATCCAGATAGAAAAAATATCAAAAAGCTTATTTTGACAAATATCCCGACGTTTGAGCGCATGCGGAGACTATGCCCAAATCACCAAACACAATGGCATCATTATTTATGGCCGCTCCGACACAAGCTTCAATCCCGGTGGTGTTCAGATTGGTACAGCAGAAATTTACTAGCAAGTTGAAAAATTTGATGAAATCGTCGATTGCTTGGCAACTAGTCAGGATTGGCAAGATGATGAACGTATTATTTTATTCGTAGTTCTTTGTAAAAATAATTCCCTCACTGATGAACTAAAAGAAAAAATTCGAATAGTAATCTATAAAAATCTATCACCTCGGTAGATCGTCTTGAAATTCAATTACTTTAGGAACTTTATAGGCTGTCAGTTGATTACGACAAAATCTTAGAACATCTTCTTCTGTTAAGGATTTATCCTTCTTTATAATAAAAGCTTTAATTTTTTCGCCGGATTTTTCACTAGGCACACTAATGACAGCTGCTTCGCGAATGCTGGGATGAGAAGACAACACCTCTTCAATTTCATTAGGATACAAATTAAAATTGGGAAACAATAATCATATCTTTTCTTGCGATCCAATAAATAAATGAAACCATTTTTATCCATTCGAACAATATCACCGGTAAAGAGCCATCCTTCTTTGTAAATCACTTTCTCGGTTTCATCTGATTTTTTTCCAACAGACTTTCATTAATTGCGGTCCACGTACACAAAGCTCACCTTCCTCATCAAGGGTACTTTTTTATTTTTATCATTCCGAATGGACACATCTGTATTCGGAACCGGAAAACTAATACTATCGTTAAAAGATAGGTTTATGTTCACTATGGGGCTTGCTTCAGTTAGGCCATAACCTTCTACAACAATTTTTACCTATTTTTCAAACCACCTATCAGAAACTGATTTTTGAACAGCCATCCTACCGCCGATAGTCAATTTTAATTAAGTTAAATCAGATCGAAAAAATCCGTGTGATTTTAATAATAAATTGAAAAGTGTATTAATACTAACTAAAACCGTTAATGGTCTCTTTTCTAATGTTTTAATGAAATCTTTAATATCTCGAAGATTGTGATCAATAAACATTTAGCACCCAAACCAATAAAACAAAAACAACAAACAGTCAACGAAAAAATAGGATATAGTAAGAGCGTCGCTAGAGCAGTTTTTTGCCCCACAGATAAGGCTGTCTTTACCCATACCATTGAGCAACATTGGACAGGATATATATTACGGTGAGTTAACATCGCTACTTTGGCACACCAGTTTTTCCTCCGGTATATTGTAAAAAAGCAATATCATCCCCTTGAACATTAACTTTATCCAACGATGGTACCATTTTCTTTATATATTTTAAAACTAAATAGCAATAGGGGCTTTCCAGACAAGGCAATCACCCATTTCGTTACAATAATATGTTTGAGATCTACTTTTTCTAAAGTAGAAGAAAGAACGTTCGCGAAATTTTCCAGCACAATAAGTTCCGTCACATCGTCGTCTTTTAATTGAAAATCAAATTCTCGTTCAGTATAAAGTGGATTACAATTAACAACGACCACTCCCGACCGAAGAGCACAAAACATAGCAATTGGAAATTGCAACACATTAGGAAATATAATTGAAAAACGTTCACCTTTTTTCATTTTAAGGTATTTTTATAAATAAGCAGAAAAATCGAGACTTAAATTATCTAATTGATTGTAATAAGTCAAGGACACATTGAAATTTATAAAAGCGGTTTGGATTCCAAATTGTCTATAATAATCTTCGAATACCTCGTTTACCTCGTTGAATGAGCGATAATTTTTAACCTCTATGGTTTCAGGTACCCCAACAGGATAGGTTTTTAACTACTTTTTATCCATTAGTTCCTCTCCTTTGGTCAAAATCTGGATATTATTCGTCCGACGCGAAATCATCAACGGCAATAATTCGTAACCTCATTGGATAAGCTTCCTGTAACTGTTTCGCTTCATCGGCTCTAATTATTGTTTTTTCTTCTACCATTTTGATTTTTTTCTAGACAAGTCTTTCCACTAATTTTATTTTTTACAAAGAGCAAGATTTATTTTTTTTCTTTAAAGACTCTACAGAAATAACTTTATTTAAATCTATTTAGATTAAACTGATCAGATTATTTGGTGTTTTTTTAATATAAACATGCTTTGATAAACGTTCTCGAACCTGACTTAGATACAAAAATAATTCTGTATCCATTTCACCTAATTTTTTTGTAGGAGGTTTTATCTGTTTTCCCAAAAGAAGCACAATAGAGCATAAAAATCTAGCTAATCCTTGATGGAGCAAATTTACTAAAAATTCATTGAACTCCTGCTCTATGTGATATAATAAACTTTCACGAACCCACCCCATAACTAATTCCATTTCTCTTTCATTTTCGAATTCATAATATTTCATTACTTCAGAGCCGATATAAAGATAACTAAAAATATTGCTTAATCGCCCAGATAATCTTTCTTTTCGATTCAATTGATCGGCCCATTGTCAGCATCACAACATCAGAAACAAGAGCAAATGCTGCTGAGAGTTGTGAAAATTTTTGGTAATAGCATTTCAGTTCGCCAAGTAGAACACGAGCAAAACGTCCTTTACTCAATGCCAGAAAAAAGCGCGTACACGATTGGAAAAGAAATACCCTAAATGAGAAAAAATAGCTTCATCGAATTTCTCTAATTTGCCTTTTTGAGAAGCTTTCATCTATTTTAAAACGTAGGGGTGGAAACAAAGAGCTCCCTGACCTAAGATAATAATTGATCTTGTTAAATATTAGCTCCTTCAACAGTGATACCCATTGGGCTTTCAATGAAACCTTGAGCTAAATAATTATGAGGACCCATGCAAATTCCTTTACCTCCGTGGATATCCATGGCGTGATTAACTACTTATCTACTCAATTGAGTAATGTGATATTTACTGATCACTGAAGCTAAAGCTGATTTATAACCTTGATCCACTTCAGCTACTGTAAACAAACGCAGCGCTTCAATTAAAAATCCATACCTCCCAATACGTGTTAAGGCTTTCTGTGTCCTGCTGCTAAACTCTCCATCAAAATTCGCCATCCATGTCCCGCCATTTTCACTCTTCCAATAATAGAATCGATCGGAATAAAAACGTCTTTACCTTGAGTGGGACCATTTGGAAACTCTGAGCATAGGGGGGGAATGTCTGCATCTAATTACGACACCAGAAGTTTGTACCGGAATTAATTACACAGGTAATTCCGATATTTTCTTGATCTCCAATTAAGCCGATCTGGATCATAGAGTTTAAAGGCCAGACCGAGCAAAGTAGCTACAGGAGCTAGGTAATACTGTTTATTCCAATTTAATCGAATAGCTAGCCCTCGTTCGTCGTTAAATTCGTGATGACAAACTATGCCGTAATCTTTAATTGCACTAGCATCCGATCCTGCAACAGAGCTTGTTAGAGCAAAACAAGGGATCTCTTCACCCTTTGCTAAACGGAGCAAATAATAATTTTTTTTGTTTTTCAGCTCCATAAGCAAGCAATAATTCCACCGGGCCTAATGAGTTGGGAACACTCACTACAGTTCCAACAGCAATACTCATTCTGGCGATTTTGGCGATTATTTGGCTATGTGCTAAAGTGGAAAATTCTTTGCTGCTGTAGAATTTAGGAATAATAAATCCAAAAAAACCTTGTTTTTTTTAAATGATCCCGAATTTGGTTTGGAATATTAAAAAATTGTTGATTTATATCCTAATCATCGATCATGGCCACATTAAATCTTCGACAGAGCCATCTAAAAATGCCTGTTCTTCCACTGATAATTTGTCTTTAGGAATGCTTTGTAATTTATACCAATCGGGCATTCCAACTAAACAATTCTCCTTCCCACCCTACATTTCCTGCAGTCAATGCTTCACGTTTCGTTATTGATAATTGGGGCATTCGTTGACGGTATAGTAAAGATAAAAGTTTACATGAAAAAATTTTTCGGCGTAATGACAATACATTGAATAAAACGGATAATATTAAAAATACAACCCATAAGCTAACTAGAACCCCAAAAAGTGGCTTTACTAAAAGCGTAAACAAGAAAAAAGAACAAAAACATAACTAATTATCCAAACAATCAAGAAAGCCCGATTAAATGCAAGAACAAGTCTCACGATAAGGAATAAAAGAATCCAGACCAAGGCCAACACAGCATACTCCTTTCTAACAATCTAATTGAAACTTACCTGCCTTTCCATTTATCGATAGAGAATTAAAATGACCAACAGCGGAATCAACATCATCAATGCATTATCATCAATCCATTGAAAGTTTCTCCATTCTACCATCACTACCAAAGGCCCCATTAATAAACCAAGAAGCCAATCAATCTTAAACCATGAGCTCGCCAACCACCAAATTAGCATGACAACAACCACACCCAGAAAAAAATCCACGTTGTGCCTAATCGGGTATGTCTCGTAATTCGCCAAGGAGGGGATCAACGAGAGAACAGGAAGCAATAATGGGAATAGCGTATTGTTTTCCGAGTGCCAATAATAAAACCACACAAAGACTAATAACGGTCCAGGCAAAAGAAGAAACCATACGCCCTTCGCGTTTACGCTGCCCCCATAAAACCCATTTACGTCTCAAGCGTACGATTTCAAATAAAATAACTATTGCTATGATAACTAACAATAAGGAATGAAGTGACAAACCCAAAAAACGGGCGACAGAAATGGAATAGGAATAGTAAAGAAAAGGGATGATGATTATAGCTATGTGTGAAGTAAGCGACGAAAAAGATGGGCACCTAAGACAGCAACCGTGCTGTAATAATGAGGCGTGTCTAACAATAATTCCTTGAGCTAATCACAGTGAGTTTAACATAAAAACTTTATTAAATAGGGGATTTTCGTCTTGCCAAAATTACAGGAGCAGCACTCACAAGTTCAGCATTATAAATAAAAGGCTTGGATACTTTTGTTTTCTGTTTGATGGGGCTCAGATGATCATAACCCTCAATATCGCCTTTAAATAAGGTTCATACTAACATATCACCACATTGTATTAAAATAATACAATCCAAACCAATTAATTTCTCAATATTTTTCGCATAACTGTGAATGCCTGCCTGCTACATTCTGCTTTTATGAAACGGGGCTCCATAGCATCATCGGGTATTACAAACTGGACTGCATTTTATTTTTTCTTTAAAAATAAATCCAATTCTTCTTGGATATTCTCATCTTACTTCTGCTTTGTAGTTGAGATTTTACTTATTTGCAAAACCATCGGCTCCTCCTGAAAAACCACTTGCCCCACGTATTGAGGCACAGGGCCTGTTCTATGCATTAACCAATCCTAACTACAATGGACACACCGAGATTTAAAAGCGCTTTAATATAGAGTCGAACCAATTTTTCTAGCAAAGTGTGTTTTTTCCGCCTTCCTAGTGCTGTAAGGTCGTGTTGGCAATACTCGTTTTTTGGCAAATTCTCGTCGAGATAATTGGGTCATTTCCCTCACAGCTTGAACAGGCTTTGCTCGGGCTAACCCGCTCATCCTTCACCTCTTTCATGATTGACTCCTCAGCTTCCCACCCTCTTCCCTGTAAGGTAAGAAATATCTCACATAAAAATAGCAAATATCTGTATGTACCATTTGTACCAAATTTAGTTCAATATCCGGGACAAAACAAAAAAGGCCAACATGCTTTTAATAAAAGTATTGATTGGCCTGAAAAAAGGTTTGAAGCGATAGCTCGCACACTACTTCTCTCAGACATACACGGAGATGTTCACCACACATCGCCTGACATGTTTAGTGTAGCTTGTTGTCGCCTCATTTTTTAGGCGGTAATTGTTATCATGGAGAACAGGGATGATGCTACACCAATTAATTATGGTATCCGCTTTTTCAGAAATTATAAAAAACCAATTACAAAAGCCCCATATTTTACTCGTAGAAGACAATTCGCTTATGCAGCAAATCCATCTTTCGTTCCTTAAAAATTTAAATTGTAAAGTGCGATTGGTCAAAGACGGCAAAATAGCCTTAGCTTTTTATCGAAACAATTACGACCTTATTTTTTAGACATTCAGTTAACCGATATGAATGGCATCGAAGTTTGTGAAATCATTCCACGGAAATCGTAGCGCACATCGATTATCGCATTAACGTCGAAAAACGGCCCAATTAAACAACGGTGGCTCGCGGCTGGTATGAATGATTTCATTTCTAAACCAACCAAATAAAGAAATATTAAAGCAAGCGCTTTCTTTTTGGATACCAAATTACTTAGCTTAATTTACAAAGAATTTCAGCCGGGTAACTTTCTGAGCTCAGGTGAATTTGGATAATTAATTTTTAATAACTGATAGCTGGAATCCGCCATTTTTGGCAGATCTAACGCACGGTAAGCTTGGACCATAATCGCCAAGCCTTTGATCACCTCTGGCGAACCTTGAAAATGTTGCACTACGTACGTAGCGCGATTAGCAGCTGCGACATAAGCGTGGCGTTTCAGATAAAATTGGGCAATCATAATTTCGCGTTGGGCCATTAAATTACGAATATATTTCATACGTGTCAACGCATCGGGAACATAAGGGCTTTGGGGAAACGTATCTACGAGCGTAGCGAAAGCTCTATAAGATTGTTGCAAAGTACTTATATCGCGAGACGCAGGATTTACGCCCGCTAATTTTTGTACCCAAGATAATCCTAAGTCAAATCCAACAATCCCTCGCATGTAATAAGCATAATCCACATGACGGCCTCGGGGATATAATCGAATATAACGATCAGCTGCAACGATAGCTGAAGCAATATCTCCATTTTTATAATAAACGTAAATAACATCGAGCTGAGCCTGTTGGGCATGGGGACCAAACGGATAAATGGCATCCAACGCTTCAAAATTTTTGACAGCTTCTGAATAATTTTTTTTCGCCAGAGCTTTTTCACCAGCCGTAAATAATTCGATCGAGGTTTTCCCACGATACGCTTGGTAAGGATCAACGTCTTTTCCTGCACAACTCGTTAAAACGCAGAGATAAAGAAAAGTAAGAATAAAAAATAACTTTTTCATGAGTCCTTCTTCTTGCTTGTGCTAGCAATTATAAAAAACGCAGCCATTATAGAGCAACTCATTCTAGAACGAAACCGTGGTTTTTATCGCTCATCTCATGAAGAAGGATATGAGAAAGTAGGCGAGGGTCAAGGCTTACAGAATCTGATATCATGCCTCCATGAATCCCCAAAAAATTTCTTTAAAAGGCATCGTTCCGACTGAATTAGTGGGAGTACGTCTTGACCAAGCTTTGGCTAAGTTATTTCCCGATTATTCTCGCTCCCAACTACAAAATTGGATTCAAGCCGGACATGTTCGCGTCGATGGCACTCAAAAAATGCTTACACGGGAAAAAGTACAAGTCGATCAACTGATTGAAATAACCACGCACCTTGCCCCCAGTGAACGATGGATTGCTCAGGCACTGCCTTTAAACATCCTTTACAAAGATGAAGCATTACTTATTATTAATAAACCCGCAGAGCTGGTGGTCCATCCTGGGGCCGGTATTCTCAACCACACATTAATCAATGCCTTACTTCATTATGATCCCCAATTAGCTATTCTCCCTCGCGCAGGAATCATTCATCGATTGGATAAAAACACTTCAGGGCTCCTTGTAATCGCTCGTAATTTAATCTCCCATCATGCATTAACCAAAGCCATGAAAACACGAAAAATTAGTCGAGAATATGAAGCTATTGTAAAAGGTATACCTATTTCCGGTCGAACCATCAGTGCTCCAATTGGACGTCATTCGATACATCGCACTCGTATGGCCGTCCTCAACAATGGCCAAGAAGCAATCACTCATTTTCGCATTCTTCAACGCTATCGAGCACACACGCACATTCGAATTCGGTTAGAAACGGGCCGCACCCATCAAATCCGTGTCCATATGGCCCATATTCATCATCCCCTCGTCGGGGATCCCGTCTATGGCAGTCATATCGGTGTTCCCGCTTTCCTTTCCAACTCACTCAAAGCTACTCTAAAAGCTTTTCATCGTCAAGCGCTTCATGCAACCACTTTGCAGCTATCTCATCCTTTGACCCAGCAAACGATGGAGTGGCACGCTCCTCTACCCAAAGATATGCTGGATTTATTAAAATCTTTAGCACAAGACAATGCCCATGCCACCTAACTTTATCTTTCCCGATTGGCCAGCACTTCCCTCATATTAAAGCTGCCACTACTACCCGCCAGGCAGGCAATTTAGCTCTTCATGTGGATGATAATCCCGTAATCGTCCAAGCCAACCGACAAAAATTAATCCAGTCCTTAGAATTGCTCGCTACCCCCCGTGTGTGGCTTAACCAAATCCACAGTAACCAAATTATTTGTCTTAATCAACTACCTACTTCCCCTCCCACAGCCGATGCCGCTTACTGCAACGTGCGTCAACAAGTTTGTGCCATTCTAACAGCTGATTGCTTACCAATTTTGATCACCGGTACTAAAGGCTGTGAAATTGCGGCCGTCCATGCGGGTTGGCGAGGTTTGGCGGGAATAATTAACTATACTTTTGCAGTGTTTGAAGCTCCACCCAATGATTTTCTGGTATGGCTCGGGCCCGCTATCGGCCCCTGGGCTTTGAAGTTGGAGAGGAGGTTCGGCAAGCTTTTCTTAACCGTCATACGGATTATCAAAAGGCCTTTACCGCCCACAAAGACGACCGCTCTGGTTGGCTAACATTTATCAGTTAGCCACCATCAATCTCAATCATTTAGGCGTCCACCGTATTTACGGAGGTCACTTTTGTACCTATTTCAATCACCAGCTTTTTTATTCTTATCGTCGAGAAAAAGGACAAACTGGTCGAATGGCGACGGTTATATGGATCAATACCTAAGAAAGCGGTAAACTATAGTCCATTGAAATTCACTAGTATCTTAAAGTGGTGAGTGAGTATGAAAAAATTAGCATGCGTTATTATCAGTAGTATTACCCTGGCACTTTCTCTTTTTCCTTTCAGTGGTTATGCACATTTAGCTCCCGACTTCAATGGCAAAGTAGTGTCCAGTCTTGCACCTATGTTGAGTAAAGCTACTCCCAGCCTCGTTAATATCGCTGTGGAAAAACTCATTCCAAAACCAGTTAACCCATTCCAACCGGAAACTGAGCAAGATTTAACTCCTACAAAAGTTCTGGGCGTTAGCTCAGGCGTCATTATCGATGCCCAAAAAGGTTACATTGTTACCAATGCTCACGTGATAAAAGACCAAAAAATTATGTTAATAACTCTTAAAGACGGTCGTCGATATCGAGCTAAAATAATCGGAAAAGACGAAGGATTTGATCTTGCTGTGATTCAAATTAAAGCAAAACATTTAACCCAACTTCCCTTTGGCAATTCCAACCAACTGAAAGTAGGGGATTTCGTGGTAGCTATCGGTAGCCCCTTTGGGTTAACTCAAACGGTGACTTCTGGTGTCGTCAGTGCTTTAGACCGCCAAGAACCTCGTATTGATAACTTTCAAAGTTTTATCCAAACGGATGCCCCCATCAACCCCGGCAACTCAGGAGGTGCGTTAATTGATTTACAAGGTCGATTAGTGGGTATCAATACAGCGATTGTCACACCCTCTGCCGGAAATATCGGCATCGGCTTTTCCATCCCTAGCAATATGGTCAAAAGCGTCGCCGAACAATTAATTAAATATGGAAAAGTGGAGCGAGGTATGCTCGGAGTGACTGCCCAAAATATCACTCCTGAACTGGCTAATGCCCTCAATTTAAAACACAGCGAGGGCGCTTTAGTGACTAAGGTCGTTGTTGGTAGTTCCGCGGAGAAAGCCGGTCTTCAAGTACAAGACATCATTGAATGCGTCAACCAGAGTCCTATCCATACTTCTGAACAATTACACAACATGCTCGGATTAGTACGACCTGGAACGACCATCCATTTAACCGTACTGCGCAACCACAAAACCGAAAAATTAACAGCTACAGTAGGTGATCCTAAAGATGTGCTTCTGGAACGTAAAGTTCCATTTTTGGGAGGAATGCGGTTACAGAAATTTAGTGATCTCGAACTAGATAGTACATTTTTAAGCGGTGTTTTGGTCACCAGCATCGATGATCACAGTGAGGGCGCATTATCTGGTTTACAACCGGGGGATATTATTTTGAGCGCTAACAATCAAGTAACTCCCACAGTAAGCGAATTAATGAATATTGCAGAGAAAAAACCTAAGCAATTACTGCTAAAGGTAGCGCGAGATTCCGAACAATTATTTTTAGTGATTCAGCCAACGCAGTAGCAGCAATTGATGAAAAGATGTACGAAATTTTTATTTGCCCTAGGTGCAGCCATTTGCGTGATTGTCGTTGGAGTTTTCGTATTTTCTTCACATAAAAAAACAGCCGCCCCGTCAGTTTTCCCCGTTTGGGTAAATTAAGTCCTGTGGAGGTGACCGATATGCCTACGGGGCCACAGCGACCGGGACTTTAGCAAATAATCAGACAGACATCAGTCCAAAAGTGGCGGGGTATGTTACTAAAATAGCTTTCACACCAGGAGGCACATTCGTCAAAACCGGCTCAGTTCTTATCCAGTTAGACAATCGAAAACAACAAGACGACGTAGCGGCTGCGCAGGCAGATTTAGAATTAAGTCAGTTACAATTTCAACGTGATTTAAAAGCTCTAAAACAAGGTTTAATTCTGCAAGCCACGCTCTATAATGACGAAATCGCTCTAGACAAAGATTAGGCTCTTCTTAAAACCGATCAAACGGCTTTACAAGATATAACTACTCTGACGGCGCCTTTAAAGTGGCTATATTGGAGCTAAACAATTTAGTTTAGGCGATTATGTGAGCCCTTGAGAAAAAGTCATGACATTGATTGATCAACATAAGAATTAAATCTCGTTTACAATTTACCAAGCCGATTTGTTCCGCAAATAAAATTGGATCAGCCGGTTTTAATCACGGCGGACTTTCTTCCAGATCAAAGTTTCAAGGCTAAAGTCAATTACTTCGCTCCTTATCGATACCAATTCTTAAGCCGTTGAAACTCATGCTTTGTTAAATAACGAAAAAGGAATTTTAAAACAGGGTCAATTTATCACTGTTTCACAAACTTTAGGCATTTTAAAGAATGCTATTTTAATCCTAGAAAATAGTTTATTCACGAGCCTAAATGGCTACTACGTCTTCGAAGTTAAATAAAACAAAGCGGTTTCAGTGCCGGTAAAAGTAGCGCGCACACCCTTATTGAAAGGTGCAAATTATTTCGGGGTTAGGGAAAGGCGACCAAATTATTACCACGGGCAGGATCAAATTAACAACGAGGAAAGAGTGAAGATTGTCCAATGAATCTCTCCCAAAATCTGTATTAAACGACCGGTCCTCGCGCTAGTATTATCTTGTCCTCTGTAATTGGGATAATGGGATTTAATAGTCTCAACATCCGTTTTTTCCAAATTCGAAAAAAATATTATCAATATTACGACCTCTTACCTGGGCACTAATGCAAAATTAGTTGAATCAAGCATCACCACTCCACTGGAAGAAGGGATTAGTGGCATTCAAGGTATTGATAATATGATATCCCAAAGCTTTTAAGGCGAAAGCTTCGTCCAATTGACCTTAAAATCCGGCTCTGACTTTTATCAAATTGCTAACCAAATACGCGATAAAGTCGAACAAGCCCGTTCACAATTGCCAAGCAGCGTTAGTGCCCCCGTTGTTAAGTGGGTTGGAGCAATACGAGTTTAATGGACGTGGGATTTAGCGCATTCAATGAGAGAGCGTTCAAAAAATCGAACAAATATCGGGAATTACTGACGTAGAGGTAGCAGGCGCCAATCAATATGCCATCCACATTTGGTTGGATTCCGAAAAAAAATGGCGGCGCTGGGATTGAGCGTTAATGATGTTCAAGCAGCCATTTAAAACAGCAATATTGAGCTTCCGACCGGCAAAATTAAGGGAACTTCTATTAATTACCCCATTACGGCCGAAACTAAACTCCATACCGCCAATGAATTTAATATTAATAATATTATATTGTAAAAAATAGCAATAGCTATCTTATTCGCGTTAAAGACATCGGGGGAAGCAAAATTAGGCGATGACATATTCAGACTAAAGTATTGTAACGCTTAATGGCAAGCCTGGTGTATTACTGAGCATAAACAATACCACCGATGCTAACCCTATTGAAGCAGCAAAGAACGTTAATCAATTACTCACACAACTGAAACCACAATTACCGCAAGGGATGGAAATCGTTCCCTCCTTCGATATTTCTACTTACATGAACGAATCTGTTCATGAAGTATATCTTTCTATTGGCATGGCCATTTTATGTTTAATTTTCATCATCTTTTTTTGTTCTTGGGACGTTTATGCACAGTCATTTTGCCTATTGCTCCTACTATCCTCATCTGTTTAATTGTCTCTTTTGGCGCCATGTATTTATTCGGCCTTAGCATTAATGTCATTACTCTACTTGCTTTGGTGTTATCCATTGGATTAGTGGTTGATGATGCTATTGTCATGTTAGAAAAATTTATCGCCATATTGAGAGTGGTGAAAACCCCTAATAGCAACGATCGAAAGGAAGCAAAGAGATTACTTTCGCGGTGATCGCTATGAAAATTACTCTCGCTGCCATCTATGCGCCTATTGGACTTATGCACAATCAAATCGCCAGTATTTTTCGTTCTTTTGCCTTCACTCTGTTAGGCGCCCTAATAATCTCCAGACTTGTTGTGCTTACTTTATCACCGATAAGGGGATTACCGAAAGTCGCACTTTCTCTTCATATTCGAGAAAAAATAAACATTGGAAATGGCTTTTAGTCAGCGGCATCATCGCTTTGATTCTTTCTTTTGCCATTTGGACCGGCTTGACCCAATATTATACTTGGACAATAGGATTATTCGTGGGTATCAATTTAATTTTCTTTGGGTCTGCCTTAACGTTGTTCGCTTCACGAGCTCGAGGAAAACAAAATGTTTAAGAATTTTTATTCTGGAATAATTAGTAATAATTAGTATAGCCTGGTTACTCACCCTTATTACTTTAATTATAATATTTTTATTTACCTTCTTTTACCTTTTTTTTGTAGATGGCATTTGCTTTTTTTTTGCTATGGAACGTGTTAGCCGTTGTTTTTTTAACGCTAACTTATAAATCCCCGCGCGTGGGATTTTCGCTTGCTGTATTTTTTATTCTTACAGTAATTCGAATTCTAGGAATAAATAATTTATTTATTTCAGCCACACCAATCCTCCTTAGTTTTTTTACTTCTAATAATTTTATTTTTTTATACCGCCTATCAAAATACCGCCTATCAAAATGTCATTCATTTCGAGGTAAGTCAGAAGTTTCCTTACGGAATTCCCATCCGACTTAATGCCTTTGAATAGCACTTGACTTTTGTTCACCTCTATATTGGTTACAACTTAATTGGTCATTTTGCAGAAAAATTATTCGCTGGACCGATCTCGTTTCGTGCAAATGTAAAAGCTTTCATTGATCTAGAAATCAATCGCAGATCCTAATTTTATTGTAACTTTAGCAGGGCTTTGCGAGCTCAGAGGCACTATAGCCATCGGACTTGGATTTTTCACCCGTCTTGGCTCCATCGGAATTACTCTTTACCTCCTCCTCTTTACCTCCTCTTTACCTCCTAATCGCAACTGTTTTAGGAAAACACTTTCATCTTGGGTTTATCTGGGACAATCCAGGTGGTGGGTGGGAATACCCTGTGATGTATAGGGAGGAGCGTATTACTATATAAGTTTCGCTGCTGTACTAGGCATAGGCATAGGAAAATACTCTATTGACGCAGCGCTTCAACAAAGATTTACATTACCGGGATGGATAAGAAAATTAATGGGGTTCCCTCAGGAACATCCTTTTCAATAAGAATTATTATAACCGTCCTCTTTGAGCAGCATCTTCTATCGCATACACATGGGAAGAAACACGACGAATTTCTGCTCCCAATTGTGCTAGCTTTTCTTCGATACATTCATAGCCTCGGTCAATATGATAAATCCGATCGACTATGGTATTGCCTCGTGCCATGAGGCCCGCTAAAACTAACCCAGCTGAAGCACGTAAATCTGTTGCCATAACCGGCACACCGGTTAATTTTTCTTTCCCGCGAATGAAGGCTTTGCTGCCTTGCAATTTAATATCGGCCCCCATTCGGCGCAACTCGTGCACATGCATAAATCGATTTTCAAAAACAGTTTCGGTTATAACAGCATTACCTTGAGCAATCACATTAAGTGCCATAAATTGAGCCTGCATATCAGTAGGCATTTCAGGATAAGGAGCCGTATTAACATCGACCGCTTTGGGTCGTCGCCCTTCCATATCAAGGTCGATCCAATCATCTCCAATTTTAATCCGCGCTCCCGCCTCGTGGAGTTTTTCCAAGATAACCCCCAAGGTTTTTGGTAGGACGTCTTTGATTCGGACATGCCCTCGTGTCATCGCTGCGGCAACCAAGTAGGTTCCTGCTTCTATTCGGTCGGGTAAAACATGGTAATGCCCTCCCGATAAGCGATCAACGCCATCGATAACGATGGTGTCTGTCCCAGCTCCGAAAATTCGCGCACCCATCTTATTCAAAAAATTGGCCAAATCCTGAACTTCAGGCTCACAAGCCGCATTATGGATGATGGTTTGACCTTCCGCCAAGCTTGCTGCCATAATGAGATTTTCTGTCCCTGTCACTGTAATTTTGCCTAAATTCAATTCCGTACCTTTTAAACGTCCGTCTACGTTAGCTCGAATAAAACCATCCACTAATTTCACATTGGCACCCAACACTTGCATCCCATCGATGTGAACATCCACAGGCCGAGAACCAATGGCACATCCCCCAGGCAAAGAAACTTCTGCTTCTCCATAGCGAGCTAATAAAGGCCCTAGAACGAGAATGGAGGCACGCATAGTCTTTACCAATTCATAAGAAGCATGAACATTCTGAATAATCGAACAATCCACTTCGATACTCATACGTTCGTCAATGGTAATTTGCGCCCCCATCCGACCTAACAATTCAATCATAGTAGTCACGTCATTGAGGTGGGGAATATTACTTAAGATAACTGGCTCTCCAATCAATAGCGTGGCTGCTAAAATTGGCAAAACAGCATTTTTTGCCCCTGATATGCGTATGGCGCCATTTAAAGGCACACCGCCTACAATAATTAATTTGTCCATATGGCTTTATTTGATCCCTAAAATCTCTGTCATCCCACAAACGGCAGCGATCACCCGCAACGAACTGGGGATCTTAATAAATCCAACAGATTTATTAAGTCGTTTTGCCTGGCGTAACCACGCCGTCATGACAGCCAATCCAGCACTATTACATTGATCCACGGCTTGAAAATCAACCAAAATGTCTTTCTCTTTTTCAATCCAGCGATCACCCCTTTTCCGCAAGGCCAATGCTGTCTCAAAAGTGATTGCGCCACTAACCTTAAACACGTTTGATGTCATTAAAATCTCCGGTTGTTGGCAACCAAGCGTTTCAATAAGGCGGCGAGTCCTCCCTGAGCAAGTATTCCTGAAAATTGGGAGCGGTAACTTTGTACCAAACTGATTCCCTCAATGCTGAAATCATAGACCTTCCATTGGCGTCCATTGTTAACTAAATTATAGCTAATGGGAATTCGTTGACCATTTCGCCGGAGGATTACGCTCTCCACATTTACTTCCTTTTGATTGGCTACCCTGGACTGCAGTGGACGAAACTTGATTTGGTCTTCATCATAAAAACTGAGTGCCATTGAATAAGTAGAAACGACCATTTTTTCAAATTCCCGAATAAACAATTTGCGTTGCGCAAGGGTGGCTGTTTGCCAATAATGACGACCAATGACAGAGCCAGCCATTCGATCCACATCAATATGGGGAATCAATTGTTGATTAACGATCTGATTAATCAGTTGTGGATTATTCTTTAATTGGGATTGATGCTGCTGTAATTCAGAAATCATCTTGTTCGCAATATCTTGTAAGGAAATAAGAGGAGAGGTACTCGCCGAGGCAAAACTGCAAAAGAATAGTAATATAATAAAAATAGCATTTTTAATTAATTTTTTCAAAAAAATTACCATAGATTCTTCTAATAATCGCTTAATTATTCTCATATTGCTCTACCGTTGTTACAGAATAAAAAATTAAAGATTATTTTTTAAAATTATAAATAAATTGACCAATTAAATTTTCTAAGATTAGTGCGGAATGAGTGGTTTTAATCCAATCATTATTTTTTAAATTGACTGATGCAAAACCCGGCATCAATTCAATATAATTCGCTCCGAATAATCCTTGAGTTAATATCGTCGCTGAGGTATCTGCGGGCAAGTTATTTATCTTTTTATTGATTTGCAGAACGACCAAAGCCTGAAAGTTGTTCCTGTCTAAGGTAATTTTCATTACTTGCCCTACAGTAACACCGGAAATCATTACCGGCGCACGAACCTTTAAACCACCGATGTTGTCAAACTCAGTTTTGATAACATAATAATTTTCTTCGCCTAGGGATTTTAATCCACTTGTTTTAAATGCCAAAGCTATTAACGCTAAAAACCCCGCAATCATAAAAAGGCCAACCATAAATTCAATCGTTCGATTACTCAAATTACCAGCCCCCCATCATCAGAGCCGTCAAAATAAAATCTAAAGCTAATACTATTGTGGACGAATAAACTACTGTTTTTGTCGTTGCTCGACTCATTCCCGCAGCATTCGGTTCTGAATAATATCCTTGATACAGCGCGATCCAAGTAATAATCAGTGCAAAAACCATACTCTTAATCACACCATTCAAAATATCGCCACGAAAACTTACTACCGCCTGCATGTTCGACCAAAAGAAATTATTGTTCAACCCAATCCAACCAACAACCACTAAATGACCACCATAAATAGACGTTAGATTAAATAAGAGTGTTAAAAGCGGTAAGGCAATTAATCCTGCCAAAAACCGCGGCGCAATTACCCGCCAAAGCGGATCCACTCCCATTGTTTCCATGCATTCCAATTGATCCGTAGCTCGCATAAGACCAATCTCAGCCGTTAAAGCCGAACCAGCACGACCAGCAAACAATAGAGCTGTGATAACAGGGCCTAATTCTCGAATGATGGTCAAGGCTAATAATTGTCCCAACTCCTGCAACGCGCCAAATTTTTGCAAAATATGATAGCCTTGCAAAGAGACAACCATCCCAATAAATAAAGCCGATAATAAAACAACAGCTAAAGACAGCACACCTACGCGATACAATTGAACAGCTAATAAAGGCCAAATTCTTAACCAACGCGGACGTTGCACGATTACTTGCAATAAAAAAAATCCCGATTGCCCGATACGCCGACAATACTCAATACCCAAGTGGCCCAAAGATTGAATTCGAACAATCACAACAATAAATCCTGGCGATAATCGGATGCAGGATAACGAAAGTGAACTGGACCATCTGCAAAACCATTCACGAATTGTCGGATTTGAGGGTCTTGCGCCGTTTTAATTACTTCAGAAGACCCGCTGCCAATAATCTTTCCACCGGCAATTACATAAATGTAATCTGAAATGGCGGTTACTTCCATAAAATCATGAGAAACGAGGACGCTAGTCATACCTAATGCTTTATTTAATTTACGAATTAATCTCAGCAAAATACCACGATTAATCGGGTCTTGCCCTGAAAAAGGCTCATCATACAACATTAATTCAGGATCGAGCATAATTGCTCGAGCTAAAGCCACTCGTTGAATCATCCCTCCAGACAATTGATTGACGAAGAGAGAAGTAGCCCCACGCAATCCCACTGACTCTAATTTCATTAAAACTAAATCTCGAATCATATCGTCCGGCAGATTAGTATGTTCACGCAAAGGGAAGGCCACATTTTCAAATACATTCAAATCTGTAAAAAGCGCTCCTTGCTGAAATAACACGCCCATTTTTCGGCGTAATTGATTTAATTTGGAACGGGATAGAGAAAGGCTGTTTATTCCATTAACCTCAAGACTTCCTTCAAAAGGCTTAATTTGCCCACTCAATAATCGCAATAAAGTTGTTTTACCACTTCCACTCGGCCCCATGATTGCCGTCACCTTCCCGCGGGCAATTTCGAAATTAATTTTGTTGAAGATGAGATTATTCTTTCTGGAATAACTTAAATTACGTGCAATAACAACACTCATAAACACCGTGATTCATGTTATAACTTTGCCTATAATACCGAAACTCATACAGTGATTCATTAGTATTTTTCTTATGGGCGACAGTGAGAAATTTTACACGCTTGGAAAAGCCGTCATTGCTACAGAATTGCGAGCAATCCAATTCTTACAAGAGCGCATTAACAAAGACTTTGCCACAGCATGTAAAACCATCCTAGCTTCCAAAGGACGGGTGGTTGTCTTAGGAATGGGCAAATCTGGGCACATTGCTCGAAAAATTTCCGCCACCCTTGCCAGCACAGGGACCCCTTCATTTTATGTTCACCCCGGAGAAGCCAGCCACGGCGATATTGGTATGATTACTGGAGAAGATGTCGCCCTGGCGATTTCTTATTCAGGCGAGACTCCTGAAATTATTAATATTCTTTCTACAATCAAAAGATTAGGCATCCCCCTTCTCACTTTCACGGGCAAACTTCAATCCAGTTTAGCCCGTACTGCTGATACGGTCATCGATGTCAGTGTTCAGCAAGAAGCGTGCCCCCTGGGGCTAGCACCTACTTCTAGTACTACGGCCACTTTAGTTATGGGAGATGCCTTAGCAATTGCACTTCTTGAAGCTCGGGGTTTCACGGCAAACGATTTCGCCCGGGTCCATCCGGGAGGCGCCTTAGGAAGACGCCTTTTGCTTCACATCGATGACCTTATGCATACTAAAGATCACATCCCGGCGGTAAAACCGGATTGTATGTTAGATGAGGCTTTGGTCGAAATTACTAAAAAGAGCTTGGGGATGACGGCTGTTATTGGCGACAATGGTCGTTTAGTAGGGGTTTTCACAGATGGCGATCTGCGTCGCACATTAGACAAAGGTTACGATATTCACCGGACACCAATCAAAGAAGTTATGTCTAAAAATGGGATTACTATTCGTCCGAAACTTTTAGCGGCCGAAGCACTCAAAGTTATGCATGAACATAAAATCACTTCACTTGTCGTTACCGATGAAGAGCGTTACCCCTTGGGTGTCATCCATATGCATGATCTTTTACGCGCGGGGGTTATTTAGGGCGCATGGAAGTAGTCTCACTCGATAAATTTCGGTACATCAAGCTCTTAATCCTTGATGTGGATGGAGTGCTCACGGATGGCCGGCTCTGGTATAGCACCGATGGAGAGGTGTTAAAAGTTTTTCATGTCCAAGATGGACTTGGAATCAAACGCTTGTTGCAGGCGGGTGTTGAGGTGGCGATTATAAGCAGTCGAGAAAATCAAGCCGTCTTTCGACGAGCGAAAGAGTTAGGCATTTCACACGTCTTTCAAGGTGAACGTGACAAGCGCATTCCTTATGAGGAATTGCTTTCTCAATTACAACTGGAGGAAAAAGAAGTGGCTTACGTGGGTGATGACTTGCCTGATTTGTCCATAATGCAGAGAGTCGGCTTAGCGATTGCGGTTGCCAATGCGGTACCCGCCGTTCATTCATCAGCGCATTGGAGTACGACAAAACGCGGTGGAGAAGGAGCTGTGCGTGAAGTTTGTGATTTAATTCTCCCTTCAAATCAGCCATGAATAAAAATGTCGGGTTTAGCTTAATTTTAATCGTTCTCGCTTGTCTTACAACGGCACTGATGTTCCCCAACTCCCTTCCTCACGAAAAGCTTCTAAAGCAACAATTAGACCATCAACCCAATACTTTTATGCGTGAGGTCGATTATTATCAATATGATGATCAGGGTGACTTACACAGCCATTTAGTTTCCCCCTTTATCGTTCACTTCCCCTATAAAAATTCTTCTCGTCTCACCTCGCCTCACTACCTTATTTACACTTCTCAACATGTGCCTTGGACTATTCATGCTGATCACGGTAAAAGCCAAAATGGAATTGAATGGATTTATTTGTGGGACCACGTAAAAATTCACGAACCCTCTCAAGCAATGGAAGTAGAAACTACAATTACCACCCAGGATATGACTATCTTTCCCCGTCGCTCTTTTGCTCAAACAGATCAACCTGTTACCATTGTTCGTCCCGACTCCTTGCTGAAAGCTACAGGCATGACCGCCGATCTAAAAAAAGGTCTCATTCATTTACTTTCACATTCTCGAGGTGTTTATGAAGCGAACGCCAACCACCCTAAAAAACGATAAAGAAATAATAGAGATTCTGAGAATAATGAATAGGCTTTATTACTCGGCATTCCGACTCTGACCTCGAGTCTCCTCTCTAGTGATCAATTTAAACCTTACCATGTCCGGGCTAGCGAGATCATTTACCAACGTTCCGATCACATCACTATTTACAAAGAGCATGTGTATACCCCCCCCAGGGGCCTACCCAATTTTTTAGAGACAAAATCGTCTATAACAATCCCCTTACAAATCGAATCGCTCGGATTCTCGTCATTGGTGGTCCCACCTCCATTATACACCACCCTTCCCAATACAGATAAAGCTCGCCTCTATGCAGAAGCTAATACGATCATTTATTATCCTCCCAAAGCTCAGGTGGTGTTAATTAAAAATGCTCGGGTAACTCAAAATCAAAATATCTTAACTGAGCCGCATATCTGGTATGATATTAAAAAAACAAACCGTGATTTCCATCAATCTGGGCGAAAAAAACACTACGACAATGGTGGTTGAACCGTAATAGCCATGCCAACTTTAAGCGCCAAACAATTACAAAAAAAATACAAATCGCGCCGAGTGGTGAAAGATGTTTCGCTATCCATCAGCAACCAGATTATAGGACTTTTGGGTCCCAATGGGGCAGGTAAAACTACGAGTTTTTACATGATGGTAGGTTTAGTTACCGCAGATAGCGGTGAGGTTTTCTTAGATCAGGAAAACATTAGCTTCTATCCTATGCATAAACGCGCCCGGTTGGGAATAGGTTATTTACCTCAAGAAACCTCTATTTTCAGAAAATTATCAGTAGCTAACAATATCATGGCTATCCTTGAGCTTCGTAAAGATTTATCCAAGCAGCAGCGCAAAGAGAAATGTGAATCTTTACTCCAAGAATTTCATGTTGAGCATTTGCGAGATATCCCAGGATACAGCTTATCAGGCGGAGAAAAACGCCGTGTGGAAATCGCACGTGCTTTAGCTATGGATCCTAAATTTATTTTACTCGACGAACCTTTCGCCGGTATTGACCCCATTTCGGTTCTTGATATCAAAAGAATTATTATTCATTTACGGGAACGTGGTATTGGAATTTTAATTACAGATCACAATGTTCGGGAAACACTGAATATTTGCGAGCGCGCCTATATTGTTAATGAAGGGAGTATTATCGCCACAGGAACGTCCCAGGAAATATTAAACAACCAAAGCGTACGCGAAGTTTATTTGGGAAATGAATTTGATTTATAGAATTATCTAAGAACCCAAATGATTTACAAAAAATTAAAATGTTAATAATAAAAAAGGAGGTGTACTATGCAAATTCAAATGACAGGTCATGGCTTACATATTTCACCAGCCTTACGTGGACTTACTGAAAAAAAATTAAAGCGATTACATCCCTGTTTTGATGAAATCACTAATATCCATATTACCTTTCATGTCAATAAAATTCGTCAGATTGCAGATGCCAATCTCCAATTACCGGGCAGCAAAATTAACGCTCAGGCGGAATCTGAGGATATGTATAAAACGGTCGACCTTTTAATCCAAAAATTGCAAATACAATTAGCAAAATACAAAGCTAAAAAAGGCGATCACCGATAATGTCACCCTATCCAAGCGCCGAAATGACTTCGGGGCTTTCTACTAACTGCACACCCACATCCTTACATGCCAATTTTCTTGTCATTGATAAATTAGGCGTTTTAATTATGGGTGAACCCAATATTGGCAAAAGCGAATTAACTCTCGCTTTGCTAGATCGTGGTCACCAAATGATTTGTGATGATATGGTTGATGTTGTCTACCAACATAATCAATTAATTGGTAATTGTCCTGCCGTTGCCTGCGGTTATATTTTAATTTCAGATGTTGGAATGCTCGATGTCTCTAAGCTCTTCGGAACCGATGCAATTATTTCTCACTATGAAATTAGTTTAATAATTACCTTAATCAAGCCTAAGGATAAACTTGAGATTGTGGATCCCCTTAATCCTGTCTGCGAAGAGGAAACAATTTTAGGAGTAATCCTCCCTAAAATAATACTTCCTGTTTATGCAGGAAGAAACTTGCCCCTTCTAATTGAAACGCTGGTACGCAATCAAGTCTTGAAAAAAGAAGGCTATGATTCCAGTGTTAATTTTAATAACGGTTTCAAATGAGAAAAAATAATGATCCGAAAAAACCTAAAAATTATTAATAAGCTAGGCTTACATGCTCGAGCTGCTATAAAACTCACTAATCTCGCCTCTCGTTACCAAAGCGAAACCTTAGTCCGTTACAACGATCGTGAAGTCAATGCCAAAAGTCTCATGTGCCTTATGGTGCTCGCCGTCAACTGCGGCTCCGAAATCGAGCTTACCGTCACCGGGGATGATGAGAAAGAATCTGCCGCAGCGATTGAAGAATTAATTAATAACAAGTTCGGTGAGGAAGAGTAAGCATTAACTACTTCCAGACAGGCACTGAAACTTTTATGAATGGATTTGGTCGGCACCCTATCCGAGCACATCATCCCAAGAGAGTACGTTATCCCGAGAGAGAGCACACATCACCCTCGAGAGAGAACACGTGATCCCGAGCGTCAGCGAGAGGAATCTCCTAAAATAGCACGTATTTGACGTGCTATTTTACACTGCGCGCGGGAAGAAGAATAAGAAGCGAATACATGAATCACTATTAATTTGATACAGGTGAAAGCTCTTATCTTACTCTAATTACTCTCGGTGCTTTTCTGGCAGCTCATCTATCGCTTTCATTCCTCCCTGTGTTTGCACTGCTTCATTAAGCGCATTATAGATCTGATGATCTTGTAAACGGCATCGTTGCTTACACCCCTCCAAAATTGAGAACGGTAATCATAAAGACGATTTCCCACACCCCGTAAGGAAGGCCATCCCTTAAGGAGGCCATCATTCGGATTACTGTAGCGAGCGGCCCAATAACCACATCTTCCCAGATGTGCATTTTCTGAATTTTGAATTAATCGCACTCCTAGCGTTAATAATGCCATATAAAATGCTGGAATTTGGTTATGGGCTATGGTTGATTGAAAATCTATCCTTCGTCTTTGAGCAAATCTCATAAGGGAATTACTCACACTAAGCAGTGGTATTAGCTGCTTAGAATTTAACCGATTACTAATTAGGATCCCTAATAATTGTTGATAAAAGCAAAAATTAACTCTGAGGATAAATTTATTAAAAGCTCGTTCTTCTGCTGAATGAAGCAGATCCTCTCTCTAACCCGCTTTTTTGCCTTGGTGTTTTCCCGAATTGCTAGCCTAAAGGGACAGAAGGTGATGCTTGCTCGAAGGTGATGCTTGCTCGAAGGTGATGCTTGCTCTTCTATCCGAAGATTAGGATAAAAATCTAAAACAAAACACCATAAATAAAATTGCAAGATCTGAATGCATTGATGATCACCACCTACTAAAGCCCAAGCAAATGACACCGGCGGTAATATAGGCCCCGCCCCCTATAAATGGGGGATGCGAATTAAATATTTATCTAAAGCTTCTTGTTCTTGAGGGCTAAGAGTTACTGCATGATTCTGAAACTTCCGCTGAACGCCAATACTTGCTGAAACTTTAATTCCACCTTGCATTCGATCAGAATCATGCTCAAGTTGACGTTCTCGTGCAGCAGCAACAACATTATCGTCTTTGTGATTATGAAAAAGCTTGTTAATCCCAATAAGCATTTGATATACAGCGATCACTGTCTCCAGTTTAATGATATTAGCTTTTTGATCACTTAATTGATTTATCTAAAGCTCTTGCGAATTCGCCAAGAATAGGATAATTCCTTAATTTTTCTTTTGACAGATCTGGAAATGATTTATCAACTCCAGGATCTGTAATATGACGATTAATTAATGTATAATTTATTTGATGACACACTTGCATAGGCTTCCAACTCCTCCACATCGAAAGCATAGCCATCTAAAATGAGGTAGTTTCCCAATGGGATATCCTCAATGGGAGTTTGATAATAAAAAGTTTCCGTATTTTTAATTGCTGGAATTTCTGACTTCCATTACACAAACAATCTGGAGCTTGCTTTACTTTTTCTAGATAAATTTGTTCTGCCAAGAAAACTATCCGTAATTTGTTGTCTAGTCTTCTCGAAGAATCAAGCGGAAACGTGCATATAAAACTTCGTCATCATCCGCTAAATTTTGATATTCTGGGGTCTCACAAAACGCTTTTAATGCGAAAATTTCTGGAGGCGCTCTCCAAGGATTCTTCTTCTCCAGCCCTTTTGGTGGTCATAGTGGGAAAGTAACTTTTGAAGCTCTGATTTTTTTCATTATCGGATCTCATCAGAGGGATATGATTTAGTGTAACAGAGAAAAGTTAAGGTTTTCTTATTGACGGCGTTATAAAATTTATTAAAAATTAATTAGTTAAAACAATTTTGGAGACAAAGAGAGGGGATTACGTGCCTAGCGGCACTAACTAATCCACCCTATTTTATGGAGATTAGAAGATCATTCCCCTGCGACGGTCATCTGCTCTATTAAGATTGATCCGGTCTTGATGCTGCTACGGGGATCGATATCGTTAGCGGCCACTTGGATTTGTTTAAACATTTCTTTCAAATTACCCGAAATAGTAATTTCTTCGACGGGATATTGAATTTCACCATTTTCAATCCAATAGCCAAAAGCCCCACGCGAATAATTTCCCGTTAATAAGTTAACACCTTGGCCCATCAAGTCCGTAACAAACAAGCCTGTTTGCATTTCTTTAAATAAATCGATTAAGTCCTTATCACCAGCGGTTATAAATAAATTAAAAACTCCTTCCGCGTTTCCCGTAGTCTTCATTCCTAATTTTCTTGCCGAGTATGCGTCTAAAATATAATTAGTTAACACTCCATTTTCTACATAATTTATTTTTCGAGTTTTAACGCCATTTTCATCAAAAGGTGCGCTGCCAATTTCGCCGGGCAAATGCGGCTCCTGATAAATAGTAATGAATTTAGGAAAGATCTGCTGATGTAATTGGCCACATAAAAAAGAAGCGTCACGGTATAAATTACTGCCTTGAATAGCCGAAATTAAGGATCGCCACATTCCTTTGGCCACAGGTGCATCAAAAATAATAGGACAGCGACGTGTCGTTATTTTTCTAGCTCCTAATCGACGAATTGTCTTTTCTGCTACGTGTTGAGCAATAAGATTAATTGGCAACAATTTATCGGAACTACGGGCCAAAGTGTAATCATGATCGCGCTGCATTTGGTTGTTTTGTTCAGCAACCAAACTGCAACTCATACTATGAATGGTCGAAGGATAGTGACCTAAAAATCCGTGAGAATTCGCATAAATTCTAAAAGAATCATACGTATTCACCGTAGCGCCATCGGAATTTTTGATTCGAGGATCATATTTTCGCGCAACGGTTTCACATTCTATGGCGAGTTCAATAGCTTCTTTAGGGGTAATTTGCCAGGGGTGATAAAGCGTCAAATTGGGATAATCCAAGGCCATGTCCGCGACGTCTGCTAATCCGGCATAGGGATCTTCCTGAGTAAATTGGGCAATAGTACAAGCTTTATCAAAAGCAGTTTCCATCGCTTCAAAAGATAAATCCGAAGTGCTCGCACTACCTGTACGTTGTTGATGATAAATTGTAATATCAAGAGAATTCTCACGATGATGCTCGACGGTTTCTACAGCCCCCAGACGAACATCTACTGAAAAACCCGTTTCGATACCTGCACTAATTTCAACTTGATCCACTCGCTTTTTTGCACGATCTAAAAGACGCAAGATATCGAATTGTAATTTTTCCTGATTGTTGGCCATGAAAATAAACAATAATTAATGCGTTTGAGTCCGTCGATCTTCCTTACAGATTTTGCTTGATGTTTTCAACGGAGAAGTTTTGACAGGAGCTTCCACTTCGGGGATATGAGTCAGAGCTAATTCAAATACTTGATCAATCCATTTTACGGGGTGGATTTTTAAACCATGAGTCACGATGGCCGGTATCTCCTTTAAATCTCGTTTATTGTCCTCAGGAATGATCACATGTTTTATATTACCTCGGAGCGCAGCTAACAATTTTTCTTTTAATCCTCCAATGGGAAGTACTTCACCACGCAAAGTGATTTCACCTGTCATAGCAATATCAGATCGTACGGGAATTCGCGTAATTGCTGAAACTAGAGCGGTGCACATCCCAATACCAGCACTTGGGCCATCTTTTGGTGTGGCGCCCTCAGGAACGTGAATATGAAAATCATGCACTTGGAAATAATCATCCGGAACACCCAATCCAGTTGAGCGACTCCGTACCACCGTAGTGGCTGCGTGAATTGACTCTTGCATGACATTTCCTAAGCGCCCGGTATGTAAGAATTTACCTTTTCCAGGGATTACTTGAGCTTCTATTGTTAAAAGCTCTCCTCCAAATTCTGTCCAAGCTAAACCGGTCACTTGCCCAATTTGGTCTTTTTCCTCAGCCAATCCAAAACGATAACGTTTTACACCTAAATATTTTCCTAAATTGCGGACGGTTATTTGACGCTGCTTGATGGGCTTTTCCTTTTTAGCTCGTTTTAATTTTTCTTTCGCTGTCAAAATTTCTTTAACGACTTTTCGACACAATTTTGCGATTTCTCTTTCCAGACCTCGAACCCCAGCTTCCCGCGTGTAATACCGAATAATTTCATAAATCGCACCATCAGAAATAAGCATTTCTTTTCGTTTTAATCCCGTTAACTCAAGCTGACGTGGAATTAAATAACGTTTAGCGATATTCAACTTTTCTTCTTCTGTATAGCCGGCTAGTCGAATGACTTCCATCCTGTCTAACAATGGCGGGAGGATATTAAGAGAATTTGCTGTGGCAATGAACATAACATCCAAAAGATCATAATCCACTTCCAGATAATGGTCGCTAAAAGCGTGGTTTTGTTCCGGATCCAGAACTTCTAAAAGAGCAGCGGCAGGATCGCCTCTAAAATCCGATGCCATTTTATCTACTTCATCTAGCATGAATAATGGATTTCGAACACCAGCTTTTGCCATCTTTTGAATGATCTTTCCAGGAAGAGCGCCAATATAAGTTCGACGATGGCCACGAATTTCAGCTTCATCTCGGATACCTCCTAAGGAAATGCGAACAAATTTACGGCCTGTCGCATTTGCGATTGATTGTCCTAATGAAGTTTTACCTACTCCAGGCGGTCCAACTAAGCATAAAATAGGGCCTTTTAATTTTCGCACGCGCTGTTGTACGGCTAAATATTCCAAAATTCGTTGTTTAACTTCTTCTAATCCATAATGATCTGCTTCTAAAATTTCTTCGGCGAGCTTCAAATCTTTGCTGATTTTGGTGCGCTTTTTCCAAGGAACTTGAAGCAACCAATCCAGATAATTGCGGCTAACCGTAGCTTCCGCCGACATCGGCGGCATCATTTTTAATTTATTCAATTCAGCCACTGCCTTTTCTCTAGCTTCTAAAGGCATCCCAGCTTTTTCAATCTTTTCGAGCAATTGGTGTTGCTCATCAACAGGGCTACCTTCTTCTAATTCACCTAACTCTTGTTGAATGGCTTTTATTTTTTCACTTAAGTAATACTGGCGCTGACTTTTTTCCACCTGTTGCCGAACTCGGCCTTGAACTCGTTTTTCAACTTCAACTAAATCCAATTCTTGAGCTAAAACTTTTTGTAAAACTTCCAATCGTTCTTTAACAGAGAGAATTTCGAGAATCTTTTGACGGGAATCTAATTTAATTGTCATGTGGGCTGCAATACTGTCAGCCAAACGGCCAGGATCATCAATACTTGCTAAAGAGGGCAAAAGTTCCGGAGGAATTTTTTTACTTATTTTTACTAATTGCTCAAATTGATCAAGGACGGCACGAGCCAACGCTTGCAGCTCCGTTTTATCGCCGCCTTCTGTGCCTTCTTCTTGTAAGAGTTTAATTTCAACCTGTAGATAATTTTCTTTTTTTTCTAAATGAATGAGTCTAGTCCGCTCTGAGCCTTCCACTAACACTTTAACAGTACCATCCGGCAATTGTAATAATTGCAAGACAGTAGCAATCGTTCCTATTTCATAAAGATCTTTTTGCCCCGGCGAGTCATTATTAGCATCCTTTTGGGCGACTAGAAAAACCCGCTTATCCTGCGACATGGCCATTTTCAACGCTTTGACCGATTCAGCCCGACCCACAAATAAAGGAATCACCATATGGGGGAATACCACGACATCACGCAATGGTAATAATGGTAATTCCAATTTCTCGACTGCTGCTTCTACCATGTCGTATCCCTTATTATTCTTGAGCCACCTTACGAGGAATTTTTTCTTTATCACAAATAAATAACGGCGGCGAAGTTTGATTAATAACACCTCCATCGATTACGACTTTCTTCAAACCAACGACGGTTGGAAGCTCGTACATCAAATCCAGTAGAGTGTGTTCAACAATGGAGCGTAATCCACGCGCCCCTGTTTTTCGCTGAATCGCTCGCTTAGCAATTTGCCGCAAAGCATCTTTACGAAAATCAATTTGCACACTCTCCAATTCAAACAATTTATGATACTGCTTAGCCAACGCATTTTTCGGTTCTGTTAAAATACGAATTAAAGCATCTTCATTCAATTCTTCCAAAGTGGCGATAACAGGCAGCCGTCCAACAAATTCCGGAATTAAACCAAATTTAATTAAATCCTCCGGTTCCGTTTGCTTAATTAATTCTGAAGTATTTGTGGAATCGTCTTTCGAACGTACCTCCGCAGCAAAACCAATACCACTTTTATCCGTACGATGCTGAATAATTTTATGCAAATCAACAAATGCTCCTCCGCAAATGAATAAAATGTTGGACGTATCTACTCGCAAATATTCTTGCTGCGGATGTTTTCGGCCACCTTGAGGAGGAATAGAAGCAACCGTACCTTCGATTAATTTCAATAAAGCTTGCTGCACTCCTTCGCCCGAAACATCGCGAGTCAATGAGGGACTATCTGTTTTACGAGCAATTTTATCGATTTCGTCAATATAAATAATCCCCGTTTTTGCTTTTTCGACATCGTAATTGCATTTTTGTAATAGTTTTTGAACAATATTTTCAACGTCCTCGCCCACATATCCCGCTTCGGTCAATGTAGTTGCATCTGCAATAGCAAAAGGAACATTTAATATTTTAGCTAATGTTTGCGCTAATAAAGTTTTTCCGGAACCAGTTGGACCAATCAAAAGAATATTACTTTTGTTAATTTCAACACCATCGTCCTTTTTAGTGTGCGAACTCAATCGTTTGTAATGATTGTACACGGCAACAGCTAATACTTTCTTAGCGAAGTCTTGACCAACGACGTATTCATCCAATAATCGATGAATTTCTGATGGTGTTGGAAGTTTTTTCTGAACCTCAACAGCATGAGCAATTTCTTCTTCACGAATGATGTCATTACATAAATCTACGCATTCGTTACATACGAAAACAGCGGGACCTGCGATTAATTTGCGAACTTGATGCTGACTTTTGCCACAGAACGAACAATATAAAACTTGTGGTTTTTCTTCACTCATTTACTTACCTCACTACCTCTTCTGAAAATGGGGATCAAAATTACTTATTTCAATGCTAGGGTCGTTCTGTCACTATCGAATCAATTAAGCCATACTCCAAAGCCTCTTCCGGCGTTAAGAAATAATCGCGGTTCGTGTCTCTTTCAATTTTCTCGAAACTTTTTCCCGTATGTTTGGCCAAAATTTCCGTCAGCTGGTCACTGACTCGCTTGGTTTGTTTGGCATGAATTTGAATGTCAGTACCTTGACCTTGATATCCGCCTAATACCTGGTGAATCATCACCAAAGAATTCGGCAAGCATTGTCTTTTTCCATGAGCCCCTGAGGCAAGAAGCAAGGCACCAGCACTGGCGGCTTGTCCAAAACATAAAGTACGTACATCAGGTTTTACAAATTGCATGGTGTCATAAATTGCCATTGCTGAACTCACCGAACCTCCAGGAGAATTTATATAAAGATTGATTTCCTTAAAGGGATTTTCCGATTCTAAAAAAAGCATTTGTGCGATGGCTAAATTGGCCATGTGATCTTCAATCTGGTCAATTAGAAAAATAATTCGTTCCTTTAGAAGACGTGAATAGATATCATAAGCTCGTTCGCCTCGCGACGTTTGCTCAACCACCATGGGAATTAAGACACTCATCATCAATCACCTTGTTGTGCTTGTTGGACTGCTTCCTCATAAGTTACGTCTCGTTCTTCAACTTCAAGCTGGTTCAATAGCACCGCTACTGCTTGATCTTCGAGAACAACCGATTCGACCTCGGCAAGCATCTTTTTATTATAATACCAGGAAACCACTTCCTCGGGCTTGGGATAAGCAGCTGCTATTTCCTCAATCCGTGACCTGATTTGCGCAGAGTCTGCCTGGATATCGTGTTGTTTGATTACTTCACCAAGCAATAAACCTAATACCACGCGTTTTTTTGCTCGCTCAAGGTAAGGCTCCCGTGGCAGTTCTAATTTTTTGGCTTCGTCGGTTTTGCCCATCTGGCTTGCAATTTGTTGACGAGTCATATTTTGGAGGTGCTCAATTTCTGCCTCAACCAACACTTCGGGTACCTCAATGGGATTACGCTCAACCAATTTATCTAAGACCGTCATTTTCAAGTTATTTTCAGCGTAACGGTGAACTTCTTTTTCGATATTTTCCTTCACCTTTGCTCGGAGCGCCTCTACACCCCCCTCTTTAATACCGAGCTTTTCGACGAACTTATCATCGAAGGTGGGAAGTTCAGGCTCTAACACTTTATGCAGCTTTATCATAAAGGTAGCTGCTTTACCTGCCAGATTTTCGCTTGGGTATTCCGTCGGAAAAGTGACGTCGATGGCTTTGGTCTCGCCCGGCTTTATTCCTTCAATTCCTTCTTCAAAGCCAGGAATCATGCGATGGGAACCCAGCTCTAATGGAAACTCTTTAGCACTTCTGCCTTCAAAGGCTTTACCATCAAGAGTGCCCTCAAAATCGATGATAACCCGGTCTCCAGATTTTGCTGCTCGATCCGCTTCTTTCCATTCGGCGGACTGAGTACGCAATGATTCAATCATGTTAGCCACGTCCTTTTCGGACACGTTTATGTTTAACCGTTCTATCTTTTCACCTTCGAGCGTATTGAGGGTAATTTCGGGATAAATTTCATAATTAACGACATATTTAAGAGGCTGTCCTCGTAATACTTGTCCGAGCTCCACTTTAGGCTTACCAGCAATGTGTAAGTGATTTTCTTCAACAGCCCTCCTCAGAGTATCTACAACAAGCTCCCCCACTACCTCTTGGAGAATAGACTTGCCAAGCCGCCGCTCCACGTTCTTAAGAGGCGCTTTTCCGGGTCGAAATTTAGGCAATTTTGCCGTTTGGGTAACCTTTTTAAGCCTGCTTTGATAAGCTTTCTCGATATCTTCGGCTGGGACTGTGACCGTCAAACGCTGTTTCAATCCCCCAACCTTTTCTATTGATGACATAAAACCTTTGCCTATTTTCTTCTCGAACCTGTCTTGAAATTCTACTATGAGGAGCTAAGTCTCGTCGATTTTTAGCAAGGCCTTACTCAACCAGACAATTTTAAGAGAGGTTCAGTGGTGCGAGAGGAGAGACTCGAACTCTCACAGGGATTACCTACTGGAACCTAAATCCAACGCGTCTACCAATTCCGCCACTCTCGCAGTAATTTCATATAGTTAAGGGGGCATATTGAACACTAAATACCATAGCCACTCAAGCCCCTTGGCAAAAATAATCCAATGCTAGATTTTGGCATTTATACTTTATATAAGCCAAATCGAACATCCTAGCGGAGTTTCACATGCGCCAAAAGAGCCTATAATCCAACACTTTTAAGTTTATTATAGCCTTGCTTATTCCCTTATTAGGCTTCGCCGAAGGTAACAATTATAACCCAAGTCACGGACGGTTATGGCTTCCTTTAAGCCGTGCTCATCAAAACTCCGCAAAGTGACCTTCTATGTTAGTGTTTATGGCTATTTGGAATCTGTCAAAGCGAATGATGCCAAAATGGAAACGCTCCACCAACTTAATCAAATCATCGGACATAAACAAGCCATGCCATCAACGGATGGGCTTAACATCAAGTATTACCCTTCTTCGGCCCTCAATGGAAACAGTGGAAAGATTGCAGAAGTCGGAGGAGTGTCCCCATCAGTTATTATTCATGCTCTTCAGCTAACTGTCCTTTTCCTAGCCTTTAACTTTAAATATTACGGAAATAAAATTCCCTTCAACAATGGGCCCTCGCCGCTCACGATAAATCCCCGTTTTCAATCCGACTGTCCCAGCATCTCAGGGAATGAAGGAAAAGTCCGTCGGATCGGCCGATATTACCTTCAGTTATTATCCTCAATCTCATTTTTCCTCTAATGGGGAGAAATTACAGCGAGTAAGTGATGTTGTTATTACTTACTATCCCAAAAATAGCTTCCAAGGAAAGGGCAGACAGTTGGAAAGCTTCGATGGGAACTAGATTACCGCAGTCACGTCGACTTTAGGCTTGCAGGTGCCTATCCACTTACTCTCGTTCTCTAAGTCGAATAGAAATTTAATGCTGTGAATGCCAATATCTAGAGCACGCTGAATAGCCTTTCCGATAAGTTCCTTATTGGAACGGACGGGCGTCTTATCCCACGGATAATAGTGAGTATCAAACCTACTTTAATAATCTCACTTGGCTTTTGAAAGCCTTTTGAAAAGCGATAACTGTACAAACTGGCTAAGGTAAAAATAATAAAACTTTCCATTTCTGTGGCAACAAATACGCCACCTTTTCTTAATTGCTCCATATGGCTCCACATTTCCTCTTAATTAAGAAGCGCTAAACTGACGCGCATAAAAAGAATCCTTGCTATGGACAATACCGGCGGCATAGATATACTTTTCTAAATCTAATTCTTTAGTAGTCTTAGCCTTATCTGCCTTTTCTTAATTTAAGTGGAACAGGCCAATTTCAGTTTTAGGCATTAGTATTCCTTGCTTGAACCTTCCCTTCTAACGGGAAGGATAATTTAATAATACACCGATTGGCTATAATTATTTAGGTTCTCTATTGAAAGTAAAAAAGAAGAGACGATGCGTCAATCGTTACTCAGGAAGATTGGGATAACCATTTTAGGAATCGGTTTTGCTTGGCAGATTTGGGGAGCCACTTGCCCCCACCAATTTACAGCAAAATAGCAAAAGCTATTGGACTTCTAATAATTCCCCCCCCGTTTGAAAATCTTATCAGCCCACTCCTTTAAACGTAATTTTAGAAGCAAAAAATTTTGGAGGAGCTGTATATTCTCCTGCCAAAAAGCGCATTGCCTGCATCTACCTGCATCTATAAAGCAAGCGATGGTCAATGGGTAGTTTTACTATCCAGTGTTTATTATCCTTTTAATATTGAATTAATATTGAAGACTTAAAAAACACCACCTGGGAATATAATACCATCCTACAAGATCACAGTTGCGGTCTCCCCAAGCAAACACTAGTGAACTGTCAATTCACCATCAGAAATAATTAAATAGCATTTATCGCAGCATTTATCGCGCATGAGCAGCACAAAATAAAGCAATGCGATGACCAATAATAGCGGCCCCGCGCGATTAGCTGACAAACACTTCCATAAGGGTTATTACTCGGTGCCGGAATAAGAACTTCTAAAATCTGACTTGCCATAATTCGGTTATTTTTGAACTTTTAATTAACGAAGCTTGAACGGTTAACCGAACCTGACTAATTAGGAAAGAAAAATTCTTGTTGCAATTTCAATAAAAGAGTGTCAAAATAATGTTAACCCTACAAAAAAAGGGTAATGAAATTATTGTAAAAAAATGTTCCGTTTGACGCAACACTCAAAAAAATAAAGATATTTGAGAAGGTGGCGCAACCCACTGACTACTGGCATATGGCATAAGAGCTCAATTGATAGGGAGTCAGCATATAAATCATTCCATAAATCATTCCTGAAGTTTTCTAGCCGGAGCTAGCCATTGGTGTAGAAACTAAAGTCAAATGATTTAGCAGGTGGTACTTTTATCGAATGCAAATCCTCAAGTTGATAATTAGGATATTGGCGGAACAGCTATAAGACCGCAAGCACCTAAGGAAAGGAAAGGGTAAATAAAAAATAAAATGCATAAAATAAAATGCATTTTAAAAATTCCCATTATTTCTCTCCCGGACCTGGTGGAGAAGGATATTTAACTCTAACTAAAATTGATGGATTGTGTTCTAAATCCCTACTTAATTGTTGTAAATGAACAACCATTACATTGAATTTATCAAGTAATTGTTGGACACTGGGCATCATTTGAGTGGATACGTTTTGCATAGTTGTATTGAGCATCCCGCACTGTCAATTTCATACTTCGTCCTGTTATTCAAATTGGTACGCGGTTAATTTCATCCCGGCTAAAATGCTATTTAATTGGTGCATTATCGATGGTAACTGTTCACTGGATTTGGCACTATTAGACATAAACTTTTTCATAGAGATCATGGTTGAATTAATATTTTGTGAATTAGCTGCCAATGTCATCGTTATTTTCTGTAAATTGGCTAAACTGGCAGTAATTGCTCGGCGATTTTTTCATCAAAAACTTTTTCTATATTGTCACTCAATTCTTTCTATATTGTCACTCAATTCTTTAATCGTTTTAGTAACTTCCTCTAAAGCGGTACTCAATTTCATTAACAAGGAGGATTTCATTAACAAGGAGGATTTCATTAACAAGGAGGATTTCATTAACAAGGAGGATTTCATTAACAAGGAGGGCTTGGAAGGAATAACAGAATATTTTTCACCGGATTGAATGATTATAACAGCGGGGGCCGTGGCGGTCAATGCTTTTAAAGCTACATAATCTGTTCTCATAATTCCTTCGGATCGGTAATGTCGCAATAGTGCTTGTGGTGACAGGTGTTTCTCTCTAATTTTTAACTTCAAAATTACTTGCTGAAAATCGGCCCGATTTAATTCAATCTTTTGCACGTAACCCATTTTAACTCCATTAAATCGCACTGGGGTTTGAGGACCTATCCCCGATACTTCTAAGTATTGTAGATTTGTCGGTGTTTAAAAGCGCTTCGACCACGACTGAAATACTCTTGAACAGTAGGATGCGGGTGCCGAACCAATTGGGACATTGACATAGCCGCTAAAACTTTTCTTTCACTTAAAAAAACAATCCGTTCAGAAACTCGCCATAGTGTATCGAGATCGTGAGTTACTAAAACCACCGTTAATCCAAGAGTTTCTTTTAGATATTTCTTTTAGATATAAAATTAATTCATCCATTTCGCTCGCGCTTTTAGGATCTAATCCAGTAGTCAATCCAGTAGTCGGTTCATCGAGAAATAGAAGTTCTGGGTCTAATGCGATAGTACGGGCTAAGGCAGCACGTTTTTTCATACCTCCGCTAAGCTTCTTGGCAGGGTATTTATTCGCTGCATCACTCTAATCCAGTTAGTGCAATTTCTGTTTGTGTATCTGATTCTAAATTTAAATATTCCTGTAACGGAAAAAGAACATTTTCTAAAACGCACAGTGAACTGAATAACGCAGAGCTTTGAAACATTACTCCCCATCACCGCTGTACGGACAAAGCTTCGGCTTCTGTACAATTAGCTACGTTTACACCAAAAACTTGAATATCTCCAGCTGTAGGTTTTTGAAGCTTCAAAATACTGTGCAATAAAATTGTTTTACCGCATCCGCTAGGACCGATGATGGCAACGATTTCTCCTCGATTAATGAATAATTCTAACTCCTCGTGAATAAGCTCCCCTCCCCAATTGATTACGCAAACCACGAATCTCAATCAGAGGCTGAGAAGGTTCAGAAGCAGCCATCAGATACCTCGCCAGCTAAATATCACAGAAAAAATAGCATCGGCAATGATAATAAGAAAAATGGATTGCACTGCGCTTTGAGTAGTTTTTTGACCTACGCTATCTGCGCAGCCCACTTGAAAACCTTGAAAACAACCCACAGCTGCAATAATTAAGCCGAATACCTTAGGCTTTAATCAACCCGACACCCCCCATACCCCATACATAATGACGCAGAGGAATAGCATGCTGAAATCGGTCTAAATAAGCCACATAGCCAATGTCTAATTGGGATTTAGCCATGAGCATACTACCAAAAACTGCAAAAATATCTGCCCAAGCCATCAGCAAGGTTAACGTGATTAATAAGGTAAAAAATTTTGGTAAAACGAGAGGTTCAAGTGGGGATACACCCATTGTATTCAGCACGTCGATTTCCTCATTCACCTTCATAGTGCTAATTTGTACTGTAAATGCTGTACTCGTTCGTCCTGCCGCAATAATGTCAGTAATCAAAGGAGCGAACTCGCACAAAATGGCCGTAAAAGTTTTAGTATTTTGATTCAACCCTTGAATTTCTAAACTTTTCTCTAATGATTGGAGCTGGCTTATTAAAGTGTGAAAAAGTAAAGTGCCTGCACTATCCATTTTTATTATATTTTGAGCGTTAATTGTAGTTGTCAGTTCGGCCTGTTCCGCATAGCGCTTTATATGGGATTCCACCTCAGGCAAACTACTTAACCTTCAATTGCCGGCGCAATGCAATACCTCTTGATCCGGAAAAATTTTGATAATTGTAGAAACTTTTATATCTGTTCTAAAATAATCTGTTCTAAAATAAAACTCGTTTCCCTCGCCTTCCAAGAAAATGGAATTTTAAAATTATTTATTTACCTATTTAGTTTTTAAGCAAGTGGTTGCTCATGAAATTGTCCAATTTTTTGACTTTAAAAATAGGACAGGAGTGAGGAACTCAGCGAATAGAAGAAAAATATAAGACGTTTGACAAAGAAACAGGTGACATCTATTCTTTAATAATAAGAGGCTATTATTAAGGAAACTACCATGAGTATTACCCTATGGGAAATGATGCTCAACATTATTCATGGATGCAGCAATCAACAAATTTTCGGAGTTTTTAGAGAGATGCCATTAATCATCTTGCCGATGCACTAAGAACTGACAAACATAAACGTTTCGAATGGATCACTGTTCACGCCACGAAGAAATGGGTGCTTTCGCTGCAGGAACCCAAGCTAAATTGACTGAAAAACTGGGCCCTTGTGTAGGAACGGTGGGACCCGGTGTCGTTTATCGTTTATCTTATAAATAGATTGTACGATGCCAAATACGAATACGCTCCTGTGTTAGCCCTTACAGTTCAGACACCGCGAGATGAAATTGGAAGGGATTATCACGAAGAAATTAATCTAGATCAGTTGTTCGACGATATCTCTGTTTATAATGAAACTGTTATCCCCCCCGAGCAAATGCCTCGTTTAGGTTTATTAGCTGCGCAAACGGCGTTAGCGTGTCAAGGAGTTGCTCACCTATCGGTCCCCTCAGACATCGGAACCCTCCCAAAAAGATGTAAAAAACTGTCACAACCCTATTCCCCATGATTCGCTAAAAAAACACGATTCTCATTTAAAGAAAGCGCAGGAAAAACGCCAAAAATGGGAGGCTACTTTATTTTAAAACGCGTTTCTCATAGCAATAAGGATTACGTTCGCCCCCAAGCCTTAGCCCATTACATCGATCACTATGCTAGTAAGGACGCTGTCTCTACCGCGGATACGTACGGGTAAGCCCATTATTTGGATGGCACGCCACATACAAATGAAAGGAAGGCGCGATTTTATTGCCTCTTTTAACCTGGCCTCAATGGCAAATGCTTTTGTTCAAGCCATTGGTATTCAAGCGCTTGACCCGAAAACATTCGGTAGTCGCCCTTTGCGGAGATGGCGGCTTTACGATGCTTATGGGAGATTTTATTTTACCATGGTAACTTACAAACTTCCCATTAAAGCTTTTGTATTTAATAACGATAAGTTAGGGTTAGTGCGGATGAAAATGGAGGCTGCCGAATATCCGGAATGGGGGTTACGTTTACGTTGCATAACCCCAACCTCACTGAATGTGCTAAAGCAATGGGCGGCGAAGGTATCCGCGTGGAAAGTCATGACTAGCTCGAAAATGCTGTAAAACAAGCTTTCGAAATTAAGGATGCCCCAATATTGGTCGATGTATCAACAAATCCTAATGAACTTGTCATTCCCCCCAAACCTTATGCCCACAAAAGCTTGGGATTTTAGTATTAGCAAAATAAAAGAACTTTAGACTGAAAGTGAATAAGAATTTGAATTTTTAAACCTCCATCCGCATTCCCATTCACCGTTGCTATATTTCTTTTAGAATCACAAAGGAGAATGGCCATGCCCAAAGTAACTAAAAACGGAGATCTTAGACAAGAATTCGCTAATTTTAGCAATGATAACTGAATGCAGTAAAAGCGAAGCTGAAGCGATGAAAGATAACCTCATTACTCGGGCAAACATACTTTAGATACAGTTGAAGCAAAATGTAAAAAGAAACGGTTAGTTAGCCACAGTAGGTTATCCTTTTGGCGCTAGTTTATTAGCCAGTATAGTAAGTCGCTTATTGACCCGTAAAAAATGATGACAACCTTTATAATCGGCATTGTTCTTTTGTGTCTTGTTTGGATATTGGTGCTGCTCGGCTTGGGATTTGTCATTGTTTCTCTTTACCTTTATCTGAATATTCATTTGAGCACCGCCCTCATTGCATTAACTTGCGGTCTTATCGTCCTTCTTGTGGCAATTTCTTCAGTGTTTCTGTTAAAAATTTTGAGTAAAATAAAGCTTCCCGTACTAAAGCTCAATTAAAATCAACCACCCCTAATATATTTGCATTAATAGACAAATATTTTGGAGTGAGTATTTTAGGACTCGGAGTGGTTAAATTTTTAGTAGATTTTTCTAAAGAGATACGTAAAACGTTTGTAAACCGTTTAGTCATTGCAATTAAAAGCTATGCCAATTACGTTAATAAAAAAACACATCGTGGAAAAAAGTGAGGGAAGAACAGGACGTCTCCCCTAAACGAAGGCTAGAGAAAGAATTTTATAAGCCAGTTTAGCTGCTAAAAAATCACAACTGTGAAAATAAGGAATGGGCGCTAATTCATTAATATCGGCGCCAACAATAGTCCCCACCTGGCTCGCTGCAGCAATAATTTCGAGCGCATCATTCCAAAATAATCCACCTGGCTCCGGCGTTCCAGTGGCAGGCATTAAACTTGCATCAAATCCATCCACATCAAATGTGAGATAAATGGGACGGTTTTTTAAGGGAGCAATAATTTTTTTTATGTCCCAATTTTTCTTATCTTTTGCCCAATAAATATGAATTCGTTTTTGATTGGCTTCAAAAAAATAAATTTCCTCCGCAGAAATATTTCGAATGCCAGCTGAAACAACTTCGATATTCGGATGATCTAAACAACGCCGAATTGTCGAGGCATGAGAAAAATGTTCGCCATGGTATCCATCGCGCAAATCTGCATGCGCATCAAAATGCAAAATTGCTAAATTAGGACACCGTTTAACAAACGAGCGGATAGAGCCCACAGTGATCGAATGCTCTCCTCCAAAAATAAAGGGAAACTTTTTGTCTTCTAGAACACGTTCTACTAACCCCTCCAATTGCTGCAATGCTTTTGGTATGTCATTTTCGATCTTGGGCTCTTCCAAGGTTACAATACCGATGTCACGGTAAGGCTCGTACCAAAGGGCTTCATCAAATAACTCCACCTCATGCGAGGCTTGAATCATCGCGGCGGGTCCCTTGGCAGTACCCCCGCCATAGCTTACAGACTGCTCCAATCCAAAGGGAATTATGACAGCCTTTGCGTTTTCATAACTCATGGCATCTTGAGTGTCCAAACCTAAAAAAGCTTGTTTAGGAGGAAGGCATTTCATTATTTCGATTACTCATTAAACAACCGAGCGTAGCGTCGGCGCGACCGATCTTTCCAAAAACCTCGATGATAAGCATCGCTTGTTAATAACGGCAATACGGACGTAGCTTCTGCATAAACCATTTGCTCATAGGACGTATCTACTTTGCCCCAGGAACAAGCTTCTTTAAGGGTCGAACTGGAACACGCTCCATCGCGCACGTCTGCTACAGTTATTTGAATAACGTACTTATGCATATCCACCGACTTTCCAATAACTTCTGCGCAAACTACCGTGTCTTGAACAAAATTTTTTGGAACACCACCCCCGATCATTAATAATCCAGTTGTCCCTGCTTGAATTTTAATTTCTGTTAACTCACGAAAATCTCGGATGGAATCGATAGTTAAATGCTTAGCAGGATTTTTTACTTGATGGAGTACCAATCCAAAACCTGCTGAAGAGTCAGTAAAAGCAGGACAAAAGATCGGTACATCATTTTCATAGGCCAGCTGCACTAACGAATCTTCTTTTTTGGCCTTTCCTTCCTGCAAAAAAGCACCCACAGCCTGAATAAATTCACGCGAGCTATAAGGACGAGGCTCAAGTCTATTAGCAATTTCAAAAATGGCATGATCACATCGTTGCAAATCTTCTTCATCGATATAGGTATCGTAAATTCGATCGATATATAAATCACGTAATTGCCGATCATCCACTGCCGGCGTACCTTGATAATGGCGAAAACCTAAGGCTTCAAAAAAATCCATATCCACGATGCTAGCACCGGTTGCCACAATGGCGTCCACCATATTGTATTTCACTAAATCGGCATATAATTTCATGCAACCGCCAGCCGAAGTTGACCCAGCGATAGTCAAAACAATACTGCATTCCTTGTCTTGAAGCATTCGGTTAAAAATCTGCGTTGCTCTGGCAAGATCTCGAGAGGTAAATGACATTCGATCCATCGCATCAACAATCGGACGGGCGTCAAAACGGGTAATATCAATATGTTCAACTGTTTGTTGCAACAATTCTTTTTTCAAAGAAGAGGTCGGCAAGGTTTGATTTTTCATCAATGATTTCCTCACGGGTTAATAAAAATTAAGCAGCAATGACTTCAAGGGGTTCTTGCGTGATGTAGTCGTCCGAATACATCGTCATAAGAGGCTCATCCGAAATCAGAACAACGCCCTCTTTTTGCTTGAATCCGTTGAATTTAGTAGACAAAGTTCGACCATAAGCGCCCATCTGGCCGATTTCGATATAATCACCCTCTTGAATATCGTTAGGAAGATAGAAAGGACCCTTCATGTAATCCAAAGAATCACAAGTTGGACCGTAAAAACTAAAGGGTAAAAGATCTCTGTCCGTAGGACGATTTGAACGCAACAAGTGGACTGGAAAAATAAAATGGGGAATACCAGCGTCAAAAAGGCTTCCGTAAGTGCCATCATTGATGTAAAGCATATCGTCTTTTCGCAGCTCGACATTCACCACTACAGAGGTGCTTTCTGCTACTATTGAACGACCTGGTTCGCAAAGCAATTCCAAATGAGGTCGGTTGTGGGCTATTTTCGCAAATTCTGTATGAATCGCCTTGAAATAAATATACAACGCCGGCGGAATCATGCCCGGATAAATGGAGGGAACCCCCCCACCTACGTTAAAATATTCAATTTCTACGCCTGCTTCATTAATTACCTTATCAGCCATTCGAATGGCGATTCGGTAGGCATCAGGGTGCATACATTGCGAACCCACATGAAACGTGACACCCAGCTTGCAAGCCACTTTCCGTATGGTTTTTAGTAACTCAGGGGCTTCGTGTAGATTAATGCCAAATTTTTCTGCCAAATTGAATTCAGCAAACGCATTTGGAATAGCAAGCCGTAAATGTAAGCAAAGGTCTTTGGCATTTTCAGTACAACGCAAAATTTTATTCAGCTCGTCTAAGCAATCGAGAGAAAAATGACGAACACCGTAATTAAAATAAGCTTCGCGAATCGCGTAAGGCGATTTCACTGGATGCATGAAATAAAGTTCAGCCGAGGGAACATATTCTTTGATGGTACAAATTTCTTCATAGGAAGCCACATCGAACGCAGTTACACCATGGGAATGCACCAATTGGATAACATGTTGTTCAGGGTTAGTTTTTACCGCATATAAGATTCGTCCTTTAAATTGGGTGCGAAAGTAATTAACCGCGCGCCCTATGGCAGCGGGCCTAAAAGCAAAAACAGGCTGTATCGGCCTGCTTTCAGCGATGGAAGCAATGGTCTGAAGTTTCATTTCTGCATATAAAACCTATTCTAACGATTACCCCAATATTTTTCGCTATCAATATATCAGATTAACCGGAATGTCAAACAAAATATCCCTTTCTCAACGATTCTCGGCTAACGTCTCAGTTCTATGATTTACAGCAATAAAAGCGCTAGAGGGCGAGGATGGATCACAGAGAGATCACTTCACAAAAGCCGTGCGAACGGCAGTGAAACTTACCACTTGTGTCTTCTAATCCTGATTGGTATGTTTATTCTTCTATTCAGGAAGAAAGCTATGACTTTTGATCTAAGTCCACTCATCGTTTGTGATATTATCGTTCGTGCTCGAAAATTTCATGCTAAAGAGGGGGTCGTGATTCCGGAAAATGTCAACGAGCTGAGTGAAGAAGATTTCATGCAAATCCTTTCTGATCATCAAAACGATCTCACTTACCTCGAACTCAAAGAGACTATTAATAAAGAGACTATTAATAATTTAGAGCCCAATCAACAAATGCAATTGGTCGCTTTGATGTATTTAGGGTGCAGTGACTTTAGCAAATGGAAAGAAAGCCGTGCAGAAACTCAAAGTGGTTGGACAACGCATACGGCTGAATATTTGCTCTCTAAACCTCTAGTATTGGATTATCCGGATATGGGACTTGTATATAATGGGCTCATTTATTGTTGTAAAGAATGAACTGACGGACCATGACAATGGCAATATTAAAGCACTCCATTGGCGCATTGTCTTTACGACGGGTATTGGTTTTTTTTTACGGGTGGCTTACGATCTTTTTATTATTGGTGTCGTTACCACCATTCTAATGCCGTTATGGCATTTGACAATTTCGCAGTTGGCTTTATTAAATCGTTCAGCTTTAGCGGCATCGGCAGTAGGGGCTATATTTATAAACAATGAAATTTCGTATGTTACCTGGTTTTAAAGGATATTTTTTATTGACCCATACGCTCCCAGCGATAACTTTAAAAACCGAAATCAAGACCGGGAACACAAGCGGATGTTAAATTTGAGTAAAAATCGTTGTTAAGTGGAGAAATATCTTCTAAGCTGGCTGGAAATAAGAACTGGGCACCCACTAAGCAATAAGGTAATCAGTAAGATTAAGCAGCTATAAAAAGATTGTTAACTATTCCATGCATTATCCGGGAACTAAGCCACGTTTCTCTTCATTCTCAGCTATATATTCTACCAAGGGATCGATTTCATCTGTTATACCTGTAGAGTCTCCCTAACCCATTCGTGATCGAAAATGCTTTTGCACACAATTACATCTATCTGTATTTGATCTCCATCAACAAAAGCGAGGAAAGTTTTCTAAACTGGAGATTTCTACGCCATTATTTCCAATTGTTCTTTTAGTGTATCGAAATCGACTCGGTCAGCGGGAATACTAACACTTTGATCATGAACTTGGGTGTCTTCCTCAACACCAAGACCAAGCAAAATAAACAAACGACTCAAATTCTAAAAATCTTTTTCGCCCATTTTTTTCTTTAAAGCACTCGTGATCTTTTTTAGGCATGCGTCTCATTTTTAAAAGCTCCAAATGGCAGTTTATCTAAGAATATCACTAACACGAGTTATACATTGTAGCTAAATAGAATTAACAGTTTCTTAAGGGTATTTCTTGAAATAGTCAAAAATCTCTTAAAATGAGTGGAATCTTGAGTAGACGGCAAGGAGTGAGCAGATGCAGCCCAGATTGTTTGATTTAAGCGACCGCTATCAGGTACCTGATAATGATTATTATGTTGGATAGTTGAGAAAAATATAGAGAGTAAAGCCAACTGTTCATGTTATGAATGTTAAAGAAAAAAACTTTCCTAAACAAGGAGTATCACTATTTTTAGACCAACAAAATTTTCCCTTTTTAACCAACACAAAACCTATGTCCACTTTACATGAAATTCTTTTTAACACGCTTCATCCTGCCGTTACCTATTTTTAACTTGCCAAAAATAGGTAACGGCAGGATGAAGCGTGTCAGATAAGTAATCAGTTTCAGATTGTTTTTTAATATTCTCCCACCCGCTTTTTCAATAATAATCCCTCCAATTCCAATTGCTATTCCACCCGAATACCCGATCATTTAAAATAGCTATTGGAAAGATTAAAATTACAATTCATGATTTTCATTTTACGGAATTGAATTAAATCTTTCATCGTATCAAGATCTCCTTTTCTTAGAGACCATCTTCGCATGACCTGCCTCGAATTATTTTAATTCAGTTATGCAGAAGTTCTATACAACCTCGATTAATTCGTCTGAAAGAGACTTGACGATATTTCGGGATGAATAAAAATCGGTTTAATAAGGAAGTACGACTAACTTTACCAAAATTGCATATCGGCATTCAAGGTAAGGTATCACCTTTGACCGGCTTGATTTAGATCGATGGGGTGGAGCAGTGTAAAGCTCGAAGTGTACGTTCCATAACTAGCAGAAGCTAATTTATGAGACGAAAACGAACTTCAGGGCTTTTTAGAGTACGGGAACTCGTGATTTGCTTAAAACAGAATTTATTTTATCTAAACGTATTGATTATCTTCAACAAAGCATCGTATTTGGAACCCGTCATAAACACACTTTCCGTAAAGCTGCCGAACGTTATTTAAAGAAAAAACAATCCAAAACTTCTCTAAGAGAAGATAAACGATGGATTAAAGTGTTAGATCCTTACATTGGTAAGCTCACTCTTGAAACGATCCACCATGGATCTTTACAACCTTTTATTGATGCTCGTCAGCAAGAAGGTGTGAAGAATCGTACCATTTAATTCCGCTTTACAAACTGTCGGACAAATGCTTAATTTGGCGGCCAGTGAGTGGATGGATGAAAATGGTTTAACGTGGCTGGCAGCTGTTCCCAAAATTCGATTACTTAAAGAAGACGATAAGCGCGAACCTTATCCATTAAATTTGGTGGAACAAGATCGGCTATTTACCGCATTGCCATTGCATTTACAGAGAATGGCATTGTTTAAAGTAAATACCGGTTGTCGTGAACAGGAAGTATATCGATTACGTTGGGAATGGGAGATGGCTATTCCGAAATTAAATACCAGCCAGCGTATTTATTATTCCGAAACGTAATGTGAAAAACAGTGAAGACTGCTTAGTGATACTTAATGAAACGGCAAAAAAAGACACAGCCAGCCGTGGGATTACCCCAAATGTGGTGCATGACCTCAAGCATACATTTGGAAGATGGCTACGCGCAGCCGGAGTTATGTTAGAAGATCGACAAGATCTTTTAGGTCACAAGTCGGATCGAATTACAACGCATTACTCTGCCGCTGAAATTAAAAATTTCATTGAAACAGCGAATAAAGCATATCGCAATCAAACCAGCGCAATTAACCCTGCTACACTGTCAACCTAAAATCCCCACCATTTTCCCCTCCCGAAATGCTGAAATATTGCAGATAGTAGTGAAATAAGCTGTTGATTTCAAATGGGCCGTCACGGGTTCGAACCGTGGACCCGCTGATTAAGAGTCAGCTGCTCTACCAACTGAGCTAACGGCCCAAATTTTACTATAAAACCAAAAGGCCAAAAATACCACGTTGCCGTTCTGTGTCCTCGGGCTTCCTGTGCATAATTTTGGGAACTTAACCATAACGCCACCGTTATTAACGTCAAGGTTGACTACTTTAATTTCACCCAACAAATCGACCACATCGATTAATTCTTAATCTACTAAGGAATAAGGGGAGCCTATCCATGATAAAATGATCATGCTTTTTTGCCAAAGTGAAAGCCCCTTTTTAAAATTTTAATCGTTTACTTGCCCTTATGAATTGAGGAAAGATGAAAGAAAACAAACTCAGCAGTAGTTTTCAATACTAATTTAATTATCTAAAGTGAAAACTTCCAATCCAGCTTGCCGTCATCCGCATCATGAGACAACTGCTTCAAACATACCTTAAAAAGAAGTGAATTCGTCAAATTGATATTGCAAAAAAGATTAAGATCCCATACCTATGTATCTAAATACGAACGCGCTGAAATTCAATTAGACCTTTTGTACTGAACAAATTTATAAAGCAAACGAGCCAACATAAGAAATCATTAGTCCAAGTGTTTAGCTTGATTATCTTATAGCAATTTTGCCCGTTCAAAAACGATTATCTACGCATAAGTCACCTACTCCATAATAAAAGGATCATAATAGAGTAATCCATCAATGCTTTTTTGTGCTTGTACGTATCCTTGCTCTCCATAAAGATAATGTTTTTCGATTACTAACAAATGCAATGGTAATAAGATATTTAACAATGCTTTTCTCTTTTCAAGTATTGATGCATTTTTACTAATGAGCTCTATCATCCCATCAATACTTCTTAAGAAATCATCGGCAGTCATGGCCACTGCTATATCTGTAATTAAATCTTGAACTTCCTTTAGCGTGAGTTGTTTAGTCGTATGTATGTCAAACGTTTTTTCCAAAAAATAATTCCACTTTTTCGACACTTCTTTCAATTTAATTGATTTATAGGCTTTTGTCAGCTTGTCGTTCTATGAGAACTTTATTCAAAGCAGATATGCCCGATTGATCATCACTAAAGCCTAATTTCTTTTCCACTTTGATTTATGCTGACAAGATAATAACTAAGAAAATCTGCCATTTGCTAATTAATGAATCGTCAGAAGCTTTTATTGCTTCAAGCTTGTTCTCCTGATCCTTACTTGAAGTGCAGAAAAAATCTCTTCTACATCTTGCTTGAGTTGCTTTGTTGTTATACTAGCGTTCTCCATCCCACTACCCATGTGTCCATATCCGTGTCTGTATCGTCATATCAGATTCCTTATTCATGAAGTACAACCTCTCATTCTCTTACCCCGGAAAGTTTGTTTCCATGATCTTTCGCTAGGTTTCTGTTCCGCAGCCTGATTTGTTATTCTAACAAAGTTTTCATTATCCAAAAATACATGCTGTGTTGTATCATACAATTCCATAATTATATGGCCTCCTTAGAACGAAACCAGAAACGAAATCTGCCATTCTAAATTATAAGATATCATTGACCCAGAGCCATAAATTCGTGATAAAATACAGCATCATCAATATCAACCGATTAATTTTTTTAAGAAAATAGTAATAATCAAAAAGGTCGCCTTTATAATGTATCCGGCTAAAGACCTGAATCAAGCTCGAAATTTCTATGAGAATAAACTCTACTTAAAACCAAAAAAAATATCGGCTCAAAGTGCCTCGGTTAAATACGATCTTCCCGAAGGAAGTTGTTTTTTATAAATAACTTAACTCAAGATGTTTCTCCTACTGCCAATTCCGGCGGAACGATTTCTTTTGAAGTTTAGGAGTTAGATAAACTGGTTAATCAACTTAAACCAGATGGCGTAACGTTTAAGATCGATATTTTTTCATCGCCTGTGTGCCGAATGGCTGTTATTCTTGATTCAAAAGGAAATATAGTAACGTTGCATCAATTATCCAAAAAAAACATAACATCCTTAGGATTATTGGCCCACTCCCAATAAACTATTAATCTCATTTTTTAACTGAGCAATTAATTTCTTTTCTGATGACCCTTCGCAAAGATAAGCCGATTGACCCGCCCACAGAGACATAAATTCAAGGTTATTTTGTTCCACCTCCGCTTTTCAAATAATTTTAGTTAATGCATTTTAGATGGGATAATCTAAAGAGTACGCAATGTTACTATTCATTGATCAAATAAATTTATTACGGATTTCCTGGTGCTAATCTGCCTAAGAAAAAGGTTATTAATGTTGTATCGTCGTACTCAGATTTTATTAATTTATTTTTATACTCGAGATGAACTCCCGCTTCAGTACAAGTCAAAAAAGCTGTTCCCATTTGAACACGATCAGCGTCTAATATTAGTGCTGCCAAAATCCCTCTAGCATCCATAATGCCACCAGCGATGATAACGGGAAGGTTGATATCGTCAGCTAACTTGGGAATTAAAGAAAATCTACCGATGAGAAATTAGCGGGTTTACCTATGAACATTCTGCGATAGCTTTCTACCTCATAAGATTGCGCGACGATAGCATCTATTCCTGCTTTTTCTAATGTTCTTGATTCCGATAAAAAATTTACAGTTCCAAATATTTTTATAGCTTTTTCCTTTAAACACTTTATCCAATAGACGTCAGAAATTCTAAAAGTAAAGCTAAATATAGTATTTTTTTTCATTAAGAATACCTTCTAATTACTCATCAAAAAATGGAACGTAGTGGGATCTAAAAGATCAACTATCACCTTAAACTCTGAGCAAACTTGATTAATCTACTCTGCCATTTGCATCTGTTGCTTTTAGGTTTCTGAATGTTTTTCTAGAATAAATAAATTGACTGAAACAGCTTATCCGTGAGTTGACCAATTTTATCAATGAATTCCTTCATTTCAGAGGGGCTTATGTATTCAGCCCCTAGAGACTCTAAACCACCGACATTGCATACAGCAGCAATAAGTTCCGGCGTTATAACTCTACCCGCCATAGGTGCTTGAATTAAATGGAATTCGATAGTAAATAAAGTGTTCAACTTTAAATTTTTCCATCAATGAATTAGTGATTAAATTAAATCGATTTTATTTCTTGATTATTTTAAAAGTATACCAAATATTCAATATAATGTCTTCGCTCTCCCTTATTGAACTACGATAATTACCCCTAAAAGAAATCCATATGATATCGCAACATTACAAATATTTATTATAAAAATAATTAGAAACAAAAAATTCAAAAAAAACTCTAGGAAACCTTGGCAAAGTTATCTAAAGATTTTATTTTTAACAAAAAAGTATTAGAGAAAATATTTCAGGGTCGAACAGGAAGCTCCTGAATATTATAAAGCTTAATAGAAAGCTTTTGAAATGACTGTGAATACGAAATTACGTCATTATCCAGAGCTCGAATTAGTCATTGTGGAGACGTATTTTCAAAGGAAAACATGTCGGTAATTTTTTTAATTTAACTCCAAAGAATTGGGATGTTGATATCCTCATCGCTATTTTTATTACCCTAAAGAACTTCTTAATGAGTGGAGAACAGTTTTATTTCGGTAAATAAAATCTTTTTTCTCAATTGGGCTAACTCTAGAACTGAATGTCCTAAATTGAGTTATGCTTATTAAAAAGCCATTCTCAAAATTTCTTCGTTCTTTATGGAAGAGAATAGCTAATATTTATAAAAAAATTCTCACCTAAAAATAATAAAAAATTTATGAAGCGTGAAGAAAAAAACAGAGTACTAATAAAAAAAGAGAAAATTTAAAAAGTTTAGAATTTTGATAATGAGTCGATATTAATAATTAATTAACAGAGATTAAGTATAGTAAAGTTAAATTATTTTGATATTCCTACCAAAAATTTATGGCTTTCAAAGCGAGAGCACTAAATTCTAGAAAGGTAATTTAGCAATATCTAACAAAAACACAAATCCAAGCTAATTTTATTTCTAAAGAAACTTTTTTTCTGAAAGCTAAATATCAAAACTAAAAAAGGAAATAAAATACTTTTCATGAAATCATATAAAAGATAATTTGTGTAGAGATCTAATACCTTAAATAGTGCGATTGTCACATTCCTCAAACTAGGCCTACTTTCTAATACATGGTTCTAATACAGAATAACTAATAATGAAGGTAATTAAATTAACAAATGACTTAAGAGATAAAGTATTATTAAATAACACTTATAGTTGATTAACCTAAAAATTACAACAAAACTGATAGTAATGGTAATTGTGAAGATAGGCTTTATTAACATGCAAAGAAGTAGTAGGAGGAAAAGGACAATACTATTTTTATTAGTATAAAATTTAGATTTAACATCCTAACAATAGAAAATAAAGAATAAAATCAGAAATGGTGTGAGTAGAATTTGAGTAGGGTCAATTAAGTTGTTAGGGGTTCCTATCCCCCACATGTATTTTAAGTCTTACCATAGGAAAATAAAGAACGCTGCTCATCCTAATTATTAAACCCATATCTAATAAGATGATATAAGACAACTGAGGTATATTGTTTTCCTTAAATTTCAATTTGATAAATTTAATAATGATAATTCTGTTTTATGCTGAAGAAAGAATTTAAAAAGCCAAGTAAAGAAAGCAGTATATGAATAGAAAATAGTCTGATCGTCATGCCATATGTATTTCATTCAGTATTTAAATTAGTATTAAACTTATATGGGTATAACTCAAAATTAGATTATTATAACTACCGTAAGAAGCTTTTTTCATTAATCCTTGATTTAGGAATATTAGATAATATAGATATAAAAAAATTAGTAGATAATATAGCTTAGAAATTATTGGTATCTACTCTTCGTACTATTCTTTGAAATTTATTTCCTTAGAAGCGATCGAATTTATTAAATCAAGAGATAATATCAAAAAATATTCATTCCTTTCAATAGTTTTAAGTTACAGGGAATGTTTCTCTAAATATTAAAAATAATGCAGTCTTCTGTAATTTCAGCGCAAGCCATCTATATACTTAAACTAATTTTTTTCTTTTAATACTAACGCAGAAAGAAAATTCGTTGCCACATAGTTAATTCTAAGAATCAATGAGAAGTATTTCAAAGGAACAAGATACATTAATAGCGTTGAAGAGATCACCACAAGAATGAAAGATCTATATCCTAAAAAAACTTATAAATTTAAAAGAATATTTTATTCTGATTTTCATCCTTCTTAAGTGAGATTGAACCAAACGAAATTAGTAAAAAAATTCTAATGCTAATTATTATTATTATCATTTCATTCAAATAAAAGTATTAAGCCTGAAAATATAATGAAAGTTCTTACTAAATTACTCAACATTATATGTTCTTGAAAAGAATGTGACTTTCTACTAATAAAAGTATTGGAACAATAGTGTTAAAAGATAGATTTTTTTTGAAAAGGATTCAAGTTTTAATATATATTTCTAGACAAACACTCTTAACGCTAAAGTTATAATAGTAAATAGAGTAAAATAGTTCAGCAACACAATTACGAAGTTATTAAAATTCAAAGAAGAAAATTTCATCAGGCAAAAGACATCTACCTAAAAAAATATTTAAAAAAAGGAAACAATCAAAAAATTTTTTATTTTTCTATAGAGAATATTATTCATTATGAAATTCTTTATATATTCAATTAATAGCAGATAGAAATCTTTCTAAAAATTAATTATAATAAAAAAATCTCGTTAAAGTTTTTTTACTATGATGATCTGAATTCCTCCTACAGGAAAAGCTAATCCTAATCTGATTAGTTTCGCTTCAATCGTTAAGATCCCTCGAACTAATACATTCATCATAAAGGAGAGCAAAAGTTCTGCATGTTCTCTCTTGGAGTACTTTCACGATATCCACATTAAATATAGTAAAGATGTCAAAATAATCACATAAAATAATTCCAAAGCCATTATCTTTGAGTTTTTATTTTAATTCTTGTGACTCGTACTAGCGAACATGATAAGCAGATCAATCAGTGTGACTCCCATAAGCCAGGGTGCTGTGGAACGGTAAGCAATAAACTACGTTTCAGTTTTAACACTTTTTGAATTTGTTTTATGACCTCTCTATCATTTTTAATATTCTTAAGGACATTAAAAGCACAAATCACATCGAACTTTTAATGAAAGGAAATTTTAACTGCTCATCCATTTTATATAAAGTTACACAATTGTCTAATCGCTTTTTAGCAAAAGATAAAGATTCCAAATAGATATGAGCCCATGTAAATTATGGACCAACAAAGATTGTTCCATCTTTCTTAAAGAAAAACCCGTTCCACAACCTGATTCGAATAATGATTCAGAATTGGAAAAATATTTTTTGATAAATTTTATAATTATTTTTTTGGGTCTTGGAACCAAAATTTTTTTTCTTCAAGCCTAAAAAGGTATTTTAAAGTAGATCGATCGAAGTAATACTTAACTTGTTCCATCAACCTTTTAGAGAAACTAAGAAAAGGATAATTACTTTCATTATCTGAGGGTATATAGTTACATTTTTTACATATCTAACTCAAGGAATCATAATTATATCCACAACTGATACAAGATCTCATTAATAGTCCCATCTTAGAGATCACTCATAGAAATAGTATTGTAAAATACTAAAAATGAGTTTCTTTACCATTAACAGAGGCAGTTCATTTAACCGATCAATTTTTGTTCTTGAAAAAACTAAGTCTATTTATATAGAATATCTTAATAATCGATATTGGAAAACTAAGAGAGAGTAATTTCTCCATTAAGTTGAATGAATCGCTATTAATAGGACTGTATAAAGAGAGTTCACAATGGTCCTCTATTCCATTATTGTTCCTATTTTTAATAGCGATGCATTCTTACAAAAGCTAGTGGTTCTTATAGAAACAGCATTTTCAAAATTAAAAATTTCTACTTACGAAGTTATCATAGTTATCATAGTTGACGATTTTTCTCTAAATCAATCCACATGGCAGATACTTTTCGAATTAATCAAAAATCATTTGTAACTTAAAATACGAAAATTAACATGTAATTTTGGTCGATAAGGTTCCGTGATCACAGGTATGATTCTGTCGTTGGGTGAGTTCATATTTATTATAGATGATGACTTACAATATTCTTCTTACGATTTTAATAAACTGTTAGAAAAGAAAGAACACAATGTAGTGGTATCTGATTTCCTTGAAAAAATAATCAGCTTTTCAAGTGCTTTACTATCCGTATGAAAGGCTGATTTAATTACAAAGTAGCTTGAAAATCAAAAGATGTTCAGATAGGTCCTTTTCTGATGATGAGGCAAAAAATTGTAGATGTCATTTTAGCTCAAAGAGTAGAAAATCCCGTATTATCATAGTTAATTTTTTCCGTTACGAAAGATATAGTTAATATAGATATAACCAACCACTATCAAAAATATGATCAAATTAATTATTCTATAAAAAAATTGTTCTCTCTTTTCTTTAACTTAATTTTCAATAACTCTTCATTTATAATGCGTCAATTGACTAGACTCAGCTTTATTTTTTTATGGCAATTTTTCTTTTTTCTCTATATTTTTGTATCTAAAAATTATTTCTCACTCATCGGTTCCTGTCTTAGTATCGTTAATGACAGTTTTATCATTACATGGTATAATTTTTTTATTTTAGCACTTGGCTTTATTGGTGAATACTTAATTCAATTAATCAATGCAATAGAAAGGAAAAAAACTATTTTTAATAAAAACATTAATGCAATTTTTAGAAGAAACTAAAATAAAAAATTTTAACTCTGAGAAAGAAAAAATATTAAAATATATTATTTAAATCTAAAACCATTTTTTGAAATAATTTCTTTTTAATTTAACCCTATCTTTATAAACATTAAGAGTAGCTACTCTTCTAGCAGCATGTTCAATCCAACTATATTTAATTAAATTCTTAGATTTAACAACCTTAACATCGTGAATAGGGAATTTACTTTCATAATAATATCCAGAATTTACTATATAAACTATATTTCTTAATGGCTTACTCAACAGCTTTTTTATTATATTTATCTTTTGAGAATATACCTTTTATGAGAAGACTTTTTTTTCTTATTCTTTTTCATTAGATATCCAATATACAAACCAACAATTGGAATAATCTTATCAGGAAGTTCGAGCTTTTCTATAAGGATATCCATATAATTTCTCACAGTTCCCAATAAAAATTCCATAGCCCAAAGATTCTGTTGTTGTTTCCGTAGTTTGTAAAGCTAAGTCAGCATCAATAATATCAATCAAATTTGATTAAAGAAATTGAGATTGATAATAAAAAAATAACCAGCTTTTTTTTGTAACATAATCCATTTTATGTAAGTGAATACAAAATATTTAAAAAAAGACTTACATCCTTAATAAATTTTTTCTTGCCACAGTCTCGGACAATTTATCCAAAAGCTTTTTATATTCAACTAAAATTATTGAACAGGTTTGTAAGTTAAAACTTGAAGAGCTCATCTGTATATCTTCAATTATTGAAGCTTGATCCTTTAAAGAGATACCTTCATTAGGAACGAAACTTCTTACAGAGGATCACTCTTTCATCTTTTTATAAAATTTATCTATTTCCATAATTTAAATTTTTCTCTATTCATAAATATTATAATATAACAAATCGTTTTTATGAGAATCATAAATATGAAAATGGCTATAAAAATATTTCAAAGAATTCAAATACGTCCATTTAGAGTTTTCGCAAACAAGAAAATAACCAATTCTCGAAGTTGATGATCGTACTTCATTGATTTCATCCTCTACTTTTACTAAAATTTTACCTATTATTTATGAAGGAGAATCAATTTTTATAATTATACTAGAACTGGCTAGTAGAAAATTTATACTTTCGTAGTTAAAATTCTTTTAATCTTATTTTCTTAGAAATTGTTCTTCTTAGAAATAACTAAAGAAAAAATAGAATGAGTGACCTGTTGAGATATCGACCTAATATTATTTTTAATTTTCGATTTTATAGTTATAATAGAGGGGTATTTATGTTTCTTACACAACCTAAAAAATAATATCGTCATTAAAGTAAGTGGTCATTAACTATAATGTCATATACCACACCCGCTTTCACCAAATAATTTTCTGTAATCTCCTATCCTGGATAATATTTCTTAATAATTATTTTCTGAAATCGACTATAGGAAATAGGATCTTCAATATATCTTTTTATATCTTCAACGTTAGTTTCTTTAGAAAGCACATGAATACCTTTTTATCCCTGACTGTTTATAGGTTTAATAACTTAAAGAAAACTTCAATGAACCGAAATTTACAAAGTCTGTTTTATCCAGAATAAAATAACTAGGCGTTGGCAAATCATTCTATAATAATTTTTCTTTCATCTATCCTTTGTTCGTTCAAATCAGTGATTTTTTTAGAACTAACAGGATATAACAGGATAAAATAGTTTTATTTTTTCAGAAATTTTAGCGCAGTTATATACGGTATATACTTGTCGATCAGTACCATTGCTTAAAACATGACTAGTCTAGATTTCTCTTTCATAATTATAACAGTCGTCTATAGAAAATGTACTTATATTTTTACTTCTATTAACAAGACGACATCCACGACAATTTTAATTGTAATCAGCTAAAAATACGTTATAACCTATTGTCTTTGGCTAATTAAATGAAAGGAACTTTCTGCTCACCGCCATCTAAAATAAGGATATTTTGAAATTAGACATTCATACTATGAAACTCTATTTGCGAAAGCTTATTTAAAAAAAATCTTCTCAATCCACAAGCTGAGGATTTCTTTTTTTAGATCATATTTTCATCTATGTTCATCAATTTTTTTTATCCAATAGTTATGCTTATTCGTTTTTTCAAATAGCTACTTTTCAAAGTGTTGCGTTTTAGTTTGACAACCATCAATCATTCTAGCTACACTTTCTATCGTTGCATTTCCTTCTCCTTGTCTCAAGCAACAATTTGATAAGGATCTGTCACTAGCTCGAATTTTTTTAGCGTGATCACGCAAGTAATTCAAACTGGCTTCTGCCTCATTCGAAACCTCCAAAGTCATGTAATCCGAGCCATTATTTATCGACTGTCTGATAGCTTTACCTACTATGCGATGTGCCATTGCATAACTTAGATGATGTCGATGTATCAACATTTCTGCTAAATCGGCCTTATTAGAAAAGCCATTTAGTGCTTTTTATTGTGCTTTTTATTTCATAGTGTGCTTTTTAACATCAAGCTGTGAGATTATTTCTTAAACCAAGTCAATTCCTTCAATAATCAAATCAATTGAGCGAGGCAATTCTCCATAAGCAAATATACGATTATCGGGCTGCCTAGAACAGTCCTTCCTAATTGAAGCTAAGCCTGATGAACGTCCAATGATAAGGCCTGTTAAACCTTTAAAATAAGATAATCTATACGAATTCTTTTTCTGAAGCATAATGATGCTAGTTCTGAAATGTGCATCATCTAATTCAATAAAGCCGATATCAACTATTGATCAAATTTGGATCTCTTCTATAAGCCTATTAATATTAACAGCAATTGCTACGAGATTAGAATAATTCTCTAATGGAATGTCGACACACGACATGGCATCCCTAGCGTACAGAACTACAACCAATAAGCTATGATTTAAGCAGTTAAAGTATTTTTCCAAATATTTAAAGTCTCTCAATAGAGAAGATTTAAATGTCAAAAGATAATGTGCGAAGGTAGTAGGTTGAGCATATTTTAAGTAGGTAAGTAGGTAAGTAGGTAAGTAGGTAAGTAGGTAAGTAGGTAAGTAGGTAAGTAGGTAAGTAAAATCAGGCATTATGGTTTCAAGATTTTTGGAAGCCTGTTCCAAAATCGCCTTAGATAAAGCTACTAAGGATTCGGCAAGTCTTAATAATCGCTTTCTCATTGCTAAGAGGAGCCCTATCGTGGAGCATTCTCTTCTTGCTTGCCCTGCATGAAGCCATCCAGCCGAAGCACCAATTTGTTCTTTAAAGTAGTGTTCCTGATTTGTATAAACATCTCCAAAGGAAGGATCAAATAAATTTTCAACTAAAGAGCATTTATCCAGTTGAAGCAGTGCAGAAAGAAGTATACTTCCTTCTAATTGAGGAATCAGTTCTTCCTCAATCATCATAATTGCATGCGCAATATCAGCCTTAGACATTCCATTAAACAGAATATCCCAATCATTAAATTCAAATTTATAAGCAGAATTTAAAAGTAAAGATGATGCTTTCTTACTAAGCCTATCGCATATGCGTCTTTGGCTTTTTATCATCTCAAACCCCATTAACTTCTAAGGATCTCTTGTGAAAATTTAAAAGGGTATCACTTCGCAAACCCAACCTTAGCGTTTCTAGTGAAATAATTTCATTCGGTGCAATATTTCTAATATTTCTTAGATTAACATTTTCACCAAACTCTTTAAATAAACTAAGTTTGTTGTGCTTTTTGGGGAGCCTCAAAAATAAAACTATTAAAGTTGAGCAGCTTTTAATATTTTTTTTCTATTAGTAGTTCTTTCCGAATTTCTCCAGAGGTCCGAGAAACCTCCACTGTACCACTTTCACAACCTTCAGTTACTATTTTGTATGCGCCAGCATTAAAAGTATCTTTTATTTCTTGCGACCATTTGTAAGGGGCAACTACTATCTCAGGATCTTTACTACCAATTTCAGCGAGAAGTTTGAATGATTTTAAAAAATTCTCAATAAACACCAACTTCTCTTTTAATGGGATGCTAATTATACCATCAGAAACTTCAATACAATCTACTTCCCCTATGTAGACAAAAGGCATATTGCTCTACTTGATCATGAATATAAAAATATTCAAAAAGTGCTCTACCAAAACAAACCGTTATTTCTGCTTCTCTAAGCAAACAAATTTTTTCTTTTTGTCAAGGACATGGGTTATGCCATTCGCTCTCGGTTTTGATTGTCTGGCCGGTAAATTTAATGTAATCATCATACTTTCCAGTAGTAAATTCAATGTGTAGGTACATCACTGAAGTTATCCCAAAATACCGCTGAAAAGAAATGTAGCACACCAAATACGAAGATTATAAATTGAGATAACTCGCTGTTTTACAGATGTTCTTTAATTTGAGGATGAAAATTCGCTTCTCTCTCATCAAAACGAATATTTAATTTATCTACCCTTCAGCGATTGTGCAATACAAATTAAATTTACCTACAGATGACTTTCAAAAAAAATGGTGACATGTTATATTATGCAGAACTGGATACCAAGGTAACAGAAAGATTATTCTCAAAATTAATACAACACAATCATCAGGATGATACAAAGTGGTTATCAAATTTCATATGCCTTATTTTGCCTTCAATACGCAAAAGCGTATTGCAGAGCGGTTAGATCCTAAAAGCATCGAATCTGCTCATTTCACTAATTCCGTTGAATCTAAACTGGCTAAGTTAACAGCCACCAAAAGTTTTACTCACTCATTCATGCACCAGCACATTAGAAATGGTAGCGTTATTGACACATATCTAACCCACTAACGAAGTGATTATGTCATCCTTTCTATTTGTTTCAACAGCGACCGCATTTGTATTGCGAGTTGCAAAGCCTGTTTTTATTGATATTCGACCCGATACACTGAACATAGAAAAAACTAAAATTGAACATGCGATTACAAAACACACCAAGGCGATTGTGCCTATTCATTATGCTGAGATTGCTTGCGATATGAATACTATCCTCTCGATTTCAAAAAGATATGCTCTATTTGTTATTGAGGATGGCGCACAAGGGCTAATGGTAGATTACCAAGGGAAAGCACTAGGCTCAATTAGAAATATGGGAGCAAATTAGCTTCCACCATACGAAAAATATTACCTCCGGCCTTGGGGCGCTCTGTTTATTAATGATGAGTACCTGATTGAACGAGAAAAAATTATCTGTCAAAAGAGAACAAATCGTGAAGCCTTTCTTGAGTGGAAAGTAGATAAATATACAATGAAAATCAATCAAAGACTCATTATTAAATGTATAGGAATTATTTAGATTAATTTACTTTTTTCTCTGAACTAACAAAAATTTACTGAAAATAGAAGAATTAATTAAGATCTTATTTTTATAAGAAAAATTGATACGATACGTGTAATTGCTTTGGATAAAAGTGGTTATAATACATACCGTCAAGAGAGCTATAAAGATAATAAATTTATTAAATTTCTGAGAATCTACACCTTCCTGTAAGAGATAGGCACAAAGCATTAAATAAATAGGGCTCATGAGAAAAAAATGCCATAATGGACCCGATTGTGCACTAATACTTAATAAAGTCATTCCCCTAGTGTAAGAATAAAATTAAAGTAAAGCGCCGATTGTAAAGTCCCCAGGAAAATAATAAAACTAAGACTACATAGCTAAATAAAATTGAGGTTAGTGCATAGTTATAAAGCGTCAGAATAACAGGTCGATGAAGAAAGTAATGAGAGTTTTCTCCTATTATTACTATTATTAATAATAATGCAATAAAAAATACAATCCCTTTACTTAGGACATTGCTATTTTTCATTGATTTTTAGGATAAATATAAATTAATGATAAAATCTATGATAAAGGAAAAAGTGGAATCTTTACATGCTACAAGAAAGGAAGGAGAAACTCACGTCCATGTTCTATAGATCTTCGTAATAAATTTACCTTATGAAATTTGTGAGTTAAGAAATGAGTATTACTCTCAAAGAGATAGAAAAGCAAAGAAAAACTAATCAAAAGCACACCATGAAAAACCAAAGAACGGCTTGCTGAGAACTTATCTTCTCTTAGGACTAGAAAAAAAATAAATCAATAACTAGGATCAATGGCACAAGAGAAATGTTCGATAGTATCGCTAAAGAATAAAGCATTGCACCCAATGAGAGCTAACTGTATCTTGCATAAGAATGATGTAATTTAGATGAAACATGAAGACAGCAATAAATAAGCATCAACATGTAAATGGGAACGGTTCGATAGTTAAAAATAAAAGTAGTCTTAGTATTGAGTAGAAAGGTGAGAGAAAGCGGCAACGTAAATGAAGGTGTCAATTTATTGCGCAAACAAAAGAAAAAACTAATACCGATAATACAGGCCATGATAGCTTTAAGTTCTTAAAAAAAATAGATAATTTTTAACCCTGAGCTTTATCTAAAAGGCATTATTAAAGATCTGAAAAACAACGCCCTGAAATAAATCAATGTGCGAGCTAGGCCAAAGAGTAAAGATAAAAGCCATGATATGTATAATCGAAGCCTTTATATGGAAAAGTAATAAGATAAAAAATAAACGAGGTAGGCAAGAAAATAGCCCAGCTTATTAAATATAGTGCTGTCGTATTACGAGTTAAGCCATGGATTTTTAATAGGTCTGTAGTCGTGTCGTATTCCCATCAACCACATTAGCTTCCATTTGAGTCATGGTAAAGCCTAATTATTGGAAAGAAACTGTGTTTTATCTGAAATTCATCCTCCAGTGAGGGATTGAAAGTGGATTCCATTTTAATGCACCTAACGTTGATTGTGAACGTTGAAACCTTGCCTTTAAACGACAATGCTGACACAATACGCTCCTATATAGCTAGGTACGGAGCAAACAAAATCCTTCAGAAAATAAAATGAATTTTAGTTTAAGCAAACAGGTTTTTAAATAACCACTTTTAGATTAAAAATTTTAGGAATTATTTCTATACGTTACTATATTAGCATTAAGGAGAAATCAAAGAGACAATGCTAAAAAAGCTTTTCAATACATTAGAGGATTTCCTATCCTTAACAACCCACATCAAAATCTGGCTTCACTTAGGGTGGATGGACATTCGCCAACGTTATATGGGATCAGTATTGGGTCCCTTATGGATCACTTTAAATCTGTCAATTTTTCTAGTAGCCTTAGGGATTGTATACTCCAGATTATTTCATCAATCACTACAAGAATACATCCCTTTCCTAACATGCGGGTTATTAGCATGGACTTTCATATCCTCGGTCATGATCGATAGCTGTGATATGTTTATCATGGCAAAACCTTACCTCTATCAAATTAAATTGCCTTTTACTCTATTCGTATATCAAACACTCTGGCGTAATATTTTGATTTTTATTCATAATTTAGTTGTTTATCTGATGGTAATCTTCATCTTCAAAATAAAAATAACTAAATATGCTCTTTTATTTTTCCCTGGTTTTTTAATCGTTGCCTCTAATCTTATATTTATTAGCTTATTTATTGGTATAATTAGTACACGATATAGAGATATGCCTCCCCTCATCACGAGCCTGATTCAAGTATTATTTTTTATCTCTCCCATAACCTGGATGCCACATCTGGTTAAAAATGCTTCAAAAATAATCATATTCAATCCTGTGACCTATCTTATTGACTTAATCAGGGCTCCGCTGCTTGGGAGTGCGCCACAAACCAATTCTTGGTATTTCGGATTGTCCTTTTTTTTAATAGGGTTTATTTTAGTTTCACTAATTTTCAACACTCAAAGGCACAAAGTACCTTTTTGGTTATGATTTATAAAGATTAATAAAATGTCATCCATACACATAGAAAATCTTCACCTTGAATACCCTTTATACAGGGTAAATCAACGTTCTCTTAAAAAGAGTATCTTAAACGCTGCTACAGGAGGAAAATTAAAACTAATAAATGGCAGTTCCGTAGCTGTAAAAGCCCTAAACGATATTTCTTTTTCTTTAAAACACGGTGACCGTTTGGGGTTAATAGGTCATAATGGTTCTGGTAAAAGCACTTTACTCAGAGTTTTGGCTGGAGTATTTGCTCCTAAATTCGGGAGAGTAGAAATCGATGGTAAAGTCGCGTCCTTACTTGATATAAATATTGGAATGCAACCTGAATTGAATGGTTATGAAAATATAAAAATTCGTGGAATGTTATTAGGTCTTTCTAAAAAAGAAATAAAGTCTTTAATTCCAGATATTGAAGAGTTTACTGAAATGGGTGAGTATCTCGCCATGCCAATTAAAAAATATTCTACTGGTATGGCTGTTAGATTGGCATTTGCTCTTTCTACCATAGTGGATCCCGATATTCTTTTAATTGATGAAATTTTTGGCGCTGGTGATACCGCCTTTCAATCCAAAGCAAAAAAACGGATGGATAGTTTTGTCGAAAAATCAAATATCGTGGTCATGGCCTCGCATTCAAATGAAATTATAAAAACATATTGCAACAAGGTATTGTGGTTAGAACATGGAAATATGCGTAGTTTTGGAGGAGTCAAAATAATGGAAGACTCTATAATAAGCACTTCTAAATTAGCTACAGTATGCTCATAATCATAAGATTGTGAGGGAAAAGACATGAATAGAACAAAGCATTCGCTTCTGTTACTTTGTTATCTCGACCCACAAGGGATTGCCACAATTCCTGAAAATATAAACCTAAAAAGGTTTTCTAAATTTAATATTCATGTATTGAATTTTTTTAAACATCAAGGACCTTATTACAAAATTCCTGCAGAAATAGATATTACCCATTATAAAGGAATAGTCATTCATAATACAATATCCTATAATCTAGAAAATCTTCGCTACCTCGATAGCAATCTCAACATTCATTTTCGAGATTATCAGGGCTTAAAAATTTTATTTAAGCAAGACGAACAATTTAATACACGTCAAGTAGCAGAATATATTGGGCATAATAAATTCGATTTAATATTCACCTGCTTAAAAGAATCGGAAAGGCACAAAGTCTATCCTGAAGAAATAGTAGGTAATATTAAGTTTTATCAAATGTTAACAGGTTACGTCACCCAAAAAATGCGTCAATTTAGTTACCCTCTAGAGGGTCGCAAAATTGACATCGGCTATCGCGGATCAATTCAACCCTTGATTTTTGGCCAATTAGCTTACGAGAAGCGTAAAATCGGTTACGATGTACGAGTCCTCGCTAAACAAAAAGGATTAGTCGTCGATATATCCAGTCGATGGGAAGACCGCAAAAAGGGAGATGAGTGGTATAATTTTTTAGGAAATTGTAAAGCCGTATTAGGCGTTGAGTCTGGAGCAAATATTTTTGATTTGGATGGTTCTTTAGAAAAGCGATTTTTAGAACTTAAATCCACTTATCAGTTGGAAAATGAAAACGATCCAGAAGTTGCCGAACGCATTCTTGAATTACTTGAATCAATTGGTGAGAAAATAGATTACAACCAGATATCACCCAGACACTTTGAAGCTGTTGCCACAAAAACTCTCCAAATCTTATATGAAGGAGAGTACTCAAATATTCTAAAGCCTTGGGTCCATTATGTACCTCTAAAAAAAGATTATTCTAATTTTGATGAAGTTTGTAATTTTTTTTCTTCCGAAGAAAACAGAACAGCTATCGTAGAACAAGCCTATCAAGATATTATTCTAAAACACGATTATTGGATAGAAAATTTCGCCAAACACTTTGATACAGCAATAGATAAAATAGCAGAAAACAAAAAGCTAAAATATACTATAAACATTAGATCAACAAAGCGTTCTAAGCATTTCTTGTTTCTGGATGCTGATGCTTTTTCAATCAAGAGCCATTTCTGCAAAATAAAGAAAAAGCTTGCTAATTTTGGAGCTATACATCTTCTTGCTATCAATAATCTCAGTAATGACATAGACGCTAAACAAATGCAGGATGGAACTCTTCGAGTTACTGCACCCCACAACTATGATACACAAACTTGGTTAGAAATAAACGAAAAAGTATATTGCCCAGCGCAGCTGGAACTCGCCAGGCTTACTCTAATCGCGAATGCGGAAGAAAATTTAACATCTCAATTTTTAAAAACTATTGATAAGTTAAACGATTTCCATCTATTTGTCAATAATTTTGTGTATGTCAATTCTACTTTATTCTCCTTAGGTTGCCGTTTTCAGAATGTATCAGCAATTATTGCTTGTGATTTTAATACTCTCCCTGCTGGAATAATGCTAAAAAATCTACTTAAAATACCTTTAATTTATGATATTTATAGACAATCTAATCCCTTAACGGATTTCCAATATCCAAACAATTTTTGGAATAATATGGAGAAACGCTTACTTCCTTCTGCAGATTTAATCATCAAAGACAATAAGATTTCTTTACTAGAACTCATGAAATTGGGAAAAGTTTATAATAGATGTGCTGCGTCATTTCATTATAAAGAATATCGCCATTCATCTTTTAAACTTTCGCTTAAAAAGCTTAAAGACTCAATAATTATAAAGAAGGAATCTAAATTTATTAATTATGCCAAACTAATCTGGCATAAATTTCCCTTATCAATACGTACAAAATTTGGTCCCTTAATAGTATCTCAAATAAATCGAATATTAAAAATTGAATTTGGAAATGAAAATCGCTGAACTTTTACAGCGATCGATCCATCCATATTCATCACGATATTTCACATATCCTTTTCATCAAAAGTCAATGACAAAAGAAAATTACGATGCTCACTCGGTAGAGCTAAATTCATTATCTTATCACATCAAAGCGTTTTGATAATAAAGACATCTCAAATATTGAGATTGCAGCGCCAAGATAACTACACTTTAATCCAATTATTTTATTTAAAGCAATTAATTCTTCAGAAAAATAATAAACTGAGCGAGGACAATCTACTACCATCTGTTGTCTCACTAAATGCTTCAATTAAATCCATATTAGTATATTGACACCTTCAAAAATCCTCTTAATGAAGATGTACCCATAAGCTGTTATAATTATAAACCATTACACGTGTGGATCCGCCCAGTTTTAAAATTCTTTTGAATTCATTTAGAACTTTTTCTGGATTTTGTATATGGTGGAATAACACCGGAACTATGGATATGATCAATTGAATCGGCCTCAAATAGTAACTTTGAAGAGTTCTCATCTAATCGGACTAATTCCGTTTCTATTTTATGTATTTCTAACCGACACCTCTTGCTTCTTCAAGAGAAGAGGATGAAACATCAGCACTTATTAGCTTTTTAGGTTTGAAATAATGGCCAAAAACCAATTAAATGGTGATGAGTTCTATAACTAAAGTCTAAAATGACTTTATTGTCGTAGCCTTTTAAAGGCATCAATTCTATATAATTCTAATATTGATCATTACGCCAATGGAAATAGACCAATGATTCCTCTATCGAATTAAACAGCCTATGAAAAGTTACATTGTGCTCAGTCCAATATTTGGTATTAGAATTGTTCCATCTTCTTTCCAAAACTTAGGACTTTTTCTATTTAATTTTTTGCTTGGAATAACATCTAATAAACTCCCTTGTAATTTAAATAGCTAAAGAAAAGTTTCCATTGTTCACTCTATCTAGTTTCTAGACGGCAAGAAAGCTTCAAATATCAAAGCCTTCTCATTGCGAATCGATTCCACGATAAAAATTGCCTTAAAAGGATAATACTGACACAATATAAGATTAAAATAATAAAATAATCCCCTAAAGAAAAAGAAAGTAATTAAAAACTAAGCAATATCTGTCACAATTAAAATAAAATTGCAAAATGGTGGCTATTAAAATGGTGGCTATTTATAAATTCTTTAAAGGATTTTCTATGTTTAAATGTTAAGGTAAATTTATTTCGAAAGCGAAAATTTTTGTTATTCTTAAAAATTGTTTTAATGATCAGCGCTCTGTCAATAACAATTAAATCCGTTGGATTGCCAGAAAAAACACCATTTCTATCCAAAGCAATATTGAACATAATTCAGAAAAACCCAAATACTATATACACCTAACTATAAGAAATATGAAACCACCTTTACTACAGCGTTAGGAAAACTATTTTCTCAGTTAAATGATATGGGTCGCAAAATAGTTTTTGCAACTCTCGTGGCTTATAAATTAAAGCCTTATGGCGTCTGATCACCCCCACCTTCTTCCCATTCTCTCCAGACAGACTTAGCATGCTCATCTTTAGTTTGCTCAGATTATTTCAGGGTAACCTACGAATTATATCGATTGCTGCATCCGATTGCTCCAATAAAAATAATATTTGTCGGTTGGAACAGCGGAATCATCGAAAATCATGTGCAAATTTTTACTAAATATACAGGAATCCCTTTACTTCTTGATCCTACTATCGGCCTCATAGCAAAAGCTACTTTTAATCAAGTTGCCTCAGGGCATAAAATTCCATCCGCTGAAATGATAAATTTCTATTCAAGAAATGATATCGACACGTTTTTTCATACCGTCATTGGAAGTCTAAACACTGACAGATATAAACCATCAGATCTTCTCTATTACTTTGAAAATTATCAATCTTTTCTTAATTCTACTGATAATAGAAACTATTGGGCAACCCCACAAACAACTTCTCTAAGTATCCAATCTAAGGAATTGGATCAATACGGTCCTTACGCTTATTACATATCCCCTTTGAATTATGCGTCCCAAACAATGCTGAAACAACCTCCCGCAGAAGGGTGGAAGTCTGAATATTCTGCACTCAATCGCTAGTTTAAAAGCTAAAAGCGCGATATTAATAAAAAATTTTAATCACTCTTTTTTAATAAAAACTAGCAGTACGGCAATGGGTTATCAACTTATATCACCGACTTTTCAATTAAGCCCAGGAACTTACTTTCTTATTTTAAATGGTCTCGTTTTAAATGGAGGAATTCGCATAGGTATCGCTCAAATGCAATGTGACAAAGTACTTAAAAACCAAACCCCTAGATGTAATGAACAGAAATTTATCTCATTGTACGGTTACATAGATAAGCAATTTTCTAAAAAGTCCAAAATTATATTTATCCCTATAGTAATTGTCCCATACCTTAGATATTCGCTTAATATTGTTAAATTTAACCTTAAAACCTCAATCTTCTCTATGAAAAATAAAATACATCACTCTAAAAAAAGTCAAATAGACTCGTGCAACCTACTAAGTTAAATGGTTAAATTTTGTTCGTCAGAAAAAAAGAATTCACTTCAATTTAAGAGAAATATGTTTCTTTTCTAAGTTATTTTTTAAAAAGTTCTAGATAATAGAAAAAACATACATTATACTTTGAAAAAGCTTCAAATTTAGACAAACATAAATTATGTGCGGTATCGTAGGGATCATATCTCTTAACAACGTCTCACTTAATTCGGATCTCTTAATCGAGAAAATGAAGAATGCTTTGCTCCATAGAGGACCAGATGGTGAAGGAACTTGGTATTCATCCGACCGTCGTGTGTTTTTGGGTCATAGACGACTTTCAATCATCGATTTGACGAATCATGCTGCACAACCTATGCTCAGTTATGATGGTCGTTATGTATTGACTTATAATGGTGAGATTTATAACTATATAGAACTTCGTAAAAAATGTGAAAAAAGAAAAAGTATTTTTAATTCTAATTCCGACACTGAAGTTATTCTCGAATGCTTTCGTCATTGGGGACACAATGCTTTTTCTTTATTTATTGGAATGTGGTCCTTAGCACTATATGATTTGATCGAAAAAAAAATTATTTTATCGAGAGATCGATTTGCTATAAAGCCACTTTATTACGGAATTGTTCAAGATAATTTATTTTTTGCCTCCGAACCCAAAGCTTTAAGAGTCGCTCATTCAAGATTTAATGAAATTGATGATGTATCCGTCCAACTTTTTATTGAAAATGCCTTTTTAGAAAGAAAAGATTGGACGTTTTTTAAATACATTAAACGATTTCCCCATGCACATTACAGTATTATCGATCTAAATAAACCGCTTCGAAAATTAAATTTTATTCGCTATTGGACGGCTCCCTCTAAAACCATCAAAAAAATCTCCTTAGGCGATGCAGCATTAAATTTGCGTCATCTTATTATTCAAAGTATTAAACTTCATATGCGAAGTGACGTTCAGATAGGTTCTTGTCTGAGTGGCGGTATCGATTCTTCAACAATTGTCTCTGTTGTTAGCAGATTGCAAAAAGGGAAACCCCTTCAAACTTTTACTATCTATTATCCGAATCATACCCACCTTAATGAGTCTCATTGGGCAAAAAGAGTTGTTGAATTATCTGGAGCTATAGCAATATATGTCGAGCCCACCTATGAATCTTTTCAAAATGAATTATCTAAGTTAATTTCTATTCAAGATGAGCCTTTTGGAAGTATCAGCATTTTTGCTCAATATACAATTTTTAAACAAATTTCCACTTCCCAAATAAAAGTAATTTTGGATGGTCAAGGACCAGATGAAATGCTTGCAGGTTATCTAGGCTGTCTACCTATTTATCTAAATTCTTTACTGAATAAAGGAAATTATATTCTTTACCGCCAAGAATTGCGAGCAGCAAAAAAGAGAATGAATATCTCTCTTGAGAAAAAATCATTCTCTAATTTTGTTAAATATTATCTAAAGACTAAATGCAATAATTTATTAAATCCAAATTTATCTATAAATTCTAAAAGCGAATTTGTTGATGAGTATGAATGCAGATTATTTCAACTTAACCAGCCCCAAGGGGATTTTGAGGAACAACTCAAAGATTTGGTTTGTGATTCAAACTTACCACAACTGCTCCGCTATGAGGATAGGAATTCCATGGCATTTTCTATAGAATCTCGCGTTCCTTTTATTTCCAAAGACATCGTTGAATTTTGTTTATCCCTTCCTGTATCGCTTAGAATAAATAAAGGCTACACTAAAGCTGTTTTACGCGAAGCTATAAAAGGCATAGTCCCAGAGGATGTTAGACTGCGAGTAGATAAATTAGGTTTTCCTGCTCCGGAAGTCGATTGGCTAAAGAAAACATTCCAAATAAATATATCATCCCCAGGCAGTCGAGAATGGAGAGAAATTATTACTTCAAAATGGAAACAATATGTCTTGAATATGATATAGACTAATCAGAGAAAGGAATAGAATGACAATTAATCAAGCCTTAGAAGCACTGAAAAGTAAAATAGACAGCATCATTATGTTCACCTGGTCTAATTGGCATACGGAAATGCGAAGTAATCGTTATCATTATTCAAAGCGCTTATCGACCATAGCCCCTGTAATCTTTATTCAAGCTGATCTTGATAAACCGGCTTATAAGTTTGAAAAAACTGAACTATCTAATGTCACCTTATTGCATATATATAACGAATATGGTTCGATCCAAAATCAATTACTTACCAAAGCATTAAAAGAAAAAAATATAAATTGGCCTCTCGCCTGGATTTATAATTGCAATTTTTGGGAATTTATCCATTCAACTTATTTTCCTTTTGTAGTCTATCACGCTACTGAAGCTTTTTATTCCTATGATGGTCCCATAACTTTTCAGAAGGAAACATCCTTATATAATCTCGACCAACTAGCATTAAAAGCAACCGATTTATTAATCTGTGTATCACAAGGTATTCAAGAAAGCTACCATACTAACGGTAACTATACAGGTTCCTCTATTGTTATAAACAATGGTTGTGATTATCAATTTTATTCCTTATTTGCCCGAAAAAATATTCCAACACAAGAAAATATAGCTTTCTATCAGGGTAATATTTTTAACAAACTTGATTACAATTTACTCAATCAACTCGTAAAGAGAATGAAGGATTGGAAATTTGTATTTTGTGGAAAAGTCGTTTTTGAAAATGATCAAGGTTGGAAAAATCTCATGGCTCATGAAAATGTAAAATATTTAGGATTAATGCAGCTCGAACAACTTAGAGAAATAGCTTATCGATCAACAGTGGGGATTATTCCATTCGTGCAAAAAAACTTTATCAAAGTATCTTTCCCTCTAAAAACATACGAATATTTAGCTAGTGGCTTACCAGTGGTAAGCACACCGATTGATAATTTAATAAAAGAAGACAAAGAAAAAGTTATTCATTTTGCATCCAATGTAGACGACTTTGAGAAGGCAATTCGTCAAGCTAGTAAAGAGCGTTTTGACAAGGACCTACTTGAAAAACGACTTTCAACTGCAAAAAGAACATCCTATGATAAACGATTTAAGCTGTGTGTTAATGCAATTGTACAGGGCCTGAAAGAGATAAAAATCAATCCTAAAACGATTGAAGACAAAAAATTAAATATATTAATTTTCTATTACCCCAATTTAAAGGGCCTTGAAAACATAAAAAATTATACTAAATTTATAAAACACAATGTTTATTTTCTTTCGAGTCAATTCATAGCTCAATCCATTATTCAAGAACCAGAGAGCCTTAATTTCTTTGATGGATTAGTTATTGATTTCTCAGCAATTCTTTCTAACCACTCCCTGACTATTTTCATGGAATATGCAAAGTCGCTTCAAAATTATCGCGGCTTCAAAATTCTTTGCCTCCGTGAGCAAACATCACATTTTCAACCAAATTTAGAAGAGCTTATTAGACCCCATGTGAATATTCTCTCTACCAAGAAAAATAAATCAATAAGATTCATTAAAAAATCCCCAATTGGGGAAATAAATCTTGGCACTTATAATAATCTAACAAATTATTTCCTTGCGCTTTCAACTATGTTCAACACAAATGTTCCTGCGAGAAGAATCTCTAAACCAGAAACAATTTATGCTCATATTACAGATCTCTATCCCAGAATAAACAAAAAATTTTTTAGAAAAAAAATATATATCCCAGGAATCATTAAAGAAATCTCTCTACTCAGCTATCCAATCGATAAACAAAACAATGGAAAAATAAAAATTTTAAAATTAATAATAAAAAGACAAATTTTAAAAATGGTCCAATATCAATTTGTTTCTAAGTTATTAAGGGTAATTAAGCGAATTTTTCCCGATCGTTATAATAATCTAAAAAAATTCATAAAAACGCGGTTCGTTTTGGATTAAGGTGTATTTCTTGAAAAATAGTCAAGTAAGTTTTAAAGAGATAATCAGTATTATCAGATTAATACATTATTCATCCGCCCATAAACATCCTCAAACCGCACAATATCGTCTTCTCCTAAATAATCGCCACTTTGCACCTCAATCATTAATAAGGGTTGGTCACTGAGATTGCTGAATCGATGTTTGGTTTCTTTTTCGATATAAGTAGATTGATTAGGAAATAAACGAAAGTGATCTTCACCATTAACAACTTCGGCTTCGCCGCTGACCACAACCCAATGCTCGGAACGACAATGATGTAACTGCAAGGAAAGTGCTGCGCGAGGATTAACCACTAAATATTTTACCTGATATCCCACGCCCGAAGCTAATTTTTCGTAATACCCCCACGGACGATAAATTCGCCTATGCTCAGTAGCAACAGAATCTTGTTGCAACTTCATCTGTTCTACAGCAGCTTTTACTTCTTGGGCATGATCTTTATCAATCACCAAAATAGCATCGGGAGTACTTACAATCACTTGATCCTTCACACCAATGACAACTACTCGCCTGCCTTCAGAACTAACTAAACAATTCTGGCATTTGCTCATCAGCACATTGCCATATTGGACATTACCCTCAGCATCAGGCTTTCCTGTTTCCCCCACCGATGACCAACAGCCAAGATCATTCCATTGAGTGCAAAGCGGCAACATAACTGCCTTATTGGTTTTCTCCATAAGCTCATAATCAATAGAGCCTTCTCGACAGGAATTAAAATTTTTACTCACTCGAAAAAATTCAGATTGTTTCTTTGCAACTCGAAAAGCCTTTTGAGTTTCAATAAAAATATCATTGGCTAAATTTTCTAATTCAGTTAAGTACGTTTGAGCTTTAAATAAAAACATGCCGCTATTCCAATAAAATCCTCCTTGGGAAATGAATTTTTTTGATTTTTGAAATGAGGGCTTTTCAATAAAGCGACTCACCCGAAATCCGGTTGCGAACGGGTCTCCTTTTTCGATATATCCATAACAGGTTTTAGGCGAATGGGGTTTAACACCAAATATAACAAGATGATTTTTTTTAGCTAAGTGAAGCGCTGTTTCTACTGTGCTTTTAAAAGCAACGTGATCACTTAAGTAATGATCGGAAGGTAATACGAGTAAGGTAGTATTAGGGTCTATATACTTGCAGGCATATTGAGCAGCTAAAGCAAGGGCTGGAGCTGTATTTTTTGGATAAGGCTCTAAAATGTAATGAACATTCGTAAAACCAATAGCCTCCAATTGATCCCGACATAAAAAATAATAATTTTCGTTTGTAACTACGATTAAATCCGAAATGCCAGAAACATATCGGGCTCTTTCCGCCGTTTTTTGCAGCAAGGATAGATCATCAAATAACTTACAAAATTGTTTTGGATAGCTTTCCCGAGAGACAGGCCACAATCGGCTCCCAATACCCCCAGCTAATAAAACAGGTATGATTTGCTTTTCCAAGTGTGTGCCTCCAGCAGGAGCTTAGGCCAAGTAATACGATCAGAAATGGGGTGGACGATGGGACTCGAACCCACGACACAACCGGAATCACAATCCGGGGCTCTACCAACTGAGCTACGCCCACCATTAAGTCATTTACTTCGTACCACAATTAATTATTTTTGTACCCGGAGTACTAGTACTACTTCTGCCTTCAGTCCTCTGAAACGCGCCCGGCAGGATTCGAACCTGCTACCCTCGGCTTAGAAGGCCGATGCTCTATCCGAGTGAGCTACGGGCGCATACCGTTAGTTATAATCATGTAACTACACTCGAGGATCAAGTTTAAGTTAGAAATCAAACTCAAACAAAAAAAATCACTACGATCTGAATCGGGGTAGAGGGATTTGAACCCCCGACATCCTGCTCCCAAAGCAGGCGCGCTACCAGACTGCGCTATACCCCGCGGTCTTAAGAAAGAAAAACATGATACTGTCGATGTTAAAATGCGTCAACAGAGATTCCTTGCTAAAAAAGACCTTATGGCAGAAAACCTTGCATAGACAATCCATCGAACGCAAGACTTCTTTCCTATAAGGAATATCTGTTATTATACAGCAACTGAAAACCAAAGGGATACCTAATGAGTGACCTCCAGCGCCTTATCAAAGAGGCTTATCACAACAAAGACGAATTCACCAGCAACACTACTACTCCGAACAAAATTCGTGAAACTGTACATCAAACTATTGAACTGCTGGATCGGGGAGAAATTCGTATTGCTGAAAAACGTAATGAGCAATGGAGGACCAATGAATGGGTTAAAATGGCCATTTTACTTTATTTTAAAATCGAGCCTCTCAAAACCTTTAAAGGAGGTTACGCTTCTTTCTATGACAAAATCCCTTTAAAGAATGATCACCAAGCGGAATTCAGCGGACAAGGGATCCGCATTGTTCCCCATGCAATTGTACGGAAAGGCGCTTATTTAGCCCGGAATACAGTACTTATGCCAAGTTATATCAATATTGGTGCCTATGTCGATTCAGGAAGCTTGATTGACACCTGGGCCACCGTGGGTTCTTGCGCGCAAATTGGAAAAAATGTTCACCTTTCTGGCGGTGCTGGCATCGGTGGCGTTCTTGAACCTTTACAGGCACATCCTACTATTATTGAAGATGACTGTTTCATTGGTGCGCGCTCTGAAATTGTAGAGGGGGTTATTATTGAAAAAGGTGCCGTTATTTCCATGGGTATGTTCATCGGCCAAAGTACTCCTATTTATAATCGACTCACTAAACAAATTACTTACGGACGAATTCCTTCCGGTTCTGTAGTTATATCGGGGAGCCTTCCTTCTCCAGAAGGAAATTACAACCGATACAGCGCCATCATCATTAAACAGGTGGATGAAAAAACTCGAAACAAAATTTCCCTAAATGAACTTTTACGCGAAAATTAATATGAGCGACACACTAAAACTTTTAAAACAACTCATCGAACGTCCTTCTATCACTCCCCATGACGCTGGTTGCCAAGACATTTTAATTGAGCACTTAACCTCCACAGGATTTCAATACGAACGTTTACCCTTTGCAGAAGTCAGCAATCTATGGGCTTGGCACGGTAAAAGCTCACCGCTCATTATTTTTGCAGGCCACACTGATGTTGTCCCGCCCGGAGATGAAACACAATGGATGTCTCCCCCCTTCGTTCCTACAGAAAAAAACGGATATCTTTATGGCCGAGGAGCTGCTGACATGAAAAGCGGGTTAGCCGCTATGGTCGTTGCCGCCCAAAAATTTGTTAAGCAATACCCCGATCATAACGGTACAATCGGATTCATCATTACCAGTGATGAAGAAGGCCCAGCAAAAAATGGAACGCGCAAGATAGTGGAACATTTACAAAAAAAGAATATAAAAATGGATTATTGTATCGTGGGTGAAGCCAGCAGCAATAAAGCCTTGGGCGATGCCATTAAAATCGGCCGGCGGGGATCACTTCACGGTTACCTCACTATTTTCGGCAAGCAAGGCCATATCGCCTACCCAAATTTAGCTGATAATCCCATTCATCGCTGTTTTCAAGCATTTGATGTTTTAGCAAAAACGACTTGGGATCAAGGAAATGATTATTTTACCCCTACTTCGTTGCAGTTTTATCATATTGAAGCAGATGGGGGGGGCGCTAATATCATTCCAGCAAAATTAAAAGCCAAATTTAATTTTCGTTTCTCCCCTATCCATTCTCCAGAAATACTTCAAAAAAAATTCGAAACGATTCTCGACCAACAACAGCTTAAATATGAGATCCAGTGGAACCTCTCCAGCCAACCTTTTTTTAGCGGGAATGGCAAATTAGCAGAGATCACCCGTGAAACCATTAAAGAAATTTGCCAGCGTGAGACTGAATCCAATACATATGGTGGAACTTCCGATGGCCAATTTCTGGCTGCTGCTGGTTGTGAAGTCGTTGAACTAGGGGCCTGTCAATAAAACCGCTCACCACGTTAATGAGAATACTGCCATTGCAGGTCTTGATAATCTTTCTGAGATATATTTCCAGATCCTTCGGCAAGCCCTTTCTTAATACTATTTTAAAATCAAATAGTTATACTACCTTTTGGGCAAATTGTGCGGAATTTCCGGAAGTAGGCTTTCTCAGCTCACCCCACTTCGCAAAAAGGGGCCCCTAGAACGCGTACCACACTACCGAAAACTAGATGAGTCCACGGGGCTAACTTATTGCACTTATCGGCATTCTAGTTTAATCTGGATCACTTTCGCGTTATTGTGGGGATAACTGAGAATAGGATTTCTAGAACGTGACAGGAGAGGTGCTCGAGTGGTTGAAGAGGCACGACTGGAAATCGTGTGTGCGCTAACCCGTACCCGAGGGTTCGAATCCCTCCCTCTCCGACATCTGGCTAGTCGTACACTAAGGATGGAGAACCCATCTACGGCCAATCTTGCCGCACAGATGGACGTTTGGAATATGATACGATACGTATGCTAAGTTCGGTGGCCACCGAGGTCCCTCCTCGCGACAAATTGCCGTAAACCCCGCCAGGCCCGGAAGGGAGCAACGGTAACCGGTGGATTTGGGTGCCGGGTGTGGCTTTTGTGGCTGCTTTTTTAGGAATGGATCGATGGTTCATCAAGTCTTAGCACGAAAATGGCGTCCTCGATGCTTTCAAGAAGTGATCGGTCAAGCGCCGGTTATTCAGGCCCTAAGTAACGCTCTTAATCAACAATATCTCCATCACGCTTATCTATTCACCGGCACCCGGGGCGTAGGTAAAACGACTCTAGGGCGACTGCTCGCTAAATGTCTTAATTGTGAAAAAGGTATTACCGCTAATCCCTGCAATATCTGTGGAAGTTGTAAAGAAATCGATTCCGGTCGATTCCCCGATCTTTTTGAAGTAGATGCAGCCTCTCGCACCAAAGTAGAAGATACGCGGGAGCTGCTGGATAACATTCAATATACGCCAATGAAAGGCCGGTTTAAAGTATATCTAATTGACGAAGTGCACATGCTTTCGGGTCATAGTTTTAACGCCTTGTTAAAAACTCTGGAAGAACCGCCTAGCCATGTTAAATTCATCCTTGCCACTACAGAGTATCATAAATTACCCATAACCATCTTATCCCGCTGCTTGCAGTTTCACCTCACCCCGCTCTTACCGGCCCAAATTACCACTCATTGTGAAAGCATCTTAGAAGAAGAGAATATTGAATTTGAAAAGGCAGCACTCGATCTATTAGCTCAAGCTGCTAATGGAAGCGTTCGCGACGCTTTGAGTCTTTTAGATCAAGGGATAGCTTACGGGAATGGGAAGGTCCTTACAGCTGATATGAAGACTATGCTCGGAATCATTGAACCGACTTTATTGTTTAATATCCTAGAGGCCCTTACCCACAAAGAGGGAAATGATCTGCTGAGCTGTATCAACAAACTGTCACAACAGGGAGCGGATTTTTCTAATGCTCTTAGCGAATTATTGGGCTTACTTCACCAAATTGCAGTTATTCAAGCGGTTCCTGACGCCCAAATTGAAAACGATAATGAACGACTGCGCCAGCTAGCGAACCTCCTTCACGGCGAAGATGTGCAGCTCTTCTATCAAATTGGCCTATTAGGGCAACGAGATTTACCCTATTCTCCGAGTCCACAAATGGGATTTGAAATGACGCTATTACGAATGCTTGCCTTTTACCCTGAATCGACGTCGCCAGAAATTAAAAATAAACCTTCTCAGAAAACGGCTAGCTCAACGCACTCTTCTTCATCATCTGAAGAAATTCAATGGTATCAACTACTACCTCAATTAAATTTGACAGGCGCTGCTCTTGCTTTAGCACAACAATGCAGTCTCAACCGAAAAACTGAAACGCATTTGCATTTAACTTTAAATCCCAAACAAAAACCCTTGCTGCAAGAAAAACAGGTCCAAAGAATCTCGGAAGCAGTAAGCAAATATTTTAATCGATCTATCAGTGTGAAAATTGATGTCAGCGAAAATTCCGGAGAAACACCCTCTGCCATCGCTGAAAAAGTAGCTCAAAATCGCCAGATGGAAGCGGAAAAAAGAATTTTGAATGATCATCAGGTTCAGCGGATAATGCAAACTTTCAACGCGACTGTGGTAAAGGAAAGCATTATTCCGCATGAAGAAAAAGCATAAAAGGCGGGACGAAAAATGATAACTATCCAAATTAAGTGGGTATTTCAATGGCAACATTACCAGAAACCGATAATCGCCTAACTGGCAAACATAAAAAACAGCATTATGGACATGCAGCAACAGATGCAGTCTACCTATTCCAATCTAGCTGATATGAAATTAGTCGGTGAATCGCACAAAAAAACAGTTCGGATTACAATGACGGCAACTTATAATTTTGAAGATATTGAATTTGACGAGCGCGCATTACAAGGCGGGGTTAAGGAATTTAAATGGCATATTCGCGAAGCCTGGAAAAATTTGAGCGAAGCTATTCAAAAAACCACCCAATCTAAGACAATTGAACCTCTTCAAAATATGCATATACCTGATCATATTAGCAATATTTCCATAGAAGAAGGTAGAGAAGGAGAAGATGGTCGACAAGAAGCCCTTACGGACGGTTCTACCAACTAAGAGAGAGATCTTTGTTTAGCCCACTCATAAAACAGCTTATAACTTCGCTTCAAAGCTTACCCAGCGTGGGGCCCAAATCTGCACAACGGATGGCTTTTCATCTTCTTGCAAAATCCAGACGAGCCAAGGGATTGGCTTTAGCCGAATCTCTACAATCCGCTATTAGCCAAGTTGGAGAGTGTCAATTATGCCGGATTTACACTGAACAAGATGTATGTGACATTTGTGGTAATCCAAAACGTAATCCGACTCTCTTATGCGTGGTAGAAAGTCCAGCCGACGTAGCTGCCCTCGAGCAAACTCAGATCTATTCAGGTCGTTATTTTGTGCTTCAAGGACGTCTTTCTCCCTTAGATGGCATAGGGCCTTACGAAATTGGAATTCCTATTCTCATTGAACGCTTGCGGAACGAAACCATCACAGAACTCATTATCGCTACCAATGCAACCATGGAAGGAAAAGCAACAGCACATTATATTGCAAATCACATAGATCAGACTAAAATAAAGTGTTCGCGCATTGCCCATGGCGTGCCAATTGGTGGTGAATTGGAATACCTCGACGGTGGTACATTAAGTTACGCGTTCCATTCCAGAGTACCTATTGAAAATTACAATTAAATTGAAGAGGTGGCAATGATTGGTGGCAAATTTAATCTCGGTGATTTGATGAAAAATTCAAAAAAAATTCAGGAGATGATGCAGAAAGCGCAGGAGAAATTATCAAAAATTGAAGTTACCGGTGAATCGGGTGCTGGCATGGTTCAAGTAACCCTTACAGCTCAACATGAAGTCATCAACCTCATTCTCTCTAACGAACTTCTAAAAGAATCAAAAGAAGTTATTGAAGATCTCATCAAAGCCGCTTTAAACCACGCCAATCAAAAAGTTATTAAAATTACCCAAGAAAAAGTAATGTCTGCAGCTAGCCTCTTTGGTAGCGACTTTGGTAGCAAGGAAGAAAGCGAAAAATAATTTCGTATTCCGTAATTGCTGAATTTTATCCCTCTTCTGTGCTACTTTTTAGCACAATCGGTAATTCTCCTTGTTTCGGATCATTTACTTTTTTAGCTTTTGGCCACGCATTTAATACTGCTTTCACCAACGTAGCTAAGGGAATAGCAAAAAATACACTCCAGAATCCCCAAATACCGCCAAAAACCAGAACTGATAAAATAATTATAATTGGATGTAGATCCATAGCTTCTGAAAAGAAAAGTGGTACCAATAAATTTCCATCTAAAGTGATAATTACAGCATAAACAATCATTAAATAAGCAAAATGCGCGGATAAGCCCCATTGCATTAAACCCACAATACCAATAGGAATAGTAACGATCGCTGCGCCAATATAGGGCACAATCACAGACAACCCTAATAGCACCCCTAATAAAAAGGCGTATTTCAGTCCTAATAACGCAAAAGCGATAACCGAAACAAAGCTAACAATAATTACTTCAACCACCCGCCCCCGAACATAAGCACCGATTTTTTCATTCATTTCCTGCCAGACAATTCGAATAAGTCCACGTCGCTCTGGTAAAAAACAGCTGAGCCAAATACTAATAGCTTTCCCATCTTTTAAAAAGAAAAATACGAGTAAAGGCACTAATAAAAAATAAAGAATAATCTCAATAATGCCAGGGATCGAAGCTAGGGAAAAGGATAAAATAAATTGTCCAATTCGGGCTGATTGCTGATGTAAATAAACAGCAAAGTTGGTTAGCGGATCCGTCGGAAACAATTTGGGATAGTGGTGCATGAACTCAGTCATCCACGCTTGGCCTTTAGTAATAGCCCGAGGAAATTCATGCACCATGCTAACAAGCTGTTTCCACATTAATGGCAGCAAACCAAAAAGAGCAAGTACAAAAAGACCTAAGAAAAAGAGATAGACTAGCGTAACCGCAAGCCAGTGGGGAACCCGCCATTGTTCCAACCACCGCACCGGTGAAGCAAAGAGATAAGCAAGCACCACACTTATCACTACTGGCAATAAAAATTTCCCAAAAAATTCAATTAATAAAAAACCAAAGACTAAGGTGAAAAACAGGGCCAATGCTTCTGGGTCCGAAAAATGACGAACAAACCAATTAGAAATACCTTGCAAAATGGGATTTTTACTATTATGCATCAACTTCAATATCTCTTATACTTTCAATCATCATCATTGCTGCGTTTACAGCCTCAGTCCCTTTATTACCTCGCTCTCCGCCTGCACGGGCAAAAGCTTGTTCTTTATTTTGCGTGGTCAAAACACCAAAAATAACGGGTATTTCATATTCTAAGGCTACTTGTTGACATCCCAAGCTTACTTGCTGACAGACGTAATCATAATGATTAGTCTCTCCTCGGATGACTGCGCCTAAGCAAACAATGGCATCATAACGTTTAGTTTTTGCTACTCGTTTTGCCATTAATGGAATTTCCACCGCCCCCGGCACCCAAACCGTTTTAATCTGATTTTCTTTAACATCCAACTCCGCTAAACGAGCCAGAGCTCCAGTTAATAATTTCTCCATCACTGGTTGATTAAATTGACTAACCACAATAGCGAATTTAAGTTGACGTGTCATTAATCGGCTCCGCTGTTAAATTTAACAAGTGACCCAATTTTTCTCGTTTTGCTTTTAAATAACGAATATTATCGCCTATTGGGACTGCTTCTAAAGCTACCCGTTCTAAAACTTCGATTCCATAACGCCTTAAACCTGCAACTTTGTTAGGGTTATTGGTTAATAAACAAACTTTTCGCACTCCCAAAACCCGCAATATTTGCGCTGCCAACCCATAATCCCGCAAATCTGCTGCAAAACCAAGGTGATGATTCGCTTCTACCGTATCCAAGCCTTTTTCTTGCAAAGCATAGGCTTTTATTTTATTCCCTAAACCAATGCCACGACCCTCTTGGCGTAGATAAAGTAAAATTCCTCCACGATTAGAGATTTCATCTAACGCGGCTTCCAATTGCCAACCGCAATCGCAGCGGGAAGAGCCAAACACATCGCCTGTTAGGCATTCCGAGTGAACACGTACCAGACAGGATTTATCACTTGACTTTTTCTGACTAATTAAAGCCACGTGTTCTAAATTATCAATCCAACTACGAAAAGTTTTAATTGTAAATTTACCTTGATTTTTAAGTGGCAACGTGGAAGCAGAAATTTCATCAATCAAAATTTCATGATTGATGCGATAAGTAATCAAATCATGAATACTGACAAGCGGAATCTGATGGCGTTCGGCAAGGTGTTGTAAATCGGGCAAACGCGCCATACTACCATCTTCACTCAACACCTCACATAAAACAGCGGCTGGCTTCAATCCTGCCAAACGACACAAATCGACACTTCCTTCAGTATGCCCCGGCCGGGCTAAAACCCCTGCATCTTTCGCTTTCAAGGGAAAAATATGGCCGGGCATAACAATATCGTCAGGCCCGCTTTTCTCATCAATCGCGATACGAATTGTGCGAGCTCGATCCTGAGCTGAGATTCCTGTTGTGACATCATAAGCTCCTTCAATAGATACCCCAAAAGGAGTTTGATAACATGATCGATTTCGAGCAGCCATCATAGGAATATTTAAACGTTCAAAATCGTTAGCCATCATTGCCAAACAAATTAAACCTCTTCCATATTGAGCCATAAAATTAATCTGGTCAGCCGTAACGTGTTCGGCAGCGACAATCAAATCGCCTTCGTTTTCTCGAGATTCATCATCAACCAGAATAATCATTCCGCCTTCACGCAAAGTCTTTAAAGCAGTTTCGATACTATCAAACGCTTTGTTCATTAGATATTATCTCCCGTGTTGTTTGAACAGTAATTTTTGCTATTAAATCAAATTCGACATTCACCTCGCGCCCTATTACCAAATCTTTTAAATTTGTTTTCTCTAACGTGTGAGGAATTAACATCACGAAAAAGACATCTTTCATTACATGGTTAATTGTTAAACTCACTCCATTTATTGCTACACTGCCTTTTTTTATCATATAAAGTTGAGATTCTTCTGAAATACCATTAAAAACCATTCGGGCGAATTTAGTCTCTTCTTCTTTAGATGTTAATATAATGGTTTGATCGACATGACCTGTGACAAAGTGGCCCCCCATTCGGTCCATTAATCGTAAAGCACGCTCCAAATTGACCCGATCGCCTATTTTATAAAAGCGTGCTGAGGTACGTGCTAAAGTTTCGGAAGATAATTCACAAATGAAACCGTTCAATTTCGCTTCGACAACGGTCACGCAAACGCCATCCACTGCAATGCTTTCTCCAGGCTGCAAATCCAGAAATTGCGTCTCAATATATACCACTGTCCGTTCCGGCAACATTTCAATAGACTGTATTGCTGCGCAATGGTCAACAAGACCCGTAAACATAATCTCCACTCACTACATTAAAACAGAATGGTATCTACAATCTACAATCACGACCAAAGGGCTTAATTATCGAAAGGAAATAATAAAGCTAGTAGTTTCCCCACTTTCTTCCATCCAGACTTTAACCGTCAGCTCTGGAATTCACTATCTGCCCTCCCAAACTGAGAGAAGCTTGCGGGCTCATTTTACAAAAAAAATCACAGCCATTAGGGACTTTCACCCCGCCCTGAAGGTCTTTTTTAGTAGTACAGTAACAAATCTGACCAGGAAGTCAACTATCGTTCTAAGCATTGCTTCAGCTAACGACCACGCTGACTGGATTTAGGGAGGGACTGAAATGAAACTCTCTAAATTTAATTCAAAACTTGATATCGCACACAACATCCTGCCCAATCTGACGCCATTGAATGCGATGCTCTTGAAAATCAAAAGGCAATTGAAAAGCAGAGGTAGCTTGATCACCCATAACTTTAGGGGCAACATAAATTAAAGCACGATGAATTAATCTTTTATGCAAAAAAGATTGAAAGCATCCCCCCCCTGCTTCCACCCAAAGATCGTGAACTCCATCCGCTCCAATCGTACTTAAAACTTGATTAAGGTCCAAACCTTCTTTGGTTCCAGTTACTCCGACACAACGGATATTTCTTTCAGCAAGGGCTTGTTTACGCTTCTTATTAGCAGGTTCTTTATGAAAAACAACTAACTTTTCTGCCGTCCGATGGATACAGGCATTTGACGGTAAGCGTAGATCAGAATCGAGAATATAAACCAGCTTTTTTATTGTCTCGTTGACAAGACGTACATTTAATTGAGGATCGTCCTGCAAAATTGTATTTATTGTCGTCAGCAACGCATCACTTTTTTTTCGAAATTCATGGGTGTAAAGTTTCAATTCTTCTCCAGTCAGAGCGAGAGGTTTGCCTTTAATCCCCGCAATTTTACCGTCCAAACTAAGTGCTAATTTGATGGTTATCCAAGATCGCTTGTTAGCCGTCCAATAGGAATAACTTTCATAAAAGGATTTAATTTCAGGTGTCTCCACCAAAAAACAATCAATTCCTGCTTGTTTTAGCACTTGAGCCCCTTTATTAAAAACATTCGGATTAGGATCAGCCAAGCTATAATAAACTGCTTTTATTCCAGTTTTGATAATCAAATCAGTACAGGGTGGTGTTTTTCCGTAATGGCAGCAGGGTTCCAAAGTAACATACAAATCTGCTCCTTTCGCATTTTCACCAGCAGAATTAATAGCTTCTACTTCCGCATGGGGAAGCCCGCTCCGCTTATGAAATCCTGTAGAAATAATTTTATTGTCTTTGACTAAAATAGCCCCTACTGCGGGATTTGGTGCACAAAATCCCCGCCGAATTTCAGCAAGCTCCAATGCCTGTTTTAAATAAACTTCAGGATTATTATTCATTAGCTTCTAAATAAACAAGAATTATCACTGAAAACAGCATCCAACCCTTTAGGTAAACAAACTTCGAGCAACATCTGCATCGTTAACAGTATAAACAAATAAATAGTAAGAGGCTTGTTTAATAGCTTTGATTCTTTCTGGATTTAATTTCTTATAATTTAGATGAATCAATACGCATTGATGCATTTCCAACAATACTTACCATTTCCTAGGGCAGGTATTAAAAATATAACCCAGCAAAAAATGATCGCCCTCTTTTCGCATTGCCTACAAACAAGCAGACGAAAAACTGGAAATTAAAGGTTTTAGAAAATAATCCGGCCAGTATAGGCTTTTAATCCCAAAGCAAGTTGTTTTACTAATTTCTCTGCGTCAGAAACAGTTGCTTTTAATTCAATATTAATTTCTAAATTTAATTCCGCTGCTTGTTGTATATATTCAATAAAGCTGGGTACACGCATGGACAAAATCCCTACTGAACCAACTGCCTGCGTCGAGCTCAGAAATATCTGCTTTCGTTAGCTTTCGTTAATTTAGTTACTAAACCCAAGCCATTTGTAGTCCACCAGCCAAGGGTCGTGCAAAATAATCGCCTGCTTATCTTTCGTCAAGCGCACATCAAATTCCACTAATTTTGCACCTAATTGCTTGGCAGCTCGAAGCGAAGATAATGTATTTTCAGATGTAACTAAAGGCACTCCCCGATAAGCAATTATTTTTGGTAAATTAAGCTGTAACAAAAAAATCCTCCTCTTACATATTACCAAAATCCTTGCTACTATTGGTGCACCTTTTTTCCGAGTTATTACAAGGATTTCATTTATGCCACAAGCAAGTAAGCGAAATCATCCCACGCACGAAGGCTTGATACGTTATGCCCGAATGCTCGGCTTTGGTGACATTCATACTAAAATTGATCCCGCGAGTGGACTCCAAACTATCATTGCTATTCACAGCACTAAACGGGGGCCCGCTATTGGTGGTTGTCGTTTCTACCATTACCCGTCGATAGGCTCAGCGTTAAAAGATGCTTTACGCTTATCCTATATGATGACCCTAAAAGCCGCTTTCAGCGATCTTCCTCACGGCGGAGCTAAGGCCGTCATTATGAAGCCCTCCATCACTTACAACCGAGAAGCACTTTTTCGTTCTTTTGGTGATTTTGTTCATGACATGAACGGACGATACATCACAGCCATGGATATCGGAACAACGACAAAGGATATGGATATCATAGCTGAGCGCACATCCGACGTAATCGGGGCTGCAGGAACCGATGAAATCCAAGGTGATCCCTCCCCTTTCACTTCGAAAGGCGTTTTTCGTGGATTACAAGCCGCCGTTAAATTTAAATGGAATAGTGATAATTTAGAGGGCTTACACATCGCTCTACAAGGTGCCGGCAAAACCGCTTACTATTTAGCCAAACTTTTGCACCAACAAGGGGCAACCTTCACTATCTGCGATCCTAAGTCCGAAGCGACCCAACCCTTTGTGGATGAATTTAAAGCCACAGTGGTCTCTCCCGAGAAAATTTACGACGTAAAATGCGATATTTTCTCGCCTGCTGCTATTGGCGGTGTCATTAATTTAAATACACTCAACCGAATTAAGGCCCCCATTATTGCAGGCCCAGCTAATAACCAACTTGCTCATCGAAAATATGGTGTTATTGCTCATCAACGCGGATTTCTCTACGTTCCCGATTACGTTATTAATGCCGGAGGATTAATTCAAGCAGCTTCAGTGCATGATTATCATACCGTAGATGTCGCTAACAAATTAATCGAAAAATTATACGACCGTCTTTTAGAATTATTTAACCGTTCCATTAAAGAAAACAAACCAACCACCGAAGTAGCCGATTTAATGGCTAAAGAAAAACTTGCTGCCGCGAATTCTCATTATCTGGAGACGGTATGACACCCCAAACGACCACTGTTGCCAACTTTGCCGTTCAATATTTACAGTTTCTCGATGCGAACAGTCACCCTACCCAGACTTTTCCTGAATTTGCAAATCCTGATACTCTGTTGTATCTTTACCGTCAGATGGCTCTCATTCGCCACTTCGATAACAAGGCCGTTAACCTTCAACGCACCGGAAAAATGGGCACCTACCCCTCTTCTCGAGGGCAAGAAGCAGTGGGAATTGGCATGGGAAATGCCATGCAAGCCGAAGATATTTTTTGCCCCTACTATCGGGATCAAGGAACCTACCTCGAACGAGGAATAAAATTATCAGAATTTTTAACTTATTGGGGAGGAGATGAGCGAGGTAGCAATTACTCTAATCCTAACGTTAAAGACGATTTTCCCAATTGTGTTCCTATTGCCGGGCAACTTTTGCACGCCGCTGGAGTTGCCTATGCTATTAAATATCGAAAACAACATCGTGCTGTAGTAACGATTTGTGGAGATGGCGGCACTTCTAAAGGCGATTTTTACGAAGCAATTAATCTAGCTGGATGCTGGCAATTGCCGGTGGTTTTTGTGGTCAATAATAATCAATGGGCTATTTCGGTAGGCCGTAATCAACAAACCAGTTGCCAAACTTTAGCCCAAAAAGCCATCGCCGGAGGGTTTGATGGATGGCAAGTAGACGGTAACGACGTCATTGCTGTCCGTTATTCTGTTTCTAAAGCTCTAGAAAAAGCACGGGTAGGAGGTGGCCCTACCTTAATTGAGGCCATCACTTATCGTTTGTGTGATCATACCACTGCCGATGATGCGAGCCGCTATACCCCTTCCGAAGAGCTAAAAATAGCTTGGAAACGCGAGCCTATTGCTCGGCTTGGCTATTATTTGGAATCTCAAGGACTGTGGTCGCGAGACCAAGAAACGAAATTGCAAACGGAATTAGCCAACGAAGTCGATCAAATCGTGAAGGAATTTTTAAATAGGCCACTACCTAAACCGACAGATATGTTTGACTATCTCTATGCGGAACTACCAAAATCGCTTAAAAAACAACGTCATGAGCTTATTGGAGAAGGGGAATGACCTATATTACATTGGTTGAAGCAGTCAATCAAGCGTTGGCCTATGAAATGACGAAGGACGATTCGGTTATTGTGCTAGGAGAAGACGTTGGTATCAATGGCGGGGTTTTCCGCGCTACCGTAGGATTGCTCGAAAAATTTGGACCGGAGCGAGTTTTAGATACGCCATTAGCTGAAAGTATGATCGCGGGGATTTCAATAGGAATGGCGGCTCAGGGCTTAAAACCTGTTGCCGAATTTCAATTTGAAGGATTTATTTATTCTGGTTTAGATCATATTTTGAGCCATGCATCGCGATTGCGGAATCGAACTCGAGGTCGATTACATTGTCCTATTGTTTATCGCGCTCCTTTTGGCGGCGGTATCCATGCTCCGGAGCACCATTCAGAAAGTATGGAAGCCCTGTTTGCTCACATTCCGGGATTAAGGGTCGTTATTCCTTCTTCTCCCGCTCGGGCTTACAGGCTGTTATTAGCTTCTATCCGCAACCCCGACCCTGTTCTTTTTTTAGAACCAAAGCGGATCTATCGTTTGGTAAAGCAAGAAGTCCCTGATGATGGGAAAGCGCTTCCCTTGGATCAATGTTTCATTTTGCGTGAAGGATCTGATGTCACCCTCATTACGTGGGGAGCCATGATCAAAGAGACTATGGAAGCGGCGAATCAACTGGCTCAACAAGGTATCGAAGCAGAGATAATCGATGTTGCCACCGTAAAACCGCTGGATATGGATACTATCTTGCATTCTATCGAAAAAACAGGGCGTTGCGTGATCATTCATGAAGCCCCATTAATCGGCGGAGTTGGAGCGGAAATTGCAGCAGGTATTGCGGAGCAAGGCTTACTCTCTTTATTGGCACCCATTAAGCGCGTAGCGGGATATGATACCATAATGCCCTATTTCCAATTAGAAAAAAAATACATGCCCAGCACCCACCGGATCGTTAAAGCGGTACAACCGTTGATGGAGTTTTCTTAATGAAATTTTTTAAATTACCAGACCTTGGAGAAGGCTTGCCTGATGCCATAATTCGTGAATGGTACGTGAAAGAAGGCGAGGAAGTGGCTGTGGATCAGTCGCTAGTCGCTATGGAAACTGCAAAAGCACTTGTAGACGTTCCTTCTCCCTTTGCCGGTAAAATTGAAAAATTATTTGGCAAGCCAGGAGATATCATCAAAACGGGTCACTCTTTAATCGGTTTTGAAGGAGAGGCTGAAGAAGTAACCTCTCAAGACGCTGGGACGGTCGTTGGCGCCATTGAAACCGGTGAAACTGTCTTAAAAGAAGCAGCTACGGGCATTACTGTTCAAAAATCCGAAGAAAGAAACGTTGTTAAAACAACGCCGGCGGTGCGAATGCTCGCTAAGCAGCTTGGAGTGGATCTTTCCACCATTAAACCTCAAGGGGAAATGATTACTACCGACGAAGTTAAGCAAGCCGCTCAATTACAGAAAACTTCTTCGAAAAGCACTCCAATCGAAGGAGGGCTTACCCCTTTATCCAATGTGCGGCGTGCAATGGTTCTCAGCATGAACCAATCCCATCGAGACGTCGTTCCTGTTAGCTTAGTGGATGACGCAGATATTCAGGCCTGGGAAGGTCAACAAGATATTACGATCCGGCTAATTCGAGCTATTCAAGAGGGCTGCAAAGAAGTTCCCATCATGAACGCTTATTTCGATGGCGAGGAAATGGGCTATCAAATAAAAGAAAATATCAATATCGGGATAGCAGTTGATACCCCCCATGGCTTATATATCCCTGTTTTAAAAGATGTTATTCATCGAAAGGATAACGAGTTACGCCAACAAGTAGATCGCTTTAAAGAGATGGCCCAAACCCGAAGCTTTCTTTCCGAAGACCTTCGTAGTGCCACAATTATGTTATCCAATTTTGGGACCTTTGCAGGGCGCTATGCAAATCCCATTTTACTGCCCCCCATGGTCACTGTCATTGGTGTCGGTCGCATAAGGAAACAAGTAATGCCTGAAAATGGCCAGCTCGCAATTCATCGAGTATTGCCACTCTCTGTAACTAGCGATCACCGATTGATTACAGGCGGAGAAATTGCGCGATTTTTAAAAGTATTAATCGATTCGCTAGAAAAAGCCTGATCTTAACTCAAGGCTTCAAAGTAGTAGTAGTCGAGAGCCTACATTTTGCAAACTACGGTAGAGTATTGTAAATTTACAGCCATAATCTAATACGTAAACACTACGAGTGGATGCGATGTCTAGTGAAGGCTATCATGAACCTCTCGGAGGATTAACTTCCCACACACGTATCATGGATCAAGCCATTGTTTCTCTCATGGTTCTAGAATGGATTCGGCGTAATGACCCAGGTTTTGATAAAGAATTGCGAGAATATCTTTTTACCGATAAGCCTATTGTCGATCTTCATTCCAAGGATTAAGTCATTTTAGCGTAAGCATTTTGCAATTGCTTAATTTCTTGGAGCGCCACCTTGAATCGGTTATCGATCTCTGCAGGGTCGTCGCAGTTTAATTTCAGTGCCCTCTCTAAAAAACTAAAGGCCCGTTTCAACCGCGGTGTAGGGCAATAAATAACACAAACCAACCATACAAACGATGGACAAGCTTAAGCAGCTTAGTCCTGTTGTTTTCTTGATACAACTTTTGCAAGGCTTCCTCTTAAATTAACAATTCGTTTATCAAATCTTTCAAAATACTTTTTACTTTTTGGAGGTCGGCATCCATTAATTGGATGCCTAACTCTAAATCAATAATTTTTTCATTTTGGTAAAAATGTTCTTTTAAAGGATCAACACGTTTTATTCTTTTCCTCTTAAACACCAAACGATTGATTATTGCCCGGACTTAATGACGTATTACTTAATGACGTATTAATAGATGAAATCAAAAGATTGGACCTTAGCAGCTTCTAAATCCTCTTTTCCCAGTTTAACCACGAAAGGTTGATAACCAAGACTAGTTAGCTTTTCTTTTACTGCAATATTGTGTGGTAGGATCGTCTTCAATCACTAATATGCGCACAGGAAACCGGCTGCAGTTCCTAAATAATTTCTTTAGCAATATCAATTTCATCTGGATCTTCAAAATTGATTGAGCTTTGAGAAATCCTTATAGCAATATGACACGTAAAAGTGCTACCGACGCCAACTTGACTTTAAGCCTTTAACTTTAAACCTTTATTTTGTGCCTAATTGTTCGAGGTATAGTTTAACAATATAAAGTCCTAATCCAGTCCCAGGATATTTATTTTCAAAGAAAGGAATCAATCGCGTAAAAGATTCAAAAATTTTATCGTCTCTATTTTCAAGTATACCAATACCAGTATCTGAGATATCAATTTTTAAGTTAACCTGATTTTCTCCCAAGTCCTCTAAAAAGAAAGATACTGTAATTTTTCCCTTATTAGTGAATTTAATCGCATTAGATAACAAATTTAATATAATTCGATGAATCAAAAGCCGATTAGCTACAAACATTAGAAGAAATCGACGAATCATAATGGGTTTCAAGCTTCAGCTGTTTGCCTTCTATGGAAGACATCATGAGTTAGATCAATTCATTTAACAATAACTTAGGACTAAAATCTACTTCTTGATCTGGAAGTTAATGCTGTTCAGTTTTAGCAATGTCAATAATGCCATTTAATAACTCTAATAATTGTTTGCCTGATTGCATAATGTAATCGATGCTTTTTTTGTCTCTTGGGTCGCTCTTAATCTATAACTTAAATTTTCAGCTATACTGATAATACCACTCAAGGGAATTTTTAAATCATGACTTATATTAGCTAAAAAAATTGATTTGGCACGATTAGCAGCTTCTTCTTTTTCTTTAGCTTCTTTTAATTTTTCCTAAATTTTTTTTAATTCCGTAATATCTAGATAATTGCCAATCACCCCAACAATTTGATCGTTTTCATCCCGAAGTGGCATTTTAATACCCATGAAATATAAGGTTTTACTACTGGGAATTGTCACAGTTTCTTCGTAATGTTTAATTTCTCCTGTTTCCATTACGTAACGGTCATTTTCCATGATAACTTTGGCAACATCACCCCAAAAATCGTAATCGGTTTTACCAATAAGTTCTGGAGTCGAGCGTAAGCCAGGGGTTTTCACCATAAAATCATTACAGCCCAAATATCGGCCTTGACGATCTTTCCAATAGAGGCTTCCAGGAGTGAAAACCACTACATTTCGCGGAAAAATCTCGATATTTTTTTCTTATATAAAAAGCACCTTAAATATTTTTTCCTAAAAATTCTTTCATTTCCCTATTTTCCTTATAGTATTTTAATATTAATGTCCCATTGGAGAGACAGTTCTCGAAGAGGCTGTCAGTTCAGACGATTCAATAAAAATCCCTTTTGGATTTTCCATAACAAAACGAAATATTCCAGCTTTTATTTCATCTTCCGATTGTCTTGCAAACTTTTGCGCCAACTCTGAGTCTTAATTTCTTCGTATGTGATCGTATAAAAGTTCAGTTTGGCCATACAGACAGATCATGATTTCGTCAGCGTACCGTTATCCCGGCATTAGCAAGTGCTTTAGCCTGAAGGAAGCTTAATCCCATCAATCCCAACAATATTCCTTGAGGGGACACACTGTACATAGCCTTTTCACCACAGAAATTGATGGGATTACCACCATTTTTGACTACTATCCGGGTATCTAATTCATTTATCATTGCAACGTCTGCATGAATATCCTTTGGGATAACGTCATAGCCTTTAGTAAAAAGTTTGTATTAATTTTAAAAATCGATAAGAATTCTTTATCTCCTGAAGACAAACTAAAAAGCCATTTAGGTGTTTGACTATACTGAACAACTTCCTGCACAGCATTAGACTCGGTAATATCTTTTGAAGTACACCCAACCACAATCGTTGAATGCGCAAACAAATTAGAAAGACTACTTAACTTAGTAATCCCGGAGGGCAACTCAATCATAAGCTCTGGCTTCGCATCATACACCAGGACTTTATATTTCTTTGCTATCTCTAAATTCTTTGCTATCTCTAAAGCAAATCGTTTCCCCATCTCACCAAATCCAGCCACGCAAATAATTGGCTTTCTACCATTCATTACCAAAAGTACTTCAAATTCGATTGTTTTTTTCTACTCTTTCGAAAGCGATCTGAACTACTTGTGAGGATATTCCCGGTTGAAAATAGGATAAGGATACGTCTTAGATTCATCGCCAGAGACGGTCAATTGAGCGCCGATGACGAATTCGGATAATTTGAATACTTCACTGAGCATACAAGGGGCTAAGGTAGTCCTTACATCATTAAAAATTAAAAGAATCGGTTTTTTTCTGTCTGGCAGAAATTGGATTATAAAAGTGATAATGTCTTATCCTAAGCACGCCGTGCTCTCGTACCTATGACTTCGTCAATACCGCCCCATTGGAGAAGTGGCGGTAATGGAATGATATGAAATCCACTTTTTTTCAAGTTGTTCCACAACCGCCAGATAAGTAGAATATGGCTTGCCGAGAATAACCACATTTTTACTTTGTAGGCCATAATTTTTAACCAATAATTCCAAGAGCTGTCAGTTTGTTTCAAGAAGATGTAGGAAAATAATTACTACCATATCATCCAGCTCTGGCTACCATTTAAATTTAGCAATCCCTTCAAGGGTTTTATCGAAATCAAAATCATTTTTTCCTTCATTAGAATTTCCAATCCGAAATCAGGAAAAAAATAGTTGGCGTAGGAAAATTTCAGACTTTTATTTTTCTGGCTTTAATAATTGTTGACGGGAATTTATACAAAGCGTCGACATCCACTGTTGGAACATAATTCCAAAAGGATTGAGTAGATAGGCAGAATTATTAGTTAGAGAAACAAAATAATTCATTAAAAGATTGCGGTGCAAGTGTCCTTTCAACGCTATCATTTTTACTTACCTAATAAAATAAAACTTAATATTTCTTGCTATCTCCCCTCATCTCCCTGCAGAAGATAAATTGGGAACCATTGGTCCGTGCTTGTAGTTAATTAGCATCCCGAATAAATTATTCAGGAAAATAATTAATTATTAATTCTTTCATTGTAATAAAAAATAGTAAATCAAAAATTTAAATTTGTAGAATTAAATGCTCATGAAAATCTGGTACATCTAATGACTCACTATTGTTCGACCTATTTATTAGGAAATAAACAAAAATTATTGTTAGCTAAAAACGATTTAGCAACACGTAAATCTACACGCTCAATTTTATTAGTATCAACTTGCTCTTGAATGCTCTGATTATTTAAAAATTTCAAATGAGACCATAACATCAAAACCACAGCCGTTAACACACCTGCCCGGCATGATATTTGCTAAATTTTCCGAATAAGAAAAATATCCGTCTTGCAACGACGTCTCTACAATAAGTTTGAAACCGAGGTCTGAGAAATAGCTTGAGGCCCCAGCTATGCTTGTGAGAAAAAATATTTTTTTCGCACTCCAATAACTTCTTTTTCTAAGGTTTTGTAAAATAGAAATAATTGTTTTTATCAGCTGTTCGGGGAATTCATTAATATTCTTTCTATAAAAGAAAGTGGTGAGGAGCGTTGCTCCCACCATGATTGAAGATATATTTTGATAATGATGGTCCGACCCTATCTGGATTTGGGTAAAAGTTTCAATCCCCTGAACAGCTGGCAGCCAATTTAAGGTAATAACTATCGACGATGAAAGACAAAGTATCTTCCCAATTAGAGAAGAAATGCCTTACAAAATTCTTTCTATTCTCTTTTTTGGGTAAATTGGGCCAATGGTTCTCGACGTGCTTCAAAAATTCCTCCACAGCTTCCTGAACCATTTCCATTTCTTATTTCTAACCAAAAATTAAAATCATTTAATAATAATTCCAATTTTTTAAATACCTAGAAGAGTCATTTTTATCCTCAAGAGAAGAAATAAAATTTAATGTACTCGCGAAATGGGCAGCTTTATAAACTAAAAAAACTCAATAAAAAAACCTACTACCTCATCAGGAATACCCAAAAAGATAAGGCTTTCGACCGATTTCTGCAAAAAATAAGGCTTGTTAATAGCGACCAAGTGAATATAATCGTCTAACCTAAACCAACCCGGTCCTCTTCTCTTACGTTTCTATAAGGCAGTAAAGAACCGGAGGTTAACACTACATGTTTTAGAAGATCAATAATGGCTTTTCCTGAATCAAAAAAATAACGTTTATTTAAAAAAAAGAGTACTGCTTCAGAAGCAATTAATATAATTGCACCATAAGCAACCCCCCGCTGACTTGCTTCATTTAAAAGCTTGATTAAATACTGGGTGGATTGTAAACCTCCAGCTCGTTCAGCATTAACAGCAGCCAACGCATTTAAAACGGAGGTAGGTAAAGAACAGCCAAACAAACTGCACCCTCGGCAAACGTAGAAAATTTAATATTTGGAATAAGATCCTGAAAAAATAAGAAAGGACCAGCATGATCATCTATAAGACCTAAAAAATTTGATGTCATAACCATTCTCCTTTTAATTATTTCTAAATCTAAAAAAAATTATGGTGTACCACACTACAAATAATGATCAATACAATCAATTTATCCATGCCCGCGCATTGCAGAACATCTGAATCCACAATCCACGAACTCATTTTATTCCATTCTTTTGGATGCCAAGAAAATTGAATTGTACGAAAAACTCGTTCAGGATGAAGCATAAGAATAGTTATCCGACCATCCGGGGTGGTAAGACCTGTGATTCCAGCTAGACTACCATTGGGATTCACAGGATAATCGATGGTAGGAAAGGAATTCCACAAGGATCAATAAAACGCAAAGCAATAAGTTTATTTTTTTATTCGCTGCTCTTGTTCCACTTCAAATACGGCACGTCCTTCACTATGAGAAACTACAATAGGAAGACGACTACCACTCATTCCTTGGAAAAGGAATGAAGGAGATTCAGGAATTTCTATCAAGGAAAGATGTGCTTCGAATTGTTCTGAAGTATTGCGTTCGAAAACAGGCCAATCTTTAGCACCTAGAATTATTAATTTTAAATGGGAAAAAAGCTGGAAACCGTTATAAATGCCTAAAGCGAAACGATCATGACTCTGGAAAAATAAAGCGAATTCATCAGAAATTCTTGGATGCATTAAAATCGATTGTGCCCAGCCACGACCAGCACCTAGTACATCTCCATAAGGAAAAACCTCCACAAGCAGCCAACCCTTTAAAATCACTTAAATTAATCCATTTGTTTAATAAATCACTCATGTGAACATCAATGCTATCAAAACCCGCAAAATAAAAAGCGGCAACCATTTCTCGATAACCATTACTTCCTTGCTCACGTAAAATAGAAACCCGCAGTCGAGCTCCTACGTTAATGTAAGGAAGCGAAACATTTTCTTTATTATCAAAAGTAATTTCTGCTATAAGACTATAAGACTGGGGTGGTCTTTATGTAATAATTTATCAAATTGCTGTTTAGCGCAATCCGGATTATCTCGTAAAGCCTGCAACCGATAACTTGTCTCGCTCCACCATCGATGCAGGACGCTATGACTTTCCTGAAAAACTGTTTTCCTTGGAAATTCAAAATAAATTCATCCGCTTCATTTAGCTCTCCAAGGTATGTGCGCATGTATTTTTAATTCGTATTTTTCTAATATTGTTAATACATCCACAACATTTTCTTTCTTAACTTGAATAACAGCCCCTAACCCTAAGGCCTCAGTAAACATACTCACTATTGGGGAGTTACTACCTAATGATTTTAACTCAATGGTAATTCCCGTGTGAGCGGTAAAAGCTATTTCACATAAAGTTGCTAACAACCCTCCATCGGAACGATCGTGATAAGCTAATAATATTTTTTTACGGCTGAGCGTTTTAATCGCTTGAAAAAATTATGTAATAAGGAAGGGTCATTAACATCAGGCAGTTGATCTTCTATCTCATTATAAACTTGAGCTAAACAAGAACCTCCTAAATAAATGGGCTCCTTTGCCCAAATCAATGAGCGACAATTGAGTCTCGCCCACATCGGTTTGCAATTGCGGAGTAAGAGTATGGCGCACATCTGTAGGTGCCCCGTTGCGGTAATAATTAAGGAAAGCGGTGACACCACACTTCACTTTTGGTTGCCGTCTTGCCAAGAAGAATGCATAGATAAGGAATCCTTACTTACTGGTATACAAATTCCCAACGCGGGACATAATTCTTTCACAACGGCTCGAACGGCTTCATACAAATTTGTCCCCTCTCCTGGAAAATTCGCTGTTGCCATCCAATTCGCCGACAAAACTACTTGGGAAATTTCATCAATAGACGCAACAGCTATGTTAGTGATGGCTTCGCCGACCGCCATTCTCGCCGATGCAACAGGATTAATCATCGCCAGGGGCGCTCGTTCATCCATGGCCAAGGCTTGTTTCCTTGATAACCTACAAAACTATTCGCTGTCACTGCCACATCCGCCACTGGCACTTGCCAGGGCCCAACCATTTGATCACGCAAGACCCCCCCACAGAACGATCACCAATAGTACAATAGTAATTAAAAAACTTTTATCGGCCACCGAGGGATAGTGTAAAACACGTTTAATAGCTTTGGCCCAATCTATCCCCCCCGTAGTATCGAAAAGCGTGGTTCTAGGAGATCGTCGCCGATCTTCTCGCTGCATAGGTGACATGCCTTCAAAAACAATAAGGACAACGGCAACATCAATAGTAGGAGTGTGAAAATAATTGTCATTCACTACCAATTTTTTTGCTGTTTAACATAACCAACGACTTCAAAAGGACATCACTCACGTTCAGCAATAACGCGAAATATCTCTAGCGATTCTGAATTTAATAGCCAGAACAAATCGTTCCTGTGCTTCATTACACCATATTTCTATGGGCGTCATTCCAGGTTCAGAATTCGGAATATCCCACAACTCAAATTCTCCCCACATTCGCTGGCTTCAATCAATTCTGGAAATGCATTTGAATAACCCCCAGCCCCCACATCATGAATGCTCAAAATAGGATTTTTTCTCCCAGAGAAACACATCCATTAATTAATTCTTGTGTCCGACGCTGCATTTCAGGATTCGAACGTTGAACGGACGCAAAATCCAATGCCTCGGTGGCTTCGTTACTACTTCGAGAAAAGGCAGAGCCACCTCCTAAACCAATAGTCATAGCTGGACCACCAATGACTATTAATAATGCTTTTTCTTCAAAAGATTGTTTTTCAACTTGCGAATGGTGAATTTTCCCAATTCCCCCAGCAATCATGATGGGCTTACGATAACCGTAAGAAATAATTTCTCCTTGCGTATCGATTTGTGCATCAAAATTTCCTCTATATTCTAACGTCAGAAAATAACCACAAACATTTGGACGTCCAAATTCATTATTAAACGAAGCCGCACCGATAGGTCCCTGTAGCATAATACCCAATGGAGACGTCAGTGATTTTGGATTTTTAAAATCTTTCTCCCAGGGTTGATAGAAATCAGGAATATGGAAAGGAGATATAGCAGTAGGGTGATTATGCGTTTTCTGCTTTCAAAACGGGATGCAAACATTCTTTTTTGCTTTCATAATGATGCGTGAGAGGGTTAATCTCAAGAAAGTGACTGGCTGAACCTTTGATAATTGCCGCATTATCCCGATACGCTACAAATACTTATTTCGGATTTACTTGATAAGTATGACGAATCATTGCAAATAAAGATTCTTCTTTTAATTGTCCATCGATTCGCCACTTCGCATTAAAAATTTTATCTCGATAATGCTCGGAATTTACCTGAATAAACATCATTAATTCAACGTCCGTCGGATTCCAATTTAATTGATGAAGGGCTTTTAATAAATACTGAATATCTTCATTACTTAGCACGAGACCTAACAATTGATTTGCTTGCAGCAATGCAGCTTTTCCTTTTTCCAGTAAAGGAATACAAACAAAGTTTAAAAGTGGTGGATATTGAAACAATCGAAACAATTCGTTGGAAGAAAGTAAAATTGATTCGATTAATGGATCATATAATTCTAACGCCACCCTTTGAGAATCTTGTTTATTCTTTCGCGAAACTCCCGAAACGCGATAGAAAATCCCCCACTCAATCCGAGTTATGGGAAGTTCGCAATTGCGCGCAATTTCAGAGGCTTTGGATGACCAGGGAGACAGGGTTCCTAAACGAAGGAGTACCCAACATGAAAAAATCTTTCGATAATTTCGGATAATCGGAAAAATGAGCATTTGGCAACAAGCGCTCCAATCGCTCTTGCTCTCCAGGGTTTAAAGGGTTTTTCACATTCAACAAAATAGCCATAAATCGCTTCGACAGCGCTGGCCTTGGGTTGTTTTCTTGCAAATGTTAGAGGACTTGTTGTTGACGAAATGGAGTATAAACCTAAGAACCTTGCAAAAATAGCATATCTGAATCTAAGCTTATAATCTTCATCGATCCGTGATCCGTTCCTTTTGAAAAAAAGGAGAAATAAAGAAATTATAAAGCACCCCTCCTCTCTACGGTAAGAGAGGGGCAGAATTCCTCTTTTTTCATGAATGGAAGAATTTTTTTTTATTTTTTATTTACAGAAATTAAATTCACCTTAAAAATCAGAGTTTCATTAGATGCAATTGCGCTTGGAGCACCTTTGTCACCATAAGCTAATTGGGGTGACACATAAATTTCCCATATTACACCGGGTTTTATATGAACCAATGCTTCTTGCCATCCTTTAATCACAGTCTTTACTGGGAATGTTGCAGGCTTACTACGCTTGTAAGAGCTATCAAATACAGTATCATCTAATAATCCACCTTCAGAATTAACAGTGAGCATGTTATTCAAAGAAGGACTTTCGCCTTTACCTTCGTGCAAGATTTTCTATTGCAGACTATCGGCTAGAGTTTTTATACCAGGTTTATTTTATTAGCGGCAAAAAAGCTTGTCCTTTTTGAGCATTTTGTTGAGCTTCTCTTTTCATCTAAGTCTGCAATTTTGTATTGCTCGCTGCTGGAATTGTTCTAACGTAGTGTGCATTTCTTCGTCAGTCATTTGCGTTTTTTTTACCCGAATAACCGTCGCTTACGGCCTGGGAAGAAAATTTGAGGATTAATTTTAATTTCATGTTTTTGAAAAGCTTTTCCGGTCATAACCCCATGGAATAACTTAACTTATACTGTTCCGTAGTTAACAAACGTTGCCGCTTGCACAGTTGCACCGGCAAGCAGAGTGATTCCTAGGAAGGGTAAAATTAATGGTTTCATTCACTGTCTCCCGAGTTTTTGTTTTTAGCGAGAGGTACATCTTAACAAGGAAAAGCTTTGAATTCACCTTCTCACCTTGAAGATAACCTTTTTAATCCACGCTCCCTTACTCGTATAGAGTTAACGTTGAAATATTATTAGTCTTCCATCGCCATCAAAGAGGTGTTTCCACCAGCGGCTGTTGTATTGACCGTCAACGTGCTTTCTACGCAATAACGAGGCAAATAATGCGGCCCACCGGCTTTAGGCCCTGTGCCGGATAACCAGCTTCCCCCAAAAGGCTGAACACCTACGACAGCCCCAATCATATTGCGATTGACATAAATATTACCTGCATTAATACGACGCTGAATATAATCTATCGTTTCATCGATACGGCTCTGGATGCCAAAGGTGAGCCCATATCCCAAACCATTAATATCGTCTATCACTTTATCCAGATCCTGGCGTCGATATCGCAGAACATGCAAGATAGGTCCAAAAACCTCGTCTTTAATCAAGTTTAAGCTAGATAATTCATAAGCTTGGGGAGCTACAAATGTTCCATGAGTTGCTGCTAGGGGCAAATCAACTTTGTAAATTAATTTCCCTTCTTTTTGCATAAAAGCAGCATGTTTTTGCAAAGTTGCTTGAGCCTTAGCATCAATAACGGGTCCCACATCGGTGGTTAATAACATGGGATCCCCTATTTTAATTTCGGCCATCGCACCTGCTAACATTTTTATTACATTATCGGCAATATCATCCTGAACATATAAAATGCGAAGAGCAGAACAACGTTGGCCTGCGCTATCGAAAGCAGAAACAATCACATCTTGAACCAATTGTTCGGGCAGTGCCGTTGAATCCACTATCATGGCATTAATACCAGATGTTTCTGCCACAAAGGGGACGATGGGCCCAGATCGATTAGCTAATGTTTTTTGAATATGACGGGCGGTATTATCAGAACCCGTAAATATAATTCCGCTGATTTTGGGATTTTCAATTAATGCTTGCCCTACAGTTCCTCCAGGACTTGGCATTAATTGTAAAATTTCTGCAGGCACACCTGCTTCGTGAAATAAATGAGTGACCTTGGCTGCCGTTAAAGGTGTTTCTCCCGAGGGCTTAGCAATTACGGCATTCCCCGTTACTAACGCTGCAGCGATTTGTCCTGTAAATATAGCTACCGGAAAATTCCAGGGACTAATACACAAGATAATACCGCGACCATTCATTCGCAGCACATTGTTTTCTCCAGTGTAACCCAGAAACACTGTGTCATTTAGCTGTTTTTCACCCTGCTCGGCATAATAACGACAAAAATCAATAGCCTCGCGAACTTCCGATAAGGCATTTTGGAGAGTCCTTCCTCCTTCACGCACAACCAAGGCCATTAATTCGGCTTGATGTTCTTCTAACAAGTCCGCCATTTTTCGCATAATGTTAGCGCGCGCGTCTACCCCTTTCTGATCCCAGGCGGGGAAAGCCGAAGACCCGATTATAATGGCTTTTTCTACATCGGATTCATCTGCTAATTCAATCACACCAATCTGGCGTCGATTATCGGCCGGATCAAAAACAGCTTTACCCTTTTTAATCTCACGTAAGAATGGCGATGCTTGCCACGTTTTTTCTAGTGCATTATGGATCGATTCAGCTAGAGGTTTTAATTCCGCATAATTGCTTAAATCTCTTCCTATTGAATTTAATCGCGCTTTAGCAAAGAGATTCCTAGGCAAGGGAATCTTAGGATTAGGAATTTCTCCCAACGTCTCAATTTTTTCAACCGGGCTTTTGATCAGGTAGGAAATTGGCACCGTTTTATCCGCGATTCGATTGACAAACGAACTATTAGCTCCATTTTCTAATAATCGCCGAACGAGATAAGGCAGCAAATCTTCATAATACCCTACCGGCGCATAAATTCGGCAGGGCAGATTTAATTTTGTAACGACATAATGATGTAAAGCCTTACCCATACCCTGTAGATTTTGGAACTCAAATTGGTAATCCTCATAACGAGGATCCATTAGTGTTAAAATCGCTGCAACCGAATAGGCGTTATGAGTAGCAAATTGCGGATAAAGAGCGTCTTGAGCACTTAACATCTTCTTTGCGCAAGCAATATAAGAAATATCCGTATTCACTTTCCGCGTAAAAACAGGGTAATTAATCAATCCTTCCATTTGAGTTAGCTTTATTTCGGAATCCCAATAAGCTCCCTTCACCAGACGAACGGGAATACGGCGTTTTTGTTGGTGGCTCAATTCAATTAACCATTCAATTAATGGCAAAGCGCGCTTTTGATAAGCTTGGACAGCGAGGCCAAGACCTTCCCATCCAGAAAAAGCATTGTCTGTGAATAATCCTTTGAAAATGTCCAGGCACATATCTAATCGATCGGCTTCTTCCGCGTCAATAGTCATGCCAATTTTCTGTGCTTTTGCATGCAGAACCAATTCTTTTACGCGTTCAATTAAAAAAGGTACTGCTTCTTCGCGTTTTTTAAAATCATAGCGAGGATACAATGCAGATAATTTAACGGAAATACTCGGCGCTTCGTAAATGTTTTGTGTGTCGTGACTTTTTCCTAAAGCGCTAATGGCATAATAATAGGAATCATAATATCGATCAGCATCGCTCTGCGTTCGTGCCACTTCGCCCAACATGTCGTAAGAATATCGAAAACCCTCTTTTAAAGCGATCTGCGAGCGCTTAATAGCCTCTTCAATAGTACGGCCTAAAACAAAATGCTCGCTCATTAATTTCATTGCTTCACGGATCGCTTTGCGAATAACAGGTTCGCCACTTTTTCGGATGAGATTACTCCAAATGGTTTTTAATTGTCCGTCTTTTTCTTTTTTTAATATTTTTCCTGAAAGCGCTAATCCCCATCTAGCAAAATTCACAAAGGCGGATTCACTCGCACCCACATATTTATTCCATTCCGCACTGATCAATTTATCCCGAATTAATAAATTTTCAGTTTGTTTATCTGGGACACGTAATAAAGCTTCCGCAAGACACATTAATAAAATTCCTTCCTCGGTAGAAAGGTCATAATGCATCATAAAGCCTTCGATACCACCCTTCTCTTTTTCCTTTTCCCGCACGGCGATGACTAATTTTTCTGCCAATTGACTCACAGCACGTTCAATGGCTGGGGTAAAATTAATCAATTCCAATAATTGCTTTATACGAGCAGTTTCATCCATTCGATAGGCTTCATTTAATGTCGGCCGTATCCAGTCAGGATCGAATGGTTTCTCAAAAAAAAGTTGGGTTATATCAGTCATGCACTCCTAAGCCCTTAGCTTTTCTCAAAACGTCTAATACTCGCCTGAAATTCTTTTTCTGCCGCATCCTTATCCTCCCAGCCTTTCACTTTGACCCATTTATTAGTGGGCTCCAAATCTTTATAGTGTTCGAAGAAATAGGCGATGATATCAAGTAGGAAAGGGGATACATCTTTAATAGATTGAATAGATTCATATTCTCTGCAGGCTTTAGCGAGAGGAAATGTTAAAATTTTACTATCTTTCCCAGCTTCATCTTCCATTCGCATCAAACCTACCGCTCGAACACGCATCAACGTTCCGGGCTGTAGGGGCACTGGCGTCATTACTAACACATCGAGGGGGTCACCATCTTCCGCTAGGGTGTTTGGTACGAATCCATAATTACAAGGATAGCGCATGGCCGTAGGGATAAATCGGTCAACGGTCAAAAACCGAAATTCTTTATTGTATTCATACTTAACTTCGCCTCCGTTCATAGGAATTTCAATAATTGTATTAAAATTATTGATATCCTTACCTACTGAAACCGTAAGTGTCATGACCATTCCTTACTAAATCTAAATGAAGAACGGCCGATAGTATATCAGGTTTAAAAACCCGATGAAGTAAAATCACAAACCGCCAGCGTATCAACCGGAGGGAATCACTGAAAACTCCAATTCCATTTGAATTTTCATCTCCACTATGATAGGGATCTTCTCTAAAGATGCGGATTTGTTATGCGGCAAAAGAATAGTCAACAATCGAGAGCGCGATCTGATTTTTTTTAACCTTCTCCTCGATCGAAGATTTAGAACTTTCTCCTCTAATTTTTACTACTGAACAATTGGAAAATCGTATTTTAGAGTTTATTCAAAAGACTGATGAAGTAATCAAAACAAAATTAGCGCTCTTAAAGAATTTTCTGAGGAGATTGTAATTTACTACATTGGTCGAACTTGTTTATGAAAATTCGAAAGCAAAAAGTATCTGATTCGTCATCCTTGATCATTGACTAGACCAATTTTGGATTAATTAATTTTGAATTAATTATTTGCCAACTCTCTGTGTCCGCTTAAAACGCCATTGACTTAAAACACAACACGATGATATTGCTAACTCTCAAAATCCGTTTGATATTTCGGCGGGTCAATATTGTTATATTCAATATCAGCATGCCGATACTGAGGGAAAGAAACGTAAGTAGTTAATCTGGGAGAAATTTTTTGGAGATTATCTTTGGTATGGATCGGCTCAATATGAGAGATTTAAAAACATTCAAAAATCTTATACTCGAAAATAAAGAAATAAGCGAGGAGCAAATTTCAGCAACCTTGGAGCGAGCTTAACGAACAGCCAATCTGAATAGAACCGCTGGCTACAGTTTATTAGCAGTGACGTATTTTCGCCTGGGTAAATTCTTTAACTAGCGTCTTTCAACTATGTATTCTGAAGTACAAACCTTTGCCGCTTCTCAAGGTCAATTCCCTAATTTCCATAGTTTATTTTCTGACCCAGCAAAGGTTAATGATCTCTCTTATTACGAATCTCTACAAAATTCTTATTTCTTGCAGGTCTTAAAAGCAATTACCGTAACTATTTGTTTATATGAATAATGTGAAGCCATCATCATCCATAATGCCACTATAGGAAAAGGTCTCTTTAAGCGGTGTGGGTCACGATATTCAGGAATAAGAGGATTAAGCCAATTTTTGAAAGTGTGTTTCCCAAAATCATTATTGATTCAGCCACAAAAATCCTTAATCCTGCCCTTACGTATGCTATTTACACAGGGTAAACAGACCACTTAACATCCCTAAACCTATGACAAACTCACCCGGCCTCTTAGCATCCTGCTTTGGAGCCGAATACGACAACCTACCAACCCACCCACCGTCTTCTAGTCAGGCTTCACTTTTACGCAGAAGACCGAAAGGGGTGTTTTTATTTTGTCGTGTATGGGGAAAATTACTAACGACGGGCTTGGAAAAAATTTTTTAGCACATGAGCACATTCATCCACTAAAATTCCGCCTGTCCAAGAAATGTGATGATTAAGCCGTGGTTCATTCAAAAGTTGAAAAACGCTTTTAACAGCACCATCACGTGGGTCAAAAGCGCCAAAAACGAGGCGCTGAATTCTAGCATGAATCATCGCGCCAAGGCACATTGCACAGGGTTCTAAAGTGACATAGAGAGTCGTACCAACTAATCGATAATTACCGAGATTTTTGGCAGCCTCGCGGATCGAAAGTAATTCTGCATGAGCCGTAGGGTCGGTTAATCCAATAGGATGGTTAAATCCCTTTCCAATAATTTCGTTATCTTTTACCAAAACTGCACCCACCGGCACCTCTTGATTTTTTTCAGCTTGCTTCGCCAAGAGAAGCGCTTTCTGGATAAAAAATTCATCAATCATATACCACATTCTATAATGTTCCAGGGAAGAAGAGCCAGAACTACGTCCTTTCCTCCTGTGAGAAAAGTCAAGTGAAACTAATTTTTTAAGGAGCTAGAACTTCAATAAGAGTTGAGTATAATAAGCCATACCATAACTTGGATAGGAAGCGACGAGATGATTAAGACCTATTTAAAAATTATCTTTCTTACAGCGCCCTTTTTATTCTTTTTATCGGGTTGTCATACTATTCATGGTTTCGGCCAAGATTTACAAGCTGGCGGCGAAGTTATAAATCATGCAGCCCCAAAAGTTGAGAAATAATTAATTTTATTTATTTTTAACAAAACTCACTTTTCCAGAACGCTCCAAACGATCTTCTTTTTTTTACATTTTTCTAATCCGCCTCATTTAGTTTCTCTCGAATCATTTCTCATAAATCATGATCAGTTACTTGATTTTTGAAATTTTTCCAAATTACCTCTCCATTCTTAATTAGAATGGTGGATATCCCTTTTATCAAAGTTCCAAATTCGCTGTAGTGGAAAGCTCCTATAGCGAACAACTAATCAAGAAAAATAAGCAAAGCCAAGCCGGCTATCCGCTTCTAAGAGCGTAAAGGGGCCGTTGATGGTACCGCTTAAACTGCACCGATAATAAATGATTAAAACAAAATCGAACCCTGTTTCAAAGTTAAATCGCTTATTGCCCAACCCATACGCAGCAAAAAAAATGGGATACACATAAATAATTAGGGTTCTTATAAGAATGTAAAGAATGCTTTTATCAAAGTTGATTTTACTAAGATTTGCTAAGACAATATAGGTAATACTGCGATCTTTCTTCAGCGTTATATGGTTCAAGGGTATCATGTTGATTTATGACTGTCTCCTTCAGTCATCTAGTAGCGAGATGAACTGGTTCCATTCGTCGCTGCCAATGAGCTAAAATGCCTTTATATTGATTCACTTGGCAAAAAATGCCACTATTACGCCTCCTTCGGAATGGAAAAGGGCGCTGAAGCATAGCGATGAAGAAGATTAGAACAGCCGTAATTGGCGTTGGCTATTTGGGCAAATATCATGCAGAAAAGTATGCTGATTTACCGCATTCAGAGCTTGTGGCCGTTTGTGATATCGACCCTGAACGGTGTCATTCGAAAGCCAACGAATTAAACGTTAAATCCGTAATCAATTACCAGTCTCTCCTTGGCCTTGTGGATGCAGTGAGCATCGCAGTTCCCACCCCTTTGCATCATAGAGTGGGACGCTTTTTTTTAGACAATAGGGTCCACGTTCTCTTAGAGAAGCCCATTGCTACTTCTTTGGAAGAGGCCGACGACTTAATTTCTGCTGCCCAGAAAAATAAGGTCATTCTCCAAATTGGTCATCTCGAACGTTTTAATAGCGCTGTAAAAGCCGTAGAATCTCAAATTTCTAATCCTCGGTTTATTGAATCGCTGCGTCTGGCTCCCTTCAAATTGCGAGGCAGTGATGTTAATGTAGTATTAGATTTGATGATTCACGATATCGACATCATCCAATCCATTGTGAAAGCGGATATCCAAAATATCTCTGCCAGCGGCGCCTCCGTGCTATCTCCTTATATTGATATTGCCAATGCCCGTATTGAATTTAGCAACGGATGCATGGCCAATGTAACGGCCAGCCGTGTAAACCTCAAAACTAAGCGCAAACTTCGAATTTTCCAGCACGATAACTATATTGCTATTGACCTCGATCATAAAAAAATTGCCATCCATCGCAAAGGCACTCAAGAAATGTATCCAGGAATTCCTGAAATCACCCGTCAAGTTGAGCGGTTTGAAAAAGGCGATGCGTTGCTTGATCAAATATCAGCGTTTCTGGATTCTATTATCCATAACAAACTTCCTCTGGTTTCCGGAGAAGAGGGGAAACGGGCTTTGGCGACAGCTTTAGAAATTTCATTAATTGTGCGACGAACTAACGAATTATTTCCAATTTCTTCAATCGCTATTTCTTAAAATGAACACTCATTCAAAACAGATTTTAATCATAGCAGGTGAGGCCTCGGGAGATTTACTTGGCGCTCATCTTGCAAAATCACTGAAATTCCTTGATCCACAATTGAAAGTGGCTGGTATGGGCGGGAAAAGAATGCGTGAGGCAGGAGTTAATATCTTTATTGAGGCCGAAAAACTAGCAGTCGTTGGAGTATCAGAAATAATTTCTCAATTGGGTGATATACTTGCGGCTCGCCAGTGCCTAAAAAATCACTTTAAGATCGAACGACCTGATTTAGTAATTTTTATTGACTATCCGGGTTTTAATTTACATATGGCTAAACAGGCTAAAAAAGCAGGAATTAAAGTTCTTTATTATGTAAGTCCGCAAATATGGGCATGGCGATATGGCCGTATTAAAAAAATAAAAAAATATGTAGATCACATGGGGGTTTTATTCCCTTTCGAAGAAAGATTATATCAACGAGAAAATATTTCCGTCAGTTTAGTTGGACATCCGTTAATTGACATTACAGTACCCACTTTGCCGCGCGAAAAAGTGTATCAAAAATTCGATTTATCAACAGAAAAGCCCATTATTGGCTTATTTCCCGGAAGTCGTTCCCGGGAGATTGCCCGCTTGTTGCCCATTATAACTTCTGCTACGCGCCTTATTAAAGAGCGCCTCCCTAATGCTCAATTTGTGTTGCCACTGGCACCTAATTTGTCTTCTCAAGATGTTCACAATTATTTATTTTCAGACATTAAAATTATTGAGGACAATACTTATAATGTACTGTCTGTATGTGATGCCGCCATTGCTGTTTCTGGCACAGTTACATTAGAAATTGCTTTACATCAAATTCCTTTTGTTATTCTCTACAAAGTGAGCCCTCTCACCTATTGGTTAGGAAAACGGCTTATTCAAGTCCCATTTATTGGGCTCTCTAACTTAGTGGCTGAAGAACCCATCACCCCTGAGTTTATTCAGCATCAAGCCACTCCTCAGGCTATTGCTAACGAAATTTATCGCTTGTTAGAAGATCACTCTTATCGACAGACTTGTTTAAATAAGTTAAAACCGCTCCGGGCTAAGCTAGGGGATAGTGGAGCCTCCCTCAAAACCGCAAAGATCGCCCTAAAACTGATAACTTCTTAATTTATTTAATCTTTTTATTTTAAAATCTGATCATTTTTTGAGCCATATTAATTAGGTAGAAGATTGATAATTATCGGAATTAGGTAAGAGTTATAAAAACGATACTGATTATTAGTTCTAGCAGTAATGTTAGTAAGTATCTTTTCTTGTAAAGAGGAAAATCATCGCACACAGACACAGGGAGCAAGTTCTAAAGACACCACTTCCGCTTTTTCAGCAAATGATCAAAATCCTCTCCCTGACCAAATTAAGCAATTTAACGATATAAAAATGAGGTTGCGTGAAGAAGCACCAACATTAAATTCATAAGTTATCAAGAAAATTGCTACCGCTTTGGAATGCGCCAAACAATATGACAGTGAACATAACAATATATTGACCATAATCGATTATTCCTTACCATCCAGCGAAAAAACGCCTTTGGGTTTTTGATCTCGTAAACAATAAATTGTTATTTCATACACATTTGTCTCATGGACTTACCTCAGGAATTTTATCATCCAATTTTTTCTGAAAAGCGAGTAGCATTGGAATATATAATACTGGAAAAGCTTATAATAGACACCATGGAGCTCTTTAAAATTATATGGTCTAGAAATAAGGGTTCAATGACAATGCTTATAATCGTTTTATCGTCATACATGGAGCTTGGTATGTAAATGAAGAATTTATAAAAAAATATGGAAGAGCCGGTCGGTCGTAGTTGGGGCTACTCTGCTGTTCTTATTTTCCTTACCAAACCAATTATCGATATTATGAAAGACAATGCGTTGTTAGTAATTTATTATCCTAATAATAACTTGTTTTTAAAATCAAAATTTTTCCATCGTAATAATTTTTCTAATCATCAAACTTTAGAAAGCAATAATGAAATGATAATGGAAACTGAGCCTATAAATGAAAGGGAATTACACGGCAATATTATTTACGCCGATCTTAATAAGGATAACAAACGAGAAGAAAATGAACCTATTATTGCCATGAACGTAGAAAGTTATAAGCATTTGATTAACAATAAAAATCCCCCTTAAAACGGATGCTTCGCCGCCAAATTGAAAACACTAAATATATCCCTTTAAGCGAAGAATTTAATAATTTAATTAAAAATAACCACCAAATTCTAGATGAAACTACAGAAAATCTAGATAAAATTTATTTTGTTATACCGGATGTTAAAATGCAGCGAGGTTATTACGCTACCGAAATGAAAATCATTACTCTGGGGAAAATAAAAGATCTTAAATTAAGTAGTACTGCTCCCTAACGGAGAGGACCAAAGCTTCACCCTTTACTTAGAAAACAAGCCCGCCATCAGTTTAAAACCTACTCATCAATTCATTCGCTGACTGGGGCTGTAAGTATAAAAAATTAAATATAATCAATAAGTTAATATTTTTAATATTTCCGGATTATCCTTTATGCTAGTTACGCAAATTAGCGTTAGATAAGATCCTTTTGAATATAACAACACGTAACGATTGGTTGTTTTTTTTATTTATCTGTTCCGATCCTTCTCCTTTCGGGACTTTGTTTAGTCGTCAACGACTTTACTCACCACTATATAATGGTTCCCTATTTTTCAATTCTTCTGAAAAAGGATTTATTCATTTGCTTCATGCCCCTGTTTTATGGATTAGGCATCTATCTTGCCAATAAACAACCACATTACAGTCTTTTTTTAAGACATTGGGTATGATTTTCTCTGTGCTTATAATTATGCTGTTTGCCGATAGTGCTATTTTAACTACACCCTTTCTTTTACAAGATCATCTATTTTACCACTTAGATAACCTACTCCATTTTAATTTGGTCGACTTTCTTCAAGAAATTCATCCGTAAGCAAGCTCTAGCACAATTTCTCAGGATTATTTATGCAAGCTTGTTTTTAGCAATAAAAATTGTCCCCTTATTGCTCACCGCTCTTAAATGAGGCCACTCAAGTATATAAATAAATATTTAGTTTCTAATTTCTTGTTTGTTAGGTTTTTCTATCTACTATTTCTGGGCTTCAGCTTCAACCGCTCCGTCCAGCATTATTCATTCCGTTCCCTTTATAAAAGCCCAACGTTATTTAATAACACAGTTTGAGGCCATTCATCATTATCAAGCTTTCTTTCCATGAAGCGATTAATAAGCTTCCCTTCTTTTCATACAATCTGGGCAATTCTAATAGCTTATGCCTGTCCGGCCACGTAAGATAATTTTTTATCCTATAGCTTTATTTATTTAGTCTCATGGTCCTAGTTGCTACATTGGCCTCTGGGTGGCATTTCTTAATTGATATTTTAGCCGGAACACTCATTAGTCTTTTATCGATTCTCATTACCAATTTTTTAATAAGGTTACCTAAACTAAAGGAGTCCTAAAAAGAACTGAGAAAATCAGATTAAGCAAGATTATCGTGTGTTGAAAGTTGCTCATTATTTTTATAACGTGCAAATCCACGAGTGGAGCTATTAATCATCAACAACAATTGATTAATCTCTGGAGTTTCCACGGCTAATTTTTCAAGCTCAATTCGGATATCTTCTAATTTAAGATTAGTACGGTAAATTAGCCGATATGCCAATTTCAACGACTGCATCGTCTTAGAATTAAAACCATGGCGCCGCAACCCGACTGAATTCAACGCTGTGGGAATACCGGGATTTCCAGTAACAAGCATGTAAGGCAAAATATCTTGATAAACCTTTGCTGCACGTCCTAGAAAACAATAAGCACCAATCCGACAAAACTGGTGAACTCCCGAAAAAGCACCTAAATTTGCATGATCGCCTACTTCAACATGCCCTGCAATTGAAGCAGTATTAGCAAAAATAACATGACTTCTCACTCGACAGTCATGGGCCACATGAGAATAGGCCATCAAATAATTATTATGACCGATGGAGGTCACACCATGGCCTTCGTAGGTCCCGCGATTAATAGTCACAAATTCACGAATGACGTTGCTATTTCCAATCTCTAGCCGAGTTTCTTGACCTTTATACCTGATGTGTTGAGGATCAGAACCAATAGAGGCATACGGATAAATTTTATTATTTTTTCCTATCACAGTATTTTTTCCAATCATGACATGAGCGTCGATTTGAGTATCATCCCCAATTACGGCATTTTCACCAATGAAAGTCCAGGGACCAACAGTTACATCGGAACCAATTTTTGCGCTAGGATGAATAAGTGCTCGTTCGTCAATCACTCTTTTTGTCTCTTATTGTGATAAATTTGGCTTTACAGGCAAGCTGTCCTTCAACCTTTGCCTCTCCCTCAAATTTCCACAAACGTCCCGATTTAAGTACTTTGACTTCTAAAACTAATTGGTCACCCGGTTCGACGACGCGCTTAAATCGTGCATTATCCACACCAGCAAAAAAATAAATATCCTCATGGTATTCAGGTAAATCAAGGGATTTAACAATTAAAATCCCCGCTGCTTGTGCTAAAGACTCAATAATCAAAACGCCTGGCATTACTGGACGAACAGGAAAATGTCCGATAAAGAAAGGTTCATTAGCCGTGATATTTTTAATTGCCACTAAGGACTTGTGTTTTTCCATCGCTATCACCCGGTCAACCAACAAAAAGGGATATCGATGGGGGATATATTTTTTAATCTCGCTGGTTTCCATCACGATCATCGTACAACCTCTCTAATCGTTTTAATCTTTTTGCGAGTTCCTCGAGTTGCCAAAACCTAATGACACTTTTGTGCCATTCACGACTGGGTTGCATTCCCGTCCCTGACGAATACACCCCGGGCTTAGTAATTGATTTTTGGATCATGCTCATACCCGTAATAACGACGTTGTCACAAATATCAATATGGCCATTAAGACCTGCACCGCCACCAATCATGCAATGGCGTCCAATAGTAGTGCTTCCAGCGATACCAGCACAGCCAGCAATCGCTGTATGATCGCCTATGCGAACGTTATGGCCAATCATAATTAAATTATCCAATTTAACGCCATTTCCAATTACCGTATCTTCAAGTGCTCCTCGATCAATTGTGGTGTTAGCTCCAATTTCTACATCGTCTCCAATGACCACTCGTGCCACTTGAGGAATCTTAATCCATCGACGTTGTTCATCTTGAGCTAAACCAAATCCATCTGCACCAATAACGACACCACTGTGAAGAATATTTCGATCACCCATAATGGTGTGATGGTATAAAGTTACCCGATTATACAAACAACAATCTACGCCCAGTTGACTGCCGCGGCCAATACTCGTTCCTGCTCCGATAATGGTTCGAGAACCAATCACCACTTCATCTTCTATGACAGCATAAGCCCCAACGTACACAATCGGATCGATTTGACAATTCTCTCCGATAACAGCAGTGGGATGAATACCTGGCTTTGGTCTCACTTCAGGTCGCAATAAAGCTAATAGTTTGATAAATCCCAGCTTAGGGTTCGGCATAATAAGGGCGTTTATAGGACAGTTTTTTGCTAACTTTTTATCTAATAATAATGCCGAAGCTTTTGTTTTTGTTAAATATTTTTGATACTTGCGATCTGCAAGGAAACTTATTTCTCCGGGCTGAGCGTTCACAATTGAAGCGATATTATGAATTTTGCAATCACCATGGCCCTTCACCGTGGCACCGATGGCGTTTGCTAATTCATTGAGTGTATAAGTTATTTCAAATTTGATCACAAAATTAAAGGCTATTTCAATTTGGAAATCACGTCTGAGGTGATATCTTTACTATCTCTCGCATAGAGTACGGTGTCCTTTGGTAAAACCAAATCCACTTTCTCTTTTTCAGCAACAGCTCTTACAGCGCCTGAAATTTTTGTCATAAATTCAGCCATGGCTTTATTCTGTGCATTATATAATCCTTGCTGAAATTCGACTTGTGCTTGCTGAAGTTCCTTTTGTTTTTCATCAATTTTATTTTTTAGATCTTGCTTTTCTTTTTCACTCATTACTGCCTCATTGCGTTGAAATTTTTTAGCATCCTCTTGCAAGGATTTACCTAAATTAATAATTCTTTCACGTTGTGGTGAAAATTTTTTTTCAAGCTGGGTATTGATATTCTTAACCTGCGGTGATGCTTGAAAAATTTGCCGCATATCCACCCTTCCCACGGTTTGCCCAATAGCAGCCGCTGTCCAATTTATTGCCACTGATAAACAGGTGGCTGCAAATAAGCGCTTCATCATGACGTTCTCCTTAAAATAAAGTAGCGCCCATTATAGTTCAGGTTCGTATCTAAACCAAGCTCCGCTCAACTCTTCCCCTTACAAGCTCATCCCAAAAGAAAATTGAAATGCTTGGAAATTATCCCCTGCTCGACGATTCAGCGGGAAGGCTAAAGTGAAATCGATTGGCGCAAAAGGCGTGTACCATTCTACAGAAACACCCAACGAGGGGCGTAAATTTTTAAGAGAAAATTTATCGTCTTGGATAATCTGTGGCCGGATATTCGCCTCAGGATCAGAAACACCGCCCCGTGCTGGAATTGCGATATCTCCTGGAAATCGAGGTACCTGAAAAACATTTCCTGCATCAAACACAATGGCAGTACGAACCTTTTGACTAAATTGCGGCAAAATTAAATGCACTCCAAAAATAGTTTCTAAATTACCACCAATAGCGCCGAAATCACTACCAAGTGGATAACGATTCTTTGGACCTAATGAATTTGGAGCAAAAGCAGGAACAGAGCCAATTCCTCCAGCAAAAAAGTTTTTGAAAAAGGGCAACCGATCATGACCGAATTTGTCTCCATAACCGAGGGTTTCTAATAAATTTAAAATAAACCCATGACCCAATGGTTGATAATATTTTGCTGCGTACGTTGCCAAATAATAATCCAAACTGGATTTAAAAAGAGGAACACCTACTTCCAAGCCTAATCCCGTATAAAGACCTTTAGTTGGGAAAATAGCACGGTCAAGCCCATTGTAAACCCACCCTGCTGTCAATTTAACTTGGTTATAGTTGGCACTGGTATTTTGCACCCCGTTAGTGGTGCCACAAAAAGCCAGCACACTCGGTGCAGCGTTAGCGATATCGACATGACTGATAGTGATATGTTCCAATCCGTAACCAAACGTAATTGAATTACGTTCCGAAACAGGATAGCCGTAGGTGACATCGGCTCCATAACCATCTTCTAAATAAGAGGCAAGGTTAAATTTTGCATTCGGTTTAATACGAGAATAATAAATTGAGAAGCCTAGCCGTAAGCCCCATGTCGTGTAATAAGGATTGTTATAACTGATGAAATAATTTTGTTGATATTGACTATTTTGAAATCCAATCGAGACGTACTTCCCCGTTCCCATAAAATTGGGTTCCGATATACTGGCGCCATACAAAAAACCATAGACGTCTGAATAACCACCTTGAATGCTGGCTCTCCCTGCTGCAACTTCTTTGACATAATAATATAAATCCACTTGGTCACGAGAGTTGGGTACCGGTTGCGGCGTGTAAGTAACGTCGGACAAATAATTCAGTAATTCTAAGCGTCGTTTGGATTCTTCAATTTTTGATAAAGAGTATATGCTTCCTTCGTATTGAGGCATTTCTCCACGCAATACTTCTTGATCCGTTCGTTGATTGCCGAGGAAATTAATCCGCCGTACATAAACCCGTTCACCAGGCACTATAGTAAAATTTATATGGACCAAATGTTGTTGATCATCAATTGTTGGAATGATTGTCACTCTCGCAAATGCGTAGCCCCGATCTGCTAGGAAATTACCGATTTTTGTGTTGGTATCAATTATGGCTTGGCGAGAAAATATATCACCGGGTTTTAATGTAATTAATCTATAAAGTCGCTCTTTAAAACCGTAAGTCTCACCACTTATCTCATAACCATTAATTCGGTATACCGGTCCTTCATTGACGTAAACCGTGATATAAACACTTTGTTTATCCTGCGAGCATCGAACGTCGTGGGAAACAACTCGAAAACGTAAATAACCATGATTTAAATAAAATGTAATGAGTCTTTCTAAATCTTCTTCTAATTTAATTTGTGAATAACGATCGGCGTGGCTAATACATGTAAATAAACCAGGAGTTGTTAATTTAAACTGGCTGCGCAAAGTGCGAGCACTAAATGCGCAATTTCCAACAAATTGAATGGAGAGGACTTTCGCAATCCTGCCCTCATTAATATTGATATAGAGCGCTACGCGATTGCAAGACTCTCTAATGACGTTAGTCGATATATGGGCTGCGTGGTATCCCATTACACCATATTTCTGTTCCAACCCCTGCTCGATTTTCTTTAATTTAGTAGGATCAAAGGTCTGCCCCTCTACAATTCCCAATTTGTTCAAAATGTACCGCAATTTTTTACTAGTAATAGGTTTATTACCGCTAAGACGAATCAAACTTATTGTGGGACGTTCTTTTACGGTAATAATAAGAGCTTCCCCACGGCGATTCAGTTGAACATTGTCAAAAAATCCCGTTTTATAGAGTGCTTTAATAATGGCTTGGCCGCGCCGGGAAAAATATTCTTGCCCTTCATGGATCGGAAGATAACTGCGAACTGTGCTTTCCGAAATCCCTTGCAAGCCTTGGATTTGAATAGAACGGATAACAAAAGCATAGGCTGACAAACTAAAAGAAAGACAGAAAACAATTAGTGGAATCGTGAATAAGAAGCGTTTATGAACTCTCATGATAATAAGGCACCTTTTCCTAATTATTCCTTATCCTTAGCTTAGGTCTGTCAACAATTCGCTATATTTCAGTGCGTCACAAATCCTTCGTGCTAAAGACCAAATAGAGGGAAAAATTATAACAAGGGAAAAATTATAACACCCGATTTACGATTATCCATAGCCGAGAGATAAACGCTAATAGTTTTTGCGAGTATCACTGTAAACTTTTATCCCCTAGATTGAATAGATTGAATTCTGTGCCTAACGATAACCAATCTTGCTTCTAATTTCTCGCTTTAGGGAAAAAGTAGGTTGGAAGAGCCGAGAATATTGATCGAAAAATCAAGAAATCAAGTACAATTATAAGTACGTGAAAAAATCCAGGAAAGACAACGGATGGCGCCGATGGACCCTTTAGAAATCTCTGGCTATACGGACATTCAATTGTTCGCCCGCGGCGATTTCTTCGCCTACTATCGCGCTCAAGCCTTCGGACTCCCAACTATACCTCTGTCCTCATCAAACTCACTCTTCTCACGACCGCCGATCACAAGCTCAATGAGCGGACTTGAATACGAATTCCAACTCCTGCAAGAAACCCTTAATTAAAGGGCATCCCCAAAGCCCTCGCTCTTGAGCAGGTCGGGCTCCAACTCGTCTTAATCTTAAAAGCTGAACCCGATTTAACCTTAGATCAGTAGATCAGTTTGTCGATAAAGAAAAACCCTCGCTCACCACGATTTTGACACTTGCTTTGCGCCTGTTGCAGATCCTCACCCAAATCCACAAAGCCAAAATCGTCCATAAAGATATTAAACCCGACAATATCCTCGTCGATCCCAAAAATCTTACCATCACCCTTTTTGATTTCAGCCTCGCTCAAAAAGCTTCTTTGAAAACCCAACCCCACGAAGGCGAATTCGAAGGCAGTTTTCTCCCACATGGCCCCTAAACAAACCAGGCACATCCATCGCCCCATCGATTATCGCACCGATTTTTATACCTTCGATGCCACCCTCTTTAAACTGCTCGGCCGGATAACCTCCTTTCCAAGGCGATCCCCTCGAATTAATTCAAGCGCACCTCCTTACTTAAAGCACCACCCAATTTAACTCAGCTTAATCCCAACATCCCCGCCCGTTTTAACTCAGATCGTGCAAAAGCCGCTCGCTAAATCTAAAGTGCTCATGCGCCCATCAAAGATTTGGAAACCTGTCTGCGGATGCTCAAAGCCGGGGAACGCAAGTCCTTCCACATCGCCATCGGCCGATCTCCCCGAACGTTTCGCCCTCACTTAAAAACTCTATGGACGAAAGCGCCTCATTCAGGAAGTCACTCAATTCCTTGATCGAGCCCAACCCTTAAAAGCACTCTTTATCGCCGGGCCTCCCGACGTCGAGAAAACCTTCCATCATCCGCGAAGTCGAAAAATACATCACCCTCCACGGCGGCTTTACCGCCAAAGGAAAATTCGATCAGCTCCATCGAACCACTCCCTACAGCGCTTGGATTACCGTCACCGAAGCTATCGAAGCTATCGAAGCTATCTTATAAACTTGAGAACTTGAGCAAGATGAAAAAACTTATGTGCGATGGGTGGAAGCTGTCCAAGCAACCGTTGGTATTAATCTTCCTTTTCTCGCCCGAATGGTCCCTAAGTTAAAAAGGATTTTCCCTAGTATGATGATCAGTACAGAATTCTTAAGTGCTGAAGTGCTCGAGATGCGATTTGAATACGCCTTCTCAGAATTCCTTCAAATTTCTGCTTCTTATTTAAAACCATTGACACTCTTTCTTAATGATTGGCAATAAGCTTCCGTTAGCGCTATTCAATTGTTCGCTTTGCTGACTCAAAAATTTGAGCTTAAAAATGTTTTAATTTTGGGTGCTTACCGTTCCACCGAAGTTACTGATATTCACCCTTTGACGCCAGCGCTTCAGTCTTTAAAGACAATACCCAGTCAGTTCGTTGAACTTAATTTAAAACCTCTAACACTTCAGAATCTACAACATTATCTACAACATTGGCTCAGTGATAGTTTCTATCTGATCGGTCGATGATGTGGAAGAATTAGCAATAATCTGCCGAGAGAAAACAGATGTGGCCTTTGACCAATCGCGGAGCCAGCGTTACCCGAAAATCTGCTGGCCTCCAGTGCACAATATTCGATGACCGGATGACTCGTTCTATTTTATTGGAGGGCGAGGACGCACATTCGGTAATGCTCGTACTGAATGAACTCAACAAGAACGAAGCGATCGCACAAGTTGTTTCCAGCACCAGTCGTTTCTGCCGCAATGTAAGTTGTTGACACACCCAAGTAGTAGGTAACCTTTTGTTCCTACGTCTCGAAGCCACAACAGGCGACGCTTCTGGACATAATATGCTGACTAAAGCAGCGGATGCAGTGATTAGTTGGCTCCTAGAAAACTACCCCAGCCTCAAATACGTCTCCATTTCGGGTAATATCTGCGTAGACAAGAAGGTATCTGCTATCAACGGCTTATTAGGTCGGGGCAAATACGTTATTGCTGATATGTTAATTCCCCACGCTGTGTGTCAAGAGCGCTTGAAAACTACACCAGAAGCCTTGGTTAATCTTCATATTAAAAAGAATTTAATGGGCTCATTTATCAGTAACTACTAAAGACGTAATAGAATGTTTTTTTAGTCCAATCAAATAATTTACGCTTTGCACCTAAAGAGGTAGCGATAGTGTCAATTTTTGGTAAGATTACTACCAGTTGGCTTCAATCACCCCGGTAAAGGAAGCTGCGCCCTCAGTTTCTACGCCAAACAAAGGAACATCGTTCCACCTATATCGATACCTTCCAAAATACGGCAAGAAAGTCCACCACCACCTACAGCCACAACAATAGCGGCTGGCTTTTTTATTTGGGTAACCACTTCATCTATCAACGTGGAGTGACCGGCCCAAATTTCTGAATGATCAAAAGGAGGGACAAATCCGCCATCGATCTTTCGTACAAATCTTTCGTACAAATCTTTCGTACAAATCTTTCGTACAAATGGTTGAACAATCTCATTGGTTTCATCCCACACATCATCTTCAATTTTTAATAGGGCATTTTCCGCTTCCATATGTTTAATAAACAAAGGATGGGTGGTAGTAAGGAACAAATACGGTTACTGGAACTTGAAGCTTACGACCCACATAGGCGAACGGCTAGTCCTGCCCCCAGAAGAGGCCACTAAATGTTTTTTCCAGCCAATACACACACTTCTGACAAAGCTGCCCAATACCACAGATTTTAAAAGACCCTATCGGTTGATAACATTCCATTTTTAAAAAACTCACTCCCGAAAAATTTAACGGTGGTACGGTGGGGTGGGTACCGGTACTTTTAGCACATTGGGATTTTTTGCTTTGGCCATCGGCGATTTTAAGTTAGGACGTCGCCTGTGTAATTTATCCTTAAAATTAATGAAAGTAAATGCGCTAAAAGATAAAATCTGTATGGCTTTCATCTTCATTAAAGGATTACTAAACCCTTGGCTTTACTACGTACGATACGATATTCGCGATCGTATTTCTGATTTGAAATTGAATTTCGCAAGGTGCCTCGAGGAGGGTAGGGTAATCCCGAATATGCGAACCACAGTATCGGCTATCATTTTATGTACCGCTTTGAATCGGGAGAAATTCTCAATAACATTTATCAGGAAATAATCGACGCGGTCGATAAAATTAGTTTTCTTCGAAAAGCAAACATCGAGATAAAAAGATCTATAGTAGTGATGGTTGGCATTATTGCTTTTATGTTGAATCAACCACCGCCAAAAGAGTTAGTTTTAAAATACCATGGCGAAATATCACGTGCGTTTGATTTTATTCAGCAAATGGAAAAATATTATTATCTGAGTCATTATCAGGAAGCCTTTGAGAAGGCCATTCTCGGGCCATCCGTTTACCTTTAATAATCATTTTTACCTCTACTACCCCGGCGCCTTAGTTTTAGCGCAACTGATCCGTACGGCAAAAAGTCGTATCGAAATCCATCGTGCCTTCAGAAAATCCGAGCCCCTCAATTTTACCGGGGAGTACAGCAATTTTCCCAACCCCTTCCTCGAACGTTTTTCCACCTTATCCCTTAAATCCACTATCGCCCTTCCCATCCGTTTTAAAAAACACCCCATCGCCCCTCCTCCCTCTATGGTGAGCATCATTCCTTAAGCCAAGCCTTTATTTCCCGAGCAGCTTCATTTCCTCACCCTCGTGGCCCAACAAGCCGCTATCACCATGCACAACGCGCCAACTCGCTCCGTGCCATCGACTGCTTTATTCCCCTGCTTTATTCCCTAACCCCCTCTCCTTGCAACTCCTGCACCGACCCAACCTCCAGAGTCTGGAAATCAGCGATAATCAACTCCTCTCCTTATCCATGCTCTTTGGTACCCTACGCAGCTTAACCATACTTTGCCTCCCCTTCAAAATAGCCGCCCTAATCTTCCAGGCGCTCTCACATGGCACCCTAAGGAACTGAGGGGGCATCGTTGCCCCTCCCCTTCTCCCCAAACTTTACCCTCTTTACCCTCTTTCGAGTGGGCCCGTCGTCCTCGGCATCATCGGCAATCAGGAACATTTAGAAGGTTGCCGCCTTAGGCGATATCGTAAATGTAGCCTCCCGATTATAGTCCTTGACCGCCTAACAAAGTAGTATTGTCTTCTTGCTTTGTGTATCATGCGGGCATGCAAGAAACGATACCAATTCCCGTTAAAACTATCGGACCGATTAAAATTATTGGTTCTGAAGTGAATACCGAAGTTGAGGTTCCTCTCGCTACTTTCGAAACTCCTATGTGGCCTTCGACCAATCGCGGAGCCAGCGTTACCCGAAAATCTGCTGGCCTCCAGTGCACAATATTCGATGACCGGATGACTCGTTCTATTTTATTGGAGGGCGAGGACGCACATTCGGTAATGCTCGTACTGAATGAACTCAACAAGAACGAAGCGATCGCACAAGTTGTTTCCAGCACCAGTCGTTTCTGCCGCAATGTAAGTTGGCACACCCAAGTAGTAGGTAACCTTTTGTTCCTACGTCTCGAAGCCACAACAGGCGACGCTTCTGGACATAATATGCTGACTAAAGCAGCGGATGCAGTGATTAGTTGGCTCCTAGAAAACTACCCCAGCCTCAAATACGTCTCCATTTCGGGTAATATCTGCGTAGACAAGAAGGTATCTGCTATCAACGGCTTATTAGGTCGGGGCAAATACGTTATTGCTGATATGTTAATTCCCCACGCTGTGTGTCAAGAGCGCTTGAAAACTACACCAGAAGCCTTGGTTAATCTTCATATTAAAAAGAATTTAATGGGCTCAATAGTTTCAGGCGGTTTGCGCACTGCAAATGCGCATTTTGCTAATTTGCTCTACGCTATTTACCTCGCGACGGGGCAAGACGTTGCTAATATCGTCGAAGGCTCTCAAGGGTTTACTCACGCTAAAGTGTGCAACGGCGACCTCTATTTTTCTGTTACGCTACCTAATATTATTGTGGGTACTGTGGGCAATGGAAAACATCACGATTTTGTTAAAAATCATTTACGCCTTTTAGGTTGTTTGGATAATTCACAACCCGGTCAAAATGCTCGGCGATTGGCTATTATTGTTGCTGCTACCGTCTGGTGTGGAGAACTATCCTTACTTGCAGCACAAACGAATCCGGGCGAACTCATGCGCGCGCACGAAAAATTTGAGCGTAAGGAAAACGAGGCTAATCAACCTAGTAGAGATCACGCGCCAGAAAATTCTTGAGAACTGGGCGATGAAAAAAGATTTCTTAAAAACACGGACGCCTGCCAAACTGATTTTATCAGGTGAGCACGCTGTGGTTTATGGCCACCCGGCACTAGCCGTGGCTATCAATCGACATACAGAAGCTACTGTTCGATGGACATTACCCTTGCATTTTTCCTTCCATTTTATGGGTATTGATTTTAGGCGAGAAGTTACTCTCCAAACGCTCCGCAAGTTAAAAAGAAAGCTTAAAAAACAATACCAAAAATATTGCTTGGGCCACTTAAATATTCGTGAAGTTTTACAAAAACCTTTTGAACTTTCCCTTTTCACGTTTATCAACGTGCTAGATCGTTTAAAAAGCAAATTGCCGACAGGTATTGATATTGTCACCGACTCCAATATTCCCGTTGGTTGTGGAATGGGGTCTTCAGCCGCCAGCGTAGTAAGCTTAATTTACGCACTCACCCACTTTTTGGATATAAATCTCAATTTGGAAGATTATCTCAAATTAGGAGTAGAATCAGAAAGTTTGCAGCATGGTTACTCCAGCGGGTTGGATGTGCATACAGTTTATCATGGGGGATGTTTGCGTTATGAAAAAGGGCAGTTTGAAAAACTCCCTATTCCAGACTTTCCAATGCAATTAGTGCAAACAGGACAACCGCAGAGTAGTAGTGGTGAATGCATCTCACAAGCATCATCTTATTTTAAAAAGAGTCCTATTGGGGATGATTTTTCAGCGGTCACCAACGAACTCGATCAAGCACTACAAAATCATAACTTCAATAACGTAAAAAAGTGCATTCAACAAAACCACCGGTTGCTAAGAACTATTGGTGTGGTGCCCAATAAAATAGATCATTTTATTGTGGATGTAGAAAAATTGGGTGGAGCTGCGAAAATCTGCGGCGCGGGAAGTGTGCAAGGGGATAATGGCGGTGCTGTTTTGATTGTTTCTGATAACCCGATTAATAACCTCGCAAAGGAATACGGCTATTCCATTATGCCTATCCAGACTGATAATCAAGGAACTCGCATTGTATAGAGCGAAAGCCCCCGGCAGTTTAATGCTGCTCGGCGAATATGCTGTGTTACAGGGTAAAACAGCGCTAGTGGCTGCTATCGATAAATTTATTTCCATAACCCTTAAGCCCCGTAATGACGACCGGATTTTTATCGATTCCGCATTGGGCACACTAACCCTTCACCGTCATCAAATTACGTTACAAGCGCCTTTTGAATTTGTATTGGCCACCTTAGCCCTCAAAAAGCCACCTTCCGGCTGTAATATTAAAATTGACTCTGATTTGCCCGCTTCCTTTGGATTAGGAAGTTCGGCCGCAGTAACTGTGGCATTATTAATAGTGTTAAATCGTTGGCTCGAAAAAATATTAACTAAGTTAAAGCTGTGGCAAGAAGCTTTGCAAGTGATTCATCAAGTGCAAAAAAGGGGGGCTGGCGCTGATTGTGCAGCCAGTATTTTCGGTGGAGTAATTGCTTTTAGCAACCCACCATTTTCGGTCACCCCTTTGAAAGGGGCTCCTCCTTTAGCGGCAGTTTATTCGGGGAGCAAACTTACCACAGCTCGAGCAATCGATATCGTTAATAGCCGACGTCAACAAAAACTCACGAATTACCAAATAATAGATGAACAAATGAATGAGCTCTCAAAAAAAGGAATCACAGCCATCAATACTAAAGATTGGATTTCCCTAGGCAATCTTTTTAATTCGGGTCAAGAGCTTATGAAAGCTATTGGAGTTAGTAATGGACACTTAGAGAATTTGGTTCAGAGCTTGCGAGAACAACCCCATATTTTAGGCGCTAAAATATCAGGCTCGGGTCTGGGCGACTGTGTCATTGGCGTAGGGAAACTCCCACCTAATTTTTTCCCACGCAATGAAGAGGAAAAAAGACTTGGAGTTAAGCAACTTTTCCTTATCATTACTTCTGAAGGAGCAAGTTTTGATGAAACGTAATCATATTTTCCAAAAATTACTTGCTCCACAAAATAAAACCCCCGTTAAATCTTTTGGACAAGCTTTTGCACCCTCGAATATCGCTTTATGCAAATATTGGGGTAAGCGTAATTTAGAACTCAACTTACCTTTCACTTCAAGCTTATCAATATCACTCAACAATAAAGGGGCCCACGCTAAAATTTCTTCCTCACCAAATCTGCATCACGAATTAATTATTAATAACAATTTATTAAATTTAGAAAGTGTCTATGCCAAACCTTTACTGGCTTTTTTAGAGGAGTTTACGTTTCTTGATATAAAAGCTTTTCGCTTGGAACTAAATTTTAATATTCCTATTGCCGCTGGCCTTGCTTCATCCTCCTCCAGTTATGCGGCTATCATCAAGGCAATGAATGATTTCTTTGGTTGGCAATTAAACGGAAAGACTTTATCAATTCTTGCTCGGTTAGGAAGCGGAAGTGCGTGTCGCTCAGTTTTTGAAGGATTTGTGCAATGGCATTGCGGAACTGATCCTGCTGGAATGGATAGTTATGCAGAGCCGCTTAATCAAAATTGGCCCGAACTATGCGTTGGACTTCACATTGTAAGTTCTCAAAAAAAAACTACCAGCTCGCGTGAAGGAATGAAACGCACTGTAGCTACCTCCGCGCTTTATACCGCATGGCCTCAAAAAGTGAATGAGGATCTTATCTCCCTAAAAAAAGCGATCACTCAAAAAGACTTCTCCCTCTTAGGACGAGCCGCCGAATCTAATGCGTTAGCAATGCATGCAACGATGCTCGCTGCATGGCCGCCCCTAATGTATTCTTCTCCTGAAACGATTCAACTTTTAAAAAAAATATGGATGCTTCGGGAAAAGGGATTAGAAATTTATTTTACGCAAGATGCAGGACCGAATATTAAGTCATTATTTTTAGCACAAGATAAGGAAAAATTAAGTCACCACTTTCATGATCTTGAAACAATTTTACCTTTTAAAAACGTTATTGTTCAAAAAGTCATACTCGTTAATGAAAAAGATCAACCGCTAGGAAACGAGGAAAAAATAAAAGTCCATTGTGAAGGAAAATTACATCGCGCTTTTTCAGTTTTTGTTTTTTCGTGGCGAAACAACGAATGGCAATTACTACTTCAACAACGTCATCCTGAAAAATATCATAGTGGCGGCTTATGGACAAATACTTGTTGCAGCCATCCACGACCGGGAGAAAACATTATTGAGGCCGGCGAGAGACGACTTTTCGAAGAAATGGGATTAAAAATGCTCTTAAAAAAAGTAGGAGAATTCCGTTACACAGCTGAGGTGAGCAATAATTTAATTGAAAATGAATACGATCACGTGCTAGTAGGGTTCTTAACTAATGAAAAAATTCATTTAAACAAAAATGAAATCAGCGCTATTCGTTGGATTAATATTCCTACTTTAAAAGAAGAATTCAAAAAAAATCCTCAAAATTTTACACCTTGGCTTGACGCTGCATTAAAAATTGCTTTAAAAGGTATACCAAGCTTTTCAAACAAAGAATAAATTTTCGCTTTTAAGATTTTCTTTTCAAGAATAACGTGGTTTAAGATTAAATTAGCCAGATCCACAAAGACCCTAAGAGGAAAATAGGAAGTGCAGCAAGAATACTATCAATACGATCAAGAATGCCGCCGTGACCAGGAAGTAATTGACCCGTGTCTTTCACTCCCGCTTGTCGTTTCAGCATACTTTCGAATAAATCACCTATAATCGCAAAAATAGCCGTAATTAGGGCTAAGAGACTTATTAATATCAATCGAAAAAGAGGTTGACGGAAAACAAGAGAGATAATAACTGCGATCGCTAACGTTAAAACAATACCGCCAACCAATCCTTCCCATGTTTTATTGGGACTAACACGCGCAATTAGCGTTCGCTTTCCCCACCATCGACCAGCTAAGTAAGCTCCTATATCCATAGCCCAAATCAATACTAAACCAAATACCAACCACCCCGGCCCACCCATGTCTTCACGCAACGCCACTCCGACTACCCAACAGGAAGTTAACACAAAAAAGCTTACAACAATTTTTATTACGTTATATTGAAAGCCCATAGGAAAGAAACCTTTTGCGTAACAAATAACGGCCGCTGCGGCCCATAACCAAATAATAAAGGAAATAATTAACACCCAAAAGATAGGGAGGTAGTAAGTCCCTATCAGAGCCAATAGGATCGTAATCACATAGAGAGTACGAAAATAATAATTTTTTATTCCTGCTAAAGGGGACCATTCCCAGGCCGCCCAGAGCATTACAGCACCAATTAAAAGGCTAAACCAAGGCATGGGCAAATACAGAATTGCTAAGAGTAAAAGAGGAACTAAGACCAACAACGTGAGTACACGATGCTTAAACATACTGCTCTTCAACCTGTTCTGGCGTTAACCCAAAACGACGTTGACGGGTTTGATAAAACGCCAAGGCTTGCTCAAAAGTATTAGAATTAAAATCAGGCCAATACGTAGGCGTGAAATAAATTTCCGTATAAGCAGCCTGCCATAACATAAAATTACTTAAACGTTGTTCGCCACTAGTGCGGATTAATAAGTCAGGTTCGGGCAAATCGCTTAAAAATACATATTCTTGAAATAATTTAGCTGTGATTGATTCAGGATTTATTTCCCCATTCTGAATCTTCTTACCTAACCGTTGAGCTGCCTGTACAATATCCCAACGACCGCTGTAGTTTAAGGCAATAATTAATTTTAAACCTCTATTATTTTTGGTGAGTTCCTGAGAGGCATAGATTTGCGCCAATAATTTTCTATCAAACTCTTGATGATCCCCAATAATTCGGAGACAAATATTGTTTTTGTGAAGCTCGTCTGTATTGCGCTCTAAAGAATCTAAAAAAAAAGACATTAAAAAATCAACTTCCGGCTGAGGACGAGCTTGATTTTCCAAACTAAAAGCAAAAAGTGTTAAAACTTCAATCCCCTTGTTGCTGGCATACTCAATCACCTTCGGGACAGTTTTAGCGCCTGCTCGATGACCCGCTATCCTTGGCAATCCGCGACGCTTGGCCCACCGACCATTACCATCCATTACAATTGAAACATGCCGAGGCAAAGAATTTGAACTCATTTCAAAAACCTTTTTTTGCTTAAAGATATTTCCCATCCCCCCCCCAAGTCGTCCTGAAATGAGTCCTCATTATCACACAGCCATTAAATCTGCTTCCTTTTGGGAGGCAATTTTCTCTACTTCTGAGATTTGTTCATCGGTGAGCTTTTGAATGTTGGTTTGCGCCCGTCGTTCCTCGTCTTCGCTGATTTCTTTTTCTTTTAACAATTCCTTTAAGTCGTTGTTAGCTTCCCGACGAATATTTCGTATTGCTACTCGCGCTTTTTCGGCCTCATCACGCACCACACGAGAAAGCTCCCGGCGACGCTCCTCTGTTAAAGGAGGCAAAGGAACACGAATTACCATTCCCGCAGTGGAGGGATGTAAGCCCAGATCGGCGGTTTGGATAGCTTTTTCAATTGGGCCAACCATGTTTTTTTCCCAAGGAGTAACCCTAAGCATCCGAGGATTTTCAATAGCAATTGTTGCTACTTGATTAAGAGGTGTGTCGACATTGTAATAACTCACTTTAACATGTTCCAACAAGCTCGGATGTGCACGTCCAGCCCTTAATTTCGCCAATTCAGTTTTTAAAGCTGTTACACTTTTTTCCATTCTCGCTTTTGCGTCGTTGATAATCTCATTAATCATAATAACCTTCAGCCTAATCTCTCCAGCAAGCGGAAGAGATTTTGATTTTCTTTTCTCCACTAGGGAGGGCGGAATTGGATCTCACTTAACCTCAATCCACTAAGGTTCCTTCTGCTGTGTCCATAATAACCCGAAGCATGGTTCCCGGTTTATTAATATTAAAGACCCGAAGCGACATATTGTGATCTCGACATTGGCAAAACGCGGCGAGGTCCATGACCGCTAATTCTTTTTCTAAAGCTTCTTGATAAGTTAAATGTTTATAAAGTTTCGCTTTCGGATTCTTTGCTGGGTCTTCTGAATAAACTCCATCCACGTTAGTGGCTTTTAAAACCACATCGGCGCCAATTTCAATTCCCCGCAAACTCGCTGCAGAATCGGTAGTTACCAGAGGGTTTCCGGTACCAGCAGCAAAGATTACTACGCGACCTTGCTGTAAATGATGGATCGCTTTGCGCCGATGGAAAGCATCGACCACACCGGTCATGGGGATAGCAGATAAAATCCGGACCGGTAAATTAGATCGCTCAAAGGCATCCCGCAAAGCCAACGCATTCATCAACGTGGCTAACATTCCCATATAATCGCCCGTTATACGATTGATACCCGCCTTTTGCAAGGCGGCCCCCCGGAAGAAATTACCTCCGCCGATAACAATGGCCACTTGCACCCCAAGTTGATAAACTTGAGTGATGTCTTTTGCCATACGATCCAAAACTTCAGGATCAATAGCATAGTTCTCTTTTCCCATAAGCGCTTCACCACTCATCTTTAAAAGCACTCTTCGATAAACCGGTTGTGGCCCATTCGTCATTAACGATTTCCTTGTACTTGTACCATTACCTCATCAGCGAAACTTTGTGAATCTTTCTCGATACCTTCGCCCACTTCAAAACGCACAAATGCCGACACTGTTGCTTTTTCCGATTTTAACAAATCGCCTACTAGAATTTCTGGATCTTTTACAAAAGCTTGACCTTCTAAACTCATTTCTTTTAAGAATTTATTCAAGCGGCCGCCAACCATTTTATCAATAATGTTTTGAGGCTTGCCGCTTTCTTTCGCTTGTGCTATTAAGATTTCTTTTTCCTTTTCTACCAGCTCGATGGGAATATCATCCGGTCGGACGGTTCGCGGATTAAATGCAGCGATATGTATGGCAATATCTTTAGCTAAGGCTAATTTCTTGGCCTCAAGTGCCACTAAAACTCCAATTCGACTTCCATGGGAGTAATGACCAACGACACCATCAGAAGATAATAATGCCACACGGCGAACTTGAATATTTTCGCCGATTTTAGTGATAAGCTCTCGTCTGGCTTGCTCCAACGTAGTCGATGAGCCAGTCTGATGAGGAAGAGCAAGGGTAGCGGCAATATGGGTAGTTCCTTCTGCTAACCCGCGATCGACAACGTTCTGAGCAAATGCTGAAAATCCCTCATCCCACACCACAAAATCTGTTTGACAATTTATTTCTGCCATGAAACCTTTCTTACCATCATTGCTTACTGCAATAACAACTATGCCTTCCGCTGTCTTTTTGCCAGCGAGTTTAGCTGCTGTTGCTTCACCTGCTTTACGCAATTCTTTAATGGCAGCTTCCATATTACCATTCGCGGTTTGCAGGGCTTTTTTACATGCCATCATCCCTGCACCCGTGATCTCCCGCAATTCTTTAACCATGGCTGCCGTAATTGTCGTCATTATTTTCCCCTTATTTACTTTCTGCTTCAGCTTTATTTTCTTCGTTTTCTACTTTTGCCTCTTCACTTTTTAATGATTTCGCGTTGGCCTTGAGGGGCTGTGATTTTTCCTTTTGCGAAGGGCGTGTTTCTACTTTTTTCATGGCAAAGAGCTTTTCAGTTTTCTCTCCCGCTAGAGGAACCTTTTCAGCTACTTTCGCCTTTTTAGTTACTACTTTTTTCACTGTAGTTTTTACTTTAATTTTCTCTTTTTCTTTAGGCTCTTCTTCTTTTTTTAACTCCAAAGCACTACGAGCATCGATAATAGTATCAGCCATTGCCTTACAATAAAGGCGAATAGCACGAATAGCGTCATCGTTACCAGGAATAACATAATCAATGTCGTCAGGGCTCTCATTCGTATCAACCACACCTACGACCAGAATGCCCAAACGCTTAGCCTCTTGAATCGCAATCTTTTCATGACCTACATCGATTACGAATAAAACATCTGGCAAACTACCCATATTTTTAATGCCGGATAAATTAGCAGCTAATTTTTCTTTTTCACGCATCAAACTCAAGATTTCTTTCTTAGTCATCCCTACAAGGTTATCTTCGTTTTCCAAACGCTCTTCGAGTTCTTTTAGACGCTTAATCGACTGCCGAATAGTTTTATAGTTGGTCAACATGCCTCCCAGCCAACGGTAATCCACATAAGGCATCCCACAACGAATAGCTTCTTCCTTCACGATTTCGCGAGCCGCAAATTTAGTTCCTACAAATAAAAGCTTGCCACGTTTCGAAGCCACATCCCTAATAAATGTTAATGCTTCTCGAAAAAGAGGCAATGTTTCTTCAAGATTAATGATATGGATTTTTTGGTGAGTCCCATAAATATATGGAGCCATCTTGGGATTCCAATAACGGGTCTGGTGGCCAAAGTGAACACCAGCTTCCAGCATTTGACGCATGGTTATATCGGTCATATCTATCTCCGGGTTAAAACCTCCATCTACCCCATAATACAACCTAAGTTAGCAGGCACCCCAAACTTATGTGTCGATAGATGTGTGAATTTTCTGCACCCTTATATCACAAAGGAAGAAGGGATGGAAGATCGAGTTTGGTACTGCAGCATTCTGACCACAGCCCTGAGCTTAGCCAGGAATTCTTAATCGTGCAGGGGGGCCAATGGAACTTGCATCTTTTTGGGTGAGGCCTCTATACTCCTACAAATGTCAATATCCATCAAAACATCTGAAGAGTTGGAAAAGATGCGGGTTGCTGGTCGTTTAGCCGCCGAAGTACTTGAAATAATCGAGCCTTATGTAAAACCCGGCATTTCTACCGATGAGCTTAATACAATTTGTCACAACTACATCACGAATGTTCAGAAAGCCGTCCCTGCACCTTTAAATTATTTAGGGTTCCCAAAATCCATTTGCACATCGGTTAACCATGTGGTGTGTCATGGAATTCCTGGCGATAAAAAATTAAAAGAAGGCGACATCATCAATATTGATGTGACTGTTCTCAAAGATGGCTACCATGGCGACACGAGCAAAATGTTCACTGTAGGCAAAATCCCACCTCATGCGGAGCGACTCATTCGCGTTACGCAAGAATGTCTTTATATTGGAATTTCCATGGTAAAGCCAGGAGCACGATTAGGCGATCTGGGTTCAGCCATCCAAGCTCATGCGGAAAAAAATCACTATTCCGTTGTTCGAGAATATTGTGGCCATGGCATAGGTAGTGTCTTTCATGAACCTGAATTGCAAGTTCTTCATTATGGTAAGCTTGGGACCGGACTTACTTTAGAACCGGGGATGACATTTACGATCGAACCAATGATTAATGCTGGCAAACAGCACGTTAAGCTGCTTAATGACGATTGGACAGTCGTCACCAAGGACCACCGATTATCAGCTCAATGGGAGCATACGCTTGCGGTGACTGAACATGGCTATGAGGTTTTTACTTTACGCAAAGGAGAAGAAATTAAGAAAATTAAAACCTAACAAAGAGGACTCTCAATGTCTAAAATTATTGTTTTTGATTTCGATAAAACATTAATTCCTATCCACCTTCATAACAAACTGGCTCAGGCAATAAATAATAGCAGCTAAACAAAAAGGTCAACAATTAAAATATCAAAATCTTATCTCGGTCCTCCGCAAAAATCTTCTTAAGGATTTTAACAATTTCATTCTCCAATGGAAACCAAAACTTGAAGCCTATTATCGCGCTGGGTACAAATTAACTATTACTTCTCATACTGCCTACGGCCAATTTATTCTCGATTATTTAGAAAATTTTCTAAAATTAGACAAAAAACTTATCAAAAATATTGATATTTCGGCGGATTCTCATAGACAATGGCCTATAAAAAAGACCACTTTAAACGTATTTTGTTCTCTTAAAAGAAATAAACAACGAAAATAGAAAAATTAAGGGCGTGTTTGTCGATGATTATTTGGGTAATTTAGAAGATATCAAAAATGCCAAAGAACTAGGATATTGGGAAGTATTTTTACCCACGCAATTTTTACCAAAGAACAATCCACCCCCACAGAAGAAATGATCCGCTCTTATCCTCTACCCAAAATATTTGGTTGGTACCCCCCCAACGGAAATAGATGATCATCCTTCCAATGAACGATTCAAAAAATCAGGAATCAATATCAGTTATGCAGCCGACTCCACTTCTCGTGCTCTTAGAGCAACTTGTTTGAGTCTGCCAATTGACAAGCAATCTTTTTATTTAGCAATGCGATTTTTGCAATGTGTAAAATTAACCGAGGAAAATAAATTTATTTTGCAAACTACCCTTACTAAGGACGACAGAATTTGGATAAAGGAAAAGGAAAGTCAAGCCATCCCTATTGGAGTTATTTGCCCTCGGTAATGGTAAGAACCAAACTCAAACAACGTTGTATGCTCTTGTCACATCCCAAGCCAACAATCAGTTAACAATAGAGATAATACTACGATAAGGAAGGCTCCCGTTGCAAACGGGTTGAGAGTGCTATTCAGGCTTATCGGAAAACCATTTCCCCCGAGGGTATAGAAGCAAAATTATAATGTACCGGTTGACCCCTGGATGAGGGTAACCTTAGTTACTTGCAAGAACGTTGCTTCAGCTCAAGCTTTTGGGAAAGTAAAAAATAGTCCCTTAACGATGGTAAAAGTTACCAAATCCCCACAGGCATTTTTGATCTCATGAAAACAGTTGAAAAATTCTAGAAAGGACTGCCTGAAGAGAAGGCGATAAACGAATTTAAGCAAATATCGACGAATGCCCAAAAAAGAAAAATATCTTTTATTCGCTTATTTAATAAACGCGATCCAGATACCCAAAATGCCTACAATAATGTTTTTACTTGATCGCAGAAAAAAATTAGAGAAGCTCTCCTCTCCATCTTTAACTCTTTCGTAAATTAAGAATAAGAATACGAGCGAGTAATTGTTTCCAAACCTTCTTGCAATCTTTCGAAGCTTCTGTCTCTACAATAATATTCCAAGGACAATGGCATTTTAGATTGTTTAAATTAAAGTAACCATAATCCAGGGGTCGCTAAAAAAGAAAAGCACATTTCAGTAATTCTTTTGAAATAAGGGATGTATGGCATCCCAAAAATTTCACTGACTAAGAATTTTTCCATTTCTTCACTGGAATGAATGCAGGACGATCTTTTTAATAGGGTTTAACGACTACCGCAGTTCCGATCTGCATAAAATCGCTATGCAACCATCGCGCTACCGAAGGGCCCAAACACGGATGCACCCATGACTGACATTAGCAGCAGGCACATGATTGGAACCATAGATTGAGATTGCATAATATTTGCTGAAAAACATACAATAATCCATACGAGCACTCTCATGCAGTTTCGGACAAATAGTTGAATGATATTTAGCTGGACCTTTAACCCGGAAGGGTCCCCACGGGAATTTGACAGGATCGTTTAATGTCAGCGCAATAATGCACACCACCGGAAACCCGCCCGCTGGACACTAATAGCCCATTTTCATAAGCATATACTATTCTATTGGTGAGTTCTTCGGATTGAAATTGAAGATAAAAAATCACTCCCTGAGCGACGAGGAGTATTTTGTGTTTTGTACTTCTTTTAAGAATACGGATCGGCAGCAAAATACCATTGGAAACGCTCATTCCATCCAGTATTTGTCAGTAACTCACGGATAGGAATAGCTTTTATAAACTATTGTGATCCCATCATCAATAATCCAGCCAGATACTACTATCACTAACCCATTCTTCATTAACAAACCTCCTATCGAGGCAGTCTAAGAACCTTTCCTCCACTTCTGACATATCTTTTATACCTTTACATATATATGTACAAATATAGCACAATTAACTAAAGACGACTTAAAAAGGAGGGCTAGTTTCAAGGAACCATTGCCTCAAGAGAGAGTATCGACAAGAATCAGTTAACTTCTGCTCGCATTCCAGGCTGAAAGAGGTATTTTTGAACAATAAAATTAATACAAAACAATAGGATATCAATGATAATTTTAGCGCCGATAATATGGATATGAAAATGCGTGATTAATAGCTGAATGGTTCGATAGTAAATGAAGAAAATGCCAATAGCCAATAACAAATATCGAAAGACTTCTCGTTTCAATAACCCTTTGTCCAAGGAACGGTAAACTAAGTATTTATTGAAATAAAAATTAAAAGAAGCCGAAATTAAACGGCCAATCACGAGAGAGCTGAGTTTTTGGTGAGTAATCAAGTAACACAGTGCAAAAATACCCACATCCATGAGGAAGGAAGTCAGTCCCACCTCGATATAACGAAGAAAGAGAAAATAAAATTTAAGGGATTCTAGTAGTTGAATCGATTGCGGTGGTTTCGTTTCCGTCAATTCCAATGAACCAACCTAGCCTGTTGCTTCAGCGACTCCTTGACCAATTTCGGCTGGTGATTTTACTGTAAAAACACCTGCAGCTTCTAAAGCGGCATATTTATCTGCGGCAGTTCCTTTTCCTCCAGTAATAATAGCTCCTGCGTGCCCCATCCTTTTACCTAAGGGTGCGGTCACTCCAGCAATATAGGAGACCACTGGTTTCTTTACATCAGACTTAATAAACTCCGCCGCTTCTTCTTCTGCTGTACCGCCAATCTCACCCACCATCACTATGGCTTCTGTTTGGGGATCCTTTTCAAATAACTCCAACACATCAATAAAACTGGTGCCCGGAATAGGATCACCCCCGATACCCACACACGTACTTTGACCAAAATCCAATTGTGTGGTTTGATTCACAGCTTCATAAGTCAAAGTTCCTGAGCGAGAAACAATACCGACTTTTCCGGGCTGATGGATATGCCCTGGCATAATTCCAATTTTGCACTCCCCTGGTGTAATAACCCCAGGGCAATTTGGCCCAATTAAACGTACATCAGGATGCTGTTTAAGATAGGCTTTAACGGTCAGCATATCAAGAACAGGAACTCCCTCAGTAATGCAAATCACCAAACTTATGCCTGCATCGATGGCCTCAATAATAGAATCTTTGCAAAAAGGTGCCGGAACGAAAATCATAGTGGCATCAGCGCCTGTTTTATCTACAGCTTCATGCACGCTATTAAAAACAGGTAATCCCAAATGCTCTTGTCCCCCTTTCCCCGGTGTCACACCACCTACCATTTTTGTTCCATATTGCAATGCTTTCTCGGAGTGGAAAGTACCATTTTTTCCGGTAAAACCTTGGCAAATCACTTTGGTTTCTTTATTAATTAAAATACTCATTATGCTGTCACCTTTACTTGTTCAACGATTTTTTTCGCGGCATCTGCAAAACCTTTTGCAGCAACGATGTTCATGCCACTCTCTACAAGTTTCTTTGCACCCAATTGAGCATTGTTTCCTTCTAAACGAACGACTACTGGAACATCAACACTAACTTCTTTCACTGCACTAATAATACCTTCGGCGATTAAATCACATCGAACAATGCCGCCGAATATATTTACGAGAATTCCTTTGACATTTTTATCTGAGACGATAATTTTAAAAGCTTCGGTTACCCGTTCTTTGGTAGCACTTCCAGCCACGTCCAGGAAATTAGCCGGCTCACCGCCTGCCAGTTTAATAAGATCCATGGTAGCCATGGCAAGTCCTGCCCCGTTCACCATACAACCAATATTACCATCCAATTTGATATAACTTAATTCCCATTGTTGTGCTAAAGTTTCGTGTTCGTCTTCTTGACTTGCATCACGCATTTCACGAAGTTCCAGTTGACGATAAAGCGCGTTATCATCCACATTTAATTTTGCATCTAAACAAAGAAGTTCGCCTGAACCAGTGACGATGAGAGGATTAATTTCTAATAAGCTCAGGTCGCGTTCGATAAATAATTCATACAGCCCAATAACAATATCCGTAAATGATGGCATTTGGGCAGGATCTAAATTTAGACCAAAGAATAATTGCCGACATTGAAAAGGTTGTAATCCAACTGCACGATCAACAATTATTTTTAAAATTTTCTCGGGAGATTTTTCCGCTACTTTCTCAATTTCAACACCGCCCTCCGTGGAAGCTATAAAAACAATCCGCTGAGAGGAGCGATCGATTACCGCACCCAAATATAATTCTCGAGCGATATTAGATGTTTTTTCAATTAAAACTTGATTTACCGGTTGCCCACGTTTGTCTGTTTGGTAGGTAACTAAACGCGTTCCTAGTAAGGCTTTTACAGCGGCCCTTAGCTCTTCTTTATTCTGGACTAAACAGACACCACCTGCTTTTCCACGACCACCTGCATGCACTTGGGCTTTAACTACCCAACGATTACCACCAATTTTACTGGCCGCATCGACAGCTGCTTCCGGATTAAAAACCACTTCACCTAGAGGCACAGGAATGTTGTATTTTTTTAATAGATGTTTTGATTGATATTCGTGTAAGTTCATGTTTTTTTCTTTTTTTACTCTTCCCTCATCCAACCACTCCCTTTTGAGGGCTAGAATGTAGAATTATCATCATATCCCCAACACTAAACGGGCCGGATCCTCCAGTAATTCCTTAATAGTTACCAAAAATAATACCGCTTCACGGCCATCGAGCACGCGGTGATCGTAAGATAAAGCCACTAACATTATTGGCCGAATGACAATTTTTCCATTTTCTACAACAGGTCGATCCTCAATTTTATGTATTCCCAAAATAGCAGTTTGAGGAGGATTAATGATTGGCGTAGATAAGAGAGATCCATAAGTTCCTCCATTGGTAATTGTGAACGTTCCCCCTGTTAATTCATCAATTCCCAAACGCCCTTCTTGAGCTCGAGAGCCATATTCTCGGATTTGCTTCTCAATATCAGCCATGCTCATATTTTCCGCATTTCTGAGAACAGGGACCACTAAGCCACGTTCCGTACCTACCGCGATCCCGATGTCGTAATAATTGTGATAAATAATTTCGCTACCATCAATCGAAGCATTTACCATCGGAAATCTTTTCAGCGCTTCAACTGAAGCTTTCATAAAAAATGACATTAAGCCTAAGCGGACTTTGTGTCTTTTCTCAAATTCATCGCGGTATTTTTTCCTTAAGTCCATTACTGATTTCATATTAATTTCATTAAAGGTGGTTAATAATGCAGCTTCTTGCTGTACTTGAACTAAGCGTTCCGCGATTCGTTGACGAATGCGAGAAAGAGGAACGCGTTTTTCCGTTGGCTCCTCTTTTCCAATTTCTTTTTCAGCAGGTTTTGCTTTTTGAATTTCTAAATAATCCTCCACATCTTTTTTCGTAATTCGTCCTTCTTTCCCACTCCCTTCAATTTCGTTAACATCCAGACCTTTTTCAGCAACCAATCGGCGAACAGCAGGACTCAGCTCACTCTCACTTTCTTCAGATTTTTTCTTAGTTTTTTCTTCTTCTTCGCTCTTTTTTACTTCATCTTCATCTTTATCTTTTTTCTCTTTTTTTTCTTCCTCAACTTCGCCTTCTCCATGGTCTTCTTCTAATATTGCAAGAATTTCGTTTGCCTTAACAACTCTGCCCTCTTTAACCTCTATCTTTTTGATAATACCATCTTTTGGTGCTGGGACTTCTAACATTACTTTATCGGTTTCTAAGTCGACTAAGTTTTCATCCCGAGAAATGGAATCACCCTCCTTTTTGTACCATTTTGCCACCGTGGCATCGGTAACGGATTCGGGGAGCATGGGAACTTTAATTTCAATTGTGGGCATGTTAAATTTCCTCTCCGAGCTCTAAAGCTTCATTAATCAATTTGTTTTGCGATTTTAAATAAAGTGCTGGATAACCCGCGGCCGGCGCAGCTGAAGCAGGCCGTCCTACATAATCTAAAGTTTGATTATTTTGTAAACATTTTGTGAGTCGATGGCGAGTACAGAACCAAGCGCCTTGATTCTTAGGTTCCTCCTGACACCAAATTAGTTGTTTCGCATTGGAATATTTTTTAAGTTCCGATTTTAATTCATCATAAGGAAATGGATATAATTGTTCAATACGAATCAAAGCAACATTATTTAATTTATTCTCGCGCCGTTTGCTTAATAGATCGTAATAAACTTTACCACTGCAAAGTACAACCCGTTTTATTTTTTTCGGATCCTGCTTATCAATTTCGGGAATGATTAATTTCAATTGGCCATGAGTTAAATCTTCTAACGAAGAAACCGCCAATTTATGACGTAATAAACTCTTCGGCGTCATAACAATTAAAGGTTTCCGATAAGTACGTAATACTTGACGTCGCAATAAATGGAAAATTTGTGCGGGTGTAGTAGGAACACACACTTGTATATTATTCTGAGCACAAAGTTGCAAGTAACGCTCTAACCGAGCCGAAGAATGCTCGGGACCCTTACCTTCATAACCATGCGGCAAAAACATCACTAAACCAGAGAGGCGATTCCATTTTTGCCATCCCGAACTTATAAATTGATCAACAATCACTTGAGCCACGTTGGCAAAGTCACCAAATTGCGCCTCCCAAATAATTAATGACTTTGGGTCAGCAGTGGAATAACCATATTCAAACCCTAGTGCGCCAGTTTCACAAAGTAAAGAATCGTAAATATGTACTTTTGCTTGTTTGGAATTTAAATGTTTTAAGGGCTCATACTCTTTTCCAGTATCTTGATTAAAAACAGCGGCATGTCGATGAAAAAAAGTACCTCGTCGAGAATCCTGTCCCACCAATCTAACTGGATATCCTTCTTCTAACAAAGAAGCATAAGCAATCATTTCACCAAAACCCCAATCCATTGGAGCTTTACCTTCGGCCATTTCGAGTCTTGCCTCGTAAATAGCAGCGACTTTACGATGAAGTTTAAGCCTATCAGGCAATGTAGCGATCTTTTCTCCAAGTACTTTTAATTTTTTCAATGGAACAGTGGTATCTACTACCACAGTAGCCCATTCTTGGCCGAGGTAGGGAGTCCAATTGACTGCATAATGCGCCGACAGATTATCGGGAAGAGTCTCTAGCATTTGTCGTCCTTCATCGAGACAAGTGCGATATTTTTTTGTCCATTCATCGACTTCTTCAGAAGTACAAATCTTTTGGTTAATAAGTTCTTTTGCATAAAGCACTCGAGTAGTGGCGTGCTCTTGAATAATCTTGTACATCGCAGGTTGAGTCGGCACTGGATCGTCTACCTCTTGATGGCCGCGTCGTCGATAACAAACAAGATCAATAAAGATATCTTTATGGAATTCCATTCGATAATCCAGCGCCAATTGGGTAACTGCAATCACGGCTTCAGGATCATCACTATTAACATGGAATACTGATGCATCGAGCATTTTCGCTATATCGGTGCAATACAAGGAGGATCGCGCGTCTTTAGGATTGCTGGTAGTAAAACCCAATTGATTATTCAAAATAATATGGATAGAACCACCCACATAATAGGCTCGCGTTTGCGACATGTTGAGCGCTTCCATGACAATACCTTCGCCCGCAAAGGAAGCGTCTCCATGGATCATTACAGCCATCGCGTAATCCGGATTTTGTCCATTCTTTCTTTCTTGGCGTGCCCGCACAGATCCCATTACCACGGGACATATAAATTCCAAATGCGAAGGATTAAAAGCTAACGATAAATGAATCGGACCCTCAACGGTTTTTACATCTCGCGAATAGCCCCGGTGATATTTTACGTCCCCCGACGTCAAACCATAATCTTTTTTGCCTTCAAACTCTTGAAATAATTCAGCAGCCGATTGACCCATGATATTCAATAACACATTGACCCGACCGCGATGGGCCATGCAAATTACTACTTCATCTAATTTCTTGCCCCGGGCCCGTTTGATTAGTTCGTCTAAAAGGGGAATTAAACTTTCACCACCTTCCAAAGAATAGCGAACTTGGCCTACATATTTCGTATCGAGGTATTTTTCGAGAGTTTCTGCTGCTACCAATTTCTGTAAAATATTTCTTTTAATTTCTTTATCAAAATCAATGTGACCCAGTCGATGTTCTACATAATCTCGCAACCAATGTCGCTCCCGCTCATCTGAGATGGTACTGAATTGGACACCAATAGAACTGCAATAAACTTCACGTAAATGGTTATATATCTCTTTTAATGTTGCTTGAGGTTTATCTAAAAAACCCACTGTTGAAAATGTTTCTTTAAAATCAGCTTCCGTTAGGCCGTAATGATTTAATTCCAAGCGGGAATCCACTGGTCGATCGCCACCCAAAGGGTCAATCTTCGCGTTGAGATGACCAAATCGCCGATAAGCTTCAATTAATAAGTCAACCGCCGTTTGCTTGCTGGCCGGTGCTACACTCGGGGCAGCAATACGAGCTTGCTGTGCTAATTCACGAAATTCTTCTTGATTGCTGACATCTGAAATGTCCGGTACAGTAGTGCCTTGTGATAAGGATTGAAAATAATGGCGCCATTCTTCATTAACACTATTGGGATCTCTAAGAAAATTTTCGTAAAGCGTTTCAATGTAACCAGTGTTGTTATCAGCTAAATACGAACTTTTTTGAAATTGTTCCATCACTGTTTCTTTTTGCATAATTTTTTATTTTCTCCTAAGCTATTCGCCTTTCTCACGTTCTTTCGAGAGGTTAGAGGCGATTAACTTACTCACCACTTTCTCTTTCACAAAGCATCCCCATACGAATTTGTCGAATTGCTTTCGCTGGATTAAGATTCTTCGGACACACAGTTGCACAATCCATAATGGTTCGACAACGAAAAACACTGTAAGGATCTTTCATTGCATCTAAGCGTTCTTTTTTCTCAGTATCCCGATTATCGGCAATAAATCGATAAGACCATAACAATCCTGCGGGTCCAATAAATTTATCAGGATTCCACCAATAAGAAGGGCAAGAAGACGAACAGCAAGCGCACAAAATACATTCGTAGAGCCCGTCTAATTTGGCACGATCGGCAGGTGATTGCAACCGCTCCTTTTGTGGGGTCTCTTGATTGTTGAGAAGGTAAGGTTTTACTTTTTTGTACTGAGCATAAAACTGCTCCATATCGACAATTAAATCACGAATAATAGGAAAACCCGACAAAGGTCGAACTACTACTCGATCCGGCAAGGTTTTTAATTGTGTTACACAAGCCAAGCCATTTTTACCATTAATATTCATTCCATCCGATCCACATACTCCCTCCCCACACGAACGACGCAAGCCGATGTCTGGGTACTTTTCACGAATTGCTTCCAAAGCATTGAGCAACATTTTCCCGGGTATCGTGGAAACATCCAGCTGATAATCCTGCATATAAGGTTTTTTATCCGTTTCGGGATTGAAACGCATTATAGAAAACGTCATCACTCGAGATTTTTTGTTCATACCTTAATCTCTCACTTTAGGTAAAAATGGTTCCATTTCCTTGGGTTTCATATTAACAGGACGATAATCAATGCGCCCATCTTGAAAATAAACTGTATGTTTTAACCAATTGACGTCATCGCGCTCTTTATAATCGTAACGGGAATGAGCTCCTCGGCTTTCTGTACGTTGCTTAGCACAAACGGCCGTTGCGCAAGCCACTTCGATTAAATTATCAAGTTCTAGTGCTTCCACCCGTGCATTATTAAATCTCCGACTAGTGTCCATCAATTTTGCTCGCTGTAATCGTTCTTGTAATTTTTCTAAACGCTTTAATCCTTGCTCCATTTGTTTCTCATCTCGGAAAACACCAAAATCTTCTGACATAGCTTTCGCCATTTCTTGACGAATTGTCACTGGATTTTCCGTATTATCCGATTTTTCCCAACGTTTGAGACGAGCTAAAGTGCTATCAATATCATCGGGATTTTCAGCACGATGCTTTAATTCCGTTTTCAACACTTCTTGCAAATACAAACCGATTGCTCGTCCGAAAACGACCAAATCTAATAGAGAATTCGTTCCCAACCGATTGGCTCCATGGACGGACACGCAAGCACACTCACCGGCAGCGAACATACCTTCAACTACTTGGTCATTACCGCTTTCATCCACGGTTAGCGCTTGTCCATGAATGGTCGTAGGGATACCACCCATCATATAATGACACGTGGGTAAAATCGGAACGGGTTCTTTAGTGATATCAACGTTAGCAAATTTTTCTGAAAGCTCAATAATACCGGGTAAACGCTCTCGCAATACTTTTCCACCTAAATGGTCCAATTTCAATAAAACGTGATCCTTCTTTGGACCTACACCATTTCCTGACATAACTTCTTGTAAAATAGAACGCGAAACAACATCCCGACAATCAAGGTCTTTTAAATGCGGTGAATAACGTTCCATGAACCGCTCACCGTCTTTGTTAATAAGATATCCACCTTCACCACGGGCCCCTTCAGTAATCAAACACCCCACTCCGTAAATACCCGTAGGATGGAATTGCCAAAATTCCATATCCTGCACAGGCAAGCCGGCTCGAAGGGCCATTCCAATTCCATCTCCAGTGTTTGTATATGCGTTACTAGTGGTTTCATAAATACGACCTGCACCGCCGCTTGCAAAAATGGTCGCTCGCGATTTAAAAAAGACCAAATCACTCGTTGCCATATTCAAAGCAATTAGGCCCACAATCCCCCCATTAATCCCCCGAACCAAGTCAATGCCATACCACTCGTTATAAAAGTGAGTTCCGGCTTCGACATTTTTTTGATAGAGCGTATGCAACATCGCATGACCCGTTCGATCCACGCAAGCGCAGGTACGACGTGCCATTTCTTTTCCAAAATCGCGGGTATGTCCGCCGAAAGCACGCTGATAAACACGGCCATCGTCTAAGCGGGAAAAAGGGAGACCATAATGCTCTAATTCGTACACGGAAGGAGGCGCTTGTTCACACATGTATTGGATGGCATCCTGATCACCCAAATAATCAGAACCTTTTACGGTATCGTACATATGCCATATCGGTTTATCGGGAACTACATTTCCCAAAGCCGCTGCAATACCTCCTTGTGCAGAAACAGTGTGAGATCGAGTAGGAAAAACTTTTGAAACAACAGCCACTTTATATTCTCGCGACTGTGCCATTTCTAATGCAGCGCGTAATCCCGCGCCACCCGCGCCCACAATCAAGGCGTCATATTCTTTAACTTGGATGGAATTCATGCTTACCTCACTCACCGCACTATCCACAAAAATTCAATGGCCCATATAAAATAAGCAACTAATAGCAAGCAAACGATTGTCTCTAATGCTAATCGGGTTGGCTTATTTTTTACATAATCTGTGAAAATCGTCCACATGCCGATCCATGCATGCCATAGCACACTAAAAATCACTAGTAAGGTAAAAATTTTCATGGCCAAATGTGTAAATAAGGAATGCCATTGCGCATAAGAAATGGGGTGGTGTATAAGCAGAAAAATGATGAGAAAAACGGCATAAATACCGCTCAACAAAGCGGTGATGCGTTGCACGAACCAGTCGCAATAACCGCGCCGGCTTGTCCGGTCTACCATATCCACACTCCTGCTAATATAATAGCGATAAATGAAATCACGAAAACCATATAGGCCGTGATGCGCCCCTCACGGACAGATTCCCCGAAACCAAGATCCATTACCAAGTGGCGTATGCCAGCAAATAAATGAAACAAAGTGGCAGAAAACGTGATCCATACGGCAACTTTTAGCCAATGGTTATGGATGAGCAATTGTTGCAAATCCCCAAATGAGGCTTCCGATAGCGTGGCTTGATGCAGGAGATAAAACATTAAAGGCATACATAAAAAAAGAATAAAGCCAGAAATTCGATGGCAAATCGATACGAGGGCCATCGGTGGAAAACGAAATTTAGTGAGATCAAGATTAACCGCCCTAACCGGCCGTTCGGTACGCATCCCATCACTCCATTTTAGAAATCTGTTTTTAATCAAAGGGATAGCGCTATGGTATTTGTACGGTGCTTGCGCTACTCGCTTGGTGATTATAACGACATTATCAAAAGAACACAAACCGAGATTTGATGTGGCTGAAGGAAGAAGTAGCTTCTTAAGTATCAATTCCAAAAAATTTTTCTTACAATTGGAATTGGTCAATCTTTGAAAATAAATTTAGAATTAAATATTGTTCGTTGCCTGCTATGAGGAGCATCCATGACCACGTCTACAGCAAAACTCTCTTTCGGTAATCAATCTGCTGAATTTCCGATTAAATCTCCCGCTTTAGGTAAAGACTCTATAAATATAAAAACTCTTGGTAAAGCCGGTATTTATACTTTAGACGTAGGTTTTTATTCAACTGCCGCTTGTGAATCCAAAATTACTTTTATCGATGGTGAACAAGGTGTTTTATTGTATCGAGGTTACCCCATTGATCAACTAGCCGAATTGTGTAACTACATAGAAGTTTGTTATTTACTTCTGTATGGTGAGTTACCCAATAAAAACCAAAAAGAAAAATTTGTTCACTTTGTTAAAAACCACATTAATGTTTATGAACAAGTAACTCATTTCTTTGATGGCTTCCAACGTAATGCTCACCCAATGGCCATGGTACTTTCCACAGTGGGGGCGTTATCGGCGTTTTATCACGATGCTCTCGATATTAAAAATCCCAAACATCGAGAATTATCAGCTATTCGTCTGATAGCAAAAATGCCCACTCTTGCCGCAATGAGCTATAAATATTCAATAGGCCAAGCATTTATACATCCCCGTCAGGATATGTCCTACGCCGAAAATTTTCTTCATATGATGTTTGGGACGCCTTATGAAGAAAAGCTCCCGGATCCCGTATTAGTTCGTGCAATAGACCGGATTTTTACATTGCACGCCGACCATGAACAAAATGCTTCGACTACTACAGTCCGCGTGGCGGGTTCTACAGGCGCCAATCCTTTTGCATGTATTTCGGCGGGAATTAGTGCTCTGTGGGGAGCGGCACATGGTGGGGCCAATGAAGCTTGCCTTAATATGCTCCAAGAAATAGGCCATGAGAAGAACATTAATAAGTACCTCAAAAAAGCAAAAGACAAAGATGATCCTTTCCGTTTAATGGGTTTTGGCCATCGTGTTTATAAAAACTATGATCCGCGAGCAAAAGTAATGCAACAAACCTGCCATGAAGTTTTGAATGTGGTAAGTAAACAAGAGGAAACGCTATTTAAATTAGCAAGAAAACTCGAAAAAATTGTGTTAGAAGATGACTATTTTATTAAAAAGAAACTTTATCCCAACGTGGATTTTTATTCGGGTCTTACTCTAAATGCTATTGGAATTCCTTCTAATATGTTTACAGTGATTTTTGCTTTATCGAGGACCGTTGGTTGGATTTCTCACTGGATGGAAATGATGAGTTCGGATCACCCACTCGCTCGTCCTTGCCAATTATATATCGGTGAAAAAGAGCGGGATGTAATTCCCTTAAACGAACGGAAATAATTAATCTAACGATTACCTAAGTCTTCCTCGTGCCTTTGCGTCGATTTGATATGGGTTGTCGCCTCAAAGATAAAATTTCACATCCGCACCAGCCCGGATGGTGTGTAGCTTTGAATATTATCTCCATGTTGGGTATAAACTAATTTGTAAGGGCGGGTGGTCGGAAAAGCGATAATGTTAGTGAGCGTATTTAATCGACGATTGCCATAATCGGAGAAGTCATATTCCACAAAGAAACTTATCCATTGCCCAACATCGCGAGTAAGTCCTAAACCAAGAACAATTCCCCAAAGATTATAGCAGAAGCTTTTTTTTGAAAGAAGTTGTCGTCGTGGGTGGGAACACTATGAAAGAAGGACCAACTCTTGCTTTAATCGGGCGTAAGAACCGCCTGCCTTGGTGTAAATATAGGGTAGTGGGCGTAAGATCTATTACAAAAATTGCAGCGAGGTCAAAATTGTATCTTAATACGCAATGTGCTATTAAATGAGGGGAGCTGCGAGTCCCATTCCACTAAAATCCAAACCAACTAATAAAGGGATCTAAAATGATACTGCGCGCCGACATATCCTCCCAGGATATTCCTCGTTGACGGATTTCACTGCTGAATAACTGATTGCGTAGTGTGTTATCTTGATAAAGAAATTAATACTATATCGTGGCATGATAATAACCACCAAAATCCCCCTGCATAAATCATCCACGGACACGGACTTTGGACAGAAGTTTCATAGCCTCCCGCTAACGTTCTCTCACTTATTAAGAGAAAACGCTACTAGCCGAATGCTCTGTCAAATACCCAACCCATGAATTCACTCCTTCTAAATTCTTTACTCAAGAGTTACATCGCAAAGCCAAAATTAAGTCCCAAGCGAACCAAATAGGCATGAATACGTACACTTTTGACTATATAAGAATCAGAACCGTTCACAGCAGAGTCAGGGTTAATAGTAGTACCCAAAGTATTTGGAATTAAACCGGCCATAATCATAATAATCATACTCCGTAAAAATCCCTATCCAACGACAAAAGTCATATTCCAAAACCAAACCCAACTAAATAACTTCACCAATTTCTCTGAGTAATCTGCTGAAAACTTGCGCTGGGTAAAAAGCTGCTGGATTAAAAACCATCAGTGTGTGTTTTATTTAAGCATGTGTGTTTTATTTAAGCATAGGAAGCGCCACCTTTTAAATAAATCCTTATTGGGAGAGTAACATTAACTCCTAGCAGGGCTGCAAAATCCAAGTTGTAACGAACTCAAAATTTATTATCTAAGACAAAAATTAAATCGCCAGTTACAGGTGAAAGAATAGAGGCCACTGTATGGGCGGTTTCGGAATTTCCCATTTCAGCAAACTCAGCACCTAGAAAACCAAGGATTATAAAATTGGTATCAAACTCCTACTTGACCACTGCCCGAATAACCATTCTGATGAAAATTACTGGCTATAGGTTCAACAAATGCTGGGATGCCACTGGCATTTACATAGATTCCTTGGTAATCAAAACTTCCTACACAATACCACTAAATCCACGAATATAAACCGTCCACGGCGAGAAAAATGGAATTTCAGATCTACCTGCCAACGCGTTATTCGCGAAAAAATTGCATGCCAAGACAAATAGTGCCAAGCATTTTACGTGTCGTCGTATCTTCATGAACCTCACTAATTATTTTGAGGCACAAAACCAAAAGCTGTCGATACTTGTGCGAAAGAATTATTGTTTCCTTGTTGACTGTTTCGTTACCCGCTTGCCTCCAACCCGATTTAATACCGCTTATCGAAATGATACTGAACTCCCACTTGAGCACCTATTCCATAACCGAATTGTTGTATATAGGAATTAAAAATTTGTGTGGCCGAACCGGGGGAGGAAAATTAACCACAAAATTAACCTCGTGCTTAAAATCTGCACCATAAATAGCACCAAAAGCTCCGACAGATAATACCCGGAGGTTAAAAGAGGGAACTTCGAGGACCACCAACAAAGAAGTTGCAAGAAGAAAAAATAGCGAAGAAAGAAAATAAACTGGTCGCAATGAATTTTACCTTCCCCGTAAGTTCATCGATTTAACTCCCTTTTAACGATTACTTTCGAATACTATTCGACCATTGGTAAATATTGAAGACATTGACAATAATAACTAAAATTACCCATGTGTATAAAGCAGCCATTACATCGTCAATCATCACACCCAAACCGCCTCCAATATTTTTTTCAAGACAACTAATAGGCCACGGTTTCCAAATATCGAATATGCGGAATAAAATAAAACCCATTAAAATGAAATACCAAATTTTGGGGATAGCAATCATGACAAATAAAAATCCGACTACTTCATCCCATACAGCGGCTGGATGATCGAAAGTGCCAAAGTGTCGATTCGTAATATCACAAATAATTAGTCCAAAAATAAAAAGAACGAGTGCAATAATGCTATAAGTAAGCAAAGAAAATCGGATCAAAAAAAGATAAAAAACCACGCCCAACATTGTGCCAAACGTACCTGGCATCCACGGTATTGCACCCACACCAAATCCACAAGCAATGAATTCAATAGGGTTCGTCCACATGCTTTGAGGAACATTATTTTTTTTCTTAAAAATGCTCATAACCTTTTTTTACTATCTTTAGTTGATGATTCTGATCATCCACTACTGAAAAAGTTGTCCCTTCTATAATCTCACCAATACATCTATATTCACAATCCAAATTATTAAAAAGTTTTTCTAATTGAGAGCTTTTTTTATGGGGCACCGTAAAACAAAGCTCATAATCATCCCCTGACGTCAAAGCATAATTCCAGGCTTTTTTTAATGCACAATATTGTTTTAAATTTTCAGATAAAGGAAGCTGATCGGCATGAATTTTAGCGCCCACCCCACTAGCTTGAATAATTTTCTCGAGGTCGGCCACCAATCCATCTGAAATATCAATTGCCGCACTCGCAATTCCACGCAAAGCCAAGCCTGCTTTAATACGCGGGGAAGGGCAATGTAATCGTTTTAATAAAAAGGGATCAATTTTTTTGTGTTTTTGATTTAATAAATCTAATGCTAAACCAGCATCTCCTATCGTTCCTGTCACATAAATTAAATCGCCGGCTTTGGCGCCCCTTCTATAAATAGCTTTTCCCCGCGGGACTATGCCGTTAACAACTATGGATATGCAAAGTGGTCCTGCCGTTACGTCTCCTCCCATCAAAGAAACTCCATATTGTTCTGCCAAAGAAAAAAATCCTTCCGAAAAATCTTCGAGCCACTTTTTATTAGCTTTTTCTAGGGTCAACGCCAATAATGCGGTATCCGGTTTTGCCCCCATTGCCGCCAAATCACTAAGATTAACCGCTAATGCTTTATAACCCAAATCGCACGGTAAAGTATTTACTGAAAAATGAATATCTTTTACTAGAGTATCTATTGAAGTTACTATTTGTGTATCGGGGGGTATTTCTATTACGGCCGCATCATCACCAATACCTGCTATAAGGCATTTTGATTTACTTTGTCGAAAATAGGTATCAATAATTGAAAATTCGGATAACGCCATTCGCTGATAATATCATTCTCTTTTTAAGAAATCTTTTATATTCCTTAAGGATATTTTTTGCTGCCAAAAGGGAACAAAAGGGAAAAGGAAATTAAATTAAGATTAAGGAATCATTAAATGTAAGATATAGTTGGAATCTCAATTTAAGAATTGATATCCTTCATGAAGCAATAATTTCTTGCTTAGCCAAGGGAAAATATGGACACAAAGATGGCTTCGTTTAGTTTGAATCTTAAGACATTGATGTCGTTAGCCCAAATTAATGCTAGTGAATTAGCTCGACGAACCAGCATAACACAACCGATTATTCATCGATTATCTACTGGCCAAAACACTAACCCGAAATTGCCTACAATAAAGCCCATTGCCAGATATTTCTCAGTCAATGTGAGTCAATTCGATTGGAGAAGAACCATTACCCAGTGAAGAAGCGCTCAAACGTGAAACCGCTCAATCTCTATGGAATCGTGTCCCTTTGATTTTATAGAAAGATGCTATCAGCTGGCCGAACTCTTTTTCGCAACAATATCAAAACTCAGAAAGCCTCACTTAATGTTTCTACTGATGCCAATGTCAGTAAGCTAGCTTATAGCTTAGTTATTAAAGGCTGCACGATGGAGCCTTTATTCCCAGAAGGAACCACTATTATCGTAGAACCTAAGCGTAAACCGCGTGATCGAGATTTTGTTGTGATTCACTTCAATGGAGAAAATGAAGCACGGTTGAAACAAATTATTATTGATGGTAGCGAGCGCTATTTAAAATCGCTCAATCCAGACATTGAGTCTGTTAAAGTGACTCGTCTTGCTCAAGGTGATCAATTTCTTGAAGTAATGACTCAAGCCAAAGTTGATTACTAAAGTCGTTCTCTCTCCGTCCGGATTGCCGCCCTGAGTACATTTCTGCTTTTCAGCGTCTAGTGGACCTGACTACTAAGCAGGTGTCGAGGGAAATTCCATACAGATTAATACACCGCTTATTCATTTGGATAAAGCCCAAGCCATTCAACAAGACTTAACCTTGGGGCCTGGATTACCGATTAACAGTAACTTGCTATCGCGCGAATGAAAAAGGCGAAGCTTACGGATAGCGCAATAGCTGTATTTTACGGTTAAAAGGATTTAACACACTGGGAGTTAAGACCCAGCAAAATACGCTAAGAACTGTTGACAACCGCTATTATTTTTTATTCTGATTTCGCTTTCGAAATTTTTTGGGACCGTGTGGTCCGCGACCTCTTGGCATTTTATACCCCTTTTCTTATCTGATTGCTTAATACATCCAAAACCGCGTTTACATACTTATAGCCTTCCTGGGCACCGAATTCTTTCACTAATTCCAGTGCTTCGTCAATGATTACCTTATACGGCACATCTTTTCGATAAAGCAACTCATACGTGGCCAAACGCAATACTGCCAGTTCTATAGGATTTAAAGCGCTAATATCGCGATCTAAATGCGTTACCATCAATTCCTCAATAAGAGCAACCTGCTGGATGGTTCCCGTTACCAAATCTTTAAAATAAAGAAGATCTGCATCAGAAATATCATTTTCTTCAGAAAATTGATTAATTAAAGCATCTGCTGGTGTTTTCCCAAAAGCCCATTGATAGAGGGCTTGTAAGCCATAGCGCCGCGCGTTGTGGCGTTTATTATTTTTCATTAGATTTATTTCTGCTTTCTCTTTAAACGACGAATTTCATCGCGAAATGCATTGATATCTTGAAAGCTGCGATAGACCGAAGCAAATCGCACATAAGCAACTTCATCTAAAGCCCGTACTTTTTCCATTACTAACTCACCCACCAACTGAGAATTCACTTCACATTCTCCACTCGCTCACAATTTATGAATGATACGTTGAACAGCAGCTTCAATTTGCTCTGTACTGGATAGGGCGTTTTCTAACGCTTTCAATAATCCCGCACGGAGCTTTTCTTCATCAAATGTATGCGCGTCGGCCGTCTTGTTTAATGATCCGTGGTAGGTTTAATTCAGCCATTTCAAAAGTAGTAACTGTTCTTGGCATTTTAAACACTCACGGCAGCGACGCACTTGGGCGCTTTCTTCTACCAATCGCGAATCAATTACCTTGCTATCTTCTGCTTTACAAAAAAGGACAATACATTAGCAGAGCACCGTTTCTCGACTATATACGGGAAACTGCTGAGTTAATTTTCTTACTTTTTCTTTGATATCAGCAATTACATTTTTATTAGTTGGATCATCTAAGATATCGCAAATCCAATGGCCCAGTTGTGAAACTTCTTTTTCTTTAAAACCCCGCGTAGTAACGGCTGGCGTTCCAATTCGAAGACCACTTGTAATAAACGGTGAACGAATTTCTCCGGGTACTGTGTTTTTATTAACAGTAATGTTGGCCTGACCCAGTGCCAGCTCTGCGTCCTTCCCCGATATTTCTTTATCCAATAAGCTCACGAGAAACATGTGGTTTTGTGTGCCGCCTGAAACAACAGCATAATTGCGCTCCATTATTACGGCCACCATGACTTGAGCATTTTTTAAAATTTGTTGTGCATAAGATTTAAATTCCGGCTGCATGGCTTCCTTAAACGCTACAGCCTTTGCAGCGATCACATGCATCAAAGGACCGCCTTGTGAGCCCGGAAAAACCGCTGAATTTAAGCGCTTTTCCACTTCGGGATTTGCCTTAGCTAAAATCAGTCCGGAACGAGGCCCTCGCAGTGTTTTGTGAGTAGTGGTTGTCGTCACGTCTGCGATGTTAACGGGAGAAGGATAAACTCCGGCCGCCACCAAGCCTGCCACGTGGGCAATATCGGTCATAAAATAGGCATTAACGTTATCAGCCATTTCACGGAAGCGTTGCCAATCCACTATCCCAGAAAAAGCGGAAAATCCCGCCAAAATCACTTTTGGCCGATGCATCTTAGCCAACTGCGCTACTTGATCGTAATCAATATCGCCTTCTAAATTTAGTCCATAGTGAACTGCTTTATAAAATCTGCCCGAGAAACTCACTGGCGTACCATGTGTTAAATGCCCTCCATGTGACAGATCCATAGCCAACAAGTTATCCCCAGGATTCATAAGCGCCATGTACGCTTCTGCGTTAGCTTGCGAACCGGAATGAGGTTGGACATTGGCGTAGTCGGCCTTGAATAGGGTTTTCGCCCGATCAATAGCCAATTGCTCAGCAATATCAATAAATTCACAGCCCCCATAATAACGTTTATGAGGATAGCCTTCAGCATATTTATTCGTTAGAACAGATCCCTGAAGCTCTAACACCCGAGGACTCACGTAATTTTCTGAAGCAATTAACTCGATATGTTCTTCTTGCCGTTCCTCTTCGCCACAAACTGCTTGGGCAAGCTCGGGATCGAAGGCTTCTACCGTGAGACTGGGATCGTACATTTAAAAGCTCCTTAGTTGGACTAATAGCGCATTCTACCTGACCCCCGGAGACAATAGAATAGCAATTGGACTAAAGGGCCCGTATGAGAAAGGAAAGGAGACGAGGTCCCTTCTGGAGGGAGGGACTTGAATCCGCGAAGTGTTCACTTTCACTTTCGCAGGACTATCGCAAACCTGATTCGTGATCTTTTTACCTAATTTAAACAAACCCCAACTTCCACCAATGCTCAATGACGCCCTTAATAACGAGAATTTCCAGCCTGACAAACACAGCACGACACCCAAGCGGGGAAATACTCTGGGTCAAGGAAAGAATAAAACCCGCCACTCCCAACCCAAGAACAATGAGTGACAGAAATTCAATGTCATTTCTTCTTCCCTCTTGGCTCACGTAAACCGGCTGTCCCGTAATCACCGGTAAGCCTGCTCTGGAAAGTAGTGATTGAGCGGTTGAATCACAACGAGTATGGTTTCGGCTAATCTCACCCGAAACGGTCGTTTGGAAAACCCCTGTGACGGAAAGCTGATTTTCCCTGGGCAATTGCGCTAAAATCGCTCGGGCGTGTCCCGGATAGCCGAGTCGTTCATAGTAGTTCGCCATTTTCTCAGCCGTTCGTTTTACATCGCTAAAAGAAACTCTCTTCTTACAATAATCAGCCCACCCCGATTCCATTCGGCACTTGATTTCAATGAAATCCTCTTTATCGATCCTTTGATTACCAATCCAATGAGCGATTATGGCTTCTAATTCTTCATGAAGAAATCGAGCGGAGTCCGTAACCGGGCGATGATATAAATTCATCACACCGGAAATAATTAATTCTAATTGATGGCACTCTTCAGCACTTAATCGTCAATTTCGTAGCTCTGGGTGATCTGAGACATCCAGAGATTTAATCATTTCTAACAAAAGCTTATATGTGTCAACATCAATATATCGATACGCGCTCTCTTTAATCCGTATAGATTTTTCCACTATAGCGACAGGGGTATCCGATTTCTCTTTAATCGTGTAATCTCCGGGACAAATAAAATGACTACTTTTTGTATATCTATTTTCTGAAGCAACTGAATAATGATAATAGTGTCATATTTTAAATTTTTAAAAGCGCCGAAGCCCCAACTTCTATAAATTATTTCTTCTAGGCTGTTGTAATGAGGTTCATAGTCTGCTAGCACCAAAGCCTGAATAGATTCGGAGGTTCCTCCGTATGTTAAAAATAATTGGACCCACTCATCTTTGCCTTGCGCAATCATATCGCTTACTAACGGTATATAAGAGCGAATTAACCGTTAAATCTTCATTACGTCGGCGATCTTCTTCGGATAACAAATCATCAAAATCCAATTGAAATATTTTGCGAAGCCATTCTCGACCTTCCTGGTCGGAAGGGTTGACGACCCGTAGTAACCAGCCCATAAAAGTCGCAATCGGTCGCTTTATGGTTTCGGTATGACAATTTTTGAGTAATAACACCAATTTTTCCCATTCAGGATTTTCTCCCAATAAATACGAATACAATTACTAAAGGAAAATAATTTGAAAAAAGGAAAGCCAGGAAAAAATTGATCGGCTTCACCATCCTACATCCCCTATGCGCTATATCAAGAAGTTCCCAAAAGTGCCGTTACTTCTTGATACGATTTAATCATATTAATCCTAAAAAAAATTAGGCCTATTAAAATACATTGAAAAAAGCTTACTATCCGTTCTTAAATGAAGAAAGGTCTCTTTTTTTCTAAAAAAGAGCTGATTTCTTTTAAAAATTAATCAAAAATAACGGCTATAAGCTTAACAAAGAATTAAATAGCGACAGTTGCTGAATGGGCAGTGGATTATGTTTAGCACTAATTCACATCAATAAAGAAAATTATTGGGAAAAAAGGAAAGCGGGTAATTACCACGTTTTTTGGATTCTAAATTTTTTCTAAAACAGTCTGTAATTTATCCGTTGCGATAATTTCCATTTCTTCTGAAGGAAACTTGGGAGCATTTACTTTGGGAACAATCGCGCGTTTGAAGCCATGTTTTGCAGCCTCCTTAATGCGGTCTTGCCCGCTTTGAACGGGGCGAATTTCTCCTGCTAACCCCACTTCTCCAAACACAATTAAATCGGAAGCCATCGGTTTATTACGTAAACTCGAAAGCACAGCCAATAAAACGGCCAAATCCGTGCCAGTTTCAGTAATCCGCAAGCCACCCACAGCATTAACGAAAACATCTTGATTATAAGTAGCGACTCCACCGTGACGATGCAAGATGGCTAACAGCATGGATAAACGATTCTGTTCCAAACCCACGCTTACCCGGCGAGGATTTGCTAAATGACTTTCATCCACTAAGGCTTGCACTTCTACCAACAAAGGGCGACTGCCTTCCCACGTGACTGTAATTACGCTTCCAGAAACTGGCATTTCATATCTTGAGAGAAAAATAGCGGAAGGATTGTTTACTTGTTTTAACCCCGAATGGGTCATAGCAAACACACCAATTTCATTCACCGCCCCAAACCGATTTTTTACAGCACGAATAACCCGAAAATGACTATCATTTTTTTCTTCAAAATAAAGGACAGTATCTACCATGTGTTCTAGAACTCGTGGTCCAGCGATAGCCCCTTCCTTAGTGACATGACCCACAATGAATAAAGCAATTCCCTTTTGTTTTGCGAATTGCACAAGCCGTGCGGTACTTTCTCGTACTTGGCTAACTCCTCCGGGAGCAGAAGGTACACTGTCAGTATAAACCGTTTGAATGGAATCAACAACCATCACTTGGGGATGTAATTTTTCGGTTAAAGATAAAATTTGTTCGACGTGCGTTTCCGCTAATAAAGTTAATTTATCTTTAGGTAATTGTAACCGCTGTGCACGCACAGCAATTTGTTGTAGCGACTCCTCGCCCGTAATGTATAAAGTTGAATAATTATTCTGAATTTGACACAAAATTTGTAGCAACAAAGTAGATTTGCCTATTCCAGGGTCGCCGCCGATTAAGACAACTGAATCGGAAACCAACCCGCCTCCCAATACGTGATCAAATTCCGCAAGGCCCGTCGCTAAACGTGGTTGGGATTGTATATTCACATTGCTCAGCAGAGTAGGAATTGAAGAAGTCCAGGAAAACCCTAACGTCCGAGAATGGGAGGACTTTTTTACAGCCACCCAGTTAACAATAGTATTCCACTCTCCACAGTCTCGACATTGACCTTGCCATTGCACATATTGAGCGTCACAGTTTTGGCAAGAAAAAATTATTTTGGTTTTTGCCATTGTTCCTCTTGAATTAACTAAAGGAAAAAACCTAGAGCAGAAAAAACTTCACACTAAAGATTTTAAGCTAATTGCGGTTTAAAACTTTAGCAAGCTCTTTTGCGAAATAAGTAATAATAAAATCTGCTCCAGCCCAGTTTAATAGTTTAATTGCCACCAAACTTTCTACCATAGCGGCAGTTTCATCTAGACATCCTTGAGCCGCAGCCGCTTTAATCATTGGAAATTCTCCGCTAACTTGACAGGAACCCAACGGGATTTGAGGAAAACGCTGCTTAATTCGACAGGTTTTACCATTATTAAGATCCGTCCCTTCCGCATTATCAAGTTCTGCCTCGCGCAGTGCGGAACTCACATTAGCGGGGTCCATTTGATAAGTTTTACGATCACCAAATTAGAGAGCCCCTTCGGCTGCTTCACGAAAAGGTCCATACAAACTGGATGCGTACTTAATCGCCTAACTTAAAATAAGAATATCGCGTAAATTCCACTTTATCTAAACCGTGTCGAATTGCCTTAACTATGCCATCCACCATACCGCTGGGAGCAACGACATCAGCACCAGCTTAAACTAAGCTAATTGCCTGTTTAATTAATAATTCATTGGTTTGGTCATTATTGACATCATAATGACCTCGACTATTTTGATATACGACATCACAATGACCATGATTGGTATATTCACAAAAACATACATCAGCAATAAGCAAGAGCTGAGGAGCTTGCACCTTGATGCGTTGAATAGCGCGTTGAATGACGCCGTCCGTTTGGAAAGCGGTTGAACCGAGCGCATCCTTTTCGGTCAGGAATTCCAAATAAAATAACAGCAGGAATTTTTAATGCGGTAACTGCTTCAATTTCTTCATCCAATCGATCCACGCTCCATTGGTAATGTCCTGGCATAGAAACAATTGGATTTTTTATATCGTTACCACTACCACTACAGATAAATAAAGGTAAAACTAAATCGCTGATCGAGACTTGATGTTCAACAATTAATTTTTGCAAACTAGGGTGGTGTTGACGTAATCTCCGTAGTCAGATTGTGGGAAAGATTTCAAGAATGTCTAGCATAAGAATGTCTAATATAAATAATGTCTCCTCTCTCATCTGGCAAACTGTTCCGAAAGCATTGCGAACTTGGCCACCTATTTTTACGGTGGTTTGATATTTATGGCAATAGCGCGAGCCACGATGGTATTATTCATGCACAGACCGAACGACGACGTACGGTTACGTCTTAGCTGTTCATCCACTAGCCTCACGACCTATCGGTGTACGAGTCACCGCATTCGTCATATTAATTAGATCTTGTTCGTCCATTCGTTTCCCAACAAATTAACAATAACGCGACCTACCAATGCGCTGCCTAAAATACCAATCCAAGCTCCTTCTCCATGAAAGAACTCTGCTCCCAACAACCGCACCTGCCGCAGTACCTGCTATAGTGGCGCCGGGAATATTGTGACCTGGGGTACAACCCCAGCCAAGCCGACAACTAAAACAAAGGTAGAACCAATTATCGCAATTTTTTTTCATGGCCTTATCTTGCTTTGTGAATTATCTTCCAAGTTGATCCTCGATACTTTAGGGTATCAAGGGACGTTTACCAAAAGCATACCATCTTTTTCAAGGTCGATTAACCAGATATCCCTCAGCTACTTCCCGCGGGGTAGGAAGCTGACGGGAGGAAGTAAATGTACAGTGGCTTTTGGAAGGGAAGTGGTTTCCTATTTATAATCAAGATAAAAAAAGGAGTATTTACATGGAGTTGCTTGCCAAACAACTACCAGAATATCGATTATATCATAGCCAAAAAGCTAACAAAATTGCCCACTACATCCGTATTCCTGCAGTTATATTGGGCTTTCTTATTGCTTTAAGTTGGATCAGTATTTCAGTTGCAATTCGCTGGCAACATTAGTTTCGCATGGATCGGAGTAATCGCTCTTCTAGTTTATTATTATTTTAGTTTATTATTATTTCCTCAACGGTAAAGTTGGCTGTGGTGATGACGGTCATTATGGTTCTTATCATCTTTTGCTTTGTACCTGGATTGCTTTTCCTGCACCTACAACCTTCAGCTTCATTCTCTTTTTGATTTTATTTATTGGCGGAGTTCTGCTTCGTCTTATTGGTCACAGTTTTGAACAAACTAAAGGAGATTTTTCTACTTACCTTAAGTTTATGGCCATTACACCCTTATGCCTAGTGGTTGAGTTAATTCTGGCACTCGGTTTAGGAAAATGTTTCGATTTAGAAGAACCCACACAAACCGCACCCACTACCAAGACGACGACCAGGACTCCGCTGCTGCCACCCGTCCTCCGTCCTCGGTTTAAAATTAGTGGGTTTTTATCAGACGCCGGGGAGCAATTCGAGCGTCAGTGAGCACTTCTCCAATACCGATAAATTGATTGGCTTGAGTTCGTAACCGTACAAAGCCCTGGGTAGGAGCATGCGGTACCATTACAGGTTGTCCTTGCTGCAAATAAAAAACAGTCGCCTTACTTAACTTAAGGACGGGAAAATGGGCAACCATACTTTCAATCGGTAATAAATGACTATCCAAAGAATCTTTATTCTGGTTTTTATATTCTCGTTCTAAGCGTGCTAAAGAAACCATTTGATCTTCGAGATAATGAACTACGGTTAATCGACGTAAAGCTATTACATGAGCACCACATCCCAAGGCTTCACCTAAATCGTCCACTAAAGTTCTTACATAAGTGCCCTTACTACAATGCACATAAAGTTCAGCCATTTCCCCCTTAAAATCGAGCAAATTTAATTGATAAATAGTAATGCACCGGGATTTACGTTCGACTTCGATACCTTGGTGGGCTAATTTATATAAGGGTTGTCCTTTATATTTTAGCGCGGAATACATCGAAGGAGTCTGTTCAATTACCCCACAAAATGATGTCATTGTTTTTTCAAACTTATGTTTCGATAATTCAGGCACAGGACGTTGGGAAATAATTTCGGCTTCACTATCACCGCTCGCTGTACGGATTCCTAATCGAATTTTTACGAGATATGTTTTATCAGCGTCTAACAAATATTGAGAAAATTTGGTGGCTTCACCTAAGCATATCGGTAACATTCCATCGGCAAGAGGGTCTAAATTTCCGGTGTGCCCTGCTTTTTTCGCATGAAAGAAATTTTTAATTCGTTGCACCGCATTGTTAGAAGTAATTCCTCGAGGTTTATCTAATAACAAGACACCATCAATGGTTCGCTTTATAATTTTTTGTCCCTTACTCCTCACTATCATCTTGAATGGCTCGTTTGATAAGCAATGAAATTTTATCAGCTCTTTCAATGGTCTCATCGTAAGCAAACTTTAGTTTAGGGACATAACGAAATATAGCCGCTTCTGCGAGCAAATGCTGCAGGTAACCCGTGGCTTTATGGAAAGCCTTCTGAACTTCTTGGGGATTTTGCTCTTCGAGTAATGTATAAAAAACTTTAGCTTGCTTTAAATCTGGAGACACAGAAACAGCTGTTAAAGAAATTAGGGCTAATCGCGGATCGTGGACTTCTTTTTTGAGAAGTTCGGCTAGCTGCCGATGAATAAGGTAAGCCACTCGCTGTTGACGTTGACTTGGCATTACTAAGTAATCTTCCGTTCAACTTGAACTTTTTCGTAAACTTCAATTTGATCGTCTACTTTCACGTCATTGTAATTTTTTATGCCGATACCACATTCTATACCTTGACGAACTTCCGCTACGTCTTCTTTATAACGGCGCAAAGATTCTAATTGTCCTTCGTAAATAACCACGTTGTCACGTAACACACGAATAGGTAAATGACGGCGGACCACCCCTTCCACAACCATGCAGCCAGCAATGGCACCGAGTTTGGAAGAACGAAAAACTTCCCGAACTTGGACAAGGCCCATGATTTTTTCCTCGAATTCGGGAGCGAGTAATCTACTTAGAGCTTTTTTCACTTCATCAATTAAGTTGTAAATTACCCTGTAATAACGTAAATCAACACCTTCTCGTTCCACCAAAGCTCGCGTAGGTGGATCAGCCCGAACATTAAAGCCAATAACAACTGCATCGGATGCAATAGCTAAATGCACATCCGATTCCGTAATTCTACCTACCCCACTGGCAATAATATTTACCTTAACCTCATCAGTCGATAATTTATTGAGAGCTTCCGTCAAAGCTTCCAATGAACCTTGTACATCTGCTTTTAATAAAATATTTAAAGCACTTTGTTCGCCTTCATTCATGCGATCGAAGACACGTTCCAAATGAGCTGTTTGTTTTTTCGCTAAGCGAATTTCTCGGTATTTCCCTTGACGAAAGCGGGCAATTTCACGGGCTTTGCGTTCATCCTGAACTACTACCGCTTCTTCCCCCGCCGTGGCGGTACCTGAAAGCCCTAATACCTCGACAGGCATTGAAGGACCCGCTTGATAGCACGGTTGACCGTCATCACCAATCATGGCTCGGATTCGACCATATTCGCGGCCCACTAATAATATATCGCCTGTGTGCAATTCCCCACTCATTACTAAAACAGTAGCTACAGGGCCCCGACCCTTATCTAAACGAGATTCAATTACCATCCCTCGCGCAGGCCCCTTGTCTACAGCTTTTAATTCCAGCACCTCAGCCTGAAGCAAAATACGTTCCAATAAGAAATCGATGCCCTCACCCGTCTTTGCCGAAATTGGCTGGAACATGGTTTCTCCACCCCATTCTTCCGGAATAACCTCTTGTTTCGATAATTCAGTTTTAATTCGATCCGTGTCGGCTTCTAGTTTATCCATTTTATTAATGGCTACTACTAAGGGGACCTTCGCCGCTCGAGCATGTTGGATTGCTTCAATCGTCTGGGGCATTACCCCATCATCGGCGGCTACCACCAAGACTACAATATCTGTACATTTCGCTCCGCGAGCTCGCATAGCGGTAAATGCCTCATGTCCGGGCGTATCTAAGAAGGTGATCATTCCTAATTCGGTTTCTACATGATAAGCACCGATATGTTGAGTAATACCCCCAGCTTCAGTAGTCGTGACTTTAGTTCGACGAATGTAGTCTAAAAGCGATGTTTTTCCATGATCTACGTGGCCCATGATCGTCACCACTGGGGCCCGCAGTCGGGTTTCCTCCGCTACTTCTCCTAAAGTAACCTCCAAATTTTCTTCCACGGTATCATCTTTAATAAGCTTAGCTTTATGACCCATTTCTTCAACGACAATTGCCGCCGTTTCTTGGTCGATCCGCTGGTTAATAGTGACCATCGCCCCCATTTTTATCATGGTTTTTATAACTTCCGCAGCTTTTATAGACATCTTTCGGGCTAGATCTGCTACGGTGATGGATTCTGGAAGGGTTACCTCACGAATAACGGGAGCAGTTGGCTTTGCAAAGCTATGCTCAAGCCTTGAGCTAGCCTTATCTGTCTCGAAAGAACTTGGCTTACGTCGACGACGTTCCTCAGCAAGTTTTGACATATGGAGCTCTCCACGCTCCCATTCATCCTCTTCTTCGTTTTTACGTCCGCCTCGTGATTCTTTACGCGCCCCTTTTTTAGGGGCTCCTTTGCTTTCAGCGGGTTTCTTTTTAACTTCTGGGTTGACCGTAGATTCAGGAGCTACTTGTGGTTCCACAGCACTTGCTACTTCTCCTTCCTCAGCTCTTTTTGTTTCTGATAAGGCTGCTTTAGAGATAGTAGCAGGAGGCTCATGGGATACTTCTTTTTCGGATGTTTCTACGGGTCTTACATATGCACGCTTAGAGCGTATTTCTACATTAACGCTCTTCTTTCCCGATTTGACAACGCTCAGTTTCTTACGCTTTAAAATAATTTTTGAACGTTTTTTATCCGATGGTGAGCTACCAGCAGTTTTTAAATGCAGAAGCAATTTGCGTTTTTGATCATCAGTAACGGTTTGATCGACCTGAGAGATCGCAACGCCCGCCTCTTTTAGTTGCTCCAAAAGACGTTCCGGTGTTGTCCGCACTAAGTCGGCCAATTGTTTGACACTCATGTCAGCCATAATTTATTAACTCTTAACTTATTCTTCCGCAAACCAGTGAGCCCTTGCCGCCATAATTAATTTAGCAGCAGAGTCCTCATCAATATCAATGATCTCTTTTAAATCGTCCACTGATTTTTCCGCCAAATCTTCTCGAGTCGTTACTTCATGAGACAAGAGCTGACAGGCCAAATCTTTTGTCATACCTTCGACTGTCAATAAATCTTCTAGGGAATCTTTTTCTCCTAATCCTTCTTGATTGGCAATTTCTTGCGTGAGTAAAACGTCGCTCGCACGGCGTTGTAATTCGCTTGCGATCTCATCATCAAACCCTTCAACATTTTGAAGTTCCTCTTTTGGAACATAAGCTACTTCTTCTAAGCTAGTAAAACCTTCTTGGACTAAGGCATCCGCGACCTCTTCATCGACATCTAATTTTTCCATGAAAATAGATTTAACATTGCTGGCTTCTTTTTCATGTTTTTGCGCCATCTCGGTTTCGCTCATGACATTAAGCGTCCAACTGGTCAATTCGCTGGCCAAACGAACATTTTGCCCACTGCGCCCAATCGCTTGAGACAATTGTTCTTCGGGAACTGCAAGGTCCATGGTATGAGAATCTTCATCGACTACGATGGATGTAACTTCTGCCGGAGCCATGGCATTAATCACTAATTGTGCGGGATTATCATCCCATAAAATAATATCGATGCGCTCGCCTCCCAATTCATTGGAAACCGCTTGAACGCGCGATCCCCGCATTCCCACACAAGCGCCGATGGGATCAATTCGACCATCATTCGTTTTAACAGCAATTTTCGCCCGCGAACCAGGATCTCGTGCAGCACCTTTAATTTCAATTACTTCTTCACCAATTTCTGGTACTTCAATTTTGAACAATTCAATTAAAAATTCAGGTCGCGTACGGCTTACTAATAATTGAGGTCCTCGTTTATCCTGCCGAACAGCGGACAAATAAACACGTAAACGATCATTAACCCGGAAAGCCTCGCGCGGAATCATCTCTTCTCGAGGTAACAATGCTTCCGCATTCTCGCCCATATCCAAGATGATACTATCACGAGTAACTCGCTTAGCTACTCCAATAAGGAGTTCTCCCACCCGTTTTCCATAGTGTTGAATAATTTTTGCTCGTTCAGCTTCGCGGACTTTTTGAACAATAACTTGCTTAGCTTGTTGGGCCGCAATACGACCGAATTTTACCGACTCGACAGACTCTTCAACGACATCGCCTACTTCCAAATCAGAATCAATCTCCCGCGCTCGGCTTAAGGGAATTTGTTGACCGGGCGACTCTAAGGATTCCTCATCCTCCACTACTGTCCAACAGCGAAAAGTTTCATAATGCCCGCTTTTTTGATCAATAGATATATAAATTTTAACATCATCCTCATCGTAACGTTTTGCCGTCACAGTAGCTAAGGCCGCTTCGATAGCTTCGAAGATGACCTCTTTCGGGACTCCACGTTCGTTAGACATTGAGTCAACTATTAATAGAATATCTTTATTCATTTTTCAGCCCTCAAAAATCCGCCATCAAATTCGCTCTTTCTATTTCATCCCAGCCTATTTTCACTATCATATCGTCGGTTTCTAGAGTTACCCCCCCCTGCTTCGTCATCCACCATCTTAAATAATGCCGCAAATCTGGCGTTGCCCTTCTCGTAGCTTATATAAACGTATTTTCACTTTACGTCCCATAAATCGACGGTAATTACGAATCGTATTTAAAGGCCGTCCCAAACCCGGTGAGGAGATTTCCAAATTATAATGGCCACTTATAGGATCCTCCACATCCAGGACGGCACTGACTTGACGACTGATTTTGGCACAATCGTCAAGACTTATGCCTGCAGGACTATCTACGGTCACTCGCAACACATTTTGCCCTCCTTGTCAGGAAAGCTCACAACCCCCACTAACTCAAATTCGAGCGCTTCCACCGTGGGTTCGATTATGCGCTGTAGTGTTCCGTGCTCGATTCATCCCCTTCCCTCAAAAATAAAAAAGGGCATACAGCCCCTCCCTCATCTAAAAACATACCCTTGACGGGATTTTACTTAATCTCTAAATCTCTGGTAGCGGGGGTAGGATTTGAACCTACGACCTTCGGGTTATGAGCCCGACGAGCTGCCAAACTGCTCCACCCCGCATCGACATCGCATTAATATTATAGGGATTATATTATAGATAAATCAATCAAATGACAAGCTTCGTGAATTTTATAACAATGCGGATAAAATTAGGGGTAAGCCTTTGAGTTGCAAGTTCGACATCCCCCGCTTCTTGGGTTTCGCCTGTTCTTGTACCCTCTTGGGATGAGCGATCATTACTACCGCATTGACTAGGATGATGAACGCCCGTGACTCGCCCATGACTGTGGAATCACTTCCAGATTCTAGTAAAAGCTGTATTTAAATTCCTTTCCTTCTTCGTAAAAGAAGGTAAGCGGTACGGATATTAGCGGCACCAAATGAAGGACCCAATCCCAACAGAAGGATTGCCATAATAATTTCAGGCAATAAAAATGCTAGTGCGATCATAGTGATAAATGGAGCTGCAATCATGGGGTTTTTCCAGCAACTGGAGGAGTTCGTAGTGGGGATTTACATGCTTTTTTGTTTTCCAATAAGTTACGCACTCTGTAACTCTATTCCTATCACTAAGCCGAACGAATGTAGAAATATTTTGTCATCATTCTGTGATACATCTGCACGAGAATAAGCAGGTTACCCCATGATAATAGGAGCTCCATGGCATTTTAACATCGAGCCAAAACAACTTAAAGTACTTCCCGTGACATGTCGATCTCTCTTCCTATCAATGACTGAAAGGCTATCTTATCGGAATTAATGATTTCTTAAAGGATACCACCTTTTTTAAATTAATGTTCCCCTAAGCAATAAATGCTGACATAGTCCTCTGACTATCACTGGCCCACCGATGACTTGATACTTGCGGTAGTTGCTTCGAAAATCATCACCTAAATGATTGCTAGGTCCAAAAAATCAAAAAGCCAGATATGAAAGAGCATATAACCAACCCGGGAAAATGCCTATAAAGAGCACGGCTAGACCATTAATGGAAATAGCGATTTTCATTTCGAGCGAATATTGAATAGGTTCAAGAGGAAGAGCAGAGTTTTCAAAATACATCACCTTCACTACTCGAATGTAATAATAGGTGCCCACAATGGCAAATAAAACGGCAAGAACCGCAAGCCATACCAAGTGCACTTTTATTAAAGCATCAAGAACACCCACCTTAGCGATGAACCCCACCAATGGTGGGAGGCCTGCCAAAGAAAATAAAGTCAACATCATCATGAAAGCTAACCACGGATTGCGATCGTTTAATCCAGCGAAATCTTTAATATTTTCAGCTTCAAAGCCACTTCGGCTCATTAAAATGACCATCCCAAAACCACCTAAGGTCATAAAACTATAGGTAATAATATAAAACATAGCTGCTACATAACCTTCTTTCGTCCCACATAAAACGCCAAGCAACATATAACCCATGTGAGCGATCGACGAATAAGCCAACATTCGTTTAATATTTGATTGTGCAATAGCCGCGAAATTTCCAATACCCATAGATAAAATTGCAACTACTACGAGCACTTGATGCCACTGCCCCTGCAAAGCCGGCATGGCATTTACCAATAAACGAATAACCATAGCAAAGGCCGCTATTTTTGGTGCCGTGGAAATAAATAAAGTTACCGAACTTGGCGCTCCCTCATAAACATCAGGAATCCATATATGAAAAGGCGCTGCTCCTACTTTAAAAGCAATGCCCGCGATCATAAATACTAAGCCAAAGACTAAAATCAAATTTTGATGGACAGGAGTTTGACTTACTGCTGCGGCAATTTCGGTTAAATCTAAGCTGCGAGTAGCGCCGAAAACCATGGACATACCATAAATTAACATTCCTGAGGCGATAGCACCAATAACAAAATACTTCATTCCAGCTTCAACACAATGAGTTTTTCGACGTTCCATAGCAACCATAGCGTAAGTAGGAAGAGAAAATAATTCGAGGCCCAAGAAAACCATAATCAAATTATGCGAAGAAACCAAAACCATCATTCCTAACAAGGACAAAAGACCTAACACGTAAAATTCCGTAACGGGAATTTTACGTTCTTGATTATATTCCCGTGCATAGAGAAAAGTGAAAAAGACCGCCAAATAAATGAAGAGCTTCAGATAAACCGACAAATAATCCAAAACAAATAGGCAATGAAATGTAAAGATCCTTTCTGAAAATTCGCTTACTGAAAAAACACGCCATGTTAACAAAAAAACTACTACTAAAGTAATTTGGGCGAGATAATAGAGAATCTGTGAATATCTAACAAAAAAAATACCCACCATCAAAATTACCAATGCCATAAATAATACAAATATTTCCGGTAAGGCAGGAATTAAGTTTGGTAACGTGGATGACATATCGTTAACCTTCTACAATTTTGATTGCAAGGCTTCTTGCAATAATTGTCCAATGGATGTGTGAAATACATTTAGTAAAGAATTGGGATAAACGCCAATACAAACAACGGCTACTGTTATTAATATAAAAATAATTTTGTCAATTAAGCCAATATCAGTTAACCCAGCAACTGAAGCGTTAGTGATTGAGCCATAAAATACGCGCTTATACATCCATAAAGTATATACTGCCCCAATAACTAATGTAGAAGCAGCCAAAAAGGTTATTCCAAAGCTGGTCTTAAATGTACTGAGTAAAATCATAAACTCACCTACAAAGCCTGACGTTCCCGGCAAACCCACATTTGACATTGAGAAAACCATAAAAAAGGCAGCAAAATAAGGCATAGTTTTAGCAATACCCCCGAAATCGCGAATATAGCGGGAATGAAGTTGCTCATAGAGCATCCCAAACGCCAAAAACATCGCTCCGGCACCAAAAGCATGAGAAATCATCTGGACCATTGCTCCTTCCAGACTTAAATAGGCGTCTTGACGATTACCGGTATGCGCCATGATCATAAATAACATAAATGCGCCTAGAGTAACGAATCCCATATGAGCGACAGAGGAGTAGGCTATTAATTTCTTCATATCTGTTTGGGCAATGGCAATAAAACCAATATACACAATGGCCATTAAAGAAAGTCCGATCATCAACCAATCTAAATGACGGCTGGCGTCGGGGACAATGGGCAAACTAAACCGCAAAAATCCATAACCTCCTAATTTCAACATCAATGCAGCTAGGACTACCGAACCCCCCACCGGAGCCTCGGTATGCGCATCAGGTAACCACGTATGAAAAGGCCACATCGGCACTTTAATAGCAAAAGCAAAGAAAAAGCCTAAGAAAACTAAAATTTGAATGGTCATTCCCATATGCAGTCGATAATAATCAAGAATGTAAAAACTGCCCGAATACGTACGCAAATATAACAAGGTCACTAATAATAAAGCGGAGCCTAAAAAGGTATATAAGAAAAATTTAATAGCGGCATAGGAACGTTTTTCCATTCCCCAAATACCTATGCTGAGGTACATAGGAATCAACATAGCTTCCCAAAAGAAATAAAAAAGCATCGCATCCAGCGAAGAAAGAACCCCCACCACAGCACCTTGCATTATCAAAAAAGCAGCTAAATATTGGCCTATTTTTTTCTTAACCATCGTCCAAGAAGCCAATACAACCAATAAAGTAGTAAAACAGGTGAGCAGCACTAGTGGCATTGAAATTCCATCCACGCCGAGGTCGTAATTTATTTTAAGCGCCGGAATCCACCTTAAATGCTGAGTAAATTGCATTGCCACAGCAGTGGTATCAAAACTAAAATAAAGTGGGATACAAAGCGTCAGAGAAATTAAAGCAATAATCAGCGCCAATACACGCGCTTGAGTTGCTCGCTCGGGATTATTGAGCATCGCAACAGAAATAGCCCCCAAAATGGGTAACCAAATAAGTGTACTCAATAAAGGTATATGTTCAAACATCATTGATTTAAGCCAATACCAACCAAATTAAAAAAGCCAACAAACCTAAAATCATTACAAAAACGTAATGATAAATGTAACCCGATTGCAATCGACGCATTAATCGCGCCACCCGTATCGCGTTTCGTCCTAAACCATCTACGATAAAATGATCTAGTATTTTCAGATCACCCACTCGAAAAAAGAAATTAGCTAACACTCGTCCACCTCGGACAAAGACAAACCAATTAAATGTATCAAAACCATATTTGGCTACTAAAATTCGATGTAACCAAGGCAATCGTTGCTCGAGCAACCTAGGAATATGTGGTCGAGCAATCGTCATCACCCAAGCAGAAAAAATGCCCAAAGCGGAAGTCCAAAATTGCGATGTAACAACAGAATGATAAGCCATATAAAAAACATTGTGAAATTCTGCTCGCATCGCTTGTAAAATATCGTAGCGAGGCAAAACTTTAATACTGGAACCTAATAAATTAGGCTCACGATAGAGCATCCAGTAAATAAGAATTGCTCCTAATATTACTGAGGGTATGCTTAAAATCCATTGAGAGCCTCTCATGTTCCAAGGCGTTTCTTTGATAGGTTTTAATTCGGTTGCCATTCGTTCTGAAGTATGGAAGGTTAAAAAAAATGCGCGAAAAATATAATAGCCTGTGACGAAAGCTCCTAAAAGTAAACAAATATAAGCATACTGAGCTCCGGGAATAGTCGAATGGAAAACCGCTTCAATAATAGCGTCCTTAGAATAAAAGCCTGCAAACGGAGGAATGGCTGCTAAAGATAAGGCTCCAATTAGAAAAGATATATAGGTTACAGGTAAATATTTGCGAAGATTACCCATTTTACGCATATCTTGCTCATGATGTAGCGCAATAATGACCGATCCAGTCGACAGGAATAATAAAGCTTTAAAACAAGCATGCGTTAATAAATGAAATATTCCTGCTGAATAGGCAGAAGCCCCATTAGCCGCTATCATATAACCCAATTGAGACATCGTGGAGAACGCAATAACCCGTTTAATGTCAAATTCAACGAAAGCCAATAAACCTGTCAAAAGCGCAGTTGTGGCGCCAATAACCAAAACCGTACTCAAAGCTACTTGAGATAATTCAAAAAGAGGTGACATCCGGGCCACTAAAAATACCCCAGCTGTTACCATTGTTGCTGCATGAATTAATGCTGAGATAGGTGTTGGGCCTTCCATCGATTCAGGTAACCACACATGTAAAGGCATTTGAGCGGATTTCCCCATGGCGCCAATAAAAAATAAAATGCAAATTACCGTAAGAACGGACCAATGGAGGCCCGGAAAAATACTGATTGTCGTTTGTGAAATTCCCGAAGCTGCAGAAAATACTGTATAGTAATCGAGACTTCCAAAATAATCTAAAATAGCAGCCATTCCGAGAATAAATCCGAAATCTCCTACTCGATTAACCAAAAAAGCTTTTAAACTACCCGCCGCCGCCGATTCTTTTTCAAACCAGAAGCCAATCAATAAATAAGAAACTAACCCCACTCCTTCCCAACCAAAAAATAATTGGAAGAAATTATTGGCGATCACCAAGATCAACATGGCAAAAGTAAACATGGACATGTAAGAAAAAAATCGCTGATAACCCAGATCCCCAGCCATGTAACCAATACTGTATATATGAACTACCAAGGAAATAAAGGTAACAATCAACATCATAACAGCGGTTAAGGAGTCCACCATAAAACCCACAGTAAAATGAAATTCACCGCTGATCCCCCAAGTGTAGATCGTTCCATAATAATGACCACCATCTACAACCACTAACATAAAAACCCAAAAGGCGCTTAGAAAGGAAATAGTCATTAAACTAATAGTGACCCATTGCGCTCCTCGTCGCCCAATTGGTTTTCCACCCAATCCCGCGATCAAACACCCTAATAAAGGGGCTAAAACAATAACTAAGGTCAGAATCTTAATCATGCTTTGGTTAACCCTTTAAAATATTCATATCATCGACATTAATACTGCCACGACGGCGATAAAATAAAACCAAAATTGCTAAGCCAATAGCTGACTCGGCTGCTGCTACAGTTAAAATAAAAAATACAAACAACTCCCCTGACCTGACTCCTAAATATTGAGCAAAGGCAATAAAATTGGTATTAACTGCTAACAGCATAAGTTCAATACACATTAACAGTATGATTAAATTTTTTCGGTTGATAATAATTCCGGCAAAACCCAAGCCGAATAAAATAGCGCCGATTATTAAAAAATAACCTAGAGGAATCATGTTTTCTCTATCTCCATCTTCACTAATCGCAAGCGATCCGATTTTTTAACCTCCAATTGCTCAGGAATTCGTTGCGCCTTGGTATTGGGTTTGCGGCCATGAAACGCTAATGTAATTGCTGCAATAATAGCGACAAGCAAGATGACAGCTGCAATTTGGAAAGGATAGAGATAATCAATGTAAAGAAGACTTCCTATGGCCTTAACGTTACTAAAATTGGTAGACACGCGAGGGAATGAAACAGCAGTAATTCCAAAGCGACGGGGACTTACTACTACAATCATCGTGGCTATTAATAAAAACATTGCAATTAAACCAAAAGGCAAAAATCTTATAAATTTTTCTTGTATTTTAGAAAGATGAATATTCAGCATCATTACGACAAATAAAAATAAAGTCATGACCGCACCAACGTAGACGAAGATTAACACCAGAGCTAAAAACTCGGCTTGCATCATCATCCACAAAATAGCGCTAGCAAAAAATGCGAGCACGAGGAAAAGGACAGCATGTACCGGGTTACGCGATATAATTACCATCACCGCAGCTGCAATTAAAACAGCTGCAAAAATAAAAAATATGACCTCGTATATTGGAAACATTTATTTGGCTTAATATTTTTTATCTATATTTTTTATCCTTCGCCCGATCCTTTGCAATTTGCTCCACGTACATATCCCCAATCATCAATAATTTTTCCTTTGTCAGAATATTTTCACCGCGATTTTTAATGCTGTAATGCATTTCAGGAGTCAATACGATGGCATCCACAGGACATGCCTCTTCACAAAAGCCGCAATTAATACATTTAAATGCATCGATATCATAAACTGTCGTACGACGCGAGCCATCTTTCGCACGTGGAGCTGCCTCGATGGTAATAGCCAAAGAAGGACAAACAGCTTCACATAATTTACAAGCAATACAGCGTTCCTCTCCATTGGGATAACGTCGCAAAGCGAGCATACCTCGAAAACGAAATGATCTGGGGACCTCTTCATCAGGATAATGAATTGTAATCTTCTTTTTATAAAAATAACGTAAAGTTAAGGAGAGCCCCTTCAGGAGCTCCCACAAAGTGAAGCTTTTAATAATTTGTTTTAAACGTTTCATTAATTAAAACCATGGTGCCAAATGAAATTCTATTGCCAAACCTAATACAACTATCCATACTAGGGTTACCGGTATTAAAATTTTCCAACATAAACGCATAATTTGATCGTAACGATACCTAGGAAACGTTGCCCTCATCCAAAAATAAGTAAAAACAAAAAGTGACAATTTAAGTACAAACCAAATTATCCCAGGCACCCAGGCAAAAAGTGCGCCTAAAAAGGGTATTCTTTGAAAAGGTGATAGCCATCCACCTAAAAAAATAACTGTTGCAATCCCTGCTACTAAAAGCATATTGGCGTATTCCGCCAAAAAGAAAAGCGCAAACATGATTCCGGAATATTCAACGTGAAATCCTGCGACAATTTCCGATTCGCCTTCCGCCACATCAAAGGGAGCACGATTCGTTTCCGCTACCGCTGTTATCCAATAGACTAAAAATAACGGCAGTAACGGAAGCCAAAACCAATGCCATATTCCTCCGGCTTGACGAAGAATAATTCCTTGCAAATTCATGGTTCCCGCTGCAATAAGAACACCGACGAGAGTAAAACCCATGGGAATTTCGTAAGAAACTACTTGGGCCACTGAACGAAGTGCTCCAAAAAAAGCATATTTAGAATTTGATGCCCAACCAGCAACTAAAATTCCATAAACTCCTAAAGAGGTCATAGCAAATAGAAATAATAGTCCTGCATTTATATTGGCTAATATCCATCCTTTAGCAAAAGGAATCACGGCCCAAGCAGCCAAGGCAGGCATTAACGACAACACAGGCGCAATAATATAAAGGTATCGGTTCGAAGCCGTTGGAATAATAATTTCTTTGAAGAGCAATTTAAGTGCGTCCGCAATAGGCTGAGCGAATCCTCGAAACCCTACGCGATTTGGCCCCACCCGCGATTGAATATAACCAATAACTTTTCGTTCAGCGAACGTCAAAAAAGCAACCACAAGCATTAATGGAATTAAAATAATGACAATTTTAATAATAATTAAAACCAAGGTAATCAATTGGTCTGCCACTATTCGCCTCTTTCCAATGTAATTGCTGTTTCTGCTTGACCAAAACCAGCTGTTTCCGCTAATCCTGATGCCAGAAATACCGTATTATTCGCTAATCGATCTTCTATCATTAACGGTAAAATAATTCGGCTTTCACCCTGAATTGCTGTAACCCACTCTCCCGCTTTAAGTCCCAATTGAGAGGCTGTTTTACGGTTGAGTCCTATTGCAATCATTTGATCGCTCAAAGTTTCTTGTAACGGTTCGGAGCGACGAACTAAATTATCTACTCGCACCATTGGCCAAGGCGCCAGGCGTGCTAATTTCGAATTCCCGCCTGGAAATTTGAGTGTAAATTCAGAATCTAATGAAAAAGACGAACGTCTCCTTTCTGCGTGGATTTTCTGCTCTATGTCCCACTCAAGTTCCGGAATGGCTCGATAAACTTCATGGCGGACATCTTGAATCCTTTTATAATCAAATCCCGGTAACTTAAAATAATTGCCGAGTACTCTCAATACCTTCCAACCAGCTTGTGAGTTTTTTTCTGGTGCACTCGCGGCTAAAAATGATTGAGAGCGCCCTTCAACATTGACAAATGTTCCACCAGATTCGGAAAAAGGTGCTATAGGCAGCATAACATCGGCATAAGTTTCCATTTGGGAATTTGTAAATGTTGTTAAAGAAACAACAAATTTACCCTTCCTTAGAGCACTAATGGCTTTTGCAGGGTAAGCACAATCCAATTCAGGCTCCAAATTTAATATAAAATAGGCTTTCAAGGGATGCCTTGTGAGCATCGTTTTTGCATCAAATCCTACTTCGTTTAATTGTTTGCCCGCAGGCCCTCGATGAGGAATCACACCGGCCAGCCAAGCACCCGCGCTGTTTGACCCTTCTGTAAGAATTCCCACACTTGCCCCACTTTGTTGCCCAATAAATTGCGCAAGAGCTCGAATAGTAGCAGAATTTTCGTGGTGTAAGGCATGTTCTCCTAAGAAAATAGCGGCTTTTTCAGCAGTTCTTAAAACCTCCGCAATCGTTTTCGCTTTTTCTTTGCAACGAACCTCTGCCAAAATTTCAGGGACGTCATCACTCGCTAATATTTTGGCGACCTGAGCTAAGGCGTCTGGTAATTCTTGAGGCGAAACAATCAGTCTTTCCTCAAGGTCAAAAACAAAAGGAAAGTCCATGGGATTAATGGCTAATATCTTGGCCTCTTCGAAGCGGGCTTTATTAATTCGATGACTAATCAGAGGTTGTTCAAAACGAATATTCGATCCAATTAACAAAATGGCATTCAATTTTTCGATATCAGCAATAGGCAGCCCCAAATTAGGGAACGACGCAAATTTGTGTTGATCGCGAAAATCTTGCCAACGGATTCGGTGATCGATATTGGAACCACCTAATCCTCGGAACCATTTTTGGAATAAATAAACTTCTTCCAGCGAAGCATTCGGTGATACTAGTGCGCCTAATTGATTCACACTATATTTTTTAATGAGGGCTTGGGTGCGACTCTTAATAATTTCAAAAGCTTCTTCCCAAGCAACCTCTACCCATCCCCCCTCTTTTTTTATTCTAGGCTGATAAATTCGGGATGGATGATAGAGCCCAAAATGACCGAAACGATCACGATCACTCATCCAGGTTTCATTTACCACTTCATTTTCACGGGGAACAGCGCGCATAATTTTACGTTGAGGGGCAAACTCTTGCCATCGACTGTGCAAGAAAATATTTCCTCCTACACAATCGTGCGGTGCTATAGCAGGAACCTCGCGAAGTTCCCAACCTCGCTCCCGATACCGTGCGGGTTTATCCGTCAACGCACCTACAGGACAAATATCAATAATATTCCCCGACAATTCCGATTGCATAAAATGCTTAACGTAAGTCGATATCGCCTCTTTCTCGCCACGATTAATTACTCCAAGTTCAGGAAAGCCAGCAATTTCTTCTCCAAATCGCACACAGCGGGTGCATTGAATACAACGAGTCATTTCAGTTTCAATTAAAGGACCAATATTTTCGCTAAACACAGCCCGTTTTGTTTCTTCGTAATTAGAGTGAGACCGACCAAAACCCATTACTAAGTCTTGTAATTCACATTCACCCCCTTGGTCACAGATAGGGCAATCCAACGGATGATTTATTAACAAAAATTCCATTACGTAGCGTTGAGCTTCGATGGTTTTTTTAGATTTGGTGAACACTTTCATTCCGGGAGTCACCGGCGTCGCACAGGCAGGAAGCGGTTTTCCTGATTTTTCAACTTCGACCAAACACATTCGACAATTGGCTGCGATAGATAATTTTTTGTGGTAACAGAAACGCGGAATATAAATACCCATTTCATCCGCAGCTTCGATAATAGAAGCGCCTTCTTCCACCGTAGTTTTTTTACCGTCTATTTCGAGCTCAACCATATTCTTTACCGTTTTGTCATTCCTTATTCCACCATACACTTCCCATGTTCCAAATGGTAGCCAAACTCATCATAAAAATGCTTTAACATCCCACTAACAGGCCATGCGGCGGCCTCTCCAAAGCCACAAATAGTACGACCTTCGATGCCTTTAGCCACGCGACTGAGCTGCTCTAAATCTCGTTTCGTTCCTTCGCCGTTCTCAATTTGATGAACTAACCGATAAATCCACCCGGTTCCTTCCCGACAGGGCGTGCATTGGCCGCAGGATTCATGCATATAAAATTTAGAAATCCGTTCTAATACTTTCACCATACAGGTGGATTTATCTATCACCATAACGCCACCCGAGCCCAACATAGACCCTGCCTCCATTATTCCATCAAAACTCATAGTGGCTTTCATTATAATGTGGGCAGGCAATACAGGCATTGAACTACCACCAGGAATAACTGCTTTTAATTCGCTACCCTCACGCATCCCCCCTGCTAATTCCAATAAATCGGCAAAGGGAATTCCTAAGGGAACTTCATAATTTCCGGGTTTAGCGACATGACCGCTTACGGAAAAAATTTTAGTCCCACCGTTTTTTGGAGATCCTAAATCCGCAAACCATTTTCCCCCTTTTTCTAAAATCACCGGCACGGAAGCAAAAGTTTCTGTGTTGTTAATAACGCTGGGACGGCCATATAAGCCAAAATTAGCTGGGAAAGGCGGTTTGAAACGAGGCCATCCTCGTTTTCCCTCTAAAGAATTCATGAGGGCCGTTTCTTCCCCGCAAATATAGGCAGCAGCGCTGAAATGATTATAAATTTCAATATCAATGTCTGAATTTAAAATATTCTTCCCAATTAATCCTGCTTCTCGTGCTTCTACTAATGCTTGTTCGCATCGATTGAAAGGCTCCCAAAATTCACCACGCAAGAAATTATAACCAACCGTCGCCCTGAGCGTATAGCAGGCAATCGCAATTCCTTCCAATACTTGATGAGGATTAAATCGCAAAATATCGCGATCTTTAAACGTGCCAGGCTCACTTTCGTCAGAATTACAAATAACGTATTTTTGTCCTTGCTTATCACGCGGAACAAAATTCCATTTCAATCCCGTGGGAAAACCAGCTCCTCCTCGACCCCGCAAGGAAGATTCTTTAATTTCATTAATGATTTTTTCAGGTGGTGTTTTTTCTTTAAGTATTTTTCGTAATACTTTGTAGCCTCCAACACTTTCATACGATTTTAGTGTCCAAGGCTCATCTAAATGCAGAGTCCGATAACAAACCGCATTACGAAGCATTTGTTTTCGACTCCTGCTCTAATTTATCAATTATGGCTAACATTTTTTCTGGCGTTAAATTTTCGTAAGATTTATGATCATCGATTTGACACATAGGAGCTCCCCCACAAGCTGCCATGCATTCCACGCTTTTTAGCGTAAATAAGCCATCAGGCGTGGTTTCATTAAAATCGATCCCCAGGCGTTTTTTAACACCTGCAACGATTTCATCACTTCCACGTAAAAAACACGATACGTTCTGACAAATTCCAATTTTATGCTTACCAATCGGTTTCAAGTTATACATGTCATAGAAGGTGGCTACTTCATAGGCCCATACGCGTGATAATTCTAAATAATCCGCCACAGCATTTATTGCTGCTTCGCTCAACCATCCACCATTTTGTTTCTGCACAAATAATAGGGCAGGTATTATGGCCGATCGCTTTTGATCGCTCGGATATTTCACTAACCAACGATCAATTTCTTTTGCCACCTCGTCACTAATAACAATGGAGGAGTTAATTTCTTTCTTCATTAACGATCTATCTCGCCAAATACAATATCAATACTAGAAATAATAGTGACTAAATCAGCAATCATATGCCCACGACACATTTCATTTATTGCAGCCAAATGAGGATAGCTTGCCGCTCGTACTTTAACACGATAGGGTTTATTCGCTCCATCAGAAACGATATAAACTCCAAATTCACCTTTAGGTTGCTCTACAGCTGCGTAAGCCTCACCCTCAGGAACAATATAACCTTCAGTGAACAATTTAAAATGATGAATGAGTGCTTCCATATCCCTTTTCATAACTTCACGTTTCGGCGGAACGATTTTATGGTCATCGATCATCACCGGTCCGTGATTTTTTTGCAGCCATTCTACACATTGACGAATAATTCGATTCGACTCCCGCATTTCTTCAATGCGAACCAAATAACGGTCGTAACAATCGCCTTCACTGCCGATAGGAATATCAAAATCCACTTGATCATAAGCCGCATAAGGTTGTTTTTTTCGGAGGTCCCATTCGACCCCCGATGCGCGTAACATTGGCCCGGTAAAACCTAATTGTAAAGCTCTTTCCGGCGAAACAACTCCAATACCTACTGTTCGCTGTTTCCAAATCCGATTATCTGTTAATAGCGCTTCATACTCATCCACTAATTTGGGGAATCGCTCGGTAAAATCCCAGATAAAATCTAACAAGGACCCTTCTCGAGCTTTATTTAATTTCTTAACTTCTTTTTCACTATGCCAGCGTGAGGCCTTATATTTTGGCATACTATCAGGTAAATCACGGTAAACACCTCCAGGGCGATAATAGGTGGCATGCATTCGCGCTCCGGACACAGCCTCGTAGCAATCCATTAAATCTTCTCGTTCACGAAAACAATAAAGAAAAACAGTCATTGCTCCAACATCCAATGCATGAGCGCCTAACCATAATAAATGATTTAATATGCGTGTGATCTCATCAAACAGGGTACGGATATATTTTGCACGAATAGGGGGCTCGATTCCTAATAATTTTTCGATCGCTAACACATAACCGTGCTCATTAGCCATCATCGACACATAATCCAAACGATCCATATAACCAATCGTTTGATTATAGGGTTTGCTTTCTGCTAATTTTTCTGTAGCACGATGCAATAAACCAATGTGAGGATCCACTCGTTGAATTACTTCACCATCCACTTCAATAATAAGTCGTAATACACCATGAGCCGCAGGATGTTGCGGTCCAAAATTAAAAGTGAAATTACGAACTTCAGCCATTTATTCGCCTTTTTTATAGCGGTTATCGGAACGAATTACTTTTGGTACTAACACTCGAGGTTGAATACTCACAGGTTCATAAATACAACGTTGTTGCGCTGCATCATAACGAAGCTCGATTTCCCCAATCAAGGGAAAATCCTTACGAAAAGGATGACCCACAAAACCATAATCCGTTAACAATCGTCGCAAGTCGGGATGACCATCAAAAACAATTCCAAATAGATCGAAAGCTTCTCGTTCATACCAATCTGCTGAATTCCATAATTTGACGACGGAAGGCACTATAGGTGGATCATTATCCACATAAACTTTTAACCGCACACGCTGGTTATGACGTAATGACAATAAATGATACACAGCAGCAAAGCGCGGCTTATTCCAGGGAATCATTTGTTCTTGTATGTTTTTTCGAAAACCGCGACTAAAACCTGTGTTTGTTGTTTCTTCGGTACGCCATTCACTGGTACCGTATTTTAAATAATCCACACCACAAATATCTAACAACAATTCAAAATAAAAAGGAGCCTCATCTCGCAAAGCCGTACAAACTTCTAAGAGAGAAGTGGGAAGTAATTCTATTGTGACTATATCGAGCTCATCATCTAGGTTTTCTATGAGAGTCGAAAAACGATCTTTGAGGGCGTTGGTTAAAATTTTTTTATCAGACATTCTGTCCCCCTAAATCTTTTCGATCAAATATATTTCGATACCTAACTTTATTTCGTAGCTGAATAACCCCGTAAAATAAAGCTTCCGCTGTCGGCGGGCAACCTGGCACATAGACATCGACCGGCACAATTCGATCACAACCTCGCACTACCGAATAGGCATAATGGTAATATCCTCCAGCGTTTGCGCAGGAACCCATAGATATCACCCAACGGGGCTCAGTCATTTGATCATAAACCTTGCGCAAAGCGGGGGCCATCTTATTACATAATGTGCCGGCCACGATCATCACATCAGCTTGACGGGGGCTCGGACGAAATAAGCCTGCCCCAAAACGATCCAAATCGTAACGAGAAGAAGCGCATTGCATCATCTCAATCGCACAACACGCGAGCCCAAATGTCATGGGCCATAAAGAGCCGCTCCGCGCCCATCGGACTAAATCATCGAACGACGTAAGGAGAAAACCTTCTCTGCTTAACAATTGATTCATTTATTCCCACTCCAAAGCACCACGTTTCCATTCATAAATAAATCCAACCGCCAAAATTGCCAGAAAAATAATCATTGCCCAAAACCCTAACCAACCAATATGACGTAAAACGACAGCCCATGGAAATAAAAAGACAGTCTCTAAATCAAAAATAATAAAGAGAATAGCCACTAGATAAAAACGAACATCAAAAGGCAAATGGGCGTCTTGAAAAGTTTCAAAACCACATTCATAAGGAGATAATTTGTCTTTATAAGGTCGGCGAGGTCCTAAAAACCAACCTATTGCCAGTGCCACCATCCCAATAAAGATACCTATACTAATAAACACCAAGATTCGAAAATAATGTGCTAACACTTGCAATTGCCCTTAAAATTAAGGTCATCTCTACACAGGAGAGATAACAAGTCGAGTATAATTTTACCCACTGGGGCATGATTTTACTGCATCGATGCAGAATATATAACAAAGCTTTCTTAACAACAATTGGTGCCGAAGGCCGGACTCGAACCGACACGGGTTTCCCCACTGCCCCCTCAAGACAGCGTGTCTACCAGTTCCACCACTTCGGCATATCAATGAACGCTTGAGTGCCTGTCCCAGGTTAAAAATTTTTAAGCGGCGCTGTGGGTCTGTAAGGGTGGCACTTTTATCCCCTCACCTGGATTACGTGAGGCTAGATAACCAAACCCAATGCTTGTAGCAAAAAAACCAACTGCCAAAATAATCGTCACTTTCATGAGAAAAGGTGTCGCGCCCGTGCTTCCAAACATCGTATTAGAAGCACCACTACCAAAAGCCGGCCCTGCGTCAGCCCCTTTACCATGTTGCAATAATACTAACCCAATCAAGCAGACCGAAATCAATACGTGAATGATTAATATAGTTGATTGCATTGTTCCCCTATTTTCAAAAAATGTTCAGCTTTCAAAGAAGCGCCTCCCACTAAGGCACCATCAATATTTGCCATTGTAAATAAAGCCCTTGCGTTCTCTGGTTTTACACTGCCTCCATATAAAATCCGGGTATTCTCTGCTATCGTGGCGTCATAGTGTCGCAATTGCTCCCGAATAGCAGCATGAACTTCTTCTGATTGAACGGGAGAGGCATTTTTACCCGTTCCGATAGCCCATACAGGTTCATAAGCAATTACGATATCGCTTAATGAGGCCCGATTATCATGCATCCGCAATACAACTGCAAGCTGCTCTTGAACGATTTCAAGGGTTTTCCCCGCTTCGCGCTGCGCTTCGGTTTCCCCTACACAAATTATTGGGCGAATCCCATTTTCCAGAGCTCTCTTTACTTTCCGCGCGACGGATTCATTTGTCTCACCGTGCAGCTTCCGCCTTTCGGAATGGCCGATGATAACGTAATGGCACAAAAAATCGCGTAACATCGTCGCTGATATTTCACCCGTGTAAGGTCCGACCTCATACTCGGAGACGTCTTGAGCTCCCCAGGAGATTTGAGTTCGCAGCAACGCTTCTTTACATTGCGGGATGAAAATATAAGGAGGGATAACGAGTAACTCCGCTGTTTCTATTCGTTCGCACCCGTGTTTTAAACCTTCTAACAATCCAGCAATGCTCTGAAGAGTTCCATGCATTTTCCAATTCCCTGCCACCAATGGACGACGGCCCATATGATTGCTCCTCTGCTAAATCTCCGTGCAATTCTATCGAAATCAAGAAGATAATACAAAGCTCTAGGAATAAGAAAGAAAAACCTGAAGTTATTTAAAACTCCTCCTTCACTAAAATTCTACCTTCTGCAGCAAGGGTCTAAGTATGGGTTGTAAAGAAAAAAAGGACCGCTTCCGCGTTCCTCTAAGCCTCCAATCTGTGGAGTCTGGAGCGGGCTTCCTTGCGCAGAAATTCATCCATGACTCACACAGACCTTAGACCTACCTCATCATGTTTAGAGTTTACCGAGGACTTTTTTGTCTATCACCCCCCGAGAGAACTTCAGCTGAACTTCCTTATCTATTAGGTTTCCTAAACACTTACGTTTCCCATCAAGGGACTTTCAATATATCACCCTAGTTTCCTTAAAAAAAAGAATAAAACGAGACGCACTCTACAAAAAGAAAGCCTAAATACTAGAGGAAAAAATAAAAATTTAATTTAATTAAACGGTTAGAAAAAAGTTGTTTGAAAAGGTATACGAAGAAGTATAAAATTTCTGCATACAAAATCAGAAATTGCTTACATAGTTTTCAAGCAATTTCTTATAAGTATTAAACAGTCTTGAGAATTAATCTAGAGGAATTTCGTACAGTATTATCATATCTTCTCGAGAAAGGAAGTAGAAGTAGGTAAATAGCTTTTTTTTAAAAAATTTTCTATATGAATATTAAAATACAATTGATCAATTTTCGATTTAATAGAGCTTAATTCTTACCTGATTTTGTGCATTTTATTTAGATAAAATTGGTAATCTAGACTTCCCCGAATAATTCGATAAAGTTTTTTCCAAAATTTCATTCTCGTTGTCAGTAGTCCCCTTAAAATTAGCTAATTTAATTCCTGTCAATTAAAGCACAGCCGTATCTCCGGTTCCTAAGAACGCTATGGTTATTGGGGACTTCAAACTACCAGCAAACACACTTGCAAGAACGGATTTTGGAATCGAGCTATCATTTTGAGCGATATTAGTTTTAATGCCATGGCAAATCATACATTTTTGTAATATCGGCTGGAGATTTTCCCTTTTGAAAAAGACGCTTGGGTTTCTACCAATTGTTTTCAAGCATAGGTTGGATCTGCGCAGAAGCGGTTTTTAAAGGAAGAATATAGCTGGCTACTACATGCTCTTATTCTTGGAATCACTAAGTTTCCATTCTTTAGCTCAATTACATCGCTATTATTGCCGTCTTTCAACACATCGTTGCTGAATGCCGCTGCTATAATATTGGGATTAGCAGTAATTTCCTCTTTCGTTCCATTGCGAGTAAATATAGAGGAGTTGTTTGAATTTTTAAATTCAAGTTATTAATCACTCTTTTTAGTTAACAGGGTATTTATTTTTTGTTGTATTAATGCCTGTTTAATTTGTTCTTTCACCTTTTCCAAAGAACGCTTTTCTCCGCTACTTGCATAAAATTCTTTAATTAATTTTTTAATTTCAACATCGATTACTACTACTTGATGACGGAGTATCTCAGGAGAAAGCAGGAGATAAGAAATACTCACCTTTTCCGACGCTTCAAAAGCTTGGCGGTGTCCGTAATAATAATCTGCCACCATTTTTGGCGTAACTTTGATCTTTCCATAAAAATGAACACTAAGGATAATAAAGTAACGAAAATCACGTCTTTGATTAATCAATTCGTAATTGCTTTTCACTTCATTCGGTAAGATAAAAGCACTATTCATTATTCCGCTTTGCACTTGCTACACTATTAACGCATTTTTCATTTGCGTCATAAATTGTCTATTAATAAAGAATTTTCAGAGAGAAATTATTAAAACTGCAAAGAAGAAAATTGTCGGTTTTCTTAAAAAGTCGGCAGGGTCATGATTACTTAATCCACTTGTTCAGGACTTACATCAAAGCCCAATTTTTTTTTGCAGAATACACTTGAATATGATTCAAAATCAAAACCTTGTAAAGTATAATGTTTAAGTTCATTGTTCTGAATTGCAGTGAGAGAGTGTCTAATCTTTTGCGAATAAGCTCGCTGTAGGCATTGAAATATTTGGTTCAACTCGTTTTCAGTAATTTTTTCACCATTCACTAAAGTCTTTTACCTTCACCTGCGTTAGATTGTAAATAATATTGAATGCCCCAGAAAATAAAAGAAAGGAAAATAACAGATAAGCATTATGATGCCAGCAATCCAACCTTTATATGTTGTTCATGAAGTTTTTTAACATGCCGTTAACTCATAGAAATGGCGGAGTGGACGGGACTCGAACCCGCGACCCCCGGCGTGACAAGCCGGTATTCTAACCAACTGAACTACCACTCCTGTACAGAAGACTGACGACACAGTTGGTGTACCTACACTAGGTAATAACCTAATTGTCGCGAAACAACAGCAATCTGTCTTCTGTCCTCAATCCTCTGTCATCCTGAATGGGTGCTGAGGGATTCGAACCCCCGACATTCGCCTTGTAAGGGCGACGCTCTACCAACTGAGCTAAGCACCCATATCGTTTTCCATGAACACCCGAACTTCAGTGTTCGCACTACCTATTCGGGGAATGCACCAAAAAAATTGCCCCAAAATTACTAAAACTCTGGGACAATGAAGATAGCGGATATGTCTGAGTTAATCAAGCCTAATTTATTCTTGTTTATTTAAATTTCACTTCGGTTTTATTTTTTACCTCTATTCAAAGCCTCTTTTAGCTTTTTACCTGCTGAAAATCTCGCCACTACACTGGCAGGAATTTGTATAGGTTCCCCTGTTTGGGGGTTGCGTCCCGTTCGGGCTGCGCGTGGGCTTGCTTTAAAGCTACCAAAGCCCACTAAGACCACATCCTTACGACTTTGTAACGATTCCGTCACAGAATCGACAAATGCATCCAAAGCTCGATTCGCTGCATTTTTCGAAATACCGGCCGACTCTGCCATGACTTCAATGAGATCATTTTTATTCATAAATTCCTCTCGGTAGTTCCATCGATTAATGGTCGGGCTTTTTTGTCCCTTCCTCGATTGTTCAGGTTATACCAACTGCTTTCTCCGACTGTCAAGCAAGCAAAGCTTCATAAGAAATTTTGTTTCTTATTTTAGGGACGTAATTGGATTTAAGGAACGTAATTAGCGACATCTACTTAACTAACCGCCCCCCATCCGAGCCTTAGTAATTTTTCCGTCCAAGGTCTATTTTTTATTCTAAAACTAATGAAAGGCACGGCGTTTAAAATTTCTGAGCTTCATTTCGCCCCCGATTATAATGATTTTAAGAGCGTCGGGACAGGAAAGTTATTCAGTTCCACCTATCGTCAATGCATCGATTTTGAGGGTAGGTTGCCCCACCCCGACCGGAACCGATTGCCCCGCTTTTCCACAAATACCAATCCCCGAATCAAGTACTAAATCACTTCCCACCATCGATACTTTGGTTAAGATATCAGGACCGTTACCAGTTAAAGTGGCGCCTTTAACAGGCCGTGTGACTTTTCCTTTATCAATTAAATAGGCTTCACTAGCAGAAAAAACAAATTTTCCGGAAGTAATATCAACCTGGCCACCAGAAAAATCCACGGCATATAATCCCTTTTTTACCGAAGCAATTATTTCTTGGGGATCGCTTTTACCTGGCAATAGGTACGTATTCGTCATACGAGGAAGAGGCAAATGCGAATAGGATTCACGCCGACCGTTACCGGTCGGCGCCATTTTCATCAAATGAGCATTATGACGGTCTTGCATATAATTCTTTAAAATGCCATTTCCAATCAAGATTGTTTTCTGCGTTACTGTCCCTTCGTCGTCTACGCTCAAAGAGCCTCGTTTGCCCGGAACAGTTCCATCATCTACGACTGTGCATAAAGGAGAAGCGACCCGTTCCCCTATTCGTCCACTAAAAGCAGAATTTCCCTTGCGATTAAAATCACCTTCTAAACCATGCCCAATAGCTTCGTGAAGAAGAACTGCCGGCCACCCGGCTCCGAGGACCACCGGCAAAGTACCCGCCGGCGCATCGTCAGCCTCTAAATTTTGGCACGCCTGACGAACGGCTTTATCTGCGTAAGAATATGCCGTTGACAAAAACATTTCATAACCGCAGCGAGCACCACCACCCCCGGAGCCCTGTTCCCGGCGGCTATTTTGTTCCACGATTACGCGGACTCGTAAATTCACTAACGGTCGCAAATCAGCTGCCATTGATCCTTCATTATTTAGGACTAACACAACCTCATGACGTCCTGTTAGGCTGACAACCACATGCTTCACACGGGGATCTTTAGTTCGAGTATATTGATCAATGCGCTGTAGTAATTCGACCTTCTCTATCGTAGTCATTGAATTAATAGGATTGAGTTGAGAATAAAGGGGTTTAATTGATTCTTTATGTAAGACATCTATAAGTGTAGAGCCACCGGAATAAGCAATACTCTTTGCAGAATGTGCCGCTCGTAACAGAGCTTTCGCATTGATATCGTCCGCATAAGCAAAGCCTGTTTTTTCGCCACTAATAACTCGTAAGCCGAATCCTTGATCAAGGGAAAAATTACCTCCTTTTACAATACCTTCTTCTAATGTCCAACTTTCTTCCTGGATGCTTTGTAAAAATATGTCGGCACTATCAATAGAGGGGCCCATAGCCCGGCCCATGATTTTTTCTAAGTTGTTGGGAGTAAGGTTAAAGGGTCTTAAAAGAAAATCGTTAGCAATTTGAATTAAGTCACTCATCTTTATTTATCAGTGCATTTGAAAATTAGTTTTAGCAGGAGCAGGTAAGGTGACTACCGGCTTATTCCAAGAACCCACAATATGATAATTCACCTCAGCTGCTTTGCCAACATGCGGCGCCAAAACTTGATTAGCAATCCAGGTAATAACTCCCGCTAAAGGCCCACCGGCAAGACCCACGATCAACGGCAATGTTGAAGTTATATTTGGCACAATTTCTAAATAAAAATCATAATTTTTATTTAGAAAACCAATAAGCCCTTTAATCTGAATCCAGGCAATATCCCCTACTAGAGAGGCATCTTTGGTTCTAGCAACTCCTTTCGATAAAGAAAAATTTCCCTTAAATAAATTAAATGCGAATCCTTTTTTAGAAAAATTAGCAAGATTAATGGGTAATTTAGGTAATGACTGTAAACTAAATAAATTAAGTAGGCGACCAAAACCTAATTCGGATTCAGCTTCCTCAATTAATTCTGTCACGCGTCCCTGATAAAAATTAATTTTAATATCACCGTTTAAAGGGGCAGCCACAAATTGATCAGGTGATCCTGACCATTGCAACGAAAAATCAGCTCGTCCTTTTCCTCCTTCCAGAGCTTCAGTAATTCCCCATTTCTTAAGGAGGGTTCCCAAATTGGAACTCACAAACTGTCCCGCTAACTGCGTTTCTGTTTGGTTTTTTTTGCGCTGCCATTTTCCTACAGCTTTAATATAAAACAAGGGGCCTGTTGCCGTAAAATTATCGATATTCAAGCCGGTTTTTATTTTCGACGTTTGCATTATTAATTTACCTAACACATTTTTACCATAACGGAAATCATTAATAGTTAAATCCATAGACGGTAAGCTTTTAGGATCTAAGCTTTTAGGATCCCACTTCATTTGGTTATCTTTCATTTTTTGGGGCAAATAAAATCGCAAAAAATATCCTCGCCATGCACGATGATTGGAGAAAATTGAAAGATCGCCCAAAATTAAAGGACTTTTTATATTTACTGACCAGCCTTTGTATTGAGAGGATAAATTGAGACTAGTATCTGCTTTGGCTTTTAAAGGATTACTATAATGGACTTTAATCGCTGAGGTTTTATTATTGTGAAAAAATAAGGCTGCATTTAGAAAAACAGAATCTTGCGCCAGTTTATCATAGGGAGCAGGGAGCGTAGATTTAACTCCAATTAAATTAGTCATTAGAGAAAAACTATTGGTTACGGAGTCATTATCGCTGCGTAATTTTAACAATGCACGATAGGAAGTTGATCCACATAAATAGTCTAAAATTGGAAAATTAAATTGCTTTTGCAAGACCTCGATCGGGATTTGACCACTCATTTCAATCTGCAACACTGGCGAGAGCGTCCCAGGATTGATAGTAGCAATGGAAAAATCGATTGATGAACCTAAAAATTGAGCTCCAATATGATTGGCTGAAAAATTTTCATTAATAAAATGAAAATTTCCAGTGACTTGATTAAGTTTTATTCCCCAATTTTTTAAAAACAATTGTGCATTATTAACAAACAAACTCCCATCTACGTTTGTATTGGCTACGTGCTGAATTAGGGGAATTTTGAGATTTAAATTTGCTCTGAAGGGCCTATTTGGAATAATGGCTTTAATTTGTTTAGCGACTAAAAGAGGAGTTGCTTGCAGAAATCGAAAGCCGTCTGTTAGATTAGAAACCGACCCACCACATACCACTAAAATGGGCTTAGCCCAATGAGCTATTGCGGCTTTTAAATGATTTAAAGGATTTCCCATTATTTCTGCGCGATCTGCGACAATATTCAAACTATCATTATGAAAAGCAACTGTCCCATGAATATTTTTTATATTTGGCCATTTAGGGTGGTAATGTAATGTCACGCTGTTCACATCAGCAATCATGTCAAAATGCCCTTCTTTATGGATGAAAGGAAATTTCTTTAGAGGGCCTTCCAAATCTACAATGCCCGCAGTTATTTTTCCAGCCACAAATGCTTTATTCAACCAGGCTGATAAATCAGAACTCATATAACGATATGGTAAATAAGATTTGATGTTATTTATATTTTCTACTTTGAATTTTCCGTGCAATGAAATATAAGGCAATTTATTTGCAGGTAAGGATAAGCTCCCCCATCCCTGCCATTGCCAATCATTGTTGCCTAAATAGGCTTGCGATACATCAATATCCCAACTCAGTGAGGAGCGATGCCATTGAGTAATGAAATTTAATCGCTTTAATACTAAAGGGGCCTTAAAAATTCCTGGAACATTAATTGTGCTACTGCTTGATTGTAATTTGAGCTTTGCTCTTGAAGGATTTATATCTATCGAACCCGATAATTGCGAACCTCCGGGCAAATTATTCCAAGGTTGAAAACTTAAGGCAGAAAAATCGGTTCTTAGATGATAATAAAGTTTTTGTTTTCGAGGAAAATAAAACAAACAGAAACGATGAACCTCCCCCGATGGTTGAATCTTTCGATAAAGTTTCTGAAATTTTTCCAGCCAATATCCTATTTTTTCAGCGAGGGGGGGAATGTCTCTTAATCGAAGATAATTAGTTCTGAATAAAATTGCAGGAATTGAATTCTCATAAATTACACGGACACCGAAATTATGCTCCGGCCATTTTTTTTCTCCAGTTCGCAGAAAAATGTCATTCCCTACTAATCCCCAACCATTCACATAGGGCTTCCAATATAAATTGGCGGAGATGTGATCGAGCGATAGTATGTGACCCTGATTAAAGATTAATCGTATATTATTACCTGCTATTAAGCTTTGCAATGATTTAAGAATTCCTTTATGAAACCTTGCCCATAATTGTATATCCCCTTCTCCCGACCCCATCATCGACAAATTTTTAAAATATTTCTGTAAAAAATAAGTATCTAGCCATTGTTTAAAAATTACATTTTTAGTTCCGACATAAAGACTCATATTATCAGACGAAGTCGTAATCAAAAATCGGAATTGCGTCGGAACTTCTTGGAATAAACTTCCCACTCCGGCTATTTGATGATGTAAAATTCCATTAATTAAATTAACACGCAAGTTATTAATAGGAATTAGGTTACCCTGTAATGTATGATAATTGATGCTAATCGCTTTTAGCATGACGTTGGATTGATTCAATATCCATAAAAGAATATTTTTCACATCTCCTAAATCAGCCACCACATGTTTACGGCTAAAATTAGCGATTCCCCGCACACGCAATTCTCCAGCTGATGTTTCAGAAACATCAAACTGGGCACCAGAAAGCACTAAATGACTCGGCAATAATCGCCAATCAAATAAGCTATGAAAGAGATCAATACTGATAGAAAGTTGTTTGATCCGTAAAAGCGATTTCTGACGAGCAGAGTCAGTAATAAACACATCTTGAAAGCTGATGGCTGGATCAAGTCCATACCAAATTGCTTTAATGCCGCTAATGTGCACAGGTTGATGTAAGACGCTACTCGCCCATCGCTCAAAAAAATCACGCTTATGGTTAAGTATGGGAATTGTCAAACGAGCGATATTAATCAATACAGCAAAGAGAATTACAAGGCTTGCCACCGTCATTAACAACCATTTTTCACAACGGCGTACTAAAATTTTAAAATTCATCAGCCAAATTTAAATCGGTGTTGGTAATCGTTTAATAAAAATCGTAACCACGGCCATAAAAGCGTAGTACTTACAAGAGACAACCAGTATTTTCCAGTTAATGGAGAAGAGTCCGCCATTGCCATAATCCAATATTGTAACGCGAGGTATATCGCTATAGTGATTAAAACTAATATCGTTTGTTGCGAGGCGGGCAGGCTGTGGATGGGTATTTGAAAACGAATGAAAAAATAAGCAAGGCAGGTAAATAATAGCGCATGTTGCCCTAAAATGGTTCCCATAAGAAAATCCAGCAAAAGACCTATTACGAAAGCGGCGCCAATGCCGACTCGATAGGGAATAGCAATCATCCAAAATAAAAGAATCATCAAAACCCAGGCAGGTTGGTACCATACGACCCATTCAGGAAGAGGCAGGATAGTTAGCATCATTCCTACTAGAAAAGTGAGTCCGATTAAAATTCTTTGTTTAAAGATATCATCTTCCATTTTCTTTAGGCCTCACTGAGGAAGATGCTAACTCTTCTCGTACCGCATTTTTTAACGAAGCCCTATCCGGCCAAACCATTAACACTTGTTGCGACTGATCTAAATGGGCTGATGGCTGAAGAACAATTGTAGCAAAACGCTTAGCAGGATTATGCGTTAACTCGGAGACCACCCCCACAGGATAACCTACTGGATAGCGCAACCCGAGCCCAGAAGACATAAAAAGGTCACCTTTTTGGATATCGCTGGTATCTAGGACATTAATCAGCATGAGCTTCCCAGAGCTTCCCAACCCGACTGCAATAGCACGAATACCATTCCGGTAATCTTGGACAGGAACAGCACTCTTAGGATCAGAAATCAACATAACATTACTCGTCAAGGGGCTCACATCAACTACTTGCCCAATAATGCCATAAGCATCCAAAACAGGTTGCCCCACATAAATATGTGATTGCGTTCCCTTATCAACCACAACTTGTTGGAGATTAGGATCTAAATCCACAGCTAACAGTTGGGCAACAAGCAACCGCAAGCCATCCATTCGAGAAGTTGATTTTAATAATTCCCGTAACTGGGCATTTTCTCGCTCAAGAGCAAGAAGTTTCTGCAATTTCGATTGCAGTAACCACTCATGGGCCCGCAGGCGGGCATTGTCCGCCATTAATTGCTGTTGAGTGGTAATATTCGTAGCAATCCAGTGGATTGTTTTAATAGGAGCATTCACTAAATATTGGATAGGAAGCACAACTAAGGACAAATCAGCCCGAACCTTCTGAAAAAAACCTGCTTTTTGGTCCAAAAGAATCAATACAATTGACAAACCCATACAAATAAGGGTACGCAATCCGGGCATTGAAGAACGTTTAAAAATTAATTTAATGATACTTTCCTCTTGTTTTCCCTATCAAAATTCCCTTTTAAGTATTAATCTCGTGAAAGAAATTCTCCACCCATTGATCGCATCAATTCCAAAGCTCGACCACCGCCACGAGCTACACAGGTAAGTGGATCTTCCGCTATTACCACAGATAGAGCTGTTTCTTCCATTAAGAGTCGATCAATATCCTTTAACAAAGCTCCGCCGCCTGTGAGCACCATCCCCCGTTCCGCAATATCCGCAGCCAACTCGGGCGGCGCTTGTTCCAAAGCCCCACGGACCGCACCGACTATTCCCGAAAGTGGTTCCTGCAAGGCTTCAAGAATCTCATTATTAGTAAGCGTAAAGCTTCGAGGCACACCTTCTGCTAAATTTCGACCACGTACTTCAATCTCTTTAATTTCATTGCTAGGAAATGCGGCGCCAATTTCGTGTTTAATTCGTTCTGCCGTAGTTTCACCAATCAATGCTCCATAATTACGGCGAACATAATTAATAATAGCCTCATCAAAACGATCACCACCAATACGTACGGATTCCGCGTAGACAATCCCACTCAAAGAAATAATCGCTACCTCAGTAGTCCCCCCCCCGATATCTACTACCATAGAACCACTAGCTTCCTCGACAGGTAAGCCGGCACCCATTGCTGCTGCCATGGGTTCCTCAATCAAATACACCTCACGAGCTCCAGCTCCCAAAGCAGATTCTTTAATCGCGCGACGCTCGACCTGAGTAGAACCACAGGGTACACAAATCAAAACACGAGGGCTGGGACGCAAAAAACGAGTTTTATGAACTTTATGAATAAAATACTGCAACATTTTTTCAGTGACATGGAAATCAGCAATAACACCATCCTTCAAAGGACGAGTCGCAAGGATATTGCCAGGAGTACGGCCTAACATGCGCTTAGCTTCTGCTCCGACGGCTGCGACACTTTCCTGGCCTCCCCGGACATCTTTTCGAATAGCCACTACTGAAGGTTCATTCAGAACAATACCGCCTTGTTCGACCACATAAATTAAGGTATTAGCGGTACCTAAATCGATTGAAATATCATTCGAAACTAGACCACGCAATTTTTTTAACATGGAAACTCTTCCTATTAGCTCTGAGATGTTGCAAAAAATGCAAACTTACTTTAACCGAAAACTTAACTAGAGGAAAGGCTTAGGGACGTCAGACACGACTAATGGATCCTTAGACTGTCTTCCATTCCACGTCTTCTGTATAATGCACCCCTTAATGGAGGGTTAAATAATGTCCACTTTAAACAAAAGTGATATTGATAAAATTGCGAACCTAGCCAAACTCAATATCTCTGAAAGTGAAAATCAATTGTTGGGGCAAAATTTAAATGAAATTCTTAAACTTGTAGACAAAATGAATCAGATAGATACATCCCATATCGAACCTCTTGCACATTCCTCTAGTGAAACGCAACCTTTTCGGGAAGATATTGTCACAGAATCGAATCAACGCACTTTATTTCAAAAAAATGCACCTCAAGTAGAAACTGGACTTTATATGGTCCCTGTGGTTATTGAGAATGAAGAATAACGGATAGACACATGCATCGAAAAACCATAGTTGAATTAAGCAAAGATTTGCAGGCTAAGAAAATATCGAGCGTAGAACTTACGCAACATTTTTTGGATCGGATTAAAAATTTTAATCCCACATTCAACTGTTTCATCACTATTAGTGAAGAGCAAGCGTTAGCACAAGCTAAAGCAGCCGATGCACTTTTAACTAAAGGCGAAGCAACTCTTCTGACCGGCATCCCAATTGCCCATAAAGATATTTTCTGCACCCAAGGAATTAAAACTAGCTGCGCATCCAAAATGCTAGACAATTTTATTGCTCCTTACAATGCTACAGTCGTAGAACGTTTGAAGGCAGCAGGAACTGTTTTAATTGGTAAAACCAATATGGATGAATTTGCGATGGGTTCTTCTAATGAAAATAGTTATTACGGACCTGTCCGAAATCCGTGGGATATCAGCCGTATTCCCGGCGGCTCTTCAGGAGGCTCTGCGGCTGCTGTAGCAGCTCGAATAACTCCTGGAGCAACAGGAACTGATACGGGAGGCTCTATCCGCCAACCCGCCGCCTTATGCGGTGTCACCGGATTAAAACCTACCTACGGACGAGTTTCTCGTCACGGCATGATTGCTTTTGCTTCAAGCTTAGATCAAGGCGGACCATTAACTCAAACTGCTGAAGACGCCGCCTTGCTTCTCAATATTATGGCTGCTCACGACAAAAGGGATTCGACTAGCATAAAAAAAGACACTCCCGATTATTTGTCCACATTGAGCCAATCCTTAAAAGGTTTAAAAATCGGTCTCCCCAAAGAATGTTTTAGTGGCGGCTTAGATTCAGCTGTAGCAGAAGCTATTGACACTGTTAAAAAAGAATTCGAAAAAATGGGTGCTACCTTAGTAGACATTAATTTACCTCACACTGAGTACGCCGCACCGGTTTACTATGTGTTAGCCCCTGCTGAGTGTTCTTCCAACCTGGCGCGCTACGACGGGGTGCGTTATGGATATCGTTGTGCTAATCCTGTCAACCTCGATGATCTTTATAAACGCTCCCGTACAGAAGGTTTTGGCCCAGAAGTTAAGCGCCGAATCATGGTAGGCACTTATGTGCTTTCAGCAGGATATTACGATACTTACTACCTAAAAGCACAAAAAGTACGCCATTTAATCAAAAATGATTTTGTGGAAGCTTTTAAGCAGATACACGCTATTTTAACTCCTGCAACACCCACTCCGGCCTTCAAATTAGGTGAAAAAACAAAAGATCTCGTCGCAATGTATTTGTCGGATATTTATACCATCGCCGTCAACCTCGCAGGATTACCCGCTATTGCATTTCCGGCAGGATTTATCAACCAACTCCCTATTGGTGCTCAATTAATTGGAAATTATTTTGAAGAATCACAGCTATTAAATATGGTACACCGTTATCAACAAGAAACCGATTGGCATAAAAAATTGCCGCCTGAGTTGAGGTAAATTTAAGATGGAATGGGAATCCGTTATTGGTTTAGAAGTCCACGTACAATTACGCACAAAATCAAAAATTTTTTCTGGTGCCTCTACAGCTTATGGTGCTGAACCTAACACTCAAGCCTGTGCAATAGACTTAGGGTTGCCCGGCGTTTTACCTGTTTTAAATAAAGAAGTAATAAAATTGGCAATTCGTTTTGGGCTTGCTGTTCAAGCCACCATTGTAAACCATGCTGTTTTTGCCCGAAAAAATTATTTTTATCCCGATTTACCGAAAGGTTATCAAATAAGTCAATATGATTTACCTATTATTAAAGCCGGTCATTTGGATATTGAAACCGATGAGGGAAGTTCTAAACGCGTTCGAATTACCCGTGCGCATTTAGAGGAAGATGCAGGAAAGTCCATTCATGAAGGAGTAAAAGGTTACTCCGGTATCGATTTTAATCGTGCAGGCGCCCCCTTATTAGAAATTGTTTCTGAGCCGGATATTTGCTCATCTAAAGAAGCAGTAGCTTATTTAAAAACTTTACATATGTTAGTCCGTTACATCGGCGTGAGTGATGCTAAGATTCAGGAAGGTGCTTTCCGTTGCGATGTTAATATCTCTTTACGCCCAAAGGGAGAAAAAGAATTTGGAACACGAACAGAAATTAAAAATGTAAATTCTTTTCGGTTCGTTGAGCGTGCTATTTTGTTTGAAGTTGCTCGACAAAAAGAACTTTTAAAAGCTGGGAAAAAAATTATCCAAGAAACTCGGCTTTATGATGCAGTTCAAGATGAAACTCGGACCATGCGCACTAAAGAAGAAGCCCACGACTATCGATATTTTCCGGACCCTGATCTACTTTCTATTGAAATTACTTCAGAATTTATTGATTCGATTAAAAGAGAACTTCCTGAGTTACCTGAAGAAAAACGTCGCCGCTTCCAAGAAATTTATCAGTTGGGCAGCTATGACGTCAAATTTCTTACTCAGCATATGGAAACTGCCAATTATTTTGAGGCCTTAGTAAAAATAGATAACTCTATTTCTCCCAAGCTCGCTGCCAATTGGATCATTGGCGATCTTGCAGCTGCGTTAAATAAAAATAACCTTGAAATTAGTGAAAGTCCGATTAATGCAGAGCAATTAGGAGGGCTTCTACGGCGCATCGCGGATAATACATTATCCGGCAGTATGGCAAAACAAGTATTCGAGGCAATGTGGAACACCAAAGGCAACGCTGATGCTATTATTGAGCGCCAAGGCCTAAAAAAAATCACAGACACTAGGGAGCTTGAGAAAATCATTGATGAAATTATAACGAGTAATCCTCAGCAAGTAGAAGAATACCACTCTGGCAAAATTAAATTATTCGCCTTTTTTGTCGGCCAAATTATGAAAGCTACCAAGGGCAAAGTCAACCCCCAGCAAGTAACTGAGTTATTAAAAAAGAAATTGTAACTACCGTCCACTCCTCACTCATAATTTTTGCTTATCGACTTTATAAAAACAATCCATTTTATTTATCTGCTCCCAACTAACAATAAACTCAAAAAACGAACATTGAGTAGAAAAAACATGATTAAGATTAGTAAAAAAATTCCCTAACTTTTCGTTAACTGGTGTTATTAGTAATAACATCAATAAGGCCTTCATTAAGGTCGACGAAAAAAGTTACCTGAACAAATGGCTCGTAATATTTTTCTGGCCTAAAGATTTCACTTTAAGATTTCACTTTTGTTTGATCTACTGAAATTGCCGAATTTGGACTATTACATGGCGAATTTACTGATCGCGATTCATAAGTTCTAGGTATTAGTACGGATTCTGAATACGTGCATTTGGCATGGCGTCGTAAAAAAAGAAGAACTTCGAGAATTACCTTTCCCAATGCTCTCTAATATTCAACGCAATCTGTCGCAACAATTGGGAATTCTGAATAAAAATGAAGGTGCTGCAAAGCGGACCACATTTATTTTTGATCCTAAACAAACCGTTCAGTTTATTATGGTCAATGATTTAAATGTAGGGCGTAATCCACATGAAGTTCTAACAGGTACTTGATGCTTTACAAACTAAGGAATTATGCCCCTGCAATTGGCAAAAAGGTGGAAACACCGTAAATATTTCTAATTAGGAGAATAACGATATTAAAAGAATATAAAGATAAATTACCTGAATATCCGAGAGATTTAAAATTAAATTTATCGCAAGTTCTAAATGAATCCTCTAACAGCAAATTTACCTGCCAAAAAATCTTAGGAATTGCTCTGGCAGTTGCTTTTGCTACTCAAAATGGATCCTTGATGAAAACACTCTTTAATTAGGCAGAATCAGAATTAACCGAATCAATGACTAACAAGATTAAAGGCACGGCGAGTATTATGGTAATGAATAATATTTATTACCGCTTTTACTCATTTAGTCAAAGACGAGGAATATCAAAGAATGCCTGCTAATTTACACATGAATATTATTGCCAATCCCGGAGTAGACAAAAAAGACTTTGAACTCTATTATTTCCCTGTTTCTGCTATTAATGGCTCTGGCTTATGTATCGATGCCCACGTAAATACATTATTGAATCGGGGTCAGCAAGCAAGTCGTTCAGCACGTTATTCGGATTACGGCAGTCCTCAATAGTTTTCCTCAAGTCTCTTCCATTGAAACGTCTGGTTAATTTAATCTGCTCCTCCCTCTAGGAGGGGGGAGCATTATTCCACGACTCCTAATTAACATTCAGCTTAGTGATTTCCTACTCCAGGGATCTTCCCCCAATTTTAACCAAAACTTTTCTTAGAGATTGTGTCACTTTCTTCTATCCTCTCCACTTCTTCTCTTTCTTGTACGGAAAGAAAAGGTCGATTATTAGAAAAAGTAGGGTTTGACCGAAAGTTTGATAATTAGAAGTAGGTTGAGTTATAATAGGCAAAATAAATAAATAAATAAATAAATAAATAAATAAATAAATAAATAAATTTCATCTGAATTTGAATTTATCAAAATTCGTACCTCATTTCCTAATTTCACTTTAATTTTGAAATAAGCAAGGACCACCATTTTAACAAACTCTTTGACACACACTGGATCATCTTGTCCAGTCCAATCGGCTTTTAATAAGCCTTTAACCACTTTCAACTCTGCTAACACCTCAGCGTTTGGAGCTTTCGGTTTGGGAGAGAAAATTATTTCCTTATTTAACCAAGACACCAAGGCAGCTATTCCTGTCCCCAATAGAACGGGAAGACAAATAGATACCGTTTGATAAACACTTAGATCCTATTCTTGTTCATGGACTAATTTTTCTCTCACCTATTCGAGCATGAGATAAGCCATCATTCCGGCTGTAGGAATTGCAAAACTTAAAATTAGGGCTAAAGATTTAAATATTTTTATAGGCGTTGCTTCGGGCTTTTAGTTATATTCGCAACTATTTGCGTATCAATAGAATAAAGACAGCCGAACCAAGAGAAAAGTACAGTAATAAATGACACAATCAGACATAGTACAAGCCCTCCCTTGTCTTTTGTGTCGCATTCACAAGGAGCGAAGCAATCTGAATTAGAAGATCCGTTTAAGACCTGATTTAATCAAATAGCGGTAGTAATATCAAAAGTCGTCACATATAGAACCCCAAATAGATTTTCAACAGCTCGTCGCTGTCGCTCCGCTGGATCGTTAGGAAAACTACTATCCATATATTATGGAGCCTCTTTCATGAGTAAATATCTCAAACCTCGATTAAGTTCTTCCCGACTAAATTCAGACTATATCCAGACCTTTTGAATAGTATTTACTATCCCAATTTTTATTCTTTCACTAATATCTGAAAAATTGGAATCTTCTATTAAATTTTTTGGATTAATAAGAATATAGAATCTATTTTATGTAAAATTTTAGAACATATTAATTTATTTTAATTTTTAATTGAATATCGTAAGAAATTACAATATATTTTATAAATCAATAAATTTTAAATAGCTTAATTATTTCATACTATTAAATTCTCTGAAAGAAAATAGTAGTAATAACGATTTTTTGGTTTAGATAAGACCTGCGTCTGTCAGACAATGTAGCTCTAACAGAAGCAACGAGGTTGAGTGGTAATTTAATTTCAATATACATTTTTGACGATAAACTTAAATCCATAGGCGAAGCGCAACATTGGTAGTTGTATCATAGTATTGTGTCTTTAAAAAAATCTTTAACAAATAAAGGGATAACATTAATATTAAAAAGAGGTAATAGTGAAAAAATACTAATGGAACTTATTAAAAAATATCAAATAAAGAAAATTTACTGGAATTCTTTTTATGAGTCTTATTATAGAAAGTTAGATAGTCATTTAAAAAATTTATTTAGAACTGTTTCCATTGAAGTAGGCAGTTTTGATTCCAACCTTCTCATAGAACTACAGAAGATTAAAAATAAATCAGGGAATTATTATAAATTATTTACTCCTTATTATAACTGAATTAGCGTTTGAATAATTCCAAGACAACCATTAAAAGTTCCTCCAAATTTATCCAAAATGAGACATCTTGAAACTGATAAACTAGAAGACTGGCAACTTTTATCAACAAAACTAAACTAGAGCCAGAGCTTCAACTAATGGAAACCTGGAGAAAAAATGCCCAAGTTTGCTTAAAAGATTTATTAAAAAAAATCTCAAAATTATCCCAATCAACGCAATCGTCCTAACATTCCCTCTACTTCACAGCTTTCTCCCTATCTCCATTTTGGAAAAATCAGCGCCTGTCAAATTTTAGCTGTGATAAATCAGGCTGTCATAAATTAGAAAACTCTGAGGCAGTCTGCTGACGTCTTCCAGCGTCAATTAATATGGTATGAATTTGCTTACCATTTATTATAGAATCTTCCTGAAATCAATAAAAAAATTTTAAATGGCAAAAAATAAAAGCTAACTGAGAGCTTGGCAAAATGGGTTGACTGGTTATCCTATAGTCAATTCTGAAATGCGCGAATTGTGGCACACAAGTTACATGCGCAATCGTGTAAGAATGATCGTATCATCTTTTCTAGTAAAAGATTTATTAATTGATTGGCGAGAGGGAGAGAAATTGTTTTAGAATACATTATTGGACACGGATGTTGCTAACAATGCTCTCGGATAGGAATGGATAGCTAGCTCAGGCCCAGATACTGCATCTTATTTTCGAATTTTTTAATCTTATCTTACAAAGCAAGAAATTTGATCTGGAGAAGATTTATATTAAAAAATAGTTTCCAGAGCTCGTTAATGTGCCAACCAAATACATCCATTATCCTGCTAATATACCCCTCAATATTATGCAATTATCTAAAATTCATTTGGGAGTTGACTATCCCCTTCCAATAATTTTTAATAGCCAAGCAAAATCTCAAGCTTTAAAAGGATACCAAGGTTTAAGTTTAAAATAATATTTCAATTATAAACTATACTTATAATTATATTAATGTGGAAAGTATTTTAAAATGGATTAGGAAGGGTTATATTATGAATGTTATTGACATTCTTAGCAAAGAACATAAAAAAGTTAGTAATTTTTTCGAAGAGATTAAAGACAAGTCCCATCGAGAAGAAATCAAGAGGAAGATATTTCAAGATCTCTCTCAATTGCTTATTTGTCATAAAACCATAGAACAAAAAGTATAGTATCCATAACTTAAAAGGATAGAAAAGATTAAAAAATTGTTAAATACCTTATTTCGGAAGAAAAAGAGGCTGAGAAGATAATTAAAAAACTTAAGAAGACTAAAAATTTTGAAGAATGGTAAGATAAATTTTTAAAGCTTAATAAAGAAGTAGAACATCATACGACTCAAGAAGTAAAAAAACTTTTCCTAAATGTAGTTTAAGTTTTGAAAAAAAAGAATTAGATGGAACTGGAACCGAAACATAAAAATTTTCTCAAAACTTTTAAAGAATTCTAAAATAAACAATAACAACTATCAATAGCCAAATAAAAAATTCCTGCTAGCATTTAATAAATTTTTTTTAATGATTAAGGAGTGGTAATACCCATTATACCATCAGATAGATTGGATAGAATGTTAGCATTTTTATCTGTCCTTACGAATTTATTTCTCAACGTTGTCAAAAATATTCTTCTGACCTATTCAAAAAATGGATCCTATTTCACAACACTATTTGCATGATGGGTAGCGAAGCTGATAAATTATTCTGTAACAATAATAGATTCATATGCTACAAATCACCCCCACGCTAGATTGAAAAGTCCTTATTTGGAGAAGGAGGTGTCTAAGGCCTTGATAGGAAAGCGCATATGCATCGAAAACAGATTTTCATATCAATTATGATTGATATGAAAATTAAAAAGCTAGAGATTATTTTTATTTCTGAATGTTAAAATCAGATATTAAAATAGAATGCAAAAAATAAAATCGTATTATATTAAAGAAATCCAAAAGTTGTTAACTAAACCTGTCTATTCATGGGTCAGCTTACCCTTATCAAAAAAAGAAGTATCCAAACAGATTCGAGAATTAATGGCGCTCTTCGATTATGCAGGCTCTATAGCTCAAAAATATTGGTATGTAAGATTCACACTAAAAAAAATTGATAAAAAAATTAAGAAAGTCATTGAAAAAATACGAATCGGTCTTTTGAATGTTCCGCTTTAAAGCCCCAATTATATTATTGCGCACCACTGCAACCTCAATAATCATCTACTCAATCCAAGAATTTCTGCTGTCGAATTAATTAACTTGCTAAGACATACCATCTCTATTTCTATTATATTGTTTTTGTAGACTACGTTCTTCAACAATATTCTAATAGTTTATCAAGATTACACAGTGATAACGAAAATTATTCTGATCTTTTTGTCTAGGAAGTAAGAAGATTTTATCCTTTTTTCCTTGCATATGGAAGGATCCCAATATTTTTCGACCTGAACGATTTCATCAATGGAATAAAAGTCCATTTAATTTTATTCTACAAGGGCCTTGTGATCATTACTGTAATCATCATTGTCCATAAGAATGGATTACTCATAAAACTTATGAAGGCAGCGTTAGAATTTCTAATAAAACATATTAAATATGAGGTATCTGAAGAAAATCTAATGCTTGATCTTTTTTGATTACCAACACTACCCAAAAGTCGATTTATTATTTCTAACATGAGATTATCCTTGTAAATATTTTAATAATTTTATCTCATAATATTTTTCCAGAAAACGCGACAATCAATTAGCTGTTTCTTAAAAATGGGTTTTTCAACTTTTAGCAGATGTTCATATTCACTCATTAAACTCACACTAGTATGATAAAATATTTTTTTGGCAAAAATCCGATAACGTTTTTTCCTGAAAGCATCCACGTTTAATAACTAAACATGATAATGGACTCTAACCTTCAGAATCGCTAATGAAACAATTTTTAAGAGGATAGTAGCTTCCGGCTATTAGCCCCGACCTCAGTTGATTGAAATTCCACGATTCTATCATACCTATTTCTGCTTATCTTAATTTCAATCATATGCATTCCAGATAGGTTGTTAATAACAGACTCATTATAAAAAGAAAGAGAAGTACCCTAATTAAAGCGATCCCCTCTTGTGACTTATATTTCATTTACTTCTCGTAACGTTACATAGAAGTGCTATTCCTTTGTGAACTTTTACGGTGAGAAAAATAACAGTACTAATTTAACACTTTTGATTTCTTTCCAATTCTTAACTTGGACTACTATAAGATAATGAATTATAGAATTATATTTTAACAAAAAGTAACATACATACTCAATTTTCAATTGGTCGATATTACTAACTAACTCCTGCCGCTTATACGGCAAGGGTTTTCGGTATAATGGATAAATACGTTTTCTTTTATCTTTTCGGTTAGTATCAGAAATAAAGTAGACTGTTTTTAAAAATTGCCATTTATTTCGATAATGGATACATTTTCCTAGCATAATTATATTAGAGTTAGAAGCAGTTTTTCCTTGGATAGTATCAGGTAAATGTTGCGTATCGTAACCTCAAATTTTATCTTGCTTCCGAGAAAATCCTTCCTACTCACACCAATATTCCCTGCTTCCTGAATACGCTGAGTTAATAAATAACTAGAAAATTGACCTTCTTCTTGTAATTTCACTAAATCTGATTTCCAACGCATACAACTACGGAACCTGGAATGTAATTTAACTAAATCAAATAGAAGTAATGTGCCTAGAAAACTTTCAATTAATAACTCTATTAAGCTAAAACCTTTGATTCTTTTTATAAAGCTACCATCAATGATAAAAATTGAATTTTCTTTTCTAACCAATGTATTTGGATCTTGCACAGACGATGCTGGCAATAGTAATCTCCATTACTTTCCAATAGAATCTGATGATTTTTGCTATTCCAAACTTCCAATGAATAATTTGAACGTAAGCACTCTAACATCGATTACAATTGAAGAGTAACTCTAGCATAGTAGCAGGTATGGCGAAGATATTGAGCTTGCTTGATTTCTAAAAATAAAAATCCAAATATAATTCTACTTAAAATAACTTACGTAGTCAGAACTTAGGAGCGTGAAACTCGATCTTTTAATCATGGGAAAAGATTAGAAATATATAGTAGGATAGTAAATACGGTACAATTAGGTAGTATAAGATAGTTATCGTTATAAATTCGTTAAATCTCTATCAATTTAGATTTAAAATATTAGCAGACGACACTTTTTAATAAACGAATGATTTTTAAAAATTGAATTAAAATTCTGTTTGTTGAAAATTATATTTTTTTAAGATTAATTTAATTAAGGGCATCTTTTCGGAGAAAGTGGGAAAGACTACTTAGAGAGATACTAAGTATTTAAAAATTACCATTTCTGATAATAAAAAATTGTCATGTACTGAGGTTTAATTTACCTATTATTTCTAAATTGTTTTCAGAAGATTAATCGGCATTTGAAATACAATAGTCGAAGTCCTATCGCTAGCCAAATCCATCAGGGTTTGCATGTAACGTAATTGTAAAGATTGAGGTTGTTGGACTAAAATCTCAGTTACTTCTTTTAAACGTTGTGCAGCTTGGAATTCTCCTTCGATGTTAATTACTTTTGCTGGCCTTTCTTGCTCAGCCTCAGCTTGTCGCTCGATGGCGCGGACCATACTTTCTTCTAAGATTGACATGCTTACTACATTCGAAACCCTAATCCCCCAATCCCCCACGCATCGGTTTCTCCATCCAGAATTTCCTGAATATCTTTGTTTAATTTTTCTCGTTTCGCCAACATTTCATCTAATTAGTATTCCCCAATACCGAACGCAACGTAGTTTGTGCTAATTGACTGGTGGCTTCGTAATATTTTTTGACCTGAATGATTGCTCGCTCAGGATCAATCACTCGAAAATAAACAACCGCGTTAACTCGGACGGACACATTGTCACGAGAAATCACATCTTGACTCGGCACATCCATTACCACTGTTCGTAGATGGGTACGCACAATTTTCTGAATAATAGGCACTACAATAATTAAACCAAAGCCTTTGACTTTCCAAAAACGTCCATAAGGTAAAAATAACTCCCCGTTCATATTCTTTAAAAATATGGCTGAAAATAATAACAATAAGACTAAAGCCACAATTACAATTGCAACTATTATCGTTGATTTTTCTCCAGAGGCTTGACCAAACAAATTAATCCTTCCAAACGCTCCACGATGACTTCGTCGCGTCTTTAAATAACGATGGGCCTTCGTTGGAAACAAAACGCGAGATTTAAAAACCAAAAGAAAAAAGCCAAGTGTAACAATGGCTATATGTGATAATTAAGTACAAATGAAATCGCCCCCACAACGCCACAAACCACAAATCCTGAACTTAAAAATTTAAAAAATATTCTATAAAAACCAATCATGAACAAAATATAGGCCACACTCGGATCCGTAATGACTGCCAAAAATCGGGTTCGCTAGTTAACCTCTATTTTTTTCTACGCGAAAATTTTTAGTAAAATTTTTAGTATTAATTATTTTTTATATTACGCCTTGCAAATTAGTTTTCATTCCATCCACTTGCTCTAATAAATTTGAAATATTGGGTGCTACAATGTTAATAACATTAATTTTGAGTGCTTCTTCAGCAGAAAGACTTTCGGCCTCGACCACTGCTTTTTCTGCCTACTCCACGTTGCGACCGCGGAATTGCCCTAGGCTGCGAATATAAGCTCTGGGCATCACTAACGGCTTTTAATTCAGAGGGCGATTTCTTTGATTCAGTTTTTTATCTTTTTGCTCTTCTTTTGGAGGTTCAGCGCCGCCAGGGGTGTCCACAGCCACGGGTGTTGCCACACCTAAATTAGTTCCGGGCGCCATAACAGCAATATGGATAGCATATAAAATGTAGGTACCTGGACTAGTAGTATGAGCGCCACTGGGCGGGGTGTAGGTACATATCCAATAATCGGTATGGGGAAATGCAAGAATATCCTTCTTTATGATACCACGCATGACTGTTGCTAATCCTCCCAGAGTATCCAATTGGAGAATAACAACTTGTGCTTATTCTTCTTGTGCTTTTTTAAACCACGTGCGAAAAAAATCTTGGGTGTCAGGCCTGATGCTTCCTTTGATTTCAATTAAAATTGCTAGCTTAGTTGGCACGTTTTGCGCAATAATATTTCTACCAAATCCAAAAATCAGTATCAATATCAAAAACCAACGAATGAAACACCATTTATAACGGCGCACTATGAATCTTTTCTCTATTTATTATATCCGATATTATGGCATCCCTTTCCCAAGGAGCACAAAAATAAAACTGGTCCCGCAGCGTTTGCTAATACACTGGAGGTAGTGATTTTGAAGTGGGAGCATCGTGAATAAATACAAATGTATAAATACTAGACAGAGAGTAATTATGGAAACAAACGCAAGGCATTCGAAACTCTATCTTTCGTTGATTTCCTTTATCATCGGAATTGTAGCTTCTTCCTTTTACGCTTATGACTTTTTAGTTCGCGTAATGCCGATGGCGATGGCGCACGATTTACTAAGATCATTTAAAATTCAAGCGAGTGAATTAAGTATTTTATTCAGTGGTTTTTTTTATGGTTATGCTGTGATGCAAATTCCTGTGGGCATGATGTGCGACAAACTCGGCGCCCGACGCTTGCTTTCTTTTGGTCTTCTTATCTGCGGCGTGGCAACTGCCGTCTTTGGATTTACAACGTATTTTCCTATTGCGGTCGTTACAAGAATCATTATGGGTCTCACTGCTTCTGTGGCTTATCTAGGCGCGCTGTGGGTAGGAGCTTATTGGTTAGGTTCCCAACGTTTTGCTCTCTACGCAAGTCTCGTTCAAGTTTTGGGGTGTGCGGGAGCTATTATTGGGTCGGCTCCTGTCGCTCATTTAACGGCAACTTATGGATGGCAAAACACTTCTTATTTGATCGCTTCAGTGGGCTTCCTCCTGACAATTCTAAATTGGTTTGTTATCCGCGATAAACCTAAAGAGCCTGAATTGATTCAAGATGCGAAATTTATCCCTAAAGAAAATAAATTCTATCTACGCGATGTCTTCAAGCGCTCTCAATCCTGGTGGATTGCTTTCTTTGGTTTTGCTATCTGGGGTCCAGTAGCGCTGTTTGCTACATCATGGGGTGCTTTATTTCTCACCAGCTCGCATCATTTTTCTAATGTCCGTGCTACCGGTCTGCTCTCTCTGATTTGGATTGGCATTGCCATCAGTGGTCCTATTTTTGGTTGGTGGACCAATTTTATCAAGCGCCGCCGTCTGCCAATCATTACGGCCGCATCTCTCGGTTTTATTAGCACTTGTTTAATTTTATACGTCCCCACATTGTCTGAAATAGCACTGAGTGTTTGTCTTTTGTTATTTGGTGCGGCTTCTTCCAGCCAGGCGATCGCATTCGGTTTAGTAATTGATAATAATCGACCACAAGCTATAGGAACAGCCTCAGGTTTCACCAATATGGGAATCATTTTTGCTGGCGTGGTGTTACAGCCCTTTGTAGGATTATTACTGGATAAATTGTGGGATGGGCAGATGATAAATGCGGTGCCTGTCTATAGCATCCAGGCTTATCAAATTGCTCTAACAATAATTCCTATTTTATTTTTATTGGCTTTTATAATTGGTGGTTTTGTAATTAAAGAAACGTATTGTACAAAACAATATCAGGATTAATCTTTAACCTGAAGGAGTGGAAGGAAGTCTTGCGTTTTCCTCCACTAGGTGATGATTGGGGCATAGTTTTTCTAGATTTTAGAGGATTCCAAAAATCCGACCGGCAAGAAGAGGATTGGAGCGATGTTGATCTGTTAAACTGGTAGATTTGTTCGTAGAAATAGATTTCTTCCCGAGTCTTTTCATATTCTTCAGAAAGCACATTTAAATGGAGTCTTATATTTAAAAAAAACTTACTTGCCAGGAACTCTAATTCATCAACTGGAAGTCCACAGGCCCACGCAAAAAATTCTCTATCTCGCGGTTGCTTTTCAAAAAATCGATCGACCAGAAAGAGAGTAATAAGAGAGTAATAAGAGAGTAATAAGAGAGTAATAAGAGAGTAATAATAAATAATCGATGGACGATTAAAGAATGAATATAAATAGAATCTTTTTGAGGCGTATTTAATTAACCGACGAATATAAATTAAATAATAAATAACTTGGGAATCCATAAGCTCAAGCCATCGAACGAGTCAGTTTAGATACTCGCACAAGGACATAAGTTCTCGCTCATTACAGGGGCAGCAAAGTGACCAATGAATGCAACGACTATCACCCGTTAAATAAAAGGCTAGGGACGCCTATCTTTCTCACGATGGAAAAGAAGAAAGTCAGCGAAACCGTCTACTTGTTCGTTTGTAAGACGGGCACTTCCTCGAAAATAAGAAGAATAAGACTCCAATTTATGGGCGATATCTTGATACTCATGTGGAGTAATCCAAAAATTAAAATTAACGATGTTTAAGAATTTTTTTTCCAATTTATTTAAATGAAAAGTTTTAACATTAACGAGACGGGCAAAAGCAGCATTAGTTAGAATGATATCTTCCAGAAATTTTTGAGTAAACATAACAGCTATTTTGAAAATAAGCCAAAAAATTTCCACGATAGGATTGAAAACTTGCTGCTTCTCAAGACAATTTTTCTACTCTCCTTTTAACTCTTTTTTTCTTTATCGAAGATATCGGTTAATATAGATGGAAGCAAGAATGAGATAAGAATATGTGATTTCAAGAGAAGTAGAAATTAATTGGGTTAAATAAATTTTGATGGAATCAATACATTCATTTTTAAGGAATATGAGCCGAGATGAATTCTCTCGAAGCTAACTTTTTTGGCATAGGAATTTGAAATATTTCGCAAATAGTTTAATTTCTCTTGGTGTGACTGCATGGGCACTAAACTACCACTCTTCCACCTGATAAAAGCTCCCGGAAGGATTAATTGAATCGGCTTGGAAACAGCTCATGACTTTATTAGTAGGCAAAAAGCTTTTTTGTCAAGAGAGACTGTATTTGTTAGGTATTTCTGCTAGTTCTCTTTGCGCCAGGAAGTGCCTTCAAGCGAATCTTCAATCATAATACCAAGATTAACCAACTGGTCACGAATATCATCAGAAACTTTCCAATCCTTATTTCGACGCGCCTCGTTACGGGTCGCGATAAGTACCTCAATTTTTTCAATTTCAGATGGGGTCTTAGTACCTTGCAAAAATTGCTCAGGAGAATGATTCAACAAACCAAAGACGTTGCCTAAATATTTTAATTCGGTTACCAATTTTCTAGCTTTTTCTATTTGGTTAGCATCCCGAAGCCGATTAATTTCTCGAATCATTTCAAATAAAATAGCAAAAGCAATTGGTGTATTAAAATCATCATCCATAGCTTCGCAAAACCGTTCGGTATATTCAGAAGTTTCTATATCCTCCGTAATGGGTAAGCCTCGCATTGCCAAATAAAATCGCTCTAAAGCCGTATGACTATTACCTAAATTTTCTTTAGAATAACTTAAGGGACTTCGGTAATGGCCTGACAATAGGAAGTACCGCAATACTTCTGGATCGTTCGTTTCTAGCACTTCTCGAATTGAAATAATATTCCCTAGCGATTTTGACATTTTTTCTTTGTTAATTTCCAAAAGTCCCGTGTGCATCCACAAATTTACAAACTTCTTCTCTTCAGCCGCTTCCGATTGCGCGATTTCATTTTCATGATGAGGAAATTTAAGATCTAATCCTCCCCCATGAATATCAAAAGGTTGCCCTAAAAGGCTACTCGACATTGCAGAACATTCGATGTGCCAGCCGGGTCGACCTTCTCCCCAGGGTGATTTCCATTGGGCCTTTCCAAGCTTAGCTCGTTTCCACAGAACAAAATCTAATGGATTGCGCTTACTCTCGCTGATTTCTACTCGCGCTCCAGGGTGGAGTTCATCAAGATTGCGGTGCGATAATTTACCGTATTCGCTAAAGCTGCGAACATCAAAGTAAACATCTCCATTTTCTCCAATATAGGCATGTTGTTTATCAATTAATTTTTCTATAAGTTTGATAATTTCTGGAATATATAGTGTCGCTCGGGGTTCAATATCAGGCGCTAAAACGTCCAAGGACTTTTCATCTTCATGCAAAATTTGGATAAACCGTTCTGCTAAAGCTTCTGGCTTTTCTTTATTTTCTTGAGCTCGTTTAATTATTTTATCATCGACATCGGTGATATTGCGAATGAAAGTAACTTCGTAACCACGCATGCGTAAATAGCGAACGACCATGTCGAAAGTAATTAATGAGCGAGCATGACCTATATGGCTATAGTCGTAAACAGTAATTCCGCATACATAAAGCTTTACTTTCCCTGCTTCAATCAGCTTAAGCGGTTCTTTTTTTTTGGTAAGACTGTTAAAAATTTTCACTGTCAACCTCATGTAATCGCTTATATATAATTTTGTCATCCATCAATAAAATTAAATTAGCAAGCTCAGGACCGTGTTCTACCCCTGTTAAAGCGATACGCAAAGGACGGTATAACGTTTTTCCTTTGAGAGTTAAACGTTCTTTTATATAATCTATAATAGATTTCAAGTCTTTATCAAATTTTTTAAATCCTTCTAAAGCTACTTCGAAATAATTACCTTCTGTTTGGTGTCGTAATTCTTTTGGAGTAAATGGTAGGGAGAAATTATCTTCAAAACAAACATCCACCCAATAATGGATATCCTGAGGAAACATTATATTAGGCTTTACCGTTTCTAAGAATAAATTGAGTTTATCATGAGGAATTTTTGATTTTAATTCTTCGCCCATCCATTGCCAAAAGCGATCCCCTGCTAAACCTTCTATGGCTTTTTTTTGCCAATAATCTAATTGTTGAGCATTAAACTTAGCAGGCGATTTACTAAGCGATTTAATATTAAATCCTTTAGCTAAATCGATTAAAGATAAGAGTTCATCGCTTTCATAATAAAGGCACAAACGCGCTAAATAATTCGTTACTGCTTCCGCTAAATAACCCATTTCACGCAATTCTTTAATACCACGACTGCCGTGGCGTTTAGATAAAGGGCTGCCGTCAGGCCCTGTTATTAAAGCAATATGGCCGTAAGCGGGAATAGCTAATCCTAAAGCCTGCAAAATTAACAATTGTCTGGGTGTATTTGTTAAATGATCTTCACCACGCAAGACGTGAGTGACTTCCATTAAGGCATCATCGATGGCGTTACAAAACATGAAAGACGAGGTGCCATTGGCTCGGCGAATAATGAAATCTCCGATGTCGCTAGTTTGAAAGCGCTGTTCACCTCGCACGAGGTCAGTAAAACTAACAACTTCATCATCGGGTACCCGGAAACGCAAAGTAGGCTTTAATCCTTCAGTCAATTTTTTTTCTATTTCTTCTGAAGACAGAGAACGGCATGTTCCAGCATAACGAGGTGGTTTTCCGGCCGATCTTTGGATTTTACGGGAGATCTTCAATTGTTCTTCACTACAAAAACAGGGATAAACATACCATGCTTCTTCTAGACGTTGATAATAATCGTCATAAATAGCTTGCCGTTTAGACTGATGGTATGGACCCTTCCCTTTATCTTTGGTCGGGCCTTCTTGCCATTCCAACCCCATCCACAACAAGTCTTCTTGAAGGCTTTGTTCAAACAGCTTCTTTGAGCGCTCAACATCGCTGTCTTCAATCCGGAGCAAAAACACTCCTTCTTTATTTTCTGCAAATAAAAAATTGAAGAGCGCTGTACGAGCATTCCCAAGGTGCATAAGGCCAGTAGGGCTAGGGCAAAAACGGCTTTTAATCATTAGACTCTTCCTCAAAAACACACTAGTATGACAATTTTTAATTAGCTTTCCAACGTTGGCGCGAGACAAACAGGCTTACACGAAAATTTCGTTGACAATGTCGCTTTCTATCCAATCCGAATAAGATTTTTAATGGGTAGATCCTATGATAAGCTGCGATTATAAGAACAGGCTGCAAGGCCTCAGGCGAAATAGTAATCACTGAAAAATACGGCCATGAAATCATACACTTTATTTATTTCTGATCTTCATTTAAAAGAATCAGCTTCCGATGTCGTGGCACTCTTTCTTCAATTCATGGAAAACCAAGCACCAAAGGCTGATGCACTTTACATTCTTGGTGATTTCTTTGAAGCTTGGATAGGAGATGATGACAAAACTGATTTTAACCAGAAAATTATTTTGACACTTCGTTCTCTTGTTAAAAATGGAACACCAATTTATTTCATACGGGGAAATCGCGATTTTTTGATAGGAGAAAAATTCACGAAAAATGCAGGAGTGATTGTCCTAGAGGACCCTGCAGTTATTTTCTTATACGGTAAACCCGTTTTACTAATGCACGGCGATAGTCTTTGCACTTTAGATCACAAACACCAAGCTTACCGACGAAAAATCACTAATCGATGGATACAAAAATTAATGCTATCACTTCCTCTAACACTTCGTCGAAAACTAGCCGAAAAATTACGTGAAAAAAGTCGCAATCGTAATCGCCATTTATCTAATGAAATTACCGACGTGACATTAGAGGAAGTCCTGCGTGTTATGCATCAAAAGAACGTGGAATTACTAATTCACGGACACACTCATCGCCCAGCTATCCATGATTTCTTAATAAATAAAAAACCCGCCAAACGCGTTGTACTAAGGGCCTGGCATGAGAATGGAAGCGCTCTTCGTTATTTTTCCGATGGTGTATTGGAAACTATCTTCTTTTAAATTAAATTAAAAATAAGGATTACAATTGATCGGCTGCTTAACGATACTAATCCACTTAAGTTCCATAATTAACAAATTTGCTATCTTGCAGCAATGATCAATGTCTTCATTTCTTTAACAGCCTCAGCTAAACCAATCAAAACAGCGCGCGAAATAATACTATGACCAATGTTCATTTCATTAACTACCGGAATAGCTGCAATGGGTTGAGCATTATGGATTGTTAAACCATGACCAGCATTTACCATTAGACCTAAAGTATGAGCATAATGAGCTGCAGAAGTAATGCGTTCTAATTCTTGTTTTTGATCGTAATCAGTCTTAGCATCGGCATAATGACCTGTGTGTATTTCAATGATAGGAGCTCCACAAACTTTCGCAGCATCGATTTGTTTTTCATCAGGATCAACAAATAAAGAAACTTCGATACCCGCATTCGCAAGACGAGAACAAGCTTCTTTTATACTCTTTTTTTGGGCAGCAACTTCTAAACCACCTTCTGTCGTTAATTCCTCTCGTTTTTCGGGAACTATACAGCAGTGCTCGGGTTTAACTTCTTCAGCAAATCGCATAATAACTTCAGCTGCTGCCATTTCTAAATTCAACGGTACTGTCAATTGTCTTTTCAAATTACGCACATCATCATCTTGAATATGACGTCGATCTTCCCGCAAATGTATAGTAATGGTATCAGCGCCTGCTTCAACTGCAATTAAAGCTGCTTCAACCGGATCCGGGTAGTGAGTTTTACGCGATTGGCGCAATGTGGCCACGTGATCGATATTTATACCTAAAAGAACCATAGCATCTCCTTTTAAATCAATATACTCCTTTATCGTAATAATTCCCGAGTTTTAAGGGGGATTTTTCCAAGTAATCTTCCTAGAGCCAATCGCATCAGGCGCTTTATTTCTTTAAGCAGTTCCACATTGGAGAATACCTCTTCTCGTAAGGCAAGTAAACTTTTTCCTGAAAACACATTTAATTCTCCACTCTTTTCACAGAGTAAAAATCCTCGCTCAGGGATATATTGATAAAATTGATCCTCTTCGAATGGCGCATTTCTTTTGACATCGTATCCTAAAGGCAGACCGTACCCCAGTTCCTCTAACAACCGTTTCTCAAAACTTCGTAAAGAAGCTTCTATGTGACCCTTCGATAATTGATCCAATGCATTTTGATAATGGGGAAATAAATAATAATCCGGATCGTCCGGGTGTAATAAACGCAATACCAATTCATTTAAATAAAAACCGCATAATAAAGATTCACCTTCTAAAAGATAAGGCATTCCATTCAATTCCGAATCACCTAAAAATTTTAAATCTCTTCGTCCCGACCATGAAACAAGCAAAGGAAAAAATAATTCTAATTTACCTTTATAGCGTGATTTTAGCCCGCGGGCACTTCGCGCAAGAGCAGAAATTCGACCGTAATTTAGTGTTAACAATTCAAGGATTAAACTTGTATTGCTGTATGGCCGTCGATGCAGGATAAAAGCAGGCTCCAAAACAATTCGATGTATCATTCCTCAAACCCCAGCTCTTTTAATAGACGCTCACTATCAGACCAACCACTTTTGACTTTAACCCATAATTGTAGAAAAACTTTTTGGTTGAATAATCTTTCTATATCAATACGCACGGTTGTGCCAATTTTTTTAAGTCGCTCTCCGTTTTTCCCTATCACAATTTCCTTTTGTCCTTTTCGTTCTATCCAAATTGTAGCTGAAATACGAAGAATTTTTTCTTCCCGTTGGAACATTACCAGCGTAACCGCCAACGAATAAGGAATTTCTTGACCCAATGACCGAATGAGTTTTTCACGAATTATTTCAGCTGCCAGGAACTGATCACTACGATCGGTAACTTGTTCAGGTGGAAAATAAAAGGGTGATTCCGGCATTTGATCATTAATTTTTTGCTCCAAAACTCCTATTTGATCGTCAGTTTTTGCAGAAAGAGGAATAATTTCTTTAAACAAATACAAGGAAGAAACTTTTTCAATTAAAGGCAATAATTCTGAATGGGCCTTGATTTGATCTGTTTTATTAATAATCAGAAAAACCGGCGTCTCAATATTTTGAAGCTGTTTTAAAACCCAAGTATCGCGTTCATCCCAATGAGGCTCAATAACAAAAAGAATGAGGTCAACGTCCTGCAACGCTTGCCGGGCAATACGATTCATATAACGGTTTATCATTCGAGGAGTATCTGAATGTAAACCTGGCGTATCAACATAAATAACTTGAATATTTTTAAAGGTTTTAACACCTAGGATTCGATATCGAGTGGTTTGAGGCTTTCGCGAGGTAATACTTAATTTGTAGCCTAAAATTTGGTTGAGTAATGAGGATTTACCCACATTAGGCCGACCAATAATAGCAGCATAACCGCAATAAGTAACATTCTTATTCATCTACCAATTCCAGAAAACGTAAAGCAGTAATTTGTTCTGCTCGTCGGCGTGTGGTACTGATACCTTCTGTTTTATACGGCAGGCCCTGAACATGACAAATGGCCGTAAAGGTTTGAGCGTGCGCTTCTCCGCTAACCTGCACTTCATAAACGGGAAAGGATAGTTTGCGAGCTTGTAACCATTCTTGCAGGCGAGATTTAGGATCTTTTTGGGGAGTTAATTTGGATAAGTCATCCACCCGCTTGCCATACCAATGTAACAAGCAACGACGGCATTTTTCTAATCCAGCATCAAGATAAATGGCACCAACTACCGCCTCCAAAGCATCTGCCAAAATTGATGGTCGCGTCCCTCCACTTTTACGTTCACCCGCCCCCAAGCGTAAATTGTCACTTATCCCTAAATATATCGATAATTGTGATAACACTTCGCCGTTAACAACAGAAGCACGCATTCGACTCAATTCTCCTTCCCGAGCTTGGGGATGACGCTGATACAATTCCGATGCAATAATAAATCCCAAAACAGAATCTCCTAAAAATTCTAAGCGTTCGTTATTGTGAGCCCCCACACTACGGTGACTTAATGCCGTTCGTAAAAGTCCAATATTATTAAATTGATGTCCTAAATGTTGCATCAACTCATCAAGCTTACTCATGCAATTTTTCCTAGAAATAAAAGCAAAATTGCTTATTGCAACCCATTTCTAATACGTGTCCCCACCCACCGAATGGATTTATTTAAGGAATCCCAACTGAGCCAAATTCCAAACGCCTTATCAATTAAATTTTTTCTGGAACAAACCTCCATTGACGGCTGTCATCACTGTTATCTCGGTTGTCACCCATCATAAAATAATGTCTCAGAGGAATGACTAAATCGTAATTTTCGGTTTCTCCACCAGCTGGTTGCACATAAATTTTATATTTAATGCCGTTAAGATCTTCTTCTTTTACATATACGAGTCGCTGATATCTCCATGAATTTGTATCATTCGCGGCATAGAAGAATTTTTGCTTTTGTTTTTTGCCATTAATATAAAGTTCCTTGTTTTTATGAATGATATGTTCACCGGGCAATCCAATAACACGCTTAACAAAAACAATTGTGAGATTTTCAGACCAGGGAAATAAAACGATTTGACCTCGTTTTATCTCACCAATAAGTAAGATTTTTTTGTTAATCACGGGAAAACGAAGTCCATAAGCAAATTGTTCCACCGTTACGAAATCACCCGGCATAACAGTGGGTTCTAATGAACCTGTGGATACGCGATAAGGTTGAATGATAAAAGATCGGACTATCCAAACAATTAACAAAACGGGGGAAAAAGCTTTGCTGTATTCAAAAAGAAAAGAAGCTTTGGTTTTTGAGGGCCGGCGTTTTTTAATGAAAAGCCAATCTACAAGAAAAATTATTCCAGTCAGTAGTACCGCAATGGTTAAATAAAAAGCAAAATTAAGTATCATTTTTCAGTCTTAAAACAGCTAAAAATGCTTCTTGAGGAATAGCTACTTTACCTACTTGTTTCATACGTTTTTTACCGGCTTTCTGTTTTTCCAATAATTTTCGTTTTCGTGTTACGTCTCCTCCATAACATTTAGCTGTCACGTTTTTGCGAAGCGCCTTCACAGAGGTACGCGCAATTATTTTAGCACCGATTGCTGCCTGAATAGCCACCTCAAACATTTGTCGCGGAATTAAATCTTTTAATCGCTTTGTCAATTCACGTCCTAGTGAATAGGCTTGATCCTTATGCACAATAGTCGCTAAGGCATCCACAGTTTTACCACCGATCAAGATGTCTAATTTTACTAGATCCGCCTTTTGGAAGTGGTTGAAACTGCAATCCAACGAAGCGTACCCCCGACTCACAGACTTTAAGCGATCAAAGAAATCCAATACCACCTCGCTCAAGGGGATTTCATAAGTCATTGATACTTGGTTACTTAGATACAATAGTTTTTTTTGGACTCCCCGTTTCTCTACGGACAATCTAATTACCGCACCTAAAAATTCAGGCGGTACCAATATATTTGCCACAGCAATAGGTTCACGAATTTCAACAATTTTACTAACTTCGGGTAATTGACTGGGATTATCGACATATAAAATCTCATTTTGCTTCGTCACAACTTGATAATTCACCGTGGGTGCTGTGGTAATTAATTCAAGATTATATTCGCGCTCTAAACGTTCCTGGACAATTTCCATATGGAGCATCCCTAGAAAACCGCAACGAAATCCAAATCCCAAGGCATCTGAAGATTCCGATTCATAAAATAAAGCCGCATCATTCAAACGCAATTTAGCAAGCGCTTCTCGAAATGCTTCATACTGATCTGAGTCAATGGGAAATAAACCGGCAAAAACTTGAGACTTAACTTTCTGAAAGCCAGGCAAAGGTACTTTGGCAGACTCTTTAGCGTGCGTCAAGGTATCCCCTATGGGAGCACCAAAAATGTCTTTAATCCCAGCGACCACAAAACCTACCCTACCAGCGCTTAAGGCTTCTAATGCTTGGCGTTTTGGTGTGAAATGACCAACCTGATCGACATAGTAATCTTTACCCGTCGACATCACTTTAATCTTATCTCCCTTTCGCAAAGTACCTGCTTTGACTCGCACTAAAGAAACCACTCCCAAATAGCTGTCAAACCAGGAATCAATAATCAAAGCTTGTAATGGCATTTCGGGATCACCAACTGGTGGAGGAATGGTGACGATAAGTTGCTCTAACAGCTCTTTTACTCCAATACCTTCTTTAGCACTTACCCAAATGGCGTCATGTGCCTCAATGCCAATAACATCTTCAATTTCCTGAATAGCACGCTCAGGATTTGCTTGTGGTAGATCAATTTTATTCAACACCGGCAATACCACGAGTCCTTGTTTGATAGCCGTAGAATAAGTCGCTACCGTTTGTGCTTCTACGCCTTGGGCAGCATCTACCACTAATAAAGCGCCTTCACAAGCCGCTAATGATCGAGACACCTCATAAGCAAAGTCCAGATGCCCCGGAGTATCAATAAAATTTAGTTGATAGGTATGTCCATCTTGGGATTGGTAGGCCAAAGTGACTCTCTGGGCCTTAATCGTGATTCCCCGCTCCCGTTCAATATCCATTGAATCAAGAACTTGGGCTTTCATCTCACGGTCCGTCAATCCGCCACAAAGCTGAATAAATCGATCGGCCAAGGTTGATTTACCATGATCGATGTGCGCGATAATCGAGAAATTACGAATGAATTTTTGAGGAATTGTGGTCATCAGCTTTGTCATTTTTCAATGCGTGGATAGTAGCATACTCACATAAACACAGCGAGGCTCTTATTAGTCGCAATCGTTAGAGAAATTTTAAAAGTCCTTATATTTCTGAGGAGAAAGTTGCTGTTTTAAAATGTTAGGCATACAGGCTTTTCCTGTTTTTTGATCCACACAAGCGATAGAAATAGATGCGCTTTCCACTAATTTTTTATCTTCTAAATTTCTTATTTCTTGTACGATTTGTAATCTTTTTTCATTGTAAGTCCCTATTTCAGCAGTGACATAAAATTTGTCTTCTGCTTTTAACTTAATAACGGATTTCTAGCCCAACCACTACTAAATCATAGCCTTTTAAATGGAATTTATAAAAATCAATACCCACTGAACGCACATAATCATTACGACATTACTTAAAGTAATGGAGAAAAATGGCGTGGTTAACAATTCCTTGACTATCTAGCTCATAATCGCGAACTTTTGACTGCCATGTAAATAGTGTCTTCTTCATATTGTTGCCCCTATGAATCAATTAAAACCACCAAATAACAAAGATAATCAAAATAATTCCAGATAAATTAAAAAAAAATAAATAACTCATATTTTTTCCTATTTTTCGAAAAAACGAAAACGATTGGCATTAGCTACTACAGTCACGGAAGATAATGACATGGCTATATCCGCTATAATAGGCTTAATAATAGCCCCACAAGTGTATAAAAAATGCCTGACGCAATAGAAATTCTGAGTGTATTGTAAACAAATGCACCAAATAAATTTTGTTTAATGTTGCGTAATGTCGCCTTAGAAATTGCAATGGCATTAACAACCCCTAGGAGGGATCCACTACTAATTAAGGTAATACTAATTAAGGTAATATCAGAACTTTCAATTACTACATCCGTCCCCGCTTCAATGGCAAAACCAACGTCGGCTGTAGCCAATGCAGGCACATCATTAATTCCATTAGTAACCATCGCAACTTTTTCCCCTCTTGTTGCAATTCTTTGACTTTTTCCGCTTTATCTTCTGGAAGTACTTCAGCAATCACTTCTTGAATCCCGACTGCTTGAGCTACAGCATTTGCCGTAATTGGATTATCTCCAGTAAAAATGATAATTTTTAATACCATTTGTCGTAATCTGGCGAGTACTCTTTTAGAATCTGATTTAATTGGATGAGCAATAGTGAGCAATAGTGAGCAATAGTGAGCAATAGTGAGCAATAGTGAGAAGACCGAGAATTTTTCCATGACTCATCAATTAGGGAACTCCCTTCAATAATTTTCCGTCCACAGGGACTTTTTTGCCCGGCCTAACTACGCAGGTGTTCATCCAATGGCCACCAAGAATAAAGAACAAAGAAACCAAAGAATCTAATAATAATAACCCACAGCCATAACCCACAGCCATTGAATGCATGATTGATTTATGGATGGAAGCCATTGCCAAAATTTATTAATCATCAAAGGAAATCCTACAATAGCTGCCACAAAGGCTTTTTTGATTAAATTACAGAAATAATTTTGAAATTCGTCAGTATGTGAATCTCCCTCATCGACGTCAAAATACGCCTCATATCCTTGTTTTTTCACTACCTCAATTAATTTTTGCGGATCGATATATCCCTTTCAATTTCGGCTTGTTTCGTAGCAAAATTTACCGCAACGGATCTTACACCAATGACGTCTTTTAATGCAGTTTCGATACTAGCTACGCAACTAGCACAATGCATATTTTAATAATCAATCGGTATTTCATAACTCCTTCAAACGTAAAATAAAATTTATTTTAATCTACCTGTCTCGAAATTAATAACCCACCCCCATTCTGAGCTTTTTGCAACAAATCCCTCACAAATACAATAACCCACAACAGCTACTAATGTTTCATTACAATAAATTAACGGTATGGAATCGCGTTGCCAAACTGGGATTCTCCATTCTTGCATTAATTTTTTTAATGAATGACTTTCTTTTCGCCCTACTGTTCGGCATCGTTCTCCCCCTTGGCGAAAACGTACTGTTAACCTACACAGATTAAGTGCAGTCTTAATTCCCTTACCCTTTCGTTTTACTGCTTGCAAAATACCTAAATTATTAGGAAGGGCCAAACAGCCCTGAAAGTCCCAAGGGATAATTAAGCTGGTATCGTAGAGCGGTGAAAAAGCTGATAAATACAGCTCATTTCCATATCGACGAACTTCTACGTCACCATAAGTAAAAATGGGATTTGCATCTTCTTTTGCCTCCAATACGTCTTTTCGCATCTGCTCTAATTGCTTGGTTTGAGGTGCAAGAAATCCCTCACGAGAAATCCACCGTCGCAAAATATTTCGCTGTCGCTCAGGCATTAATTGCAAAAGGGGTTTAATTGCCAATTTCGAGCCTGTTTGCATAGCTTGCAAATCATTATCCGCTAATAAATCAAGCAAAATAGCGGCTTCAGCACAATGGCTTGCTGACCGTGAAACAATGGCAAACACCTCCGGCCACCGCCGCTGTAAAACAGGTAATACTTCGTGGCGTAGATAATTGCGATTAAAGCGCAATTCTAGATTCATATCATCTTCAATCCAATGCAAATGATTTTTTTCAGCATAAACTTTTAATTCATAGCGATTAAAATTTAATAGCGGACGCAATAAGTGTCCGGAACCTAATTTCTTTTTCATTGGCATAGCGCTTAATCCTTTGACACCGGAGCCACGCATTAACTGCAATAAAAAAGTTTCCGTTTGGTCATTTTGGGTGTGGGCTGTTAAAATATTTTCATCCTCGCGAATAATACGGCGAAATATTTCGTAACGGGCTTTTCGGGCAACCGCTTCAATGCTATCGCCTGGACGAATTGTTAGTCTTAACCGTTCCGCCTGAAAATGTACTTTTAATTTCTCACAGATATGTTGACAGTGTTGCTCCCACTGATCAGCCTTTGGATTAAGTCCATGATTAATATGCACAGCCTGAATGTACAAAAGCGGATTTTTTTTAAGACATTCGCTCATTGCATGTAAAAGGACATGAGAATCCAGGCCCCCACTATAGGCGATGTAAAAACGGGAATAGCTCGTGAGGGTAGTTAACACCGCGGAAAGTTTTTCTGGCGTAAACACGCGTTCAATCCTTGCCGTAACTTAACCACCGACGATAACGTTCTTCCAAAAGAGTATCCATAGGTTTGGACTGCAAGGTAGACAAATTTAACTGTAGGCGTTTTTTGAGTTTCGCTGGCATAGCGTCGACATCGCGGTGCGCTCCCCCGAGCGGTTCTTTCACTACTTCATCAATCAAGCCTAATTCGTTGAGTCGTTCTGCAGTTAGCCCTAGCGCTTCGGCAGCTTCACCTGCTTTTTCAGCGCTCTTCCATAAAATAGAAGCGCAACCTTCGGGCGAAATTACGGAATAATAGGCATATTGCAACATTAAAGTACGATCTCCTACTCCAATAGCTAATGCGCCCCCGGAACAACCCTCCCCAATTACGGTACAGATAATCGGAGTTTTTAATTGTGACATTTCATAAAGATTTCGGGCGATGGCCTCACTTTGATTGCGTTCTTCAGCACCCACCCCGGGATAAGCACCCGGCGTATCAATCAACGTGATGACCGGAATTGAAAATCGTTCAGCAAGTTTCATTAACCGAAGCGCTTTTCTAAATCCTTCGGGCTTTGCCATACCAAAATTGCGAGAGATTTTTTCCTTAGTAGTCCGACCTTTTTCCTGGCCAATTACCATAACCGGTTCATTATCTAAACGAGCTAATCCTCCAATGATGCCAGTATCGTCATCGTAATGGCGATCACCGTGTAACTCATTGAAATATAAAAACATCCGCTGAAGATAATCGACAGTATGCGGGCGCAAAGGATGCCGCGCCAATTGCACAATTTGGTATGCTTTTAAATCAGAAAAGATTTGGCGCGTCAATTGAACATTTTTTTCTTCCAACTTAGCCACTTCTTCTCTAAGATTGAACTCTTGGCTGTTACCCACTCGACGGAGTTCGTCAATTTTTTCCTGAAGCTCTGCAATGGGTTGTTCAAAATCTAAATAATCTAGATTCATAATTAACCTATTTATTGAAACAAGTAGAGTTTAATGTAGCAGTTCCAATGTATTTCTGCTAGGAGAGTTAGTGTGTTATTATTTGCTTATAAGGGGTTAAGCGCTCTTATCATTGCTATCGTTACCCTAACGGCAGGTTTTGCATCCTTACATTTTATTCGCCGTTATCAACATTTATTATCAATGGGTGATGCTTTTGCTGATGGTATCTTTCTAGGGGCGGCCGTTTTTCATTTATTCCCTGACGCCGTTCAGAGGCTATCGAACAAACTCAGTGCGTTGAGCTCCTATGTGCTGGTTATTGTGCTTATGGGGTGTGTATTTTTACTACTGTTTAGCCTTGAGCGTTCAATTATACTGCGAGAAAAACAACGTCAAATTATTTCCGCCGAGCAAATGTGTACGGCAAGTGCTTGGATGTTAACAGGAATTTTGTCGGTTCATGCTTTCATTGCTGGAGCCGCACTCGGCATTTCCGATTCAGCCAGCATTGTTTCGATTCTATTAATCGCTATTCTTGCTCACAAAGGGTTCGAAAGCTTTGCTTTAATGATAGGACTACATCGGGGTATTAAAAAAGAAAACGAAATTAAAGTAATTTTATGGGCTTTTACTTTCGTGACTCTGTTTGGAATCATCGTGGCTGCTTTTATTGAATCATTTCTTCAAACGCAAACGGCCGCTATTATCACGAGCTTATTTAGCGCCTTTGCTGCCGGCAGCTTCTTTTACATTGGCACGCTTCATGGAGGCTATGAGCATTTTCATCCCCCACGTGACTCTTTAAAGCGCTATCAAAAAGTACTCGCCACTTCACTTGGTATTGTTGCAATGGGTATTGTGTAGTGATTCGGACCTAGATCTAATTATTATGAGGCTTCAATAGAAATTCGGTCATCGAAAACAAAACATTTCCCTTTAAAAAAAGCTCCACCGCATTTCTCAAAATAATTGAGGATGCCCCCATCCAGTTGATAAACTTTTTTAAATCCTTTCTTTAACATCACCGCAGTTGCTTTTTCGCAACGAATCCCTCCCGTGCAGAAAGTCACAACGGGTTTTTCTTTCAAGGACTCTGCCAGTTTATCAATAGCCCGAGGAAAATCGCTAAATGATCGAAGATTAAGATCAATAGTGTTAGTGAAGGTTCCCATAGTCACTTCAAAATCGTTACGTGTATCGAGAATTACCATATCACGGTTTTCTTGATACCAGCGCTGAAGCGTTTCAGGGGAAATATGCGAAGCCGTTTCTTTTGCAGGATTAATATGGGGGTAACGCATCGTGATAATTTCTTCTTTAATCCGAACGATAAATTTTTTAAAAGGATATGTTGAAGAAGAACTTTCTTTATAAAATAAATCGTTAAATTCAGGGAAATCCTCTAAAAATGTTTGAAAGGCTGAAATAGCTTCGGGCTCCCCGGCCAACATGAGGTTAATCCCTTCACAACTTAATAAAATTGTACCTTTCAATCGACATGCCTTTCCTTTATCTCGCAGCACTTTTTGCAAATCCGACAATAGTTCTTTTCTTAAAGTGATAAATTTATAAGCAGCTATATTCACAATTTTCATTATTCACTCCGATTCACCATGTGCACAGCTGTTTGCGCAGTAGGATAAATTTTAATTTCTCGTACATCCACGTGGGCAGGCCAAGTCGTGCAAAATGCGACCCTCTCAGCGATATCTTGAGGAGAAAGTGGCATGAACCCCTGATAGGTAATTTTAGCTCTTTCCTCATCACCATTAAACCGTACTCGTGAAAAATTAGTTTCAACAGCACCAGGATCAACGAAACTTATTCGAATTGGCGTACCATGAACATCTATTTTTAATCCTTTACTAATCGCTCTCAGTGGGAATTTGGTAGCGCAATATACAAAACTCCACTCGGATAAACTTGATGGGAAGCAAGCGAATTGATGTTAATAATATTATGCCCTTGGTTGCGTTTAAGCATTGTAGGTAATACATAATAGGTGACGTACAACACGGCCCCATTTATATTAGTATCAATCATCGTATCCCAATCATTGGGTTCCCCCTCTTGCAAATTTCTCAAACCCAAAGAAAGCCCAGCATTATTTATTAAGGATATCCATATTCTGCCATTCAGCCAGTAATTGATGTAATTAGTTTTCAACCGAATTGAAATCTCTCACATCGAGGGGAAAAGAATAAACGTCGGTATGAAACAGCCTTTTTATATCTTCTGCAACTTCCACCAATTGTTTCTGACGGCGGACACACAACAAAAGGCGTGTGCCTATAACTGGACGAATTGCTCGGCGCAAGCCCGTTCGATACCACTAGAAGGTCCAGTTATTAAAACTATTTTGTTTGATAAATCTTTAGCCACGGCAAAAAGTATATCATTTTCATTATCATGCTGAAATTAAAATGGCAAACCCGAGTGAACCCTTCTGTGGCATGATATAATTTACCCCTTGATTTGATGAATTAGGCTCTGCTGGATGCAATCCTACTCGTGCTTTTTGGACTTTCAGAACTAATCATGCGGAAAATAAAATCTATTTTGATGTTGTTTTGCCTAGGAGCGATGATGCCCTTAATCGGTTGTGTAAAAAATTTGATCAATCTCAAAGACCCTTATGAAAAATTTAATCGAGCAATGTTTGGATTTGATCAGGCCGTGGATTACTTAGTTTACCGCCATGTGACCAAAGTCTATAAAACAATTACACCGCTGCCTTTGCAACGCGATATTTCTTCTAACAAAACCGCCTTTACCAATTTGGGCATGTTAACCACGATGCCTAATGACGTTTTACAAGGCAAATTTCATTGGATGTTTATTGATAGCTTGGCGTTTTATCATCAATAAGACTGTTGGAATCGAAAGGCTCTTTGATATAGCCACGCGAATGGGCCTGCCCCAAGCATCATGAAGATTTTAGAATGACATTGGTTTTTTATAGTGACCATAAACAACCTACTTATTTGGTGCTCCCTTTTCTGGGACCAAACTACCTTCCAAACCTTCCAAGTAGCTCTTACTCAACCATCGATTACAACCTCCCCGTGGCCTTATTTACATCCTAAAAGCCTTCGTTACACTATTACGGAACTGAAAAATGGGTCAATATTCGTGCTGGGCTTGACGGAGATTAATCTGCCTGCTGTTAACGCCGATTTTGACCCCTACGGTTATTATACGCAATATTTATTTGCAGCAACGCAATAAGTTATCGCCGAAAACAAAAAGGATTATATCCTTTCCCTAAAACGAAAGCGACCAAGGCACCAAATATCAGTCACGGACATTAGGTGGTAACCCCTGGAGGATAGTTCTAATAGATTTTCGCCCCGCTTAATTCGAGCTACAATGCCTAAAGCGGAGAGAGTTTATGCACGCCGAGAATGAATCTCTTTTGGAAAGCTTTGATAATCAGATTATTCCTTGAATAGATACACTCTTAACAGAGTTAGAAAATATGCTTTATACATAAAATCCTGAAAGTTTTCTACGCTCAATGAGACAAGAATTGCGAGCAAGAAATCCATTGGATTCAATGGACCATCTGCCAGCAGTTCAACAAGAAAGGACGGATGAGGCTGATCCTCAATTGATTAACCTCAATAGTTTAGATATTGGAATGCCTGAAACGCTCCAAAGCGCTTTGGAAACTTATTGGTGGAGCAAAGGTTTGGAGATGAAACCGGAAGTATCCTTTCGCCTTCAAAAAATAATAAAACAAACTATTTTCAATTATTGTCAACGCGTTCTTCAACGACCCAGAATTTTGAATTCGATATCCCAGGGTGAAAAAGAAGATTCCTGATATAGAGAACCCACATCGCTGGATTCGCGAGCCGACCAGAGGCGCTATTATTGACTTCCTGAATTTAACCACCCACAAAAAAATAGGGTGGTTTTCGGATTACTTTGCCTATTAGGAGTATTTTCATTAACGATAATCGACTCGACCCAGATAGCGCTTTTACTTTAGCGGCCCTCGCTATATTTTGTAGCACTGTGTTCTTGTTGTTCTCCACTCCTCTGTCGCGGATGGGTAGGTTTTTCGGGTCATGGGGATGAAGGAAAAGCGCCTAATCGCAAAGCACCCAGACAATTGCGGGATGCATTATCGACACGAGATGATGAAATAAATGCTGGAGAGATAGAGGATTCGCAAAATTCACCCGATCCAGAAGCTCAAATCTCTCCACGGCACTTAGGAGTTCATCACCCTTGATTCTCTCTTTTGGGTGGTGTCAGAAAAAAGGCTTTAAAATATTTCATGTGGCGCTTTTCAGCCTCAGATTCCACCCGCCCAATACGGGCAACATCATTTGTTTGCGCGCCAATATCGGCGCTCAATTGCATTTAATTCATCCATTGAGGTTTGAGCTAGACGAAAAACCATTGCGCCGAGCGGGATTGGATTATCATAAATGGACAATGGTTATCCAACATGAAAATTTTATTGCCTTTAAAAAAGAGTTCCCCAATCGTCGCATTTTTGCCTGCACTACTAAAGGAAAGACCATTTATTCCAATGTCTCTTATTAGCCTTCAGATATTTTTTATTTGGCCCGGAAAGTCGTAGCTTAGCACAAAATATTCGAGATGGGTTTCCGGAACTTCAGAAAATTCGCATTCCCATGGGGGTTACTACACAGCGCAGCATTAATCTTGCCAACACCGTTTCTATTATTTTATACCAAGCTTGGCGGCAACAAGGGTTCAACTGGTTCAACTGGTTCAACTGGTTCAACTGGTTCAACTGGTTCAACTCATCGCTTTAATTAAGGATTTTATAATTTTTTTTAGAAAATGCATTAAGTTTCTGTTTTAGCAGACCGATGTAAAAGTTCATGAACAGCCTGTTTGGGATTAAGATTTTCATGCAGAATGCGATAAATTTGCTGGGTGACAGGCATTTCAATTTTATGTTTTTTTGCGAGTGACCAAACTTGGTTGGTATTATAAAGACCCTCAATCGCCTGACCAATCGCTTGCTCGGCATTTTCCTTTCTGACACCCTCACCTAATGCTAAGCCGAACCGGCGATTACGTGATTGGTTATCCGTACAAGTAAGGACTAAATCACCTAATCCAGCCAATCCGATTAAGGTTTCTTGTCGGCCACCCAAGGTCTTAACCAAACGGCCCATCTCAGTTAATCCTCGGGTGATTAAAGCAGCACGAGCATTCGCGCCCAGCCCCAACCCATCGCTGATTCCGGCTGCAATGGCTAATATATTTTTTACACTTCCACAGATTTCAACTCCTACCAAATCGTTATTTTGATACACTCGAAAATAAGGACTATGTAGTCGTTCAATTAAATCCTGAGAAAAATCTGCATCATTACTCGCCACTGTTACCGCAGTCGGCAATCCAGCTGCCACCTCAGTAGCAAGGCTTGGCCCCGATAATGCCGCCATAGGTAATTGACCTAATTCTACTTCGATGACTTCATGCAACAAACGATTACCGGCTGCAAGACCTTTAGTTCCCCAAGCGATACGGCCGTGGGAATTAGCATAGGGTTTAATCCGTTGAACGACTTTCTGAAAAGCAAAACTAGGCACAACGATTAATATATCCGTGACTCCTTCGAGACTCGCTTCTAAATCATAATAAACATACAACGACTTCGGAAAGGGGTGATCCGGCAAATAACGGCGGTTAATTGCTTCGGATTGCATTTCCTGCACATGTTTTTCTTCGTGAGACCAGAGTCGAACGCTTTGATCTTTCTGAGACAATAAAAGAGCCAGAGCCGTTCCCCAAGAACCAGCACCGAGGATAGTTAGGGGACGATGGCGATCCATCATATCTAATCCACACAATCAGTATCGTTATTCTCTTGGGAACGATCGTTCTGTTCTAAGAGTAAGTCAAAATTCACTGGTGCCAAATAGAGCTGAGGGAATCCTCCACGAACAACCATATCCGTAATTACTTCGCGTGCATAGGGATAAAGGATATTAGGACAAAAGCTTCCCAACATTGGTCGCATTTGGTCCTCAGGGAAATTTTTTATAATAAAAATCCCACCCTGAAAAATTTCAGCTATAAAAATAATTTTTTCTTTCATTTTAACCATAGCTTTCACGGTTAAAACCACTTCATAGTTATGGTTTCCCAAATCATTTGTCTTAGTGGCTAAATTCAAATCTAATTCCGGATTCCATTCTTCAAAAAACACATGAGGGCTATGTGGCGATTCAAATGACAAATCTTTCACATATAATCGTTGGATTGCAAATTCTGGGGGATTACTTGGCTGATTAACGTTTTGTTTTTCTGCCATCAGTGTTCCTCATTTTTATTAGAAATTAACAACTTATCCAGTTCTTTTCTTTGCTCTAACTTCCACAAGTCATCGAAACCACCAATTCCTCGATCATTTATAAATATCTGTGGAACACTGCGTCGTCCATTGCTTCGCTTGATCATTTCTTCAAATTTCGCGGGTTCTTTATCCACACGGATTTCTATATAATCCACTCCTTTTTGCTCAAGCAGGGCCTTGGCTCTTAAACAATAAGGACAATAATCAGTGGTGTAAATTTCTACTTTAACCACATCATTTCACCACAGGCATATTAGCATTGGACCATGCCCCTATACCACCAGCGAGCATATAAACTTTTTGATAGCCTTGTTTGCGCAATTTATTTACAAAACAAGCAGATTTTTGGCCCATCCCACAAACAATGATTAACGGTTGTTGTTTATATTGTTCGAGCCCTTTCAAACTCTTATCAAATTCAGTGGCAGGAATATTAACCGCATGGGTGATATGTCCTTTCTCAAAAGTTTTAGGGTCACGAATATCAATAACTACAGCCTTTTCATTATTAATGAACTGGACTGCCTGAAAAGGCGTCAAACGATTACTTCCGCCAAGCCCTTTCCCTTTACTTCGAGCCTCTAAAATAAATAAGGCAATCAAGGCAATTATAAACGCTGTAACTAAAAGCCAATGATTAATAAAGAATTGAGGTAACTTTTTCATAATATAACGTGTTCAATAGTAAAATCTTGGCAAGTATACTTGATTCACCCAAGGGATGTAAGCGGGTCCCTTTTTATACTTTTGCTCGAAGTATCCGTTTCAGGATGAAAACATTAAAGCGAGGGCTTCTTTTTTACTATCAGGTAAATTTGTAAGCGTTAAGGTTGATAAACCAAGTACTTTGTAAAGCCCTATTAAATTGGTTTTTGACAACGCTTGTAAGTGACGCTTAATCACCTCTAAGTCACCGCGGCTGATAGGTCCCGTTAAAACTCTTTCAGTTGATTGAGCAAAATCAAGATTATCTAGAGTATTTTTCATTAAATTTAAAATCATTTTAATTCCGTCCTCGCCCATTACTCCTGCATTTTTTAGACAAGATAAAGCACTATCGCATAAGGTCACTAAATAATTCGAAGCAAAAACGGCTGAAGCATGATAAATGACTTTATTTTTCTTATCGATTGGATAAATCGAATAATTCATTGCTTTAAAAAGGTGAGATAATAAACTTAGCGCTTCATCATCGCCTTCGAGAGCACAATAAGTAGCACAATCGTTCCTTATATTAGAAGATTTGGTAAAACTTCGCATCGGGTGAGCACTAGCAATGTAACAATCTTTTTCTTTTACAGAAATCAATAGATCCGATGAAAGAGAACCACTACAATGGAGCACAATGCTTCCCGATTTCAGATTAGGGCTCTTTGCCAAGTTTTGGCAACAAGTTTCTAGAACATCATCGTAAGTGGTAATAAAAGTAATGTCAGCCGGTGGCAATTCTTGGATGCTCGCGAAGGCCTCTCCTTGTCCAATAGAGGCTATTGCTTTCTTGCCGCTTTCTAATGAGCGATTACAAACTCCTTGAATAAGAGCAATATTTCTACCTACGATTTGTTTAGCGATAGTTTTTCCTACGCGCCCCACCCCAATGAAATTTATTTTAATGTTCATGCTATTCAGTCAGCTAAATTATCCAGATTTTCTATCTTAATAGGTGGTAAGTTATCGGAAGGTCTAAAATGAAAAAATTGACTGAAAAAATATAGCTCAGCTTCAAGAGCCGTTTTAATATTTTTTGCGTCCCTAAATCCATGTTGCTCATAGGTGAAGGTCACATAAGCATAAGGAAGTTCCCTTTTTTTCATTTCGGCAATCATCATTTCGGTTTGAGCCGGTGGTACAACTTTATCTTCCAATCCCTGTAAAAAAATAATGGGGCAAGATAATTTTTCTGTACAATTAAGGGGCGAGCGAGCTTTATAAACGGCTTTTTTTTGCAGATAATTTCCTACTAATGTTTCTAAATAATGTGACTCAAATTTATGGGTGTCGTCCATAAAACCTTCCAAATCCGCAATACCAAAATAGCTTGCTCCTAATGAAAAAATGTCATAAAAAACTAAGGCACATAATACTGTATATCCGCCGGCGCTTCCTCCACGGATAATTAATCGTTCAGGATCCACCTCTCCTTGTTTTACTAGGTAAGTAGCACCATTGACACAATCAGCAACATCGACAACACCCCACTGCCCCTTTAGACGTTCTCGATAAGCTTTTCCATAACCCGTGCTGCCACCATAATTAACCTCAAAAACAGCAAATCCGCGACTGGTCCAAAATTGGTTTTTTAAATTTAATGCTGTGGAAGTAGCACCCGTGGGTCCGCCGTGACTAATAACAATTAGCGGAGGGTTTTCATTTTGTGGAGCTGTATAATCTTCATTATAAGGAGGATAATAAAAACCGTAAGCTGATTTTCCTTCTGCTGTAGGGAATTCAATCGATTTCGGCGATGAAAGGTATTTTTCATCAATTTTTAGCAATGTGCTCTCATATAAGATATTTAATTGACTATGATTAATATCATAACATACTAAGACAGGAAACTTGTTATGACTTGCTCCAATAAAAATAATCCGATTATTTTTAGCTACTAACGTCGGCGCAAAATTTGAAAAAGGCAGATTTAAAGGCGAATAATAACTGTCTTCAATGATTCCTAATGTTTGTTCACCTTTATCCGTTACAATAACAGCTAAGCGATTTTCATCTAAAAAGTCATAACTTTTGAGTCTAAAATTCCATTGCGGAAAGTCGCACTCCCGTTCCATTGGACAAATAGTTTCGAATTGTGTGCCATCGTAGCAATAAATATTTCCAAAACCACTTTTGTCTGAAAGAAAATAAAGTTTTCCATCAGGACCAAAACGTGGCTGAGAAATGAACTCACCCACCCCTCCGGCAATCTTTTGAATATTGCTTAATTCAAGCTCGGCCGTAATATCAGACTGCCAAAGTTCGGTCCCATCCCACGGCATTTGTGGCCGATTCCAACAAGTCCAGACAATTTTGTTCCCTGAGATATTTAGACGGGGAAAAGAATAAAAGTCATAACCTTGTGCTAATACTTTAATTTGTTGGCTTCCATCCGTAGAAAGAGCCACTAGGTCATTTTCAACAGTTTTTCCATGCGATTCCCGAACGAGAATCAGCCATTTTTTATCAGGAGTTATAACCCCATCGGCATAGCGAAGTTTCATTTTCTCGACAGCAGGGGTAATTGGCTTCGGGGTATCGCCAAGCTTTTGGCGATACCAACGTTGATCTTTGTCATTAGCAAAATAAATTATGTTCCGATCCACGAGATAATCTCCTCCACCATATTCGTGAACACGAGTACGGGCATGAAAACCAAAAGGCGTAACAGCATGCATTTTACCTTCCGGAGAAAGGCGCATAATCACATGCCGCCCCACTTCTTCTGGACGGCGTTCCAGCCAATAAATATCCTCGCCGGATGATTCAATATTCATGAGAACGCGAGAGGAAGCCGCCGCCACCTCTGCACTAATAGGCGATCGCCAGGTACCATACGGAACTTGTTTTTTCATGGCCATCATTTAACTGCAAATGGGATTAAAATTCAAAGCCCCTTTTTCAGGTTCTACGGATGGATCACCCCTCGAAATAACTTCTTGGAACCGGTAAAATGATCACCTTTTTAACAAGCCTTAACCTAACGAGATTTGCCGAATGAGCCAGCCAACCAATAAACCAGCAAAACATCGCCCTAAACCTATGGTACTCATTATTCTTGATGGGTTCGGGGAAAGTGAAGAAACGGCCCATAACGCGATCAAGCTCGCTAATACACCCACCTTAGACGAATTATGGCTCCATTGCCCTCATACACTATTGCATGCTTCGGGTAGTACGGTAGGCTTGCCAGAAGGGCAAATGGGCAATTCAGAAGTTGGGCATCTTCACATTGGTTCCGGTCGGAAAGTACCTCAAGATTTAACTCGAATTGATGAGGCGATCTCAAGCGGTGATTTTTTCAAGAATCCTGTTCTTATTGATGCCATCGAAAAAGCTAAACAGCATGACAAAGCCGTCCATATAATTGGTTTGTTATCACCTGGCGGGGTACATAGTCGGGATACCCAAATTGCAGCAATGATCGAATTGGTGCATCTTCAGGGTGTAAAAAAAAATTATTTACACGCTATCTTGGACGGCCGCGATACTCCACCAAAATCGGCGTTATCGTCTATTAAAAAAATTGATAAACAGTTCCTTAGTTATTCTCAATCTCCTTCTAAGGGTACTACCCAGGCCAAGATCGCATCTCTTATCGGCCGTTATTATGCTATGGACCGCGACAAACGCTGGGATCGAACCCAAAAAGCGTATGATTTATTAACTAAAGGAATTGCTACTCATCACGCTGCCACCGCCGAAGAGGGGCTTGCTCTTACTTATGAACAAGGCGAAACCGATGAATTTGTTAAACCGACTAGCATCCATTGCAATGGGGGAAAACGCCTAACCGTGCAAGATGGCGACGTCATCATTTTTATGAACTTTCGCGCTGATCGCGCTCGGCAACTCACGCACGCATTTGTTGATAACTCTTTTACAGCTTTCGAGAGAAAAGTAACCCCAAAGCTCGCTAGTTTCGTAACTCTAACAACCTATGAAAAAAATCTCGATGCCTCCGTCGCTTTTCCACCGATGCAGTTAACCAATACCTTGGGTGAATATTTATCTCGTTTGGGTCTTCGGCAACTGCGACTTGCTGAAACGGAAAAATACGCTCACGTAACTTATTTTTTAAATGGCGGTCAAGAAGCCCCTTTTCCGGGAGAGGATCGAATGTTAATTCCATCGCCCAAGATAGCCACTTATGATCTTCAACCTGAAATGAGTGCTGAGGAAGTAACAGATAAACTCATAGAAATGATTAAAAATGGTGATTACGATCTTATTGTCTGCAATTTTGCTAATCCGGACATGGTGGGCCATACGGGTGAAGAAGCGGCTACCAAGACGGCTATTCACACGATCGATAATTGCCTAAAGCGTATTCTTGAAGCATTGCAATCAGCCGGCGGCGAAGCCCTAATTACGGCCGATCATGGCAATGCAGAAAAAATGTTTGACGAAAAAACAAAACAACCGCATACAGCTCATACCTGTAATCTGGTACCATTGATTTACGTAGGGAAAAAAGCTCAATTCCAAAAAGGAATTGGCGCTTTGGATGATGTAGCGCCAACTTTGCTCTTCCTTATCGGGCTCAAAAAACCCTTTGAAATGACAGGACGTAACTTAATTATTTTGAAATAATATGCAAGGGAATTTGCTTATCCTTTTTCTCACTTTTCTAATCGAGATAATCTTTCCATTGAATTTTGCTGCAGCAGATCTTTCCGACCTCAAAAAAATAATCATAAAATTGCAACCATTAAAGCCGTTCTGTCACAAGATCAAAATAAACGAGTCATTTATTTAAAAAAACTTAAATCAGCGGATATAGCTTCTAACGGGATACGGTTCCACCTTCAAAGAATAAAAGAGAATTTAAAAAAACAGACTGCGTTATTAGAAAAATTAAACCGGTATGAAAAGCATACGAAATTAAGTTCGCCACTCAGCCACTCAACATCAAGGTCTCGCCCAATAAATCCGTTCTGCCTAAACGTGAAATGCTTGCTAGATTAGAAATACAAAACGAGAGCGTCAACAAGCCATTTCAGATCTTAGTAATGAAATTCAAACTAAAAATCAGCGACTGGATGAATTATTAACCAACAAACAACTATTAGAAAACACGCTAGTCGGTATCGAACAACGCGCTCGACGTGAGGCGGTGCGGTGATGAAGGTGGATTTTGCTAAATTAAAAGGTTATTTGACCTGGCCCATGAAAGGTACCCTTCTTCCTTATTTCGGCACTTCAATCAACTACAGTGAATTAAAATGAGACGACATCTTGATCGCAGCATCCGAAGACGAGCTCGTTTATGCAGTAGCTTTTGGCAAGGTAGCTTTCGCTAGCTAAGTGGTTGCCAGATTATGGATTTTTATTGATTATAAACCATGGACATGGTTATATGACACTTTATGGACGGAATAATTTTTTATATAATAAAGTCCGGTGCCGTGGTCCAAAAAGGCGATTTGGTAGCCACTGTAGGACGAAGCGGCGGCTATGAGAAAAACCAGCAGTTTATTTTGCCATTCGCCATAATGCTAAACCCCTAAATCCTTTACAATGAATGGTCCGAGCGATGAGAAAATCGATGAAGTTACGCTGGTCAATCAGCAGAAATAAACTGCGATCTATTTCTAAAGGTAAAATTGTATTCGTAACATCATTTTTTGGTTTGGGCTTGAGTTTTTTGACATCCACCCTAGCTATTCCTCATCCATTGCTGCCAACAATAACGCCAACGCAAATTGAAAATCAAAACGATGAATTGTCAAAAAAGGATATTCAACGCTTCCTTACCACTATAGCCCTTATCCACCGTTATTACATTAAGAATGTTGACAATGATGAATTGTTCAATAGTGCCATTAGTGGCATGATCGCCAGCCTTGACCCTCATTCCAGCTATCTCGACACTAACGATTTGAAAGAGCTTAAAACGACTGTATCGGGCGAATTTGTAGGCATCGGCATTGAACTTACTCTTTCAAAAGATAGACTTTTAAAAGTCATTAGTCCGCTAGACGACTCTCCTGCTGCCCGCGCCGAAATTAAACCCAATGATTTTATCTTAAAAATTAACGGACAACTGGTTCAAAATATGAGTTTACCGGAAGCAGTAAGTAGGATAAAAGGCAAGAAAGGCACCAGTGTTACATTAACGGTTTTACGAAAATTTAGGGATAAACCTCTTATTTTTAATATCACTCGCGAACCGATTCATTTAATTAGCGTAAAAAGTAAGATGTTGGAACCAGGCTACGGCTACGTTCAAATTACCTTTTTCCAAGGGCCTGTGGTCACACAATTGCATGAGGCAATTTCTAAATTGAAAACGGAGTCCAATAGTCATTTGAAAGGTTTAGTTCTTGATTTGCGGAATAATCCCGGCGGACTTTTGGATGTCAGTGCTGGAGTAGCTGATAGTTTTCTCGATTCCAATAAAATTCATCAATATAACGATTACATTGTTTATACCAAAGGTCGAGTTCCCGGCGCCGACATTGAAATCAAAGCTACCCCGGGGGATTTAATTCCTAACACTCCGATGGTGTTGTTAATTAATGGAGGCTCTGCTTCTGCTTCAGAAATCGTAGCAGGTGCTCTTCAAGATTATAAACGCGCTATCATTATGGGTACGCCGAGCTTTGGAAAAGGATCTGTTCAAACTGTGTTGCCTATTGGTCATGACGATGCCATTAAATTAACCACGGCTTTGTACTACACCCCAGCTGGTCGAGAAATTCAAGAAAAAGGAATTATTCCAAACGTTACTGTGCCCGAATTTACCATCAAGCCTGCTGAAATGGGCTTAACCCTCGATGAAGCAGATTTCCAAAATCATTTACCCAATGATATGGTTAAAAGCTCGAAAACAGCGGTTGAACAAGAAAAAAAACTATTGGAAGCTCAATTAGAATTAGCAAAAACAGATTACCAATTGTATGAAGCGCTTCTTATGTTGCATGGGTTAAATGCCCATTCCTAATAAAAAAACTCCTATAACAAAATCCCTGGTCTACCCCCCTACCTCAGGGAATTTTTTATTTCAGAAAATCAGAGTCACACCACACCTATGACACGACTTAAGTTGCGCTTACTTCTTCTATAGTGCTAGTGGTATCGACGCTGCCATACCTTGAGCCAAGGAGCCGCCTAGTCCCAAGTTGTTCATCCACTCTTCCCAACTTTCCAAAACACCAGAATATCCCTTTTACAGCAATTCCTATTGCGGCAATGCCCGCAGCCCAAAAGAGAGAATTCTTTCCAATCTCGGCTAACATCTCCAAGGTATCATCATTCCCACTTTCATCTCGATTAAAAACATTGAAGACAATACCTACAACCCATCATCCTGCCATCACAAACCTTCCAACTAATTGCCATCTTATTTTTTTTTACCTTATGATTTAAATTATAATAATCACTATTATTTAAAAGCAATTTAATCATCCTTCGATTTACGCTTTCTGAGAGCTTATTAAATTTTCTCTTAAAAGGAGGGAGCTTAAGCTCTAAAATAATCTAATTTCCCTATCTCGGCTTTAGAAATATCATTGGAGGATTTCTCTCTGATCCCATTACTGTAGTAACAGTGGAAGAACTGTTCGGATTAACATTTATCTCACAGAGATGGGCATTATTTTCACCAAGTCAATTTTTGCACCATGTCTAAATATCTACAGGTTGTACTTTCGGTAAGTTCACATAAAGAATGAGTACATCATACATCAAGACCTACTTTCGTAGCGGCGTTTACAATACAAACATTACCTTGACCATAACTAAGGTGGGCTATTAATAACAATAATAATAAAAATAATCCGATCAAGAACTTTTTAAACATTTGCCTTTTCTTAAATTCACCATTTTAATAAATTAAGTATAACATCAATAGATCTGTTTCCTTCGTCTAATTTTCGATAGATTTCAATTCGTTCTAAATGCGTCCTATGATTTTTTATGATTTTTTTCTTTATTAAGTTTCTATTAGGATTTCTGTATTTTGTTATCCAATGGAAAAATTAAATCAAAGAGGAAAAATTTTTAAATGCGCGATTCTTCAAGAAAGTCTTCCGGCGAGAAAAAAACTGTTTCTGCTATTTAGTTTTTCGCTACTTCTTATAAGCCACTTAATCTGCAGTGGTGATGAATTGAAGCTAATTAGTACCATAATAGTTTTTTTATCAATGCCTTTGCTCTTTCTCCTTATGAGAACAGTGGAGGCATTTGATCAGAGATTAGAAAGACTCCGAAATAGATTTTTTTGCACCACCAAACTTTCCAGCAGCTGATAACTCTGCTACTAAATCTGGAGGCTGCTCAAGAAAATGAAAATAATAAAGTGGATGAAGAAAATGGGAATGGAAGTAGATCACGAGCCCGAATTAAGGGTCCGTTCGTTATAATGAAGTTAATGGATGAATTTGAAACCTATGCAATAGTTTTTGGAAAAATAACTGCGTCAAAAAAAACTAGACCGCCACCGGCGCTTTAATAGCCGGGTGAGGATTGTAATTAATAATTTCAAAGTCAGCGAAATCGTAATTGTACAACGATGCCGGTTTTCGTCTGATTTTTAATTGCGGTAATTCACGAGGGGAACGCGATAATTGTTCACGAACTTGGTCCAAGTGATTATTGTAAATGTGACAATCGCCTCCCGACCAAATAAATTCTCCTACTTTTAAATCAAATTGCTCAGCCACCATATGCGTTAATAACGAATAAGAAGCGATATTAAAAGGTACCCCTAAAAAAGCATCTGCTGACCGTTGGGTCAATTTACAGGAAATCGTGCTATCAACTATGTAAAATTGAAAAAGCAAATGACATGGCGGCAAGGCCATTTGATCTAATTCCCCTACGTTCCAAGCACTAACAATCAATCTTCGTGAATCAGGATTAGTTTTTATAGTATCAAGGAGTCGTTCCATTTGATCGATGATCCGCCCATCAACACACTGCCAATGACGCCATTGCTTTCCATAAATAGGCCCTAATTCCCCATTTTCATCTGCCCATTCATCCCATATAGTAACGCCATTATCATTTAAATATTGAATATTAGTATCGCCTTTTAAAAACCATAACAATTCATAAATAACGCTTTTTAGATGGATTTTCTTTGTCGTGATTAAAGGGAATCTTTGCTGCAAATCAAACCGCATTTCGTAGCTAAAAATACTACGTGTACTAACGCCAGTTCGATTTTTCTTACTAATACCGTGTTCCAGAATGAAATTTAAAAACTCGAGGTATTGTTTCATCATCCTATCACTACGAGATTTTTTTTTGCCGAAGCTTGCTTCGCCAATGGCATCATATGCATTTGCGCTACCATGGTTGTTAGCAAGATTAACCAAAGTACCCATATATAACGGGCATAATATGCGGCATAGCCACACGTTTAATCAACCAAAATACACTCGCAATGATAAAGCTAGCCAGCAGTGGAATAATTAAGAGGGCTATCATATTTTGAATCAGCCTTCCCGCTGCATCATCGGAAAAGATCATATCAAGCATTCGCGTAATATAATTGTAAACATAAATTAATCCATCTAAAATATGCCTCAGTTCAGTAATATGCCTCAGTTCAGTTCTAAAAAATATCGCCGCCAAAATGAAAGTAATATAATAAGAACGAATTAACGAATTGTTTAATCATTTCAATGTTCCCTGTGCCGATATGCCCACCACAAACCTAACCCGCCGCCGATAATCATTGGTAACGATAGAAGTTGTCCCATAGTCAAACACCCAAATGCAATATATCCCAATTGCGGATCGGGCTGACGAAAAAATTCCACCGTGAAGCGAAATAATCCATAAAATAGTAAGAATAAGGATGTTACCGCAAATCGCGGTCGAAGTTTATCAGAAAACCACCATATAATAATAAAGAGCAAAATTCCTTCTAAAAAGAATTCATAGAGCTGTGAGGGATGACGTAGGAAAGGCCCCACATTGGGGAAGAGCATTCCCCAAGGCGCTGTTGTGACCCGTCCCCATAATTCACCGTTGATGAAATTCCCGATTCTTCCTGCTGCTAAACCTAAGGGCACTAAAGGTACAGAAAAATCGGTTACATACATCCATTGCTTTTTAGTTCGACGGCTGAAAAGCCACATAGCTATTCCCACTCCAATAAGACCACCATGAAACGACATACCTCCATGCCATACTTCAAAAATAGTCAACGGGTTAGCAATAAAATTAAAAAAATCATAAAAAATCATGTACCCTAACCGGCCACCAATAATTACCCCCAACGCACTGTAAAAAATTAAATCGCCAACTTGCGCCGGATTCCACCCTCTCTGGGGTTGACGAGCACGATATAAGGCTAACCCCCAAGCAGATACAAATCCCACTAAATACATGAGTCCATACCAATGCACTTTAATCCACCCTAGTTTAAAGGCTATTGGATTAATATTTGGATAATGAAGCATTATAAACTCCTCAAGCCTATGACTTATTGCAGGGAATTCAAACAGAAATAATCTGAGAAAACTCAGTATTTTTTACCTTCCCGCACGAATTAGCCCCCCCAAACCTGCTTCTTCCAGAGTATTTTCCATATGAAGACGAATATCTTTGGGATCATCCATTTTTAAAACTTCTTCTAATAATTCTTTGGTTTTCTCTAATGAGAAATTACGAATAACCCATTTCACGCGCGGTAATATTCGAGCGTTCATACTCAACATATCAAATCCCATTGCCAACAATAAAACTACGGCCAGAGGATCACCTGCCATTTCTCCACAAATACTAACTGGCTTTCCTGCTTTATGCCCTGCTTTTACGACAATTTTTAGAGCTTGCAAAACGGCGGGATGTAGGCTATCGTAAAGATTTGCTACCCGCGGATTATTACGATCGACGGCTAATAAATATTGAATTAAATCATTACTTCCAACAGAGAGAAAATCTACTCGTTTTGCTAATTCATAAGCTTGGTAAACCGTTGCTGGTACCTCCATCATTAATCCAATTGACGGCAATTCAATTTTCACATTTTCTTCAATTAATTCTTCGTGCGCTTGATTTATCATACGAATAGCCGTTTCTACTTCCCTTACGGAAGTAATCATCGGCAATAATAAGGATAAATTATTTAACCCCTCGCTAGCGTGCAACATAGCACGAACTTGTTGTAAGAAAATTTCCGGATGATCCAAGGTGACTCGAATACCTCGCCATCCAAGAAAAGGATTGTCTTCTTCCACAGTGAAATAAGGTAAGGTTTTGTCGCCCCCAATGTCTAATGTGCGCATGATGACTGGACGAGGAGCAAACGTATTTAACAATTGCCGATACATAATACGTTGTTCTTCTTCGCTGGGAAATCGATCGCGAATCATAAAGGGCATTTCGGTACGATATAATCCCACTCCTTCAGCACCCACGCTTAGCGAAAGCCCTCCCTCGATAGCCAAACCTGTATTAACGTAAAGCGCTAACGCATGACCATCGATTGTTTCGGCAGGTAAGTCACGCAATGCTTTTAATTCTTCATCGAGTTGATGCTCTTCTTGAGCCAGTGCTTTGAATTCTTTTTTAATCTCAGCCGAGGGAGACAAATAAATTTGACCATTATAACCATCCACAATAAGTTCTTGTGAAGATAATTTAAAAAGCGGAGTTCCACGCACCCCCATCACAGCTGGAAGTCCGAAGGCACGCGCTAAAATAGCAACATGAGAGTTATTCGATCCCGTCCCAGATATCACACCTTTTAAACGATCACGAGGAACTTCCATCAGAGAGGTTGGTGTCACTTCATCGCTCACCAAGATGGTATTTTTTGGATATTCCAATTCTTCTTGTTCGCTAAATTGTAAATGACCCAGAACGCGGCGCCCCAAATCTCGAAAATCAGCAGCCCGTTCTCGTAAATAAGGATCCTCCAAAGATTCAAAATGAAGCACGTGTTTTTTAATAACGCGTTTTAAGGCCCCTTGTGCCCATTGTCCTCCTTTAATTTCAGCAATAACTTCATTAATGAAAGTTCGACTATCAAGCAATCGAAGATAAGCATCGAATAGCGCATTTTCTGCTACACTGAGAGAATTTTTGGCTCGCACTTGTAGGCGGTGGATTTCATCACGCGCTGCAGCAAGAGCGGTTTCAAAATCAGAAATTTCTATTTCGATATCTGTAATTTCTTGATCAGGAACCGCGTCCAAATCTGCTGGCGGGTATACAACCATAGCGGTTCCAATAGCCACGCCTGAAGAGCCTGGTATACCAAATAAAACTGTTTCTGTTTTTTTCCGACGCCGTTTTTGAGCTCCTAATTCCTCCAATGCTCTTTTAGCGCGAGCATGAGCAATTTCAGCGGCTAAGTGAACTGCCACAGTGACGCAGAAAGCTTCTTCTTCTTTAGCAAAAGGGCGATTCTCCCGCTGCTGGACCATTAATAAACCCAGCAATTCGCCTTGTTCAATAATGGGAATTCCTAAAAAACCATGATATTCGTCCTCACTTAATTCAGGGCAGCGCTTAAAACTGGGATGAAGAGGCGCATCCGCCAAATTAATAGGTTCTTCCCGCTCGCCAATTAACCCAATTAATCCTTCCCCAAATTTGAGACGTGCTTTGCTAACTTGTTTTCTGTTTAACCCTTGGGTGGCCATTAAAACGTACTCTCCGTGCACATCATCACAAATAAAAATACTACAAGCATCAGCGGGTAAATCTTCACACAATCGTTTAACCACAAGCGTCAAGGCTTCTTCCAAATTCGGAGCAGCATTTACTTCTTGAGTAATCTGGCCAAGAATTTTTAACATCATGGTTGAACAAACTCGAAAAATTCTTTCAAAACGCTACGATAAATCGCGCGTTTAAATTTCACCACGTGATTAACGGGGTACCAATATTCCACCCAACACCACTGGTCAAATTCTGGTTGCGATAAATGAATCAGAGATATGGAGTCATCATCGCCTACCAAACACAACAAAAACCATTTTTTGCCGCTGGCCAATAAGCCCTGCCATTTTCATAACGACGAAATCGTTCGGATAACCGGTAGCGATACCAACTCCGGGTTTCAGCCACGTAAAAAATCTCGCTAACCGTCAAACCTATTTCTTCCTTCAGCTCTCGGACCATCGCTTCATACAGCGTTTCATTTAGGTAAAAGACCTCCTTGAGGAAATTGCCAGGCATTTAAATCTCCTACCCGGCGACCCCAAAATACTTTCCCCTGCTGGTTTACCAGAACCATTCCAACACTCAATCGAAATCCACGTTTGTCAATAACTGGTTGGTCCACTACACCATCTTAACTCATTGTTTCCTTGCTAACGACTTTCCATAACTTTTTTTGCAAGAAAAATTTATAAATAGCACCTCCTCCACTTCTAAGCCGCAACCAACTATTTTGAGTTCTGTATTTTATCCACAGCTTTCCCCACGTTACTCTACTTGCAATTCACACTAAAACACATTATTCTGCATATAATTAAGGAAGAAAATACTCATATATTGTGGGTTCAAGGGAATGAACCAATTCGGTGAGCTGCCAAGCCAGAGATCAAAAAATTTATTCCCAATCAATATTAACCTGTATACAAACCCTATTTTTTATTGGCCAGGAGATTTCATGGAAATAAACACAAACAAAAACAACCAACCGGCTCTTGATTCTCAATCTACCATTCCATTAAACGCTGTTCAGCCTGGTCAATTACACGTAATTAAGCGCGATGGGCGGGTCGTGAAATACGATGTCAGTCGTGTTGCTATCGCAATGAAAAAAGCCTTCTTGGCTGTAGAAGGAGAATTGGCTCAAGATTCCAATCGAGTTCAAGAAATCGTTACCCGACTTACTGAGCAGATTACCGCCATATTCCAAAAGCGTTGGCCATCTGGGGGTACTATCCATATTGAGACAATTCAAGACAAAGTAGAGCTCGCACTGATGTATGCGGGGCTACATAAAGTAGCCCGTGCCTACGTCTTATACCGAGAAGAACGTCGCAAACAACGAGAAGAACAAAAAACACCCCCTCTAGAAAGTGGTATTCGCGTAACACTCGACGATGGTGCCAAAGTTTCTCTGGACGATATGTGGCTAACTCGCATCGTCCATTTAGCTTGCAGTGATCTAGAAGACGTAGATGCCAACAAAATTTTAGAGGAAACAAAGGATAATCTATTTGATGGCGTTGCTTTGAAAGACATTTATAAAGCGTTAGTGATGACCGCGCGGACGCTTGTAGAAAATGAACCGAATTACACCTATGTCACTGCACGATTGCTCTTACACGATCTCTATAGCGAAGCGCTAAATGGTTTAAACATGGCTCATGATTTAATTCATGAAGAAATTGCCCACTATTATCCTAAAGCCTTTAAAAAATTTATTCAAAAAGGAATCGAGACAGAGCATTTAGATCCCAATCTAAATAACTTCGATTTAAATCGCTTGGGCCAAGTTTTAAAGCCTGAATGCGATCAGCAATTCACCTATTTGAGTTTGCAAACGCTGTATGATCGTTATCTAATTCATCATCATCAAGTACGTATCGAACTACCTCAAGTTTTCTTTATGCGTGTAGCAATGGGATTAGCTCAATCGGAAGGAAAAGACCGCACCGAACGGGCAATTGAATTCTATAATGTTCTTTCCTCTTTTGATTTTATGACTTCAACACCGACATTATTTAATTCAGGCACGCTCTTCCCTCAACTTTCTAGCTGTTTTTTAACTACCGTACCCGACAGCTTAGAAGGTATTTACGGCGCTCTTAAAGATAACGCTTTATTATCTAAATATGCCGGCGGTTTAGGTAATGATTGGACCCCAGTACGCGCAATGGGCGCTTATATCAAAGGCACTAACGGAAAATCATTGGGAGTTATTCCTTTTTTAAACGTGGCTGACGCTACTGCTATTGCCGTGAATCAAGGAGGAAAACGCAAAGGTGCTGTTTGTGCTTATTTAGAAACCTGGCATATGGATATTGAAGAGTTTTTGGACTTACGCAAAAACACAGGTGATGACCGTCGCCGAACTCACGACATGAATACAGCCAATTGGATTCCAGATTTATTTATGAAGCGAGTCTTTGAAAATGAGTCTTGGACTTTGTTTTCCCCCGATGAGGTGCCGAACCTACATGATAAATTTGGTGAATCTTTTGAAAAGACGTATGTCGAATATGAAGAAAAAGCTCGTCGAGGTGAAATTCGTGCGAAAAACATTTCCGCTGTTTCATTGTGGCGCAAGATTCTTAGTATGCTTTTTGAAACCGGCCATCCTTGGGTGACGTTCAAAGATGCCTGCAATTTACGCTCGCCCCAACAACATGTCGGCGTCATTCATAGTTCCAATTTATGTACAGAAATAACTTTGAATACCTCGATAGATGAAATTGCTGTTTGTAACTTGGGCAGTATTAATCTCGTCAATCATATGAAAGAAGGGAAATTAGACGTTGAGAAATTGGCTCGCACTATTAAAACGGCAATTAGGATGTTGGATAATGTCATCGATATTAATTACTACAGCGTGCCACAAGCGCGTAATTCTAACCTTAAACATAGACCCATCGGCCTGGGTTTGATGGGCTTCCAAGATGCCTTGTACATACAAAAGATTCCTTATACTTCTGAAGCAGCCGTACAATTTGCAGATCAAAGCATGGAAATAATTAGCTATTATGCTATCCAAGGCTCGATAGAATTAGCTAAGGAACGCGGCACCTATGAAACTTTCGTAGGCTCCTTGTGGAGTCAGGGCATTTTACCAATCGACTCTATTCAATTGTTGAAGAAGAATCGCGGAAAATATTTGGAACAAAATACTCATCAGACGTTAAATTGGGATCAATTACGTCAGGAAGTCAAAACTTATGGAATGCGCAATTCCAATGTTATGGCAATTGCACCTACAGCAACGATTTCCAATATTTGTGGAATTTCTCAATCCATTGAGCCCACTTATCAGAACTTATTTGTTAAATCGAATTTGTCGGGCGAGTTTACGGTCATAAATCCCTATTTGGTCAAAGAACTTAAAAGTCGCCATTTATGGGATAACGTTATGGTGCATGACCTCAAATATTATAATGGTAGTGTGCAAAAAATAGATCGGATTCCTTTAGAACTTAAGAAGTTATATGCGACGGCGTTTGAAGTGGAACCGCAATGGCTAGTTGAAACAGCATCGCGGCGACAAAAATGGATTGATCAAGCACAATCACTTAACTTATATATGGCAGAACCGTCGGGTAAAAAACTCGATGTTCTTTATCGTATGGCCTGGATGCGGGGATTGAAAACAACCTATTATCTACGCAGCATGGGAGCGACCGGAACGGAAAAGGCGACTATTCATGATGCAACACTAAATGCGGTCACAGATCAAACTGCTCCGAATGCCTGCTCAATCGATAACACCGATTGCGAGGCCTGTCAATGAAAAGTCAATCTCAAGCAGTTATTTTTACGAGAGCGGGAATTCGTGGGAAAGAATGACAATGCTGGCACCCCCAATTCCCGTTTTCCAAGAATGGCTGTATCTATCCGAAGCTAAGAAGGAGAAGAAAGATGTCAAACTACCAAGAAACCAGCAACCTACTCAATTGGGGCGATTATCATGATCCGAACCCCTTGAGCGATACTTCAGAAAAACCTGTTGAGAATAAACGAGTAGCCACTTTAGAGGACAACTCCAACCTGGAAGATGAAGAGGGTGGCGGGGAATCAGGGAGCAGCACCCCTCATAGTGGGGCAACAGGATTAGAACAGCTTGAAATGGGAGCTTCACGGATCCAAGTTGACGATAAAAAAATTATTAATTGCCACGCTGATCTTAATCAATTAGTTCCCTTCAAGTACAAGTGGGCATGGCAAAAATATTTATCCGGCTGTGCCAACCATTGGATGCCTAATGAGATTAATATGACGGCAGATATTGCCTTATGGAAAGATCCTCATGGGCTAACCGCGGACGAACGAATGATTGTGAAGCGAAGTCTTGGTTTCTTCTCAACGGCGGATTCTTTAGTAGCCAATAATTTGGTATTGGCAATATACCGGCATATCACCAATCCTGAATGTCGCCAATATATATTGCGTCAAGCATTCGAAGAAGCCTTACATACACATGCTTATCAACACATCATTGAAAGTCTAGGATTAGATGAGGCGGAAGTTTTTAATATGTATCGGGAATTGCCCGCAGTGGCTAAAAAAGCTGCGTGGGCACTGCCTTTCACTCAAAGTCTTGCAGATCCTGCTTTTAAAACTGGAACTCCAGAAGCTGATCAGCGTTTATTGCGAGATTTAATTGCATTTTATGTAGTTTTTGAAGGACTTTTCTTTTATGTAGGTTTTACTCAAATTCTTGCCATGGGGCGACGCGGTAAAATGACTGGTACTTCAGAGCAATTTCAATATATTTTGCGCGATGAATCAATGCATGTAAATTTTGGTATTGATGTGATTAATCAAATTAAGATCGAGAATCCTCATTTATGGACGAAAAATTTTCAAGAAGAAGTCACTAAAATAATTCTAGAGGGAGTAGATCTTGAATATCAGTACGCTAAAGACACCATACCACGAGGCATCTTGGGATTAAACGCCGAAATGTTTAAAGACTATCTACAATACATTGCTAACCGTCGTTTTTCTCAAATTGGCTTATCCGAACAATTTCCTGGCTCTAAAAATACTTTTCCTTGGATGAGTGAAATGATGGATCTTAAAAAAGAAAAGAACTTTTTTGAAACTCGCGTGATTGAATACCAAGCTGGCGGTACGCTAAGATGGGATGAATAAAAAAACTTTAGAAAACCACTCACGTTTAAAACAGGTTGCCTCTGCAGCCTGTTTTGGTTTTATCAAATTGAAATAATTTATTTTAAAAAAAACGAGCTATTTTATCCTTCCACGGCTTGTCCGCGGGACGTCGAAATTGTGCGGCCGCGAATAAAAACAAAATAGATATTTTTATTTTATCACGCGTAGAGACAAAATTATTTTAATATTTCTTAATCTTTATTCCGTATACTCGTATACCTAAAGTTAAAAAAATTGGGGTATAATAATTTGATTTTTTTAAAATTTACAATGAAAGTATGGGATTATCTATTTTTTTCTATTAAAAAATTTCGACATAACACCAGAAATAATAAAACTTGAATTAAATAAATTACAAAAAAAATCCTGAAAGATTTTTACAAAATTTATCTATAGATTAGATTATGAAAATATGAAAAATTCCTACTTATTGCGTAAATCTGAACTATGAAAGTGGGTCTGGCAAATAAAAAGCATATCACTCGATTCACAAGAATCGCACTTAAAAACTTAACATCGTCCAAATTGCAAGCAGTTACTTATTGCATTGATTAAATAATTACCACAGAAAATGGGCTGATCCTTTTATTTATTGGGTGATCTGTTTACGTAATTCAAACCTATTTTCTAACTATTAGATAATCTTTCATCCGCCTTATTTTTTCGTCAGAAAGTTAAAATAAAAACTTCCAACATCTATCTTAACATAATTACGGAAACTTTCCATTATAGTTCTTGGGAATTTTATAATGCCGTTAAAGGAAGGTTGTAAGAAAAGCAAAAGAAAAATCCTTACTTATATTGGCTATTGGCCTGGAACTTACCCTACTTTTATAAAAGCCCTCCATTTTAAAAACTTTGAATTAGCTTTTTAACTAATAAATGAACTTCCGAAAGATGAATATCAAGTCTGTTTAATCCAATCTAAAACTCTATCTATTTTTAATATTTTAAAAAATACTAGCTTTTTTTGAATCTCGCATCATCTTGGAAAGTTGAAATTTTTAAAAATGCCGACTCTTCTTTTCATAAAATCTGTAAATAATCTCCTAGAATCTCAGCGTCTAAATCTAATAAATGGAATTATCATCAAAAATTTAAAAAAATTGGAGTTTCAGAAGTTCCAACTCCTAAAAAAATATAGTTCTATTCATGCTCTTTATTTAATGTTTGAATTTTCTAAAGAAAACTAAATTATATCCCTGTAATGAAGTCTACCTTGGCAATATTTATCACACGAAACCATACTCCAATTATAAAGCTAAACTACTCAATTCTTATTTAGAAATTATTATTTTCTTTGATCAATTAATATCTCAAGAAAATTATTTATCCTTAAAAAAATTCTTTAGAGAAATTAAAAGGATTTTTTATTAATTACCTAACTCTCCTTTCTTCCATTAATGGACTGACGCGCTTTAATACCTACTGTGAATTACGCAGATATAATCTCTATTTATAGATTTTCAATATTCTTACCAAGTCAAATCATAGGAAATATAACCTGACTCAAGCTATGAATTATATATTTTCTCAGCTTATTCCTTCGCTTTACAATTTGAAAAATATTCTCTTAGCTCATTTGACTATATTAGGAAGCTATTTAAAGGAGATTTTTGATAAGCTAATGGAGTATCCATTAAATAGAAATCAAATTTCAAGAAAAGCAGTAATAGGAATTTGGTTCACCCAAACTGATTTAGAAAGAGTAATTTTAGAATAATTTAATTTAGCGATATACAAATATTATAATTCTGATTTTTCCAGAAAGAAAGAATAACTCCTAAAAGAAAAAGCCATTTTAATTATTATACAAAAACATAATTACTTCTTGAAGAAGATTAAAATAAAAAAAGAAATAAAAAATATAAAAAAATTAAAAGATAAGAAAGGAGTTACTTCCATGAACTCCAGATCTAGTAAAATTCCTACACATTCAAAGAAAAAAGAACAAGAAAATTTTTACGATTATTAAAATTTTTATTTAATTTTGATCGTAATCTTCTGAATATTAATTTTTTCCAGATAGTATTTATAGATTTGAAGATAATATTTTTTTTTGAAAAAGTAGCATTATTAAAATGTAATTTTAATAAGTCGAAAATTTAAATTTAAATTTTAAAAAAAAATAAGTTTTAATCTAAGGCAGTGAGCTTTAGGAAGAGTATTGGAATCATTTAACATACCAATGGAGTTGTGCTCTAATTACTTTTTTTAGAAATAGAATTATCAAATTAGGAGTTATCTAGAAAAATCTGTCAATTTCATATGCTAAATGAATTAAATTTTTAAGATGAATATGCTAGGCACAAAGAGATTTTTCCCTCATTTGAAGATATAGGGAACCCCAAAATAGCCGAAGTTGGATCTCGTCTCTTTACCCGAAGATTTACTCATTCGAAAAGCTCTGACAATGACTATGTTCTTTATTTAGACCCTGAACTAATGAAAACTTTTGATGCCCTAGAAAATCAAATTTTAAAGCATTTAGAAGAAAACCAAGTGCCATATAAATCAGAGAAAGGATTGTTAAAAACTTATAGAAATAAAACCTACATGTATACCAAAGTTTATTTTCCATTTGAACAAAAAAATGGATAAATTTTTGGAATTTATTTAACTATAACAACCAACCACATTTCAGAGATTGATCTAGAATTACGTTGGCTTAATCTTGGAGTCCAACGTATTGATAATGAAGGAGGTTAGGCTTTATTGCCAGGAGGATACAATGAACTTTTTTCAAGCGATTGTCTAAAAATACGTTTCACTGTCTCCCTTCCAAGAAATAATAAATACATCAGATTATAAACAAATTAACCTAGTAGGCTATTGTTTACGAATGTTTTCAAAAGTATTTTCATTATCTTTTAAGGTAGAATTTTGACCCGAATGGCTTGAATTTCAATCAGATAAAGAAAACTGTAACCTTATGAAACAATCTTTGGAAAGAATTCTTTCCAAAGAAAATTGCTCCAGCTACGGAATATAAAAAATATTTATAACAAACAGAATTTTTAGAATCTACTTTAATCAACGAAAATTAGTAAAAAGAGTTAGAAAAATAAGAAAAAAATTATTAAAATTTTCACCTCCCTCCTCTCTTACTAGACCTCTTTCATCAATGTCATTTTTAAGTGATTGACTTCCAAATTGAAATTTTGTACCAATAACTTCATATAATTTACTCACAATGAAATCAGGAAACTAATCGTAATTATTAGTAGAGAACCTTTTTATTTTTCTTATTTTATTCCCATAGGCAAGATGTTAGAAATAGGAAGAAATATTTTTTTATCATTAAATTATTTTTTAAAAAAAATAGAATTAATAGAATTAAAAGCATCTTATTAATAAAGTCTTAATCTCTCTTTTTAAATAGAAAAATACCAATCGGAAAAAAATTACATCTTAAAAAAATTACTCAACTATTTTATAGTCCACTTAAGAATTTATTAATAATAAACTGATATAATATATAGTGACATCATCTTGATCACGCAGCGTATTTTATGCAGAACGGCCGGCGATACTCTGTTTACCTGGAAAATTAATTAAAAATTCTAATAATATTATGCTATTGGAAACTAACCCCCTCAGGATAAAGAAAACGGTTAGCTAATTTTTTTTATCAAATTCTTCCTCTTTCTTCCTATATTTAAAACCTTATCATAAATATATTTTTATATGAAATTTCTAGACTTATATGGTCTTTCCGATTAAGTAGGAAACAGTATTTCAAGTCCAATTATTTAGGTTTTTTTTGGGTCAACGATCACTTTTCTCACTATTATCTATCTTTAAGTTACCGACCGAAATTACCTAATCAAAAAATTAACCAATTCATCAAAATTTGCAAGAAAGTACTTTCCTTTGAAATTTAAACCCTGCTAATAAATGGAAAAAAAGTATATCATTCCTTTCTTAGTTAATAATCAGGTGCTCAAAATCTAATTTGGTATCGATGAGGAAGAATTGATATTAATTAAAGATCAAATTACGAAAATTTAGGAGCATTTTGTAATTTATGATAAGGAATTTTAAAAATCATTTACTTCAAATTCCTTCTTTTCTTATATAAAATACCTGGTGGAATTTTATCGGTTAATCATGTCCTTGAACATTACTTAGGAATCAGTGAAAATTATTCATTAGGTACTTTATGGGATCTTGAAATTCTTGCTTTTGGTCTGTCAGGCGCTAAGCTTATACGACCTTTAAACGTAAATTTATCCAAGCAAAGAGAAAATTTGAAGGATTTTTTATATGGAATAACATATCAAAAAACATCCTTTATTTTAGCTTCTCTTTCACAGATTATTAAAATTTATATGGGAATATCTCATTCTCAGTATATCCATCATGAGAACTTTTACACTTCCTCAATTATTTTTCGTAATTAATGGTTCGATGAACCAATTATTGGAAATTTTATGTCAATTAAGTGATGAAAAAGTTTGTTCTTACACCTTTGATACCCTTCACCCAGAGATATCTCAACCTTTATATTATTTGCTTATTTTTTTAATGTTTATCGCTCTTGGAATTATTTCCTTCACTCAGGTTGTCTCTAATCTTGAATAGTTCGAACGCGAAATCGTTTAAGAAAATTTAAAAAAGTCTGGATCGGCTAAAAGCCTTTGATGACGAGCCTCTGGAAGAAGTTCAGGAGCACCTACGATCTCTACTCTAGGGAGTTTCTACCACATTTATTTCTGCTAGAATTGTCTTTCAAAATATTTAAAATAGAGACATACTAAAATGGTAAAAATCCTATGCCGATCTACGAATATCAATGTTAAAATTGCGCAGAATGGACTGAGATATTACAAAAAATTACCAACTCCTTCGTGACTAAATGTTCCACCTGTCATGAACAAACTTTGAAATGTTTGGTTTCTCCCACTGGTTTTCAGCTTAAAGGGGCAGGCTGGTATGTCACCGATTTTCACGATAAAGGAAAATCAAAATCACCAAAGACAACAACAAAGACAGAGAAAAAATTAAAGATACCAAAGAAAAGCTACAAGAGACTAAAAAAAATAAAAAAGAAGAATAGATGAAAGGAAAACCATTTATCCGACGTTACTTAATTACAAGGCTTACTTCGTTTAGCTACCCATTTGGATAACGTTTATTGTTATTCGTTTCCTAGTTGATCTTTTAGACAGCTAGATAGCACTTTACCGCCTTCTACTTCATTGTTAGCAACCTGACCAATTATTTGGCCATGACTTCCCAGGTTTTGGGTTAATTTTTTCACCTTAATAATTATTTTTTTTGATGGATTTTATTAGTTACTAACTTTATATTGGTCGCCAATTTATTAGCTGGTGGGAGAAAATACTAGCCCGTATCCCCCTCGTTCGCAGTATTTATATGGCAGTAAAACAAGTTATCCATGCTTTTGTTCAATCAAAAGGTCAATCTTTTCGAAAAGTGGTATTAATCGAATTTCCATGTCGAGGCACCTAGAGCGTGGGTTTTATGACCGCTAACGATTTTAAGGAAATGCCTTTATGAGGGAAAAGACATCCTAGCAGTTTTCGTGCCCACAACTCCCAACCCAACATCGGGCTTTCTAATGTTGGTTTTTCAGAAAGACGTTATTGATCTCAATATTGCGATTGAAGAAGCGTTCCGAATGATTATTTCGCTGGGCGTCGTTACACCAACCATGAAGCCACCATCGCCCGATTTATAATCGTATCATTTGCTATAATTAAAGCATTGCCAAGAAATGGCTTTATCCAAACGAAAGGGGAACCATCATGGAAAGCTTACCTGGAGGCAAATATTTTGCAATTAAAGACGTTCTCAATGAAACGTGGCGACTTGTCAACGGAAGTAAATGGCCAATTTGGGCTATTGCGATTTTAATCGGAATCGCTTCTCTTACTATTCAAATTATAGTCATTAAAATATTCCAAATCAACCCCAAAACGCCTTTAGTGCATTACAGTTATCTTTTTATGCCCATCTTAAATAGCATCGTTATCGCGCCCTTCTTTTCTGGTGTGGTGATGACTGCGATTAAACGAGCTCGAGGGGAGGAAATTAACGCTGGTAGTGGATATCAATATTTCCATAAAACCTTCCAAGTCATGATTGGAATGGCTTTGATCACATTCTTTGCCACCATCTTAAATTATATTTTCCATCTTCCAGTGATTGCTGATGCCGCTGGTCGTTACGCCGTGTGGCTTTATTTACTTTCTGGAGCAGCTTCTATTCTAGTTTATGTGTTTACTATTTTAGTTATTCCCTTAATCGTAGATAAAAACCATACCCCCTGGGAAAGCTTAATAAATTCCTTTCAAATCACTAAGCATTTTTGGTTTAAGGTACTTTTTCTGGTGTTAATCGTTTATGTCTTTTTTGTTGTTGCTACCATTCCATTAATAATTGGCGCTATGATCCACCCCTATGCGAGGCTATTGGGAGTAGCAATTTTCATCTTTATACTAGTATGGTTATTGCCCTATGTTTTCTTGATCCAAGGGGTCCTCTACCACAAATTGGTATATCAAACAGGTTCAAAACCAGAAATTAGAACTACGAACCTCTAGTAGCGATCCACTAAGGCCTTGTGAATTCTGGCGAAAGTGACAGAACTCGCCGAATTATTGTGTCCTAGCAATTTCTCTTGATCCGTCCTGTAACTCCCACTACTATTCAAAGCTGCTTGTCGTTAGCCGAGAAAAATATGCGCACACATTACACTAATAAAATTAATTCTGCATTGATTGGACAAACTATTACTCTTGCAGGCTGGGTTCAGGGTCGTCGAAATCACGGCGATTTAATTTTTATCGATTTACGCGACCGAGAAGGACTCGTTCAAGTTGTTTGTGATCCAGCCAGCCCTTCCGCCTTTAAAACTGCTGAAAGCCTGCGAAATGAATATGTCATCAGCGTTAAAGGTAGCGTCCGCCAACGGCCAGAAGGAACGGCTAATCCAAATATCACTTCTGGCGAAGTTGAAATAGCGGCAACGCATCTAACTCTATTAAATAAATCCAAACCGTTGCCCTTTAATATCGATGAATACCAAGAAGTAAGCGAAGAAGTGCGGTTGAAATACCGATATCTCGATTTACGACGACCCGAGATGGCTCACCGCCTCAAAATGCGCTCCTATATTATTCAGGAAATTCGTCGCTTTTTGGATGAGCATGGGTTTTTGGACATAGAAACTCCCATGTTAACTAAATCTACCCCAGAAGGGGCCCGTGATTATCTTGTTCCCAGTCGAACTCACCACGGCCATTTCTTTGCCTTGCCACAATCGCCACAAATTTTTAAAGAAATTTTGATGGTGGCGGGTTTTGATCGATATTACCAAATCGTTCGCTGCTTCCGCGATGAAGATCTCCGGGCCGACCGCCAGCCCGAATTCACTCAACTCGATTTGGAAATGGCCTTTGTAGAAGAGAAAGATATTCAGGATCTGATGGAAAACTTAATCCGTTATTTATTTTCCACTTTTTTAAATGTGGATTTACCCAATCCTTTTCCACGTATGACTTATGCGGAAGCAATTAAAAACTACGGTACAGACAGGCCTGATCTTCGTAATCCTTTGAAATTTGTCGACGTAACGGATCTGATGAAAACCGTCGAATTTAAAGTCTTTAAAGAGCTAGCCAATGATCCGCAGGGGCGCATAGTTGCTTTACGCTTACCGAAAGGTGCCGAATTAACGCGAAAAGTAATTGACGATTACACACGATTTGTAGGTATCTACGGCGCTAAAGGACTAGCATACATTAAAGTGGAAAGTGTCGACCGCGGGCGCGAAGAACTTCAATCCCCGATCCTGAAATTTCTATCGGACCAAATCATTTCCAAGCTTCTACATCGCACTCAAGCACAAAATGGTGATCTGATATTTTTCGGGGCCGATAAAGCAAAAATTGTCAACGAATCACTTGGAGCTTTGCGCGACCGATTATGTAGCGATCGCAATTTGTATGTAGGACAATGGAAGCCATTATGGATTGTGGACTTTCCGATGTTTGAACGAGAAGGCGCAGGAGATTGGCAAGTGTTACATCATCCTTTCACGGCTCCCCAAGACACAGATCCCACGAAAGTGATCGCTGACCCCGGGGCGTCGCTCTCACGTGCTTACGATATGGTTCTTAATGGAAGCGAAATTGGGGGTGGGTCCATTCGTATTAACAACATTGACATGCAGTACACGATATTAAAAATTCTGGGTATTTCAAAAGAAGTAGCCGAAACGCAATTTGGGCACTTACTCATGGCATTGCAATTTGGGTGCCCGCCCATTGGAGGCATTGCCTTTGGATTGGATCGCCTAGTAGCCACCATGACCGGAGCCTCCTACATTCGGGATGTAATTGCTTTTCCAAAAACCCAAACGGCACACTGTCCTTTAACAAATGCCCCTGCTCCCGTTGAAATTCAACAATTAGAAACTTTAGGCCTCAAAGTAAGCAAACATAGAAAATAGGTGAATCATGGCTGGACATAGTAAATGGGCCAATATTAAGCACACGAAAGCTCGCCAGGACATTAAACGAGGCAAAGTTTTTACTAAACTGATTCGCGAAATTACTGTAGCTGCCCGTTTGGGAGCTGAAGATATAAATTACAACTCTCGATTGCGCGCCGTAGTCGATAAAGCATTTAATGCTAACATGCCGAAAGATACCATCAATCGGGCTATTAAACGTGGTGCGGGAGCAGGAGCTGCCGATAATTTAATCGAAGTCCGTTATGAAGGGTATGGGCCTCGCGGTGTAGCTGTAATGGTGGATTGTTTAACCGATAACCGAAATCGTACAGTGGCTGAAGTGCGCCATGCCTTCAGCAAGTGCGGAGGTAATTTGGGAGCAGAAGGATCGGTTTCTTATCTATTCAAACAACAAGGACTCATCACCTTTGATCCAGGAAATAATGAAGAAAAAATTATGGAGGTCGCTTTGGAGGCTGATGCTGACGACGTAAATACAAATGACGATGGTAGTATCGATGTGCTAACAAGTCCTGAAGTCTTTGAGAATGTGCGTGAAGCCATGAAGGCCGCCAACCTTATTCCTTCTCATGCTGAAGTTACTGTGCTCGCTTCAACGGAAGTTAAACTGGATAAAAAAAGTACCGAACAAATGGAGCGATTGACAGAAATGTTAGAAGATCTTGACGATGTCCAAAATGTTTATTCTAACGCAGATTATCCCGAGGAAGTGTTAGAATAGCGGAATGGCCCAACCGAAGCGAATTATAATTGGCATTGATCCAGGATCACAAGTTACCGGCTACGGAATTATTTGGTCACAAGGTTCTCGACAAGGTCGTATAACATTCGGGCAAATCAAAGCCCAGGGCGAATCTTTGAATTATCGACTCCAACAAATCGAGGAAGGATTACGTAACGTCATCGCTACTCATGAACCTAACGAAGCCGCTATCGAGCAGGTATTCACTTTTCATAATCATCAATCGGCTTTAAAACTGGGACAGGCTCGCGGTGCCGCTCTCGTAGCTACTGCGGTTTATGCCTTACCTGTCTCTGAATACAGCGCTCGTCAAATCAAACAAGCCGTCGTAGGCTATGGGGCGGCTACAAAAGCACAAGTGCAACATATGATTCGAATGCTGTTACAATTGGAAAAAGTGCCACCGGCCGACGCGGCTGATGCATTGGCGATTGCTTTATGCCATGCAATCAGTTTCCGTTTGACCGAAAAATTAATGCGGGCTTGACAAAAATTTTCCTTAGTTGAGTAATTTTGTGAGCAGAAAAATCTCTCAACCAAGACGAATTCACTAAGCATAATTTTAGTTAATAAATAAGTTAAGGAAGGAAGAGATACATGATCGGACAGCTTCGAGGAATTATTCTTGAAAAACAACCTCCCTATTTATTACTCGAAGTGAGCGGAGTGGGCTATGAAATCGCAGCACCTTTATCGATATTTCAATGCCTCCCCGATATTGGTGAAGAAATAGTTCTTTATACTCATCTTGTTGTTCGCGAAGATGCTCATACACTGTATGGCTTCCATAACGAACGTGACCGTCGTTTATTTCGCGCGTTAATTAAAGTAAATGGTGTTGGGCCGAAATTAGCATTAACAATATTGTCCGGTGTTGGCTTAGATGAATTTGTGTCTTGTATTATCAAGCAAGATATTCATCAATTAATAAGAATTCCAGGAATTGGCCGAAAAACGGCGGAACGTTTAATTATTGAAACAAAAGATGCTTTAACAAGCTGGCAGTTAAATATAATTTCTCATAACGAAACTAATACACCCCTTGCCAGTTCCACTCAAGATGCTATTAGCGCTTTAATTGCGTTAGGTTATAAACCTAAAGAAGCCAAGCGTGCCATCAATGCAGTACAGGAGCCAGAGTTAACGAGTGAGGACTTAATTCGCCAAGCATTAAAAAAAATAGTAGCAAGAGTGTAAGTCATGGAAAATCGCTTAATTAATACCTCTGCTGAGCCGAGCGAACCTGTAGTAGAACATTCCATTCGTCCCCGGCGATTAAATGATTACATCGGCCAATTAGCTGTACGGGAACAAATGGATATCTTTATTCGTGCAGCAATTAAACGGCGGGAAGCCTTAGATCATGTTTTAATTTTTGGTCCGCCGGGATTAGGCAAAACAACCCTAGCCCATATTATCGCCGATGAAATGCGAGCGGGCTTAAAACAAACTTCGGGGCCCGTTTTGGAAAGAGCAGGTGATTTAGCAGCCTTGCTTACGAATCTTGAGCCACACGATGTGTTATTTATTGACGAAATTCATCGATTAAATCCAGCTGTTGAAGAGGTATTGTATCCAGCGTTAGAAGACTTCCAATTGGATATCATTATTGGGGAAGGTCCTACGGCTCGTTCAATTAAATTGAATTTACCGTCTTTTACTTTAGTGGGCGCCACTACGCGTGCAGGGCTATTGACCTCCCCTCTACGTGATCGTTTTGGGATTGTCCAACGTCTGGAATTTTACCGCGCCGACGATTTAGTTCGTATAGTAAGTCGAGCAGCCAACATTTTAGGGGCGCATATTGAGGAAAAGGGTGCCCAAGAAATTGCTCGCCGTTCCAGAGGCACTCCTCGTATTGCAAATCGGTTGCTTCGGCGAGTTCGTGACTTTGCAGAAGTCCAGGCTTCCAGAATCATTACCGAAAATATCGCTAAGGAGGCGCTAGATTTATTAAATGTCGATACTCGTGGTTTAGATTTGATGGATCGAAAATTACTTCACACTATTATTGAAAAATTCCAAGGAGGGCCTGTCGGAATCGAGAATCTCGCGGCGGCTATTTGTGAGGAACGTGGCACTATCGAAGACGTCATTGAACCTTATTTAATTCAAGAAGGCTTTATTCTTCGTACACCTCGTGGTCGTATCGCTACGGAACAAACCTACCATCATTTTAAATTACCCACGCCTCACCCTCCCGCTTCGCAAGAACGACTAGCCATCGAGGACTAACCTAAACTCTTATCTATCTTGTCCAATAGAATTTTTTGCCTAATAGAGGTCAGAACTAAAAATCATCATCTGCAAAGTCACTGCCCGTTAAGGAACGGGTGTGTTAATACTAAATTTTAAAATAGAATGCTCAACGAATTTACCAAATGTTTTCAGTTTTCCTCAGCGTTATTTCTCCGTTATATAAGCTTAATCATTCTTACAGTGGGAAATGGCTTTTTCTTAACTTAGGTAGGTCACTGTGCATTTGCATTTAGATGGCACTACCTCTTTAATGATTGGTGCCATTTCCGCTGCCTATTATGCTGGCCTCATTATTGGTTCTTTTCACATTGAACCTTTTATTATTCGGGTTGGACATATTCATGTGTATGCTACTTTTGCCTCACTGGTAGCTACCACTATTTTATTTCAAGCACTTTATCTTAATCCTTTATGGTGGCTAATATTGCGACTTTTGAATGGTTATTGCATAACGGACTTCTCATTACCATAGAAAATTGGTTATTTAGTTAAAAGTAATCAACGTATCCGTGGTCAAGTCCTTTCTATCTATTATGATTTCTTTTTACGCTGCACAAGAACTCGGCCAATTTTTTATTACACCTAAGTGATTTGAAAAGCATTGTTCCTTTCATTATGGCTGCCCTTTTATCCTCATTATCAGTCATTCCTTTAACAATGACACATACTACCACCCAGCATTTTGAAGAGCCTTCTGCTTTAAACTTTTTTCAACTTTATCGAATATCGCCATTAGGTGTTTTTGGATGTCTTTATTCAGGATTGATCCTAGGAGCCACCTACGGTTTATTGCCCCTGTACATCAGCCAAGTGCAAAGTATCAATGATGTTGCGGTCTTAATGGACGCTACTATTTTTTGACGGAATGTTACTCCAATATCCCATGGGGAAAATTTCAGATGCCTTAGACCGCCGTAAAGCGATTTTAATAGTAGTGGTCTTAGTGCTTGTTTTGAGCATCTTAATCACAATACCTTCATCCCAAACCCTTTATATCTTATTAATTTTTATTATTTTTCTTTGGCGGATTAACGTTCACTATTTATCCTTTAAGCATTACTTATACCCTAGACTCTTTACACAGCAAAATACTGTAGCCGCCACCCAAGGTCTCTTACTCGCTTACAGTATCGGTAGCACAACGGGTCCTTTAAGCGCCTGGTTTCATGCATGAAACAGGGGGCCACAAGGCTTGTTTATTTATTTTGTTATTATTGGCAGTATTCTCACCCTTCTTGTTCTTTGGCGAAGTTTCACTTCTCCGGGTGTACCCAAAGACAAACAGAAAGAATTTATTTCGATACCTCAAACTACTCCCATAGGTTCTGAACTTACTCCCCGTCAGACAAAGCGCAAACCTAAAGGTTAAAGAGGTGTTCTACTCAACCATCTCTGGTAAAATCAATCGACAATCTATACAACAGAGAGGAAAAAATGGGCGAACCCACTCTATGGAGTTTTATCAGTAATGGCAGCTTTGTTGTTAAACTCGTAATTTCTCTTTTATTTCTGGCTTCTATTGCTTCATGGGCCATTATTTTTCAACGGATTCTCTTATTACTCCAAACTCGCAAAGAAATAAAAAAGTTCGAACATCTTTTTTGCTCCGGGAGCAATTTAACTACGCTATATCATCAACTCTCAGAAAAAAAGAATAAGCTCTCAAGTACGGCTAGCATTTTTTTCGCTGGACTTAATGAATTCTCTCGTTTGCGACAAGAATCCCATCCCAATCCGGAGGCCATTTTAGAAGGAACGCAACGCGCCATGCGTATTGCCCAAAGACGGGAAGTAGATTTTTTGGAACGTAATTTGAATTTTTTAGCAACAGTCGGTTCAACCAGTCCTTATGTGGGATTGTTTGGGACGGTGTGGGGGATAATGACCTCGTTTCGAGCTTTAGGCGCTGTCCAACAGATTACTATTTCCATGGTAGCTCCTGGAATTTCAGAAGCCTTAATTGCAACCGCCGTAGGGCTTTTCGCTGCTATACCCGCTGTAATTGCCTACAATCGCTTTACCAACGGGTTAGAACAAATAACTCAAGCTTACGATAATTTTCAAGAAGAATTTTTAATTCTATTACATCGAAAATCTTATAGTGTAAGGGAAAAAAATGCGCAAGCGAGCATTAGCTGAGATCAATGTGGTTCCCTATATTGATGTCATGTTAGTTTTATTGGTTATTTTTATGATAACTGCACCGCTTTTAACACAAGGCGTTAATGTCAAGCTTCCGCAAGCCGCTGCGAAAACACTTTCTCCGCAGCAAGAAGCCCCCATCATTGTCAGTATTGATAGTCACGGGAGTTATTTTCTTAATATTGCAAAAAAACCCTCTCAACCAATTACAACTCAGGATTTAGTTACTCGAGTCGCCGCAGCTTTGCAATTGGCTAACCAAAATCATCAAAAACAAGAAATCTATGTGAAAGGTGATAAGGAAGTAGACTATGGAAAAGTCGTTCAAATGATGGTGTTACTGAAATATGCCGGCGCCAACAGTGTAGAACTCATGACTCAAAATCCACCCTCTTAAAATAAACTTTTTATTTTAACTTTCTTTAAGACCTAGGCGTTATCATACCCCTACTTACAACCATCTAATTAATTCTGTCACCATTAAAATATACTTCGGGTGACGTATCAATGGATAATTCCGATAAATTTTTTAGCGGTGGTAGAATTAATTGGACTTGGTACTCGCAAACCAATAATAACCTTCGAGAAAGATCATGCGTACTACTGAAAATCCTAATTTAATAACCAGCCTACAAAACTTAGAAAAGATTGATACTTAAACACTATAGGAATCTTCTGAGCAAGCTACAATGGAAACTGTAACTTCTGAACTGATCGTATTTGATGAGCCTGATACCCAAAGAACCTTCCACTTCTATACATCTAGATACTCTGGCAGATAGAAATGGAACCGTTGCAATAGCAATGCCTTTAGAAAAAAATAGTTCAGAACTCAATGTAGGACTTTTTGTCTCGACACCAAATGCAGAGCTCGAAATTGAAACAGAAACGGAAGACGGAGAGTCTCGGATAGTAGTGGAACTTACTATTGAAAAAACTACTTCAGAAAATGAATATCCGGAAGAATTTTCTTTCGATCTTGATAATTTCGATCAATCGATAATCGCACAGATTCCTCACCAACAAAATACTTCTCTATTTATCAAAATGATGAGCGCCATTTCCAGTGCGATTATCGCCCTCCCAAATATCGGGTTTACTCTGAAATACAATAAATTACCCACAGGTTGGCCTCGCTATGTCTTTTTCGCCACCACCTCAGGGGGGGATTGAGCTTCTTTCAAGCGCAAGCGCTGGAAGTAACAAAAACAAGCTTTAATTATTATCAGTCTCATCGAAAATATTCTGTATGTTTGGGCAAAAAATCCCGTCCGAGAAATAGACAGGCATTGTTAGAGCCCTTGAAAGAAGTAGAATCACAAATCCCAAGGGAATCGCAAAATGAGACTGTGTTACAAAAAAAAGATGTTTTCTATTCTCTCTTTAAAGAAGTAATTACGTTCGCCATACTTTATTATATTTTTGAACAACTTCCAACTTCAGCAGAAGACGTTTCCTGGTTGCAGACTGTTCCCAGAGAGGTTTTTTAGGGTCTAAATATGATTTTGCTGCATTCTTCTATTGCGGAACCTTCTTAATAAATTATCCTCTACCGTTCCTACCGTGACCAATGGAGAAATTGTAGGATAGGAAATAAATAAATTTCGTGAATTTTTCATTGTGCTTTTTAAAGAATAATTCTCGCCATATTCAGGATTCCCATGAACTGACTCTCCTTGATCAACTGTTTGCGCCACAGGGATTTCTTAAATTATTTGATGGCGATCCTTCATCCGCTAATCCAACGTCCTTTTATTGGAATTGTATGCTTGGAATAGCCAAGATAAGTTTCATGATTTGTTATATCTCTGCTAATGAAGGTTCCTATGAGCAGATTTATGCAAATAATTCCATAGTGCTGCCAAAACGCCTGGGTTCCGTTTTTAGGGATATTATTTTTGGCTTTATAATGTCCGATATTGTTGAAAAATTTCTGTCCACACTCTATAAGCGGGAGGGGTATTCTTTGTCGATATGAATGGGCCAAATTAGTAATCGCTTTTGCAGGTATAGTATCTGCTACTTTAAGCATTGGAAGTACACTTAAAGTTAATAAGGAACCGAAAATACTAGCTTTAGAAGAAATTTATCTAGCAGCACTAGAAGTTATTTTTGATGGTTCTTCCTACCCCATTCAATATCGTGTGGATTGGGATAATCGACGCACCTATACTTCGCAGAGTCGTGACATTCGGTATCAACGTGCTGCTATAGCTATTTTTTATAGCACATTAGCAGAAAAACTCGAAAAATTATCAGATCGAGATTTTTTTCAATTTCTTAAAAGCCCCTTACTTTAAGCGTCCCGATTTATTCGATCCACTCATGAAACATATATACAAAGAATTTCTTTTGAAGAAAAATTTATCTTTCCTCGAAATTTTAGAAACCCTTAGCAAAGAAAATATTTCGGGCGCCATGCGGGGGTCATTAATGCTTCTATTAATGCTTCTATTAATGCTTCTATTAATGCTTCTGGGCGTTTTGGATTGCAACGTAAAAGAATTGAAACAACCGTAAGTTTTTCGCTGCTAATTACCGCTTTGAGATTTTTTCTTCAAAATAATGAGATTCTTAGCTACTTATTTAAATTTGCGCCAACAGTTTTAGTCCCCTTCGGAGTAGGCGTCTTAAGCTTTTTTAAAAAACCAGAACAATGAACAATGTCGTACAGAAAGAACACCTTTACTTTCTATCAGACCCTGCAAGAAAATACTCTCGTCAAAGAAATTCCGTCAAATACTTGGAAGACAGCTCATTCCATTTTTAAATTATATATTTTATCTGACTTACCAATGGCAGCAGAAGAAATTACTAGAAATATCTTCATTTTTGGACCGACATCAATTTTTTTCCCAAGATCCGAGTGAGGCTCTATGAGAACAGTGAAATGCTTGGGGATGCAGCAGCGGCTTTTACGAGCGCCTATGTAGTTAATCGAATAGACATGTATATGCGCTAAAATCCAGTCGTCGCATAACTGACAGAAGTCGGAACACCAATGTGTTCTTTTACGATTTCATTCGCCTTCTGCCAATCAATTTGATAAGCCGCCTCATCTGTTTTTGAAAGACTATTAACAAGTCCTGTGACTATTTCTGAAGTATTTGCCAATAGTTTTTTGCGTTGTTCTTCCAAAGGTAGGTGGGCCTCGATATACAGCTTCCCCTCATTCCAACCGACCACATAAGGTTGATTAATAATCCAAACGGGGGTATTTAGATTCACCATATTAAACAGAGCTTTAATATCATCGGGATACAAATGGATACAACCTGCACTGCTTCTTCGGCCCACGCTTCCTGGATCGTTTGTACCATGGATTAAATAAGTAGGTTCGGATAAGCGCAACGCATAATAACCTAGCGGATTGTCGGGACCGGAAGGGACCACTTTTGGTACTGGATCGCCTTGTTCTTGACGATAACGAAAAATACTGTCAGGAACAACCCAAACAGGGTTTTTAATTTTTTGAATTATCTGCAACTTTCCTAACGGAGTAGACCAATTAAATTTTCCAATCCCTACAGGAAAAGTATAAAAATAATTCTTTCTTTGCGGAAAATAAAAGAGACGCATAGAGGCTAAATTGATGACGATGCCGTTTCGTGGAATGTGAGGCAATAAATATTGAGTTGAAATAATTAAAACCGTTCCCGGTATCGGATGATCCGGATCAACTTCGGGATTGGTTTCTACGAGTTCGTAATAACCAACATCATAATGCTGGGCAATCGAGGAAAATGTATCTCCGTTTTGGACAGTGGCGAATTGAATTTTCCCAAATAAATTGTTTTCGTTTGACGGTAAGAGAAAACGAAGCGTAAAGGTCGGAAAAACTAGAGAAAACAAAAAAAACAAACAAAATAAACGAAAAATTTTCATGATCATCTGTGTTTTTTAATTTAACATCTAAAGGAATACGGTATTTCTCCGGAAGACAACAAGCCACTATATTACTAACCACTGCTCCAAGCAGGATGATCGTCCAAGATACATATAACCATACTAAGAAAATAGGTATTACTGATAAGGCCCCATATAATACTCGATAGGTGGGAAACAAATTTAAATACAAGGCAAAAGCAAATTTTCCTAATTCAAATAATACAGTTGTTTGTTACTATCCCTCCAATTATTATAGCATGAGACAATTTTACTCTAACAGAAAGAAGCACCCAATTAAATACCGTGAATGTTATAAACGTTAATATAGTAGGGTAAAATAAATAAAAGTAATGCTTTTGCACATAGGGTAAACCAATCGAACTTGCCACAAAGGGCGCTTGTATCAAAAACGTTCCTAAAACCATGAGCGCAACCAATAAAAATGGCGACAACAATAAAACAACAAAATAAATTAAAAAATGCAATGAAAATTGATAACGATGTTCGAAATGCCAAATAGCTACAAATGCTCGGTTAATAATTATACATAAGTAGCAAGGCTACTAAACCTAAAAAAGAATATTTATAATGAATAAGCCAATCACATTTTTCGTAAATTGATCTAAATATTGAGAAAGCATATCTTATCTGCTGAAGTAGGAATAAAGTTTTCCAAAATCACATCTTGAATACGTATTCCTACCTTTTGAAAAGCAGGAACGAAAGAAAGAAGTGTAAAAACAACAATCGCTAAAGGAACCAATGAATGTAAAGTTGTATAAACCAAAGCGGTAACGCGATAGGCATACCCCTCTTCATGGAAACGACGATAAAGATAAGCAAGCGCAAGACCCACTTTTTTCACGAATCGCTAAATTTTCCTCATCCTGTCGTTTTCCTTATAATCCGCTAAAAATTGATCTATCATGCCAAAAGTTAGGTTTTACAACAACAAACGAGCCTTAACAAAAAAATCGGGAGGCGAATTCTGTCTAGCAATACAATCACCTATCCTCTAGCCCCTAGCGAAGTTTTATTTTTAGGCTTATATTAGTAGTTTTAATCAAAGGTTTTACAAAGATGCCATTTGTGTTAGTACTCTATTATAGCCATCACGGTGCCACTGCTAAAATGGCCGAATACGTAGCGCGAGGAGTGGAAAAGGTTAATGGAATTGAGGCACGAATTCGCATGGTTCCTCCTGTCTCTCCAAAAACTGAAGCTGTCGAACCTGAAATTCCCCAATCAGGGCCTCCCTACGTCACTCACGACGATCTAAAAAAGTGCGCCGCTCTAGCCCTAGGTAGTCCTACGCGATTCGGAAATATGGCCGCTCCATTAAAATATTTTCTTGATACAACAAGCGCGCTATGGCAATCCGGCACGCTTATCGGTAAACCAGCTGGATTTTTCACTTCTACGGCCAGCTTGCACGGGGGCCAGGAAACTACGCTTCTCAGCATGATGCTGCCTTTGCTCCATCATGGCGCACTTATTGTTGGCCTACCTTATACCGAAACTGAATTATTTACCACAACCACCGGAGGGACTCCTTACGGGCCCAGCCATATGGCTGGTTGCAAAAGTAAGTGGCCAATCAGCCCAGAAGAAAAAAATCTCTGCCAAGCCTTAGGGAAGCGATTAGCGGAAATTACTTTAAAATTAATGGACGAATGATTCCCTTAAAATACTATCAACACTAAATAAAAGCTGGCCGCATCGAAAAAGATCCTCAACAAAAAGAGGTATGTCAATCAATTGCAATATATTCATTCTGAGATTCTTAAACAAGAAAGCTCAATTCGGCGTTTTTTCTTCGCCTCAAAATCCATCAAAGGACTTTACTTATGGGAAGATATGGAGGTTTGGTAAAACTTATCTAATTAACCCTTTTTACCATTGTCTGTCTATCAATAAATAAAATGAGAATCCATTTTCATCAGTTCATGAATGGAATTCACAATGATTTAATGCACTTATAAAGTCGCAAAAATCCATTGGATCTCATTGCTAGCAAACTGACACAGGAAGTAAAAGTACTTTGTTTCGATGAGTTTTTCGTGGATAACATTTCCGACGCCATGCTTTTGGGCGCTTTATTAAAAGCCTTGTTTGTTCAGAAAATTTATTTCATCGCAAACTCAAATATTCCTCCGGATGATATTTACAAAAAAGGATTACAACGTGAGAAATTTCTTTCGGCAATTAGCCTGATTAAAAGCATACCGAAATTTTTCATTTAAGCTCTTCGCAATATTATCGATTACTAGAGTACCGGCTGGAATTTATCACTCCTCTGAATTAAGAAGTGGAACTAAATATGGAAAAAGTTTTTCAATATTTCGCAAAAAATAAGAAAGAATTTGATATGCCTATCGAATTGTTCAACCGGCTTATTCCCATTCAGAAACAAGCAGGAGAAACGGCATGGTTTAATTTCCTCGATTTATCTGGAATACCGCGATCCACAAAAGATTTTTTAGCTCTTTTACAAAAATATAAAACAATTTTAGTCAGTAACGTCACAATTATACGTGCGGATCAAAAAAATTTAATAACATCATTTATTAATAACATCATTTATTAAATTAGTGGACGTTTTTTTATTATGTAAAAATTCGTCTGATTATTTCAGCACAAGCAAATATTAAATCCCTTTATCCGGAAGGGCCACTTCGATTTGAATTCGCTCGGACTCAGTCCCAGCTAATAGAAATGCAGTCTAGGGATTACTTACGGAGGGTCGACTACGATAAGAAGAAGTAAAGTATAAAATTAGATAACTCGATATTCCTGCGATGAGGGAACCAGTAATAATACCTAATCGTACCATTGCAGAATAATGCTGTCCAACAGAGCCAAATGCGAGAGTTCCAATAAATAAACTCATAGTAAAACCTATACCTGCTACCAAACTTATTCCATAGAGGGAACGCCAATTCCCACCATGTGGCATGTGAGCCCAACCTGCTTTGATACCCAGCCAAGAGGCCGACCAAATTCCAATTTGTTTCCCTAGAAATAAGCCTAGAGCAATTCCCCATGTAACTGGGCTGAATAAATTGTCTAAACCCATCCCCGCAAAAGAAACACCTGCATTCGCAAAAGCAAATACCGGCAGCACTCCGAAAGCTACCCAGGAGTGTAATTTATGTTCCAAATTGCGCAATGGCGAAATTCGTGGATTTTTCTGATCGCGGATTGGAATTGCAAAAGCTAAACCAATACCAGCTAAGGTAGCGTGAACACCAGATTTTAAAACGCAAAACCACAAAGCAACTCCAATCAGAATATAAGCTGTGATCGTTGTCACACGTAATCGATTTAATAAAAACAATAATCCTAAAAGCAGACTCGCACTTAGCAAGAGAATCAAGGAAATATCATGCGTATAAAAAATTGCAATAATAAGAATTGCGCCAATATCATCAAAAATAGCCAAAGCTGTTAAAAATATCTTAAGGCCGATAGGTAATCGGTTTCCTAATAACGACAAAATTCCTAATGAAAACGCAATATCAGTGGCGGCAGGAATTGCCCATCCCCGTAGAGAGATAGGGTCGCTCCAATTAAAAGAAATATAGATTAAAGCTGGGACTACCATCCCCCCTAGTCCTGCTATTGCGGGTAGCGAAGCTTTAGCAAGACTGTTAAGCTCTCCTTCAAATATTTCTCGTTTAATTTCCAAACCCACTAATAAAAAGAAAATCGTCATTAATCCATCATTAATCCATAATAATAAGGGTTTAGTTAATTGCAACGGCCCTAATTGAATACTAAGAGGGGCATTAAACAAGGCCTCGTAATAAGTACGCCATGCTGTATTCTCAAGAATCAGCGCCAAAACGGCCGCGATAAAAAGAACAATACCACCACTAGATTCTAACTTAAGAAATTCACGCAGTGTTCCAACTTGCAATTACTTTCTCCAATAAAAAAACTCCACAACTTAACAGGAGTATTAAGTTACGGGGCTAAGGGTTAATGAGGTGATTCGAGGGGTTTTAATTCCAAATTTAACTGCGGTGAACTTCACCAGTTTCTACCGTCGATACGATCCATTTGCGACATCTGCCACTGCAAGCATTATAAATAGCAGAGTCAGAATCACACCACTGATAAATCCGTCCATAAATCCCCAAATCACCCCTACAATCGTTCCCCCAAAGGTAGGTGCAGAGGTAGCATAACCTAAATAAATCGATTCAATTACGGAAACCATCGGTCGACCCCAACCGGTCCACCAACTGACCCATCCGAAAATGAGTAATCCCAACGCTCGAACAATATTAACCGCAAAACCAAATGCGGATAGACCCAACCTGGCGCAATGGCGCAATAATGATGTGTCATATAGCCTCCTTTTCTTAATTATCCAGTATTATTGCCAAAGCAAAATTAGTATAACCCCATTTATTATGGGGTGCCAAGGATGGCCGAGTCGTCCCTGTCGATACGAGCAATGCACAGAATGCACTTGGAAATTCTGAATTTCTGGAAAACTTGCCTAGATGATTGCATTCTATTCTTAAACCCAGTAACATTGCGAATTCTGGAGGTAAATTAACGTATGCCAATGATAGAAGTGCCTGATAATAATGCTTTTGATATCGCTATGCGGCGCTTTAAACGAGCCTGTGAAAAAGCGGGTATCCTTACCAAATTACGTCAAATAGAATATTACGAAAAGCCTACAAGTAAACGTAAGCGAAAACGAGCTGCTGCTGTGAAGCGCTACGCAAAGAAAATTCAGAAAGAAAGGGAAGCACTAGAACGCGAGCGGACCCGCTATTAACTTATCATCAAGCAAAGAGACCCATGAAGTAATGACCCTCAAATCCCGCATTCAAGAAGATATGAAAACTGCTATGCGGGCACAAGAGAAGGACCCCTCTAAGTACCATTCGTTTCTTACTTTCAGTAATTAAGGCAACGTGAAATCGATAACCCCAAAGAACAAGATGGTAATGGGCTGGAAGAGAGCGACGCAATTAAAGTAATCGAAAAAATGGTCAAACAGCGTCGTGAGTCCATTAGCCAATATGTAAAGCGGTAATTAGCCTGATCTCGCTGAGAAAGAACAACACGAAATTGAAATATTAGATTGAAATATTAGAAAGTTAGCTCCCCCTGAAGCTATAAGCGAAACAGAAATTGATACGCTGGTTCAGCAAGCTATTGAAGAGACCCAGGCGAGCTCAATATTGAAAGATATGGGGAATAGGTAAATAGCATTACTGAAAGAAAAGCTAGGAGACCATCGCATCGACGATATGGGTGTGCGGTTAGCGTAAAAGTGAAAAGCCTCTTGAGTCAAGTCTAAATTTATTTAGATTTAAAAGATCACCTCCTCCACTCCATTAGTTAAGAAACGGCTGCGACAAATCCAAGCTGCGTGTAGAATAGAATTATGCGACGTATCCCACAATCTTTCATTCAAGATCTGTTATCTCGTATTGATATTGTGGAATTAATTCAATCGCGTGTAAATCTGAAAAAGAGAGGTCACAACTATTTAGGGCTCTGTCCTTTTCATAATGAGAAAACACCCTCATTTACTGTCAGCCCTGCGAAACAATTCTATTATTGCTTCGGGTGCGGGGCTAGTGGAAATGCTATCAATTTTTTAATGGCATTTGATCGTACCGAATTTGTTGAAACCATTACAGATTTATCTGCTCAACTTGGCCTAGAAATTCCCCTAGAAGCTCGACATTCTAACTCACCTGAACGAGAAGAGTATTATAGCCTTTTAGCAAAAATTGCTCGTTATTACCAACAACAATTGAAACGTTCACCAATCGCTATTAATTATTTAAAATCGCGCGGCCTCACAGGCGAGATCGCCAAACAATTTGCCCTTGGATATGCACCATCGAATTGGGAGAATTTAAAAGCATTTACCAAGAATTCTAAAATTAAAGCCCAACTAATTAGCAACGGATTGCTCATTAAAAAAGATCATCATCTCTTCGACCGTTTCCGTCATCGGATTATCTTCCCTATTCGCGACGTTCGGGGCCGTATTATCGCTTTTGGAGGGCGAGCCTTAGGTAACAAGCAACCTAAATACATGAATTCCCCCGAAACACCAATTTTTCATAAAGGCAACGAGTTATATGGGCTGTATGAAGCCTGCAAAAAGCAGGCTAATTTATCTTGCTTTCTAATTGTAGAAGGTTATATGGATGTTATTTCTCTTCATCAACATCAGATTCCTTACGCTGTGGCTACGATGGGCACGGCAACCAATGCTCAACATTTAAAAAAATTATTACGGTATGTCAATGAAATCGTCTACTGCTTTGACGGCGATAATGCGGGACGGCGAGCTGCATGGAGAGCGCTTACCGAAAGCTTGCCTTTAATGCGCGATGGTATTCATATTCGTTTCTTATTTTTACCTGAAGAAGAAGATCCCGATAGTTTAATTCGCAAAATCGGCAAAGATGCTTTCGAAGGAAAAATAAAAGCAGCATTTCCATTGAGTGAGGTGTTCTTTGAACATTTGCAAAGAGAAATTCCGCTTCATTCCATCGCTGATAAAGCCAATTTTTCTAAAAAGGTCTTAGAATATCTCAGTACCATGCCCAAAGGTCTCTTCTATCAGCTTCTCGTTGATGAACTTGCCAAGCGGCTAGCGATAGAAATTGATGAAATCCATTCGCTTATTGAAGACAATTCAGAAAAGGGGGGGCGTACTTCACCAAATCACTCCCCTTCACCTTCGCAAGTGCTTTCTCTAGCTTATCATGCGATATCTATTCTGGCACAAATACCTTCGTTAGTTACTCTAATTCCAAAGGATTTCCTTCCCATTAGTAAAATGCCCGATATGCAATTGCTTTTCAAAGTTGTCACGCTTTTAACCAAGCAGCAGATTAACTCAACGGCTGAGTTGCTGGCTCTATGGCCTGACTCTCAAGAACGCCAATTAATTGCCGATTTGGTGGGGCGCCACCTCCTCGAAGAAGCCCGTTTATCACCAGACGATTTAGCCATTGAACTCAAAGACGCCATTCAACGTCTTAAAGAACAAGCTGAAAAAGAAAACACATGGCAGCTCTTAAGAAGAAAGAACTTGACGAAACAGTCAACTGACCTTATATAAAGAAAACTATCCATCTCATCTGACCAAGCTTATACCTAGAAAATCATTCGGGGGTTTCAATTTGACGGATGAAGAATGGCATACTAATTAGTTACTTTAGAAAATAGGCTATATTTTAACCAAGAACTATAGGGTAGCGGAATATTTATGCCAACTCGTAAGAAAAAATCCAATACTTTAAAAGAAAATAAAAAAATAAGTGTAAAAAAAGTAAAGACCAATAAAACCAAGGCTAAAGCTCCAGTAAAACCCAAATCAAAACCTGCGGTTAAACACCCCATGGCAAAGAAATCTAAGCCATATAGAGGTGGGGAGGGGATAAAAAGAGCTCAGAAAATCCCTGTGTATAAAAAGATTGGAGAAGAAGCTCTTAAAAAAACAAGCCCTCCGCAGAAGGCTAAAGAAACAGCGGTTCCTGCATTCTCTGCCCCTGCTAAATTAGAAGAAAATATTATTGAAAGCCAACGGTTAGGTTTTAGTACCTTATTAGAAGAGGCTAAAAATAAGGGATACTTGGTTCATGAAGATCTCATTAACCTTCTCCCGAACGATTATGCCGACCCCACACAAATGGAAGGTATCATCGGTCGTCTCACTGAGATGGGGATTAAGGTATTCGAGATTCCCCCTGATGCGGATTCCTTGCTTTTGGAAGAAGACACCCAATCAGATGATGACGAAATTAAAGATGACGTAGCAGAAGTGTTAGCGACGGAAACGCGAACTACAGATCCTGTTCGTATGTATATGAGGGAGATGGGTAGCGTCGAATTATTAACACGTGAAGGTGAGATTGTCATTGCCAAGCGAATTGAAGAGGGGATTCGTCAAGTAATGGGAGCTGTGGTCCAATACCCGGAACTAATTGAATCCTTTATTAAAGAATATGAAACCACAGTAGCTACTGAGAGCCGATTAAGCGATTTACTTATCGGATTTTTTGACGAAGAAAGAGGGCTGCCTCCGGAAGCTGCTAAAGAAGTCGAAATAACTGAGGACCAAAAAGAGGAAGGCGGCGAAGAGGGCGCGGATGAATTTGGTGAAAGTGGCCCCGATCCAGTGATAACGCAAAAAAATATGGAGGAGCTTAAAGCTCTCTATGGTCGTTATTTAAATGCAATTAAACGCTACGGCAAGAAAACACCGGCTACTTTAAAACATCAAAGAAACTTAGCGGAATTCTTTTCTACCTTTAAACTCTCTATCCGCCAATTCAATCGACTCACAGGACGATTACTTCGTCTCTTAAAAGAGGCGCGTAGTCATGACCGGTTAATTATGGCTTATTGTGTGGTAAAAGCAAAAACACCGCGTAAAAAATTCATTGCATCCTTCCCTCACAATGAAACCAATATGAATTGGTTGGAGCAATATAAAAAAGAAAATAAGGAACAGGCAAAACGATTGGAACTTTATAGTAAAGAGATTTATCGCGCTCAACGAAATCTCATACAATTAGAAGAAAAAAGCAATTTAACTATTCAGGAAATTAAAGAAATTAATCGTCGAGTTGCTATTGGCGAAGCCAAATCACGCCGTGCCAAAAAGGAAATGATCGAAGCTAACTTACGTCTGGTAATTTCCATAGCAAAAAAATACACTAATCGCGGCTTACAATTTCTTGATCTCATCCAGGAAGGTAATATCGGTTTGATGAAAGCCGTGGATAAATTTGAATACCGCCGCGGCTATAAATTTTCAACCTATGCTACTTGGTGGATCCGTCAAGCAATTACTCGTTCTATTGCCGATCAGGCGCGCACTATTCGCATCCCTGTGCACATGATTGAAACCATCAATAAACTTAATCGAATTAGCCGGCAAATTTTACAAGAAACCGGTATGGAAGCTACCCCCGAAGAATTGGGGCGCCGCATGGATATGTCCGAAGAAAAAGTGAGAAAAGTACTGAAAATTGCTAAAGAACCCATTTCTATGGAAACACCAATTGGTGAAGATGAGGATTCTAATCTCGGAGACTTTATTGAAGATGTGAATATGGAATCGCCTATTGATTTTGCAACTTCAGCCGGTTTGGTAGAGGCAACCCGTGAAATTTTAGCCACCCTTACGCCCCGTGAAGCCAAGGTTTTACGGATGCGTTTTGGAATTGATATGAATACCGATCATACTCTGGAAGAAGTGGGTAAGCAGTTCGATGTAACACGGGAACGGATACGACAAATTGAAGCTAAAGCGTTACGTAAATTGCGTCATCCCAGTCGCGCCGAAAAATTACATAGTTTTCTTGAAACCGAAGAATAATAGCTCTGTACTCTTTTGGTGGATTGCCCTTAGAGGGCTTTGCCTTAGAGGACAATCCACCAATTCAACATCGAGTCCATAAGCCATAGCAGAGATAAAGAAGCAAGTTGTGAAACTAAAGAAAAATAACTACTGCCCCATAATAGAAATCGTAGAGGATCCCCCCATCAAAAAAACTTCCAATAAACCAAAAGAGAGCATAAATTCCATTGAAAATGCGGTAAACAAAAGCTCGTTTATTCGCGGACACCATTTTTGCCACGATGGCACACATTAAAGAATCCTGAGCCCCCATTCCAACACTCAATAGAATGACACCAAATATTGCCGCTCCAAAACGGCCTAAAAACACCAGCTGTAAAAAGAAAGCAGAACCTCCAATAATCAAAATCAATCATCACCTTAATTCCAAAACGGTCATACTAAATCCCTAAAAATAGTGCAATTATCCCATCGACTCCTATTGCGAGAGCATAAGCAAGAGGAATCCATACCCTGGACATCAACGAAATTTTTTAAAAATGAAAAGCAATTAAAGAAAAATCTGAAAAACCTGTGGCAATTAATCCCCTTCAGCAATTACATACAACCAAAAGAGAATGGTCAGTGCCAGAAGTGCAGAAGTGCTGGAAATAACAAGGCAGCAAAGCTTTCACGATAGCCAAATAACCCGATTTTAAAAACAATCTACCATATCAACGCCCCCACCCCACTACAGCTCCCACTTGATCTAAACGCTTCGTGGAGGCTAAAACCTAACCCTAAGGGTTTGTGATAGCCCGGCATAAGATAACATGGCATCTTTAGGCGCGGTGTATGTACTACTCACTTTACCCACTCGTTCTAAGATAATAAGTAACGCCGCTGTCTCCCAATTCCCGGCAAGTGCTAAAAACGGTATTGCTAAAAGATTAAGCACATATCCAAGAATCGTTATCATCCAATATCGAGCTGTTCGATCGAGCTACATACCCTGAGAGAAAACGAAGCCCATAACCTACCAATTCCCCAAAGCCTACCACAAAAAACCCTACTACACTGGCTTTAGCACCCAAAATAGCTAAATAAGGGCCGGTAATACTGCGAGCCCCTTCATAAAAGTCATGTCAGAAAATAAATTGACAAGCCCAATAATGATAATGAATTTAAAGGCTGTCTTTTTAGTAAATGAGAAGTAAGATGAAATATCCTTTTACTATCGAAATAGGTGGCTGCTTCCTGAATGAATGGGCCCACCAGGACTTGAACCTGGGACCTGTCGATTATGAGTCGATCGCTCTAACCAACTGAGCTATGGGCCCGTAAATTGCTCACCCCTTTCGGGAAAGTTATTTTTATCATCTTACCATCTCAGGAGGCAAGTAAGCACCTCGCCAAAGAAGAGTTTTCCCAGTTAAGTGCGAGATTTATGTGCTATCAGCCATTAAACTCCTCCTACCCTCTAGATGGAATCTTTCATTCTAAGTCAAAGACTTATAAGAGATAGTTCAGACTACCTTCTACCACATTTTGGCTCCCGTTCCCATCTGTCTACGCCAGAAAACGGTAATCGAGGCCTAAAGTGATGTGCCGGTTTACAGAAAAATACATCCCCGTGATTCCTTGATAGGCGAGTTCGTTGTGTTCTGGGGGCACAGTAACCTCAAGTTTAACCCTCCCACACAAATGAACCAACCCCGATACCTGCACCGAGAAAAGGAACCGAAGTACTATTGAGATGGAAATCATAGTAGACGTTTCCCATCAAAGTAGTTATCCGGCGTTTCACGCTGTTGTTACCCTCTAATGCATTTACATAATAAGTAGAGGGACCTTTCCAAACGGATATTTCCCATTCGGTAACCTAACTGAATTCCTCCTAATGGCCACCGTCGTGTCGAGGTCGCGGCTGCCCTCTTACTACACCCCCCAATCCGGCGAAACCCTACCCCCCTACCATATGCTCCTCCTATATAAGGCATAAAATCGAGCACAATAACGTTTCCCTCATTTAATACTATTGTCGGCATAAGCTGAATTTAATAAAAAAGCCAAACAGACTAGCGGAATAAACGACTTCATGTTATTTCTTCCTCTTTTTTAAAGTCCATAAGTGAGATTAATTAGATCAAATTCTTTGGTAAAATATCAGATAGAGAAGGGGTCTTTTATTATTTTGATATATACAAGGACGATATTATGAGTAAGCAATCTTCGAATGTATCCTTAATGGACCCTAGGGTTGGCCTAGGGTTGGCCTAGGAGGGTTGGCGCGAATGGATTTTGCCCTTCCCACGTTTAGCATCGATCAGATTAAAGCTAAAATCGATACGGGTGCAAGAACTTCAGCGCTCCACGCTTTTTCTTTAGATATCGTAACAGAGAATCCCAATCGACTTCGCTTTCAACTGCACCTTATTCAAAAAAAACGATCAAATCATAGTCGCTTTATGCTTAGCCACATCAGAATTATTTACGTACACATCCGTTAATATTCCCATTATCGATAGTAAAAAGCCAGGACCTGTTTCATTCGTTTGCGCAGGTATCCATGGAAACGAAATCCTAGGTGTATAAATAGTTCGACATTTATTGAAATTAAATAGCATTAAAAATTTATCGACGTTAATTGCCATTACCATTATGAATATGTATGGTTTTATTTATTAATGTCGTTATTTTCCCAACCGTCGCGATCTTAATCGCAATTTCTCAGATCTGCGAAAAGGATCATTAGCTTCTCGTTTGGCAAAATTATTTATTGATTGAATCGTCAGCCATTACACGCATGGTATTAATCTTCATTCTGCTTCTATCCATCGACGTAATCTACCTCAAATTCGAATAAATTTAGCTCAAGCGAGTAAAGAAAAATTAACGCGCACTTTTAGTGCCTCCGTAATTTTAAATTCAAATTTTCGTGATAAATCGCTCAGACAGGCAGCTAATGAAATGGATATTCCTGTTTTAGTATATGAAGGAGGAGAAGCTTTTCGATTTAATGAAGCACCCATCCGATTTGGCATACAAGGAATATTACGGGTCATGCACGAACTGGGGATACTGCCTGCGCCGCCTAAGCAAAAAATAACCCTTCCTCCTCTCCTCCTCTAATTGCACGCTCTAGCGTCTGGGCAAAAAATAGAAAAAGGGGATCTTTTAGGGACTATAGCGGATCTATTTGGGACTGAGGAAATTAATATTTTATCACCTCGAAGTGGAATTATTATTGGCTACACCACTATACCGCTGATTAATTAATGGAAGGCTTTGTTCAATATCGCTTGTTTCAAAAAAACGAAACTTCAAAAAGCATCCTCTGATCAATTACAACAGGGATTAACTGAAAATATTCTTTATGACTAATTTTATTAAAATCATCATGAGTATTCTATTGTTAATCTTTTTGGGTACCACTTTTGCTCAAGACAATTTTGATCTAGAAAAAGCCAATACCACCATACACGAAATTAATCTACTCGTTCCTCAAAATTTAGATACTCAAGAACTAGAACGAATATTAAGCACTCTAACCTATTTGCAAAATCAATCTAAAAACTGCGTAAAAGCTTCTACAGATGAGATCAAAAAATAGATCAACAGCTAATAGGAAATAGAAACATCTAATTCGAGTAATAACCTCCAACGACAATACTTTCAAGAAAAAAAAAGAAGCATTTGTAGCACACCAATCGAGTTGCCAATTAGTTATTATTCAGTCCAATGAAGCTCTTGGATCTTTCAGTTCTGCTGCGCAAGAATTAAAAAAACTAAGTTATTTAGATCTGAGCTGCATTTATTAGAACGGTTAAATCGTAGCCTCTGTAAGCTTCCAGAAATTGGTTCCCAATTTAATTGGGAAGTATTTTCTAAAAATAGTGGCTTTCAATCTTTGGATACTAGATACTATTAGATTAATTCTATTTATATTATTTTTGACTATTGCCATTCCTATAGGCCTATGGTTTCAAAAATAGGTAAAACAATTTGTTAAAGAAAGTAAACAAGGAATATTTGGAGAACACGCGACCCAAGCTTTTAGTAGCGTCTTATCAACACATGGCTTTTTTATTAGAATTTCTTATTGCAAGTCTCTATTTATTTATTTTAACATCCGTTTAAAATTCACGTCCTACATTATCAATTAGTTATGGACTTCTGGCCTATACCATCATTTTGATATTTATACAGGTTTTCTTTTATCCTCTTCCACCACCAATTTCTCCTTTGATTGAATTGCCCTCCGAATTGGATCGTTCATTCGCTCATCGTTTAATCGGGCTCTTTAGTTTATTTCGCTTATGTATTACTTTATCATCAAGTCCTTTACTCAGATGTTCTACAACTTCCTCGAACTCTTTATATAATGCTCTTGCGATTAATTTTATTTTAATCATTTGGCTGATCAACAAAATTCCTACACTTAATTAATCTACCCTTTGGCGTTATTTTTTAAGTATTTTATTTAGTTTAACATTTTTTATCACCATTGGCATAAAATTATTAGGTTATCATTACTTGGCTCTTTTTTTACTGAAAGGAATTTTTCTTACCTTTGTTTATTCAATTGCTGTTTGGTTCATTTATAAAATTCTAAGTGCTCTTGTCGATCTTTTAATTGACGAAAAATACCTTTCTCAAAAAGGTTTTAATTATTATATCAGCTTATCTCTAATAAAGGGCTACCCGAATTAATGGCTTTAAGTTTTGTTATTTTCGTTTTTGTGTGGGATTCCTATATTTTGCTACTACTTTTGACTTAGGGCCATCTCTTCCTACATTATCAGGACGTTAATAAACGGATTTGTTCACGGGGTCGAGACTACTAAATTTAATATTGTCCCACTTCGAATCATCATCGGCTTGCTGGTTTTACTTTCTTAACGATAGCGACTCGCTGGTTACGTGCCTATTTTTATCAGAACCCCACCCATATCAGAATGGACAAAAGTGCTAAAATAGCTTTTTCATCAATTTTTGGGTACATCGCTTTTACTTTGGTGCTTCTTTTTGCTTTAGTAATCGCTAGCGTAGATTTTACGCGGGTTTAGCCATTATTGCTGGTCCACTTTCTGTGGGTATAGGATTTGGATTGCAAAGCATCGTAAGCAATTTTATCTCAGGTTAATACTCTTAACTGAGCACCCCATTAAACTCGGAGATCGGATTGTCGTGGAAGATACTGAAGGAGTTGTGAAAAGTTCGTATTCGTTCTACGCAAATTACTACTTTACAACAATTGGATGTAATCATTCCAAATTTGGATTTGATAACAAAAGAGGATATTAACTACATGTTTCGGAACCAACTTTAGCGCTTGGAAGTTAATGTTGGTGTCGCTTATGGGAGCGATGTGGAACTTGTAGAAAAAATTCTTTACGAGGTCGCGCAAGAGAATTCCCAAGTTATCCAAGAGGAACCTCTAACACCCCATTAGTTTTATTTAAAGAGTTTGAGGCTTTAATAGCCTTGATTTCAGTCTCCTCTGTGTTATTCCAAATGTGAATTTAAAATTTATTATCCAGAGCGATCTTTGCTTTGCTATTAAGCGTGAATTTCATAAAAATAATATTATTATTCCTTTTCCTCAACGAGATATCTACATTAAAAAATGGCCCAGCAAGTCAGACAAAAAACATTAAGGCAGACTTAAAAATATTTTCCGTTTTATCTTCGCCTTCTGTAAGACATTGACCATTTCATTTTTGTCTTTAAGATTAGGTATGCTTTCACTATTTACATTTTAAAGGATTGGAGCCTTTTGGGAGAAAATATGTTTGCTGATTTACCGGAATCCTTAAAAAAACAAGTTTACAATTATTTAAAAGCAAATGATTTTCGAGTCGCAAAGGAAATTCACGATACATAGCTGGTAGAAAAACATCGTTCTTCTTTTCCTGGTCAATCTATTGATTCAGCACAAAGATGACTAAGAGAAACGATTTACTATTCTTTTGAAAAACTTTTTGATGTATACAGAACTTTCCTAGGAGTACGGAACTTTTTAGATAATAAGTAATTATGATTTAATCTTTCTATGAAAATCGTGACATCTTTGCAAAATGCTATGAAGCAGAAAGGTTCTTTTCAACGCTCTTATCCATTCAGTATAGTGATATTTTAAATCCTGTTCTTGAAAGTCCTGCAGATGCGCACATCCAATTTAATGGCCAAGATATGATCATGCAGTCAGTGAATAATTATTTGGGTCTAGCTCACCATCCATATATAAAACAAGCTGCACTAGAAGCTGTGGAAACGTGGGGGGCGGCTCGCCGATGGGGGCGAGGATGATGGCTGGCAACACTCCCAACTCTCTATTGTTAGAAAGCAAATTGGCAAAATTTTGTCAAAAGCTGGCTGCTTTTTTATCTTCCTACGGCTATTTAGTGGTGCTAAACAGCATAACGAGTGTCATTGACCGAGGAGACACTGTAGTTATCGATCAATTATCGCACGCCTCCATCGTAGATGCTGCCTTTCTTTCGCAAAATAAATCCGGAAAACGCGTTCGACCTTTCAAACATAATGATATGAACGATTTAGAGCCCCAACTCAAGATTATCCGTAAAGAGAATGAGGGGGTGGGATGTCTCATCGTCACTGAGGGTGTTTTTGGGATGCACGGCAATCTGGCTAATTTACCAGAAATTGTGCAGTTAAAAAATAAATACAAACGCCTACCTAATGCTGGATGATGCTCATAGATTTGGGGTGATGGGTCCTGAGGGACACGGAACTGGAAAGCACTTTTCATTACAAAATGAAATAGATCTTTACTTTAGTACTTTTGCAAAAGCATTTGCAAACATTGGCGGCATTACGGCTGGCCCTCAAGAGGTGCTCTCTTATATGAGTCGTAATACCAAGGCTTCTATTTTCACTCACGTTCTTCCTAATTAGTTCGCTTCTAAAAGCATTAAAAGTTATTGAAACCCAACGGAAAATTCGCCACAAAATGTGGGTGAATGCTAAAAAACTTCAAACCGGTTTACGCGAATAGGGTTTCAATTTAGGTTCCACCCTAAATCACTGGTTACTCTCGTTTAGCTTTCAAATTTGGATGTTCTGAAAGTTGCTGAAAAGTTGCTGAAGTAATAAAATGTCTAGGAACCTAATGTGCGATCTTCGTTATGGGTTTACTTTCCTGGTAGTTCCCAAAGGAATCATTTTAATCCGTCTAATTCCAATGGCTGCTTATAGCAACAATGATATTGAAATTACGCTTAATGCTTTTCGCGAGATAGGCAAACAGTTTAAATTCATTTAATGAGCTAATTATGAAATATAAATTTCATACTCTCGCCGAAATTCCGGAAATTCGTGCTACAGCTCCTGATTCTAAAGCTAATTATATATTTTTAGTCCACGATTTTAGCCGATTAGAACAAATCGATTCCGCCCAATTAGGACAAAAATCTAAAATTATTGCCGGAAAATACAGAGCATATTGAATCGTTCTGATAGGGTATTGTTGATTTATGCTCCAAGCTTGGAACTAATTAGTGTGATATATGGTTGTTTATTAGCCAGCTTCATCCCATTTTAACTTATTCTCCTGCTAATAAAAAAATAGCCAAAAATTAACTAGCATTATTAACACGCCAAGCCCAATCTTATTCTTTCATCCGCCGAAGTTATAGCTCAAATTCAAAAACTACTCTTTATCAAAATTATTATCACGCATTCCTTTTATAAATAATTTAATTCAAGGGATTTCAAAAAATCTGAATATATTTAGCCCAATGGGAATTTGATAATTTAACTTGGATAGTAAACAGTCATTTACCAGAGCAACTTACCAATTCTTATCAACCCTTAGAAATTAAACCTACGGACATTGCTTTTCTCCAATACACCTCTGAATCTATCACTGAACTAAAAGGAGTTATGTTAACACACGAAATTACTAGATAATCACGAAATTACTAGATAATTTAGAGAAAATTACTCAAGCGACTTCCAACACTTCATCAGATGTTGGTTTTATGTGGGTTCCCCCTTATCATTACATGGGGTGGGGGCCTGATTAGCGGAATCTTTTTCCCCTTCTATATCAAATACTACTATTTATTTAATGTCACCTTATACTTTTTTACAAAATCTGGCCACTTGGCTCCTAGTAATTTCACAATATCGAGTAACTACGCCCCCACATCAATTTTGTATTTTCCATTTTCATGAAAAAAATGCCCGATATTATCAAAAATGATTTAGATTTTTTTCTTTTCAGATATTTTTCAATGGTTCGAAACCTATCCATTTAAAAAATGTGAGAAGATTTATTTAGAATTTTAAAATAGCAGGATTTCAAGCAGATTTTTTTCTTTTCTGTTATGGCCTGGAAGAAGCTACTTTGTTTGTAAGCGGCCGTCGAGACGTGGATATTTCTTTTTATTTAAGAACAGCCTTATTAAAAACATCGCTTACAATCGGTCAATCCAAACGATTCAGATGCAGGGGGTTTTATTAACTACGGTAAGCCTTTTAATCAAGTTATTATCATGGATCCAACTACTCGAGAGATTTTTCCTCAAGAAACTATGGGGGAAATTTAGATAAATAGCCCTAGTGTTGCTTTAAGCTATTGGAATTGATTGGAATTGACTGAAGAAATATTTCGTGCATATTTAGTCAATTATCCAATTATACCTTTTCTGCGCACGGGCGATCTTGGATTTCTCGAAAATGGGAACTTGTTTATAACGGGCCGAATAAAAGATCTAATTCTAATCAACGGAAAAAACCATTACCCAAGATATCGAAGAAACGATCTAGGAAAGCCACACCACCATTTGAATGGGCACGTGCGCCGCATTCAGCATCGATGTGGATGGAAGAGAACAGCTTCTTATTGTAAGAAATTTACCCAGAAACTTACAAAAAAGTCATGGACGAAATTATTAACGCTATCAAACGTGACATTTTAAGAGATTATCAATTGGTAACCTATTAAATTCGCCTATTACCCCTTCAAACAGTACCGAAAACGACTAGTGGCAAAATACGGCGTAATAAAACCAAACGGTCAATCTCTGAAAAGAAAAATTTATTAATAAGAGAGTGGGTTCGTTATGATTAAAAAAATAAAAACGAAATTTATAATCAGGTATGCGCGCTAATCCAACAGGAATTAGTAGACTTACTCGGTTCTTCTAAAGAAACTATCGATATTCATAAACACTTTTCTGAACTAGGTATTGATTCTTTGATGGCTGTAGAGCTTGAGAATCGTTTACAGCAAAACTTGGGAGAAAATGTTCGATTGAAACGAATGTCCTCCTAAATTTTGAAAACATTTATGAACTCACCACTTACTTAACTAAGTTAATTTTAGAAAAAATATAATTCTGAATTAACACTCCAGCCTCATCCTCTTCGATCTGGTCTCAATCCAGAACCCACCCCTACCCAGTAACCATTGAAAATTATGTAGATAAAACGGTGCGCCGCTCATTTTCAGAGTAACAGGTTTGCTAAAATTTCGTCAATTAAGCCTTAAAGAATGCTTTGTTTTGCAGTGTCGTCAATAATCCGATCTTCTTCCTTGTATTCGGAATAACGATCTTCCAACGCTTTAGTTGCAGTTCCGGAAGGAAATAAACTGGCTAAAATCCGCCATGCTTCTTTAGGTCCTACGCGCTTATAAAGCTGGTTACGAATATTGACATCTTCCGCGGTTGTATTTAGCGACCATAGCTCAATGGGCCTCAAAGTGGACGTCAACAATTGGGTATTTAATCCATTCTTCGTGGTAAATTGGGCTAAAAGGTAGCACCTCTTTCTCAAGGCCCATGGCCCATGCACCGGGGTTTTTAAAGCAATTTCAGCTGTTGAGCTTAATCCAAAAATTCCAGCGCTTTTTCGCACGGCTTGCTCTGGCCCCGCATCCATAATAAATACCAATGTTGAAAATTCCACCATGATTTCATCAAAATCTTCCAAGGATTGCAACAATAAGGCAACTTGTACTTTCCACTTACGGGCCTTATGGAATTCATCAAAAACAATCCGCTTTGGATCTTCGCGAATTTCTGTAATTCGTATTTGGTGATAGCGACGATAGGCTTCTGGCATATCGGCCAAATTATCATCTGTGAGGAAATAATACTGCCCTAAAACATAGCGTACCAACATATACATAACAGCAGTTTGGCGATTGGCGGCGTCGCCTCCACTACACGCGACTTCATCTAAGTCCAACGCGACTACTCGAGCATCTCCTAAACTAAAACGAGTTACTTCCGAGATAATCAGATATTCCCGTACAGCGCTCGAAATCATTCGTGCAAAAGGGTGAATTAAGGCCAGTGGACACCGTAATTTTTCTGTATAAATCCTAGATAGCGGATAATTGGCAAATAGCCGCAAAATCTGCTAACACAGGCGCATGTCGTTAAGCCAATAATACTTCATGACTAAAGCCTGACATAAACAAAGCATCAGTGATCTCCCACCATGTTGTTTACTCATCCTGAACAAAAGCAATTTCCTCTAAAATTCTATCGATATCTTCTTCAATTCCGAAAGCAAAGATATTAGGATTTCTATCTTCCGCTTTATTTTTGTAAAGTTCGTCGATAATATTAAACCCGCCATATCCCCAACACCGTCGTATGTTTTTCCGAACCCAATCGGCGTTGATAAGAGACTTAGGAAATTCACTAAAAACTCGTACTCCTACCGAGTGGGGTAGGGTACCACCCGGAAGCCAATTGCGTATCATTAATTCCATCATAGTCCTGGCACATCCGTAAACGATGATAAGCTACTAAATGTTTCTTATCAGCGAGCAAAACATCTTTTAACAATAAAATTAAACGGCTGTTTGAAGGGCCTATATCGATAATCGCAATATGGGGCAACCATTGAATTCCAGTAGACAAGCAAACTGCCAAATTAACCGCATTAGATAATACAGACTTACCAACTTACAAAAACCTGGTCGTGGATAAAACAAATCGATCCATGTAGTTTGCTGATGCAAACCGGGTTAATAGGGCCCAGGGCTTGCCATCGGGGGAAGGGAATAATATAGCACCCTGTTCCCAAGGAGATACCAGCCGAAAAAGCGGTAACATATAAAGTACGTCAGAAAGAGTGGCGATAGACGCCAGAGCAACGCTGATGATGCCAGACACACCGACCATCGTGAAAACAACGCCCTCATAAGTATCGCCCCTCTGGAATTTTCGATACATCACAGGAACCCCACCCTTCGATCGCTTTAGCTAACATAGCAGCGCCCGTGCTCGCAGCAAACGAATATCCCCTTCAGGGAGCCACCAGGTTGCTGCCGAAACCCGCAACTTCACCACACCGTCATCGGTGTTCAAATTGATATAGTTGAGTAAATTCAAGGAATCATGAATTAAGCGGTTTTGCGCCAACGTTACGCTTAAAACAAATGACAACATTTCCCAATACCTGTTCCTTCTAACCCATTGCTTTCAAACAAAAACGAAATTCGTCAGGGAATTCGTGTTTGTAAAGTCCGCGCAAAAAGGCGGGCGAAAGTCTGAATATCTTTGGAAAATAAATTGATAAATACTGTGGCATAAATATGATCACCCACGCTAGCTCTACGCAAATTCAAATTTTCGGCGTCTCGTGGTGGCAATATTTGCCACGCCAATGAAGGCCATAAAATATCAGATATTTCGTTAGCGCCGCCTTTTGTTTCTTTTATTGTAATTTTGTCGCCTGGTAATAAAAAAGGTCACCAATCTCGAAAAGAATCATGATTCTCACGAAGATCGGGGAATCACGGCAATTAAGTTCTGAGTCAATTTTAAAGGAGGCAGTTTTTGTTTATTAATTTGTTTTCGTTTATCTTTCGTTGCTCGTTTAAGTTTTTCTTTTGTCAACGATTTCAATCGCGTCCATAAAACCAAATAAATTTCTTCATGAGCACAATAACCAGCTAAGTAATTAATTCGTTCTTTAAATAAATCACCTAATTGCAATCCAATCCTCTTTGCGGTTTGTTTAGCAGGCTGTAAAATCTTGCTAATTTCGCCATGCACTTCATCTTTGTTATAACTAATAATAAACCTGAATCACATGTTCAGGCTGAGACATCACCGTTTGTAATTCGCAATAAGCGCTAGTATTTTGTTTTAAGGAGTTACTTAACCACGGAAATAAGATATCGAAAAGTTCAACAATCGGTTTAATAAATTTCATTACACTTACTCAAACATTAATTCATTTAAGCCGTCTTGTACCCACGCTTCCACGGATAAAGAAAACCGCGTTAGATTAGGTAATAAGCGTAACATTGGGGTAAAAGTTCTATTGAAAGAGGGGCTATGTTTGCCATCTGAGAATCTACCAACAACTGCCCAAATAAACCAGGATTACTCAAACCTTCTCCTAATTGTTTCTCCACCGCTTGAGAACGAAGTTTGAAACTGCGATAAATATTGCGAGCTTCCGTGGCATAACCGCCCCCAATTCGTCCTTTCCAATCAGTTCAAGAAAAAAACACTGGGCGCAGAAACTGCAAGCCGTAGCTAAATTCTTAAGCCAATTATTGCGATAATTCCCGTGAAGATTAACTACCTCAAGGTGTCGTTTGCCTCGAAATCCACAATATTGGCAGGTAGGTGTAACCATCATGTTTAAGGACTTTCTCTTGAAAGGCGGAAAAGGCTGGATCAGCCTTTCTAACTATAAATAATCGCCAATTACTTCCGTAGCTGCTAATTCGATGTTATGCAACGCCATTTGAACAGTGAATTAACCGTTCCAACCAATAATACTTATGAATCTGCCTCCACGGCATCAATCTGAGCAAACATTCCAAACACAGCCACTTTTTCTGTAGGCAACATTGTAGAAAACAACACTAAGCCCGCACCAATTAACAAAAAGGTTATGCCTTAGCTGATGGGTACCTACCTGAGTAGGATTCAATTTATGTTAATGGAACTTAGGAACTTAAAGAAAGAAGCCATAACAAAACCCACTCCAGCAATCAACGAGATATCACTGAGGACAGTGGAAAGCTCCTTTATGGAAGAATCTACGTTAGCTGAAATATAGTGGATAGGGCAATACCAGAAGTTGTGGCAGTAGCCGGTGAAGCCCCGGCGAATAGCACACCAAATATTGAAGCCACCAACAAAAGAGGTTTTAACAGTGCTCGAAATAAGTGCACTATCCTTGTTTGCATAGTTGTCGATCTCCAAAAAAATGATATTTTTCTTTAGGTTTACTATACGTAGGTAATCTTAAACGTAGGTAATCTTAAGGAAATATTAAAATCGCTTAACAGGCACTTAAATCCCTCTGCAGAAAAATAGGGGGACTGGGAATCTCCACTTTCGTCGTCCTGCGCTTAATGGAAGTAGCTTCTAGTCTACCAGCCCAATCGAAGTCCTGAAACGGCTTCTGTTCTTTCACAAAGTACCTTATACCATGCGACTGCCAAAATTTCCACGTCCCTCGCGACGAAAAGTAGCGAGAGAGTAGACAGCTAAAGGTAAAGCGACTACTAAAGGTAAAGCGACTAATAGCGATAATACTACGCCTGGCGCAATCCCCTAATGCATACCCAATAATCAGCAGCCAGATAACGCCTAATCTATTTTTACTGTCTCGCTTTTGAGAGAGGACTCGCCGATTCTTTTGATAATAAAATCTGGTATAAAAACTGCTCAATTTCTAGTCAGGTAATTCTTGGAAGGTTTAATGCAAGCGATGAGCAATTTGCCGTTTCTTTAAAACCAGATACAAAGAAATATTTTTCTGACGCAAATTACTCCTAAGCCCTTTATTCTGATGAAAGATCTCAGATCTCATGACCAAGACTCGCACCGCTATTCTCAAATCCTGGATTCGAAGAGGCATGTAATTGTAGAATTACAGCAGACTTTTTATTCCAAATCCTATCTAAATGATCTAAATTAGGAATATTATAGTTTTCTCAATTGCCGCCGACAAATTTCGTTCAGTGAGTATTGTAAGGCGATGATACTACTAATCGCTTTGTATTGTCTTTCACTGCCGTCGCCATATTTATCCGCATAGATAACGAGCTCTTCTGCCAATCGATTAAAATGAATGTCGTCTCCTAGCGCAAACAGATTAAGCTTGGATAAATTTGATATTAAGTGTTGCCTCAGTTGATTAACAAGCTCATTTGCGCCAACAACAAAGTTTTTCTTTTTTTCAAAAACGGGTTCTAGAACCTTTAATAAAGTTTTTAAAAATTCCAAACGCCGTTTCTTATTGGTACGCCCTTGTAAGAGCAACCCAAGATCTTTATACAAAAAATCCATAAAAATTATTCCACATTTAAGTTTACAGAATTATTTTAACACTCCAATATTAGGGGAAAAAATTAAGCCCGGGAATCTTGTTCTGTCCTGTATACGACAAATATAGAAAGAGAGAGGTATTGTTGTCCGCACGGCGGGAGGAGGGAAAGGGGCATTTTTAAGTCGTATACAGAGCTACCTATAATTTTAATTATTAGCCGAAGTTAAGTTCCAATTTCTCCTCTTCTTTCCGTTACAGCCCTACAGCCCTACAGCCACAGAAGGATTTACCTGAATTTTTTCTAAATCCGCCCAGATTTTCTTTGTGCTCTGATAACAAACCTCTTTTAATGCTTATTCGTCTTTACAGCATTTCTCTGCTCTCAGAAGGAAAATAAGATAACTTTCCTTCCTTACACAAAAAAAAGGACATTCCTATTGCTTTATGCGCTGTCACTATTGCAAACCGCATAGAACCTTGAAGGTATTCTCTTAAATCTCCATTTTTAGTTGAAATTTTTCGGCAATCTGAACAACCTACGCCAAGAATTCTTCTTTACAATTTTTTGCTTTATCGATAGGCACAACATTAAATTCGTTTTATAACCGATTAACATGAGGTCTTAGTTCGACAAATAGCAGCCACCACTGGGTCGTGATTGAAATATGTCTAACAAAGCCAGCGATCTATTATTTTGGGTGAAGGTCTATTTTCGAAAAATTATTTCGATGATTAAAACGATCTAAAATTTCACCATGATGCAACATTAAATTTTCATAGCAATTATTCTCTCGTATTATCTTAGAAAGTGTTCTCGCGTAAGGATCTTCGTGAACTCCTCTATAAAGCCAACAAAAATGACCCTGATTTAGAAATAAAAACATAGATACCTTGGGCACCACCGCTAACCCTAATTCCTTTACCTAACATATAACGTCCCTAAACGCTGATCTGTTCGTCTAAAAGTATTTCCCCTTTCGCTACTGCTTCATAAAAGGAAATTGTTCTATCGAATCCCTTTAATCCGCAAGGAGTTAACTTCTCAGAAACGAGGGTAGGCAAATGAGCTTGGATTTTAGTGCCATAATATTTAATTTCTGCTAATTTTCGCGAGTTTTCAGAAAGCCCTCTTTGGCATTCTTCATATGCAGCTAGAAAAACCTCTTTTGCTACTCGAACGTCTGGAGCCTCAGCCGTTAAATCTATTTCTCTTAATTTGTCAGAAATTTCGAATAAAATTGTTGCATTCCAAAATTCAGCTGTAGTCTTTATTGTTTTGGTCTCAGGGGAGTTTACTTTTTCTGCTAACATTCGGCAGTAATGTGGATAGGCATCAGCGATAATGGTTGTTGATAACTCCTCGCCATTTAACAACACTAAAGAACCATAAATCTTTACCGGGAAGGCCATTGAAAAAGCTATTGTATTCAAAATCCGAAATATCCTTTTCACCATTGAATCTTTGCGATCAAGAATAGCTAATTCTTTTTTAACATATGGGATGATAAGTTCATCTTTTTGATTTTCTGCTTGGTAAGCTTGAAGTACTTTTTCCTTTTCTTTTAAAAAATCCCCTCCTGATGTCTTTTCATAAGCTGCTCGAATAACGCTAGCAGACAAAAAAACGTATTTATACTTTCTCTCTCAACAAATACAATTTTTCATCTGTAAAATACAAAGAAGGCAACAAGACAATAATATCAAATAGAACAGAACCATTTCTTTTGAGATATAACCAATTTACCAAAGCTCTTAGAGAACTTCTGTTCCTCAGCCTATCTTTTTCGACATTATATGGGTTTCTAATATAAAACGAATAAAACGAAAAGCAGTGTTTATTTTTTGTCGACGCTCCTCATTTTTGTTTTCAAGTATTTCTGCCAAAAGCTCCTTGTGCATTCCCTTTTCAGCTCGTTTCTGTCCAAGTATGTAACAATAATTCTTAGCAATATCATCCACATCAGAAGAAATAGTACCTTCTTCCTGCAAAGAATATAAAAAATTTAACAAGCTCAATAATTGATCTTTGTAATCTACTCCTCGATAAGAGGCTACAATGAAGATAATATATTGATTATCAATGGAAATAGGATAAGATTTTTTTTAATAAAGCCTCTCGTCTTGTATAAGATATTCTAAAATCTGCCATCATTTTTTGCTGATTCCCAGCAGTTAAGCTAACAGCAAATAAAAGACTACGCATAACTATCCTTCTCGAGTATCCACTCCCAATCTTTATAAGGGAATTTAAAATGGTAACAACTATAAAAAGAGAAAAGCAAAACCTTTCCTTCGTACTAAACGTGCTTGCTTCGAAATTTTTAGGAAAGAATTAACTGAATATTAAATTCTTTAAGAAGAGGTTATTCCTAGCACAGATCGCAATAAATCCAAAGTGCCAAGAACATGAACGCAGAGAATGCCCCAAAAACATCCAGGATAGCTTTACTTACCATTCCTGGCTGTGATTGTTCATGCCCTGCTGAGAAAAAAGCAAAATCCCTCGAATAACCCCCCACCAATCTAATCCCACAAAAACAATAATAGGATGGAATAAGCTGTTCAAAGCGCGTAGTATTGCCTCCATATTGCAAAGGGTTACTGGTGGACCAGAAGTTTAAGAGAGCACTTCGCAATACTAAGGTAGGCAAAGAAGAGAAATATCACCTAACAAAGTGAGTAAAGGTCCCGCTAAGGTCATTTAGATAAGACATGAACGAAGACATGAACGTTCGCATCTCACTGTACCGTTTGATACGAAAAAGCTCCATCATAAATAATCATCCCAAACCCGTAAGGAATGGCAATGACTTCGAGCATATTCGCCATATAACCTAAATTGTGCATTAAGAACACTTTGGTTAATTCCTGAAGTCATTTTCTTGGTTTCACAATGAGTTTTCTCTCCTAAGGCCCGAATCTAGCAAGCTCGCTAGCGATCATTTGCCCCATAACCAATCACTTTTTAGGAACTCATGAGCAACCATACTACGATCAGCATCTACCACTTTGACGATTCCATATTGAAACACGGTGTCGCCTCTACAACGGATACCGACTCAGCCAAACCATCATTGCTGATGATCCACGCTCGTCCTGGAACAATAGCTTTTAAATGGAACGAACGGTAGTGCAGTCGGTGCAATCAGTCTCGCAGTTTTCTCAGCAGAAAGAGCTTGGTGATCTTTTTAATGGTCTGCACGAGTTGTTTCATTTTCCCAGCCAAAGCAGTCATGGCTTGGCTAAGTTGCGACTGCTGCATATAAGCCTAAGCAAGCTGGTTAGCTGGTTACATACATCTTGGAGCTGGCTTTTCAACTTTTGTCCAATGGTAGCCTAGCTGTTTTTCTCACCTTGTTTCAGCGCAATTTAATTCACTCAACATTTCTGGATCAGGCTGGGTCACTACAGGTTGGGGTTTCGCCGCCACAACAGGTTGAGCGGTGTCCGCATTGGTTGCTTTATGTAAGTTCATTACCTTAAAAGCAATAAGCACAATAAGTGCTAAGCCAATGATTAAAGTAATCCGCTTATTATTCTGCACAAAGCGAACAAAGAAATTCATACGCTTTGGTTCAGTCTCTTTCTCCTCCGAGGGTGTAATTTCCGTAACATACTTCTTCATTAGGGATATTGATACTCGTCATTACTCATTGTTTTTTTTTGATTTTCAATACTCATTAATAATCACCCTCTTCTTAACAATTTTCAATTATGCGTCGGCAGTGGTTGTGGAAAAATAATATCGCTCATAAACAACAAACTAATACCTGTGCCCGATGGAACCCTAATTGTCGGTGGAAGATTGAAATTTTGACCCATCACACTCGCATACTGTTCAACTGCATTACCTAAACCTAAAGCCAAATATTGACCGGGTTTTAATTTTGTTACGTGGTATGACATATTCCAAAAAAGCAATCCTGAGTACATCTGACTGAATAATTCCTTGCGAAAGTTCTGATAAAAAGGCTGAAGCGAATAAAGTGCCATAACGCAAATAAATAATGGTTATTAACGGCACCCGAAACCGCCGTACGCGCCCCGTATTTTGGTCAATCGCTACAGCATTGACGCTATAAGGTGTGGTCGGAAGCAGGCACATTTATTACATTGAATTTCAGGAATACTTTCTTATCCACCCGGACAAAATTCCCAATTAACTTGGTGCCTTTTAATTTGCCTGTGAAATTTGCCTGTGACAATAAGTGGCCAAAATAGGACTTTTCTCATCACTGTTGATTCCTATATCCAAAACAGCAAAAGAATACTTCCCGCTTTGATTACAGGTCCTGTCACTTTAATAGTGGTATCTCGATTAACACTTCCACCACTATTTGTGGGTGTTGGGTTGTTGCAACTCAACTTGATAAGTTTACGCCTCGTCATTACTCCACCCTACCATTAATTTTCGAGCTTGTAAACTCATCTGACCTTACCATTTGCTCCTCCATATCACGCTGTTGCTGCTGGTTTAACTGCTCTTTAAGTTCTGCTGCTGAATAGCCCGCCGCCTGTAATTACTTGGCATTAAAACCGGCATCTTTTAATTGTGAGGCACTAAAACCTGCGGCTTTTAATTCCCCCCGGCACTAAAAAGCCCGCTTTCTTTAAATCCGCCGTACTAAAACCAGCGTCTTTTAAGTCCTTCACCTAAAACCCTAGGCTTTTCAACTCTGCTGCTGTAAAACCCGCATCGCGAAGATCGGCTGCCGAAAAACCAGCGGCTTTCAATGTAGCTGCATCACATCCTTTCGCTCGCAAACCAGTCGCCGTCGCGCCCACAGCTCGAGTTGCTTTAAAGGTACTAACGCTACAATCAGCTTCCAATATTCCTCCCGCTTGCAATCCCGCAGGTGTATACCCTGCTGCTTTGATTTGGTCTGGAGAAAAACCAGTGTTAGCCAATTCACCTGCACTAAAACCAGCTTCTTTTAATTGATTTAAATCAAAACCACATTTTTGTAATTCTTCAACTGAATAGCCTACATCTTTTAATTCCCCTGCTGCATATCACTCTAATCGCAAAAAGGGGCAGAAACAAGATTGACAGACTAATTCTTCAGTGGTAACCCCAGCATTGCGAGCTAATTTTAAATTTTCTACAGCACAATTAGCCAGATTGGGTTTATAAAGATAAACCACTTTTTTAATAGGATACCCCCTCTTTCCAGGCTGAGATGCGGTAGTGGGAGATTGATCTTGCTTAAATTGCTCGGGAGATCCAATAAAGCTTTGCCGCGTGATGGTGGGCATAAAACTGGTTGCCTTTTTCCGAGTCGGGTATCGTTGGCCTGTAATGCGTTTTGCAAATTTTGAGCTTTCACATATGTGAAAGCTCAAAATTGGGTAAAGGATTACCTACGCCTGGAATTGATTGGATAGCGGGTGGGAAGCAACTATTGCTGCGCTTTCGAATGCATTTTCTGTTGCTTTTTCATGCCATACCGCAATCACAGAAATGACAACAACTACTACTGCCACTGCTGTTGAAATTACTCGGAACTTCGAACTTTGTAAAAAATTTTTTTTAAAAACTCTGACATCTTATAACGCTTCAATCATTAACTTAACTAATTGACCCCGTTGCGAAACAAGTACAATGGGGGGGTATCTGCAACTCATACGCATGTGTTCCGTCTGAACTACTCATCGTCGAAACCCATCCCGGCGATAAAACTAACTGTTAACCGAGTTCGTAAAAAAAGATGTCCCTTAATCAGCCACGCTTGACAGTCGCTTCCACCTCCAGCGATCATTAAAGACTTACTATCCGCGGGACGGGCATTCAAAACCTCTAATAATTGGGAACTTTCTGTGGCTGATAGTCCGCCTAAAACAGGGTTAGCATTCAGACCAATTTCAGGTACTCGCAAATTAACGCGATAATCAACGAATCGTTGCCCTGGTATCAAAGTTAATATCACCGGCGTGTCCAAACCTTGCAACATTACAGCTAAATTTCGGGATTTATAATAACTGAGTTCCTGGAACTAATAAGGTGTTATCTTTTTTATTCCATTGGATGGTTAAAGCTGTTTGGATCTCCCAAATCACATGCTTGAATTCGCCAAGGAGCGCCTTTGGAATCTAAAAATACCAATGATGTCACAAAACCTGAGGACAAACGAATAATGGGCGGAGTTGCTCCTGGCGATAAATTAACAATCACAGATGCTGAAGTCAGCTTCGGGGTATACCTGGCGAAGCGACTGCTGCTTGCTGACTTTAGTCAAATAAATAATACAGTGCAAATTCCTTCCAGTAAAAGCGGCATCATGTTACAGATGGCTTTGGCAAATGCTTAATCACTAAGACAGGGATTTTGTACCATCGCAGTTGAGGAAGAATCATTTTGATTATTATTAACAGTGTTGTTGTTAGCGTTATTATTTGCACGGGCCTTAGTTAATAAGAGATCGATAAGTGCCCGTTCATTTTTATTGTAGTTATTTTCAGTTGCTTGAGAAGCATCAGACGTATTCGGGGGAGAATTCATAGCTTATAAGAGGTAATACCATAATTATAATCAGCTAAAACAGGAATAATATTCAAGCAAATGCAAGAACCTAGTAAACCTATTAAAATTTTTCGAACCACCATTTTCTCACTTCTTCTTCATCAAGATTCATTAATTTTACCCATCTCATTCCGTAGTCAGCACATTCGGATTGACTGTTTGAGCTAAAAAATTGTTAATTGCGACCCGCTCCAGATAATTCTGAGCCGGCACCCGAACTACAATCAGGGTTACCTCCATAGGCATACTAATGATATGTCCTTCGCTCAGGTAACTTACTAATAAAGACATTTTAATGTTCTAAGCAAAATGGCCACCTACTACTTATTTTCAAACTATAGTTGGCCGGCCCGCCTGTGAGCGTCGCATTAGAAACCATTTTTAAATCCACTAACGTTTTTATTTTAAATTATTAGTACTTTTTTAAACTACTCAAAAACCACTTCCACCCATTGGGTGTGAAATTATTGGAAGCGTCCTGAAGTTGTTCCCGCCAACGCACATAATCCAAGCTAAAGGATTTTCGCACTGCATCTGTCGCCCATTTCAGCATAAAATCCAGGCAAAACTGGATCGTTTAGCGGATGCAGCATGATAATTCGCCCATCGGCTGTAGTGGCGAAATAAGTTGGTTGAGGCGGATGGGTCGATGGGTCTATTTACAAAAAAAAATCATAAATCTTAATACACAATTAATTATCACTATAAATAATAAAGCAATTAGCGCTCCACGATAATTATGGCGATAAAAGGCATTTTACAAAATGACTAATTGTAATCCGTCGCTTTTTTCCACCATAACTATTCTATGACTACGCTAAACTTATTAATTTGAATATTTGAATACTCTTAGCAGCATCAATTACAGGTACCCGAATGATATCCATCGTAACAGCAAAGTGTGCTTTTCGTTCTTCATTAGCACTGGTGTAAATTACGAGCAGCGGTAATTGCACGCGCCAGGTATAGGCCATGAACAATATCTTTAGCCAAAATAACCGTAGGCCCATCAACCACCGATGCCATAAATAATTTATTCTCAGTCAAAGAATCAATAACATTTGATCTTTTCATGGCGTCCATTAAAAATCCCAACCATCACCTGTAAAATACGATGACACCACTTTTAATTGCTTTTGATAATCCTCAAAATTCAAGTTATAAGCCGTACGCGATGCCAATGCTGCCCATTGGAGTAAATACGTGTGTCACTACAGGCATGTCCAAAGACTGTAAAGGAATAATTCATCCTGTGGTGGTTGTTGCATAATAAGTAGTCTTTCCTGTTGTCATAATTTGATAACTTAAAACAGCTAATAAACCCAGCCCAATAATGACCATATTTATCAAATAACTCATTAAGCGCCGATAATTATCGCGATAAAGATTATTTTTTTGTAAAGCTAGTTGTTCTTTATCTAATATCATTTCTGCTTCTAGGCATAAGGTATGTATTTGGAATAAAACCTAAAATCAATTTCAACTTGTCGATTGTTATGGCAACCTCGAAAACTACCATTCCAATCCACAGCATTTTGGGGATTGTAGCCTTGAGCATAAGTTAAACGAGCATTAATCCCTCGAGCTCAAAGAAAACTGGCCACGACCTAAGCTTGACGTGTAGTTAGTGCCTGTTGTCTTTGAATGTTGCCCAAATTATCAGTATAAGCAGCTATTTTTACACTGACTTTATGGTAGGAATTTATCAATGCTGCGACGGTTTTTAAGACTTGACAATAATCACTGCGAATATTCACGGAATTAGCGTTAAATAAATAATCGCTTAACAAAACAAATTCCAAAATTTCCCCTAATTTTATAACCTACACCCCATTCTCATGCAGTTGATTAATGTAATGAGCACGAATCTCTGCTCTGACAATGAAGGTTGGGGGATGGGGGTAACCCTTTCTGAGGATATGGCGGTACACGTAAGAGATCCTGACAAACCCGCTAACGAAATAACAAAAAGGGAAAATAGAAATTGTCTTAATCGATTAATTTTTAATATATTCACCCCGCTACCTTCAATAACTCTTTAAATTTTAAATCTATTCTGATGGCTTTTTTCTACTACTTCTTTTTTCTTGAAAGAAATAGCTTAAATCATCTCCTGCACCTCATTCGAAATATCACTGCCATCTTCGTGAAAGCTAATTTTGGGGGGGGGTATTACGTCCCTTTCTCCATATCACCAATTATCTCAATCGCAATATTCATTGCCTGTTAGCTACTTTTAGTACTACACAAGCGTTGAATATATTCAATTTGATCACGACAGTAGCCACGATCGAGGATTAGTTTTCTAAATTCACTTAAATCACTAGTAATAACAAGCCATTCCAGGTGCTCCAATAAATGCAAGGGTGTAAAAAGATTTAAATAATCTACCTCTTGTTCTGTACCTGTTAATTCTTGTAAGAAATCTGTGAGAATATCTGTTTCCTTAAAGAATCTTCGTAAGGCCAGTAGCGAGCAATCCAAAGGCGTTAACACAGCACATTGTCATTAAAAGCTTGTGAAACTTGTTCTACTTCTTCATTACTGGCTTCTATATCAGCAAATGTAATTTTTTCCCGGCTAATTTTTCAAAATACTCAAAACTTTTTATTAATTTCTTAGCATCGGAATCGTTAGGCCCATCTACTTTAAGAATAGGCCCATCTACTTTAAGAAAATGATTAAGCCTCAGATTTTTTGAGGGTTTAGGATCTGAATAAAAAAACTTTTCACGAACGATTTTTGATTTAAAGAAAAAGTGTGCTTCCCCTGGCGTTGTTCCTTTAATTTAAATCCAATAAGTCGATCCGCGCCCGTTTTTCTACACGAGCACCTTTAGCATCTTGATAAGTATCCAATACGCTACTTTCCTTGATCGACCTGAAAACTTTCAACATACGTCACATAAGATTCACCAGCTGATCTTATGAAGAAATCCCAGATTTCGGGTAGGGGTCTCCAAGGGTAGGGTCTTCAAGCTTCATACAGACTATCGATAAAGCTTCTTCTTTAGAAGCTTTTTGGAAATCTGGCAAATCTTGTCCGGTTCCCCAAACTAGAAGCCGTCATCGCCTTTAAAGTATAAACAATAACTTTACCCAAACTCAATAATTCATCTTGAGATTTTTCCAATGCCGATAATAGAACGCACAAAATACGACGATTAAGCAACACATCGCAAAAATCTACTTCTGCCAAATTTATTCGCATGATGTGACCATAAATATCTGCGAGCGAAGTAAACACTCGCACTAATTGAATGGTAATAAAGCCGTGCTGTTCTAATACTTGAGAAACTTGCTTTCCTTTCTTTTCTTTATTGCATCCGGGAAGTGTTAATACATAATTTACAATAGATTCCATTACTACCGTAGGTGGCATGTTCTCTAGATTAATGAGCTCTTCACCATCTCTCAGGAATAATTTGTCAAAAACAATTGCCTCCAATTTGGGTAAATGAAAATAATTATGGATAGTATTAGCGTCTAATAAAATATGCCTTGCATCTCGCATAGCCACCAGAATTTTCATTAATGATTAAGTAAATGCGAATTGCTCGGCCCTTCCACATATCGCCATCAGGCTTAGTAGCGGCTTTATCCATCATGCTCACTACAAGTTGAGCGAGCATACTCGAGGAACCGCTTGTAAAGGGATTTAAGGTATTCGATAACTTTTTTCTTGAGGACCAATAATATCCCGAGCACCGGTCATAAAATTAATTAACAATAAATCATCTTCTTGGCCCATGGACCGCACCATGGAAAAAATCTTAGCAAAAAACGAATTATCTCCTTTTTCATCGACATAGATAAAACCACTGCCTTTCAAAGGTGCATTATAAGCTAACGATACCATTGCTTCGGTTTTACAACTTCCTGTAGATCCGAAAATTAAAACGTGCGTATGCATATCTTCATTGCTGAACCAAAGTTCTTCTTCCTATCAATAAAAATATATCGGCGAAGTAACTAAAGAAAAAGGTAATAATCGCAAGCAGTAACTACCCATCGCAGATTTTTTAAGAAATCGGCAATGCGTACGCTTAACGTGCGCGTGTCGCGCAAGATATGCGCATAAAAATGTTCGTGTTTTTCTTCTAAACCGAGTTTCTGGTATACCATCGTTCGTCTTCCGCCCACATAAAGGACATTTTTTATCTCCTTATCCAATGCCGTTACGACTTCCTTAACCATGGGAGCCCGTAAAGGACGATTTAATCTTTTTTTCTGCTCGACAATGAGCAAATAAACTAGCCAATTCTATAACGGCGGTCTACCCTTCCTACACTATTTAACATGTACCATAAACCATAAACGCCGATCGACGGGTTTTAACTACAAAAATTTAGCCGTCGTTAACACTCCCTTCCACTCTTCCAATATGTAATAAAGTCGCCATTAATGTACCCACGTAGGCGTGATGCGTCTTCAGCCACTTAATGAGTTTGGACTCTTTATATTTGAGAAGTAATTCTTCCACTCCACTAAAATCTAACTTTCCATGAAGGGAGGATTTTGCGATTTGAATTAATAAATCGTCAGCCACTTTGTGATTACAATGTCCCCGATCAAAAAAAAACAACTAGAAGCGCTTTAATATGAATTGGTAAAGCATCTTATCTACCCCTTTCCATAAGGGTCTCATTTGAAGTACAAATAATGGTTCTACAGGAGCGGGCTTAATTGTTCAAACTTTCTTGTTAATTTTAGTAATTTCCAATACATGGTGCTCTTTGAAAAAATCAAGCGATAATTTCACCATAGCCCATGGTCCTTCGTCGAGATTTTGTTCTAATAAATTTAAAGAAAGGACGGGTATAATTTGTGAGCAATTTTCAACCTCGGATTTCTTCAAACTTTCCATCGAATGGTTATGATGAAACCACGGGGAACTATTGTGAAATAACATCCAAGTAGCGAATCCTAATAAAATTAGGATTACAGGATAAGGTAAACATAAATCGGTTTCGGTACTCAGAGCTCCTATTTCAAGAAATGTAATTTCATTTCTATCTCCTATACCCATAAAGTGCTGCCAAAAAATTAAGTTATGCTCTTTAAATGGGAGGAAGGTGTACCCAACCTCAATACCACATTAAATCTATCTAAAACGCTTTTAATTAACTCAATTTCATAATGACGAATAAAAAATATGCCAGCAACAATATAGCGTTTTTCTAGCCACACAAAAATAATTACACCAATAGTCAACAAAACTAATAACAAAAAGAAATTAGCTTTCTGATCTGTCGTATTTTTCTGCGCTGGGTACATTATGTAATCTCGTTAGATTTTAAAATTAATTCTTGCGTTTGCTTTGCGTAATAATAACGCTTTTCTTGATGAACAAATTATGGGATATTTTCGCTTTTTATACCATCAGGCATTAAAGTAACTAATATAATTCGCATCCGATCTTTTCGCGGTCGATTCTTCTCAGAAATAATGCGTAGGGTCAACAGCAACAACAACATAGACTTCTGATAGCTGTGAAAGCTTGAGCCGAATGGTCTTCATTGTATCGGCTTCATTTTTTATAAACTGGCTGACCAATCATGTAACTTTCCAATGAAGTTAGCTGAGCCGCCCATTGTTTATAATCATAGCCGTTGGATTGGTAGAGCGAAACATATAACTTTACTTTATTTTCGGGAAGCTCTAGTAGTGTTATCAACTTTTTAGTCGATTCATCTCCTCCTAATTTTTCTCTTAAAACCAAAGCTTCTTCATAATAAATCTTTCGGATCGGTTTCAAGATATCGCGTAAGAACAGCGACTCATCCCAATTGTCCGCGCATAACACCTGCTCTGCCGCTGCTATATTGCCTCACAAAACTGCTGATAATCGTCTTCCGTTCTGCGACTTTTTGCATAGAACGCTTTTGCCATCTGGATAAACTGAGCACTCTGTTCATCCACGCTCTCAATCAAATGGCGTTTTAATTTTAAGTTCTCGTTTTTTAGTTCGAAACGAATGCTGGACAAACTAAAGCTCATGGCCATCTCCCATTCAGTTTTATTTCATACCAAATTGAGGAAGTTGTGTCTAATCTGAATCCGTTTCAAGCCGCTTTCAAAACAGATTGACGCTAGCTTTGTCCAGAGAAATTCTTGCTCGTACATCATCAATTTCTGATCCAAGGAGATTTACCAACTGAGTGACTTTATTAGTAACTTCACCTAGGAAAATTCTTTGTGGCTCATTTGCTCTTACTACCATGTTTTACCCTTACTAATTAATGGAAATTTAATCTTTGAGCCATTTTGCGCTCGGAAGCTTAAGAGAATATTAAATAGGTAAGGGGGTTACTTTAAACCGTGTTAAATTTTTTTAATATTAGTAAAAATAGATCCGCATGAAATCATTAGACGAAACTCATTTTTTCTAATGTTGTTGTTTTTATTTAATATTCAATGGTAGACTTTTATCGTTTCTGTGATAGAAATGCTTTTTTCACTATTCTTAATCTCTATGGTTTTTTTACTATCGAAGTATTTTGGCGCTGGTTTCGTAGTACTATTGCTGGGCAACGCAAGATTGCTATTCCTTGGTGGGATCATTGATGGACCTTGCTAACAAACTAACTATAATGCCCCAAATGGGTGCTAACTTTACTTTTTAAAGGCCGCCAAATAACTTATTCCGAAATGTTTTCTGATACCCATCTTTTACTGGGCTTTACAAAACGAGCTGATTAATTGGCTTCACTCTGTTTAGGTTATACGTTAGATGCTACTTACGAAGATACTGAGCAATCCCTTTTAGAGGTAAAAATAACCTTCGATGAATTTATGCCGGGTGTACTTTGGTTATTTTGTCTTCTTGATGTCATCAATGAGCTTGTTAAAAACAGCTATTCCAAAGATGCCGTTTCTCTTGATGAGTTGATGTACCATTAACAAATCACATTTTAATATTACCTTAAGGTTCTTTCCATAAAATTTAAGCTAATTTAAAGGATTAAATAAAATCGAGGATGGATTTTATCGCAACTCTTATTTTAATTAAGCAATTGTAGAACAATAAAACAAACATTGTGTTCGTTGTTAATCCTTTTCCTATATTACCAAGGATAGCTCACCTGTAAGGGTTACGGATAGAAATGCTCAAGCCCAATTGGCTCAAGCGGCAGTATCCGTGGACCATTCTTTGCAACAGATATCGGTTAATTCAAATGGCAACTCACCCGCATGCGAAATTATTCCCCTTTAAATCTAGGAACCATTGGTATGGCTTAACAAACTTCCTTGGATTGGAATGGCCCCATCGAGCCTTTATTGCGAAAATTGCTCGGGCCAGTAGTTACAAGTTGCGCGTGTTAGGGAAAAGACCTGTAATCCCCGTACTCGTTGCAATTAATTCAACCGATGTACCCTTAGCAGAAATTTTATGAGACGCCACTTATCAAGTAGAAAAGAAGCCAAATATTACTTTATATCCATCCACTTGAACCATCGAGCTACGTTATCACACGAGTTAGTTATGAAACAATTCCGTTTTTTAAAGAGATTGATGATTATTGTCGCTAGCACTGTTATGGCAATAGGCTGTGCTAATCGTGGGAGTGCCGACGAGCCACCACTCGCAGAGATGAGTTATGTAAATATGAATCAACTTCCCTCGGGAAATGGGCAGGTGAATAATATTCGTCAACAAGGGTTGCGTGAAATCGCTATTATGCTCGGTGCACGAGGTGCTTTGGTATGGCGATCGGAACATATCGATGCCGCTTTAGAAAAGCAGTCAAGTTGCCTTGATCCTGTTTTTGATTCAAAAAGCTTTTGTTAAAAATAATATTTTACCATCGGTATTGTCGAATCACAAGCTAATCTTAATCTGGCCAATGATGACACGATTCGCACCACCAACAAAACTTACAAAATCATTGCAGATGCTCGGTTTGTAACAGCACCTCCCACCTGGCGTATTTATTTATAGCTTGATTACCAAGAACCGGATTTATCTGATGATTCATTGCTACCAAAAGATAAATCCGAAGCTCAAATATCGAATTTTTATATAAAAAGGCTGGAAAGATGGTCGTCTACAGCAAGCGAATGAAATTTTTGCAACGAATTTAAATCGTTTAAAACGCGATTATTTGGGAATGCTGTTATATCGAAAATTGTTGGCTCAAAGGGATGATTACTTCCCCTGTCGTCGCTAAAACCAAGCTGGGCATTACAGGAGACGCCAATCAGATTTGAATTAATAATGATGTGAGATTATGCAAATTACCGCCCAATCGGCGTTACAACCTGAGTAGCAGTCATTGGAACCCCGTTTTAACGCCGGGGAGTTATTCGCCGTAATATTTTCCTACCTCAGAAGTGAAGAAAACATATTTTTGCTCCCTTACCCTCTTCCGAGGTGAGAGGTAAGAAAAGAGAATTTGGGCAGGGTTGAAAGGATAAAAAAAACTATGTCAATAGAGAACTCACAGTTTTATTCTCATAAACCTTCTCGTTTTGAACCGAAGTATATCGATCTATTTCTGGTTTACTGTCATCGCTTCGGCGCATCCAACATCACAATTCAAACAGGCCGACCAATTGTTGTAGAAGTCTATGGCCGTATTCAAACAGTCACACGACGGGAACTCTCCAACGCAGAAAGCGGCGATCTTCTCAATACCATCTACGGACCAAATGGCACAACGCAAATCATGCGAGGCGAGGATATCTATACTCACTATGAAATAAGACCTAATCGTAATGAGATCTTTCGTTATCTGGTGAATGGAACTGGATGTCATGTAGACGAACACGAAGGAATCCAAATTATCATTCGCACTATTCCGGCGGAATCTCCTTCTCTGTCAAAACTCAATTTACCTTCAGCTGTTACGCCATTGCTCCGCAAGAGGAAGTCATTTATGTAACAGAGGCAACCAAGCTCAGGAAAAAGTACACTCCTTGTGGCCATCATTAAGAAACTCGCTGAGGCGCCCGATAGTCATCGGAAAATTCTCACTTTTGAGGTACCTATCGAATATGTATATGATTCTCTCACCACTCCTACAGGTAGTGTCTGTCAATCAGAAATTCCGTGCCATTTACCATCTTTCTCCGCTGGAGTGCGAAATGCCTTGCGTAGCAAACCGCATTTAATTTTAGTGCGGAAAGCAGGTGACAATGAAACGATAAACGATTAGTGCGGTATTAGAAGCCGCATTAACAAGTCACCCCGTATACTACGCTGCACAGCAATGGAGTGGCAGAAACCATTCGCCGTATGGTGGGTAGTTTTCCCCAAGAGGAGCAAATCGGTCGAACCATCGATATTGTCGAAATTTTGCGTTTAATCATCTGGCAGCGATTAGTTCCTTCAATAGATGGCAAACGCGCAGCTTTTCGTGAGTTTTTAGTTTTCAACAAAAAAATCTGTGATTTTCTATTGTATTGGATAGCGATCTCGAACAAGTCATGGCCACGACCAGTCGCCTTGTTGAGGAATATGGACAACCTTATGCGAGTCGATGTTGAAGAAAAATTTAAAGCAGGATTGATTTCTCCACGGACTTATAAAATATTTTCTGCTAGTGCAATAAGCTTATCTTCGTCAAACATCGCCTCTGCGAAAATATGGAAAAAAATAGGGTCCGTATAGAGGTTTAAAAAATAGTTTTTATTTGAGAATAATAATTTCATGAAAATATTTTATGCTTGCTATAGAATTTCACTTCCACTAGTCTTAGGGGTGGTTATTCTTGCCATTCTTTTAACCCATTGGTTTCTTCCTTAGCTTCTTTATTTCTCTAAAACGTATTTAATCTTTACTTTTATGCCGCTCTAATTATTTTAATGCCACTAAGAAATAAAAAAACTGGTTCTTCATGAAAACGAAAAACCCTATAAAAAATTGCATTTTTAGATTTTAAAAATTCTAATTTTAGAGTTGAGTCTCGTGGCTATTTTGGGGGAATTTGTATTTCCGTAGAGTAGGACAGTCTTTTTTATTTTCTTCTATACTTTCAAATTTTTTGTTTGACTGGGGCGATTTTCCCTTGACAAGTAATGCCCCTGGTTGCCAGAAGTTTTGGAATAATTAGTTTCTGTCTTCATAGAGACGCTTATTTAAAGTACGACATTACACTGTATTCTTTATACTAAACCCGATAGCACTGTTGGCATCATTTTCAACTCGCTTCCAGGTATTGCTACAACCTTTACCTTTTCAGGAATCCTCGCTTTTTTTATACTCTCTTAATCGTCCACCTAATAGTTCCCTAAGCACTTAGCTCTTTAGCAGGAATAAGTCCCATTAGCCTTCTTTTATTTCTTTTTCTTATTATTTTTACGGCCAGCCGTTTCGTAAAACATAAAATTTATCAATTTACTGTTAACATTCCTCTTCCACTCATTCTTAGAATTGTTAGTTTATTATTGATTCTGATAGGCTTGGTAGTTATTTTGAGTTTATTTTTAGGTGATCTTCAGAAAAGAACTTCTCATTCACCAGAAATTATTGAGCCCTTGTTTCATTTCGGCCGGCTTTTGAATTGGAACCTCTTTGTTTTTTTTGGGTAGATGAGTCTACCAGTAACGGAAATCTTTATTTAAAAATTATCGCGTAGATATTCAGTGCGTGTAATTATCTTGACAGTTTGCATTCCATCTCTTCTATTGAGTTCGCTTGTGCATTATCTTCCTATTGCTCAAATTTCTCGAGGCTTAGCTATCCTTATTGAAAGGATAGGTTTAGTTTTATTTCTTTTGATCGTAACTACCAATTACACATTTGATTCATTAATCCAAACTTATTTACCTAAAGATAATAGAACAAAATATCGTGCCACCGATCGATTTCTCAGTACCTTATTTCAATTTTCAGCATTGATAATTTTTCTTTATTTGGCTTGGAAATATATGATTTTAATATCGTTTTTATTCTTCGCTTTTATGTTGTCTATTAAGTCTTGTTCTATTATTACTCTCTGTGGCCCTTATTAAACCTCTCTGTGGCCCTTATTAAACGCCATCAGGATTAACGTATTTATGAAACTCAGACTTCCACACTTCTACGCTATCCTGTCCTCTAATCCACCTATGAGAGCGGTAAGCGAAGTGTATATAACCTATATTTTAAGGTTTTTTTTAAGCTTCTAGAGAAAAAAGTTATTTTTGAGGGAATAAATTTTCCATCTTGTTAAAAAAAAATTCACAGAAGTGCTAAGACGCTGAATTTTGGAAGCAGTAGGTTAAGATCGATAGAAAAATAACAGAAAAACGGCTAAATGTTAGCAGGAACTTTTTAGAAAGTTTTTTGTCGACATTTCTGATAAAATTCACCGCCCGCCCGGTAGGGCGCGGTGAAAAGAGAGCCGATCACGGGACTTTTATAGTGCCTATTTAAAAAGCATCCTCGTACCGTTCGAGTTTTTTTACATAGTCTTTTTCTGGTAGGAACTCCTCAACTTCAGCTTCCTCCGCTCCGAGCGATTATGGTGCTACTGCCTTCAAGGCTCTTGATATTTCGAATCAAATTACTTTGAGAAGCAGTTCCCAGTTTGATTGCTTTCGTAACAGGAGAAGAAGAACCTAAAGGACTCCTTTACTTGAAGAAGTCTCAGCGAGTCAATCTCCAAAAGAAATGCGCGCCATTGCTACGTTATGATTTTTTTTACCTTACCAATTCTCTCACCTTTTTTAAGGGGAGAGTTTTATTTAATTCCGCTTTCCTACTCGGAGCAGCGAGTGAAAAAAGAAGTAGATCTGCAGGTTTAATTACTGGTTGCCTCCTCCCTGGGAAAAATTATCACTGGAAGAATTATTAGGGCTTTCCGTACGTTTCAATTGAGCCTGCTTTTTTTACTGCAGCACAGCTCGACTATTACTTTCAACTGATTGACTTCCTTGACTAATTCCTTGATGCGTCGTTTGCCCAAATCCACTAACATACCCTTGCATTTGATGCGCCATTTGTCCGGCGGAACTTGTTTGAGGCGACGAACTGATCTAACACAAGATGTTGTCCAGTAACGTAAAAATTAAGCTGAAGCACTGCGTCGTTACCATATAAACCAACATAGTGAAAATAACGAGAACAAGCGGAAATACGAGTAGGCTCATTACAATTTCTGAAATACTTCCTGAATCCTTAATTAAATTCCACATCAAAGTACCGGGCAGCACAGAGAATACTTCCACTCGCAGCACCTGAGGAAGGAGAGCTTGTAAAGAGATCACTCGCTAAACCCGAAAAGGTAGTATAAACAATAATTCGTAAAGAAACATACGAAAGAATCATTCCCGCAATGAGACCGATTACCATTAATACTGGCCGCAAAAAGGCTCCCAATAGAATCATTAATATCTGTTTCGCTTCACCCAGAAAATCGTGTCCTTCGGAGTGTTTTAATCCGAAACAGATTAGTGGTGCCGCCACCATAACTTCAATCACCACGATAATCCAACCGATTACTCAGAAGGTATAAAGAAAATAGGGGTATAAAGGGGACATAATAAGCCAGCACAAATCCAGCCACCCCACAATCTCTCCCTGCTACAACCATAAATAATGGCTTTACCCAACTGAGTAATGCGCTGACAGGTGTTTGTGCATTATAGGAAGCTGTACAAACACCCGTCGCAAAGAGGGAAACAGCAATTCTGACCGGAAACCAGAATCAAATATTGACAGCTACATTAATAGCACGCATCCCGACACTATGTAGAATGCAAAAAAAGTATGGGATCTGTCCCTATATGACCATTACTACCTCTAGACGATTACTAGTAGAGAAAGTGGAAATCAAATTACCGATATCATAAACTACGCTACCAAAGATATAGATTACGCTACCAAAGATGGTGTCAATTACCCCCCCATACCAGATCTGAAACCCGCTGTGCTCGGATTAGGCGCTGAACCCGTATCTCCAGAATTTTGGGAGTTGGCGATATTCTTTTAATTTATTCAATACAGGCCTGAATATAAGTCAGCGACGCTTTACGAGCTTCTTGGTAGTATTTATCAGGATTCCCTGAAGTGTTAGCATCAACTACCGTCGGTGTATAGTTGCCAATATTCGAAATACTATCATAGTACGACTGTACTTGAGATAAATCCCAATAATAACGACTGGCACTTAACCATCCTTCGTTTTGTGCTTCTTCAATAAAATCTTTAGCCAAAGTTGCGTTGCTGGTATTGAGCTGCACCAAAGGCACTAAGGTATTGACGTAACTTAATAAACTTCCAAAAAAAGTTCCTGCATTATTGTCACTCACATTATCGGGATTGTAACCTAAGAAAGAATTAGCGGATGAGTTTTGTGAACAATAATATTTTTTCAGCTGGCATTAAACTCGTCACTAATTCACTTACCGCTTGTTTGGCAATCTCACCCCCCCCCTCATAGGTTTTTTGACTTGGCTTTAAGGAATCCCCAACGCTTGGAAAATAAAACTGATGGTATTTATCACCCTCAATCACATCGTATAGAACAAGGGGGATTAGCGTTAACTGCGACCCCGTATTGTTGTTCGATTGTGCATTAGGTTGGCTATCAATACTAGAATACATACAACAGCATTAGCAAATATTTGCTATCCTCTGATCCGCTAATCCTACGCCTTCTACCACTACTTTCATTACCACATCTTGGAGCAATGAATAACCTGTCGCTAGATTAGGAATTAATAAGCTAAAGCCAAAAGCGATTTAAAAATACGAGAGCGACATTTTTATTCGGACCCATAAAAGAGAGCCATCTTGGATGACTGGTAATACAATGGTGGAAACCGTATAAGCCAACCACAATCCCGCTACCACAATAATTCCTTCGTTGAGTTTATAAAATAACTTACCCAGCATCCTGCCCTATTGTTCCATAGAGTACATTCCCGACAGTGCCAAAGATTTGGCTTAAATAGGAAATCGATAAATCATGGTGACTGTTTATCTCCGTGTTATCAGTAAAGTCGGTAAATATCGTATCGGCCCAAGCACTAGCGGAAAATAACAAAAGAAAAAGCGACGAGAAGAGTTTTTTAATTGTTTTTATCCCTTAAAGGTGCAGATGAACCATTCTTTAAATGTGCAACCTAAACGAGGTTGCCTCATTTGGAAATAATTAAAATGTTCTCGAAAAGCATAAGCCCATAATAAAAGCGTTAAAATAACGCAAACAAAAGAAGCTAAGGGCAATCCATGAATAAATAAACAGTATAGGCAATTCATACCAAGATTCAATATTAAGTATAAAATTACAATGCGAATTGCCGTTTGCATTCGCTTTTTGATATCTGCTTCCATTAAATTAAATCGACGTAAACACTCTTCAAAAGTTTCTTTATGTGAAGCGGATTGAGTCGGCTTATCTATCAAACCGTCGACAAGATTTTTAATAGTTTTTTCATTCCCGGAAATTTGGTCATAGCCTACCCAACACATAGGGTTTAGGCGAGAAAGAAAGCCTTTCTTTACTACTTTTTTGAAATTCATTTAAAAGAATTCCTTCGAGGATATAAAATACTAGGTTCCAATCATGCTAACACTTATTCCTTAAGACAATATTAAGAGTTACTTAAGTAGGAAACAAATTCGGCCACTTCTCCGTAATAAAAAATTAAATGATTCCGATTTTTAATTTCTCCTTAATATTTTTTTAAGGTTCATGCACTCACTATTCTGTGAGAATTCCATTCTGTTCTATGGAGAAGATTTATGCCGGATCTATCGCATAAAGCCGTACACCAATTTTGGCACGATTACAAAGATCCTATCATTTACCGCGTGATTAGTTTCATGGAGGGAGTTGAAGATTGGACTCTGGATGGCGATCCGGAACTTGAGTCTTCCTTAAAAGAATTGGGCAAGGCATTAGAAGACATGGGTAATAGACCTTCAACAAGAAGACGCTATGATCAAACTCATTACTTATCCCAAAACGGGTCGTGGCTTGCGCTTATTAATTTTTTTAGATACTGCTTATCTTGGCGCTGCCACAAAAGTACTAATACTAATGCACACCGAAGAAATTTCACAATCTGATAACGATATTGCGGACACCTTCCTAAAACGCAACCTAGTATTTGAGCGATTGCGATTACCTAGTATTTGAGCGATTGCGATTATTAGGCCGCGTTTTGGGGTCTGATCGTTTTAAATTGATATTGCAATCTTTAGAAGAGGGTGGCTTATGAGCCTAAAAAAATATTTATTATCCATCACTGTTACTCTGTTATTCACATCTTCCTTGTGTTTTGCAGATAGCGTTCCTCTTTCCCAATGTGCCAATTATCTCAGCTATTCCGATTCTCAATTTAACAGTTTAGCAGCCTCTAACAAAAATGCAGCGAGTAATATCGCTTCTGTTTTAAATAGCTGTGCAGTATAGCTAATTCTTGTAGTGATTTGAATATAGGCGATCAATGCTGCGCTTTATTAGCTACGCGTACTTTCCTAAGCACTTATTTTGCTAATTTTAATTAGAGTTCTTCTCTAAGTAGTAGCGATGGTGGAAGCGGCATGCTACCTGCTACGGCAATTAATTCAACCGATAATCCAATATCTTTATCAGTTGACACTAACTCAACACCTTCACCGTAAACAGAAAAAAGAATCATCTAACATTCACTGGTTTTAAATAGAAGGGTTTAATTATGAAAAAAATTCATTTCATCAGCATCACTTCATTTATAACGTTAATAATTGGCTCCACGTCAGCAATGGCTGATCTCGATCCGATGGGCAGCGTTATTGCTGCCATAAAGCAAATAGGTACTGAAATTCAGACATTGGCAATTGAAAGCAAAAAAAAGCATTAACAATATGAAATATCAGTTTTATAAAAATCCAGAAATTGCTTTACAAGCCAACCCGAAAAAAATAATGGTATGAAACAAGAACATATTAACGCTGCACTCACTACCCAAAATCAAATTTCAGAAGTCATGCTTCAGTTTCCTGAACAAGTAGTAAATGCTAATCAACTTACCAACCCCAAGATGGCTGCGGATATCAAAAATTAGAAGAATTTGATTCCTAATCTTACTACTAATATTCCGGCTAGCGATATTCTTTACTTATATGACGCAGATGATTCAATGGAAAGCAACTACGGAGTTGGAAAGCCCGAAACAACTTATGATAATTATTTTAATTTTTAATTCTCTCTTTACAGCAACTGCTTAGTCCACCGATCGACAACAAGCAGCAGAAATTTATCTTCAATATCTGGCACAACAATATGAATCTTTAATAGACAGAATTAATTTTAGCGATCTCAAAACAAAACTTAATAGTTTAAGCCCTAAAAAGCGTGCCGAAGCTTTAACTTTGTTAATAATCCTGTCTATCAAAAACATCAATTGGCTATTTGGTCTTTACTTGCTACTAAATCATTAGCGCTCACTAATTTAAATATGATGATGGAGGAATAAATATGATGATGGGGAAACGCGTTTCCGTAAAAAGTTTAGGCGAAAAAGTTGGAATACCCGATGATCCCAATCTCCCTAAGGGCTACGCAAGTCCTTTTCAAGTGTAAAATTATGTGGCTAATGAACGTGTCAATAATCTAGATTGGTTCAAAGAAATGAAAACTGCTTCTCCGGCGGTTGTCGCTCGTGAGTAAGTATTAATTCTGGCTAAAATACAAAGTCAACTCCAACGAAATCATCTGGACAACGAGCAATTATTAGCGACACTTTCGTTAATAGCCTTACAGGGGGAAAAAATTCCGAGATGATGACAAAAATAACACAGCTACTGATTTGAATAAAGTTATCAATCAGATAGCTAAGTAATTTGTTAAATTTTCTAGCCCTATCTCTTTAAAAATATGCTACCTATTAGTTGTGCTACCTATTAGTTGGAAAAGATTTCTATAATCTTTACTTCAAATTTTTTAAGGAGATATCGAATGAAAAAATTTATTCTTACACTCTTAACAGTAAGTGCAGTCGAATTAACTGCGCAAACACTGACGGCAGAATTATATCTTTCATCTTTGACAGATAATTTATCGGTCAATTTAAAAGATTTTCCTATACCTAGGCAAGTGATTGCAAGTTACACCAATAATAATGGCATCGACATTAATGAACCAACATTTATAAATGTGACGGGTTCTGCTAATTTGGCTGTTCAAGTATCTAGCCATATAACCTAGTAGAAAAAGGTTATCCAATAATGACAATTTTTTCCACTTCAAACAAGTACCATCTGCCAACTACGACTGGTAGATATAGTCCTTACACTTACCTAAAATTTGCTAACGGCAATCCACCAAGCTGTAATCATTTAAATATAAATAAGTAATATTGTGTACAAAGGATCCTATACTTACGAGGTAAACCTTTTTTGCAACTAAAAAAATACGTGGCTAAAACCCTGCAGCCACTTCTTTAAGCCCTATTTATTTTAGGGAGAAGTCCAGCTTTCGCTGTGGATACAAAGTAAAATTCATCCATTTAAAATAACGACGCAAGCCTTCTTCTAGAGTGAGAAATTCATTGGTATAACCGATTTCTCGCAATTTTGTAATATCGGCTTCTGTGAAACTTTGATACGCGCCTTTTAATTTTTTGGGGAAAGGGATATATTCGATTTTCCCTCCACCATTTAATTGAATTAATATCTTTGCCAAAGCATTAAAAGTGCGTGCCTGGCCCGTGCCGACGTTAAAAATACCCGATTTGTTTGGGTTCGCCAAAAACCATAAATTCACTTTCACCACATCTTCTACAGAGATAAAATCCCGCATCTGTTCCCCATCGGAATAACCATCCCAACCTTCAAATAATTTAACCACCCCGGTTTCACGTAATTGATTCATAAAATGAAAAGCCACACTGGCCATGGATCCTTTATGTTGTTCATGAGGCCCATATACATTTAAATATCGAAGGCCAACAACTTGAGAGTTAATTTGGGAGCACTGTTGCAAATAGTATTGATCGAAGACCCATTTTGAATAACCGTATACGTTTAAAGGTATTTCGCTATCGCTTGATTCTTTAAACTGCTGTTTACCGCCATATACAGCAGCACTAGATGCATAAATCAAAGGGATTTTTCGTTTCATGCAATAATGCAATAGGTGTTTGGAATATTCATAATTATTCCGCATCATATATCGACCATCCCACTCGGTTGTTACCGAACAAGCCCCTTCATGGAAAATTGCTTCGATAGGTCGCCCGAACGATTGATCAGCAATAATTTGATTTAAAAAATCTTCATAATCCAGATAATCATAATATTTTGAAACCGCTAAATTTCGAAATTTCCTGCCATCAGTTAAATCGTCAATAGCAATAATTTCTGTTTGTCCCTGGGCATTGAGACCTTTTAATAAATTACTTCCAATAAATCCTGCAGCACCGGTTACAATAATCACGTCGTTACTCCTCTGACTTTCTCAATTAATTGAGACGTGGAAAAACCCGTTTTAATTGGTATGGTCAATACCTTACCGCCGTTTTTAAGAACGGCGTCTCCTCCGGCAATTTCGTTCAGCTGATAATCATTGCCTTTCACTAAAATATCAGGCAAAACCGCAGCAATTAAACGGGCCGGGGTGTCTTCCGAAAAAGATATAACCCAATCGACAGCACGTAAGGCTGCTAAAACTTCCATCCGTGCGTGCAATGAATTAAGTGGACGTTCGGTTCCTTTCAAACGCGACACTGAGCAATCATCATTAACCGCCACGATTAACCGATTGCCCATTGTCTTAGCAGCTTCCAAGTAATGGATATGTCCCGTATGTAAAATATCGAAGCAACCGTTTGTCATAACAATGCTTTCGCCATAAGCACGCGCATCGGCCACTGCTTGCAACAACTGCGCTTCCGACATTATCCCCGCATGTGAATTTGTCATCTGATGCAAAGCCCGGCGTAACTCAGGGACGGTGACTGTCGCAGCACCTAGTTTTCGCACCACTAAACCCGCAGCCAGATTGGCAAGTTTAGCAGCAGAAATTAAATCAGAACCAGCGGCAAGGGAAGCCGCCATTACAGAAATGACGGTATCCCCGGCACCAGTAACGTCATAAACTTCGCGAGTATGAGCAGCCAGACTGACAGTCAGTTCATTTTTTTCAACTAAAATCATTCCGAGTTTACCGCGGGTAATGAGAATGGCTTCAAAATGATGATTTTGAATTAGGATTCGAGCCTTGGACTTCAATTCTTCTTCTGTTCTACAAGGCCCCACCACTGCTTCAAATTCTTTTAAATTGGGAGTTAACAGCGTAGCGCCTTCATAACGAATAAAATCCGAAGCTTTTGGATCTACTAAGACAGGAAGCCCTTTTTCACGTGCTTTTTTTATTAAAATGGAAGCATTTATCAATGCACCTTTAGCATAGTCCGATAAAACCACAACATTGGTGCCTGAAAGAGACTCCACATAACGGCGCACCAAGGGTTCATCCTGGTAAACGTCTAAACACTTTTCAAAATCCATCCGTAAAAGCTGTTGGTTCGGGCCTAAGATCCGTAATTTTGTGACTGTGTGATAGTTAGGAATGCGGTGGAAAAGACACTGAATTGAATCTGAAGGAAGCAAAGATTCCAATTCTTTTGCTTCACCATCTTCCCCCACTAAACCCAGCAACTCTACTGAAGTCCCTAGTGCCGCTATATTTAAGGCTACGTTCGCCGCGCCTCCAGGGCGGGCTTCACTATGATTGACATTAACTACAGGTACTGGCGCCTCAGGAGAAATCCGCAGGGCAGAACCATACCAATACCGATCTAGCATTAAATCCCCATAAACCACTACATGTGCCTTCTGATAAGAGGGGATGTCAATTTTATCCATCATGGGATTTCTGCCTTTCTTGAAGCAGTTATTATGCGCAGAATCGTCGAAATCGGCAAGGGAGAGGTCAAGAAGCTTTTGGCAATCCTCTAAACCTGAAGTTCTCAATTTAGCTTTTTGGTTCGTCCTTTGATGGTTTTAATCTTCTTGACCAATTTTGGGTAAGATCCTAAATATAGTCAATATGTGGATATTCAGAGATTTTAACCATTTTTGATGAAAGAGGTTAAAAAAATCCATCCTCCCTGTAAAGATATTGCAAGGCCCGAGAGAAGTCGAAAAAAAACTTCGCTACTGGATCATATATGAACTTATAAGCTAGTTCTTTTTTGATGACATTGGAGTGCGTCAGTTCGCAAATAACAATCCAGCACTCTTTTCGATCAATTTCGTGGCCCTTTGAGCTTAAATGAAGCTACGTTAGCATCAGAAATTTTTTCCAAAAAAACGGATGGATGAACAACAGCGTTTATCCCACGCTCAAAATACCCCAATCACTTTCGATTTATGGATTACAGGTTTAACGAAGCTTTATTCCATCGATCTGTGCAGGAATTCCTCGCAGAAAGGGCCCATTATTTTACTCTGAATAATTTGTCGCTTCATGAAATTAGCAAATTGAAAAACTTTTCACATCACTTTTCATTTCCTTCTATTTTTATTCGAGGAAAGATGGCTTGAATTATATGCTAGTCCAGAAATAAGCCACATAAATTACCTTAACGATTTTATCACGACCTTTATTAAAAAAGATATTATTTCAACAATGGGAATTGAGAAAAAAAGCAGCGTTTGCTAAAGCTCTACAATTAATAGACGGACAAGTAGGACAACTGATTAATTATTCTGACATTGCTAAAAATGTTGGTGTCGATGCCACCACGTTGCAATCAATGGATAGCTTTATTAGAAGAAAACGCCATCTTGGGTGGTAGTTTCGCCTTATTTTAATAATTTAAATTAAAGGCTCATTAAAACTCCTAAACTCTATTTTGAAGATGTTGCTCTAGCTGTTCGTCTCAAGGATGGACGCAGGCAGAACCTCTTATAGTAAGCCCTTATTTCGGTGGGTTTCTAGAAAATTTGACATTAACGGAAATAACACAATTTTTCACGAACCGTGCTCAAATTCCACAAATTTATTTTGTACGATCTACGATCCAAGGAAAAAGAAGAAATAGACTTTCTTATTCAGCTGCCCAACAATCAGTACATTGCTATCGAAGTTAAAGCAACACCTATGGACATGAATATTTATCAGCTGCGATTACTAGCATCTTTAGATTTAAATATAATTGATCGATGGATCGTTTCATTTACTCGCTCTGGTGATTTTCGCAACGCTCGCGTGGTTTGTCTCGATGCGTTGTTTAAAAAATTAGCTACAGTTGTCTAAAATAAAAATACTACTTTTTTGCTTACAACTAGGCAGCGTTATCTTTAGGATGTTTACTCGACGCTATGGATCTCTTTTAATTTTTCTTTCTCATAAAATTTGGCATAACGATAAAATGCGTCATAACTATGGCCAATATAGCGATGATAAAACCTGGCCAGCCATCTAAAAAACCTATTCTTAAAAAATAAACTTTTATGAAGGTCCAAACAGTATGAGTGAGGTCTAACGACATCGATACTTCTGCATATCGCTTTTTAAGTCGATCGACGCCAAGTGTCGAATAACGATTGGCTTTGTTCATCATTTCAGATAAATTCTCAAATGGAATTTGTAAGATCGATTTTTTTTTAAATAACCAATGGTTTTTTTACTGTGACATTGATAATTTTGATGTACGATATCCTTAACATAACTCAAACTTCCTTTTCGAAATAATTGTGGTTGGCGATAATCTGGATAGCATCCACCATATTTAATCCAACGACCCAAAAAACATTTTTTGCGCGGAACCTTATAAATATGAACAGCTTTATCAGAATTAATTATTGAAAAAATTTTATCACGAACTTCTGGCGTACAACGCTCGTCCGAATCTAAACTGAAAATCTATTCATATTAGCACACAGCAATCGCTTGGTTCCGCAAATCTCCAAACCCCTTAACCCCTTAAAGTGAAGTTGAACAATTCGTACGCTTAATTTTTCTGCATTTTTCTGCCAATTCTCTGGTACCATCATCGGTACTGTAGAATCTACAATAAGGACTTCATCCGCCCATAAAACGCTTTTAATCGCTGCTTCAATTTTCGATGTTTGATTATAAGCAATAATATTATACGGATAATTTACTTATTGCTGCCACTCATTTTTTCAATAATTTTAAAAGTATTTTTAGGGTTGTGCTTTTCAATAAGAATTTTGCCAGCCTGCTTGGCATTTTCATGAAATTGAGCATAATTTTGGCGGATTTTTACCAAAGCTTCATAAATACTCGTAGGGGAGCTGTCTGTCAAGGCCACCCCTGCCTGAAACCGTTGCGTAACTTCCCCCATCCACGTACTCCTAATAGTAATCAGGGGACATCCCGCATAAAAAGCGTCTAAAGCAACGCCACTGAATTTATTTCGATAACTTTCCAAATCATAAATTAAGAGACAAATGCCTCCCATAAATAATTGCTGATATTCTTTTTGATTCAGTGTGGATTCATGCAAAATTAATTTTGACAAAGGCAATTTTTTAAGTCTCAATAACGCGGTTTTACTTTTGCCGTCGTATCGTCCTGAAGAGGGCGGCGAAGCTTGTACTTCAAAAGTGGTATTTTTTTCTTTTTGAGAAAAATATTCCAAAAAAGAGACCATTTCGGGAAAGCCTTTATCGCTTCTAGCTGACCCGGCATAAATTACTTTTCTAAACGAATTAACTGTACGACACCGCGATAAAGGAGCATAACTGGGACAAAAAACTTGTGCACAATTATGAAAGCCACTCTCTTCAAAAATCTTTAACAAATCTTTCGTTGGTGCCATGACAATAAATTCAGGATGGCATCGAGCTATTTTCTTGAGTAAGTTAATCTTTTCGTCAGAGATTTTAAGTTGGTGAAAATGAAGAAATATTTTTCCTGGATATTTTCTGCTTTTCAAAATGGAATTCAAATAAACTAAATCCATATCACCTGCGGTTGGAATAAAAATAGTTTTATTGGATTGAATCAATGAACGCAAACAAAAAAACTTTTGTATTTTTCGCAATCGATACCAAAAATAATGGTGCAATTGACAGCGTTCATTTGAATATAAATCACGTCCGCGCCGATCGAGCCAAATATGCAATGCATATTTAAAGGTTTCATTAGCATGAATCAAACTCTGGACATAGCCATGGCAATGCCCAGTCTGGTCAGCTAAGGTAGGTTCGAGGATATGGAGTTCACGCATGTGGCATCTTTTAATATTCTTATGTTAAACTGGCGGCTATTCTAACAGTAAATTTAACTCGTTGCCGAGATCATCATGCAGCAAACAATGAGTTTTAAAGGAACTTGGATTGGTAAAAGCGCTGGGATACTACTCGTCGCTTCGGCTCTCCTCCTCCCAATTTCGACTAGCCTCACCTGTATTTTATTCCCTCTTGCAACTATCTTAAGCTTATTCAGCAATTCTTGGCAAGCGAAGATACGAACCATCTGGGCAAATCCTGTAGCAATTTTTTTGATCGCATGGATGTTGCTCTATATTATTGGCTCCTTTTATTGGATTGCGCCTTATCAAGATATATTTCGACAACTCTCCAAAGCTGGGATTTTATTATGTGCCGCTCTTTTAGTTGACTTTTTCTCTGAAACTCGTTGGCAACCATATATCCTCAATGCTTTTTTAGCCGCAATGGTGATTACTTTAATACTTTCCTACATCAAATATTATTGTCATCCCGCTTTTCTTTTTCATTCTCGTTTTGATGAAAGCAGTGTTTTTAAAGACCACATCATTCAAAATTTCTTAATGGTTATCGCTGCCTTTATTTTCATTTATCGATTTCTGAAGAAATTTAGATTTCTTTGGATTTATGGTTTGCTCGCTTTAGCTGCTATTTTTAATGTTATTTTTATTAGCCAAGGACGTTCAGGATATTTTATTTTCGCAGCTCTTCTCTTATACATGGCTATCATTCATTTTGGTTGGCGGGGATTTCTGGGAGCCTTCATTCTCACAATCTTTTTGGCCAGCCTTGCTTATCATTTCTCTAGGGAATTTCAATCTCGCATTCTGGCTATTGCACATAATACCGAACATTATCGACATGGTGAAGTAAAAACGTCCATTGGAATTCGTTTCCAGTCAATGAAAAATGGCTACCTTCTTTATAAAGAAAAGCCCTGGATTGGCCATGGGACCGGAAGTTTTCATACTGCTTATGCTACGCTACCTTCCTCACTCACAAAAGATACTGGCATTATGCAAATCTCTTATAACAGCTATTTAAATACCGCTGTTGAGTTAGGAATCGTTGGGCTTACATTTTTATTATTAAATTTTGCAGTACAATGGCGATATAGCTTTTCTCTTTCCGATGAATATCGCTATTTAATTCAGATTTTATTAGTCAGTATGATCGTGGGTTGTTTTGCTAACCCTTGGTTGAGTGACACTACAGAATTGCATTTGTATGCTTTATTCCTAGCTATTAGTTTCTCGAGAAAAATGGAATCATTTAATTAAGATGCCCACGATGGTTTTTCCCTCTCCTTTACTCAAAGGCTAAGAATAGTTTTCTATCGTTGGCACGTCAGACATTGATAGGTGCGTCGTTGGCTAAGTAGATAATCTATAATGGGTCGATTACATTTCCTGCAAGTTTTCCCAGACCGGCCATATATCAATAATCGCGGTCTAAAAAGACCCGGTTTATCGTCGGGATTTAAAAAATCTTTTAACGTAGTTCCACACTCGGCAATTGCTTTCCTTAAAACTGCTTTTATCGCACGCACTAAGGCAGCACATTGATTCAAAGAAAGTTGATAGGTTAATTGTCGTAGATTTATGCCCGCTTCAAACAATGCTTCATTCGTATAAATATTCCCAACACATCACATGCTACAACGTGTTGCTCCATGATAGCATGTTTACAGTTCACTCGTTTTTTTGAAAAACGCTATATAAATAAATTCCAGAAAAAGCTCGTGACAAGGGCTCTAGACCTAGCTGGCGCAAGGTGGGATGTGTAGGAAAATCTTCTACCCACTTTATAAAACCAAAGCGTCGCGGATCGTCATACATTAAATAGTAAGAGCCTATCGCTATTTGAATATGATCATGGGGTTTTAGAAACTTTTCCTTCATAGACAACCGTAGTGAACCAGAGATCCCAAGATGCCATAACAAGACGCTGTCTTGATTAGTGTTTTTTCGACACATGAAACAAAAGATACTTACCTCGTCGATTAATTTGGTTAAGGATCCCCAATAATTTGTTTAATTTGGGTTCCGTAGGATAACGTAAGTCGCGGCGGAAAATAGAAATAGAATGGATGGTTAAGCCTTCGAGGTGCGGGGCCAATCCTGCGCGGTAGGTTTCAATTTCAGGTAATTCTGGCATGGCTTGTTAAAGTTTACTATTCTGCATATTTATTGAGCACATTCTAGCCTCTTGCATGATACCCTTTATGCTAAAAAGCATCTTCTAAAAGTACACTTCAAAGTTAATACTCTTTATAATCATTAGAGGATTTTCATCATTTAAGGAAAACCGATGATCAAAGTCTACTCCGAAGGAAATAAATTTTCACCTCAGCACGTAACTGCTAAAAATAAAAATTTATTATCGGAAGCCATTTGGATCGATCTTTTAAACCCTTCCGAGGAAGAGGAAAATCTAGTCGAAGACAGCATTGGAAGGGAAGGAATTCCTACATGAAAAGAAATGAAAGAAATTGAATTATCGAGTGGTCTTTATAAAGAAAACGATGCCCTCTATATGACAGTAAATATCATATCTAAATCTGACACGGCATATCCCAAAAGTGATGCAGTTACTCTGATCTTAACTAAAAACAATTTTAATAACAACTCGTTACGTTTAACCTTATTCATTTGCACTATTTATTTCACGTTCATCTAATCACGTTCATCTAAAAAATCTACTAGTAAATTTCGAGAAGTAGATTTACTACTGGAATGGTTGAATATCTCTATCGACTGATTGGCCGACATATTGGAAAATATTTCTCATCGCTTAGAAAATTATTCGCAAATTATATTTAGTTCACAAAAAGAAAAATTTCCAGAAAAGCGTGATTTTCAGTATCATTTGCAGGATATCGGAGCCAGCAGTGATCTAAGCACAAAAGTACAAAGAAAGTTTAATCACTTTTAGTCGCCTAATTTCTTTTTCTGATTAAAAATGTTTCGCCGCCTCCCGATGCCCAACTCAAAGCCGAATTAACCACCCCCTTACTAAGGACATTAATTCACTCACGGATTGCGTTATTTTTCTTTTTTACTAACAAAGTTAATTTTTTATTGGACGCTACTTTGGGAATGGTCAATATAGAACAAAATAATATTATAAAAATATTTTCTATTGCGGCTTGTTATTCTCTTACTACCAACATTAATCGCTAGCATTTATGGTATGAATTTTATTCACATGCCTGAACTCTCTTGGCGATTAGGATATCCATTTACGATTTTGCTCATGTTAGTAGCCGCTTGGTTACCCTATAAATTTTTTAAGAAAAAGAAATGGTTATAATTATCCGCGAGTTCCAAGAGACGTCTCGGCGTTAATTCTTCCATGCAGCGATGGTGTCCATAGGGACAATGACGCTTAAAGCAGGGACTGCATGATAGGGACGATTTCAAAATCTTTGCCTGAGAGGACAACGGCGGAGTAAAATCAGGCGAAGTAGAACCATACACTGCAACAAGAGGCCGCTGAAGCGCTGCTGCGATGTGCATGAGACCAGAATCATTAGTCACCACCAAAGAGGCTAAGGACAATAAATCCACGGCTTCACTCAATTGAGTGACTCCAGCAAGATTTTCGATAGGACGGCTCACCAAAGAAACAATTGAGTCAGTCACCGATTTATCTTTCGCAGAACCAAATAACCAGACCTGCCATCCTTCAGCTAATTTAACATTCGCCACTTCAGCAAAATAGGCAACAGGCCACTGTTTAGAAGGCCCAAATTCAGCTCCCGGACACAAGGAAAGAATAGGAGTGTCGGCGGATAGAGAGAATCGATGAAGAGTTGTATTTACATTCGACTCTGAGATTTGTAATTCAGGATGAGGAAGCTCATCCGGTAAAGATTCGCCTTTCTCTAATCCCAAGGCAATAAAGCGTTGAATCATTAAGGGTAACTGTTTTTTATTTAAATATCGAACATCGTTTAAAAGAGCATAGCGCATTTCCCTCATCCACCCCGTACGCCATGGAACTTTTGCAAACCAGGGAACTAACGCTGATTTATAGGAGTTAGGTAATACGATAGCCTGGTCATATCGACGCTCGCGCAAAGTTAAACCAAGGCGATAACGATCCATCAAGCGAAATTCCCCATGACCAAAAGGAGAATCTAAGGACTCCTGAACTTCAGGCATCCGATCCAACAACGGTTTAGTCCACGCGGGCGCTAAAACATCGATTTGGCACTCAGGCATTCGTTGTTTAAGTAGCTTAAACAACGTTTGGGCCATAACCATATCACCTACCCAGGCAGCCCCGATAATCAATATTTTTCTATTATTTTTCATAAATTACGTTTCAGCTTTTTCCTTAAATTTTTTAAAATCTTTCAAAATATATTCTGCTTCGCAATAAGGGCAGACAAAGTGACCCTCGCTCTCAATAGGTAAGTAAACCCGAGGATGCGCGTCCCAGAGACGATCTTCGGGCATAGGACAGGAAAGAGGCAAATCCTCCTGAGTTATTTCATAACGTCGCCGTGTAGAAGCTTGAGGTTTTTCAGGTTTCGTCATCATTAGTCCTCTTCGAAATTGGGCAATCTTAGCATTTATTCTAATATTGTTTTCATCTTTTATTGCGCGATCAGCGCGCAATCGTAGGGATTTTTGAGGACTGGCCACTGTAGATGCTAAGCTCTGTATCGCTTGATATAATTATTTAAAAATTTAGAATAAGGACTAAGGACTCTTTTCATGGCACGCTATGAATCTTTAAAAACCATTAAGCTCTCGCCTGAAACAACTTTCTTCCGTTCGCATAAATTACCAGAGTTAGCACATCTTGATGATCCCGCATTAGCCGTAATGACCGATTTTTCACAAACGCCCCGCGTGCACAGTCGGTCCTGAGGAACCCCATCGATGATGCCTTGAATGCCATAAAAGTCTATGGTGTTCATTTACTCTTAGTGCGAAATGAAAATGACAACATTATTTGTCAGATCTGAAGATTTCTTAGGCGAACTACCCATTAAAATCAGCCAAGAAAGATGGATTAAACGTTCTCACATTCTAATAAAAATAGTCATGACACCCGCTTGATAAAATCTATGCGTTTGATATGCACACGTTGGAACACGCAAAAGTCGGCAACATCATCGTTATGTTAAAAAAATTTACGCACGCATTATGCGCTTATTATCATAAACGAAAATGAATCCCACCAAACATTACGGGGTATTTTTATTACTTCACAAATCAGACGGCAATTACACATGGATATCTCTTACGCAATCGCCAAAACCTAATCTATTTCGGAACTGCAAAAACGGCAGAAAAAATTTTAATCTTCCACTTCTTCGCCAGTTACGCCCTCAATTTCTATAATATGTCTCAGCTGTTCTAGGGCGTCTATTTGAATTTGACGAACGCGCTCACGCGTGTCAAACCCACTGGCTCTACCTACTTGCCTCTAAGGTGTCTTTTTCATTCTCTCGCAAACCAAAACGAAGAATCACAACCTGACGTTAGCGTTCATCCAACTGATTTAACCAACGTTGAATGTGGTCGTGAAAATCGATATCTTGAATTAATTTAGCAGGATCGATGTTATTGTCGTCCGTCAAAGTATCGACCACCAACTTCTGTCCATCTTCCAAAATGGGAATGTCAGTAGATCATTGTACTCGGCGCTAAATCCATAATCTAACGAATATCTTCCACCGGCTTATCGACTAAATTAGCCACTTCCTCTGGAGTTGCTCCGTGGTCAATTTCTTGGGTTAGTTTTTTTTGGCGCGTAAGTAAATATTAATTCTTTAATGATGTGAATAGGCAACCGCATAGTTCGACTTTGATTCATAATAGCTCTTTCGATAGTTTGACGAATCTACTAAGTGGCATAAGTAGAAAAACGAAATCCTCGCTCAGGATTAAATTTTTCGACCGTGATTATTAAACCTAAATTCCCTTCTTCGATTATTCTTCGATTAAATCGAGAAAAGGCAATCCTCGATTAACATAATGCCGCGTCGCGCGATTTTAACCACCAAACGCAGCAATATTGGCCTCAATCATTTGTTTACGAGCTTCTTTGTCGCCTTTATGCACGCGTCGTGCTATGTCGTGCTATTTTTAATTCTTCTTTTGCACTTAAATAAAGGTTGAAACCTCAATTCTCGTAAATAAATTTGTATAGGATCAAAACTTCGGATCTCACGATGTTTTCGCGTTTTTTCTTTAATTTCTTTAACATTATTAAAAAGAATATCTTCTTTTTTGAAGGTTTTTTCTTTTGTTTCACAAAAATTAAACTGTGATCTTGAACAACTTTTTTCGTATTGCGCGCCGGTCGTTTTTTTATTGCAGTTTTATTTTTTGTTTTCACGGTCATCCTTAAACCTTGATCCCCGACCATGCCATCACTGACACGTTCAATGAAATTCGGTATTATTTCACGACAAGTATCGGAGCGGATTCACTGGTTTGCCGTCACGACGAATTTCAAAATGAAGCATGACACATCCTGCGTCAGTATGCCCCATTTCAGCGATCTTCTGCCCGGAACGAACCCTTCTACCTTCCTTGACGAGGATCCGTTTGTTGAATGCATAAGCGCTGAGATAACTCTCATTGTGCTTTACAATTATAAGATTACCATAACCTCGCACTCCTGCACCACTATAAACGACAATCCCGTCAGCGGCTGCACGAACAGGCTCTCCATATCGCCCCGCAATATCAATCCCTTGATTCCCTATCATTCGTACGGAATAACGTCCGATAATTCGGCCTTGTGCAGGCCAATGCCAACTGGAAACGGGCCGTGCGATATGGGGTGGTTGCCAGTATTTTAACGGAGTTCTCGAAAACGACGTCTGTGTAGCCAATCTCGTTGGAGGGATAATTTTTTTCCCACGAGGAATAATTGTCATCCGCAAAACTTCACCTGGCCGAATCGAATAGAGAGGATTCAAATTATTTACGGCAGCTAATACCCGGTAATCTAAACCGAATGCCCATGCAATGGAATAAATGGTGTCACCAGATTTAACTCGATAAAAACTTGATTTTGCATCGGGCTGCAACCAAACGTTTACGACTGGGGCTAGGTCCGTACTTTTCATACAGCCTACTACTACTATTAATAGCAAGAGTACAACTATTAACCCTAATTTGACTCCCTTATTTTTCAAGCCGTTTCACCCAATTGGCTAATTGATCAAAAGCTTCATAATAAGTAAGGTCTACCCGCAAGGGGGTGATTGAAACACATTGATTGTTGATGGCAAAAAAATCAGTTCCTGGTCCCGCATCCTGTTCAGCTCCTGCCGCTCCTACCCAATAGATAGGATGTCCACGAGGATCGATTTGTCGAATGATCGGCTCAGCCCGATGTCGAGTGCCTAACCGAGTAATTTCAAAACCTTTTAGTTCATGGTAGGGCAGATCCGGTACGTTGATATTTAATATCGTACTCGGAGGCAAGGGATCTTTTAAAATATGATTAATTAATTGGCGAGCCACCTTGGCTGCCGTTTCATGATAACGAAATTGTTCACCCGCTAATGAAACAGCCAGTGCGGGCAAACCCAGAAACCGCCCTTCCATCGCAGCAGCAACGGTACCGGAATACCAAACGTCATCACCTAAATTAGCCCCATCATTAATACCGGCCACCACCATATCCGGCATTTCCGGAAGCACTCCCGTAATAGCTAAATGAACACAATCGGTAGGTGTTCCTTCTACACTGATCATCCCATTTTCTAAATTTTTCATGTGCAAGGGAGCATGTAAAGTTAAAGAATTGCTCGCACCGCTGCGATTACGGTCTGGCGCTACGACGTCCACGCAACCGAGCTCTTTTAACGTTTTAGCTAAAATTGATAGTCCTTTGGCATAAACACCATCATCGTTTGAAAGCAATAAGTGCATTTTTTTATCTGAGGTATTTTTCATCGAGGAAGCTTAACATTTTGCATCTAATTTGACGATAAAGAAAAGATTTTCTACATTTATCGAGATTGGATTAAAAACCAAGCGTTACTAAATATCTTCGTAAACTATGAATACCCTATTTTTTGATGAATAAGCTGGACCTGCATAGGAAACTTCTAGAACTGCTGAGAAGGATTAAGGATTAGCAATTTGATAAAACACTTCGCCTTTTTTAATCATTCCTAAATCATTCCGAGCATGTTCTTCTATAGCTTGATTACCGTGTTTTAAGTCAAAAATATCAGCCATTAATACTGCATTACGCTCTGCTAATTTTTTGTTCGCGGCCATTTGATAATTAAGATTCTCATGAAGGCGATAGGCCGATAAAATACCACCTGCTGCAAACCATAATTCGTACTGTAATAAAAAGAAAAAAGCAACGAGAATTAAAACAATCGCTCGCATTTTTAACCTCGTTTTCTCTTAAAAAGGAAATCCTTCCCTGCCGCTATAGGGCGCTTGTTCACCGAGTTCGCGCTCAATTTGTAGAAGACGATTATATTTTGCCACCCGGTCGGATCGACACAAAGAACCTGTTTTTATTTGCCCTGCAGTAGTTGCCACCGCTAAATCAGCAATTGTAGTATCTTCGGTTTCCCCGGAACGATGAGAAATAATAACGCCATAATCAGCACTCTTAGCTAAACCCACTGTAGCTAACGTTTCTGTTAAGGTCCCGATTTGATTAAGTTTAATTAAAACGGCATTTCCTACGCCATTTTCAATACCTTCTTCGAGAATTTTCGAGTTTGTGACAAAAATATCATCCCCCACCAATTGCACTCTTTTTCCGAAGCGTTTAGTTAATAATTCCCACCCCCCCCAATCATTTTCTGAGAGTCCATCCTCAATTGAAATAAGAGGATATTTTTTAGTCCATTCTATATATCGATTGATTAGCACTTCACCGGTGAGTTTATTATTTTCAAAAAGATAATAACCTTCTTGATAGAGTTCTGAGCTCGCTGCATCGAGAGCTAAATAAATATCCTTTCCCGGAATATAATGAGCATCTTCAATAGCTTCTAAAATTAATTCAAATGCTGCCTCGGTGTGCGATAAATCTGGCGCAAAGCCGCCCTCATCACCTACTGCCGTCATTAACCCCCGTGATATCAAACGGCGCTTTAACGCATGAAAAACTTCAGTCCCATAACGTAAAGCCTCGGCAAAAGTCGAAGCCCCTAGAGGAACAATCATAAATTCCTGAAAATCCAAATTATTATTCGCGTGAACCCCACCATTTATGATATTCATCATGGGAACAGGCATACTAAAAGGACCGTCGCCCCCTAAATAGCGGTACAACGGTAAATTAGCGTCGTTGGCGGCGGCGTAAGCTATTGCTAATGAAACACCCAGAATCGCATTGGCACCTAAGTTGGCTTTATTTTTACTTCCATCCAATTCAATCATGATGCGATCGATATCTTCCTGCGAGCCGGGATCTTGACCTAACAAAGCATCTCGAATAGGGCCATTTACATTTTCCACTGCTTGCAAAACACCCTTCCCTCCATAACGGTCAGGATCGTTATCGCGCAATTCTATGGCTTCATGCTCACTGGTCGAAGCTCCAGAAGGCACAGCGGCAAAACCTCGCGCATGTGAAGATAACGTAACTTCCACCGCAATGGTAGGATTGCCACGGGAGTCTAAAATTTCACGAGCATCAATGTTAGTAATGGTAGTTGTCATGGTTATTACTATGTTATTACTATAGCATTAAATGTTTAATTGGGTACATTTTGTATTTTCCATCTTTATTTAATGCCCAATTTTTTTCTGAGTCTTAAACCTTTTCAGAATTTGGAGTAGATAGAGTATTTTCTATAAATGCTGATTTTTTAACAACTTCATCAATAGCTTTTAACGTTTCTAACAAAGGCTGCATCTTCGCCAACGGCCACGAATTAGGTCCATCACTTAATGCCTGATCAGGATTCGGATGAGTTTCCATAAAAATTCCAGAAATTCCGGTGGCAACTGCTGCACGCACTAAAACAGGAATAAATTCACGCTGCCCTCCGGAGTTCACTCCTTGCCCCCCCGGCAATTGAACGGAATGCGTGGCATCAAACACTACAGGACAACTAGTCTCGCGCATGATAACCAAAGCCCGCATATCAGAAATTAAATTATTATAACCAAAAGCGTAACCCCTCTCGCAAACCATAATCTTTTCATTCCCTGTCGTCCATGCTTTAGCCACCACCTGTTTCATATCCCAGGGTGCTAGAAATTGCCCTTTTTTGATGTTAACGGGTTTGCCGCAGGCTGCAACATTGCGAATAAAATTACTTTGTCGGCATAAAAAAGCTGGAGTTTGTAATACATCCACGACAGCAGATACTTCATTCAATGGTGTATCTTCATGAACATCCGTTAAAATCGGGACATTAATTGTTTTTTTAACTTTTTCGAGTATGGCTAATCCTTTTTCAATGCCAAGACCCCGGTAACTCAAATGAGATGAACGATTCGCTTTATCAAACGAAGTCTTAAAAATAAAAGGTATCCCAAGTTTCTGGGTAATTGAATTAAGCTCACCTGCCACGTCCAAGACAAGCTGCTCGCTTTCAATCACGCAAGGCCCCGCAATTAAAAATAAATGTTTATCTAAACCTACTTCAAAATCAGCAATTTTCATGACTACACTCTAAAGAAATTAGCAAGAAATAACAAGTAAAGTCCTTCGTCATCAGCCTGGTTCTGGCTAAGCTTTAGGCTTAGTAGCGATAATTTGTCTCTCCATAAAAAAGTTAAGAGGTGCCTGCGTTTCGATTCGTGCAAAAATTTATTTTATTCCCGTTTCATCTAGAGGCATTCTGGATATCGATTCTTTTCTTTCCTGTCTTGTCAATGCAGCTTTAATAAAGCCAATAAAAAGTGGATGACCTTCACGCGGAGTGGAAGTGAACTCCGGATGGAATTGACAGCCTACAAACCATGGGTGATCGGACAGCTCAATCATCTCTACGAGACGATTATCAATCGAACGTCCCGATATAACCAGTCCTCTTTTTTCCAACTCACCAATCCAATCATTATTAATTTCATAGCGGTGGCGATGCCGTTCCGTAATAATATCCTTGCCATAAAGTTGTCGAGCTAGGGTTTGAGATTTGAGTTGGCAGGCTTGCCCACCCAATCGCATTGTTCCACCCAAATCTCCTCCAGGTTTCCGTTTTTCCATTCCATTTTTCGCTAACCATTCACTCACTAGTGCTACAACTAGATAGGGGCTCTCGGAATCGAATTCAGTGCTGTTGGCATTTTTCATTGCCGCCTTATGACGAGCAAATTCAATTACTGCTACCTGCATTCCCAAACAAATTCCCAAATAAGGGATATTATTTTCTCTCGCATAACGTGCCGCTAAAATCTTTCCCTCAATGCCTCTCGAGCCAAATCCGCCCGGCACTAAAATAGCATCTGCATTTTTTAATAAATCAACTCCATGCAATTCAATCGCTTCAGAGTCAATATATTCAATATTAACTCGCGTGTTGGAATGAATACCAGCATGAATCAGCGCTTCACTCAATGATTTGTAAGAATCCGAAAGGTCCACATATTTCCCCACCATCGCAATAGTCACTGCATGAAGGGGATTTTTTTGCGCCGCTATTACGTTTTTCCAATCATCCAAATCAGCGGGGGTGGGTTTAATTTTTAATTTTTCACAAATCCGATATCCCAATCCTTGATCACGCAAAATTAAAGGAATTTCATAAATGGATTCCACATCCGATAAAGAAATAACATTCGGGACAGCCACGTTGGTAAACAAGGCAATCTTTGCCCGCTCCGCTTCGGGCAAAGATCTTTCGGAACGGCAGACTAAAATGTCAGGCTGAATACCAATGGAACGCAACTCTTTCACTGAATGCTGGGTGGGTTTAGTTTTAATCTCTCCTGCAACAGCAATATAGGGTACTAAAGTTAAATGAATAAATAAGGTCTGTTCTTCTCCCAATTCAATGCGCATTTGACGAATGGCTTCTAGAAAAGGTAATGATTCAATATCACCAACAGTCCCCCCAATTTCCACCAAAGCGACATCCACTTCGCCAGCACCTTCACGAATTTTTTCTTTAATTTCATCGGTAATATGGGGGATCACTTGAATCGTTCCACCCAAGTAATCGCCTCGCCTTTCTTTTCGAATGATATCGGCATAAACCTGACCCGTCGTAAAATTATTTTTTCGCGTCATGGTCGCATTAACAAAGCGTTCATAATGTCCTAAGTCTAAATCGGTTTCTGCTCCGTCTTCTGTTACAAATACTTCACCATGCTGGAACGGACTCATGGTTCCAGGATCGACATTGATATAAGGATCGAGTTTAAGAAGAGTCACCTTGAGACCTTGGGCTTCAAGAATCGCGCCTAGGGATGCAGAAGTAATACCCTTTCCTAAAGAAGAAACTACTCCGCCGGTAATAAAAATGTATCGTGTCATACGACCCGTCCGTTTTTTTACTAAAAACGGGAAATCATTTTACCAAAAGTGATCCTAACTAGAAACTAGGATGTCGTTAACATCTGATAATTCATCTCATTACCTGCTAGCAAGCAAGCCCACGCCGAAGTAGGTACTTGGAGAAGAAAGGCTAATACAATACCCATCTTAACAACTTCGGGAAATTAAAATATCGCATAAGAAGCTCTCTTTTTGGATTATTATCCAGAATTCAACGCGCTAAATTTTAAGCTATCGGGAGAGTTACTCCTCGCTGACCCTGATATTTCCCTCCCCGATCTTTATAAGAAACTTCGCAGACTTCATCAGACTCTAAAAACAACATTTGCGCGACTCCTTCATGAGCATAGATTTTAGCAGGCAAATTGGTGGTATTAGAAAACTCCAAAGTAACATACCCTTCCCATTCCGGTTCTAAGGGCGTGACGTTGACGATAATTCCACATCGCGCATAGGTAGATTTTCCTAAACAAATTGTCAATACATTCCGCGGAATTTTAAAATATTCCACTGTGCGAGCTAAAGCGAAAGAGTTAGCGGGAATAATACAAACATCCGCTTTCAAATCCACAAATCCATTTCGATCGAAATTTTTTGGATCGACAATGGAAGCATTAATGTTGGTAAAAATTTTAAATTCGTCCGCGCAACGAACGTCATAACCGTAACTCGAAGTTCCATAAGACACAATTTTTCCCGATGGTGTTTGTCGGACTTGGTTCGGTTCAAAGGGATTAATCATTCCATACGTTTCCACCATGCGGCGAATCCATTTATCTGACTTAATTGGCATTATTTCGTTCCCTCCACGACGATATTGGGAAATTTTAATCCATAATTAATGGGCTGTAACGACAATTGTTCCACCAACGCAAATGCAATATCCTGATAAATTTCTGCTAAGAAGCTCTCTGGATCTGAAACAATTATAGGCATCCCCCCATCTGCATTTTTACGAATAGCGATATTGAGAGGTATTTGTCCTAATAGAGGAACACCGTTGTCCTCAGCCATTCTTTTTCCACCACCTATACCAAAAATCGCTTCTTCATGGTTGCAATGAGGGCATCGATAAGTGGCCATATTTTCGATGACACCTAAAACCGTAATACCAAGTTTTTTAAACATTGCGAGGGCTTTGCCTGCATCGGCTAAAGCTACATCTTGAGGGGTGGTAACGATGACTGCTCCTGCTAAAGGGACTTTTTTAGCTAAAGTTAAGGGAATATCGCCAGTGCCGGGAGGCAAATCCAGAATAAGAAAATCAAGATCTTCCCAAAGCGTCTGATAGACTAATTGCTGCAAGGCTTGGCTCACCATCGGTCCAAGCCATATCATAGGAGTTTGCGCATCGATCAAATAGCCCACTGAGATCGACTGAATGTTATGCCGGCGAATGGGAATAAATTTTTTGTCAGGACTCATTTGGAGCTTATCATTGACCCCAAGCATAATAGGCTGATTGGGTCCGTGAATGTCAGCGTCCAACAAACCCACTTCAGCCCCTGCTTTACAAAGCGCTAAGGCAAGGTTGGCGGCGGTAGTTGACTTTCCAACGCCCCCTTTTCCCGAACCAATGGCAATGATATTTTTAATCGCAGGGATTCCTTTTTGTCCCACTTGCACTGCATGCGCTGAAATAGAACGTTGTTTTAATTTGTCACGGATGGCTTGTTTCATGCAGGGAATTTTATCATAGATGGTCTTCCCTCTCACCCAGGCCTTCTCCAAAGCGGAAATGCTAGATTACCGCACTGGGCCTAACTAACAACTTCCAGATGAAAATCCCTGATAAAATGAGTATAGTGTCTGATGCATGAACAGAAAAAAACGACACATTCTAGTTACTGCCGCTCTTCCCTATGCTAACGGCCCTATCCATCTAGGACACATGGTGGAGTATATTCAGGCGGATATTTGGGTGTGCTTCCAGCGCCTCATGGATAACTCCTGTCTTTATATTTGTGGGGAAGATGCTCATGGGACCGCTATTATGGTTACTGCGCAAAAACAGGGCATTCCTCCTGAAGTTCTAGTAGCTAATATGCATAAAGAACACGCCAAAGATTTTGCAGATTTTTTAATTGATTTTGATAACTTTTATACAACTCATTCTCCTGAAAATCGTAAATTATCAGAATTCATATATCAACAATTAAAAAATAATGGCGACATTTTCACGGAAACCATTTCACAAGCCTATGACTCAGTACAAAATATATTTCTCCCTGACCGTTTTATTCGCGGAATCTGTCCTCGTTGTGGCTCACCCAATCAATACGGCGATGTTTGCGAATCGTGCGGTGCTACTTATAGTCCCACAGAATTAATTGATCCCGTTTCCGCTTTATCGGGTACCAAACCCATACAAAAGCGCTCGGAACATTTCTTTTTTTCTTTAAATCGGTATAGCGATTTATTAAAAAAATGGATCAATGGGGGTCATTTGCAACCCCAAGTGGCAAATAAATTAAAAGAATGGTTTTCAAATGACCTTAAAGCTTGGGATATTTCTCGCGATGCTCCTTATTTTGGTTTTGAAATTCCCGGCTCGGCTGATAAATATTTTTATGTATGGTTAGATGCACCCGTTGGCTACATGGCTAGTTTAAAAAACCTTACTAAGCAACGCCCCGAAATTAATTTTGATTTCTATTGGCAAAGAGAAAGTTCAGCTGAACTTTATCATTTCATAGGAAAAGATATCGTTTATTTTCATGCTCTTTTTTGGCCAGCCATGCTCGCCGGTGCAGATTTTCGTTTGCCTACAGGAATTCATGTCCACGGTTATCTCACTATTAACGGTCAGAAAATGTCAAAATCTCGAAGGACATTCATCACTGCTCGTCAATATTTAGAACGATTGAACCCCGAATACTTACGATATTATTTTGCCGCTAAGCTAGGACCCCAAGTGGAAGATATCGATTTTAATCTGGAGGATTTTACCCAACGTGTTAATGCGGATCTAATTGGTAAATATGTTAACCTAGCCAGCCGGTGTGCCGGTTTCGTCACTAAAAATCATGAAGGTAAATTAGCTAATGAACTACTAGAATCCTCACTCTATGAATCTTTTATAAAAGCCGAAAAAACCATTACAGAATGTTATGAAACCTTAAATTATAACAAAGCTGTGCGTACAATTATGACACTCGCTGATCGGGCTAACCAATATATCGATAGAGAAAAACCATGGGCGTTGGCAAAACAAGTGGGACAAGAAAATCACGTTCAAGCCGTCTGTACGCAAGGATTAAATTTATTTAAAGTGCTCACCACTTATTTAAAACCTATTTTACCAGACACTGCCAAAAGGGTAGAAATATTTCTCAATTGTGATGAATTAAATTTCACAAATTTTAAAGAACCGTTACTTAACTATTCCATCAATCCATTTAAACCCTTAATTCAAAGAATAACTCCTGATGCCACTGCCCAATTAACTCAATGAGCACAAAAGAAGAATTAATTAATAAACTAGATGACTTATTGCCTCAAACACAATGCGGTTTATGCAACTACAAGGCGTGCCGTCCTTACGCCACAGCAATTGTGCATAACGAAACTACGATAGACCATTGTTTACCGGGTGGAATCGACACACTTATCAATATAGCCACTTGCTTAGGTCAGGACCCTGCTCCCTATAGGGAGAAAATGGAGAAAAAAGCCAAGCCGCCGGCTATAGCCATCATTCGCGAAGAGGAATGTATTGGTTGCACCAAATGCATCCAAGCTTGCCCCACCGACGCAATTGTCGGTGCTTCAAAGCTTATGCACACAATAATTACCGATGTGTGCACAGGCTGTGAGCGGTGCCTCCCAGCTTGCCCTGTGGATTGTATTGAAATAAAAACACTTCCCCCTATTATTACCGTTGAAGAACAAAAACAGCAGGCGCACAAATGGCGCTCACGTTATGAAAAACGTCAAAAAAGGCTCGTGCGAGATAAAATTGAACAACAACGCAAATATCAGGAGGCCAAATTAGCCAATACATCTAAGCAAACATTAGAAGCTCGTCAAATGGCTATTCGGATTGCCGTGGCTCGCGTTCAAGCAAAAAGGAAAATGTCATGAATCAAAGTGAACGCGAAGAAATTTTTCGTCGCTTTAAAGCTCGGAATGCGAAACCCACTTCAGAATTAATTTATCTCTCGGAATTTGAATTATTAATTGCAGTAATGTTGTCCGCTCAAGCTACCGATGTGAGTGTTAACAAAAGCACTAAAGAGCTATTTAAAGTAGCGAATACGCCTTTAAAAATGTTGAATCTCGGGGAAGAAGGTTTAAAGAACCATATTAAATCTATTGGCTTATATAACACCAAAGCTAAAAATATCATCAAAACTTGCAAAATATTGGTAGAAAAATATCATTCACAAATACCCCAAACACGAGAAGAATTTGAAGCACTACCAGGTGTTGGTCGCAAAACAGCAAACGTTATTTTAAATACCGCCTTTGGCCATTCTGCTATTGCCGTTGATACTCATATTTTTCGCCTAGCTAATCGTACCGGCTTAGCTCCTGGAAAGACACCGTTAGCCGTTGAAAATAAATTAATGGAGGTGGTTCCTAAAAAATATCTTGTTGATGCTCATCATTGGCTCGTTTTACATGGTCGTTATATATGTACCGCACGTCATCCTAAATGCCCCGAGTGTTTTATTAATGACTTATGTGAATACCCACAAAACGATTTATTAAAATGATGAGCGAACGCGATCATCTACGAAAAATATTTTTCGCCACCTGGGAAAAATATAATAAAAAAGAGCCGCTTTCTCCCCTGGAAAGCCAACTAATTTCAGTGATCCTAGTTCACCCTGAATATCACAGCGTTTTGGATAATCTGAGTGAACAACTTCATCAAAACTACACCACTGATACGAATCCTTTTTTACATATGAGTTTGCATTTAGGGCTCTTGGAACAATTGAATACGAATCGTCCCTCGGGAATCAAATCTTATTATCAACAATTGCTGAGTAAAGTGGGCGACTCCCATAAGGTGGAACATTTGATCATGGATATGATGGCCACCTTCATTTGGGAAGCCCAACGAAATAATACGCTACCTGATGAGCAAACTTATATTGAAGCCTTGAAAAGGCTTACAAAAAATATTGTCTCTAGCGAATAAGCGGTCCGCTAAAAATAAAAAACCCCGGCCTCAAAAGAAGTCGGGGACACATTATTTAACGGGAACATGATTTTAGAAATAGGCACCAAATTGGAAGATAACCATGTTTCAGGCACCGCCAATGTTTGCTGTGGGGACAGGCAAACAGGCAAACAGGCAAACAGGCAAACAGGCAAACAGGCAAACAGGCAAACAGGCAAACAGGCAAACAGGCAAACCTGCACCGGTTACTTCTTGCCAGCACAGTTCTGCTGCAGTTAATATCATGACGATATTCAAGCCCCACCATTGTATTTTTCCAAATAGAAGTACTAACTTACTAAAGATATAACTATTTTTTGGTAAATTAAAAGTAAGTGCTTCCCAAGTTTGACCCATAGGCAAATCCAAATAAAACAGAGCTATCATGAATACGCGTGGTGAAATCAATTTCGGCATGTGCCCCGCACGAATAAAGGCCCCAACGCCGTTAAAGGTCACGTCTTGCGGTGCAAAAGTTCGTGTCGCGGAAAGATATTTCAGGATTAGATTAAAGGGGCCTTTCATAACTTCTATATGCCCATCTACCTCAGGAACTGAATGTTGTAGTTGATCCCTTCCAGGAGTCACTCCTAATCCGCCGAACTCTGTAAGGTAGGTAGCATACTGAATATTTTCCTCAAGAAAGGCCGTTATAAATTATAAATGGATTAATGCGTTTATCTTGCATTCCCTGCGAATTAGCAATATTGGTAACATACCCAGCGCCAATGGAGAAATGATCATTTTGGTAACCGGTATTTACACCGCCCTGACGGAAAAGGCGCCTAGAACGAGAATTGTTGAATCCTTGAAAGCTATAAATAAAACTATAAAAGCCGTTCTGCGTATAACCTAACCCACACTAGCAGCCCGAGCTTCAATCGGCATTAATAAAACCGTTAACGGCGTCGTTAACATGGCTCTGCCGAATCTTCCATAAGGGACATACATTTACCCTATCGTGAAATAGACTGGAGATACATCGAGGTTGCTAATGGTCAAAAATCAGCGACTTAAATAAACCTGCGAATTGGTGACACGGCTATCGGTGTTTGGGTCAGAAGAATCATACTCCAATACAATTAACCTATTCGCCTAACTGCTTACCATCGGCATCACATCGATCACTGCCGTACTGAGATTAATATCCCCTTTACTTCCTTCGACCGTCAAAATCATGGTTATAAATAATCTGTCCTTCCAAAGCACCGCTTAGAACTACAATGGCTCGATTTTTGAGCGTGTCTCCGGCCATCCATAATATGTTGTCCAAAGTAATGGCGCTGTCGCAATAAAAGTAAATCTTCATTCATACTTTTAGATAGGTGTAGAGCAAATCAGCAGCATTAAACGCACTTTTTAAACCGAGTAAAGACGATGTCGTTACAGTAATTCCATGACGAAATCGCAACACGCGAAAATAACAATCCCAAATAACCCATAAGGTGGCAACCTAATTTCACTTTTTCTTCTCGGGCTAAAGCACGTATAGTGGGAGAGGAATTATTCTTTTATGACTTTTGAATGTAATGCAATTCCACTTTTAAATTATTTATTTCGTGGTCTAACTCTTCTTCTCGGTGTGTGACTTATTTATTGAAGTCTGTGTTTTATTTCTTCATCATTGGAGATTCTTTGAGCATCAATAGGAAAAGTAAGCAACAAACCCGTAAGAAATATGCTTACCCTCGCCAAAAATCTCACAAACTCCTTTTAGTTTTTCTGGCCTTCTGAGAGATTTTCGAGAAAGGGTTTTTTAAATATACACGGGTTAAATGCGTTTTGCTAGAATCAATTTTTAGCAGTGTTTCTCGCTAACATTTGAATTAGGCACGATTGAAAATGAATGAGATTACAATAATTCAACCCGATGATTGGCACTGCCATTTACGTGATCATTCCTATCTTGGACGAACAGTTACCGATATTGCTCTTAGGTTTGGGCGAGCCATTGTTATGCCGAATTTAGTTCCGCCCGTGACGACAGTGGCACAAGCTAAAGCATATTGTGAAAGAATCAAAAAACACATCCCTGCTAATTCCAAATTCATTCCCTTAATGACGCTTTATCTTACCGATACTTTATCAGCAAATGAAATTAAAGCTGCCAAACAATCGAGCTTTATTGTAGCTTGTAAACTTTATCTTGCAGGATCCACTACGCATTCCCAAGCAGGTGTAAAAAGCTTACAGAAAATTTATCGCATTTTAGAGGTGCTGCAATCAATCAATCTACCTTTGTTGATCCATGGAGAAGTCATCGATCCAACCGTCGAAATTTTCGACCGAGAAGCTGTTTTTATTGAACGAGAACTAATTCCTTTATTAAAACATTTTCCTAATCTGCGAATGGTTTTGGAACATATCTCTACCAAAATAGGGGTAGATTTTATTACTGAGACAGCCGTGTCAACACTCGCAGCAACTATTACCCCTCATCATCTTTGGCTTACCCAAAATCATTTGCTAAAAGACGGCCTTCACCCTCATTATTATTGTTTGCCACTTTTAAAAACGAGCCGGGATCAAGCTGCGCTTATTAAAGCAGCTATTAGCGGCAATCCTAAATTCTTTTTAGGCACCGACAGTGCTCCGCATTCGCAAACAAAAAAAGAATCAGCTTGTGGTGCTGCGGGTATTTACAACGCCCCCGCCTCTATCGAAATTTATACGGAATTATTTGATCGCCATAATGCGTTAGACAAATTAGAAGGCTTTTCCAGTCGTTTTGGTGCACAATTCTACGGTTTGCCATTTAATGCCACAAAAATTACTTTGGTTAAACAGCCTTGGCAAGTTGCTCAATCCTTATCTTTTGGTCCAGATACTGTGGTACCCTTGTTAGCAGGTGAAACATTGAACTGGCGACTTAGTCAGATTTCTCAGTAAAGACGACTCGTAAATTAAAACCTATGATCGAAAACCACTCCCATCCAAACCCTTTAAAAGAGCGATTTGGCGGTTATCTTCCCGTTGTTATTGATATTGAAACGGGTGGATTGGAACCTCTTAAAAATCCTATATTGGAAATAGCTGTAGTTTTAATTGAAATCAATCAAGAAAAAAAATTACATCCTGGAGAATTATTTGCCTGTCATGTACTGCCCTTCGAAGGCGCTGCTTTAGACCCCGCGTCGTTAGAAATCACGCGAATTGATCCTTACCACCCTTTTCGCTTTGCTATTGAAGAAAAAAAAGCATTGCAGGAATTATTCGTGTTTGTAGAAAAAGCCGTGGTAACTCAGGGCTGTCGCCGAGCAGTGCTCGTCGGCCACAACGCCCATTTTGATTTATCTTTTATCCAGACAGCCATGAAGCGTTGCAAGATAAAAAAATCTCCCTTTCACGCGTTTACCTGTTTTGATACGGCTACTTTAGCAGCTACCGTATTTGGCAAACCGGTGCTCGCTAAAGCACTACGAGAGGCTCGTATCCCCTTTGATAAAAATGAAGCGCACTCTGCCATTTATGATGCCAAGTGCGCAGCTGAATTATTTTGTTACATTGTCAATAAAATTGGGCGACGATGGCGGCGTGAAGAGCAACAACACTCTTCCCCTTCTCCATCATCGCCCAAAGAAGAAGTGAACGAGAGTAAGGATTAAAGGACTTCTTCCGAAGTAACAATCTCTGCTTCAGATACGGGTTCTGTTTAATGTGCTTCTATTTCCGAGGACCACATTTGCGCTATGTGCTAGAGGTTTTCTGCGTTTCACTGGAGTTGAAGGACGTTCCCGCTTCGCAAATTGTAATATTTGCGGATCTATTTTAGTTCGAGATTCTCGAGATTACTGTCGCCCTTTAAAAAATGGAAAAAATTAATTATGTTTATAAATTGTTCGCATTTTCCGCCAAATATTTTGCAACACCTGCTGGAGAAGCCTGCATCCCAATATCACCTTTTTTCCAGTTTGCCGGACAAACTTTACCATTTTCTTCGGTAAATTGGAGGGCATCCACTATGCGCAGGATTTCCGGAATGCTTCGACCCAACGATAAGTCATTTACAATTTGAGATCGGACAATTCCTTGCTTATCAATTAAGAAAGCACCACGTAAAGCAACTCCGGCTTCGGAATGTTCTACTCCGTAGCTACCGCAAATGCTATGTGAAACGTCCGCAGCTAAAGTATACCGGACAGGTCCAATCCCACCTTTTTCTACGGGAACATTACGCCAAGCATAATGGGCAAACTGTGAATCTATAGAAACAGCCACTACCTCTACATTGCGTTTGTGGAATTCATCAATCGCATGATCCAAAGCAATCAACTCAGAAGGACATACGAATGTAAAATCAAGAGGATAAAAGAAAACCAGTCCGTATTTGTTTTGGATGGCTTCAGTTAAATTAAAGTTTTCTACAATATCGCCATTCGCCAACACTGCAGGGACCATAAAATTAGGGGCTTCGCGACCCACTAAAACTGCCATAATGCTACCTCCACATTCAAATTGGTACTAATTTAGTGCTATATTGGTTATTTGTCAAATAATATGAAGAATAAATTTTTCATTCTAACCGCACTAACCGCACTAACCGCACTAACCGCACTAACCGCACGGCTGCCGCTAGAAATTGTAGCTATAATGTGGTATCGTGCGAAAGTCAAGCAATAAAAATATTAATAAGCCGTTCCTGGTGAACACCTGAGTTTAGTGATCTTTTAGGCTACTAACACGGTGGCCAATGAGTAGAAAATCACTAAGTTTAGGTTTTTTCGCTGAGAACTTCTAAATCAATCAGAAGGAAACTCAAAATGGCCTTTGAACTACCGAATCTGCCTTATAAGTTAAACGCCCTCGAACCCTATATTTCTCAAGAAACCCTGGAATACCATCATGGCAAACACCATCGTGCTTATGTGGACAAATTGAACAAACTCATTAAAGGCACTTCCCTCGAAAAAAAATCCCTTGAAGAAATTATCATGCAATCTGATGAGGGCATTTTCAACAATGCAGCCCAAAGCTGGAATCATACCTTTTATTGGCATTGTATGAGCCCAAAGGGTGGTGGGGACCCGAACGCTGATCTTGCTTTGGCGCTAAAAGAACATTTTGGGTCATTAGAAAAGTTTAAAGAAGAATTCACCAATTCCGCTAATAATCATTTCGGTTCCGGGTGGGCGTGGTTGGTCCAAGATAAAAATGGAAAACTGGAAGTCTTAAGTACAGTAAACGCTCGCAATCCCATGACGGAGGGTAAGAAACCATTATTAACCTGGGATATATGGGAACATGCCTATTACATTGATAACCGCAACGATCGTCCCAAATATGTCAATAATTTTTGGCATATAGTCAATTGGGACTTTGCAAAAAAAAATTTTCAATCTAAATGATCAACGTTATTGTCAATGGAATTAACGGTAAAATGGGCCATGTGGTTAAAGAGAGCATTACGGCCCAATCTGATCTTAATTTAGTTGCAGGAACGGGACGACAAGATAATTTAACGGAAATTATTAAAGCGACGGAAGCAGACGTGGTCATCGACTTCACTACCCCTCACGTAGTTTTTACTAACACGGAAACAATTATCAACGCGGGTGCGCGTCTCGTAGTTGGGACTACGGGATTAACCTTAGAACAGATCGGTATTCTAGCGAAACAATGTCAAGTAAAAAAATTGGGTGGAATAATTGCTCCCAATTTTTCTTTAGGCGCCATCTTGATGATGAAATACGCCAGGGACGCTACCCACTATTTCCCAGATGCCGAAATTATTGAAATGCATCATCCTCATAAAGTGGATGCTCCTTCAGGCACTGCAATCAAAACCGCTCAAATGATGGCGGAAGTAGATGCTTCTTCTCAAGGAACTAAAGAAGAAACCCCTCCCAACCCCGCTCGCGGAGTATTAAAAAATAATGTGCCTATCCATTCTATTCGTCTTCCCGGTTTATTCTCCCATCAATCCGTAATTTTCGGCGGGAATGGCGAAATTCTGACCATTCGCCATGACGGAACGGACCGCAGATGCACAATGTCTGGCATTTTTCTAGCGTGTCGAAAAGTAATGGACTTGGATCATTTAGTGTATGGTTTAGAGAACATTTTGTGAGAGGCTAGTCAGGGGTAGGGGTATTGATAATTATGGTGTAATAAATTCCAGGATAAATAATAAAATCAAAAGTTCTCTTTGTTTCTCTTTTTTTGAAAAATTTCTCGATCTTTGGAGTGGAGTGGCGGCAAGGCATAGCTTTTCTTCATGATACCAGTACATGGGCTCAGGAGGGGTTATCTTCACCCAAAAAACTAACTCTAACACCGAAACACAAAAGCTCGCCAAAGAAACACTCCAATCCGTTACGCCCCGCTGGTAAAGCGTTCTACCTCTTTTAGAACTAAAGCTTTCATAATCAAGCACAACAAGCCATAAATAACCTCTCGTAAGCAAAATTAATGTGCTCATTTTACTGTAAGAACTTTATTTTTGTTCCTTAACTAAAAAATTAGTTGTCGTGACTTCTGAGTTTGGAAGCAGAGTTTTAGGAGTCGGAGGATACCAACGAAGATCTAAATCGCGAGCCGCTTTAACTTCATCCAATCGCCCCACGGGCTGACGATGCGGTGCGTTCTGCACTATTTCAGAATTATCTTTTATCTCAACCAAAATTTTTTGTAAGGCTTCTATAAAACGATCTAAAGTCTGTTTACTTTCTGTTTCGGTGGGCTCGATTAACAAACATTCAGGAATTAATAAAGGAAAATAAATCGTTGGCGCATGAAATCCGTAATCTAAAAATCGCTTAGCGATATCCAATGCAGTTATCCCATATTGGCGAGTTAAAGGTTTCACTGTCACAATAAATTCATGAGAAGCACGCCGATTCGGGAAAGCTAAAGTAAATCTTAACTGCGCTAAACGTTTCATTAAATAATTAGCATTTAAAGTAGAAAATTCAGCGACCCTAACAGTTCCTTCCTTGCCTAACATGCGCAAATAAATATACGCTCGCAATAATACACCTGCATTACCCATGAAAGTCGATAATCGGCCAATCGTTTTTGTCCGGTGTTTTTGTGTGATCCAATAATATCCCTCATCATTTTTTCCAATCATTGGCACTGGTAAAAATTCTACAAGTCTTTTGCTAGCTGCTACAGGACCTGCACCAGGACCTCCTCCACCGTGCGGGGTCGCAAAGGTTTTATGCAAATTTAAATGCATTACATCAAATCCCATATCACCCGGTCGATATTTTCCTAAAATCGCATTTAAATTCGCTCCATCGTAATAAAGCAAGCCACCAGCGTCGTGAATAATTTTCGAAACTTCTATAATTTTCCTTTCAAATACACCCAACGTCGAAGGATTAGTTAGCATAATACCGGCCGTTTTTGGCCCCACCATTTTTTTCAATTTTTCAAGATCGATATCGCCTTCAGTTGTCGTCGCCACTTCTTTAACACTATACCCGCACATGGCGGCAGAAGCAGGATTGGTGCCGTGGGCAGCCTCAGGTACCAGCATTTCCGTGCGTTCATAATCACCCGAACTTTCATGATACGCCTTTATCATTGCCACGCCGGCAAATTCACCTTGAGCACCTGCCATAGACGTTAGCGAAACTTTTTCCATTCCCGTGATATCTGCCAACATAATTTGCAATTCATAAAGACATTGCAAAAAAGACTGGCTTTGTGGCTCAGGTGTTAACGGATGGCGTTTTAAATAACCTGGGAGCGAAGCTAATCGATTAGCTGCTCGGGGGTTGTATTTCATTGTGCAAGAACCTAGCGGATAAAAATGCGTATCAATTGAAAAATTTTCCGTGGATAATTGGGTGAAATGTCGAACTACTTCAAGTTCAGATAATTCAGGAAGATGCGGCAAATCCCAACGTAATAAATCTGATGGAATATCATGAGCTTCTATTTTTCCCTGAATTTTTTGCGACCCTGCACGTCGATTTTCTTGCGATTTTTCAAAAATTAGCATTTTTTTTACTCGTTTTCTGTCGTAATCAAAAAGTCTATTGAGTGAATTATTTCAAGAAAAACTTTCTCATAATAGGCTATATCTTCATTGGTCTTCGTTTCCGTTACACAAATTAACAGACAATTCCCTAGTTCAGGGTAATCCTCTTTTAAAGAATACCCGACTAAAATCCCTCGTTCAGCCATTTGGCTAATCACTTTTTCTACTGGTTTTTTCAATCGAACTACGAATTCATGAAAAATAGGTCGAGTAAATATCGGCGTAATTTCTTTGAGAGCCGATAAACGCTGAAACAAATCCCGCGCTTTTGTGTGGGACGCTAATGCCACTTCACGTAAACCTTTTGCTCCTAGTAAACTTAAATAAATAGTAGCTGCGGTTACCGCCAACCCTTGATTAGTACAAATATTTGAGGTGGCTTTAGAACGGCGAATGTGTTGTTCACGGGCTTGCAGGGTTAAAGTAAATCCTTCACGACCCTCCCCATCAACGGTTCTTGCTACGATTCTCCCTGGAAGTTGCCGTAAGTATTCTTTCTTGCAACCTATAAATCCAAAATAAGGTCCGCCGGAAGCTAAAGGAACCCCTAAAGGCTGTCCTTCGCCACAGACGATGTCCACGCCTCGTTGTCCCCACTGTCCAGGAGGTTTTAATAAGGTCATTGCTAGGGGATTCACGCTAGCAATAACTAAAATATCCTGCCCATGAGCCCAATCTGTTAACGTATCCACAGCTTCTAAAGCGCCAAAAAAATTAGGCTGTGGAATAATGAGAGCGGTAACATCTGTCATATCCGCAGTACTTAGCCATTGGGAATCTACTATTCCTTGTTTAAGATCATAAGGAATAACCTCGACACTAATTTTTTGCTGTTGGACAATTGATGCCAGGACTTGTCGATAAGCTGGGTGGACAGTGGCTGGGACTAAAATACGGCGTGTTTTGCCTCGCTTGAGGCGGACTGCCATCAACGCTGCTTCAGCTAAGGCGCTGGCGCCATCGTATAAAGAGGCATTAGAAACGTCTATGGCAAGCAATTCAGCCATCATGGTTTGATATTCGTAAATTAATTGCAGGCTTCCTTGACTGGCTTCAGCCTGATAAGGCGTATATGCCGTGTAAAATTCTCCTCGCGTGGTAATTTCCCACACGGCCGCCGGAATGTGGTGTTCATAAGCACCGGCACCAATAAAACATAGTGATTTTTGAGGCTCACGTTCCTCCATGAGATGGCTAATAGCTGCTTCATTTAATCCTTCTGGAATCTGCTTTAGTGCAGCACGCATTAAATTAGAAGGAATCTCATCAAATAATCGTTCAATGTTATCAGCACCTATAAGGGCTAACATTTCCTTTTGATCGTTAGGTGTATGGGGAATAAAAGGCATTATTCTTCCTGTGTTAAAGCTTCATAATCGGGAGCGTTTAATAACTCATCGAGTTCACTTTCGTCATCAGGTCTGATGCGATAAAGCCAACCATCTCCGTAAGGGTCACGATTTACCAAGGCTGGGTCCGTTTGAAGTGCTTCATTAACTTCCACCACTTCACCCGTTAAAGGGGAGTAAACATCAGCTGCTGTCTTTACGGATTCCACCACAGCTACTTCATCACTAGCATCTACTTGGCTATCGACATCCGGTAATTCAACAAATACAAGGTCCCCCAGCTGTTCCTGAGCATGATCCGTAACCCCCACCGTAAAAGTACCATCGGATTCCTTCCTTACCCATTCATGACTTTTGCTGTAGCGTAGTTCCGCAGGAAATTCTGCCATTCTTATCTCCTTTAAAAGGTTTTTTTACCTCGACGCACAAAAGGCGGCTTGATTATCTTAACCGGAATTTGTTTACCTCGCCGTTCGATAGAAGCGGCCTCAAACGCCTCATTAGGAATACGAGCCAGGGCAATAGCCTGTTTTAAGGTAGGAGAAAAACTACCGCTGGTAATTTCTCCTTTCTGCTGATTATTTAACCAAATTTTTTGATGATTCCGAAAAACACCAGGCTCTTCCATGATTAATCCAATCAGCTGTTCTTCAATGCCTCGGTCTAATTGGTTCTCTAAAGCGGTACGACCGATAAAATTGCGGTTGGGATCGTCCCAAGACACCGTCCAACCGAGATTGGAACAAAGGGGAGATGTTGTTTCATCCATGTCGATGCCATATAAATTTAACCCCGCTTCCAAACGGAGGGTATCTCGAGCTCCTAACCCACAAGGTCTCACTCCACCACGCACCGCTCTTTGCCATAATTCGCGCGCTTGTGCATCGGGAAGAATCATTTCGAGCCCATCTTCCCCGGTGTATCCGGTACGAGCTATCAATAAATCATCTGACAAAATAAATTGAAAAGGCTTGAGCTGCGTTAATTTTACATTGATCGCTTCATCAAAAACCTTTTGAGCGACGGAAAATACCTCAGGGCCTTGAATGGCAATAATACACATTTTAGGCTGCTCGTTAACACTCACTTGATAAGATCGGCTTTGCTTTTTCATCCAAGCCACATCTTTTTCTCGAGTTGCCGCATTAATTACAAGTCGATAATGAGAGTGGGATAAATAATAAACAATAAGATCATCGATCACTCCTCCAGTGTCGTTCAATATACAGCTATAGAGCGCACGACAGGGCTCCTTAAGTTTCGCAATATCATTAGCTAATAAAAAGCGCAAAAAAGACGTAGCATTTTCGCCTTTTATATCAACAATACCCATGTGGGAAACATCAAAAATACCAAGATGCTGCCGCACTCGGTGATGCTCATCAATTTGTGATCCATAATGGAGAGGCATTTCCCAACCAGCAAAATCAACAAAGTGAGCCTTTGCCTGAGAATGTTCTTCGTAGAGCGGCGTGCGTCGGAGCATATGGCAGAGATTATATTGGATAAGACTAGGGATGCCAAGCAATCAGAGATTTAATTAAGGATAAAAAAAACCCTGCTTAAAGCAGGGTTTTTTTAGCGATAAAAGCTTGAGGGCAATTACATGACACCGCCCATACCACCCATACCGCCCATTCCTCCCATATCACCACCAACCATGGGTTCCTCTTTCTCTTTTGGAGCTTCAGTCACCATGCATTCCGTAGTAATCATAAGCCCCGCAATGGAAGCTGCATTTTGCAAGGCCGTGCGGGTAACCTTGGTGGGATCGAGAATACCCATCTCAATCATGTTCCCATATTCGCCTTTAGCAGCATTGTAACCATAATTTACATCTTTATAATTCAATACCTTATCGGCGATAACGGCAGCTTGTTCTCCTGCATTTTTTACAATTTGAGAAAGTGGATAAGCCATAGCGCGACGGGCAATTTCAACACCCGTGCGTTGATCTTCATTGTCCACGTTGATATTGTCCAAAGCCCTTATAACGCGGATCAATGCCACACCACCGCCAGGTACTACCCCTTCTTCCACAGCAGCACGAGTTGCATGAAGAGCATCTTCCACACGCGCTTTTTTCTCCTTCATTTCAACTTCCGTCGCAGCACCCACCTTAATGACTGCAACACCACCAGCTAATTTAGCCAGACGTTCTTGCAATTTCTCTTTATCATAATCGGAAGTGCTTGCTTCTATTTCTGCTCGGATTTGTTTGACGCGGTCTTTAATGTCGCCAGTATCGCCCGCGCCATCAATAATAGTGGTGTCTTCTTTAGTGACCACTACACGTTTAGCGGAACCTAAATCATCCAGAGTTGCTGATTCCAGTGATAATCCAACTTCTTCAGAAATTACTTTAGCACCAGTCAAAACAGCAATATCTTGCAGCATCGCTTTGCGACGATCACCAAAACCTGGAGCCTTAACAGCAGCTACTTTCACAACCCCACGGATGTTATTTACTACTAAAGTTGCTAAAGCTTCGCCTTCAACATCTTCTGCCACTACTAAAAGTGGTCGACCGGATTTTGCAACGTTTTCCAATAACGAAATTAATTCACGAATATTAGAAATCTTCTTGTCCACTAATAAAATGAATGGATTTTCAAGTTCTACGCTCATGTTTTGTTGATTGTTGATGAAGTAAGGTGACAGGTAACCACGATCGAACTGCATCCCTTCCACTACTTCCAACTCATTTTCCAACCCAGAGCCATCTTCTACAGTAATAACGCCTTCTTTACCTACCTTTTCCATTGCATCAGCAATAATTTGACCAATAGATTCATCTGAGTTAGCTGAAATGGTTCCCACTTGAGCAATGGCAGTTTTATCTTCGCAGGGTTTAGAAATTTGTTTCAATTCTGCAACAGAAGCGGCTACTGCTTTGTCAATACCGCGTTTCAAATCCATCGGATTCATACCGGCTATAACGGCCTTGATGCCCTCTACCAAAATAGCTTGCGCTAATACAGTAGCAGTTGTCGTGCCGTCACCAGCATCGTCCGAAGTGCGGGAAGCCACTTCTTTAACCATTTGGGCACCCATATTTTCGAATTTATCTTTTAACTCAATTTCTTTAGCAACACTCACACCATCTTTAGTAATGGTTGGAGCACCAAATGATTTATCTAATACAACGTTGCGACCTTTAGGGCCCAAAGTTACCTTCACGGCGTTTGCTAAAACATCCACACCACGGCTCATTGCGTGTAATGCTTCATGAGAAAACTTTAAAACTTTTGCAGTCATTTTTCTTCTACCTCTTTATTTCCACTGTCGGTTATTCTTCAATTACACCCATAATGTCATCTTCTCGCATGACGACATATTCCTTGCCACCAACTTTGACTTCGGTGCCAGCGTATTTGCCAAACAAAATACGATCGCCCACTTTGACATTCAAAGCGCGAACCTCACCCTTCTCAAATTTGCCGGGCCCAACCGCGACAATTTTTCCTTCAGAAGGTTTTTCAGCGGCAGAGTCTGGAATGACGATGCCACCTGCTGAAGTGCGTTCTTTTTCTTCAAGGCGATGGACCACCACTCGATCATGTAATGGACGTATATTCATGCTTTCTCTCCATATTTAAACTAATTTTTTCGCTTTAATGAGCTCATTAAGTGTGAGCCACAATCACTAAACCATATAGGGGCACCAAATAAAAATTCAAGGGCAAAAGTTAAAACAAAAATGAAAGCACAGAATTTGAGTATTAGTAGTAGTTCTGTACAGACGAAATGGGCAAGTGGAGGAAAGCGAAATTGACAAGCTCCAGAAACGGAGGGTTGGGGTGAAGGGAAAGATTATGATAAGCTCAGCGCGAATTCGATTTCTGTGGCGAGGTTATTTTGCTAGATTCATTTAAAACATTACGCACACTGACCGTTAATGGCAAAACTTATCACTACCATAGTCTCTTAGCAGCAGAAGAAGCAGGGCTTTCAAATATTCATTCCTTACCGTATTCACTAAAAATTCTTCTAGAAAATCAATTACGTTATGAAGACGGCCAAACAGTTACCCATAACCACATCGAAGCTTTCGCGCATTGGCTGCGAGAAAAGGACTCCGACCAAGAAATTACCTATCGGCCCGCTAGAGTATTGATGCAAGACTTTACTGGCGTTCCTGCCTTTGTGGACTTAGCCGCCATGCGCGATGCTATGGCAGCCATGAAAGGTGATCTAGCTAAAATTAATCCCCACTGTCCCGTGGATCTTATCATTGATCATTCGCTCCAAGTGGATGAATTCGGGAATGAAAAAGCTTTCCTCAATAATGTGCATATAGAAATGAAACGAAATTATGAGCGGTATACATTTTTAAAATGGGGACAACAATCATTCCGCCATTTCCAATTAGTCCCCCCCGGAACCGGTATCTGCCATCAAGTGAATTTGGAATATTTAGGGCGGGGAGTATGGTCCAGCCCCATGGGCGATAAACTGTTTGCCTACCCGGACACCGTGGTAGGGACGGACAGTCATACTACTATGATCAACGGCCTGGGAGTTCTCGGATGGGGCGTGGGAGGTATAGAGGCAGAAGCGGCCGTGTTAGGTCAACCTATTTCTATGTTAATTCCTGAAGTGATCGGCTTTCGTCTGTCAGGTAAATTACGAGAAGGCGTAACTGCGACTGACCTTGTTTTAACGGTAACTCAAATGTTGCGGCACAAAGGGGTGGTGGGAAAATTTGTGGAGTTTTATGGTCCGGGTCTCGCCGAACTCCCCCTCGCCGATCGTGCAACTATTGGCAATATGGCTCCGGAATATGGAGCTACTTGCGGTTTATTTCCCATCGATGTGGAAACTATTAAGTACATGGAATTGACCGGTCGTGATCCTGAAGTCACTGAACTGGTGAAAGCCTATTCTAAAGCACAAGGCACCTGGTACAACGAAAATACGCCAGAACCCTCTTTTAGCGACACGCTCTCCCTAGATCTTTCCACGGTCGAACCGAGCCTAGCAGGTCCCAAGCGGCCACAAGATGGTGTTGAGCTATCTGCTTTAAAAAAAGCTACCGAAAATTTTGTTACGATGGCCAAACGAGATCAAGAATTAGACCAAGCATTCAAGAGCACCGATGATATGGATCTCCACCATGGAGATGTAATGATTGCAGCGATTACCAGCTGCACGAACACCTCAAATCCCAGCGTAATGCTTGCTGCAGGCCTTCTGGCCAAAAAAGCTGTGGAAAAAGGCTTACAAAGAAAGCCTTGGGTAAAATCGTCACTAGCCCCGGGATCCAAAGTGGTCACAGATTATTTACAAAAAACAGGATTAATCAGTTACTTAGAAAAACTTGGGTTTTATCTAGTAGGCTATGGTTGTACCACCTGTATCGGTAACTCTGGGCCGTTGCCCGAAACGATCGCTAAAACGATCACAGAAAATGATTTAATTGTTTCAGCTGTTTTATCGGGCAATCGTAACTTTGAAGGCCGAATCCATCCTTTAGTCAAAGCGAATTGGTTAGCCTCGCCCCCGCTAGTAGTAGCTTTTGCCTTAGCTGGGACCACTCGAATTGATCTTACTAAAGATCCGGTAGGAATAAATGCTCAGAGCGAGCCTGTTTATTTACATGACATCTGGCCGTCGAATGCAGAAATTGCCAAAGCCGTTCAGCAAGTACGCAACGAAATGTTCCACAAAGAATATGCGGATGTGTTTAAAGGCCATGGTGAATGGCAACGTATTGCTGTGTCTGCGGGCAGTACTTTTGAGTGGCAAGGAGATTCTACGTATATAAAAAAACCTCCATTTTTCGAAAATATGAAAAGCCAGCCCGAACCTTTAAAAGAAATAAAAGGGGCACGTATTTTAGCGGTTCTCGGCGACAGCGTAACAACAGATCACATCTCTCCCGCAGGCGCTATTAAACCAGATAGTCCCGCCGGTAAATATTTAATTGGAAAGGGTATTGGAATTAAAGATTTTAATTCCTACGGTTCTCGGCGGGGAAATCATGAAGTGATGACGCGAAGCACCTTTGCCAATATTCGAATTCGAAACGAAATGCTATCGAACGCGAACGTAGAGGGTGGATTTACCAAGCATTTTCCTGATGGTGAGCAATTATCCATTTATGATGCGGCCATGAAATACCGCGATGAAAATATTCCCCTGGTAGTAATTGCCGGGAAGGAGTATGGCACAGGCTCTTCTCGTGATTGGGCTGCTAAGGGTCCGCGATTGTTAGGCGTTACAGCCGTTATTGCGGAAAGTTTTGAACGCATCCATCGTTCTAATTTAATCGGCATGGGTGTTTTACCACTCGAATTTAAAAATGGCGCTAACCGTAAAAGCTTAAAATTAGAAGGCAACGAAGTAATTGACATTACGGGAATAGAAAATAATTTACGTCCCAGTAGGTGTGTTATCATGACGATCAAGCGCAAAAGCGGAATTATTGAAAAAATTTCTCTGCATTGTCGAATCGACACCGAAAATGAATTGGCTTATTACCACCACGGTGGTATTTTACCATTCGTATTACGTCAAATTTTATCGACTACGTAGGGTGGATTAGCGCCGCAGGTGCGTAATCCATTTTAGAGAATTCTTTCTAATCTTTTGAAATTATTATAAATTCCTTGTCTAATTTTGTAATTTCCTATTGTCACTGAAATATGCTCAGATAAAAAAACAAACAGGAGAAATAGGCATGAAAAGTTGGATAAAGATTTCCTTTTTCCCCTTATTTTTTTATCCTCATCATTAAAAAATTTTTCTAACTTAATGACTTATATGACAGAGTGGTCCGGATATTCTCCTCCGGATGGTCAGCATGCGGCTTATCCCCTTTGATAATTCTTATCCCAGCCAGTATGGCAGTCAACAAAAAAATTCTAATCTTGATATGTTAGATAAAGTGGAGAAATCTGATGTTATCGGCTATGCATTTTTGCATTGCAAGTGTGGGATTTAAATTCTGCAACAAGCCAAAAATATGGTGTCCCTTCGAGCTCAGTCCGACATTTACATTTCGACGATTTATTGGCTAATCTGACAGCAGGACTATCCCTGAATATGCCACCTAGCAAAGATTTTGTTCGCAATCATCGACAAGATCCTAAACTGCTGTTCAACAAGACTGTTCGACAGGTAGTTGTCATTTAGCTTTGTTAAATTACAACGATAAAGACGTCGGGCAAATGAATAATTTCGGCGCTTTTATAAATTTAGCTGTAGGATCGATCTAACACAAAAAAAATTATTTCCATTGGTGGCGCTAATACCATTCAAAATAATTCGGTTTCTACCGATACCTTTCAAACTATTTTTGCCAACCAAGAGGCATTTTTTAGCATCGCTGCAAAATTAGTTAAATCAAATAAAAAGCTGTCAATGGCGTTGATTATGATTTCAAACCACCCAATTAACCCTGATGGTTCATAAAAAACCCGATGCCTCAACCTTAACCGGACTATAATCAGTTATTTAATTTAATTAAAGCAACTCGGGAACGCCTAGGCGTTATTCTTAAATATTTCTGTAACCATTACCCCAAATAAAGATTATCTCCAATACATTAATAAATCCGTTCCGGGTTGGTTGGTTTAAAACAATTGCTCCGTACGTAAATGCAATTTCGCTAATAACCTACGATTTACACGGTCCTTGGGATCACACCAGCAATCCTGGAACGCTATCGTATGTGATGATGCTCCAACAACCCAATTTTCTCAGCCACTCCTATAGTATTAATTACGGCTTAGAAGAGATTGCTCAACAAGTATTGGATTACGGAGTGCCTGCTGCAAATAAACTCCAAATCGGAATTGCGAGCTATGGTCTCGGCGGCTTCTTAAGGGGTAGAAAGGGGGACTTCTTCCTATGCCGGCTTTAATCAAGCTTGGGTGGGTCGGGTCCTAGTCATTTTCCGGCCCGTTATCGCAATAATCAAGACGGTATGTTACCTTACAAATATATCAACGCCATTTTACAAAGTGGTGAGGGGTTATCAGAACCATAACATATTACACAAGGCAATAAAATTATTGCTTCTTACTTTATATAGTATAGTCCCATTGCGAAGCAGTTTGTGGGGTATGAATCCCTGGGACGAATTGAAGTCCCTCTGCCAATTCATCCATACCCAACACCTCAGAGGCGCTATTTTGTGGGATAAGGATTCTGAAGCCGATGGCTTCCCCAAGGGGACAGCTTAGTTAGCGCTTATCGGGGAGTATGTTAGAATATGGGAAATGAGAGGTTTTTTATTCGCTTTAGGATTATTTTTATTTTCTATTCAATAAATGCTGAAATGCCTGAACAACCTCTCTCTGTTGATGAGGCGTTTCAATTCAGTGCTACAGCCAAAGATTACCAAACCATCATTAGCATTTGGCAGATAAAACCGGGATTCTATATTTACCGCAATCACATCTCTTTTGATTCACTCAAATCGACCGAAGACCACCTAGGACAACCACTCTGGCCGGAAGCAAACGCTACTAAAAGATTATCCAGGGCTTGGAAAACTGCCCGTTTATTCGGGGCTATTAAAAATCCCTATTCCAATAATTAAATCAAGCCCCTCAACACCTTATCTTCGGATAAATTATCAAGGTTGTTTGGAACAAGGTTATTGTTATCCCCCCACTTCAAAAACGATAGTCCTCAACCTCGCTGGAAATTATATTGTAACCTACTTATCCCTTACCAGTAGATATTGCTCCGGATAAAACAATCTCTTTAAAAAAAAGAAATTACACCTCCCACCAAACAAGATCTGGAGCTTGTCAATTTCGCTTTCCTCCACTTGCCCATTTCGTCTGTACAGAACTACTACTAATACTCAAATTCTGTGCTTTCATTTTTGTTTTAACTTTTGCCCTTGAATTTTTATTTGGTGCCCCTATATGGTTTAGTGATTGTGACTCACACTTAATGAGCTCATTAAATAGCGAAAAAATTAGTTTAAAAAGTAACCCAGCTCTTGGAGCATAAAAATTTATTCCTAATTTTAGCGAGTTTTTTTGGTTTTGGTTTATTACTTTCCTTTACACCCTGTGTGCTGCCTATGATTCCGATTTTATCGAGCAATTATTGCCGGACAAAAAAACTGCATCCTTGGCGATCGTTTAGTTTGTCCCTAACGTATGTACTGGAAATGGGAATTACTTATGCCCTTACCGGTGTTATTTTTCGATATATTGACGGTACTGTTCAAGCTGTTTTTCAAAACCGATAGGTTATTGCTTTATTCAGTTTAATTTTTATTGGAATGGCTTTATCTCTATTTGGATTATATAGCCTAGAACTCCCCTCCCAATGGCAAACGCGTTTAACAGAAATTAGTAATCAGCAAAGCGGCACTTACGTAGGCACGGCTTTAATTGGGTTGTTTATCTACCTTTGTGGGTTGCATTAGCTATCAGCTCTGCCCTGGCGTTAGGTGCTCTTTCAACCACGCAAACGACTTTGCAAAAAATAGCAAAATCCCTGGAGTTAATCTTATTTACTTACGGAATTGCCTTGGTTACTAGTGCAGTTTCTAGAAATACTAATCCGCTTCACCCTTTTCTGGGAATGTTAAAAAACAAAAAGGGAGTCAAGAGCGATTTATTTCAGTTTATTCACTTCCAGAAGTCGAGCAACAAGTAAAAATAGATCAAACTCAACAATCAACCTATCATAATTGATTTTTACGTGGATTGGTGCATTTCCTGCAAACAAGATGGAGAGCAATTCACCTTTGCAAATCCAAGAGTACAAAAAGCGCTACAACCTTTCCGTTTGTTGCGTGCAGATGTCACACGCACAAACAATTTAGAAAATTAATTGGTGGAAAGACACTTTGGGGTCATTGCCCTACCCACTGTCCTATTTCTTAATGTCAATGGTAAGGAGATCCCTAACTCACGTATTGTAGGTGAGATATCGGCTTCAAAATTTTTAAATCATTTAAAACAGTTAAAAATGAGAGCCCTGACGTTACCAAATTCTTGAAAAAACGAAAAAAATAGTAAAGATCCCGGACAATTCCTTTTCCCTTATGTAGTCCTTACCATGGAGATCTTTACTTTTTGGCGGTATGGGATCATTGTAAGATATATGTATTTATTTAAAAAATAGGATAAAACTAATCCTAATTTGAGTATTTTCTGATCAAATACACTCTAAAAAGTCTAGATCTTACCTAGATCTGCAGCGAATAAGTCGATAACTTTCAATTCTAGACAATCGGGGCCAAGTAAGGCAGAATTACTGACACAGTTATTTCTCGCAAAAAGCGGGATAGTGATTTGGTAAAAGTATTCTGACAGATTACAAGGAACTTCTTCATGGACATACGTAAAATTAAAAAACTCATCGAATTGATCAATGAAACAGGTATAGGAGAAATCGAAGTAAAATCCGGCGAAGAATCAGTACGCATCAGTCGATTTTCTCAACAACAATCTTCTATCGCTCCTCCAACGCCTACTGTGCTAGCGGGTTTACTGGCACCCTCTGCTAGACCTATTCCTACTCAACCAGAAGCGAAGGAAGCTCCTGCCGCGGGAACCTTAAGAGGTCACTCTTTGAAATCTCCTATGGTAGGGACGGTCTATTTATCACCAACCCCTGGAGCCAAGCCTTTCGTAGAGGTTGGACAGCGGGTTTCTATGGGCGACACCGTGTGCCTTATTGAAGCAATGAAGATGTTTAATAAAATTGAAGCCGACAAAAGTGGTGTCATTAGCGCTCGCCTCATCGAAAATGAACAGCCGGTGGAGTTTGATCAACCACTCTTTATCATTGAACAAGACTAGGCGGGTATCTTCATGTTTAAAAAAGTATTAATCGCTAACCGTGGCGAAATTGCCTTACGCATTCATCGAGCCTGTAAAGAAATGGGTATACAGACGGTAGCCGCTTATTCTACTGCCGATCAAAATCTCATGCACGTACGATTGGCTGATGAAGCGGTTTGTATTGGACCGTCCAATAGTACTAATAGCTATTTGAGCATTCCATCCGTTATTTCAGCCGCCGAAATCGTTCATGCTGATGCCATCCACCCAGGCTATGGCTTCCTTGCGGAAAATCCAAATTTTGCTGAGCAAGTGGAAAAAAGTGAATTTACGTTTATTGGCCCTTCCCATGACACTATCCACCTCATGGGAAATAAAGTCTCAGCCATTAAGGCGATGAAAGAAGCCAGTCTTCCTTGCATTCCTGGCTCTGATGGCGTCCTAACTAAGGACAACGATGCCAATATAGCAATTGCCCGCCGTATTGGTTATCCCGTTTTAATTAAGGCCGCGGGAGGAGGCGGCGGTCGAGGGATGCACGTAGTTCGTCAAGAGGCAGATTTATTAAATTCCATCGCTTTGACGCGAACAGAAGCAGCCGCTGCTTTCGGGACGGATGAAGTTTATATGGAAAAATACCTTGAAACCCCCCGACACATCGAAATCCAAGTACTTGGAGATGGTAAAGGGAATGCTATTCATCTGGGAGAACGTGACTGTTCCATGCAACGCCGTCATCAAAAAGTTATTGAAGAGGCTCCAGCCCCAGGTATCACACCGGAACAACGTGCCACTATCGGCGAGCGGTGTGTCCGAGCTTGTATTACTATGAATTATCTAGGTGCCGGAACCTTCGAATTTCTCTATGAAAAAGGTGAATTTTATTTTATCGAAATGAACACACGGGTTCAGGTGGAACACCCCGTCACCGAAATGATTACAGGTATTGATATTGTAAAAGAGCAAATTCGTGTGGCCGCGGGACAGCCTTTACGTTACAAACAAAAAGATATTGAAATAAAAGGACACGCGATTGAATGTCGCATCAACGCTGAAGATCCTAAAAATTTTATGCCATCTCCTGGAGTGGTGACCGCTTATCATGCTCCCGGAGGTTTGGGCGTGCGTATGGATTCTCACCTTTATACCGATTATCGAGTTCCTCCTTATTACGATTCCCTCATCGGCAAATTAATCGCTTACAATGACAATCGTCCCGAAGCTACTGCTCGCATGAAAAACGCCTTAACTGAGTTGGTAATTGAAGGAATAAAAACTAATATCCCGCTTCATCAGATGATGATGGAGGACGAAGCTTTTTACAAGGGAGCACAAGACATCCACTATCTGGAAAAAAAATTAGGGCTAAAATGAGTTTCCGCTCTAATCCTTCTTAGCCCTTAACGCAGGATAGCTTTCATTTCCGAGCTGAGGAATCTCGTTTTTTAAAAAAGAGATTTCTATTCTCGTTTTAGGAAGCTTAAGTAGTATCTTCAAAGCGAAAGCGGACCAAAACTTTTCTTTAAAAATCAGTATCTTAAAGATCAGTACTAACCGGGAACAGTTGGATTAATAATTAATCTCAGGAAAATTCTGAATTCAAGATAATAATCCAAATAAATCGTTAGGATTTCTGCTTTCAGGAACCATATCAAGCATATGCCCAACATGGAAATCTTCTGCGAGACTGTATACCAACCGCAAGATCACATAATCTTCTAAGGCAAATCCCACAGAATCAAAAACAAAAATTTCATCATCTGAAGTGCGTCCTAATTTTTTCCCTTGACTTAACTCCCATAATTCCGCATAAATGTTCATGGAATTATAATCTTGTATTTCTCCTTCCTCTTTAGATTTAGATTGCTCGAGGAATTCAATAACTATTTTACTTTGTTCTAGAATTTTGGGATCTAATTCCGTTTTACCTGGGCAATCTCCGCCAATAACGTTTATGCTCATCCCTGGCTTTATCCATTCTTCTTTTAATATTTTTGATTGTTTTCGAGAAGCTGTAAGAGTGGTAATAATATCAGCATTTTTCACACTAGATTCAGCATTTTCCTTTTGTTGCAAATCAAAACCATAAGGCAACAAATTCTTTGCAAATTTTCCCATTACGTTTGGATCGATATCAAAATAATTAATAGTTTGAATATCAAACAGAATTTTATGGGCAATCACTTGAAATTCCGATTGCGCTCCAGTACCTATGATGGCGAACGTTCTGGAATTGAGTTTAGCCAAATATTTAGAGGCTAAGGCAGCCGTAGCAGCAGTTCGTAAAGCAGTTAATAGTGTCATCTCGCTTATCATAAGCGGATAGCCTGTCGCCACATCTGCCAGTATCCCAATTCCAACAATTGCTTGTTTATTATCCTTTGGATTATGTGGGTAACCATTAACATATTTGACGGAATAATAATCCTTCCCCCAAAAAGGCATCAACTCCAGAATTCCTTTCTCTACTGTTGAAGCCACGCGAGGTATTTTTTCAAACTCATCCCAGCGGGAAAAGGTCAACTCCAATCTCTCAATCAGCTGAGAAAAAAATTTCTCCAAAGTCATCTTTCGAATTAAATTTTTCACATCATCGAGGGTAATAATCCTAACCATTAGTTAATCCTGTATTTTTATAGATACGCAATAAAAAAATTTCTGAATGACTATCTAATGCCATGAGTATAATTTTCTCTTCATCCTTTTTTATGTAGATCAATAGATCATCTAGGTTTAAAGATTATCTAGGTTTAAGTTTAATTCCCGAATGCCTTTATAATTTAGTTCATGATCATGATATTTTTTACGGGAATAGTTTTATTGTTAACTAACAGATCAACCACTTTCTTAAGTTCTTCTAAAATCAATTTCTTATGCCGGTATTTTTAAGACATTTTTTGAACGTCTTGATTTACCCTAATTTTAGGATTAGAGATCATCAACCTGATGATTGAATTCAGTTAATGTTAAGGTCTCTACATTACTTAGATCAGATATCTACGATGGCTTGATTCAGCAGTTTATTCTCTTTACGAGGCACAGCACTCATCAAAGCTAACCGCGCATAGGAGCTGACTGAGAGACCCATCTCTTTAGCTCTTGCTTTGATCATCTTATTTAATTTCTCATCTACGGTTATTTGAATCTTGTAACTCATAATCTCAGCTCTAAATAAATCTTAATGTAAAATATATAATAATTATGATTCACTATGACTCATTTGTCAAGGCATGGTGGTGACAGGCGTGCTACTAAGACATCAAATCCACTTCATGTTTCTTTCAATGATCTTGCAGGTTCCAGAAAGAAAAACATAGGAGCCACCATTTTTCAAAAGGAATCTGGAGTGAATAATACAAAAAAGGGCTTTGATCTTTTTTTAATTCATGTCGACATGGCAATAAAGGCCTCTCTTCGAGCACACAATAAATTCCATGTTACCTCAACAGCAGAATTTTTAAGAAAATTACGGATTTTATTCCATTAAAAAATTTTTTATACCTCAGACGAAAAGCTGATAGCCGAAGCAAGAAACACAGTCGTCTCATCTCAAATAACACCTCTCCTCCTACGTTTCCTAAAGAATTAGAAATATTATTATTCCTATACGCTAAACTTAATATAACAAGGTATCTGTTCATCTATCTAATATCCTTACAGCGAAATTTAAGATCGCTATTTTCCTTGGAAATAATATAATTACAATGTGGCTGATTCGCAGCATTTCAACCTCCGCCAGCGGAGATAACCTACGATTGCCATGCCGAGGTAAATTACCAATAGAATGCTATGGGCAGGAATACCCTTATAGAAATACAATCCTACGTACAAAGCATCAACGACAAACCATAAAAACCAGGTCTCAATCATCTTTTTACAAATCATCCATTGAGCGATTAAGCTGAGTATTGTGGTGATGGCGTCAATATACGGAACTTGGGAATTCGTAAAATGATTTAACAATTCAGCGGTTATAAACATACCGAAAAATGCTACAATACTTAAAATCAGCGCTAAAGGCAGCGTAAGGTTTTTTATTACTAAATTTTCAGCTTCTTTATTTCGAGTCCATTGATACCAACCATAAAACATCGATAGAAAGTAAATCCCAGCCAAGGTCATATCACCGTAAATTCCCCTTAAACCATACAACACAATATTAATTGCTGTAGCTACGGCGCCAAGCGGCCACGCCCATTTATAAGCTTTGACATAAAAAACTGTAGAAAAAAAGGAAAAAACAGCGCCTGAAATATCCAGGGCATGTAAAAAAAAATGCATGGAGGCAAGATACGGTGGTACTTTTACTTTGTCAAGAATGGGATCCGTGCCGATAAACTAGAACTTTCTTGTAAATTGCGCTCAATGAGACACCCAATTTGTCCAAACTTTCAGGTTAGGGAACCGTTAGTTTTGAGTAACGATCCAATCCCTTTGCACCAAGTAATATTCCAACAGTTTAGCTTCTGGACTACTTGGTTTGCGGCTGCCAATCGGGACACCACACTACCAGAGGTGGTAGCGACATTAATATCGATTCTGTTCTTCCACAAAACTCTAAACCGAAACTAGTGCCTCGATCATACAATAAATTAAATTCCACATAGCAGCCACGACAATAAATTTGGAATTCATGTTCACGTTCGCCATACGGATATTCTTTTCACCTTTTAAAAATAGCTAAATAAGCTTGTAAAAAACTATTTCCTAGAATTTTAATAAATTCAAAGTGCGCTCAAATCCCCACTTAATTTAAATCATCAAAAAATATCACCGCTATACCGCACTGCTTTTTCGATGTTTAAGATAAAAATAATCATCGCACGCTGATTTAAATTGAAAAAAATTTCTTTACTAAAAGAATCACAAGATTGTTTGGCTACAAGGTCCCAATAACAACAGTCTTCTTTAAATCCGTAATAAGGTGTTAAATCGTATCCGCCACCGAACTACCATACCAGTTCACAATCCTCTTGTTCTACAATAAAAAATCGAAAATTACCGTGAGTTCTAGGCACATAGGAATTTTTAGCGTGAATAACTAAAGAAATTCCTTCCGCGTTAAAATAAGAATCCTTTAATTCTGTATGTTTTTGAGTAGCTGAAGCGGGTAAATTGCCGTAGACATAGGAAAAATTAACGACACCTTGCTCAATCATAGAACCATCTTTCAAAAGCCGACTTCCCTTAGTTTTTCCTACAATACTTCTTGAAATTGAGCTTCACCTCCATCTTCTTTTTCAAGAGTCTGACAAATTTTATCCTGAAGTTATTCAAATAAATTTTAACTTCTGCTATTTTGCGTTCACTATTCTTTGATATATTTCATTTAAAATTATTTTCCTATTTAAAATTATTACGTTTCCTTGGTTGATTTGACTCAGACCTTTTTGAAAAAGATTTTTCTCTGTCTGTGACAGTTGCTTATGTTTCTCAAGGGTGAGGCACAAGGGTAAAACGGGCTAATGTATTTTTTTAATATAAAAATAAAATACTTCGGAAATATGGTGGCGATAATATGCTCCACCATACCCGATAAACCGCTCTACTAAATTGGCAGCTTCTACATCATTCATTCTATTTCCAATACAAGAAATGCAGAGATGATTCTTTATTAGCTTTTCAATTATTTCGCGTTTCCCCAGTCAATAAGTCATCGGAGAGTTTTCTTCGTATCCATAAAACTGCTTTTCTTTTTTTAAAATACACATCAACTCCAAAAACGTATGAGGTAGGAATTCCTAGACGTTTTGAAAAGTGGATATTACTTTCTTAGCATTTAGCATTTAGCATTTAGCATTTAGCATTTAGCATTTAGCATTTAGCGTTAAGCGTTAAGCGTTAAGCGTTAAGCGTTAAGCGTTAAGCGTTAAATTAACATAATAATAATAATCGTCTAAACCAGCTACTTGCTCAGCTGTAAGTCGGACTAAATCTAGGGAGTTACGATAAATATCCGGTGTAATTCCTGTGAGATTCATCGCTGTTTCTGTTAACAATCGGACATCAGAATCAAAGTGATTGCTTACTGCTAAATAGTCTATCTCCTCAATGCGACTTAAGGTTCCGTCACAATCAAAAATAATAGTATCAAGCGGTTCTGTTAACCGCCAAATGGCAGGAAGCATTTTTCTTACTCTACCTTTAGTAAAGCGTTATTGTATACTAACTACTTACTACGCTTAACAAATAATAATGAACGTGATGAACAGCGCTACCCGCTGGACTTCCCAAACTTCCTTTATATTCGCCACCGCGGAAGCAGCTGTGGGACTCAAAAATATTTGGCACTTTCCTTATTTAGATGGATAAAATGGCGGTGGTGTCTTTTTTTTATATCTTTGTTTTGTTGTAATTTTGTTGGGTATTCCTTTAATGACCTTGAGAGTTTTATTGGGTCGCATAGGACGTGGTAATCCAGCACTAGCTTTGCGAAATGTATCTCTTAAAATAAAACGGATCCTGCATTGCAAATTATTAGGTGGGCTACCATACACATACTAGCCGGTTTTTTTAATTTTAACTTACTAAGTCGTTATTTCAGGCTGAGTGTTAGATTACTTCATACGTGACATTCTGGGAAAATTTCAAAATACCACAAAACTTCTAGCTATTAATAATTTCAAGAATCTACAAGATAATCTGTAGCAAATGTTTGTAAGTGGCACCATCATCGTCGTAACGAAAATGTCCGTTATTATTTTAGGAATAAAATGGTGGGCTTGAACGTACAGTGAAATTCATGTTTCTCGTCTTATAGTCTTATATATTAATGTTAATTTTAGTTGATTTATCAAGCTACCACTGGATATTTCCAACAGGCAGTTATTTTCTTCTTAAACCGGATTTTCAGAAAGTTACTGCCTGAGTTGCTTTATTGGCGTTAGGTCAGGCATTTTTTAGCTTGAACATTGCCATAGGCATTATTATTATGTTTGGCAACTATTTACCGAAAAATATCTCTATCATCAGTTCCATTCTTGCCGTTTCTTTCGCTGATACAGCTATTGCTCCTATTAGCAGGGTTGGTTATTTTTCTTATTGTATTTGCGAATCACCTCATAATTGAGTTGGGCTCAAGTTTAATTTTTTGTACCTTTTCTTCGGCTTTCAGCTATATTTGTTAGGAAATATTTTCGATGGGTTATTTTTTCTTTCATTATTATTTCTAGTATTATTATTCCTAGCTTTTATCTCTACTATCTCTTTATTAGAACTGGGTGTTGCTTAGCTTATAGAAAATCATGGATTTTCACGTAAGAGCGCTGTCACACTTTCAGGATTCTTCTCTTAAATATTGAGTTTTTGCATGATTTTTTTCTTTCAGTCACGAAGAGTATTTTTATCTTTTTAATGTGACCTTCTTTTAAGGAATTGACTTCATCACTTCGGGTATCATGCTCCCCGCTAGTTGGCTCTTAATTGCTATTTTCACATGTTGGCTTTCCAGCGCATTTAATTCAACAAACTATAGGGTGGAATCCTACGAATTTTTTGTTTCGTTGTTAGCGATCGAGTAAACGGTATTTCACGCCCGTTGCCATTAGCTTAATTCTATTAATGTCGTTGAAAATTTTATAATGGTCTATAAAATACTTTTATTAGATAACATATCCTCTCATAGTATTGCGCAATTTGATCCCAAAAATATTCGCTATTAACTAAGTGTTCCAATCCAATGCAATCTTGGTTCGATCATTTAATTTTCATGATAGATTTTCCTGAAAGTGTTAAAGTAGTGGAGCGCGCAGGCGTCGGCGTTAACAATATTCCAGTTTCATAATTGACTTCTCCTGGTGTTCCTATGTTGAACATGCCAGGAGCAAACGCAAATACCTTAAAAGAATTGGTAATTATCGGCATGATGTTAGTTAGTCGTCATATTCATTTAGTACTATATTTATAGTCAACATTTGGATGGTAACGATAAAGCTATTACCCATCAAGTTGATAAAAATAAGAAACGTTTTCCGGGCTTTGAATTTCCTGGTAAAACCATATGTATTATTGGCTTAGGTAAAATTGACGTTCAAGTAGCTAATACTGCTATTCGATTAGGAATGAACGCCGTCGGTTATGATCCAGTAATAACGGTCCGAAATGCTTGGGAATTATCTGCCGATATCATTCAAGCGGAATCAATGTGAGAAGATGTTCTACAAAATAGTGATTTCGTTACCGTGCACGTTCCATTAACTTCACATACAAATTATATTATAAATAAATAGACAAACCATCGCTCAAATGAAAGATAATGTCGTGATCCTTAATTTCGTACGCGCTGAAATTTTAGATAATGAACCTTTATTAAAAAGATTATCTGATAATAAAATTAGAAATTATGTCTGTAATTTTTCTAGCGCATTATTTAAGAAATATTCCTAGGTAATCTGACTACCTCATCTTGGTACTTCTACCAAATAAGCTGAAGAAAATTTTGCCATAATGATTTCTGACCACCATAATAATTCCTGACCAAGTTAAATATTATTTGAAAAATATTTATATTCGGAATTCCGTTAATTTCCTAACAGTAAAGCTTGAACCGACAGAGGGATATCGAATTGCCATCGCTAATAAAAATATTTCCAATATGGTTGCCCAAATTTCTACTCTTTTATCTCAGGCTAATATCAATATTATTGATATGATTAATAAATCTCACTAGGAAATTACTTATACTATGGATGGATGTTAACGCCAAGATTAACGAAACATTATTGAAGCAGATTCAAGTCATTGATGGCATCATCAAGGCAAATTTTCTTTAGACAAATTTTCCTTCGACGATAAGATAGTTCTAAATTAAATATAAAAAATCATTACAATATTTAACCTATCGTTAATCATCAAGAAATATTATTGGACAAAAAATCTCTGTTTTTTAATTATTTTTAGTTTTAGGTTAAATTTTTTATACTTTCTTTTAATAAAATGAATGTAGAGAAATATTGAAATGCCATCTGATATCCAAGAACATCTTATTTCAACTTCTAATTATGGCAGTGTCGTTTCAGAAAGCGATCGAATAAAAATCGCTGTTAAAGCAGAAAGAATGCCCCATTTAAATCACAATGAACGTTTTTATTTTGCACTTAGACATACTCACAGAACCAGAAGAATTCCTATCACCACTAATGATGAAGTTACCATCGTGCATAAATCCGACCTGTATGGTGACTGGAATATTGAAACTATTGATTCCAAAAATTACTAGGGAAATGAGATTTAACTTTCAGTTCCAGTCAATGCCAAAAACAGAAAAAATGATCGAATTTTTCCTTATATTCCCAATAAGGTTACCGATATACTCAATAATCTAACAGAACCTAGTAAGGCTCTCGCACAAATGTATGTCAGCCGTTTAGCATTTTTAGAAGCTGTGTGCCGAGCTAATTCAATGGTGAACCTCAAACCCGATCTTATTTTCGCCAGAGAAGAAACACATTCTCTAAAAAAAAGTGGGACTTACATTCCAGGCATAAAGCATTTTCAAACCTCTCGGCGCTGCTTTTTTAGTCATTTATATTTATCATATTTATCAATCCGTTGTTGGTCTGTTGAGTGAGGACAATACGGATAAACATGTGGAATATTCTTGGTGGTTGCTATTGATAAGTGGAGCTCTCGTGCCTTTAATCAGTCGATATCTGGTTCCCATTCAATTTAAATACGCAATCTAATATTCAGCCCACTTAATGAGAAGAAGTTAAATCGTTTATATTGGGATTCGGAAGCTATTAAGAAGCTATTAACCTTTTTTAAAAGAAAAATTTAGTTTTACAGTCAATTTTCGAAATCTACCAGAGCAGGTAATTCAATCCGATGCCCTAATACCTATATGGCGGCAAACTGCAGCTAAATTAGCCACACACAGCAACGAGAAGAAAAATATTAAGCGTCCTCGCCACAGAGCTTTTCGATGCTTCTGCGCTAGCCACAGTTTTATTTGGTAATTTTGCTTGGGGTTTTGAGCCGGCTTTATAGGTTCGAATAGGTATTCTGGCTTTATTGGTTGTGGTGGGAGCTTCAGGTGGTCTTTTCCTCAAAGGCTTAGCTACTGTCGCTAACGTCACTAATCAGGCGCTAACCATTGGAGGATGCCCAAGAGTAGTTTAAATCGGGGGATAAGTCAATGCCCCCTCCTGAAGCACGCAGAAAATTGATGAGAGCGGCATTTAAGCATTTTTTTATTGTGGAGTGGAGGCAGGCTTACCTCTATTATTTGGACTCACGCACAGTTTTGCGATAGCAACTTCGGACGTGAGCTTGTTCATCAAAGGACCACTTAGTATTTTTGTGATAGCGGTGGCACAGCCTGGAAAACCATGCACTTTGATATTCAAAAGATACGTGAAGCAGTTGCTAATTCTCAAAGTCATCTTTTTGATACACAAGATGCTTCTGCTTGATGGGCAATCAAAGCCATGAAATAGCTCACCAGAATTCTTGGAGCAAGTATTCATATCCTAATAAACTCTGGAAAGTGTTCACCCTGGATGCTTTTTTATGCTTTTGGATTTTTCTTTCTAGCATTTGAAAGCCTGAAAAACCTTTACACTCATGGCATCTTGCCTCGTTTTTCCAAAAGCGACGCTTCCCTTCACCCCTATATTAAAATACTGGGAGATGTATTTTTGGAAGTGGGTTTCGCCATAGTGCTTTTATCCCTGCTTATTACCATTCTACAAACGCACCAATGTCACAAGACAGCAATGACGTATCTCAAAGAATTCTTTAGAGAGTCGCGACAAGATACTCAATTAAATGAACTGAGAGCTAACGAAGAGAGTTCTTATCAATTTACTTATCAATTCACTTATAATATGAGATAACTCTTTTTCACCAATTCACGCTCAAGAACAGTTTTAACAAAGGGTAGGGTCAATTTACGTTTGGCGATCAACGAAGCCTGATCTAATTTATCCAATAAATTAAATAATAATGACATATCGCGTGTGTAGTAAAGCAATAAAAATTGACCAACTTCATCAGACAATTCAAAACCGCGATCATGTGCACGCATTTGTAATGCTTTTATCTTTTCCGTATCGCTTAAACCAACTACCTGGAAAACCAAACCCCAGGATAAACGCGAACGTAAATCGGCTAATTGGCAATTTAATTGCGGGGGAATATCCTTACCTGCAATAATTAATTTTGGCTCAGTGCTCTCGCGTGCCCGATTGTAAAAATGTAAAAGTGCTTCTTCCCAATCTTTTTGATTTAATACTGCGTCAATATCGTCGATACAAATGAGATGCTTTGTCTCCATGCCACACAAAATTACTGGTGTGAGTTGCGATATCCGCAAAGGTAAATACATGGTTTCGAGCGCACGACTATTCATTTCGTGACAACAAGCTTGTAGCAAGTGAGTTCGGCCAACCCCTGGCTCTCCCCATAAATAAACGAACGATTCCCCTTTATTTTCCAATAATTCGTTTAGTGCATGTAGAACCGTTTCGTTTTTACCCGGATAAAAATTATTGAAAGTAGTTTCTTCTTGTAAATTAATTCGTAAGGGTAATTGATCTAACATTGCTAATTAAGGGGAGAAAAGTTTATCGTCGTCCAAAAGTCGGAAACCGGCTGACTTGCTTTCCATCGATAAAATAAATTAGCTGCCTCTAAACCTGGATGAAAGGGAGAACCTTCCGCGATAAGATGAGAAGCAGATTTTAGAGCTTTCACTAAATCCTCTAAATTGCCGTCTGTTTTAATTTTGAGTAAAAGCATATCGGCATTCATGTTGCTACTGACCGATACTTTCCGGGTAATAAATGCTTTAAAAGCGATATCACGTGAACATAATCATCCAGAGTTTGAATGCCGGTCACTTCCATAGTAATCAGATTCTCCATGCCCTTACATATCCAAAAGTAGCAAATTGATTCGCCATGATATCTGCCACACAGTCGATACTCATTCATGACGACTTGAGTAACATCGGTGCCTGTTGTTTGCCATTCGTAAGGGGTACCGTTTAAAAATAATTGCCCATTCTACTTGAAGCTGGCCATTAGCGTCTACAACCACTGCAACCTGCTAGAATAGAATCGACACCGTAGCGCTGCGAAATTGTTTGTAATTGAGGATTGGAAAGCAAAGTAGAGATAGATTGGGTCACATTGGTCTGGTCTTTCAGATCCATTGCCCGAAAATAATAGGAAGACCCGGCTAAAAATACGACCTGCTTTATCTTGCGAATCGTTGGATTCTGGCTCTCACTGGCAAGCGTTTCGGATTGAGAACCATTGGGAACAGAAACCAAGACCATTGTCAAAGGTCGGTGAGTGCTCCAAATCGCTTGGTTCGCATTCTCCAGCAAATGCCTCATGGCCCGTTTATCGAACACAACCCGCAATGGCCTTAGCCAGGTAGCTGTATTTTTCAACATAGTTATTGATTTTAGGCAATACATCTCGAATGACCGGTAAAGTCATTATCCTCGCATCACCACTAATTCGAACCAGCACTTGTTCAAGAAGCTTTCGGCAAACTTTTCTGGAACATTGTGGAGGGATTGATCACTAACGGCAATCGTTGCAATGCTGATATCACGAACCTCAATGGCCATCCCCATATCTGTAAATTAAGAGTACTGCAAGTAGTACAAGTACGATCTTTGTTTTCCGAATAGCTATCATATGGTCTTATGACTTAAAATTTTTCCAAAAGAAAATTATACGATTTCTCTATTCCGTTTGTCTGCACTCTTTTGCTATCCTTTCCCCAATGTCAGAATCTAAAAAAACCCTTATCTTACTCCGATGCCGGTGTAGAGATATCAAAAAAGCGAACTTATTTGTAAATTCGATCAAACCTATTGTTTTAAACGCACTCATCGGCCAGATATTTTAAGCGGCATAGGGAGATTTGGCGGCTTATTCGAATTGCCGAGTGACTATGGAGCGTCTCCTCCTCGTTTCATGGACAGACGGCATAGGAACGAAATTAAAATTAACCATTGATCTTAACCGCCATGATACCACAACTGGTATTGATTTAGTCGCCATGTGTATCAACGATGTTATTACTACCGGGGCGGAGCCCTTATTTTTCCTCGATTATTATCCTACGGTCCACTTAAATATTGAGCAAGCACAGCAAATTCTCACTGGAATGGGCAAAGGCTGCGAAACGGCAGGGATGGCCTTGCTCGGTGGCAAAACAGCGGAAATGCCCGGACTCTATGACGAGGCCGATTATGACCTGGTAGGATTTTGCGTAGGTATTGTCGAAAAAGAAAAGATTATTAATGGAAGCCAAGTTCACCAGGACCCCATTCTAACAGCTATTTCCTAATTTATAAAATTCTTGCCTGTGCCCACGTTAAGCCCAATGATGCCTTCGAAGATACTATTTTTTTTGGGGGGGGAGGCTATTACTTGCCTCTACTCGAATTTATACACAGACCATTAAACGGCTTTTGCGCCATTTTAATCTTCATTCTATAGCCCATATTAGCCCATATTACCGGCGGGGGATTAATAGAAAATATTCCTCGAGTTCTACCCTCTTCTATGAAAGCCATCCTTAAATACCCACAGTTGGGATTGGCCAGCAATTTTTCAGTGGTTGCAAAAAAAAGGAAAAGTTACAGACCAAGAAATGGTCCGCACTTTACAATATAGGAGTAGGGATGATTCTCTGTGTTGCCGCAAAAGACGCAGACAAAATTTTGGATTTGCTTCTCACCTTGGGCGAAAAAGCTTAGGTGATTGGTGAAATTCAAGGTTCTTCCACCAAAAAAGCCCAGCATCGTGATTAGTTGATGGCATCTGAAAAATTATCCATTGTCGTTCTCATTTCGGAAAATGGTAGCAACTTGCAAGTCATTATTGATGCAATAGAACACGGTTTAGCAGTAATACGCGGCGTTATTAGCAACCGTGCGGATACAGGATACATACGGGCTGGAAGGCGCTAAAAATATCATATTCCCACAGAGGTTATTCCTCACAGAGACTTTGCTGAGCGTAGCAGTTTTGAGCAGACTCTCCGAAAGGCTATTAATAAATCAAACTGAATTAATTGTATTAACGGGGTTTATGAGAAAACTGAGCGGGGATTTTGTAAATTATTATGAAGGACGGATGGTCTCAATATCCATCCAGCCCTCCTTCCCAAATACCCCGGCCTTGATACCCATGCACGCGTGCTCATGGCAGGTGATCGCGAACACGGCGTCAGTGTTTATTACGTAACCGAAACGGTAGACGAAAGACCCATTATTTGCCACGCTAAGCTTTTGGTCTCACCCAACGATACTTTGGAAAATTTGCACGCATGAGTTCACGCTCTTGAGCATATTGTCTATCCTCAAGTTCTTTCGTGGATGGCATCCGTCCGCCTAACCCTGAAAAGGGCACAAGGTCCTGTTGGACAACGAAGAAATATTACCTAAGACTGGAAAAGAGCTTAAAGTGACGTATGCTTCTCTTCTCGAATAACCTTTGCCTTGTGCGATCAAATCACTAAGCAGGGTTTTGCAGGAAAACTCTTGAAAAAAGGCCAGAAGAGTAGAATTGTCAATAGGCCCTAGTGTATAATTGCTATTCATAACAATCAGTCACATAGGTAAAGAGGCATGGTTAAGTCCGAACTGATCAATCGCATCGCAGCGAAACAAAAAAACCTCTCATTAAAAGATGTCGAACTCAGTGTTAACCATATTTTAGAGCAAATGAGTATCACTTTAGGCCATGGGGAGCGCATTGAAATCCGAGGATTTGGTAGTTTTTCTTTGCATTATCGTCCTCCGCGCAAAGCACATAACCCAAAAACAGGCGAACACGTTTACACTGAAGCCAAATACACACCGCATTTCAAACCAGGCAAAGATCTACGAGACCGTGTTAATAACAATCGACATCGGTATCAAATCACTGAAATTAATATGATGGATGCTGATACTGTTGTTGAATAGTTAACGCTAACGGATAAAGTTGTTTTCGCGAAATACCACTGATTTTCGTTGCTAAAGCTACCGCCTCTTTAAGCGATAACTCTTGGAGCAACACCGTTAATAAATGGCGATGTTCCTCATTTATTTCTTTTGTCTTTTCCGGATGTCCCTCAACAAGAACCACAAATTCGCCCTTTTGTTGCTCTGAGTTTTCGCTTAGCCATTTTTTTAATTCCGATAAGGATGTAGTATAAATAGTTTCGAATTTTTTCGTTAACTCACGGGCTATCGTGGCCATACGTTCTGGACCGAAAATTTCGTTTAATAAACTAATCAAATTCTCAATCCGATGCACGGATTCATAAAAAATAAGGGTACGCGACTCTGTTTTTAATGCTTCTAATTTTTTTTGGCGAATTTCTCCCTTGGAAGGAAGAAATCCCTCAAAAACAAAGTGTTCGGTGGACAAGCCAGAGGCAACTAAAGCAACGATTCCTGCGCAGGCCCCAGGAATAGGAACTACCCGGATCCCCGCTTTTCGCACCGCGCTGATTAATCGATAACCCGGATCACTAATAAGGGGAGTACCGGCATCAGAAATAAGGGCGATATCGTATCCTTGCTTTAATTTTTCACACAGTAAAGCGGTCCGAGCGACTTCATTATGTTCGTGTAAAGACAGCGAAGTAGTACTTATTCCATGGTATTGCAATAAGCCTTTGCTGTACCGAGTATCCTCCGCTGCAATTAAGTCAACCGCTTTCAGGGTCTCGATCGCTCGTAAGGTAATATCTTTCCGATTACCAATGGGAGTAGCCACAATGTATAAACAACCAGACAAAGAAGTAATTCTTGACACTCTTTCAGTCTACGATAGACTTTGCCCATGTGGCAAAAATTTTCAACTGCCTGTGCTTTCTTGATTCTTAGCTGCACTCTACTCTCCTGCTCACTGATTATACAAAATGGTCCGTTACAGATATCAATAAGCGAGTATTTACGGCGTGGGTAAATAATTCGCATCCCTCTCTCAAAATTGCTTTACTCTTAACCACTAGAGAGCCCTCTTGCTGAACAAGCAAATGCGATTCGTAATGGTTTTTTTGCCGCCTATTATCAGGGAATAGAGCCAATGCCAACGATTTTGGTGCCTCAATACAGGTCATAAAAATATTAACGCCATTTACCAAGATACTCTCCAAAAAGGGGCCAATATTATTGTAGGCCCACTTACTAAAAAGAATATTGCTGTACTTGTTAATTCTCACACGCTATCGGTCCACATATTAGCTTTAAATACTTTAGCTAACCTGAGGAATCCTTATTTATTCCAATTTGGATTGTCCCCACTGGATGAAGCCACTCAAGCAGCGCTACGAATGTGGAATGACGAGCATACTCATATTCTCATGATCATATACCACGAGGAAGTTAGGGAAATAAAGTTGCTCAAGCCTTTTAAACACAATGGGAATTTCTGGGCGACAAGATAACTGCACAATTAATTTATAAAGTTAACGTGAATTTAAACAATAAAATTCGCCAATGTCGGCGAGAAGATTTTGACACTATTTTTCTGGTTGCCAACTCCAGTCAGGAAAGACAAATTATTCCATTGCTTCGCTTCTATTACGCAGACGATGTTTCCATCTATGTAACTTCGGCCATTTACTCTCCTAGGGTAATTATCGACTATGATCTAGATGGCGTGATATTTGACGATATGCCTTGGGTTTTAGCTCCTGAACAATCGCCCTTATCCCTTCAACAAACTCAGGAACGAATACGTACACTCTGGCCGAATTCCTATAATCAAAACTATCTCGCCTCTATGCATTGGGGGTTAGATGCCTATCAAATTTTGCCTAAGCTAAGTAAAATGGCTTCAATTTCTCAATATACCATACCAATGGCCCCACCGGCGTCTTATATTTACTGCCTAATCAGAAAATTTATCGCCAGCTCTTATGGGGAAAAATAATTAATGGCCAACCGCACTTAATCAAATAATAATTAAAAAAAACTCGGTTATCTGCTCCTTTTCTTTTACTCCTGATAATTTAAAACTATGTTTTACTTAACTCAAAAAATTGCTTTTAATGCTGAGAAAATAGCTCGTCACTTTCTTAAAAAATAAGGCTTAATTCTCATTGGAAAAAATTTTAGACATAAAATGGGGGAAATTGATTTAATTATGTCTCACCAATCAACTTTAGTTTTTGTAGAAGTTTGCTACCGTCATTCATCCCATTTTATAGATCTTGTAACTACTATTTCTTGCTAAAAACGCCACCGACTTATCAAAACTGCTTTGTATTATCTAGAAAATATCGGCTTACCGATAGGAGAGCTTGTCACTTTGATGTCATCGGCATTGCTAAGAACCACACCAAATTACGTGGATAAAAAATGTAATTGAGGTAGAATATTGATTTTCCTTTGAGAGTGTTGATATGGACTTGTTTCAACGTATTAAACACAATTTCAATGAAAGCGTTCAAACTAAAATAACAGCCGCTGAAGTATTAGTCGATCCCATTGCTCAAGCAGGGGAATTAATGGTTCAGTGTTTGCTTTCGAATCATAAAATTCTAAGTTGTGGCAATGGTGGATCTGCAGCGGATGCACAACATTTTTCGTCGGAAATGCTAAATCGGTTTGAAGCAGAACGCCCGAGTCTTCCAGCTATTGCACTTACTACTGACGCCTCTACCGTCACATCAATTGCAAACGATTACAGCTACAACGAAATCTTCTCTCGACAAATTAAAGGGCTTGGAGCGAACGGCGATATTTTATTGGCCATTAGCACTAGCGGCCGTTCAAAAAATATTCTTAATGCTGTAGATGCTGCTCATCATCGTGAAATGAAGGTCATTGCATTGACGGGACGGGATGGAGGAGAAATTGCCACTTTGTTAACTGCCAATGATATCGAAATCCTAGTTCCTGCAGAATCTACAGCTCGTATTCAAGAAACTCATTTACTGATTATTCATTGCCTTTGTGACATTATCGACCACCAACTATTTAAATCAGGCAAATAAAAAATCTCTGCTTCGCAGGATTTTGAGGAGTCATTAACGATGAAAAAAATAATAATGTTATTAACGCTTGTTTTTCCTCTTGTAGGCTGTGTTTCTGCCGTGTTAGTAGCAGGTGCTGCCGGTGCTACACTCGGTGGGGCGGTGATCTATGATCAAAGAACTTATCGAACGATGAACCAGGATCATAATGCTCGCTCGATCATCCAATACCGATTAGATAATGATCCTCTCTTAAAAGGACAGTCTCATATTACCATTTCGGTATTCAATAATGTAGCGCTGCTCGTAGGACAAGCTAAAACACCCGAAATTTGCGATCGCGCTTATCAAATTGTAGAAAAAGCTTCACATATCCGACGAACTTATAACGAAATTACTATTGGAGCTCCCCTTTCTCCAGTACAACAAGCTGCCGATTCGTGGATCACTAGTAAAGTCCGAACGGCTATGTTAGGTAAAGCCGGTTTGCACTCTTCTAATCTAAAAGTGGTTACTGAAAATAAAGTGGTCTATTTGATGGGTATGGTCAGTCCCAAACAAGCAGCTATGGCAGCGGATGTTGCACGTCGAATTTCGGGAGTGGAAAAAGTGCTCAAGGTCTTTGAATATGAATAATTACGTTGAGGTTATTACAATCCAAAAAGAGAACGAATAAATTGAGAAAGGTGGATAACGGGGGATAAAAGGATTCGACCGAGTAATCCAAACACCAACAGACCCAACAAAATCCAAATTCCATAAGGCTCTATTTTTGAATAGCTATAAGCTGCTTTAGGAGGCAATATTGCAGAAACGATGCGACTTCCATCTAAAGGGGGAAGGGGAATTAAATTAAGAATCATCAATACTACGTTGATTAATATTCCAAAAATACCCGCGTTATAGAAAAAAACCGTGGCGTTTCTTAAGATTGACTCTTCTGCTCCACTTCCCAAAGTGAAACTCGCCTTCGCAATAGCCGCCCATAATAAGGCCATAAGTAAATTAGCGAAGGGCCCTGCAAACGCCACAAGAGCCATATCTCGGCGAGGTTTTCTCAAATTCTGCCAAGTAACAGGAACCGGTTTCGCCCAGCCAAAAGCAAACGTAAATTTACTCAAAATGAGCATTAAAATAGGCAAAATAAGAGTTCCCAAAGGGTCAATGTGTTTCACAGGATTAAGGGTAACCCGTCCCATCATGAGAGCGGTCTTATCGCCTAACTTGCTGGCTACCCATCCATGAGCCGCTTCATGCAGAGTAATTGCAAACAATAAAGGTAAAAGAATGACTGCGATGAGATGGATGATATCACCATAATTCATGAGGCTAGTATACCAGAGAGTGTGAAAAACTATTTAACGATTTTCAGATTTGGCCTTCCTCTTTTCACTGGCGATTTTTGGCTTAAAGGGGGCGGGTTTCCATCACCACCGTCTTCTTCCTCGTTGAATACCATTCCCCTGCCATTTTCAAAGGCATAAATCGCTTGTATTGCTGAAATAGGAATAAAAATATGATGAGCAATTCCGGAAAAACGAGCATCAAATTCAACCGCGTCGTTACCCATTCGTAATCGGCCCACTGCTTGAGGCTCGATATTCAAAATTATTTTTCCATCTTCTACAAACCGTTCCGGAACTTCCACATTCGGTATCACGGCATCAACCATAATGTAGGGAGTCAATTGATTATCAATAAGCCACTCATAAATAGCCCGTAATAAATAAGGGCGGCTAGAAGTCATTTTCACGGAAGGGCTAGAAGTCATTTGGCTCTCTATATTCGCGTTCGGCTTCATTCAAACTGGCTTGAAAGGATTCTCGATCAAACAATCGATTTTCATAGTTAGCGATAGCTTTTACCGAACGAGGTAATTGAATGCCTAAATAGCTTAATCGCCATAATAATGGCGACAAGACACAATCCACTAATGTGAATTCATCATTCATAAGATAAGGTTTTTCTGCAAAAATCGATTCCATCAGCACTAAATCTTTTTTGAGTGCCTCACCTTCAGCTTGCCCCTGTTTAGGAGAACCTTCTTCAATAGACTTTACCCGAGGGTATAAATCCCGCTCAATGCGATACATTAATACGCGACATTTTGCTCGAGCTACTGGATAAACAGGCAGCAAAGGAGGATGGGGAAAGCGTTCATCCAAATATTCCATGATAATGTGCGAATTAAACAAGACTAAATCACGATCTACCAGAGTGGGCAAAGTACCATAGGGATTAAGTTCAGTCAAATCTTCGCTGGGATGATTAGCGTCAACGTTGATAATGTCAACACTGACACCTTTTTCCGCCAACACAATCCGTACTTGGTGGCTATAAATGTCCGTAGGGCCTGAATAGAGGGTCATAATGGAACGCTTTAACATGATCATTCTTACCGTTTTATCTCAGGATTATCGTTTGGAATATTGGGTACCTTTACGTGCCTTATGACGACCCACTTTTTTACGCTCAACCATGCGAGGATCTCGAGTGACAAATCCTGCTTTTCGCAATACTCTGCGCCATGAACCACCCTTTCCACCTTCTTCCTCATAGTCTATTAAAGCTCGGGTAATCCCATGGCGAATAGCACCTGATTGGCCGCTGTCACCACCACCTTCAACGGTGGCATAGATATCAAATTGAGACTGAACATCAAGGCTTACTAAAGGTTGACGAACCACCATGCGAGCGGTTTCTCGACCAAAGTATTCATCTAACTCTCTTCCATTCACGGTGATCTTTCCAGAACCTCTTCTTAAAAAAACCCGCGCAGAAGACGTTTTACGACGGCCCGTGCCTAAATTTTGCTTTTTTGCCGCTTGTCCCATAATCTTAAAAGACCTCTATTCTAAGTCAATCAATTCAGGTTGCTGCGCTTGATGGAGATACTGATCTCCCACATAAATTTTTAACTTACGGTGCATTTCACGCCCTAAAGACCCTTTAGGTAGCATCCCTTTGACCGCTAATTCTAACACACGTTCTGGATGCTTTGACTGTAAGTCATTAAAATTAATTGTTTTTATCCCGCCAGGATAGCCGGAATGATGATTATATTGCTTATCTTCTAGTTTCTTGCCAGTGACGCAAAGCTTATCGACGTTGATAACAACAATAAAATCACCTGTGTCAACATTAGGAGTATATTCTGGTTTATGCTTACCTCGTAAGCGCATAGCAATTTGACTCGCCAAACGCCCCAATGTTTTACCCTTCGCATCCACTAACAACCACTGCGGGCTAACGGTTTTTGCGTTTGCCATGTAAGTCGCCATAAGTTTAGAATCCTCAACTCGAAGAAAAAGATAATTATGATACAGCATATTTTTGTTGATATGCAAGCTCACTGCCCCTATAACCCAGCGAGCGCTTGGAGTTTCGTGATTTTGGAGTGGGAACGTAAAAATACTCCCCGTAAACTGAGCAAAAGCAAAAACTTCGAAAAAACATATTCTTTTCAGAGAAACTATGTTATTTTTGTCAAGTGGTTTTTTTGCTGTCACATAATTATGTATGGAGAATACGAGAATACATAAAAAAGAAGGAATTCTTATGCCAGAAAGAAAAAAGGGAAATCCGCTAAACGACGAACTAGAAGCACTAGGATATTATCCCCCCCTGCTCGCGACATGCCCCTAAACAAAGAAAAACATCGCGCGTCCCAGCACACAAAAAAGTAAATCTCCAACCTCACCAATTTACACATCTAATTAAATCCCAATTAATGTCTCACTTAGCGGAAGCAACCCTTCTAAGTAGAAAGGATGTAAGTGCTGTCTTAGAGGAACTTGCTAATGTTATGCATACATCTTCGCAGCAAAGGTGGTGCCTGTAAATTTACTCTTCTAGGCTTGGTAAAATGTGTAGTAAAACACAGACACGCCACTAAAGCCCGACCGCAATGTCAATCCTTTAACCGGTGAAGAAATGACTTTTAAAGCCAAACCTGCCCACGACGTCATCAAAGTCTGTCCTTTGAAACAATTGAAAGAAATGGTTAAGTAAGTTTCATTTACCCCTTTCTACCCTACCCAATGGGAAGTGGTATCGTATTCCCCAAACAACCCACGCTAAGCTCTCTATATGACAAAATAAAATATGTCGTCTTCTTTTGCCCACGGGCTCATTCGAGGGATTCAGTAAAGCTTTGGTCCACTTTAAACATTTAATATTAAATCAAGCTTTATGTCTTAACATTGATATCATATTGTTCTCATGAGGAATACCAGAATACCTGATTCCTTTATTCATCGTTTTAACCATTTACCAGCTCAAGCAAACCCCCTTTTATTCCTCGAAGAAATAGGAGCAAGAGAAACTCGATGCAAGAATTGGTTAATGGAGGTACCTAACTGCATTGATAAATTAAATCAAATCAATTATTCGAGCGCGACGAACTCTCAACACACGAACCTTCTGAAGAAGGGGTAAAAAAGGAATAATGGCAAGAAAAATTTCTCGCCTAGAGCTAAAGCTTTCCATCCGAAAAGAAGAAAAAGAACTTCTGCTTAAAAACGAAGAAATCATTACAAATTTATCAAAAAAAGCATGACCACTCAAAGAACAATTAATTAGAGAATAATAATTTAGGTTCTCGGGAAGAATCTATTATCCGAGACCAAGCTAAAATATACATCGACAACATTGACGAATTAACTACACCGCCAAAAAAATAGATGTGCTTGCTAATATCTTTTCTTTGAATAGCGAGGCTGTGTCAGAGAAAAGCCACCCCAACTACCGACCTTGGGTCATGAAGATCATTACTCAGATTTGCTGGATCTAATTTTAGCGGTTAATAAAGGACCTTGAAGAGCTTCATCAACAATACGAAATATTTAAATTCGCTGCGCACCACACTCCTTTTTTTGTTGGAGAAAGACTATGATAATCAAATCAAAAAGCTCAAATAAGATTAGAAAAAACTGAAAAATGCTCTGAAAAGCTACGCCGATTTGACGATTTTTAAAGGAATAAAAGGTTACGATGAATTCTCTCAAGAATTTAATGAACTTGATAAAAGAATTGAACGTCCTTCGTTCTTCGAGCGACAATCTTTGCTCTTAAAAATCTGCTTCGAAGAAAGCATTTACAGAACTCAAAAAACATGTCCTAGTATATCAATTATAATCAATCGGGTCAGCCTGAAGAATTGCTTGATGATCAAGGCCAACCGCTAAATCCTACTAAAGAAGAATGGGAAAAAGCATTCAAAAAATACATGGGAAATAATTAGGAGAAAGGAAAATACAAAAAACGCAATACTTATAATTGCTTTAGAAGGTCAGGCGATATTCATACTTTCGGCAATCCACTATCTGCTGCAACTGCAAAACAATCTTTTATCAGGATTCTTCAACAGACAGTACGTGAAGAACGAAAAGCTAAAAAAAGACCAAAAAATGGAATAGAGGTAGTTTTGAGCCAGCGGCTCCTACTCTGAGCTAATAACGAAAATTCAGGGAAACAAACATGTCATTTAAGACTATTAAAGACGCCATTGAAAAGTTGTGTACAGATAATGCCAGTAGTCTAAAAGACTATACCGCTTTTCGTGCAGTGGCAACAGCAACCGAAAGTCCCACAGCAGTTTGAACAGCGCTAGATGCCCATCACACTCGTTTCGGAAATGTTGTATTTCATGCTGATGAAGATTCATAGAAACGACAATAGCATCATCAGTGCTGACCAAGCTAAGGAGCTCCGAAACCTTACCGCCGAAAAATACATTAGGCGCTATTGCTTGCTTCGATAAATATTCTTAATGAGAGACGCACAGCGTTATTACAAGAGCTTGTCAAAACGCCTTCCCCTCAAACATTAAAAGAGGCTCTCAACAAACATGATTTGTTAGGAGAAATAGATTTTAAAACCGACAATCATCATACGGACGAAGTTATAATTACCAATGATGCTGCGGACAGAATAAGGATTTTCGCTGCGCTTCGTTTATTTAGGCTCTCCATTTCTTCTCTTAAGGGTTTCTCAGATCCACAAAAACAAGCTCTTAAAACGCTAGCATAGGCCGAAGGTGCTTAAGCAATAAAAGACGCTCTGAATAAAAATGCCCTACTGGGAAATATTAATTTTTCAGGCCATTTGGAAGATTCAAATTATTAACCGATGATCAGACTCAAACTATCAAGCAATTCGCTTCTTTAGAATTAATCCGACGTTCGATCCATAATGCAACTGATCCATTCGTGCTAAGGCGAGCCTTAAACAAGCAGCCCCTTCCAAGAGAAATTGATTTTGAAACTGGTAATCATTTTGATGATGAAACGATATAATAAGGTCGCCCACTATTTGATTGAGACAAACAGCTGCTTCTACAATTAGTTCAATTATCTGTTAACGGACAACTTTCTGACTCATTAGCGGACGCTTAAAAGGCAGTAGCTAATGCAGAAGCTAATCCAGCCGTAATTCGCGAAGCTCTTCATAATCACCGCAGTCATTTTGGTAGCATTCATTTTGATGCACTCCTCGATGACAATAAGCCTCTAATTTCAAATGAGCATGCACTCAAATTAAAAGAACAAATAACAACAAAATATCGCGATTTAAAGTCAATGAAGACTCAGCAATGGCGTCTTTATCAGGCTAAAAGCGCAAATGCTCTTCCTCCTGGTTTTAATGAGAGTTCCATTAAATTTGACGGTGTCACACTTCTTAAAAATGAATTTCAGGAAATAGTTGCAACCGTTTCTAAAACAGACCAGAAATCACTTCAGGTTTAAAGATTATTTGACGCCAGGTAAAAACGGCAATTACCAAGTAGAACTTCCCAATGAAGGAGGTACGTTAACCCGACAAATAGAAGATACGAAAGTAGATCTTAAACTGAAGGTGGCGGGCTCCAATGATTTTCAAAAACGATGTGAATTTCTTGCAGAAATAGCTAGTAGAGAACTCAAATTAAAAAAACCAAAATGAAATTAACTGGTGTAATTCCTGATACCAATGCCGAAAGAAAAATCTATGAAGCTGCTTTGGCTAAGTTTGGGATTAAAATCCTTGAGCCAATCCCAGAATTTAGTCTGTCTTTTTCTAGATAAGACACAGGTTTCTAGATAAGACACAGGACATTTAAAAAAATCACTTGCGTTCATGCTCATGATCGTCTCCGAGTCATTGAAAATGACAAGCGATTACGCCCCACATCATGGCTGGATGTTGTATTGCAAGTTATCTTGTATTTTCAATCGCTTAGCGCGTTCGCGCTTTTGGCGTGCTTTCTCGTTGGGTTCATACCCTTCTAAAAAGAATTCATCATCGGAGGCCTGCATCCACGCCGCCCATTGCATGAGTGGGGTGGCCGTCAATCACCCTGACGCTACGCTATCCCGATTTTTGAGCCAGAAGAATCATTTCCGAAGCAGTATCAAAGGCTTGACGAACAAGTGTACCTTTCCCCGAGTTGATGATTCCACCATCATCACTATTATCTTCCTCTAGCAAAACGCTGTAATCACCACCCTTGAATAGCAGAGGGGGCCAGGAGAGCTACTTACTATTTGCAGAAAAGAACAGCGGTTTACTAGGTAGACAATTTCTTAGGACGTTAAAGGCCGTTCCTAATCTACATTTTCTAAATGAAGCTTTTTAGGAGTCTTCCGAACCTCATGGGAAAGTTCCTGACGCTTTTCGTTATCTGCCATTGCCTTCTCTGACTTAATTGGGTTATTTATTGGACAAGAAAATGATGGTGGATGAAATGATGAGATCATCCAGTTTTTTTTACTGGCGAATTACACCCCTGTGTGTGCCGCTAATATAACGTAAGGTGGATTAGCGCGACCGGGGAGCATAATCCACCAATCAACTAAGACTGTATTTCTATCCATTGATAGGTTTCAGCAAACTGCGGCTGGCAAAGTTGGCATTTCGTTCCACAAGCAGCAGATTTCCCGAGACGGCATATTTTTCCTTTCCGTATCCAGTGTTCTAACATACAGCGCATTATTTGAGGTTCTTTACAAAAATGTAAAGACAGTTCTTGCAAATTAGCTGTCTTTCGTTCTTTTAAAAAGGCTTTTAAGGATAAAAGCACGTTACGACTCCCTCGCTTCACAATCTTCGTAACGAGAAGAGTGAATCGTTATTATTTTCGTGCGAAGCGTATTGTCGTAATCCGATGACAACCGTCGCTAAAACAATTAGTAAACTACCACTCCAGGCCAATGTAGCCCAGGGATGATCAAACACAGTCAACACTTGATAACAAATTACGGCTAGTCCATAAGCTAAACCTATGCTCCACAGCACTGAAAATAAAGCCCACCGTTTGCCGACTTCGCGTCGCATCGCTGTCATTGTAGAAACACACGGAAAATATAATAAAACAAATAAAAGATAGGCAAAAGCAGCAGCCTTACCACCAAACTGCTTGTACATAATTCCGTATGCCGTTCTATTCATTTCATGCGGTCCCTCATTAGCTGAAATAGGATTTTTAAAGGCATCTCCAAGTTGGCTTAAATTTTGTGGAACGGATATAACTGCGTCACACAGCCCCCTCCCAAAATTAAATTTTAATACAGCCTGCTCACTTAAATGACCCTGTTCGCTATACAAAGTATTTAGCGTACCCACAACCACTTCTTTCGCTAAAATACCCGTGGTTAAACCTACCGTCGCTGGCCAATTATTAGTTTTCACCCCCAGCGGAGCGAATACAGGGGTAACCATTCGGCCAACAGCTGACAATAATGACTGTTGTGTCGTGTCTTGCACTAATTTCCCGGTCACCGTGACGGAATTTAAAACGCCAATAATTACGCAAATGGGAATGATGTATCGGCCAGCTCGAAACAAAAAGTTTTTTAATCGCTGCCACATATGGCAACACAAAGAATTTAATCGAGGTACATGATAAGGCGGCAATTCCATTACCAAAGGCGCAGGTTTTCCTGGAAGGATTGTTTTTCGCAAAACTAAACCGGAAAGGACAGCAATTAAAATACCTATTAAATACGAAATAAAAATAATTGAAGCGCCTCCTTTAGGAAAAAAAGCACTAGCAAACACAGTAAAAATGGCTAACCGTGCCCCACAAGACATAAATGGCATCATCATAACTGTCAGCACCCGATCGTACCGATTTTCTAACGTCCGTGCCCCCATTACTGCTGGTACATTACAACCAAAACCAACAATCATTGGAACAAACGATTTTCCTGGCAATCCTAATGCTCGCATGAAACGGTCCATCACAAATGCAGCTCGCGCCATATAACCCGAATCTTCTAAGAAAGCGAGAAATAAAAACATCCCTCCAATAATAGGTGTAAACGTAATAGTGGTATTTATGCCTTTTCCAACGCCACTGGCTAAGAGTGCAGTTACCCAGACAGAGAAATGCCAAGATATTAGCAAATGCGTTAAACCATCAATAAAAATAGTGGTGGTACTAATATCAAAGAAACTTTGAAAAGCACCGCCGATATTAATGGCGAATAAAAACATTAAATACATAATCCCAAAAAATATCGGTATACCTAAAAATCGATTTAATACAATACGATCGATCCATTGTGTTACCGATTGTCGAGGCGTTTTGGTAAGTTGTGTTACCTGCCCAGCTATCTGATTAACAAATACGTAACGCGCGTCGGCAATTAAAATATCTGGCTCCTCATTAAGCTTGATTTTAATTAAATCAATTTGCTGTTTAGCGAATTTTAAAACCGACTCATCCACGATTTGTTTGGCTAAATAATCATCCTCCAACAAACGTAATACCAACCATCCTGTCAAAGGGCTGTTGTCAAAAGACACAACTTGTGTAAGCAAATGTGCAGCTTTATTAATTTCAACGGGCAATGATAAGCAAACTTTAGAAGCGCGGAGATTTTTTTTTAATTTTAAAATAGCATCTCTTAATAAGTCGATACCTTGATTTTGACGGGCTACCAGACTAACGACTGGGGAATCTAACAATTTACTGAGCTGTTTGAGATCCAGTTTTAAACCACGCAGTTTCACAATATCCATCATATTTACAGCTAAAATTACTGGAATATTCATTTCTAATAATTGCAAAGTAAGATACAGATTGCGCTCAAGGTTGCTGCCGTCAATGACATTTATGGCCACATCGGCTTCATTCGATAACAAATATTGGCAAGCAATTTTTTCATCGACCGCATCCGATGTTACACTTGTCGAATAGACCCCGGGTAAATCCACTACTTGCACTCGAGAACCTTGATGCTGAAAAAAACCAGATTTTTTGTCGACAGTTACTCCTGGCCAATTTCCTACACGTTGACGGCTACCTGTCAGGGCATTAAATACTACAGTTTTCCCGCAATTAGGGTTTCCGGCTAAAGCAACAGTGAAATTCTTACTCATTTACCACCCGCTCAATCTTTAATTGAATGACTTCGCATTGCCGGAGAGTGAGATAAAAATCTCGTACCTGTATTTGTATCGGGTCTCCGAGTGGCGCCCGCCGGATCACTTGAAACTGAGTATTTGGCGTGAGGCCCATAGCTAGTAATTTTCGCCGATAAGACTTATTGCCGGGATGAAATCCACAAATTCTACCAAAGTCACCAGGATTTAAATCGGAAAGGGTCAATGCCGCTACTCCTAAATGAGAATGAGATGCAATTAGATATTCGCTATTATCTCCCTATCCTTATAAAGGTGTCAAGGATAAATGATAATGATTCTTGTTAAACTTTAAGAGCACCTTCACTTCTCCCCGAAATGGTTAGCTTGTCTTTTCTAAGCTGGAAGGCTAGTGGAACTCTAGCTTTTAGACGAACTTCATGACGCTAGCTTTTCGTAATTATAGAGGTTAGAAGCTTAAATTTTAGATGTATCCAATTCGGAATTGCGTCAACTTCTTTGGAGACCGGTAAAGGAGCATTAACAGAACACAACAAACCATCATGTCCAATAGGAACTTTCAGGTTTTGCAAAACTTCAAAATTTTGGAAACTCATATTTTTAATAAAAACAGTTTTTTTATTTCGATGGGATAGAGCACAGTATTTTTTCGATTATATAGATCAATTTCTTCTCGTTTTTCTTTATCGCGGTAAAAATAAAGCTCCTGCCATAGCACCACGTTCCAATATTTCGAGGGTTAACTAACCTGTTAAAAAGGCACATATAACCCTGTATCCATAAAATATAATTTGGGTGTTTTTAATAAACGTTTTGTATGATTATTAAAATTAAGGTTGCAATAAATAAACAATTCCTGAAGCCTCAAGTATATTATGTCTCTATAATTGATTAATTGACCCGTTCTTTCTGCTATTATTTTGTATGAATTTATGAAAGGCCATTTGATCATTTATTTGCAAATAGTCACAAACCTCCCTCTGAATATAAGTGGTTACGTAAGAATCATAAAAGCGTTCCCAATGCTCGCCATTACTCAATACAATACCCGGATAGGAACCTCATCAGATTTTATGATAAATTTCCAATAAACTTAATGGTTTTGCTATTTTTTCTGTGATTTTATGGTCCTAAGGTCAGGTAAAAATGGTTCACAAATTGATACGGCCTTGCTCTTCTGCAAGAGGGAAAGACCTTCTAACTTAAAGAATAGCGACACCCCTCGCCAGCGATTCAGAAATATTTTTCATCACCTCAAATTGTTGAGAACTCATTAGCCAAAATCCCAGGTTTTTTATCTGCTATTTTAAGTTTAAGCTATTTTAACAAAGGCAAAATGGAAGGTATATTGCACTTCGTCTATTTAAATCATCAAAACTTACATAAGACCGATCCTTTTTCTCAATATGTTCAAGCAAGGTCATCTTTCCCAGCTGTTGAGGGCCGCTTAGCAGCACCACTCGAAAGCGCCTGCTTACTTCCTTAAAAAACTTCCCACTAATATAAAATCTGATTTTATATTAGTGGAAGGCCTGATAGCCTGTCAATCACTGATAGATTAGCTGAGCTCAAACTAATTCGCGTACCAATGCTTCTCGCAACTCAATCAGTTTGCAATGAAAAAAATGGCTGGCTTTTTCGACCACTACAAAACGGACAGGAACCGGGGGTTGTTCCACAAAGGCTTTAACTTGCTCCAGAGGAACCAATTCGTCCTCAGCACCAAGCACTACTAACCAAGGACAAGTAATGCTTGTGAACGCGTGGTAATTATAATTGTTCACCGTCGGCGCGATGGTGATAAGTCGTGTGATATCAGGGTCTGTGTTGGCCGCTTTAGCAGCCACATAAGAGCCGAAAGAAAATCCGGCTAACCAAATTTCGTCATTCGGACAAACTCCTTTAACCCATCCCAGAATTACTCTTAAATCATCAGCTTCACCCAAAGCATCATCATAATGCCCTTCGCTTTTCCCTACACCACGAAAATTAAACCGCACCGTTTTTGCTCCCAATTGCTCAAACGCTTTGGCCACCGTTGTCACAACCTTATTATGCATTGTCCCACCGTATAGCGGGTGAGGGTGACAGATGACACCCATAACAGCTCTTTCTGAATCGTTAGCCAGCGTAGTCATTATCTCAAGCTTGCCTGCAAGCCCATCCAATAAAAATGTCTCAGTCTTTTCAGAAAAAAATTTCATTTAAGGATTCTCTAAACTTAGAATACCCGAATTATAATCGTAAGCGAAAATTTCTGCATAACGACCCCAGTCGATGACAGTAGTTAAAACTTCGTCCGCTGCTTGTTCACTGAGATAATTCTCAAGATTATCCAGAAAATGTTCTTCCGAAATCTCGTGATTAGGATGTTCATTTAATTCTTGACGAATTTGACTCGCTAGAGGGACATATTCAGTTAAGTGCTTCGCAAATATTTTTTTACGTTCTAAAATATTCGCTTCTGCTAGCTTACGTCCTGCCGTTGTTAATTCAATGTCTCCTCCGGAGACATGGGCAAAATGCAGTATTTCGAGCGCTTCTATAATTGGAAACAAGTCATCAATTTCATAATGCAACTCTTCCGTTAATTCAGGTAAATCTACCTTTTTCTGCTCGTAAGAGGCCAAATTTTCTATAAAGCCCATCATTTCCGAAATAGGTACTTGCGGCAACCAATAACCCACATCGATCATCTTAAATTTAATCGCTTCCGGAACAGCTTCCACTGCAGGTTTGGTCATTAATCCATAAATATTGTCCACAATTTGACAAAATTTCGGATCTTGATCGTTCCGCGGATGCGGTAAATCTACGTTCACTTCAGCACGAATGGTTCCCGGATTAATTGAGAATACCAAAATACGATCTGCTAAAAATGCAGCTTCTTCAATATTGTGGGTTACAATAATGACATTTTTAATGTTGGTTTTTCCAGAACGCCATATATCGATTAAATCACTCCGTAAATTTTCAGCGGTCAATACATCCAATGCTGAAAATGGCTCATCCATCAATAATACTTCTGGATCTACCACTAATGCTCGCGCTAATCCCACTCGCTGTGACATGCCACCAGATAATTCTTTCGGATAAGCTGATTCAAAGCCATCAAGGCCAACGATGTCGATAGCTTTAAGAGCACGAGTGCGACGTTCTTCACGCTGGACACCCCTCGCCTCTAAGCCTAACTCAACGTTTTCTAACACGGTGAGCCATGGCATCAAGGCAAAATGTTGAAACACCATACTTAATCCAGGAACAGGTGCAATAATGGGTTCATCGTGATAAAGCACTACTCCCGATGACGGTTTAATTAAACCTGCAATTATCCGCAATAGGGTAGATTTTCCAGATCCGGATTTTCCTAAAATTGCAATGATTTCTCCTTCGTTTAAGTTAAAATTTATACGGTCTAATACTAATAAATCTTGTAACCCTTTTTTTTTAAATAATTTTCTCACACTTTTAACTTCGATAATAGGAAAATTATTTTTTTTCACGATCGCTAACCTCTGCCTGTTTATTTAACCTGAAAACTTTCTTCCGCCAGTCGATAAAGCGGTCTCCACAGGCCATGATTAAATGCCAACACATACAAAGACATCACCATAATCGCCAAAGCAAGACGAGGAAAATCACCTTGTTGGGAAATCGATGCGATATAAGCACCCAATCCGGTTGCCTGCAAATGCGTATTTCCCCAGCTCACTGCTTCAGCAATAATACTCGTATTCCAGGCACCACCTGCTGCCGTAATGGCACCTGTAATGTAATAAGAAAATATTCCAGGCAACATAAATCGTTTCCACCAAAGCCATCCTTTAACATTCAACGTACCGATAACATGGTGCAAGTTTTTAGGCAAGGCCATCGCTCCAGCAATGACGTTGAACAAAATGTACCATTGCGCCCCTAAAACCATCAGCGGCGAAGTCCAAATATTTACATTTAAAGCAAATCGAATGATAAGGATCACCACAATGGAAAATAATAAATTAGCAGGAAATGCTGCTAAAAATTGCGCGAGAGGTTGAACTACCCGAGAAACATTGGGTCGTAAGCCGACCCAAACGCCGATGGGGACCCAAATGAGCGAACTGAGAATAAGCAAAACGCTAACACGTAATCCTGTTACAAAACCCAAATAAAAGACATGGAATACCTCAGTCCAACTCACTTCTGCTAAAATAAAACGCATTAACAAGAAAAAAGAGACCAGCAGGGCTAAAATTAAAAATGCATTCCAACTCACAGTAAAAAATCGACGCAATAAATATCGATATTCGGATGGTTTTCGTGGAGAACGATAACGAAAGAGCCGACAATTAACGATTGCATTTCCTAATAAGGAAAAATATTCGCCAATAAAACGTAAAAATCGCGTCCGCTGAAATAAATTTAATACCCACGATTGTGCTTCGCTTTCTCCCACACTTACTTCTGCGCTGAATTTTTCTGCCCAAGCAACCAGTGGACGAAACAACAATTGATCATATAATGCAATTACAATAATCATCGTAATAATTACATAAACGACGGCCATTTTGTCCGCGTACTCGATGGCCATCCCGATGTAAGAACCAATACCTGGTAACATAATATTGTGTCCCGCCACAGTAATAGCTTCTGAAGCTACTAAAAAAATCCAACTGCCCGACATCGACATCATGGTATTCCACAGTAAACCAGGCATGGCAAACGGAACTTCCACTCGCCAAAAGCGTTGCCATGCGGATAATTGCAACATTGTGGCAGCTTCTTGCAAATCATTTGGCACAGTTCGAAGGCTTTGATAAAAGCTCAAGGCCATATTCCATGCCTGTGCCGTAAAGATTGCAAATAATGCTGCACACTCCGGGCCTAACAAACTACCGCGAAATAGGGCGACAAAAGCTGTCACTGTGATCGTTAAAAACCCTAGCACAGGTACTGACTGCAAAATGTCAATCATAGGGATAATAATGCGTTCCGCATGGCGGCTTTTGGCAGCCCAAGTACCAAAAATAAAGGTAAATAATAATGAAAAAAACATCGCAATCAGCATCCGTAACACCGTGCGTAACGCGTAATAGGGCAACATGACTGGATCTAATGAAATAGGGAAGGTTTTCCCCACATCAAACCTTGCCATCATTGCGTTGGCGCCATAGTCCAATAAAACGAGAACGGCTAAAACCAATAATAGAGCAACCACATCCCAATAATTCGGGATCGGCCATGAAACGACTTCATTTTTTGCATATGTTTTTTTTGAAAACGAGAACATGTCATGCTCCATTTTTGTGATGGAGAAATTTCAGTGGCATCAACTGAAGTTAGTAATACCACGTCCAAACAAATTAAGACATGACATTTCTACTATATTGGTCATTATTAGTCATTGTTCATTGACTTTCTGTACTTGCTCGAAAATCAAAAATTCAAAACGACCTAGCGAATTGTCATCAATCCTAAGTTAAGGGACTACTGGGAGGTTTTAGGCAGGTGTAATGTAACAAAAGCTTCACTACCCACCCCCCATAAAGAGGTGGGTTATTTACAATACAGGGACTTTACAGAGGTTTTTTTGAAAAGGCAACCCTTTTGATTGATTTTTTTTCAATTTTATCGATACCAGTCATTTAATACTGATTTTATTTCATCCAGACCAATAGTGCGGTCGTGAGAAGAAAATAATTGAGCGGATATCTTATCGCTGTATGTGGTCAGCTGTACTTGTACGTCGCTAAAAACTTTTTTCGCTGCGCTTTGGCTGAGCTTATCCGATTTCGTGAGAAGTATATGAAGGGGAATATCGTACTCCACTGCCCATTTAATCACATCTTCATCCATTTCTTTTAAAGGATGTCGTACATCCATGACCACCACTAATCCTTTCAGACAGGACCGTTTTTTTAAATAACTATCCACTAACTCTTCCCAACGCTCTTGAACCATACGAGGAACTTTAGCGTAGCCATAGCCGGGTAAGTCTACCAAACGTTTGCTCTCATTTAAAGCAAAAAAATTTATCATTTGCGTTCGACCAGGTGTTTTACTGGTACGCGCCAATCCTTTAATACCTGTAATTACATTTAATGCGCTGGATTTTCCGGCATTAGACCGCCCAATGAAAGCAACCTCGGCTCCTTCGTCCAGCGGTAAGTCGCTAAATTCAGCTGCGCTGATGAGGTATTTTGCCTCTTGATACACAGGGGACACAGATTTAGTCATAAGCTTAAATGTTTAATCCTAAAGAGGCGAAGTATAGCATTGTTTGAGATAGAATGCGAAACGTGACCGAAGTTCACCGAGTCCTGAAAGATCAGAACTTATCTAAAGCCAAGGGCTTTACTAAAATCAAGGAATGCCACGTCTAGCTATTTTTTATGACTTTTTATGCAAAGACACACACGTGCCGCTTCTAGTTACTGCATTGTTTGGTTTGCTGATTATTCATTCGTTCTAGCAATTGGGATTATTATTTATTTCATTGCCCTCCTTTTCGCTATCTTTGGCTAAAATAGTGCATTTCGTTCCCACCGAAGTTTCATCGATTTCAGAATTTCACCTTTTCGGTCAATAAAGTCAAAATCTCGACAGCATGCCCCTCACCACATTGCAATTAAATCTCCAAGGCATCGCTTTTTCTCTATCATCCGACTCGGGTATACTTCGCGTGCTTTAATTTCAGCACCTGGCTACCCCAAAAATCTATCAAGTCGGGTCCATGATTCCTGGAGGGGCTATTATTCTGGAATATCTTTCGTAATCGTGTTATCCTCGATGATAATGGTCGCTTAGAAAGCTTATTATTACCGGTACCCAAAAACCGGTACCCAAAATTTCGGAAATAATTGCTGACATTAGTAAATAATTTTTATCTGGAAGAAGATATCTTCTATATTATTTATTTGTTTTCCTCAGGTTTTTAGGCAGTTGTGCAGTGACAGCCAATTGGCTATACGCAAAAGGGGAAGCGCCTTATCATCAACAAGACTTCCATAATCCTTTTATATAGGCTGTATGCTTGTGCTAAAAGAGGAAACATTCAAGCTCAATATGCCCCATTCGCTACATGTTCTACTATGGTATTATTAGCGTTCACCGCAATCCCGTGCAGGCAGTAAAATGGTTTAAAGAAGCTGCCAAATTCGGCAATGTGAATGGCATTAATGCGCTCCAATCTAATTCAACAGGCTGCTCCTCTGAGGATGTAACATACGTCTCATCCCGAGCAAAACGAGGGATCTCGTTTTTAATCATATGGTGAGATTCTTCGCTTCGCTCAGTGACAAGCTACCTTATTTTGACAAAACGATAATCGTATCAACGGTACCCACGGGTTCGTTCTTTGTGCCTTCAATTGCTCTACATTGATTTCGTATTTTTTTAGAGAGCAATTGCACCCAATCCATCCAATCATCAAAAGGCACCTGGTGGAAAGTTAATGTCACTTTATTGCTTTCAAGTTTCTGCACCTCCTGTAAATAAGCACTTAATTTTTGTTCGGTTAATGTTGTCCGCTCAGCAATTACCAATAAAGGTTGGGTTGCTTGCTTTATCCCAAACCCTTCTTGTCTCAACTTATGGATTTATTGACCACAGCATGCTTTGCCCAAACGATAAAAAATTTCTGCGAGGCAATATGGGTTTGCAAATTAACGATCGCCATGGATAAAGGACTAAGAATTAACAAGTAAACTAATAAATTCATAATCAAAAGACCGCCCACATTTATCAAACGACGCTCGCGCTCTTTAATAATTGCTACCATTTTTCAATCATTGGATTGTCAACTCAGCAATTATCTTTTTATTTTGATTATTCATTTTCCGTTTCATCTGTAGTTTAGCTTGGTTAAGGACGTGGACTAAATCTCCTACAGTGGATAGTTGATCAGTGGTAACTTGTAAAACTAACTGGCTGTTTTGATAGCTTGTTGATTCTACGTTTATTTCGGAATATTGGTCGGGAATCTCTCCCACTCGATTTAATAAATGAATATGGTTAATCCTCTGATTCGACTTTCTTAATAAATGTAATTCTCGAGAAATTTGTTCTCGAGCATAGGTAATACTTTTTAAGTAAGGAAATAGTTGCTGGAGCGTGGGCACAGTCTCTTTCTGTAAATGATCTGAATACATTTTTAAAATTGTCCATTCTACCAGCTTCCGTACACCCAATAACAGAAAAAACCAAACCACAAAAGCAATGCTGGCGATTCTCCAATATTTTTGTTGATAGGGAGATTTTTTTGATCGATATTTTCGTGGAAAAGAATTGAAAGGAGTCTCTTTAATTAATTTCGCATAATTACTCGCTCGAAGCATAACAGAACATTGTACAGAAATTTTTGGCCTAAATCTGAAAATTGTTGGTAGAAAATTTTTTTCATGTTGGTAAACAGTAATCTGAGTAGGTTTATGGCTCTACCATTTCTCAAGCGTAAGTTGTAAGAGTAAAGAGAGGTTATTCAGCGGTGTCGAAAATCCTCTTTAACGACTCATCCGCACTAAAGCTCTTCCCTCCTCAATCAATACGGACAATTGTCCTTCTATAAGAAGGATAGTAAAAAAAATTAGGAATAAGCGCAAAATGAAGGAATTGCTTTATCCAATTCGTGCTGATTTAGTCTTGGCATAGTAAAACCGTGTTGATATTAGCACATATTGACAAGGAGTCACGACGAATAAACGCTCTTTAAGTATAGCCTAAGATGCCTCTGCTAAATGGTCTAATATTTTTTGTGAAAAAACCGTTCCTGAATCGTCACACTCTAACCAGGTAAAGGTCTCATCGCTATTAAGTTCTGAGTATCACAGTTATTCTGTGTTTAACTGTTGCCATACAATTTTAACTTTATCTTGTTTATCTTTGATATCACATTAACAAACTGATCAATTTCAATTGCTGCTGATCGCGCGTTGCTACTGCTCGTAATAAATAGAAGTTATCTGTTACAGAAATTGCATTAGCTTCAACTAATCTATCCGCTTGACATAATTTAATAAAATCATTCACTCTGTAAAAAATTCTATGTTCTTGCCCGCAGGTATAGAGCGCTTTTGCATGTTCCAGTGTTATTTTACACCATTAAGTGTTAAAAAAACTCTTTATAGAAGCATAATTAATATCAATTTGACATTGATCTTCAGGAAAAGCAGTTAAATGGGAGGATAATTTTTCATAAAATAAGGGGGTGTTAACTCCCGATACTGCACGCAATTCACTCAGAGAAACTATGCCCTGATCAGCTGCGCGATAAGAAGGTTTGGCTTGCAAGTAAATGTCACCCATAACTTCCCGAAATAACCAATCGCTCACAGCTTAAGCTAAATCAACAGCTTTTTTAACGTCATCTCCGGAATGAGATATCGTATTAAACGAATAAAAGAGGATTAATTTGTCGTTTGCGCCAGACAATTGATATTAAACAATCCTTTCTAGGCAGAGAGCATTCCAATCACTTCTGCTCCATAAAATGACTGCTTAAGATCTGGAATTTTTTTTAAGTCGGTATTTTGTAAAAGGATCATTTCCGCGTAATCTTGGACACCTTGGAGATCAAGATACAATTGCTCCCTATTTGTAATAAGGTTTGGTTGATGATAGACAAGCTAACGCTCTGAAACGATAAGCGCGGTAGCAATTGTTGCTCCAATAGCGCCATAATTAATAAAGCACTCAAAAGTGCACTTCCATTTTGCTTTTTACTGTTCCGCATAGGCCTCGTCCAACTAGAGGAAAAATTCGTTTAACAGAACCGATTCCTTTCAGTGTCAAAGTTACAATGATGGCTCTAGGTAAATAAGTTGTTTTAACTAAATTATTTTTATTCACGTTAGAAACGCAAGTATTTTCAATTTGACCTTTCTCATTAACGTAATGAAGACTCATTTTAGTCGCTTGATGCAACAGGACACGTTTCTCTGGGATAATATGCGGAGCACGATCCGGCACGGCCTATGACAAACGAATTTAAATCAGTCTCTACTTTTTCATAAGCTACGCGTTGTAACGTGCTTCATTTAAATTCACTCGTTAGATTAGTGTATCCTCCACGTGTAAATTTCAAGCTGTCTGTTTTATTTATGAGGAGGGATGGTAACTCCTCTCCAATTTCTTCAGTAATGGGGCACTGAATAATTTGGTTAAAATCATCTTGAATTAAAGTCAAAGCCGTTTGAATTTCTTGTATTCGAGCATCACTTGCTCGTAAATGTTTCCAAATACGAAAAATAGATTGCAAATCCAATGTAGCCATTGTAGTAATAATGGCAAAAATAAATAAAGCAATCATAACCTCAATAAGCGTAAATCCCTTTGGAATACTTTTTCGGTAATTCATTTTATGAACCCGATTAAATGTTCGATCTTAATCCTGGACCCCTCCTGCCCCATACATCAACATAAATACGTCAATAATAGTTTTCCCATGTTTGATCAGAGCTAGTTTCTCAGTTAAATCACTCACCAAGCAAGGGTGCTTTTACCTTTTTGCACTGATTCATTGGTAGGCGCTGATAATAAACTAACTTGCATGCTCGTAATTACATTCATGACAACCCAATCCAATGAGCTGCTATTTTATTTTTTACATGCGCAGTGCTGTGAACACTATTACGCATCGTTAAAATAACAGCAGTTAGCACCACCGCAATAATAATTAAAGCTACCAGAACTTCAATCAAAGTAAATCCCTGTTAGCTATTTAATTTCTTGTAATTGAATATTCCTACTAGAATCATGTTCTAAACGATAAACGCGATCGCGCCTCTGATTAGAAATTAATAGATTAAAAAACAGACAAATCTCCATTAGATAAAAAAAACAATATCGCAAAATATATTCTTCTTTCGTTTTAATAATTTGATTTGAATGTCTTAAAATTGAGGTGAGCTTAAGAATGGACGATTCTTAAATAATTGCCATTTCTGCTTCAGTGAATGAGAGTCTTTTTTGAAATTGATAAAAATGACAGTCATTTTGTTAAAATTTTATCTATAAAATTAGTAAGTTTTAAATAAAGCTTCTTTTTGTGCTAATTTCAAAGCTCGAGTTAATTGATTCGCAAAAAGCATAACTTGTCGACCACGATCAAAACGATGAGGCGATAACAAGGCAATGGTCCTCATAATGGCGATAATAGTCATTACGACGACAACCTTAAACAGCGTAAACTCTGCTTGGTTTTTATTATTTTTAATTAATATTCCAATTTCCCACCGTCGCGTTATACCCTCACCGTCGGGTTTATTATTGGAACCATAAGTGAAAATATCAATATCACCCTATTTACCTGGATTTAAGTAATGATAAGGGTTCCCCCATGGATCAACAGGAAGCCGCTTTAAATAGCCGCCGCTTTCCCAATCTTGGGGCACGGGATCAGTTTTGAGTTTTTTAACAAGTGTCTCAATTCCTTGTTCAGTCGTGGGATAAAAACCATTATCTAATTTATAAAGATCCATTCCATTTTTAATAGATAATACATCTTGTCTTACTTTCGCAATCTTAGCTTAATCGGGACGGTGCATTATTCGCGACAACAATTGCTGCCAAAATTGCTAAGATAACAACCACGACCATTACTTCAATCAATGTGAAGCCACCCATTTATTGATAGTTTAATTTTAATTTTTTTCATTCTATCCTCTACTCATTTAATCCAAATCAAAAATAGGCAACATAATCGCTAGCACGATAAAGAGCACGACACTGCCCATTAATAAAATCATTACGGGTTCCAAAAGTGTTAATGATCCATCAATTAGCTCGGCGATATCTTCTTCTTGAGTAGTTACCGCTTTTTGTAACACTGCTTCCAATTGTCCACTGGATTCGCCACTTGCCACTAAATGAATAAAAATATTTGAAAAATAAAGAATTTTTTGAAAGACACGATGGATATTAGTGCCTTCGCGGACTTTTTCGATAGCAACTTCTACAGTATAGCACATCGAAAGCACAGTAATTAATTGGGATGTCGCCTGCATAGCTTCTAATACAGGAACTGTAGCTGCATTCAAAACACCAAACGTTCTTCCAAAACAAGCACTATTGATGGTACGAATACATTTTCACGGTAGAGCTAATTTTAACAAAAAACGATCGCGCCAGATTCTAAATCGTTCTTTTTTTAACAACCGTTGAAAAGCATAGCCCCCCCTAAAATAAATAGAGTCAAAAAATACAACCCATAAAGTTTGTTTTATAAATTAGCTAATAGCAATCAAAACAAGAGTTGCCGCAGGAAAAGATTGTTGCGTTTGATCAAAAACAGCAACGTTTTTTTGGAACTACATAAATTAATAAAAATATTATAATTCCAATTGAAACCAGTGTCATTAAACTCGTATAAAGTAATTCTTATTGAATTTTCCGTCGAATAGCCTTTTTTCAGTATATTCTTCTAATTTTATCAATACTTCATCCAACTTACCCTACTTTTCGCTGGAAGTAACAACCGTCGTGCGATACAACTTTGGAAAAGCGAAAGGAAAATTATCCATCCCAGCTTGCTAGTAGCTGCCCTTCTAAAACTTTACTTCATACGCCCAGTAATAAGCTTTTAGCCTGCAATTTTTCCGATTAATTAGCTACGGCGTGTAACACTTCGTCTAAGGGAATACCAGCTCCCAGTAAGGTGGCCATTTGCCGTCTGGCTAATGCCAAATCTGCCGCGCTCATTCGTTTCGTTAAGAAACGCTTCCAGAAAATTTTTTTCTATTTGATGAAGAGGACGACGCTGGGATATTTCATTAACTTCAAGCACCATTAATCCATAATCACACAATCGTTGGAGGACTTAGCGCGCTGTATCGGCTTTAAGTATGCCTTTTTAACGTTTTCCTTTAGAGTCTAGCGCTGAATAACTATAAGCTTCCATTAAAATTTACCTGCCACATGCAACACCCCCAATCTAGTCTCTCCGTTCAAAACGCATCGAAAACCATCTTCCTGCATACTACGGTGATTTTTACGAGTATTAATTTCGATGAGTATCTCACTAGCATTCCAATAAATCTCATCTCGCATTTTATAGGTAACCGCTACTAATTCATAAATACCCGTTCGTCCCTGATAACCCCTGCAGTTACAATGATGACAACCTACGAGTTGATAGAGAGCGACTAATTTTCTTTCACTAAGACCTAAGAGCCGGAGTTCACTAGGGGTCGCTAATTTCGATTGTTTGTATTGTGCGCACAATACCCTACCCGGACTAAGCGTTGGGCTGCCATACCAATCAAAGTAGAAGATAATAGAAAACGTTCAATTCCCATATCTCGCAAATGGGTGATTACCCCACAGCACTGTTGGTATGTAAGGTAGATTAACACCAAATGATTCGTTAAACTTGCTTGTATCACCATTTCGGCAGTCTCTAGATCACGGGATTTCCTTTACCATGACAAATGTGTCAGGATCTTGTCGCAAAATGGCTCTCAATCCGTGAGCAAACGTCATTCCGATCTTATTATTTACTTGAGAGTCTGTCCTGCTTGAGGTAAATAGTATTCAATGGGATCTTCAACCGTTAAAATATTTCGCACTACGCTGTTCAATGCTGTTAATGCTGCATATAAAGTGGTTGTTTTTCCCGAACCCGTGTAGGGGCTGGTCACTAAAATAATACCGTGGGTTTTAAAATTAATTGCTTCATTAAACTCAAGGTATCGTGGCTCATACCCAGTTTTTGCAAATCAAATGGGCGCTCTGTTTATCCAACAAACGCAAAACGACACGCTCACCGAAGTGTGTAGGAATTGTAGATACTCGAACATCAACGGCCTGACCAGCAATTCGCAGATAAATACGGCCATCCTGAGGCAAGCGTTTTTCAGCGATATTACAAGCTTCACCATTACTTTATAATTCGTGAACAATGAACGGCGATAACACTAACACTCGAGGAAGCTATAAAATTTCGCGCAAACGCCGTCACAGCGAAAACGAACGACTAATTTTTCTTCAAAAGTTTCAAAATGAATATCTGATGCCATTTACTTAATGGCTTGAATCAGAATAGCATTTAAAAGACGAATAATTGGAACATCGTCTTCACTTTCCAATAAATCTTCGTGTGGTAGAAGTTCCGTGATCAACTGGCTTAAATCAACGTCCATTCGATGAAATGCCGCCATAGCCGTTTCTTTTCCGATTTCGTAAGCGCGTGTGCTAATAAAGTTTTAAATTCCTGTTGGGGTTACTGTACTGCCCGAAATTCAATAGGGCGATTAAAATAGTGCTGTAATTCGAGGACGGTTTCTGGAGTAAGCAGTGGCGAATGAGCCACAATGAATGATTCGCTCTTCCGTAAAAAATTGAACGAATATCCCCATGGCATTTGGCATAATTAAAAGGCAAGCGCCCTTTCACCAATTTTTCATTGGCTGTGGTAGATCGATTTTTAACAAGCGTCATCGTTATTTTTAAAATGGGGTGGCAAATCGGCTACCCGCTCCTTATTGATTGGCGGTAACATCGGTTTATCTGTATCTGGAGACAATCCTACCTTTTTGAAAAACTCCTGATATCGGATATAATCATATCGTTTTAAAGTCTCCTTACACCAATCCCATCGATTATGCAAAATAAGGGAACGAATAAAAATCATTAGATTTTTCTTTTCAATGGTGTGATTTTTATAGCGGAACAAATTTCCTAAAATAGGAATATCTCCCAGAATAGGAATCTTGTTTTCCTTTGTTTATTTTCATCTCCAATTAATCCACCGAGCACGAGGATGTCACCGCTGCTTGCCAATACACTGGTTTTAATTTTGCTAGTATCGATAGTGGGATTATCAGGACTGGAATTAGAATTAGGTTCCAAAGAATTGTCTTGCTGCTCAATTTCTAAATTTATGGTGTTATCAAGGGTAATTTACAGAGTTACTTTTAATTGTAAAGTAACATCTTTACGTTCAAAAGTATTAAAGGGCAACGTAGAATTATCAGAAACTGGTGCACCAGTTCCTTCATATTGACGATTAATAATCGCCATATTTTCACCTTCGCTAATGATGGCAGATTTATTATCTAATACTCTAATTGATGGAGTGCCTAAAATATCAGTGGAGGTATGCGTTTCCAATGCCTGAATCAGCACTCACAGATTCCCTTTCGGAATAAAACCAATGAATGCCCGCAGGAAAATTGGCTACACTAATGTCACTTCCCGGTAGGATAGTCCCCCCCATTGAATACCTAACTGTCTTAATAAACTTTCATCAATACGAACAATACGAACAATACGAACAATACGAACAATAATTGCTTACACAAATACTTGATCGGGACGAACATCCCACTGATGAATTACTTTTTTCAACATTTGGATGATTGCCATTGGCTCATTAATAATAATCGCATTATTGCTTTGTTCTGCTTGAATGGAAATGGCATTGTTGTGACCATTCTCATCATTGCCAATCCCAAATTGATTAGTAGTCTCTCCTTTTAAAAATAACCATTTCATTTAAATCATCTCGTCTTTCCTCGAAAATTAAAATATATCAACGTATATAATTCTTTACAATAGCTTTTTCCTTAATTGAAAATAACGCTGCCACTAAATGAGAAAGACGTTGTTCATGTCAAAATTTATACAATTATTCGCTATGATTACCACGGGGTTAAGAGCAATCGACTCTTGAATCAAGAGCTTTTGGAACAATTAGCACTAGAAATGAACTAGGAAACAGCTTGTTTTTCCTGAATTCGCGGCTCCAACTCTCCATTTTTATAGCGTCCGGCCATATTTTCAAGCGAAATCACTTTAATTTTTTCGGCTTGTCCCACAGCACCAAAGGCTTCGTAACGCATTTCGCATATGGCTTTCATTGCTTTAAGTGCTTCACCCAAGTATTTTCGTGGATCAAATTGAGAAGGATTTTGAACAAGATAACGACGAATGGAACTTGTAAAAGCTAACCTCAAATCGGTATCGATGTTGACTTTTCGAACGCCATAGCGAATACCTTCTTGGATTTCTTCGACAGGTACACCATAAGTTTGAGGAATCTTACCACCATATTCATTAATTATTTTAAGCCATTCTTGGGGCACCGACGAAGAACCATGCATTACCAAATGGGTATCTGGAAGTCGTTGGTGAATAGCTTTAATTCTATCAATCACGAGTACTTCTCCCGTCGGAGGTTGCAAAAATTTATAAGCGCCATGACTGGTACCAATAGCAATAGCCAGCGCGTCTACTTTTGTTTTTCTAACAAAATCAATAGCTTGTTCTGGATCAGTCAACATTTGGTCACGTGATAATTTTTCTTCAGCACCTGAGCCATCCTCCTCACCTGCCCTCAAAGTTTCTAGCGAACCTAAGCAACCAAGCTCACCTTCCACTGAAACGCCACAAGCATGAGCCATTTTCGTAGTTAATTCTGTTACAGAGACATTGTATTCATAGTCCGCCGGGGTTTTTTGGTCTTCAAGGAGAGAACCATCCATCATCACTGAGGTGAATCCCATTTGAATAGACCGTTGGCACACTGCCGGAGAGGCCCCGTGATCTTGATGCATACAAATCGGAATATGGGGCCATTCTTCGGTTGCCGCGAGAATGAGCGCGCGAATAAAGTGGGGGCCAGCATATTGACGGGCGCCTGCTGAGGCCTGAACGATGACAGGGCTTCGAGTCTCATCAGCCGCTTCCATAATGGCGCGTACTTGCTCTAAGTTGTTAACATTAAAAGCTGGAACACCATACCCGTGCTCAGCTGCATGATCTAATAATTGTCGCAACGTAATTAGGGCCATAGAACCTCCTTAGTTTGTTAAACTATTTTTCCCACGGTTAAAATCTTCATAGCGTTTGAACCACCCCCAACACCCATATGATCACCTTTAGTCAATATTACCAAATCTCCTTTCTTCAATAAGCCCTGTTTTTCCATAACTTCAATAGCCTTAATATTGACAATATTGACCTCTTCCCGGCTATATTGAGTGGGATCGAATTTAATTGGGTAAACCCCACGATAGAGAGTCATTCTCCCCAAGGATTTATCAAAACGACTTAAACCATAAATAGGAATTGCTGTTCGAATTCGTGACATCCACAGAGGAGTGATTCCTGATTCTGTTAAGGCTACAATTGCTTTAATGTCCAAATGATTGGCTGTATACATTGTTGCCATTGCAATGGCTTCATCAATGCGTTTAAAACAGCACTCTACACGATGACGCGAAGTATGCGAACGGGGTTGCAATTCGGAAGCCAAACAGGTTCGGGCCATCGCTCCAACTGCTAACACCGGGTAGTCACCCACTGCCGTTTCGGCCGAAAGCATAATCGCATCGGTATTATCCAAAACAGCGTTAGCTACATCAGATACTTCTGCTCGAGTAGGCACAGAAGCGTGGATCATCGACTCCATCATTTGAGTGGCAATAATAACGGGCTTATCAAGAGAACGGACTCGATGGATAATATCTTTTTGAACTAAGGGCACTTGAGCATCTCCAATCTCAACAGCTAAGTCACCACGAGCAACCATAACACCATCGCTGGCTTCGATAATGGCGTCAATATTTTTCACAGCTTCAGCACGTTCAATTTTAGCAATGACGTCCGCTTTCACTTTATAACCTTGAATCAAATGTTTCGCCTTAAGAACATCTTCTGCATCCCGGGGAAATGAAATCGCTATATAGTCCACATTGAGATTGACAACAAACTTTAAATCTTCAATGTCTTTTTCCGTCATTGACTCTGCCGAGAGCCCCCCCCCCAAACGATTAATCCCTTTGTGGTTAGACAATTCGGCACCCTCTACTACCCGACAAATAATTTTATTTCTATCAACATCTTGAACGATCAATTTGAGACGCCCATCGTCTAGCAATAACACGTCGTCAGCTTTTACATCTTGCGGCAAGTTTTTATAATCAATCCCTACTTTTTCTTTCGTTCCTTCACCAGGAGGTAAATCCGCGTCTAAAATAAACTGGTCCCCTTTCTTTAATTTTATTTTTCCTAGTTTAAAACTCGATATACGAATTTTGGGTCCTTGCAAGTCTGCCAAAATCCCAATTACTCGTTCTTGCTTTTTAGCAGCCTTACGCACCATCTCAATTCGTTTTTTATGACGCTCATGAGAGTCGTGAGAAAAATTCAAGCGAACAATGTCCACACCTTCGTTAATAATTTCTTCTAAAGTTGAAGGGTCATCCGTCGCAGGACCTAAAGTCGCGATAATTTTCGTACGACGCAACATGTGTTGATTATTTTTGCTCATAAGACTTTGCTCGTTGGATTAAAATTTCAATTGGAGGAAGTGTTTTCCCCTCTAAAAATTCTAAAAAGGCTCCACCGCCGGTGCTAATATAAGAAAGCTGATTTGTCAGACCAAATCGATCCAAAGCAGCTAAGGTATCTCCACCTCCCGCAATAGAATAAGCATCGCTATCAGCAATTGCCTGTGCTAATGCGCAGGTGCCTTGACTAAAAGCCTCGATTTCAAAAACACCAACAGGACCATTCCAAACTATGGTACCGGCCTGAGCCATAAGACGAGCATAGCTTGCTGATGTTTTCGGTCCTATATCAAAAATAGATTCATTATCTGCAATTGCATCCACAGTTTTTACTGTTGATTTTGCGTCTTTAGAAAGTTGAGACGCAACAATAACATCAACTGGAAGTGGAATAGAAATATTTTTTTCTGCTGCTTTTTCGCAAAATTGACGCGCATGATATAACCAGTCGTTCTCGCATAAAGATTTTCCAATTGCATAACCTTTCACCTTCAAAAAGGTATTTGCGATTCCGCCTCCTACAATTAATTGATCGACTTTATCTAATAAATTCTCTAATAAATGGATTTTCGAAGAGACTTTAGCGCCGCCTACAATAGCCACCACAAGTTTTTTTGGATTATGTAATGCCCACGATAAAGCTTCAATTTCAGAAACAAGGAGAGGCCCTGCGCAAGCTATTGGAGCATATTCTGCAACCCCCACCGTGGAAGCTTGCGCGCGATGCGCCGTTGCAAAGGCATCCATAACAAAAACATCGCACAATTTCGCCATACGCTGAGCTAAGGCGGAATCATTATTATTTTCACCCACGTTAAATCGAACATTTTCACACAACACAACAGTTCCCGATTCAACGGTAACTCCATCAAGCCAATTTTTAACAAGTGATACCTTGCGATTTAATTTTTTACTTAATACTTCTGCTATAGGAGCTAGCGAAAAGTCTGGATCAAATTTTCCTTCTTGTGGTCTCCCTAAATGAGACAGAATTATTATCCGTCCATTCGCCTTCAGTGCTTTTTCAATGGTCGGCAATACTCGAATAATTCTTTCGTCATTGGTAATTTTGCCATTTTCCATTGGCACATTAAGATCCTCACGGATGAGAACACGTTTGTTATCGAGATCAATGTCAGACATTGATAAGCATTTAAACAAGGATATTTTTTTATTTTTTAGCATATTACTTTCTTCAGTCATACTGGTATGGTGCATTTCCTAGACCCTAGGTACCATTTCGTTTACTGAAGGTTGTTTTAAGATCTAGGGTCTAAAAAAGCACCCGCGACATCCAACATACGATTAGAAAATCCCCACTCATTATCGTACCAAGCGACTACCTTTACTAATTTATCGATTAGTCGCGTTTGCCACGCATCGAAAACCGATGAATGTGGATCATGATTAAAATCGATGGAAACAAGCGGCTCTTCATTATAACCAAGCACACCTTTCATTTTACCCTCAGCAGCTTTTTTCATCACAGCATTAACTTCCGAAACGCTCACGGATTTTTTGGAATCGAAAGTAAAGTCAATGAGCGAAACATTAATGGTAGGCACCCGAATAGCATACCCATCTAATTCTCCATCGAGTTCCGGCAATACCAAGCCAACAGCAGCAACTGCTCCGGTTTTAGTAGGGATCATCGATTGTGTAGCTGCACGCGCTCGATGTAAATCTTTGTGATAACTATCGGTAAGGTTTTGATCGTTCGTGTAGGAGTGAACGGTTACCATTAATCCACGTTCAACACCAATTTCATCATTCAATACTTTCACTAGGGGTGCCAAACAATTTGTTGTGCAAGAGGCATTAGAGATAATTTTATCTTCTTTGGTAAGAATATTTTCATTAACGCCAAACACAATTGTTTTAATGTCGTTACCAGCCGGAGCGGAAATTAAAACTTTTTTTGCTCCTGCTTTTAAATGTGCTTCGGATTTTTCTTTACTTGTAAATAGCCCCGTGCATTCAAGCACCAAATCGATATCAAGTTCCCTCCAGGGCAATTGCTCTGGATTCTTTACTGCACCTACTTTAATTTTATCACCATCGATTATTAATCCCTCTTTATCAAAACTTACATCAGCAGGAAACCGTCCATGCACTGAGTCATATTTAGTTAAATGAGCATTAGTGTTGATATCTCCCAAATCATTGATAGCAACAATTTTAAAATCGTGATGCTTTTTTGATTTATAAAAAGCTCGTAAAATATTTCGACCAATGCGGCCATAACCATTAATAGCAATTTTATATGTCATGCTACTTCTCCTTAATTTCAAATTCGTGGAAAAATTCTTTCACCGTTTCAATAATTCGCTCTGGAGTGAAACCATATTCACGGTACATCATTTGATAGGGTGCTGAAGCACCAAATTGATCAATTCCAATTACTTTACCTTCACGCCCAACAAATTGATACCAATAATCTGGATGAGCCGCCTCAATAGCAATGCGCTTGGTTATGTGTGAAGGTAAAACCAATTTTTGATATTCAATGTCTTGATTTTTAAAAATTTCACAACAGGGCATGGAAACCACTCGCGCCGGGATATTTTTTTCCAAGGCCTTCGCCGCTTCAACAGTAATCATTACTTCAGAACCTGTCGCGATGAGAATAATTTGGGCGGGTTCTGTTGCTTCCCACAATACATACCCTCCTCTTGCAATTAATTCCACTTGCTGGAAATCTCGATTTTGATGCCTAACTTTTTGACGAGTTAACAAAAGACAACTAGGTCCATGATGTTTAATCATCTCTCGCCAAGCAACAGCTGCTTCAGTACCGTCACAAGGACGCCACACCTGCAAACCGGGAATCATTCGCAAGGAAGGCAATTGCTCAATCGGTTGATGCGTAGGCCCATCTTCTCCCAAACCAATCGAATCATGAGAATAAACAAAAATGGAATGCGCTTGGGTGAGCGTTGCCAGACGAACAGCATTTCGCGCATAATCCGAGAAAGTTAAAAAAGTACCGGCGAAGGGGATAAAGCCACCATGTAACGCAATGCCATTCACAATAGCTGTCATCGCAAATTCACGCACACCATATTCAATATAATTTCCCTGGCGGTTTTCTTGACTCAAAATGGTAGCTCCAGACCATTTCGTGCAATTGGATTCTGATAAATCCGCGGAGCCGCCAATTATTTCGGGTAATGAAGATGCAATAGCATTTAAACATTGTAGGGATAATTTACGCGTAGCATTGTCTTCTTTGGATTCTTCCCTATTTAAAATAAACTCTTCTATTTTTTTGGCGTAGTCTGCGGATAACAATTTTTTTTGTCGTCGCAAAAACTCTTTTGCCAATTCCGGATGATGTTTCTCATAATCCGTAAATAGTTGATTCCAATGAGTTTCACATTCCTTCCCTTTTTCTTTTGCATCCCATGCAGCATAAATCTCTTCTGGAATTTCAAATGGCGGATAAGGCCAATTTAAAATTTTACGGGCACCGGCCACTTCTTCTTCTCCTAAGGGAGCCCCGTGTGTCATCGCCTGGCCCGCCAAAATAGGTGCTCCGTATCCAATTATCGTTTTGCAGCAAATAAGGGTGGGCCTGGTGATTTCATTTTTTGCCGCGATAATAGCTTGGGAAATGGCCTTGGGATCATGCCCATCAATATAGGGAATGACCTGCCATCCATAGGCTTCGAAGCGCTTTGGCGTATTGTCGGTAAACCATCCTCTCACATCCCCATCGATGGAAATTCCGTTATCGTCATAAAAAACAATTAACTTCCCCAACCCCAAGGTTCCTGCTAACGAACAAGCTTCATGAGAAATGCCTTCCATGAGGTCGCCATCCCCAACAAAAATGTAGGTATGATGGTCCACGATGGGAAATGCCTCACAATTAAAAATCCTAGCCAGAATCTGTTCGGCGATCGCCATCCCGACACCATTGGCTAGTCCTTGTCCAAGTGGTCCAGTCGTCGTTTCCACACCCGGGGTATGTCTAAATTCGGGATGGCCCGGCGTACGTGAATGGAACTGTCGAAAATTTTTTAAATCCTCAATTAATAAATCAAAACCGGTCAAATGTAACAGCGCATATTGCAACATAGCACCGTGACCGTTCGATAAAATAAATCGATCGCGATTCGCCCAATGGGGATTAGCGGGATTGAATTTTAGAAAATCGCGCCACAATACTTCCGCAATATCCGCCATTCCCATCGGCATTCCGGGATGACCTGAATTAGCTTTTTCTACCGCATCCATTGCCAACGCACGAATCGCATTGGCACACTCTTGGCGTGATGGCATTGGCTTTCCTTTGATGGCTCTAAATCAAAGATGGCTCTAAATCAAATCGCAAATGATAACGCGTCTGGAGGGGTCACGCAATTTGGAGATTCATATTAATTCGTAGACGTCCTTCGTTGAGAATTGGAACTTAACTCAGCGTTGGGGGGCAATGTGCTGAACTATACGCTCCAGGGTCTGGAGTATTATCTCCTAGGGTTAGAATGTTATTAGCTTTATTGTAGACCCCTCTAATTTTTCCAGAATTAAAAGTTAAAACATCTGAGATTCTTTTGTTTCTCTCATCGCTTTTTAAAGAATAAGTATAGGGGCTTCCTTGTTCCGGCACGGCTGAACCACCAATTACTCTATTCAATTCTACAACAGTGGTTGACTTTAAATTAAATTCCACTAGTCAAAAAAAGTAGGAACAGTACAGTAGCGACCTACTAATCGCAAGGAATCAGTGTAACCTAATAACCCATATAAAACTATCCTTAAAAGAGCTAATTTTAGTGCGAATTTTCACATCTCTTCTTCTATCTTTTCTCATTATTCTTAAAATAGAAGTATAATGCATTTCTTAAATTTTTTGATAAAGGAACCAAACATGTGTGGCATTGTAGGAGCCATTGCTCAACGTCATGTGGCGAATATTTTATTGGAAGGTCTGAATCGTTTGGAATACCGTGGCTATGATTCAGCCGGGATTGCCATTCTCCATCCAAAAACGACAAAAATTCAACGAATTCGCGTCAAAGGTAAAGTTCAAGCACTCGCGGAAAGGCTGCAAAAAAAACCTCTACGGGGTTATACCGGCATTGCCCATACTCGCTGGGCAACGCATGGAAAACCAACAGAAAAAAATGCACATCCCCACTGCTCAGAGAATGACATTTCCATCGTTCACAATGGCATCATTGAAAATCACGAATCACTTCGACAAAAACTCACAAAATCAAGCTATGTGTTTGAGACGGAAACCGATACCGAAGTAATTGCGCATTTAATTCATTACCACAGTAAAAATAAACAGGAATTATTATCAGCCATCCAACAAGCCATTCAAGAATTGAGGGGAGCTTATGCATTAGCCATTATTTCAACTATAAAACCCGAAGCATTATACGTCGTTCGCTGCGGCAGCCCTCTTGTCATTGGATTAGGAATTGGGGAGAATTTTATTGCTTCAGACGTCAGCGCTTTGCTTCCCGTAACTCAGCAATTTATTTATTTAGAAGAAGGAGATGTCGCTAAAATTGGAATTGATACTGTTTCCATCTACGACCAAGCTGGAAAATTAATTGAACGGCCTTCCTATACTTCAAAAATTAATTACGATACGGCGACAAAAGGAAAATTCTGTCATTTTATGCAAAAAGAAATTTTCGAGCAGCCCCAAGGCGTGCTCGATACGATTTCTGAGCATTTAATTAATAACACAGTGACTCCACAGAGTCTCGGACATAAAGCGGAATCTATTTTTAGAAAAATAAAACGCCTTCAAATTGTTGCTTGCGGTACAAGTTTTCACGCTGCTTTAGTGGGTCGCTATTGGTTGGAAGCCTTGGCCGACATTCCCTGTCAAGTAGAGATTGCCAGCGAAAATCGATATCGCAAAGCTGTAGTGGAACCTAATACTTTATTCATCGCAATGTCCCAATCGGGTGAAACAGCTGATACATTAGCAGCTCTACGCCAAGCGAAAAAATTAGGATATGCAGCAACCTTAGGTATTTGCAATGTCCCAACCAGTTCAGTAGCCCGTGAAGCTGATCTAGTTTTTCTTACTCGCGCGGGAATCGAAATCGGCGTTGCCGCCACTAAAACATTTACCACCCAATTAGTTTCTTTATTATTATTGGCGGCTTTGTTCCACCGAGGAAATAACGACAATCACGAAATTATTATTAACCATTTACGAAATTTGCCAGACCTTTTACAAAAAACCTTAGATTTAGATGCTTCTATCAAGCAATTATCCAAACGTTTTGTAGATAAACAACATGCTTTATTTCTGGGACGTGGTGCACTTTTCCCAATTGCCTTAGAAGGCGCTTTAAAATTAAAAGAAATTTCCTATATGCACGCAGAAGCTTATCCTGCAGGTGAATTAAAACATGGTCCTTTAGCTTTAATCGAAAAAGGTATGCCGGTAATCGTCGTTGCACCTAATGATCACTTGATTGAAAAATTGGAATCCAATATGCAAGAGGTCCAAGCGCGGGGAGGCGAGTTATATATTTTCATGGATGAACAAATTCCCTGGGAATCCAAAATGGATAATAGCTCGGCTATCCGAATGCCTACTATGGCTGATATTATCGCTCCGATCGCCTATACTGTGCCTCTACAATTATTGGCCTATTATGTGGCTGTCTTAAAGGGGACAGATGTCGACCAACCACGCAATTTGGCGAAATCGGTCACAGTGGAATAGCATTGGAATTCTTTCTCGCTAGTAGACCACAAATCCAACCTCTAGCGAGAACAGGTAATCATATATTTGCAATGGTTAATGGGAAGCAGGATTGATATATTATTGATATTAAAGTGTATAACACAAACATTCCCAAATTACTACTCATGGCCTATGAGAATCGAAATATTTTTAAAATATATTCTAGGGATCATATCATTCCTCAGAAGTAGTGAGGGCTATAAAAAACCCAAAGTCCGTCATTCCAGCGAAAACGGAGATCCAGAGGAAAGAATGTCTTAGGCTAGCCTTTAGATTCCCGTTTTCCTGAAAATGACTGTACTTGTGGTAATGATGGAAGGAATCTAATCCCGCAAAACTAGGTTCTTTCAAGCCTTTGACACCAACATGGATTGCAAAAACTGCGCCAGCCGGTGGAGGCAAAATTTCAGTTTCGCCAATTCCTTGAGAGCAAGAAGTCACGTATAAACGACCCAAATTTCATCCGCCGAAAATACAACTCGTAGGACGTTAGACAGGCATTTCAATGATTTTATTTTCTTGGCCACATCTGGTGCAGGTGCATAACGGAAAATTTTCCCACTATTCCATTGTGCTTGCCGAATATATCCTTCACTACTGATCGTTAAGCCGTCAGGCTCTATGGGGCTTTTTTCTAATTGGACGAAAATACGCTGATTTAAAATTGTTCCGTGATTAATATCAAAATCATATTCATAAATCTGATATTTCAAACCGTCCGTATAATAAAAAATTTGATCATCCGGACTAACCCCCCCCCAACCCATTTGAAATAGTAATCCCTTTTTCTATTTTAGTCAGATTTCCATCAAGATCTAAGCACTATAAACCTCATTTAGAATTTTTAACATCAAGGTTCGCCACTCCGATCCAAAATCGTCCCGCTCGATCGAATTTTCCATCATTCATGCGCAATTCATTGCTCCAGGGTTCGATCGCTGCAAGCCTGGTCATTTTCAAAGAAAGAATTTCCACTCCAAAAACTGCATTGCCGAGAGCAATCACAACACCACCTTTTTTTACGTAGCACAACTGCACCAATAAAATCTGGCATTTCCCAGGACTGGTAATCACCGCTGACGGGATTTAATCGATGTAAAAAAGGCTTCGCAATATCAAATACAATACAAAACATTTTCAAAAGGATGCATATCGGTCCTTCGCCTAAAGCGTTTTGTCCTTTCCAAACGATTTCAATATTCATTGATCAACCGGCTGTTAATAGTGGCGGAAACAAATTTTACTGATTTAAAGCAAGAAAGTGACCCAATATGCTTCCAAGGAATCACCAAAATATTTTTATCCAATTGATAGGACTTTTGGATAGGAGCAATAAAATATCCTGTAGCATCCGGATATTTTTTTTTGAGGAAACTTTTCATCCCTCTTTGTTGATAGAGAGATATATCAATAACTGTTACACATTCAATTTCGATAAGCTTTTCTTTAGTTTTTAAAATTAAATCAATCTCAGTACCGCCCCAAATCTGATAACAATAGAGACTCGGCTTGAATTTCCCTGCATATTCCTGCATATTCCGTATTGCGCATAAATTTCATTGCTGAGAAGCGTCAATAAACTGTTGTGATGCGAAATGAAGCTTTGTTTTCCGCCAAGCAAAGCGTTTACCCCCCCGACTCAAATATTCTATATTGAGAGTATGCCTTCGGGTTTTCAAAAGATGATAATTCGTATATCAAAAATAAGGATCCTAAAGCTAATAAATTTTTTTAATAAACGCCGGTTTGGTACCCAATTCATGAGCCAACTTAGACAAAGAGATAAGAGGCACTGCAGCAATGATATTTAGTAAATTAACAGCTAATTCACTGTCGTAGTCACCGTCTTCCAGCTGTTTTAAATCTCTATAACAGATCACCTCTAACCAACATATTGATAACACTTATTCGTTCCTCAGAATCGCTTAAACCACAGAAAATAGGCATTCTGCTTCGCTCAAGCCATGTATTCAACGCTTTTAGATTTTAGCTGATTTTATCTGGACTTGCGTCATTAAATTTAAACTTCACCCAGGGATCCATAAACGCTTGACTATTTATTTCCTACATCGTCATAGGATACAGGCGCGTGATCCCCATTCTACCAGCTAAAGATTCTCGAAACCCTACTTTAGAGGAAAATTCTACTGAACTCGAAAGGGTAAAAATACCTAGCCGCCGTTCTTCATCAACCAATGCTTTTAATGCTTTTATAGAATCGAATATGTGGGGTACCTTCTAGGCTTCATCGATGATGAGCGGGGTGAATTGATGGCTACTTTTGTTTAATAGAAATTATTCTGGAGCGCGCTTTGCTCTTAGAGCGATTTCTTGCTTATCAAAAGTGAGATAGGTGCCCTACTGAGGATGGTGGACCACTCTTTCATTAAGAAGGTGCTTTTTCTACCTGTCAAGGAGCTAAGACTCCCAATACGGGAAACATCTTAGCACATTTTAGAAGAATCCTTTCAATATGCCGTTTCCCGATGATGCATCTTAAAGTACCTGCTTATTGAATTAATATTACAGGAACTTTAAAATGAGCACCATTAAGACCACTCACAACCATGCCCGCTACCAGAGGCCAAATCATAGTAATATTTACACCATAACTCACCAAATAAGCGGTTAAAAAGGAAGTGAGGCCAAAACACAATGCCATAATGCCGCCAGTGACGCCCATCACCCATCCTTGTTCGTTTTCGCTCACTTGAATTATAAAACAAGGAATAATTGATGAATAAACGACAGCGATTGAAATCTCTACGAACACCATTAAAATCTACAAATAAACAAAACCTCGTGGGTCAGGACAATTAAGGCTATAAAATAAAGCAGTCAAAAAAAACTGATGGTTATAACCGCTTTCAATCAAAATTGCTTTACAAAGTAATCGACTAAATAACCACAACCGATGCTAAAACTGATTCCCATATCAGCGAGCAGTAAGGAAACCTTTAAAGTGGTATTATATGTAGCAGTGTAAAATAAACATCGAAATGAAGGAAAAAAATTATTCCAGCCATAAATTATCACCAATAAAAACAATGGATAATTTTTGATTTTTTTCATGCTTGAGCCGAAATAAAAATATTTACTGCATAATGAAAATGAAATCGAATACGCACTTTCCCTGTCTGTTTGAAGGTTTCTTTAAACAGACAGCATAATAAAAATGCATTGAACAATGAAATTAAAGAAGAAAAATAAAGCGGTGTCGAAAATCCAAACCAACTTACAAAACGGCTATCTGACAGAACGCCTCCAATAATCGGGCCAATGATAAAGCCTAATGAGATTGATAAGTAAGATCAATCCAATATTTCGCGCTTTATGTTCCTCAGAACTGACATCCACAATCGCAGCTTGCACAATGGGCTGGCTACCTGCTGTAAAGGTGGCAATCACTCGTCCCAAGATTAAAAAGACCAAACTATGGATAACTACCGCAAAGGCCGACAATAAATAACTGAGAAACGATCCCATTAAGTAAATTAATAATGGTTTTCTGACCTATCGTATCAGAAAAATCTCCCTAAATCTAGCACACTATAAAAATACCCACGGTCATCAACCCATAAAAAATCTCGGGTGGCTACGAAGTCACTGCCGATAAAAAATCAGAATGCCTGTCGATGATGATGGCATTTAAAACGACGAGAAAAAGAAGACTCAAGCTCATCCCATCAATAGCACTCAGAACAAAGGGACCATAAGAGACCCTATGTTCAGAGCAATCCCAAAGCTTAAATCCAGTGTTTAACAAATTGGAAGACAGGACAAAATGCCTAATCAGAGTAAATGATTAATCCTTTAATCAAATTATTACAAAGAAAAAAAGCCGTTCCTTAGCTTCTTCATTATATCAATCATTAGATCTTGTTAGTTAGTTAGTTAGTTAGTTAGTTAGTTAGTTAGTTAGTTAAAAATTAGAGAAAATATAAATATCGCTATTATGAAGGTTATTCACTGCAGCAGCAAACGTACGGCAGTCATGGATAAGTCATAGATAATCCAGGGACACTGACCCGTGGTTCCATTATCATGTTCGTAAGTACAACTTACTCCATTTTTGTCCTCAATCTTAACAAGGCCATCGGCATTCCCATAAGGTGTTGTAATAACAATTGCTACCGTTTGGCGGTCCGGGATAGTACAAGGCCCGTTTTCAGGACAACCATTGTCAAATCTCACATCCCCCTGATAGGGGATTAGGTGAGTAAGAAACAACCCAAGAAGATTTAGAAATGTTCTTTATATAAAATTAACGCGTATAGTCGCCAAAACAGTTTTTTGAAGCAATAAAGCCATACTTGAGACAGCTAAAAAGGTCTAAACTCGAGTTAGTTTTTTAAACTTTGAAGTTAGTAACATTAAAATTTTTCCCATTAAATCTGGAAACTAGGAGTATGGCCACTATACTAACTGTTCATAAATTAGCCAACTTATTGACCGGTAGCGGTTCCCCGCTTGATCCCCCCTCATGGGATCAGAAACCAGCTCTACTTATATTTAGTTATAGTCTTTAGAGTTATATGAAAGCTTACGAATTCGACGGGTTATAGCAGACAATTAGTAGCCTCACTAGCCGAAGGGTCGATGAAATCGATCTAGGTAAGCATGCCTCCTTTGTAAGCTTGAAACTTGGGTAAACCCACTATCTTTTAGTAATTGTGCAGCGAAACGGTTACGCTGACCAGATTTGCAATAACAAACGATAAGTTTATCTTTCGGTAATATCGTTAGAAACGCGTTAAGTTCCTGTAACGGAATATGTTAGTCCGCCAATATGACAGATATCTCTTTCATAGAGTTCACGCATATCAATTAATATAAATAATATAAAATGTCTGAGTTTGATTTTTCTAACCACTGAGAGAGCTTTGTAACTTCTATTTCCTGAATTTGTCCCCGATCCTTGTCTTTTGGGAAAAGATCACTGACTGATTTACCCTCAACACAACACGGGCCGAGGATTTTTGAGTATAATAAATCTTTATATCCTTATCGATAAATCATCGATGGCTAGCAGTCGCCCGGATAGCATTTTTTCTTTGCTTAGTAAAATTTTTATAGCCTCGGTGGCTTGAATACCACCTAAAATTCCAGGCAATACACCTAGAACACCCCCTAATTCACAATTAGCAGTAAGTTCTTCTGAAGATGTTTCATATAAACAACGGTAAAATGGGCCATCTTGATAATTAAAGACGCTACATTGTCCCTGAAATTGATAAATACTGGCTGAAATTAATGGTTTTTTAAATTTAACGCAAACATCATTCAATAAATAATGGAAGCGATAATTATCCGTGCAATCGATAAAAATAATTTCAAAATCGTGCACTGTTTTTTCTGCATTATCTTCGCTTATAAAAGTTTCATAAGTAATTATTTGCAATGAAGGATTAAATCGTTCAAGGAAATATTTTGCTTGAATCGCTTTATGCTTGCCAACATCATTTAGGTGTAAAAATGACTTGTCGTTGAAAGTTCGATACTTCCACTTGATCGCCATCAATAATGCCCAAGGTGCCAATACCTGCCGCTGCTAAATATTGTAATACAGAAGAACCCAATCCCCCCCCCACAGCACGCACCAACACAGAGAATACGCGCATTTAAAAGTCGCGCTTGCCTTCCCTCCTGACCAATCAATGGCAAATGGCAAGGATAACGTTTAATATCAATAGGGGAGTTAACGCCATAAACCCTAATGTGCCTCATCCCAATTGCTGCCGACTCCAATATCAACCACCAGCGGCACCGAAAGGGAGGAAGCTTCTTCCATGGCTTTTTTGATTTTCGGAACCACATGATCGAGATCTTTTTCATCGACCTCAAAAACAAGCTCGTCGTGCACCTGCATGATCAAATGGGCGTTATCTGTATTATACTTGAGCCAATCATTAACTTTGATCATAGCGATTTTGATGATATCCGCCGCCGTGCCCTGCATAGGCGCATTAATCGCAGCACGTTCAGCAGCCCGACGGCGTTGAAGATTAGAAGCATTAATGTTGGGAAGGTACACACGTCGCCCGAACAAGGTTTCCACATAACCTTGTTCAGCAGCGATAGTGCGAATTTTCTGCATATATTCGTGGACTTTGGGATAGCGTTTAAAGTAAATATCGATGTACCCTTGGGCCAGCTCGCGCTCAATACCCAGTTGGCGCCCTAAAGCAAAACTCGACATGCCATACAACAATCCAAAATTAATTGCCTTGGCACGGCGGCGTTGCTCCAAAGTGACCTGTTCCAATGGCACTCCAAAAACTTCAGAGGCAGTGGCACTATGAATATCCCATTCTTTTTCGAATGCCTTAATTAACCCATGGTCTTGTGAAATATGGGCAATAATACGCAATTCCACTTGTGAATAATCTGCCGCCACGATACGAGCGCTCGAGGGTGCAATAAAAGCACGTCTGATTTTCCGGCCTTCGTCGGTACGAATAGGGATATTTTGCAAATTAGGGTTATTCGAAGATAAACGGCCTGTCGAAGTAACAGTCTGATTGTAGGACGTGTGTACTCGACCGGTTAATGAATTCACCTGCTCAGGTAGACGATCGGTATAAGTCGATTTTAATTTACTAAGGCTTCGGTGCTCCAAAATGATTTTCGGCAAGGGATAATCGAGCGCTAAATCTTGCAACACATTTTCCGCCGTCGAAGGCTGACCTCCAGGAGTTTTTTTAAATATGGGTAGTTTTAATTCTTTATAAAAAACGTTTTGTAATTGTTTAGGTGAACCTAGATTAAATTCTTGTCCCGCCAATTTGTAAGCTTCTTGTTCGAGCTGGTTAATGCGCTGTTTCAATCCATCGCTTTGTGAACGCAACATTTGGGCGTCAATTAATACGCCGTGCATTTCCATTTGCATTAAAATAGGCATGAGTGGCATTTCAATTGCGTTAAAAACTTTCTTTAATTTTTTTTCTTTTTCGATCAGTGGCATTAATCTATGATGCAATTGTAAGGTTACATCCGCATCTTCAGCTGCATAAGCCGATGCTTTATCAATGGAAACTAAATTAAAGTTAATTTGTTTAGCCCCTTTCCCCGCAACATCTTCAAATTTAATTGTTGAACGCCCGAGATAATGCAAAGCCAAAGTATCCAAATCATGTTGACTACTACTGCTATTTAAAATATAAGATTCCAGTTGAGTATCATACATTTTTGCTTTGATGTTTAATCCTTCTTTGGCTAGCACTTGACTGTCATATTTTAAATTCTGCCCAATAATTGTTTTTTTTGAATCGCCAATAATAGGTTTTAATTGTTGCAGGACCCAAGTTTTTTCGAGTTGAATCGGGGCGTTAGCATAACTATGGCCCACAGGAAGATAAGCCGCTTCATTAGGTTTAATGGCAAATGAAACTCCGACTAAACTCGCTTCTAAAGCAGAAGAGTTAGTAGTCTGTGTATGAAAAGCAAATTCTTGGGCGTTTATTAATTTCTTTGCCCATTTTTCAAAAGTTTTTTTGTCAGAGATAGTAATATAATTCGTGGCAGAAGGAGATCTAATCATTTCTTGCGCTAAAATTTCTGCGAGCCAGGATTTAAATTCGTAGGTAGTAAATAATTCAATTAATTTTTCGAGGTTTTTAGATCCTAATTTCAAATCCGTTGGCTTTTCTTCCAAAGGTAAATCGGAAATCACTGTAACCAATTGACGCATTAATGGTAATTCATGTAAATGAGCGCGAAGATTTTTTCCCACTTCACCTTTTATTTCGTGAGCCTGTTTTTGAATATTTTCAAGCGAGCTATATTCATTTAGCCATTTAACAGCAGTTTTAGGACCCACTTTGGGAATGCCAGGAATATTGTCGGTGTTATCTCCGGTTAAACTTAAATAATCAATAATTTTTTCAGGAGGAACACCGAATTTTTCTACCACGCCAGCAGGATTTAAAAGACGGTCTGTCATCGTGTTAACTAAAGTAACGTGATCATTGACGATTTGCGCTAAATCTTTATCGCCCGTAGAAACTAAAACCGACAATCCCTCTTCTTTAGCTTTCTTAGCTAAGGTAGCAATAACGTCATCAGCCTCATAACCAGCTTTAATTATGAGCGGAAACCCAAGCGCTTTGATAATTTCAAACAATGGTTTTATTTGCTGAGAAAGTTCACCCGGCATTTCTCGTCGATTCGCTTTATAGTCGCTATAGAGCTCATTGCGAAATGTTTTTCCTTTGGGGTCAAATATGACGGCGATATACTCGGGTTGATACTCCGTCATTAATTTTCGCAGCATATTGATGACTCCATACATCGCCCCCGTCGGATGCCCCTTGGTGGTGGTCAATGGTGGTAATGCATAGTAGGCTCGAAAGAGATAAGAGGAACCGTCCACCAGGATGAATGGTTTAGTAGTTTTATTGATCATAAGACCCCATCATAATCAGACCCCATCATAATCGGCTTGCCATAAAAGGCAACTTTATTTAAAAGGGAGAGCAAAGATTCTATGGATAGGAAGAGAATATCTTTTGTGGAAAACAAGCTCAGTACACGACAAATAAAAAATGGCCAAGAGAACCGAGTAGCCCGAAAAATTGGCTCATAATTACTTAATTTTATTCTTATATATGAGTTTTTAACGAAAAAATTAAGGTTTTTACTCATACGTGATGGACATAATAGGAGCTATTATTCATATTAAAGCTTTTGATAAATCTCATTCTGAAAATTTAGTTAAGTTAGCCAAGACCTACCCTCGCAGCAACAGGAGATGCCGCAAAAGAAAAGTTTAATTTTGTCGAAACTACCGAATCTGCAATCCTATAAACCCATGGATCAACAAAGGAATTTTTTTAAATTTATCCAAGCACTTCCTTCCCCCTATACCCGATTCCCAATTTTTATTAGGAATAGCTTACAACGCAGAGATTCCACCCAATTTAGGGAAGGGCTATTAATTCCTATGAGGCGGCTGCTAGCGAGGGACATACTACGGCCAAAACGAAGATGGGGTGCTATATGAGTTCGGAGAATGTGTTATCAAAAGATACCAAACTCGCCAAAAATCTTTAACTCGCTAAAAATCTTTATAGGAAAGCCGCTGAAGAGGGTAATCTGTAAGCTAAAAATAATTTGGCGTGTCTTCTCAGAAAGGAAAGCCAAGAAAAAACCTATCCCAAAGAAGCGATAGTCTATTTACAAGGACACTGCTTTATCCGGTTGTTCAAATGCCCAAATAATTTGGGTATTCACTTTAAATAATTTGGGTATTCACTTTAAAGAGCGCCGCTTGGTGCAAAAATCTGTTAAGAGCGGTGTTTCCAGAGCAATCGTTAATTTGGCTTTTATGGTTTAATAAGGGCGATGGCCGGAATGCAGGATTGGAAAGGAGCACGAAAACTTTTCAGAAAGCAGCAGAAATCGGTGATAGCAAAGGGTTGCAAAGGGTTGTATGGTTTGGGGGTGCGATGCTTCTGGCAGGAGAGGGTAGTCCATGGAATGTCGATCAAGGCAATGCATTAATGAAGTTGTGTCAGATTAGAGAAAATAACTAGGTGTACTCTCTTACCCGGCCGATTCGAAAGCTATCGAATTTATCATTGAACATTGGGTGAAATACGAACCTTTGTTTCTCAAGTTGGTAACTTTGGAAGAGAATAGAGCAGCCATTGGTCGGTACATTTCTCACCATTGACAGGAAACAACTCGGTGGTGGGATACTAATCTACAACAAGCTTCAATACTTTCGATGACGAGGGAAAGACTAAAACTCGCTGCACTTTCAAAAGATGTATCTCACACACACCAGAGCAGATTTTTTGGATTAAGACAGCGCCGGCGAACTCAATTGGAACCAGAATCAGAATCTTTGGCTTTAGAAAAGGTGGTTTTTGCCCGTAAATATAAATGTAGAATTCAGTTAGAATAATCTAAAATAAAAGACTAGGCTATAGAAACTCACTGCAATGCTTGTTTAAAAACTGTTAAGAAGGCTCTAAAACTGATAATATAGCCATAATCAGGTTGACTATTAAGGCTATGCTAAAAAGATCTATATCACCTTTTGCTTTGTTACTCACGTCCGTAAGTGCAATTTTGGGTTCAGGATGGTTATTTACTACTTATTACATTTCGGAACTAGCAGGCCCTTCTGCGATCTTTGCTTGGCTTATTGGTGGCATAGCTGCCATCCTTATTGCTTTTGTTTTTGCTGAGCTTTGCGCCATGTTGCCAATTACCGGGGCCAGTATTCGTATTCCCCACTACACACATGGCACTATAGTAAGTTTTCTTTTTTCGTGGATAATCTGGCTGTCCTACGCCTCATTAGCCTCCACGGAAGTTCAGGCGGTCCTGCAATATTTAAACTATTTCTTTCCCTCCTTAGTTCACAGCGATGGTGGTTTAACCATCTATGGTTATTTTTTAGCTTCGGTGTTAATGATAACGATTTCAGCAATTAATATTTTTTCCTTACGTTGGTTATTGCGGTTTAACAGCGCATTAACCATTTTAAAAATTGCCATCCCCACAGTGGTGGCCGTAGTTATTTTAGCGTTATATTTTGCTCCTTCTCGGCTTATTCACCCTGCTCATACCGCTTTCATGCCTTACGGGACGCACGGCATATTTGCGGCAGTCACTACGGGCGGCATCGTTTTTGCTTTCAATGGATTTAAACAAGCCTGTGAAATGGCTGGGGAGGCCCAAAATCCTTCCCGTGCTTTACCTTTTGCCATTATTGGATCTGTAGTGATTTGTTTGATCATTTATCTTTTGCTACAATTTGCTTTTCTATCTTCGCTTCTACCCATTAATTTAGCCCATGGCTGGGCACACCTAAACCTGCAAGACGGCACAAGCCCTATTACCGCGATTGTGCATCAAGGACATTTAGATGTTCTGCTTCCTCTATTGTACCTAGGAGCAGTCATTGGGCCATTAACCGCCGCATTGATGTACACCAGTAGTGGAGCACGCGCGTTGTATGGCATGAGTAAAAACCGCCACATTCCTCTTTTATTTCAACACCTAACTACTCAAGGAAACCCTTCAATTGCTATCATTGCTAATTTTGTTTTAGGAATGTGCCTCTTTGCACCACTACCAGGATGGAATCGTATGATAGCCTTCCTCACCTCGCTAATGGCATTAACCTATGGCGTTGCTCCTATTTGCTTGCTAGCCTTACGCCAACAACTACCTAACCATTCCCGGCCATTTAAATTACCTGCTGTGACATTATGGGCTGCAGGGGCATTTTACATCTGTACCCTTCTTACTTACTGGAGTGGATGGATGATTATTTCTAAGCTTGGACTTGCTTTACTCATTGGACTTGCTGTGCTGATTCTTCACCGTTATTTTATCGAGCCCGATAAGCGATTTGCTTTCCATTGGCGAGCATCTATATGGGTATGGCCTTATTTTCTAGGGATTGCTTTGATTTCCTATCTCGGCAATTTTGGTGGAGGGAAGGGGATTATTACTTTCGGCTGGGATTTTGTTGTCATTGGTGTATTTTGTATTTTCACTTTCTGGCTGGCAATAAAATTTAAATTGCCTTCCGAACTCACTCAACGTTTTCTTCAAGATCCCGAATTCGATCAGCCCCTACGGGAGCGAGAACCAAGTGGAATACCAGAACCCACATCAGAACCCACATTCATTGACCATCACTGAGATCATGACCCCTGAAAAGGTAAATTTTTCTGGTAATATTCACGGGGGATACATTCTTAAATTAATTGATCAGACCGCTTATGCTTGCGCAGCACGCTATAGCGGACATTATGTTGTAACGCTATCCGTTGATGGGGTGCTTTTTAAACAACCCATTTACGTCGGTGAATTGGTAACATGTTATGCAAACGTCAATTATGTAGGCCGTTCTTCAATGGAAGTCGGCATTAAAATTATCGCCGAAAATCTCACCACCGGTGAAAAGCGTCACACGAATTCTTGTTATGTCACAATGGTCGCTGTCAATAAAAATTTAAAACCCATAGAAATAAAACCATTAACAATTAATAATGAAATCGAACAACGACGTTTCGAAGAAGCAAAAATGAGACGTCAAATGCGTCTTTCTTTAGAAAGAGCCCACTCCATCCGAAAAAATAAAAAATAATTTATTGCAAAGAAACGATTTCCCAAAGCAGAGGGGTACTATTTTTCCCCCTTCTCTGTGCGTAGAGTTAGGAGAAACGAAAAGAGGAAGAGGTAGGTGAGGTTAGTCTTTAAAAGAAGGAGGTTAGATTTGCATCTCAGTCTAGTAGAATCACCTCATGCGTCGTCTACACGAGTTAATTTTTGGAAAGCCACGCGGGGGGGGAACCCCATCCTATGAAGAAAGAAACGTGTTGGCACATCCCTTTAATCGCGTTTCTTGCATGGATCGGGCTTGGGAGGCCGACGGGCTTTCTTCGTCTTACTATGGTCCAGAACAGTCCTTTTTTTATACACTGGGTCGTCATACTCACTTATTAGCCCTCTTTCTTACAGCCGCAACTGCTATGACCGTTTTCTTAATCGTACTGGCATACAACCAAGTGATTAAATTATTCCCTAATGGGGGGGGTTATAAAGTAGCAACTCAGTTATATAGGTCCTTATTCGAGGCTAGTATCCGGCGCAGCTCTAATTATCGATTACATTTTGACAATTGCTATTTCTATCACAGCAGGAACTGACGCGATTTTTAGTTTATTACCTGTCCATTATCAATCCTATAAACTTATTGCAGAGCCTCTTATTCTCTTATTGCTTTTAATATTAAATTTTACATGGCACGAAAGAAAAGAATTAATAAAAATTGAGAATGTTTACTCAATACTTTTATAATTTCATCTTCATAAGCGCGGGCGAAGTTGACATTGGAAGTTTTGGTAGTGATGCAACGCTGACTAAATTAAAAGAACAAACTCACGCCACACTTGATTATCTTGTTAAATATTCACAAATGCAAAGCATCGCTACCGAATCTTATCGAGGTTTTGCCACCAATGTTGTGGAACAAATTTCAAAAATTTCAGAAAAGGTAAGTAAAAAATTCCCGAAGGCAATTTATTTTGCTTCTAGTTATGTTTATCCCAATGAAAACTAGTTAACTCGCTTATTACACACTGATCTGGCCGGAATCATCCAACGGCGGTTTTATACGATGGGTGCCAAGATGTTGATTTTGAGTTTAAAATTGAAAGCCTAAGGATAGTCTGATCCAGTTAGCGTCGCGGAACTTCTATATTAATTACTCTCCACGTAAGGTTTCAATGGGATCTAGTTTCGAAGCCTGATCAGGATAAAATCCAGAAACGACACCTACCAAACACTGATACCAAAAAGCCTAAAATCGGAGGAAAAATTAGAATGAGAATGCTCCAACCTCTTGCCAATGCAAGAGCGGTAGCAATAGTAATACCGATTATAATTTCCAGAACACCAGAAAAAAATAGTTAAAATAATCGATTCAATTAAAAACATTCGCCGCATATTAGCGCGTCGAGCACTGATAGCCATACGAATGCTAATTTCGCGACACCGCTCAATAACAGAAACGTACATAATATTCATTACACCGATACCACCTACTAATAGCAATACTGCCAATGGACCCTAAAAACCCAAGTGAATGTCTCTTGTTGCTTTTGCATAATGCCAATAATTTGATTAGGGCTTCTAAAAGTAACTTTTAGTTGAGGATATAATTCATTCATTTTCAGCGAAATAATATATTATTGATTTGGATATCCTTACTTAAAAAATAACAAACTTCCAAGGGAATAATCACTCCTTTATTAATCTCCGCGGACAAAAACCAATTTGGCTGCCAAGGTTTTGTTACTCCAATAATTTTAAAAACAAAGCTTCGAAGCAAAATTTGATGCCCAATAGGGTTTGAAATGCCTTTATCAAGAAAATCTTTAGCCAAATCACTTCCAATAACACAAAAAAAACTATGAAGATCTAAATTAAGAAACGAAATGGCCTTTATCAACTTCAATTTTACTACCTCTATCAACAAATTGTTGTGGCCCCTAAAACCTGACCCTCTGTTTGATTTCCTTTGATAATAGAAGGTATAGAAAGAAAGGTTGTAGGGGGCTAATCAGGGCGATTTGATTGGAGTCTTTCTGGATTTCAGGTATTGTATTAATCTTAACCTGAGAGGTTCCATCAGTTTGACTTTGGCCTGGTAGCGGTTGAATATCCATCGCTAAATAATTCACTGGGCTTATGATGATAAAATTGAGCCATACCCACTTTTTCTAAAGCAGTCAGCACGCGTTTTCCAATTTCACGTCGGTTGAGATTACGATAAGTTAAGCGCAAACTTACATTACTCAGCGCATTCAAGCGAGTTAACAAAAAAATAACTGAAAAATAAAGCCAATGCTTCGATTCCGAAAATCTGCTCGTTGATTATGGGTTAATTCAGATACATTTTTTGTATTTAAATAATATTCACCCGTCGTAGGGCGATCCAACAACCCTAAGATATTCATCATGGTGGTCTTTCCCGAGCTAGATGACCCTACAATTCCAACCAGTTCTTTCCCTTTCGATGGAAAAATTAATTCCCTTTGATGCTTCATACCGATTAGTACCAAACTGATAAATTTTAGTGACATTTTTAAATTTAATCATGAATCACCACTTTATCGCCAGGTTCAACGCCTTCAAGAATAATTATCCCCGTCAATGTGGGTGTCTCCGGGGACGACGGGAATGTCTTTTTCTCTCCAGTTTTAGGATCCAAAATAGTAACTAAGCTTTGGCCATTTTTTTTGAAACACTGCTTGAATAGGCAATAGAATATGGGCGTGGTTTTTAACATCGATTTCGACGTTCATAGTCATTCCAACATGAATAACGTCTCTTTCTTTTTCACTAACGTTCGAAATTTTGATTTCAATATTGAACATGCTAAGCGCTCCTTGGCCAGCGGTTTTTTGAGGGTTGGTCTGCTGAGTGACAGAAGTTACAACACCCTCAAGAGTGATTCCCAGAAAAGTATCTCCCGTTACAATGGCTTTTAATCCCGGTTGCAGTCGATTGATGTTAATTTCGCTAACCGGCAAAGTCATCGTAAATCCTGATAAATTTCCGATGGATAACAATAATTGACCTCACTTTACTTCCGTTTCCACGGTCAATTTCCCATTTCCATCTTTATCGTCGTTATCAGTTTTTACAGGGAAAAGTGCAAAACCCCTCCCAGGCGCTTTTACTTCGATATGCTGGAATTGTTTTTGCATTATCTGCGCAACAGCCAAAGTATCAATGATACTTAATCGTTCAATCGTTTTTGGGATCGATATTGACTTTCTCACAGTATTTTTTCTAACTCGAAGCGAGCTTGATAAAAGTTTTAAGACGTTGGTTTAATGTTGACTTCGATCCATTCGAAATTCATCATCATGAATAATACACGCTTCATGAAACGCTTGAGTCCCCACAAAGGATTTGATACTGGTTTCACAGGTGTTTTTCGCTTGAAGGTATTTAGTAACTGCATTACGATAATTTTCATGGAGATAATGCGCTTGTAAAATATAGTTTCATTACACTCGGCTGCATGGTGGCTGTAATAACAAGTGGCTGAGCATTTTCATCTGCCTTTTTTATTCTTTTTTACAAGCACCCAAAAAAGTGCCATCATAAGTATGAAACAAAACTTCCATTTAAATAGAGATCGATTTCTCATTATCAGTACACCTCAAGGTAATTCCCCATTTATTCAACTTTACCCCTAACGTTTGATTTAAGGTAGTAATAGAATTCAAAAATTGAATTTGTGCAGCTACTAAATTAGTTTGTTATTTCAGTAGCTCATCTTGCAATTGATTTACTTCAAACACTGTTGTTTTTTACATTTACATATTTCAATTTAAGCTCGGCATCTCAAACAGTTTGTGCTTGCAATTCAACCACTTACCGAGCAACGATAAATTTGCTGATATTGATTATCCAGATGATTAATTTTGTTTGTTATATTGCGAACCAGCTGTTCCCATTGCTTTTCTAAAGAATGATTTTGCTTGTTCCAGCACAATTCGTGCGTCGATGATCTGCTTCTGCGCTTTAACATTATCTATCGATATATTTAATGTGAACCAAAAACTAGGTCCTTTGCCTCCTGAAGTAATCGTGCCAAGACTCGGGTAATGGTTGTAGGAATAAATGTGGAGCCTGCATTTTGACCGATGGTTGTGCTGGGCACTTAAATCAAGCTGCCAACGCGCCTCGTTTTTAGCTGTAATTACTGCCAGTTTGATAGCCCGCAAGCGAATTACTAGGGTTTGGTACTCAATATTGTTTAATAACGCCAAACGAATAGTAACATTCCAAAGAGGGAATGTGATAAAACGTGGGCTCCATGCAGGTATCAATTTAGACTCTGAATTCTGATACAAAACCAAACGATTGTAAAAAGGTTTGATAATCAGTATCAAAGCCACTTTCTTTCTGCATCATCGACAAACGCGTCGATTCTAAATTTGCCTCTTGTTGCAACAAATCACTAGGAGCTACTTTTCCTGCTCGCACTTGTAAGCGAGTTTGCCTTACAGTTTCTTAGGCACGCAATACTATTCGCTTTTGGATGGCCAAATTATTATATCCTCGACCAAAGCACGATAACTATTGATCACGGCGACCACTACGGTAATCACACTATTTTTAAAAGTTAATTTCGCTATTTTCTCATCGTTGACGGTATTGGCTAAATTAATCGTGTTATACGCCCAACCCACCCCTTTTAAGGGCTGATCATAAGTTAACGTGACATCGCGCCGACACCACCGCGAAATGCATTTCCATAAGTGGCTTCTAATTGCGTGCCTATGGGAGTTTTTACTGTTAACGTAGGGCCAAAATGGTATAACTGGGTTTAATACCTTTGCTATAATTTGCGGTCCCACCTAATTTATATTTATATATAAGGTTAAAATTCATTTCGTGCAACTTCAAGAGCAAATTTATCTACTACCCGCTGTTTCGCTACTAATGAGATCGGCATTGTTTCGAAGAGCAAGTAAAATCGCTTCTTTTAAGCTTAAATGCTTGAGTCAGCGCGGTAACACTCAAGGAAAAGGCAGTGGCTCTCACGCTGCATTAGGAAGGACTTCTCCATTTCCTTCTATCATATTGACTTCAGGGGAACGTAAAGGAAAGTTGGACATAGCTGCTAATTCCTATTACTAGGAGCATTATAAAAAGTCCTATAGAAAAAGCTTTTTTCATCAGAACATCTAGCTATGCCTGGTTGCAACAGCTATACATTCTAACTCATTGAAGAGAAAGATAGCTAACCCGTATATGATTTTATGGTTGAATTCAAGGAGTCTTCCTTGATAGTCTTCAAAGATGATCACCATTCTCGCTGACGACCGTATTCCCTTTGTTACCGAATTATTTGGAGGCTATGGCAAATTGCTTTTAAGGCCGGGCAGTAATATCAAAAAAAGTGATTTAAGCAGAGTCAACGTTTTATTGACGCGGTCGATAACTCAGGTCAATGCTACTTTATTAAAAGGAACCCCCATTGAGTTTGTAGGCAGCACAACCGCAGGATTTGATCATATTGATCATGAATGGTTAGCAAAACAACTTATCTCATGGTCTTATGCTCCTGGAGCTAATGCAGTGTCGGTCGCAGAATACGTACTCCACTGCATCGCTTTTTTGCGGAAAAAAGGTTTATTGCCTCAAGGGTCGATAAACGCCGCTGTCGTTGGAGTCGGCCATCTGGGTAAAATCGTTTCCAATCGTTTGAAAAAAATAGGCTTTTCTGTTTTCCATAATGATCCACCCCGGGCCATTTCTGAAAAAGAATTCATCTCTATCCCATTAGAATCACTTACGGAAATGGACCTTATTTGTTTACATACACCTCTAACCAACGCTGGCGAGTTTCCTACCTATCATTTAATCCATGATGCCTTGTTAAAAAGATTAAAACCCGGCTGCGTTTTATTAAATGCAGGACGCGGCGCAGTGGTAGACAATCAAGCTTTATTAAAACAGAAGCATATCGTAGCCTGTTTGGATGTATGGGAAAACGAACCTGATGTTAATTTAGCTTTATTGGAAAAAGTGACTATCGCTACGCCGCATATTGCGGGTTACAGTAAAGAAGCAAAATTGCATGCATCGCTGATGATTTATGAAGCCTTTCTACAACATTTTCAGCTAATAGATATCCATCGCTTTAAAGAGCTGCAACAATTACCAGAAAAAACGATGGTTAATATTCGGGAATGTCGTACCGTCGAAGATGTTCTGTTAAAAATCTACGATCCCAGTAGAGAAACTCAAACTATGCGCGAGTTATTGATAAATAATCAAGATCAGTTTGAAAACTTACGCCGTCGTTATCTGTTGCGTCCGGAATTTTCTGCTATCCAATTAACTCCCTCACCGGATCCAAAACTAAAAAAAATTCTTCAACAATGGGGATTTTCTTTTGATTAAAAAGAAGAGACCGCAAACCAAGCGGCCTCTTCGAAAATGCCAAACTCAATGCTTAGAAAGCGCGGATGCAGCGGACGGCATCAGTTTCGCCTTTTCCTGTCGTGGCAACTTATGCTCCCATCAAAGAAAAAGATATCGTAAACGGTCGTCGCTGAAGTTTCGGTGGAACTCCAATATTCCAGTACTAGTATTGAACCCTGCAGCCACATCTCTTTGTTGATACAATTGTGAAAGCTCTCATATCGAAGGTAAATACCAGTCCCCATAGCAAATCTCCCCCGTATCAGGATGACTTCCCTCGGGAGTACAAGGAGTGGTACCATTCCCCCCCCCTATACCGCAAAGCTGGAGCAAAAGAAAAAGGACAGCTGAATCAGCCGAATCATTCACAGCAGCTTGGCAGGCCAACTGCTAAGGAGGTATTCATCTCACCAGCCCTTGCCTGCCCCATTCCCATTAGCCAGAGTTAATAGAGTTCCCCCATCTAATATCCTCTCAAGGTCTATCAGCGCACTTAGCAACAAGTCCATGCTGTCCGGAAGAAAATCCACCAAAAAAACTATACCACCCAAAGACTGCTGTCCCACTGTATAAGTGGGTGGGAGGATCCACCCATTGCATATCAAAATTACTATTACTAGTTTTTACCAATATTTGGCCAGACGTTCCGCCTGGCGCCACACCCAGGGCCTGTAGCCCCAGTTTCTCCCTGAGGTCTTTGTAATCCTTGGGTGGGGGCCTCGAGGAGCTACTAGGATCCAGAGACTACAATTGTTGAATCCGGTTCTCTAAATATTGAGTTGAAGCCGGATTCACTGCATAACTAATTCCTATTCGAGTTAGGAGCGGTAAGGGAGCGGTAAGGTAATCAAAAGCCAAGAAATTTTTTTATAATAAAGTTTTTTTATAATGCTGTCCTTATTTTCAATCAGGTGTTACACCATCATCGTCAATCCGAACAAACACCCCGTGCCGCACTGGAATGTGATCAACATGACCTGTTGTCGCGCCATCGGCATTAATCCAGAAATTCTGATTACCCCCAAAAATCGCTTGATACATCAAATTTAAATTCGCCGGCTCATTGAGCCAAAAACCAAAACCTACCATGAAACTTCTCCTGCTAATTCTAACTCGCTTGGGATGCTATCACGATCCACAAAATCCCAACATCCGTAAGCAACCCCCCTTTTTTTTTAATTTCACAAACAGGCAAGAGCTACCAAAACGCCCCGATCTTAATGTGAGCAAGAAATCCAACATTGGTTTTACGATGGAGTTAATAGGCAACCCCCATTTATCTGGAGCAATTTCCGGTGCCACTAGGCGCATAGTATTTCCATTTTGAACGCCCACTTCCCATCTAAAATTGAACTGATCTCCCGTTAGAAAATCTGGACCAATCACAAAGTGATAGACAGGTGTTTGTCCGTCACTACGAAACATATCCTGATATACCGTATAACCCAGACTCTAGTTACCATCCAAGGATTGTAAACCACGACATCGGATCCACCACCCGCATACGTTAGTGGACAAAGGGAGTAGGGTCGTTAATGCCACTACAGCAAGGAAAGAAATTCTCCTTTAAAAAAATAGCTCAAATCCATCAGCCTATCCTTTTCCTACAAAGTTAATAACCATTCGATTCTATAAAAACTTCTCAGACTAAACAACAATTTTTTGATTCATTGAATTTTTTTTGCTCCACTTATTGAGCAAACAGTTAACCCGCAGGAGGAGGAAAGAAAAGATGGTTATTTTATTTATAATAATTCTTTGGAGTAGGAATAACATTTTTAGCCTAGGCAATACCAAAAAGTACTGATAAAATGTTTCCTTTTTAGGACCTTACTCGAGCGTAAAAGGATTTTCTTATGATCCGCTTTATTTTCTGTTTCTGTCTTCTATTCTCTTTTATTTGGTAATTTTTAATAAAATCACGGTCTGAGGAGGAGGAGGCTATGAAGAAGTAGAATATTTTCCGATACCTCCTGTTTATTCCGTTTTTTATTTTGAAGGGCAATCTGGATATACACTCCCGGACTGGAAAGAAAATTTACCTTACCAAGTTTTTGTAGGAATTATTCAAGGAGGCGCTCCGCCCTTCGGCGATTTTAAAAATGGCAAAGATGGATTTACGGCAGGATTTACTCTTGGATATAAATGGAACCGCTTTATTGCCGCTGAAATTGGTTGGAATCATTTACCCAAAATGCGTTATTTCGTTCCCCACCCTTGGATCGTCAGTCCCACCGGAGGAATTTCAGTCCCACTGGAGGAATTATTAAAGAAATTTCATGGAATGTTTATAATGTTTATATTGCCCTCAAGTCTATAATTCCTATTTACCATAATTTTTATCGCTCTAGAAAATTCGGCGCGACAGGAATTGATATTTGAACCAAATTTAATTTCACTCCCGCTAGCCAATTACCTCTCAGCGGTGATTTTTGGACGCCTTTATTTCCCCCGTCGGATTGAAATATTATTTCAATTGGAATTGGTATTGGTCCGTGAATCTTCAATATCTTCACTTTAACGGCTATGGTCGCAGACCCTCTTAAATAGCTTTTTCCATAACTTACCTTTGCCGCATTCAGACTTATTTACGATTAGGAATAGGCTACAAGCTGACTCATTAAAGAGTTTAGGGGGTAGTAACATTTTTAGAATGCCCTCTTAGATTGTCTCTTGTGGATCCACATCCAAAGACCACCGGACTTTTGCACGCTGACTGGAAAGCAAAGCGATCAATTGATTTAACACCTTACGCAAGCCAATGCGATGTTTGGATTGAAAAAGTAATTGATAGCGGTAACGTCCTGCTTTACGCTCCATACTGGCAGGAACGGGCCCTAAAATATCCACGCCGCTGTTAACCAGAATTTTTTGTTTTATTTCTGATAAAAATTCGGAAGGAGGCCCAGGTTTTTGGGATTCAGCACGTAATATACTTAAATAAGAAAAAGGAGGCAGTTGAGCAGCTTCGCGTTCTTTTAATAAGACTTCTGCAAACATAGCGTACCCTTCTTTTAATAAAAGAGTAAACAGAGGATTTGTAGGATGATGAGTTTGAATAAATACCTCCCCCTGTTGTTCTGCACGACCTGCACGGCCAGCTACTTGAATTAACAACTGTCCCATCCGTTCCGCGGCACGAAAATCAGCACTGTACAAACCACTGTCGGCATCCACAATTGCTACCAAAGTTAAATGAGGAAAATGATGACCTTTAGCGATCATTTTTGTGCCAATTAAAATTGGTGCTTTTCGGTTGTGAATTAAATTCAATTTTTCTTCCATGCTATTTTTAGTGCGCGTACTATCGCGATCCATACGCACGATGTCATAATTGGGAAACCGTTTTTGTAAAACCGCTTCTAATTGTTCTGTACCTAAACCAAAATCGATTAATTCTTGATGCTTACATTGAGGACAAACGGGGGGGATTTTTTTATTAGAACCACAGTGGTGACAGTAAAGTCGCGGAGGTTGATAGTGAAAAGTTAATCGCGCATCACAACGATTACAATGCATTATCCAGCCGCAACCATGACACATCAAAGTAGGCGCGTAACCACGGCGATTTAAAAATAATAAAACTTGGCCGTTACTTTTAATATGGTTTTCGATGGTAATTAATAATTCATCGCTCATTCCAGCTATTAATTGCTTTTGACGTAAATCGGTTATTGTCACACGAGGCAAAGAAGCCTTCCCCGCCCGGTAGGGTAACCGCAATAATTTATAACGTTCGCGTTTAACGTTATAAAAACTTTCTAACGAAGGAGTTGCAGAACCAAGCACAACGGGAATATTTTCAAACTGGCCACGTATTACGGCCAAATCACGTGCAGAATAACGAAAAGCGGATTGTTGTTTAAAAGAAGTGTCGTGCTCTTCGTCTAAAATAATAATGCCAAGGTTAAGAAGGGGAGTAAAAATAGCTGAGCGAGTACCAATAATAATTTTAGCTACACCTTTCTTAGCCATAAGCCACGCTTGCGCACGTTTTTTATCCGCTAAGTTAGAATGCAAAACAGCGATGGGCACATTAAATCGTTCACGAAATCGCTTTACAGTTTGGGGCGTTAATCCAATTTCTGGAACCAGTACCAGTGCTTGTTTTCGCTGCTTAATTAACGATTCAATGGAATGCAAATAAACTTCAGTTTTGCCGCTTCCAGTAATTCCTGAAAGCAAAAAGGTCTGAAAATTTTGATTACTAACAATTTCTGTAACCGCATTTTTCTGATAGGGATTTAAATCTAACGGAGAATGCGGAATATACGAACCTCCGTCCTCGCTAATTTCAGTAACCCGTTTCCCTTGGCGAAAAATCCGCGGTAGGGCACCTAGGATAACTTCACCAATCGGATAATAATAATATTCACTCGCCCATTGAAATAATTTAAGTAAAGGCGGTGGAATAAGCGGTTCATCGTCGAGGATTGCCTGGATAAGCTTAAGACGCGCAGAGGGAAAAGAAGAATAAGGTTTTACTCCCATTAACACCCCTACGCAGTCTTGCCGACCAAAAGGAATTTTTAAACGAATGCCAGGCTGTAATTTTGCACTCTTAAACGAGGTAGGTGCTAAATAATCAAAACACTGATATAACGGCGTTGGTACAGCAACTTGCAAGATCATTGACATGAACATATGATAACGCTTGCGATGCTAACCACAAGAGACCCTTATGGCAACCTATAGTACAAACGAGTTCCGTGGTGGATTAAAAGTCATGGTCGATGGAGATCCTTGCAGCATCATTGAGAATGAATTCGTTAAACCCGGCAAAGGTCAGGCTTTTAATCGTGTTAAATTCCGTAACTTGAAGACTGGCCGGGTATTGGAACACACTTTTAAGTCTGGTGAAACTCTGCCCGCTGCCAACGTGGTCGAAGTAGAAATGCAATATTTATACAACAATGGAGGGTTTTGGCATTTCATGGTGTCGGAAACTTACGAACAATACGCTGCTTCGTCTGAAATCGTAGGGGATACGAAACAATGGCTCAAAGAAGAAGCGCTATGCACCGTAACTATGTGGAACGGCTCCCCTTTATCGGTTGATCCCCCCAATTTCGTGGAATTAAAAATCATTGAAACAGAACCTGGAGTTCGTGGCGATACAGCCACTGGTGGTACAAAACGTGCGAAACTTGAAAGTGGCGCTGTGGTACGCGTTCCATTGTTTTTGAATGAAGGCGAAGTAATTAAAATCGATACCCGTCGTGGAGAATACGTTTCCCGGGCGAAATAATCCAAACCTTCGGCATCATTCGAGCAAAGAAAAAGGAAAAAAATAAATCTTTTCCAGCTCATTCAAATAAAATTAATGTTTGATTTAAACTGGCGACCAACTGCTTCCCTTATAAATCAACAACTCCGTGCAAAATTGTACTCCAATATTCGGCAGTTTTTCGCCGAGCGAGACGTTCTAGAAGTTGAAACTCCACTCTTATCCCAACACACCGTAACTGATATTCATATTGAAAGCTTCCAAACAGCTTATTACAACCATAAAGAAAAACGCCATTATTATCTACAAACCTCTCCGGAATATGCCATGAAGCGGCTTCTCGCTAATGGGAGTGGAGCGATTTATCAAATATGTAAAGCTTTTCGTAATGGTGAGACAGGCTCTCAACATAATCCTGAGTTTACTTTATTGGAATGGTATAGACCCAGTTTTAGTCATCACGATTTGATGAACGAAATGGATGAATTATTGCAATTTACGCTCCACACAAAAAAATCTGTCCGAAAAACTTATTCCGAATTATTTTCAGAACATCTATCGATTAACCCATTTCGAGTTTCATTAAAGGAATTGCAGTCTCTAGCTCGACAATTTTCGCTCGAAAATGTCAATGATTATAATGATCAGGACATTTTATTGCAGTTTCTGTTCACTCATGCTTTCGAAGCAAAAATTGGATTTGGTCAACCCTTATTTGTTTATGATTTTCCGGCCTCCCAATCAACCTTAGCTAAAATCCACCCAGAAAACTCAAATGTCGCTTTACGATTCGAATTGTATATTGAGGGGGTAGAATGCGCAAATGGCTTTGAAGAATTAACCGATGCCCAAGAACAACGTTACCGCTTTGAACAGGATATTTTAAAGCGCCAAAAGAAAGGGCTTTTCGAAATTGAGATCGATCATCGCTTTCTTGCCTCACTAGAAACTGGGTTACCTCCTTGTGCGGGGGTTGCTTTAGGCTTAGATCGATTACTCATGGTTAAAACAAAAGCCCAACAAATTAAGGAGGTGATCACCTTCCCAGCGGATATTGCTTAGAAAATGCAGTGCTAGCCCCTATAGTGCGAATCAACATCTTTCCAACACTATTTAACGGATTACCCCTACCGCGCAGGAAATTTGGGCACCGCCGCCACCTAATTTTTCAGAATGATCGGAATAATTATCACCACCCACATAAATAATCAAAGAATGACCATCACTTCTTGAACTTTCAAACGCGGAGCCAAAATCGGCAATTTTGCCGTACCATTTTTTCAATAGTTAAAGCCGACAGATTTTCTAAATGGGTATTTGATTTATAAGGCCCAAAATGCTGTCCAGTTTTTCCAGGATCAAGATGTTCTCCTAGAGCTTCGCCACCGTATCCCGCAGTTGGGATACATGTAAATATGAAAACCATGAATGCCCGATGATAATCCATGCAAATTAGAGCTAATCAACATTCCATATTTCGTGTCCGTTAAAGTAACGGAGCCCATCATCGATGACCCTTGATCCGTTTCTGCAATCCAGTTTAAATTTACGCTCACCGTTTTCGCGTAAGTGACTGCTACAAAGCTAGAAAAAGCAAGCCCAAGGAGAGAAGTACTTAATCACATAGCAATTCCTTATAACATAGTAATTCCTTATCTTTTCAAAGGATTATAACAACCTTCACTACAAATTTAAACTCTGTCACCAGTTCTAATTTTGAATTCGTCATTTCCGCGGAAGCGGGAATCCAGCCTAGCATAAGCCATTCTCTCTTCAGGATTCCCACTTTCGCGGGAATGACGTATCTCTGCAAAAACCAAAATTAGAATTTCTGAAATTTTATGAAGTGGATAGAAGTGAGACTAAACTGAGATAAATTATCTAAGCATTCTCTAAGCAAGCAGTGTTCCAATTTTTTCACCAAAAAAAATACGACTATTGGTTTGCCAATGAGACTCCCATTGCACTCCCCGAAAAGGGAATAATAAAATCACGGTAGAACCCATTTTAAAATGACCTAATTCATCCCCTCGCGCTAGATTAATATTGTTTTCTCGATAATCCCATACCGAAATAGCGCGCTGGGTAGGGGGGGTTACAGTGCCATACCAAACGGTATTTATACTACTTACTAAGGTAGCACCTACAATCACTACAGCCATAGGTCCCACTCGCGTTTCGAATAAACATACTACTCGCTCATTACGAGCAAATAGCCTAGGAATGGTTTGAACCAAAAATGGATTAACAGGAAAAAGGCGACCAGGGATATGCACCATCTCTAACAAATGACCATCGATGGGCATGTGAATTCGATGATAATCTTTTGGAGCTAAATATGCCGTAAAATAAGCCCCACCCTGAAAGGGTTTCGCTTGTTCCGTGCTGCCACCCAATAAGTCAGTTACTGTATAACTATGTTTTTTCGCCTGGAGAATGGTTTCACCTTTTAATTGTCCTATTTCGCTAATAATTCCATCTACGGGAGAAGCGACCGCTTTGGAATCAGTCGTTATTAGTCGTAATGTAGGATTCAAATATCGAGTAAAAAAGGCGTTAAAAGAGCTGTACGATTGGATATCGGGATTTTTTGCTTCTTGCATGTTAACCCCATAGCAACAGATAAATAGCCGGATTATCGCGCGGGTAATTGAACCCCATCGTCGATCAGCGAGCCAACCCACTATTCTTGATAGAGTGTGTTGGAGCAGATATTTGGGTAATTTACTCATGATAATGATATTTTAAATTTTAGGAATCCTAGTAAATATTATCAGGGAGCACATCTTCATTTGTGGTAGGATCGAAGATAAAGAAGAGAGGATAACACAATTGAAAATTTACTTGGTAGGTGGAGCTGTTCGGGATGAATTATTAGGGCTGCCAGTAAAAGAAAAAGATTGGGTCGTGGTAGGCGCTACGCCCGAAGAAATGATCGCTCATGGTTTTAAACCTGTTGGGAAAGAATTCCCCGTGTTTTTAGATCCTAAAACTCATGAAGAATACGCACTCGCCCGTACAGAGCGAAAAATAGCCAAGGGATATAAAGGGTTTAGCTTCTATGCGGAACCCAATGTAGCTCTCGAAGAGGATTTAAAGCGGCGCGATTTAACCATCAACGCTATAGCTAAATCACCCGAGGGCAAGCTCGTTGATCCTTACGGCGGTCAACAAGATCTAAAAAATAAAGTCTTACGTCATGTTTCTCCCGCCTTCCAAGAAGATCCTGTGCGGATTTTACGCTTAGCTCGCTTGGCGACCAAATTTCCTGAATTTTCTATTCATCCTGAGACATTAGACCTGATGAAAAAAATGACGAGTGCAGGAGAGGTAAATTCATTAGTACCTGAACGTGTTTGGCAAGAGCTAGTACGTGCACTCGCTAACGAAACACCCACTCGATTTTTCACAGTATTAGACGATTGTGGCGCTTTAGCTATTTTATTCCCCACTCTCCATCATCAATACAAAAGCATGAACACTTTATCTCAAATCGCAAGTAAAACTTTATCCCCTATTCTTCGCTTTACTGCTCTATTCAGCAATCTTTCATTCGGAGCGATTCAACAACAACTAACTTTACAATATCGAGTTCCCAATGAATATTCCGATTTAGCGACTATGGTTTCACGATTCAAAGAATTATATAAAGATATCGACCAAATGAATGAAAAAGAGTTTCTGAATTTTATCATTAAAACTGATGCGTTGCGCAGGAACGAACGTTTTGAACAATTTCTTTTTATTTGTAGCTCGCTTTATCCTAACTCAGCTAAAAATGATGACAAAATCCGAAAAACCATTAAAGCCATTAAGTCAATCGACATTAAGCGCTTACAAGAAAGACAATTAAAAGGAGAAGCTTTCGCAAAAGCGCTGGAAACGCTACGACTGGAAGCCATTCGCCCCTTAATTTCATCCGCTCCAAGGGAGAAGAACGTATAATCAGAAGGAAAGACGGCCTATTTGATTTCTGCTCGAAAAGCCAAGTAAAGCAGAATTATAATTACGAGTTAAGGCAATTACTTTAAATAATTCTCCCATTTCACTAGGCAATGTTAGTTTCTTAATTTGTTGTGCAATTTGATAATGCTCTACTACATTTTTTGGGGAAGTGGTGAATGAAGTGAGGCCACAATTTAACAAAAAACCCGCTTGATGAATAAATCCCGCTACACTCAATCGATGGCGAGCAGCCGCTTCTGCAACGGCCGTAAAATCGACATGAATGGTAATATCTTGAATGCCGGGCAAAATAAGTGGATCGAAATGACTATAATGTCGGTAATGGGAAGCAATAGTACCTCGGTTACGATTTGGGTGATAATATTCATGTCGCGGGAATCCGTAATCAATCAACAAAATTAATCCTTTCTTTAGAACATCAGCCAACGAAGCAATCCAAGGCGTCAATAATAAATTAATTTCTGATTCGTAATCAGTAGGAAAATCAATGCCTAAATTTTTAATTTGCTGAGTTAAATCAAGCGACGAAGGATCAGCCATTTTCCATACAAACTCTTCTCTTTCACTATCTACATAAATTTCTTTAATAGCATTATTTTCAATTTTAAATTTATGGGCTGGCAAGGCATCTATCACTTCATTTCCGACAATAATGCCCACAAAATTTGTGGGCAATTGATTTAGCCACCTAACACTGTCAACTAATTCTGGAAGCTCTTTTCGAAGAAATGTTTTTTGACGGTCTCGTAGATCCGCACTGACTTCTAAAATGAAATAACAATTAGGTAAACATCGATTACGCTTAAGTTCTTTTAATATACCGACTGCCATCATTCCAGTTCCCGCACCAAGTTCGAGAATATCGCCGCCGTTTAAGTCTTGTAATATTTGATAACATTGACGTGCTACACATTGAGAAAAAATAGGAGAAATTTCAGGTGCAGTAACGAAATCGCCCGCTGCTCCAAATTTATGCGCGCCAGCGCTATAATAGCCTAGACCTAGTGAATAAAGAGCTAAGTTCATATAACGCGCAAAGGTGAGCGGCCCTTGTCGATCAATCTCTTCTAAAATTTTTAACTTCAAGCGATCGCTATGAAGCTGGGCAACGGGGTCTGGTTTTGGTAACTTTTTGACCAACATGCTATTACTTTAAAGCAAATCGTTGAAATGTTAAAGGAGAGCCTTCCTATAGCGTTATAGAAGTCTTGACTCCTATTGGGTTTAACGATTTTGGAACAACTAACGCGAACGGTGGACAAGCATCCTCACAGAAAAATAATTGCATGGTTTTCATAAAAAATATATTTATTAAAAAAAGCGGTTATCTACTTTAATCAGAAATCAGAAAGAGAAGGAGCTTCTCCGTGAAAAATTATTCAAGATTAATTCTCCTGAGTACTTTAGCAGCAACTGCCGGCTGCACTCCTACCCTCCGTTTGCCGACTCAGCCTACTGTCACCTACCAAGCTCAATCCTGGCAAAAACACTATCATGCTTTAAGCCAGTTTTCACTTTGGAATATCGATGGTGCATTCAGCATTAAAGAGCCTGGCAGAACCATCATCGCCGAATATGAATGGCAACAAAAAGGAACTAATTATCATATTCGTATCCATTCTACCTTGGGAATTTATAGCGTTGAAATATCTGGCCGACCCGGAATGGTAATGTTATGGCGCTCTTCTCAAGAACATTATACCACTTGCACACCCGAGCAATTATTGCAGCAACAATTGGGTTGGCAACTTCCTGTTTCAAATCTTTATTATTGGGTCCGGGGCATCCCTGCACCAGGCATCTATCATGGCAACTTTGATTCCTACGGCCATTTAACCGTCTTACAACAAAAGGGTTGGAGCATTCGTTTTTCTCGATATTCCACAATTGATTCTATCGTACCCTACACTTTAATATTAAATAAAGGACCTTTTACTATCAAAATCATTATCAAATCTTGGCAATTATAAAAATTAAAAAAATATACTTTTTCTGAATCAATAAAATTTTTTTATTTACCTATTTAGTGGCTCTATCTAGGAAATAAAATACGGATCCCCCCCCCTCAAAAAACCTTAGTGATAAACAATCTTCATTCACACAAACTGCTTTTTCCGATAAAATAAAAACTTTCTTCAATGGAAAAAAATTCTATTATTATTATAAAGTTAGATCTTTGAAATAGGAAAGATAAATTTTATTTTAGAATTGATGAAAATGAAACGGGTGATGCGAACCTTTACCGGTATGCAGTATGTTTAACCGTCATTGGTTATAAATTTTATACCAAAATTATTCCTTTCCGATAAAATCTGCGAATTAGAAAAAAGTTTAGATACTAATAAAAATTTCTTTATCATTAGATGCTGGCTGTGGAAATGGGAATTTTCTTAAGTTATTAGAAAGTAAAGTCAAAAATGTTCCATATGCGGATAAATTTAAATTTATAGGTATTGACTTTAATGAGAAAAATATAAAACCCTACCTCGACAACTATCAAAAAGCTTGTATTTTTTCTCAAGAAGATATGCAAGATATTAACACATTCTTAAACAAAACTGAAAGTGAAAGCATCAAAATTGTTGTCTTTTCTGGAACTTTGACTGAACATGTCATAAAGAATGCTTTTTAAAGCACTTAATATTTTACAAAAGACCGCCCTGGCAAATTATATTTTCATTGACGGCTGTCAACATCTCTACATCACAACTTATATGGCTAAAAGCTTGGGATATAAAATCAAAGAAGAAAATCAACCACTCGAAAATGAAAATGAAAAAATTACTTCAACTACAGTAGCATTTCTACTCGAGCACCGAACCCCTGAGGAAGTCATTGAGTTAAAATGCACTAAACTTAAAAACACACAAAGATCGAGGATCGTCTGAAATCTTGGATTTATCCATGTTTTCCAACCCTCTCGATTTATTAAAAATATTATTTGGAGTTATTATTAAATCGACTAATACGACTAACAATTAATTTATCTTTTTCTAAACTGAACGATGCTACTGTTTCTTTTTTACAAGAAAAATTCAAAAAACTTGTATAAAAAATATAAAACTGATATTTTGGAGCAATAATAAAAAATAATAAAAATCTCATTAAAAAATCTTTTTTAGTTTTAGGTTTTTAGTTTCCCTTGTATATTAGGTATTTTGATAATCCCTTCTATCTTTCTTTCTTTGACTTTCCACAATCTCCGCGCTCTATCCCTACGAGGACTATTCCGCCTTGGTTTGAAAGCTATCGAAATAACTTGGGCTATTCCCTTTAAACGAAAGGAATCTTACGCAAGAACAGGTGGAAGAGAATAGCACTTATTATATACTATACATAATTTATATACTATACATAATAATTTTGTCGGTTAAGTTTTCAACCACATAGACTCCGACCGCGATGATTTAAGAACAACCAGCATCAAGGAAGAGTGAGAGTGATCAGGAGCTTACGAAGTAGAAAAATCACCAACGTTAAAGGCTTGTCCGTAATCTATACAAGTTTGACAGAGCTACTAAAACTGCTAATATGGCTGCTCATTTATCTGTTTTTGATCTGATTAATGGGGTGTCGCCAAGCGGTAAGGCACTGGGTTTTGATCCCAGCATTCCCAGGTTCGAATCCTGGCACCCCAGCTATGATTTTTTATTTATAAAGGAAATTGGGTGTCTAATCTTCGCGATATTCGCATTTTTCACGGTAGCGCTAACCCCACGCTTGCTGTTAACGTAGCGAGAGAACTGAATACCACTATTGGAAACGCGTTAGTTACCCGCTTTATTGATGGCGAGATTCGTATTGAAATACAAGAAAATGTCCGGGGACGAGATATCTATCTTATTCATTCAACAGGCCATCCAGTCAATGAAAATGTAATGGAATTAATTTTGATGGGGGATGCTTTTCGTCGAGCATCCGCTGCGAGCATTACCGCCGTTGTGCCTTATTTCGGCTACGCACGCCAAGATCGTCGGGTGCGGTCTTCACGAGTCCCTATTAGCACGAAAGTGATCGCTGATATGATGCAAAATGTAGGATTTTCCCGATTGATCACTGTCGATCTTCACGCAGATCAAATTCAAGGCTTCTTTTATATGCCAGTGGATAATATTTATGCCAGTATCACTGCGTTAGAAGAATATCGCTTACTCGAAAAATTAGAAAATCCCATGATTGTTTCTCCTGATGTCGGTGGTGTAGTTCGTGCTCGCGCTATTGCTAAACGACTAAACGATTCAGATTTGGCTATTATCGACAAACGTCGTCCTGGACCTAATCAAACTGAAGTCATGAATGTCATTGGCAATGTAGAGGGGCGTCATTGTGTTATTGTAGATGATATCGTCGATACAGCTGGCACGCTATGCCATGCTACTCAAGCCTTAAAAGACAAGGGCGCCGTAACAGTATCGTCCTATTGTACCCATCCGGTTTTGTCAGGAAATTCCATTGAAAATATCACAGAATCCACAATTGACGAACTAATCGTCACCGATACTATCCCTTTACAAAAAGAAGCCGCAGCTTGTACCAAAATAAAACAAATCTCGTTGAGTCCCCTTATTGCCGAAACCATTTCACGTATTAACCAAAAAGAGTCCGTTAGCTCGATGTTTTTGGATTAAAAGAACACCAATATTTTAGCCAAGCGATACTCGTGATAATTAATAAAGCTATAATAAAGCTATTAAGAAAAAATCCAAAAATAACATAACCCCATGATAGCCTCGCACAAAGACATATCTAAAGCCAACCAATGCCGTATTCACAATTTCTCCTAAATGAGAAATTATACTTTTCGATTTTTTGGGATTAGAAAGAACTATGCGCATTTGGTCCATTTAGGAAGTAGTCAAAATAAAATTTTTTTGAGTTAAGAAATTTGCTAAATGGCTTAATTCAACTTTTCAAAAAATCACAACAGCAATAGCTAAACATATTGAACCCACTAAATTAAAAAATGTGTAAACACTGCCAATAGCCACACTGACTTTATTCTTAGATACAGACATGCTGGCGGCTACTCCTGACACCGTGTTGTAAATAGCCCACGAAATTCCAAAAAAAATGCAAGGTAAAATAATGTAGATCACCAAAACCAAAAGATTCATAATTAAATACAATAAAGCTCCAATTATTCCACAAAAAAAATCCTGCAAAATACTTCCAAAGGCACCAATTGTTTTAATTATTGTGTTCAGAAATAAGGTAAAAATTAGAAAAGCTAGTGTTATTAAAAAAAACTAACCATCCAGTATTGAGCGTGGGAAACATCGCGTACCATATTTAAAAATACAGGGGATTAATAAATAAAGGAATCCCGCTTAATGTTCCGCCAGCCGCACAAGTCATTGTCGCTGGAAAAAATAAAGGTTTTTCAAATAACTGAACATTAAGTAAGAGCTGTTTTGCCCTTACTTCCCAAACAATAAATAGCAATAAACCTACACCACCTACACTAAAATAGCCATACGTCTCACTGGATGTCCAGCTTTGCTCCGCTCCACTGAGAACTCCTAAAACAATAGTACCCACGCTCATTACGAATAAGATCCAATCCCAATCCAGTCAATTTTCACACCTTTTTCAGTTGGTGTATGCGGTAGACAAAGGAGGACAATAAATAAACCAATGAGGTAAAGAGGCATGTTTAAAATAAAAATTGCTCGCCAACTAATTAATGAAGTTATGATTCCGCCCAACACGGGCCTAATCGCTAACCTCATACTCCACACAGTTCCTGAGAGCGCTAACGCTTTTGGGATTTCATTTTCAAAAAATATGAATTAACAAAGTGCTGCTCATCAAAGGAAAAATGATCGCTGCACCTATGGCCTGAAAAAAGCGAGAAGCAATTAACCATTTGGGGTAATAAAGAAAAACCAGCCACAACGGAAGCAACTGCAAATAAAGTACATCCTATATAAAAAATCTCTCTATGACCGAAGGAGTTTTGGGAAACCGCCGAAGTTTTGGTCTACGGGGTTTCTTTTTGGATTAAACCTCAGTAAAATACCTCATTCGCAAATGGAAGGGCAAGATATGGCCACTGAAAGTTTTGAATTCTTAGCTGAATTACGTGAAGACACTGGTAAAAAAGCGACACGGCGAATGCGCCGATTTGATGACAAAGTACTAGGCACTGTGTACGGGGCAGGGAAGGCTCCTCAATCTATCGCTTTGTCGCAAAAAGATGTACTGAAAGCCTTCGAGAATGAGGCCACTTTTTCTTCGATTTTGACACTCAAAATTGGTGATAAGAAACAAAAAGTAATCCTTAAAGATATGCAGCGTCACCACACTAAGCCAAAAATTCTTCATATTGATTTTCAACGCATTAAAGCATCCAAAAAACTAACTATGCACATTCCCTTACATTTTATTCATGAGGAAGAATGTCCTGGGGTTGAAGCCGGCGGCATCATTTCCCATGTCCAAACTGATGTGGACATTCGATGCCTTCCTGCCGATTTACCGGAATATATCGAAGTGGACATCTCTAAACTGGGCTTGGATGAATCGTTCCATTTGTCCGATCTCAAGCTGCCTTCCGGTGTTGAATTGGCTACTGCTATCGAGGAAGAAAATGATTTACCTATTGTGAGTGTTCATTTGCCACGAGTGAGCAAAGCAGATATTGAGGATGAAGCTGCTGAAGCTAGTCTAGCTGCTGCGAAAGCTGTGGAAGAACCACCATTGGCGTGATCTGAAGAAATAACTGCTGGCGGTGAATCCGAAGAGGCGAGCGCTAAAGAAAAGGAATAATCGCCATTGGCAAACGGTATTAAACTCATTGTCGGTCTCGGAAATCCGGGCGACGAATATGCTGGGACCCGACATAATGCGGGAGCTTGGTTCGTTGAAGCCCTAGCAAACCAAAAACAGCAATCCTTACGTAAAGAAAATAAATTTCATGGACTTATTGGTAAATGGAACCGTTGTTGGTTATTTAAGCCTTCCACTTATATGAACGAAAGTGGTTTAGCGCTGGCTGCTGTGACTCAATTTTATAAATTGATCCCACAAGAAATCTTAGTGGCCCATGATGAATTGGACTTTCCAGCGGGGGATATTCGCTTAAAAGAAAACGGGGGGCACGGAGGGCACAATGGATTGCGAAATATCATTCAGCATTTAGGAACCGCTAATTTTTATCGCTTGCGGATTGGTATAGGTCATCTAGGACATAGAGATCGGGTTATTCCTTATGTACTAACTCCTCCTTCAAAAAATGATCGAAGCGCTATTCTTGCAGCGATTGAAAAAGGATTATCTATTGTTGAGGAATTGGTAATCGGCGAGTTTCAAAAAGCAATACGCGATTTATATAGTTAATATAATTTCTTCTGTTTTTAGCCATGGGGTGAGAGAAGAAAAAATGGGCTTTAAATGTGGCATTGTTGGCTTACCTAACGTCGGAAAATCAACATTATTTAACGCATTAACCAAAGCAGGCATCGAAGCGTCGAATTATCCTTTTTGTACTATTGAACCTAACGTGGGAATCGTCCCCGTCCCTGACAGGCGTCTTGAAAAAATTGCTCAAGTTGTTAACCCTAAACAAACAATTCCAACTACCGTTAATTTTGTCGACATCGCTGGTCTTGTTGCTGGAGCTTCTAAAGGTGAAGGGCTAGGCAATCAATTTCTGGCCAATATTCGTGAAACTCAAGCGATTGCTCACGTTGTCCGCTGCTTTAAAGATGAAAACGTCACACATGTTTCTGGAACTATTAATCCCGTTTCCGATATTGAGGTGATAAATACGGAATTAGCGTTAGCCGACATGGAAACGGTTGATAAAATTTTAATTAAGTTGTCCAAAGAAGCCAAAAGTGGGGATAAAAAATCTCGCGATACCCAATTTTTGTTCGAAAAATTTAAAAATTGGTTGAACGAAGGGAACCCTTTACGAAGTCTCAATTTAACGGAAGAAGAAGAATCACTACTCCGTCCTTATCAGCTTTTAACTTCGAAGCCTGTGCTGTATGTCGCGAATGTGGGCGAAGAAGGTTTCGTTAATAATCCTTTTTTAGATCAAGTCTTCAAATATGCTGTAAAAGAAAATGCAAAATTAGTTCCTGTTTGCGCGGCTATTGAATCAGAAATCGTAGAACTTGCTCCTTCGGAACAAATAGAATTTTTACAAAGCCTTAATATCGAAGAACCAGGATTAAACCGCCTCATTCAAGCAGGTTATGACTTGTTGGGTTTAATTACCTTCTTCACCGCTGGCGTTAAAGAAATCCAGGCATGGACCTGTCCAAATAGCGCCAAAGCACCACAAGCTGCTGGTGTAATACACACTGATTTTGAGAAGCGTTTTATCCGCGCCGAAGTCATTGGCTATGACGATTACATTCAATTTAAAGGGGAGCAGGGAGCTAAAGACGCAGGCAAATGGCGTCTCGAAGGCAGGGATTACATCATCCAGGATGGTGATATAATATACTTCCGGGAGGGAGGGGGAAGAAGTTAGTGGCTTGACATCATTCAGACAAATCGCCAGAATGCAACTTTTTTATCGCAAATTCTCTATGGCTATGTAGCTCAGTTGGTCAGAGCACGGCATTCATAATGCTGGGGTCGGTGGTTCGAGCCCACCCATAGCCATTTTCAAATAGTGCGTCTAGCTTGCACCAGAACCGGAAAAATGAGCTTAACCCTTGAACTGTAATTGTATGAGGTAAGCTCGAATTACCAGACCATTCAGTGCAGTGATAATTTGGGTCTTTAGAATTAAGCCATACCTTGAGAGTTCCTTTTGCGGCTTACCCATATTCACCAAACAATGTGCCCCTAAAAAAATGAATGGGGAGTTCAATTTTATCGCAACATATCGCGTAACAATTCGTACTAACCCATGTTTTAGAAAAGGTTACGCCTTCCTTCGGTAGGCAATTGTTCTCCGCGGTTGGTATTATTGGTGTACGTGCCAACAGGATTTCACATCGTTGTTATAATCAATTTTAAAAGACAATCGATCTCCTTGGTCATATCCGTTACTGAGAAAGATAATATCTGTGCAAGCATCACTTGCTAAAAGAGGAGTACTTACCACCAAACCTAAGCCCATTCCGATTAGAGAGAATGCCATTTTTTCATAGTTTTGCTCCAAAAAAATAGATACGTTAATTCTAGAATTCTAGGATAAAACGCTAAGCCAGCTGGTCTTTCTAGAACACTTACCATTTTTTAAAAAATCTGTTCTGCAATAGAGGCTCTTTTTTTAAAGAAAATTAGACTTCACAGCCTAACTTATTTTAATATTAAACAACTTCAAGCTATAAGGACAGCTTAATGTCTTTTTTTCGCCCGCCGTTGCAATTGCGTAAAACCAGTTCATACAAGGATAAATTATGGAAAATCATTTTAAAGTTTTATTAGCTATGGATTTTTCATCAAATTCTAGAAAAGCCCTGCAACTTTTAAAGCATCTTTTCCAAAAGTTCTCCATTGATCTTGCCTTAATCCATGTGATTCCCTCTTTTTTGGAAGGACTGGTTTGCTTCTGGAACCTACCAGGAAGAAGCGATACAACGCTTGTAATAATGGCAACTCGAGCTTATTAATATAAAAAGATCCGTAAAAAATTATATGTCGATTACAGCAATCCTCCTGATTTAATTCTGAAAACTGTAAAATCTATTAACGCCGACTTAATTATCCTAGGCGGAAAATGTAAATCAGGCTTCTCTACTGGGCATTATAAAACGAGCACGAACTATAGAAGCTGTTACTCGACATGCAAAAATTCAAGAGTATCCAAAGTCCTATGAGGCATTGATGGTTCTCCTGCTTCTGAGAAAATGCTACATTTCGCTGTTGATCTCTGTCATCGTTTTTCTGCTTCGCTTTGTATAGTTTCTGCACTACCTAACAGCCAATTCAACCCGTTGGGGATGGAAATTTCTGAAATCCAAGCACAAGAAGAAAAATTTAGAGAAGAACAAGTCCACAAACTAAATCAATTTCTAATTAACTTTGATTTCAGTGGAGTTACAATAAAAAAACAGTTTCTTTTTGGAACTCCAGCGAATGTCATTCTCAATATAGCTGAAGACTTTAATTATGACTTAATTGTTATGGACGCTACAGGCCATAGCCGATTGCATAATGTGGTTATGGGAAGCACCACTCGAAAAGTCTTGCGATATACTCCTTGTTCTTTATTGGTTGTGAGATGATTCAATAAATAAATATCCAAGAAGATAAAAAAATGAGTCTAACATTTCAACGCTGGGCGCTAGCTAGTATTAGCTTGGGTGCCTTACTTCTCAAACTAATCATTTCCTTAATTTTATATCACCGAAATATCTATCAAATCACTCAGCCGGATTCACAAGGTTATTTAGCCCCTGCCAAGGTACTTCTTACAGGGAAATTATGGGTTTATGTTTGAAATAACCCCAGGGCTATCCTACTTTCTTAGCTAGAATTTTCGCTTTATTTAGATAAAATCTTTCTGCCATCATCATTGTTCAAATTACATTAAGCAGTTTGTTAATCATTGAAGGCTATTACATCGATCGCAGCTTATTTTTTCCGTTGGCCGCTCTTTTTTTAATCTTTTGATTTCGCTCAATTTTCTTTTTTTAGTTAAACCGTCATGATTTTATCCAATTTGCCATTCGCCATCCTTATTGGTCTTGTATTTTTAATTGACATCTATTTATTTTCCAATCATCCCCCACCTTACTTGCTTTCTTTTCTCTTAAGGCTTAGTTTAGCTATCGTTATATCTTCCCTTTGTTCATGGGGACAGTTTATTATTTCCTAAAACGAAATTTTTCTTAGAAAAAAAATAATAGTTGCACTGGTATTGTTTTCTTTACCTACTATCCTGTTAGTAGGGGGATGTCAAATTAGAAACAAATTACTATTCAATACGTATGCTTACACCAACATTACTTCTAGAAATTTATATTGGTTCTATATCAAAAATATTATCCAAAAACAGAAACACTTAACAGAACAGCAAGCTAATGATCTTCTAATTTCTAAATTAAAAGAGCAGGGGCCACTTTCGCTTTCTCAAGAAATGCATTTTATGAACTATGTCGCCACTTAATTTCTACTACAAAATTTCAAAGCTTTAACCGAAAAAATGATTTCTAGTTTTTCGCAACTCATATTGAGATCAGATAATTCATAGATCTAATTCTTTAATCCGTATATCGATTATAATGCATTCAGCCAATAGCATCATTACATTACTTGACTTCATCTTTCAAAATTTTTTAAATTATTTAAAAGTTATTTGGCAGATTAGATAACGTTTCTGATAACCTCATTTCCCATACAAATTTTTATAGTTGTACTTTATTTCTTTTTGATAGCTGAAATTATCTTTCTGTGAAAAAAATATGAACAAAAATAATTTTTCTCATCTTTTTTTATTAAGCAACCTTGTATTTTATTTATGTTTTTTTCTAATACTATTTCTTAAACCCGATTTCAGGTACCTTTTGAATTATTAATTATAATTTATACGAGCTATGGGCTTAGCTATTTGTTTCACTGGGTGAGAGAAAAATAAGACCGCAATAAATCTCTTTCGGATCTTTCCATTTAAATTCTCTCCATACAGTAACGCATCCAGAAGCGGTATAAAGATCAATAATCAACTAGAAAGGTAAGCGAAAACAGGTGTAATAAACTGCATTCAAACAGACAGCAATTAAATAAAATATACTTCCAATAAGAAAAAAGTGTACAAAAATCCTAAGCTTTATTTTGAGTCATAAGATAAGAAAAATTATTGAATCCGTTAAATAGAGAAATAAATTAATAACCATCAAGCTGACTTTATAGTAAAAAATAAAAAAGTTATGAAGATTCTATAAAAATTGATTTATCCTGCCATGGATCTACCACTTTAAATAGATGCTGTATTTTAAAGTAAGAATTGATATATTCAGCCATACTGAAAAAATCTACCATAAGCAGATTAAATCCCATCATTAATTTAATGAATCCCTTGAATATTTCTTTAATTGCTAATCTAGGATACGTCAAAATAACTCTGATATTAGTTTTAAGGTAATAATTTTTTGAATGTTATTAGTTTTGAAATACAGCTCATAATTTTTAGGTGAAAAGCTTTAGTGTCTGTGGGACCTGTTATAATGCTGTATTAAAATATACTCATCGTTACTTTATTCCTAATTTAACACCCACCAACTAGAATCATGCTTGGCAAAATCAATCCTAATGAAATTAGTGCTATTCTTTTCCATAGTAATTTACTATAAAATTAAACAGATTAGAGCAATTAAAACTGGAAAAATAAGAAAATAATTAACGGGACATATAAGAGTTTCAATAGCTAGACATAAACCCATCAAAATTACATATCTGTACTGGGTGTGGTTTCTGTTAAAAGCAAAACGCCAAATAAAAAGACAAGTCCAAGTATCACTGCATAAAGAAAATCTTTTAGGATAAAATAAGTATAACGCTTTTTACTATCTGATTTTCAACAATAACATGTTTAACTTCCGAATTTTGAATTATCGTCCAACCTAAGGTCATAATTGTTTGCGCTAAACATCGCGGCATCACCTCAGAACCCGTGCGAGAATAATGTAGTGTTTCCTTAACTAAAGCACTTCTGTTGTTTTAATATTTTATTTTATATCAAGTTTTTCTAAACCCTTTTTTTATTACGTCAATCGTTGTAAGTTTAGCCATTTTAGTAGTAATAAATGTAGCCGATAAATTTCGAGGATGTAATTCCCAATAACGATAAGTGAAATCTTCAAAAAAAATTTATAGAGCAGCTGCCGTAAAGTTGGATCAAGGCTTCTTCTACATTGCTTCATTGTCGTGCTGGGATATAATTTTTAAGTTGGGTACAAAATAATCTACTCACTTGCCTACACAATTTAAAAAAGGAATGCCTTTAATCATATCTTGAAATTGAAGTGGGTAGGTAGCAATAAGATTCCCCCTCCACTCATCAGATTTTAGCATTGAGTTCAACTTCAATGCGCTCATCGCCCATAATTTCTTTAATTAATTTCTTTAATATCGTAGAAAATTTCTTGATTAAAGGCGTAGAGCATGTGCACACCCATGTCATACCAATTTTCACCATATTGGAAAGCTGGTTACAAGTCCTCCTGGACGCTCACCTTTGTCGATAACCGTTACTTTAAACCCCTTTGGAGAGTGAGAATTCTTGCCACATACAGACCACACACAAGGTTCTCCACCGAAGGATAGCAATATATTTCAAATTAACTTAAGCAGTTTCCATTACAGCTATTTTCAATAAGCTTTCTTGAGCTTAGTATAGAGTAAGCAGCTCACCTCACTGTCCGGTAATTCAACATCTGACCATCGAATTACTTTATTCTGAGAAAGTTTATGCTTAATGCGAGTTTTAGGCACTCCTTTTTCTGTATCCAATAATTCGATTGGAAGCAAATTCTCATTATCAGTCTCCTCTGCAATTCGAATTAAACCGTACATTTGATCATTGCCAATATAATGTGCGATGTGTTCACCTGCTTTCAATGGTTGTTTGGCATAAGCATATACATATACATCCGTCAAACGGTCATAACGAGGCGTTAACACAGCTTTATTCCAAAGAGCGGCTAATGCAATAGCACGTGTGGTTTCTAAATGGCATAAATGATAAGGATGATAGAAAAGGTAGTAAGGATAGCGATCATGAACTTTGTAATATTTTAAATAGTCGCGCTGGAAAGAATCTTCACAACGCCCAACTACATAAATACCGCCGCCGGGGTTATGCGCCTAAAATATAATCAACACGACCTTGCTTTTCATAAGCGTTAAAATTAAAGAGATCAAGTGCTTCTGTGACCTGTTCCGCTTTAGGGCCTTTCCATCCTAGGTACCAAGAGGTGTCAGTCCAGCGCCGTTGGCAATTAAGGCCATCTGGATATTTAACTTCGTTCCACCTGTATAGGCAATACATTGAATTAAATTTAGATTAATTTTTTAGCTATTTCTCGTTTGCTATCTGCTGTCGCATAACGATCTAAAAATCCTTTGATATTTCCCACCTGGACAATCTTAAATCCCCAGAATTCAATCTCTTCAATCATCCGCATTAAGACATCGTGTTGATCACCTGAATCACTAGTCACAATAACTTCCTGCTTGCGCGCTTGATGCTGCAAATAGGGTCCCCGATCACAAGGTCCACCTCAGCATTTATTAATACCACATGTACTTTACATTCGATCGCTTTTAAACAATAGGGAGTAGCTGGGGAAATGGAATTACTGGATTCCACGAGAACATCAAGGGAAATAGTGAAATCGTCTAAACCTTTTGAAGTGTCATCAAAAAGGCTCGTCTTTTTCACATAATTTTTTGCTTTTTCTGCTGCTTAGATATTAATTCTGCAATAAAGGCAAGTTCCACACCAGTGGTTCTACGAATTTTCCAAGCGATTCCTAACCCCATAGCACCTGCCCCAATAAGGCCAATTCGAATCGGTTGCCCTACATTTTCTTTCCTTTTTAATTCGCTAAGCATTTTTTAAGCTCCTCTATCTATTTTTATAACCTAAGTAGTTTGCCATTATAACATTATTTTTAAAATGCAAGTCAAAAAGTTGCTTCACTAAAACTATCGGAATTCTCCCAAGCTGCAAAAAGGAACTCAAAAGTTGTGAGAGAGAAATGTTTCCGAAGAGAGAAATGTTTCCGATATGATTTTGCTCATGAAAGGGATTATATTGGCTGGGCGGGACAGCCTCACGACTATATCCACTCACTGCAGTGGTGAATAAGCATTTATTTCTGGTTTATGATAAGCCTATGATCTACTATCCTTTATCCGTTTTAATGTTAGTGGGTATCCGTGACATTTTGCTTATCTCAACTCCCGAAAGTTTACCCCGAATGCAAAGTTTATTGAAAGACGGCTCTCAATGGGGAATTCATTTATCCTATGTAGCTCAGGATCGGCCACGCGGCACGCGGCTTAGCAGATGCATTTAATGTCGGTCGTAATTTTATTATTAATAACGACAGAGTATGTTTGATTCTTAGGGACAATATTTTTTATATGTCACAACTTGTATCTAAGTTACGTGATATGACAAAGCAACGGCAAGGCGAAACTGTTTTTGATTATTACGTGAACAATCTTTCGGATTATGAGGTTGTCAAATTTGGTAAAGAAGGGCGGACAATTTCTATAGAAGAAAAACTTCAAAATCTAAAATCGAATTATTCTGTAACCGGGTTATATTTTTATGACAATCAAGTGATCAATTTTGTTAAGAAACTTAAACCTTCTACTCGTGGCAAGTTAAAAATTACAGACGTTAATAGAATTTACTTAGAAAAAAACAATTATCCGTTGTCATTCTAGGCTGTGGAGCAGCTTGGTTATACACTGGGACACATCATTCACTAACAGAAGCCGGTCAATTTATAAAAATTATCTAAGAGGAACAAGGATTAAGGGATCGCATATTTGGAAAAAATCGCCTATCTAAAAGGCTTTATCAATGCAAATCAACTAAAATATTTAGCCGAAACTATGCTAAAAAGCAGCTACAGGAATTATTTAGTCAATTGTGTGTAAAAATTGGAATGTAATATCTACTGGCCTCGTAAAGAAATAATTATGGAATGCTTAATTCCACAATTGCAAGATGCTAAGTTAATCAAACTCATTGTCTTCGCCGATAAACGCGGATTTTTTTAGAATCCTGGCAGCAGAAAAAATTTGACGACGCATTGTTGAATGGCAAACCACTTAATTTTGTTCAAGACAATCACAGTAAATCAGCTCACAATATTTTACGAGAACTTCATTATCAGCTTCATTATCCGAAAGGAAAATTAGTTAGGATTACGGCGAGGATTGTTTATGATGTTATTATAGATTTACGCTAAAACTCTCCTACTTTTGGCAAGTTCCAAGGCTTTCATCTTTACACAAAATAAGTATTTGTTATCGGTGCCTCCTAGTTTCGCAAATGGATTTTATACCTTATGTGACGTTATTTATAAATGCACAGAATACTACCATCTTGAAGATGAACATATCATTATTTAGAATAACCCTGATTTATCAATTGATTGGCCGTTATTAAGGAATTTGCCTCCATTATTATCGACTAAAGATAGTAACAACGTGAAACTTAAAGAAGCTAAAATTTTTTCATGAGAAATTAATGCGAAAACTTTTAATTACTGGTAGTGGTGTGCGATTTATTAGCTCCAATTTTTTTTCATTATTGGAGAGAATACTATCCTAAGGACGCCCTTATCATTTTAGACAAACTCAACTATGCAGGTAATTTAGCTAATTTAGCGGATCCGCTACATAGCCTTTCTCAGCATAACTCTCTTTCTTCGCGTTTCGCTTTTATTAAAAGGAAACATCAACGATATTCACCTATTAAATGAATTTTTTTACAACGTAAAATTGACACTATTGTTAATTTTTCTGCCTAATCTCATGTTGATCGATTCATTACAAGTTCGAATATCTTTATAGAAACTAATGTAATGAGTACACATTCCTTATTAACCATCGCTAAAAATACTGGCTAGAAGAATGGAATCTTTCTACTCATCGTTTTCATTATATTTTAACAGACCAAGTCTTTGAAACCTTAAAAAATTATGAACTTTCTTTTACTAAAAATCGTCCTTATAAACCCAATTCTTCTTATGCTGATTCTAAGGCAGCTGCCGATCATGTCGTTAGAATATTTAATGTGACTTATGGATTAAAAACGACTAATTTTTGAAAAAATTATGTTCCTTATCAATATCCCCAAAAATTGATTCCTTTAAGCTTAGTAAATATCCTGAAGAGCAAAGTGATCCCCATTTATGGTGATGGTCAATAAATCGGAAATTTGTTACACATCATTAATCATTGTCGCAGGATCGAAACAATTTTAAATCAAGGCAAAATAGGAGAGTGTTATAATATTGGTGGTTATGATGGCAAGCTTAAAAATTTACATTTACTTTCAAAACTTTTCGAAATCGTAGACGAATTATTTAAAACCACTCCCGATTATGTCGATCTATTTCCCAAAGCCCCCGCTTAGGGAAAATATTGAAAAACCTTACTCAAACATGTCACGGACCACGGACCGACCGGGATATGATCAGCATTACGCAATTGATTCCACAAAAATTCGAAATAAGGTCAGATTTAAATTCATAATTCCACTTAAAATCAGTTTAAGCCAACTAATAAAATAGTTTCTAGAAAATCCGGAATAGTAGCGATCTTTAATTTCTCAAAAGAAAGAGAATTCCATTACTACTTAGCCGGGATGGAGTGCTCAAGCCTTATTTTTCCTGTTTCATCACCGATGAGAAAACTAACTATTTCAAGAGCCAAACAGCTAATGTTCATTCAGAAGGAACGGCTGATGTTTCTTAAGAAGGAGCATTTGACACTATCTTAAAGGCAAAATTTAAAGGCAAAATATTTCGAAAAGACAAAATTGATAAAGGCTATGATAAAAGCAGTAATAAAAAGTGTCTTAATATGGTCAAAATTCAAGACTTCGTAGTTATAAACAAAATAGTTAAAGAGAATTACGTGCAAACAGCCGATTATTGAATAAATCAAGCCGTATCGAAACTATTTTCGCACACGTCGAGGATCTTGAGAATGGAAGGTGAACCATCGATTTAGAAGTCAGGTTGCTGTGAAAGCAATTATTTAATAGACAATCTTCGCCGCATTTAAAGCGTCTTTTTCAAAGGTGATCGTAATAAGTTTCTAATTCATGGGATCATATCCTTCTTTTCTACCGTTACATCAACTTTTGATAACTGTTTATTATTATCGCAGAGGATCATTCGGATCTAAGGATTTTAATTATCTTTAGAAATAGTTAATTTACAATTTTAAAAATCACCTATATTTACAACCACGCATTCTTTGTCTTTGTCATTGACATTGGGTTGATTTTGAGGTTAGCGAACCCCTTAGTTAGCAGGAATTTGCATTCGTGATTTTTCCATTTTTTATCAGATCAACTTAAAATCTTGGCTAGTAGGATAGGATTATTAACGACAATCACTTTTATTTTATATAATGTCATTATTTTGATCACCGTTGAATAAGCAAAAGCGGTGCCACAGATAAATAGCGAAACTACTGTCCCTAGAGCTAACTTCATAATTTTCATACGTCTTCCCTTTGACTTTAGATTAGATGAAATATATCCAAGTATAGCTATATTTTAAAAATTTGCTATAGCTATAGGATAATAACAGATTATAATCCATGGATATGGGCAATTTTTCCACATGAGCACATATTTTGATAAGCTGCTACTCGATATCTATATGTTGGATTATAGGCTGCAATTAGAAATTGTTCCATAGCTTGTTTATAACGTCCCTGACAGAAAAGAAACATTCCGTAATTATTTCTTGCTTTGGCAGAGTGAGGTTCCGATGCAATCGCCTTTTTATAATAGAAATTAGCTAATAAAATATTATCATTTTCTCCTAATAGTAATCTAATGCTAAATAAATGTTCGCATTTACTTGCTGCAAGCTAGGCTGTTTTATGCACCCAGAAGTACTAAGTATTTAAGAAGAGGAATAAAAAGCAAATCCAAGACATAGCTCCTCACATCAATTTTTAGCTTAACTAATTTTTTAAAACTCTCCATATCGTAGTTATTTCATATACAACTTAGCTTCGCAAGAAAAAAATAATAAACAATTTCAGGAGTAACTTTTTCTAATTTATTGGGCTGCCATTGGGGTGACTGATCTTTATCGATAATAAAGGCGCGAATACCCCCTTAAAAAAATCAAATAACCTAAAAAATCGAAGGGCTATATTAAATTCTATATTCATAATTGCGTCGAAATTCATTTTTTCAGCGCATTTTAACTGCTCGAAAGTAACCTTTAAACTTGTAGAGGATCAAAGGATCTAGACAATAAAGTTTTCATAGTGACTTGACTCCATTTGTCATTATATTCCTCCAACCACGTTATAATCTCTTCAAGAGAAACTTCCGAGAAACAATAAGCAATACCTTGCTTATGATTAAATAAATCTGAGGGTTCTATTCTACATTCAAAATCACGAATAATTTCTGTAACCTGATTATGGTCTTTAGAAGAAATCGGCGTATCAGCCAAAGCTTTTACAAGTGCCTCTTGTTTTTCACTTTAAATAATATGATTTACCAATCCCAACCATTTTGTATCGCCGGCCCCAATATGCTCTCCAGTAAAACCCAAGTAATACCACATTTTATTTTGACATCGAGAAAGAAAATGGCCAGCACCAATGTCGGGGAAAAACCAATTCCAGTTTCTGGCATCGCAAATAAAAGTCTTTCCGTAGCAACACGATGTAACCCATGTAAGGATACACCTACGCCGCCACCCATGATAATTTTGTCCAAAAAAGAAATATAAGGCTTTAAAAATGGAAAATAGCGGCCGTATCATTAGATACTCAGCACGGAAGAAATCTTCTGCCGCTTGTGGATTTTTCTTTATAATAGATATAGAGAGCAGAAATATCACCCCTCCCCACGCAAAAGGCGTGATCCCCTTCCCCCCGGATTAATCACAGATTTAATTGAAGAATTTTTTTCCTATCGGAGCAATTGATTATGCAATTCGCCCTACATTTCAGTAGTTAATGCGTTTAATGCCTTCTCCAGATTTAAAAGAATATGGCCTAAATTTCCTTGCTTTCCTGAAAGTTCTGAAAAAATGATATCATTTGTTGAATTCATTCGTTCTGCCTTTCTACTAATCGTTCCAAAATCACTAAGCTCAGAGCATTAACTTGAGTTTCTAATCAGCGAATCAATCCTACGGAATTGACGCCAATAATTTCTTAGTATAAAGGATAATTTGGATTTTTCAATAGTACTTCGGTCGCTTCCTTTCTCTACAATCTTTCCATCTTCCATTACCACTAATTTTATGAGCTAAGCTAAATAAGGAACGTTACTAAATTGTGCGTAATTAAAAATAATTAACAAATAAGAAATTTGATGTTCTCTCTGGATAACAAACTAGTAATTTTAATATTTCCATTTGTATAGAGACATCTAAGGCGCTTATAGGTCCATCGAGTAATTAATATTTAATTATTTGGTTTTACTACCAATGCTTGAGCAATACATCAAACCTTGTAGCTCACCATCTGAAAATTCATCTAATTCATCGACATATTCCAATTAAAGCTTTGCGTTTTTGCTTTAAATTCTCAGTGGAAAAACTTTCAATAATACTATCCGCCACCATCCGACAAGGATTTAATACATTGTAAGGATCCTTAAAAATCAGCTGAATATTACTTCTCACTCGTTTCATTTGCCGATCAGAGAAACCGACTAAATCTGTCCCTTCAAAAAAATGCTCCCCGCAGTAACTCTTAGTAATTAGACAATAACTTTAGCCGTTGTAATTTTGCTACAACTGGATTCGCCTACCAATGCCAAAGTTTACCCCGTCGATAATGATAAATCAATGCCATCGACTGCTTTAATATCCACTACTTTTCGTTTAAAAATTCCTTTCCACATAGGAAAATAAACGCTTAATCCCCTGTCAGTTAACAACGCTGGCTCGGGGTTCTCAACCACATACTCATGTCTTAAGCGAAGGTATAGCTGCTAACAATTTACGGGTGTAAGCTTCCTTAGGCTGCTTGAAAATTGCTGGCTGTTAGCGTACTCTACAAGCTATCCCGCTTTCAAGAAAGCAATTTTCTTAGCAATTTAGGAGACCACAGCTAAGTCATGACTGATAAAAAGCAACGCTATATTGCACTTATTTGTTGGTGGGTAGTGAGAAGAGGGTTAAACGCGGAAATTGCGGCCTAAAAATCATACTTATTTTTAATCCTCGTATTTGCCTCATGGCACGTTCCAAAAAATTCAATAAATTCCTACCTTCCCATAAAATCTGACTTCGAACATCGACCTGCGCCGTAACTGCAAGAACTACATAATAGCTAAAGCAGTCAGGCTTTTCCTACTACCCAACTCACCTACTAAGCCCAAACATTGACCTCGCTATAGAGTTAAATCCACATCGGAAACTACTGTTTTTCGATTTTTTCCCAAGCCGAAGGCAATGGAGAGATCCTTAATTTCTATTAATGATTTTGGCATTTATTCTTTTCGTATTTTTCTAATCTGATGCTCCAATGCATCTCTAAGAGCATCTGCAAATAAATTGGGGGCAAGTACCAAACCAAACATAAATACCAAAGCTCCGCAATGGCCACCACACAATCTAATTCTAATTAGGAACTATTAATCATATTTCCCCAACTAAACATGGTAGGATCAACTCCTACTCCTACGTAAGACAACACGGCTTCCGCAAGCACCAGTCCACTAAAATCAAGCACAACTGTAATTAATACAATATGCATAACATTCAGCATCATATGGCGAAAAAAAATCTTCCATCTGCCCATGCTATCATTCAGGCAGCGTTCATAAACTCCTATTCCCGTAATTTCAATGTCTCAGCTCTTAATAAACGGCATAAATTACCCCAGCTCGTAACGCCGAGAATTAAGCACAATGCTAAAAGCTGGGTATTAGCTCGCTCTGGTAGCGTAAAGAAATAAGTAGAATGAGTGGCAATAAAAATTTACAATACCAGAATAGATGCAGCAATTAATAGAACACCCGGAATGGAACTTAAAATAGTATATAAATATTTGATAATACCAACCAACCAACCAACCAACCACCAAAGAATCCTACCAACATACCAAATAATAAAGCAAAAGGGAGTATAAATAAGGAAGTCAGCGTTCCAATTAATAAGCCTGTTCAAATACTTTTAACCGTTGCGTAAAAAAATCTGTACCTACCTGGATCTGTTCCTAATAGAGATGGTATCGGCCTCCTAAAAAGCCAGCTACCTAAATTAACACCCAAATAATTCCAAAAGTGATTATCGCTTCACACCAAGAAATTAATATCTTACCTAGGAATAGATTTTTCTAGTAAACTCAAGAAGAAAGAGTTTCGGTAATACAAGTACGCAATCAAAAGAAAAATCATGCTTATAAAAGTTATTATTCCAAAAATAATATTTTTTTGTTAAATATTCCTGATCTTTCAGATGTACTCGATCGTATTTTATCGGCAGATAAGGCTGTATTTCTTAACCATATGGCAATGTAATAATTTCTTTACTATAAATATGCAATGGACTAATAATTAAATCTAACAAAGACTTAAAAATTGAAAAATTAAATAGCGCTGAATCCCTTTATAAAAACATCGAAATGAACAGAATCTAATAAACCAACATTTATGTAAAAGCTCAAAACTACGAGAAATCACAGCTATCTTTTTTTGGAATAATTATTGTAGCAATACTTAGAAATTGAAGTTTTCGATAAGCATATATTGCTAGGATATATATTGCTAGGATAATTACTATCACTAATAAGCCATAAACCAACGAACCCCTCACCAACATTGCCAAATGGATTTGCATCGTTAACCTTTTGTTAATCGCACTCTCGGATCAACTATTACATACGAAAAATCTGTCAGAATTAATTCCAATGATATATAATAGCATTCCCAAAAAAACCGTTACTCGAACTATATTGAAATCTTGTTGTTGGATAGCCTCATATATCTAACTACCTAGACCTGGAATCCAAAAAAAATTCCAGTATTAAACTTCCTAAAAATAACGAAGAGATAATTACTATCCCACTGGTCAAAATTGGAATTAATCCATTCTTCAATATGTGCTTGTAAAGCAGATTAAATTCCGATAAGCCTTTTGCTTTGGCACTGCACACATAATCTTTATATATTTCCCTCTGAAAATATAGCACGATAGCACCGTGCTAACCCGACAGTGGAACCAGGTAAAACGTTTTTCCCAAAATATATTATCCTGCAATGATATAAAATAAACTGGATATAGACATAATAATTACTCAAATGATTATACTAAAAAGTCCTAAAAATAATGGAAAAGTGATATTGATTGCTAAGCCAACGAGCAAGGTCAGCAATAATAACCAAACTAGGTCACATCCGTTCTTGGATATCGTACCCTATATTTCGTCCTTAATCTGAACGCCCAAAGTGGAAAATGAATAGTCCTAACGATTTAGTGACGAATAAGATATCCGTTAGTTTTTTAAATCCTTTAGCCTCATGATTATAAAAAAGTGGCTTATCGTATCTATGTTCTATTTTCGATCTTTCAATAGCCACTTGGGTGATATATCGTTTTCCTAAATGTACAGCCACTATGGAATCAGACTAATTAACAAAAAAATAACTCTAACGTAATTAAGTTAACGCGAATGAAGACTAGTATAGCATAAAATATTCGCCGGATTAAATAAAAATATTATTTTCTCGTTTTAAGACGTTCATTATTGTTAGAACGTGAAAAAGATATTCTCTGAATAGCTGGTCTATTTTCTCTAAACCAATAAGAGAGAAATAAATAAAATAATTAGTAGAGCTCCTATAACGAACAAAAGCCAAACGATAGGGGATTCCATTTTTATTGTAATTTGACTCATTTTTCAGAATCAATCTGATTGTATTTCAAGGTATTATTAGCTATGCTGTAGATTTTTGCAGGATAATTCCATTGATGACTCAACACAAAATTGACAGGGTGCATTTCCCAGATCCAAGGATTATCTTCTCGAACAATCTTTAATAATTCATTATTTTTTTTCTGGCGTTCCATCGGATATCGTTCGAATCTCTTCAAACAAGGAATCCACTTTTGGATTAGAATAATTCCTAGAATTTTCTCCGCCATATTTTAGCTTTCTATTTGGAGAATAAATTAGAAACAGAAAATTTTCAGAGTCATGGTAATCAGCAAGCCATTCTCAGGAAAAAATTTGAGCCTCCCTCTTCTAAGTTTATTCTAAAATCTATTATATAGCGTTGCTCGAATATTTAGTTTCATTCCTAACTTAGTAAATTGCTTGCGCATCTAACTAAATCGGGTTCGATCCTCAGGGCTACCTGTTGTTGATACATCATAATTTAAAATTAATTTCCCGTCTTGAAATTTCTTCCTCCCGGATAACCAGCTTCTGCTAATAATTGTTTTATTTTATCCAATGAGCGACGCAGCAGTTTTCTATAAAACCATTCATAGACGTAAGAATTGAGTCCTTTTGCTCCTTCCAAATAACCCAAAATTCCCAGCGGAATCGGCCCTTGAGCCAGAATTCCCCGCCCGTTATGAAAAATAGCAATATATTCTTCATAATCTAATTCGATAGCAATAGCTTGTCTTAATTTTTTCTTATTTTCACTATATCCATCCACTACTAAATTCAGGATATTAAAACCTACATAAAAAATTGCAGGCACAACCGTTTTTGTAATTGTATTCCTTTTGTTGCAAAGGCGCTGTTAAGTAAGTTTTTCCTTGACGGTTGATAGTAATAGCCTGATCAAAACTCTCTGCACCGATTCCCGATTTGTAATAATATTTTTTTAAAAAACTTTTTCCATCATGGAATACTTTCTTTTTCTAAAAGAAAAACGATTTTTACCAATAAAAGCAACTTGTTTTCCACAGCTTCCAAATATCCTGCTTTTAAATCTTCTGGTTCGCTTTGTGTCGGATACCATTCTTAATGGAAATTCAGATTTTTAATTAGGCTAATTTGTTTGTTTGGATTGTTTTCTTCTAAAATGAAAGGGCCAGTCCCAAATGGATATACATCTAAGTTAATATTTTTATCAATTAATTCTTTTTGAGAATAAAAACGATTAGCTTCCCAGGGGGATAGGAGCAAAAAAGTTATGCTCAACCAATAGGGAAATTGAGGGTAAATGCCTTTAAGGATTAAGGATAATACGATAATGGTAACGACCAAGGACATCAATCCCTTTCAGCAGATATTGTCGAAGATATAAAAACTCTCATTTTCGAAGATATAAAAACTCTCATTTTCTTGGTTTTATTTATAATTTTTTTTCAATTTTTTACTATAATTCGAGAAATTCCAAAATATAATTGCTCATTAACCAAAAAATAGGTGAATGAACTTTAGGAGAAGCAAGCCACTTAATTTCATAACCATAATCATCAGACGTTAGCTCCCGAGTGTCCACTCTAGGGAAATCAGCAATAGTATTAATTCTCCAAAAAAAGATTTATTGAAAGGGTAATATAAATAATTTCCTTCTTTGTTTTCAGCGAACGCTTGACACCGTTGATAATAAATACCCGAATTTAAATAAACGTCATAGGTACTGTATGCCACTTCCTTTGATTTATTAGTGGGGAAATTTTCTGCCATTCTTTATCATAATAAGTTACCATGTATATTTTAGTTGCTGTTAAAGAAATCAATTGATACGGCCGCTTGAGATAATGATACTGTAGGGCAGGTTCGTAAATTTGCGCAATAATTCCAACTTCGTTGGAAAAGAATAAGCACGAGCTAGGTCTAACGATTTGGGAGCTTCCACAATGGCGGCATAACGTACGTTCTGCGCCGTTGCTCCTCCATGGGGATTATTCCACATAGAAGCCTTAGCATTTCCTACAAAAATCCCAATGCCAAGAGCAATCATCAAAATCGCTGCTTTATTCGCTCTATCCAAACCATTTTTCTCCTAAGCACCTCCCAAGAACTGGGCCATTGTGAAGGTAATTCCATAATACTAAGCGAAGAGTTCCTTTGAAAAGAGCCTCTCCGACGAGATCTCGCTAAGGTCAGGTTTAGTGATTTTGGAGCGACTAACGCTAGGGATGATCGTAAGCACATGCAATCACTTTTGCTGCGCTTACACTCAGAAAAGATTACAATAGTCGCTCTTTACTCTATGAGAAGTTCATGTATAATTGGCAATTATCGTTAAAAAAAGCTATTACCGATCCAGCTGAATTATGCCGCGAATTAGCACTCGATCCGAAAATGGTTCCTCAAATTCTGGAAGCGACTACTCATTTCCCCTTACGGGTCCCGAGTGGATTTATCGCGCGCATGGAAAAGGGCAACCCACAAGATCCTCTATTATTGCAAGTGCTATCTCAAGCAAGGGAGCTAATCAACTCTCCAGGTTACCGCCTAGACCCTCTCAATGAAAAGAAATTGAATCGAGTCCCTGGTCTCTTGCATAAATATCATGGGCGAGTACTACTCACACTAAGCGGCGCTTGCGCAATTCATTGTCGCTATTGTTTTCGTCGTCATTTTCCTTACGATGAAAATACGCCTGGGAAAAAAGGATGGAACAAAATTTTTGATTATTTAAAATCGGATACCTCCATCACCGAAATTATTTTAAGCGGGGGTGATCCTTTAACAGTGAAAGACAACGTGCTAGTTGAATTCGTTTCTTATCTCGAAAAAATAACTCACCTCAAACGCTTGCGCATTCATACACGTTTGCCAATTGTCATCCCTGAAAGAATTACCAATGAATTTATTCATTTGTTAGATCATACGGAATTATTACCTACAATTGTTATCCATTGTAACCACCCCAATGAAATCGATAAATCTGTTGCGACAACCCTCCGTTCTTTACAGAGGACAAGAACGACCTTACTAAATCAATCTGTTTTATTAAAAAATGTCAATGACCAAGTAGAAACTCTAATTCGTTTAAGTGAAAATTTATTTGAAGCTGGGGTTTTACCTTATTATTTACATCTCCTTGATCGGGTGCAAGGAGCTGCGCACTTTGAAGTGAGTAAAGTGCAAGCACAGTATTTAATTGCAGAAATGATAAAACGCCTTCCGGGTTATCTCGTTCCTAAATTAGTACAAGAAATTGCAGATGCTCCAGCAAAAATACCTGTTATCACCATTCTCTAAGATTGCCTACCACCAGTCTCTTCTTTTTATAAATCAGCAAGTTGACTTGACGTTGGATACAACGTCGGAATTTAAGTGGCTTTAGAACATTAGTATAAAAATTATGAGTACCACCCATTTCCGTAATAACCAAAGTTCCGTAATTCAAAATATTTCCTGTAACGGTTTGATTAACATCGACTCCTTCTAAACGACGCAAGAAAATTTCCAACGAATTGTGGGCAGATCCAGCCCTTTTTCATAATGACCCGCTTGTCCGTTATTCCGTATTTCGAAGTCCGATAGGAAATAAGCTGAGATTAACCAATAAATTCCTATTATTAATGCAATAAAACCACAAATTTCATATAAGGCATAACCACCCCCCAAAAAAAGATTGGAACAAAAGAGAAAATAAGAGGGCCTGTACACATAAAATAAAAAAGCAACTATCAGAGCCGAAACTCTCGGGGCGCAAATAATTCCATGAGGCCTAGTAAAAACTAATTTTTCATCTTTTAGTAATGTGTCTTTTATGTAGCAAGGAGGGTACATTATCATTCTCCAAAAATTTTTTTTACATTTTAAACCACACTCACACTATCCACCTTGTGAAAGCCTCGAGGCAGTTTATTACCTCGGCATCCTCGTTCACCTTGAAAATTGGTTAAATCACTGGTTCTCAGCGTTAGTTGTCGTTTTCCCGAATAAAGAATCAAGGTGCTATTCTCATTCAATAATGCTAACGCTACACAATATTCTTCGCGGTTCACCAAACGTGCGGGAGGAATCTGAATGATTTTATTACCTTTTCCTTTTGGTAATTCGGGTAATTCAGAGATGGGGAATACTAGCAACCGTCCTTCCGAAGTAATAGCTGCGAGATATTGCGATTCTTTATCTGTCACCCACAGAGGTTCCATCACTTGTGCTCCTTTGGGGACTTTAATTACACTTTTCCCACTTCGACTTTTTACATATAAATTAGCTAGAGTCGTTAAAAATCCATAACCGGCGTCAGAAGTTAACAAGAAAAGATCTTTATTTTTACCCATTAAAACTGCCACAAATTGAGCACCAGCTTCGGGTTTCAATCGAACTGTTAAGGGTTCACCTAGCCCCCGAGCGGACGGCAATGTGTGCGCTGGTAATGAATAGCTTTTCCCAGCTGAATCTAAAAAAATAACCAGCTCATTGGTGCGGCCTTGGGCTTGAATTAAAAATTCATCTCCTGAACGATAATTCAGCCCCCTGCCATCAATATCGTGTCCTTTTGCCGCGCGAACCCAACCTTTTTTTGATAAAACCACGGTAATGGGCTCCGATGGAATCATTTCTTCTTCGCGAATGGCTTTTGCAACAGGTCTTTCAATTAAAGGAGATCGACGCCCATTGTCATAATTTTTTTTATCGGAAATTAATTCCGATCGAATCAATTTTTTTAATTTTGTTTTTGATGCTAAGGTTTTTTCGATCTCATCGCGTTCTTGAGCTAATCGCGTCTGTTCTTCACGAATTTTCTTTTCTTCGAGTTTAGCCAATTGACGTAATTTAATTTCGAGAATGGCATCAGCTTGCTTTTCGCTTAGTTTAAATTGTTTCATTAAAGCAGGTTTCGGCTTATCTTCTTGGCGAATAATCGCAATAATTTCGTCTAAATTCAAAAAGGCAATAATCAATCCATCCAGGATGTGCAATCGTTCAATAACGATCTCCAATCGATATTGTAACCGTTTCCGAATGGTCTGCATTCGATACTCCAACCATTCTTTCAAAAGAGACAGCAAGTCTTTAACTTGCGGCCGTCCGTCGACTCCTATAACGTTTAAATTAACCCGATAACTGTGCTCTAAATCTGTTGTGGCAAAAAAATGCGCCATAAGCTCATCAATGTCCACCCGATTAGAGCGAGGAGAAATAACAAGCCGCGTGGGATTTTCATGATCTGACTCATCGCGAATATCACTCACAGTAGGTAACTTTTTAGAAAGCATCTGCGCTGCAATCTGCTCTAAAATTCTATTACCTGAAACTTGATGCGGTAAAGCGGAAATTACAACTTCCCCATTTTCTCTCCGATACGTTGCGCGCATACGCAAGCTTCCTTGGCCTGTTCGATAGATGGTTCGAATTTCACTAATAGGAGTGATAATTTCGGCAGACGTTGGATAGTCAGGCCCTTGGATAAATTTCATCACTTCTTTTAAAGTGGCCTCGGGGTTATCCAATAAATGCACGCAGGCATCTACTACCTCAGCAAGGTTATGGGGAGGGATATCTGTTGCCATACCTACTGCAATCCCTGATGTCCCATTTAATAACACATTGGGTAATCGAGCCGGCAAAAGGACCGGTTCTTGTAATGTGCCATCAAAATTAGAGATCCAATCCACAGTCCCCTCTTCGAGTTCAGCCAATAAAAGCTGAGCATACGAAGAAAGTCGGGCTTCTGTATAACGCATCGCTGCGAAGGATTTGGGATCGTCAGGGCTCCCCAAGTTCCCCTGTCCGTCCACAAAGGGATAGCGATACGAAAATGGTTGCGCCATTAGTACCATTGCTTCATAACAAGCTGTATCTCCGTGAGGATGAAATTTACCGAGAACGTCCCCCACCGTTCGCGCGGACTTTTTATACTTAGCGGTTGATTTTAAGCCTAATTCTGACATGGCATAGATGATACGCCGCTGAACTGGCTTTAGCCCATCAGAAATATGGGGAAGCGCGCGATCCAATATTACTGACATGGAATAATCGAGATAGGCTTTTTCAGTGAATTCTGCTAAAGGCTGCTGCTCAATAATGACACGTATATTATTATCTACCATAAAAAAAGATATCAATTGGTTAAGTGATAGGAGTATATGAGATTTCTAGATATTTGTCAGTTTTAACGCCGGGCGTTTCTTTCTTTCAAAATGCTTGTCATAAAAACAATTTTTGACATATGTTTGACATATGATTAAAATAATCTAGATAAAATAGTAGAGATTTCCCATGAACGCTCGGTGGTTAACTCAGTGGTTAATAAGAACAGTTCTCTTCAGTGCTTTTACCTTTTCTGCCTTCGTAGAAATCAAGAACACGCCTAATTTTAAGGGTGATATTGATCATGAAAAGGCTGCTAGCTGTATTAAAGGCATTAATAAATCGAAATGCAAATTAAAAGAACTCTTTGCTAATTATAAAATTTCCGTCCAAAACCTCTTGGTTAAGCAGAGCGTCTGCCAGCAGTCTTTAACTTTCTTTAAATTAACGGATGGGGGATTTTTAAAGAAATTCGTCGCTATAATACTCTTGACGTTATTCATTCAGATTATGTTTACATCGCGGATCAATGAACAGGGTATTTTCTGGTAATGCCAACGGAGCAATTCATTACTTTTCCAGTCTTAATTTCTAAGAAGGAATTAAAATCAGCGTCGGGGTACCAAGACATTACAAACAATTATCCGCATGTAGGTGCCTTGCAAATTTTAGATTTCCCCTATGCGGTAAAATTACCGCATCATCGTTATCGACTATTAACGACTGGTTTTCTCACAACAATTAAAAGATGGTTGCAATGCTTATGCATTAGCGAGCAAAGCGCGTGTAGCTTATGACTTTCCGGCAGATGGAAAAAAGTTTTACGGTGTAAAAGTACTTAAATTAATCCCGCAGAGTAAATATGCGCAATAATCTCCGCCATTATTCGGTCCTTGATGAGGTCATTCTACAATATCATAATTTTGTAGAAACCGTATTTAATCAATCCAGAGCCCGCCGGCAAAGCCCAGCAAAGGAGCTTTCCGAACCAGTTCTTACCCATTCCGAAAAACAGAACAGTATTGGGTGTATGCGAGTGAACCATAGTGGAGAAATATGTGCTCAAGCGCTTTATCGCGGACAAATGATTTTATCTCAAAATTCAGCGGTCCAATCGATGTTAGCAACAGCGGTTGAGGAAGAAACTGATCATTTAGCATGGTGCAAAGATCGCATAGAGGAATTGGGGGGATACACTAGTTATTTAAATATTTTTTGGTACTCCAATGCCTTTCTCATAGGACTATTAGCAGGTGCATCGGGGGATCTGTGGAGCCTTGGTTTTGTTGAAGAAACAGAAAAACAAGTCGAGGCACATTTAGAAAATCATTTACACAAACTTTCCTCTGTTGATGTTAAAAGCCGGAAAATTGTGGAACAAATGCAAAAAGATGAAGTCTCACATGGGCAAAAAGCAAAATCGGCAGGGGCAAAAGAATTGCCTTATACCATAAAAAAATTAATGGGCCTCCATGCCAAAGTTATGACAACTCTGGCTTATTGGATTTAATTGCTAAGTTTTTCCTCTTCCTAATCCTAAATCAATTGTTGTCGAATGGCTTTAATTTCTTTTTGATAGTTCGAAGCATGAAACAATCCAGAGCCTATTACAAAGAAATCAGTTCCAGCTTGAGAAACCGCTCCAATATTATTTAATTTTATTCCACCATCGATCCCAAGCATCGCATTGCTCTTCAATTCTTCTAACAATTGTCTTGTGATCGTGATTTTTTCCAAACTTTTTGTTATAAAAAATTGGTCTGCAAAACCTGGATTAACCGACATAAGTAAAATTAAATCAACTTCTTTTAAAATAGTATGTGGCAACAATACTGATTGCTCTGGATTAAAAGCAAGTCCCTTTTGCATCCCCGCTTTATCAATTAATGCTAGTGTTTTCTCGATATTTTTTGATGTTTCGGGATGAAAGGTAATCAAATTGGCGCCAGCATTCGCAAACGCTTTTATAAAATCGTTCGGCTTTTTCACCATCAGATGAACATCAATTGGAACAGCAATTCCGGCTTTACGCAACGCTTCGCATACTACAGGACCAAAACTTAAATTAGGCACAAAATGATGATCCATCACATCAAAATGAATATAGTCAACGCCAGCTTCTACAACTTGCTTTACTTCTTCTCCTAAGCAAGCGAAATTAGCTGATAAAATTGATGCAGAAATAATTTTTTTTTTCAAAAACTCTCTGCTCATGCTATCCCAATCCAGCTGACCGAGAAATGGGATCATTTTTTATTTTCATGCCATTCCGCTGGCTTTTCGAATTTGTTCGTAAGCATTTTTAATTTTTTGAGTCTTCTGAGTAGCCACTTTTATCATTTCAGGCGGTAATCCTTTCGCCATCAATTTATCAGGGTGATGTTGACTCATCAAGCGTCGATAAGTTTTTTTAATTTCAGAATTAGTAGCGCTCATGGTTAGTCCTAATATTTTATAGGCATCGTTTAAATGAGAATGGGGATTGGATGGGGACTTTTGGTGGTACCGTTTATAGTTTTGTTCGGCTTGGAAGCGTTGTTCAAATTGATAATATTGGAAACCATTTATCTCCAGACGTTCGCAAATATATTGCAATACTTGTCGTTTATATTCACTAATCCATCCCCCATCCGCATAAGCCATTTGAATCTGGATTTCCAAAAACATTCGCAATAAAGTTGGTTGGAAGAGGCATGTATTCCCCAATTGATTGAGAACAACACCGAGGTTGAAATTGGGTTGTTTGCCCTCAGTAAATAAACGGATGGCTTCTCGTTTCATGTTATCGTCCAATCCCATCTGTTGCATTACATGACGAGCTTGACGAATTTCATTTTCAGAAACTCGGCCATCTGATTTAGCTACGAAACCCATTACGCGGAAAGTGGTATTAAAAAATACTTCCTGCACTTTAGTTTGCGAGGAGCAAGAGGAAGAAACCGATTGCAACCACTGGCGAAACCAACCTTGATCGAAAATAATATGACCAAAAATCAAACCGGCAATAAAGCCCACCGGGCCAGCCAAAAAAAAGCCCAAGAGCATCCCAATGATTTTACCAGTCCAATTCATTATCTTGTCACTCAATTAATTGCGTTAAAATCGAACAACCCTAGGAAAGTAAGTCCCCCCAGATCAGCGATGCTGGAAAGACTAGCGTTAAAAATGAGAATGGAGTTAATTAACACGCGAACCGGTGGAATCGCTAAGTTCAGAGCCTTCTCTGATGATTCTATTTTAAAATCAATGTCATAGGAAATTAACGTATGCTTCCCAACCCAACTGCATTGGAATTTACCTCTGTTTTTACTGGCCCCTTGCGCCAATTGGAAAAACGCTTTCTCGAACATCAAATAAATATTGAAACGTGGTTTCGCGAACAATGGTTAAAAACACCGCCGCCTTTTTATACATCCGTAGACCTGCGCAACTCAGGATTTAAATTGGCGCCGGTAGACACCAATCTCTTTCCCGCCGGCTTCAACAATCTAAATCCGGATTATATGCCACTTTACATCCAAGCTGTGCAAGCCACTATAGCGGAGATTTGCCCCGATGTCACACGTCTACTCATCATCCCCGAGAGCCATTCCCGCAACATCTATTATTTTGAAAGTTTAGCCATGCTCCAGAAAATTTTGAAAAATTCAGGATTTGAGGTGCGCATTGGTTCGTTGGACTCTTCATTACCCGAGTTTCAAATTCATGAATTACCTTCAGGCCGCAAACTACGGATTGAACCTTTGGAATGCAAAGGAGACCAAGTGGGAGTTAGGGATTTTTTCCCCTGTTGTGTCATATTAAATAATGACTTATCCGGCTACATCTCCGATATTTTTCAAAACCTGAACCAACGAATCATGCCAGCCCCTCAGCTTGGCTGGGCAACTCGCCTGAAGTCAGGGCACTTCACAGCTTATGGAGCTGTTTCCGAAGAATTCGCCTCCCTCATCAACCTTGATCCGTGGTTGATTAGCACTCTTTTCGATCAATGTCCGGAAGTTGATTTTCTTAAAAAAGAAGGCGAGGAATGCCTCGTCAACCGTGCTGAAGGTATCCTGCGCGCTGTTAAAAAAAAATATGCTCAATACAATATTACTGAAGAGCCATTTCTGGCTATTAAAGCAGATGCTGGGACCTATGGAATGGGCGTAATGATGATTCAAGAACCTGAAGCCCTGCGTCACCTGAATCGTAAACAACGCACACGAATGTCTACTTCGAAAGGCGGCGTCCCCGTGACTAAAGCGATTATCCAAGAAGGCGTGTATTCTTTTGAAACAGCGGGAGAAGAAAATACTGTAGCTGAACCTGTCGTATATTTATTCGGTCGTCATGTAATCGGTGGTTTCTATCGTATTCATAAAGGTCGCGGGCCCAACGAAAATTTAAATACCCCGGGGATGAATTTTATTCCTATGGCATTCGACACCCCTTGCAGCGCACCCTGTGAAACTAATAAGTCTGTGAACCGATTTTATGTTTATGGCGCAATCGCACGTCTTGCCGCATTAGCGGCAGCTCGTGAATTGGTATTGTTTAATATTTAATAAAGAGTAGATTGCAATGAAAATTGGCATCCTCATGGACCCTATCTCTAACATTCATGTCTATAAAGACACAAGTTTTGCTCTGTTACTGGCGCTTCAAGCGAGAAATTATGAACTTCATTACATGGAAGCACCGGATATCTTTTTACAAAATAGGAAAGTCCACGCTTTTATACGCCGTCTTCAGGTGAAAGATAACACCTCTTCATGGTTTGAGTTAAGCGCCCCCTATATCCAACCCTTAAATGGGCTCGATATTTTTCTTATGCGAAAAGATCCACCCTTTAATATGTCTTATATTTATTTAACGTATTTGCTAGAACTTGCTGAAAAAGAGGGATTGTTTGTGGTAAACAAACCGGCGAGTTTACGAGATGCTAATGAAAAATTGTTCGCTAGTTGGTTTCCTCAATGCACACCAAAAACTTTGGTCACCTCGCGTAAAGAGTTATTACAACTCTTTCTCCAGGAACAGAAAGAAATTATAATTAAACCACTCGGAGCAATGGCAGGTAAATCAATTTTTCGATTAACCACTCAGGATCCCAATGTCTTTGTCGTTATTGACACAATGACAGCCAACGGAAAACGGCTCGTCATGGCACAGCAATTTATTCCAGCCATTAAAGATGGCGATAAGCGAATAATTTTAATTAATGGTGAACCCATTCCTTATGCTTTAGCGCGAATTCCCGCGAAAGGCGATTTTCGTGGAAATTTAGCGGTAGGTGCTAGAGGAGTAGGACAAGAACTGACTGATCACGATCGATGGATATGTCAACAAGTAGGGCCCACCTTGTGTCAAAAAGGCCTTTGGTTTGTTGGCCTTGATGTAATTGGGGATTATTTAACAGAAATTAATGTCACCAGTCCCACCGGGATTCGAGAATTAGAAACTCAATTTAAAATCAATATCGCGGATCAATTCGTCGATTTTCTGGAAAAACAATTTAACCATACGCGACAAACTTACTGAGAGTTAAAGGATGACTGATACTATCGCCGTTACTTGCTTGGACGAATCACGTCAACAATATGCAGAAAAACTTGCAACCAAATTAAAATTGGCTTTGGTTACCCATACTACTAAGAATTATCCTATTTTATTGACTGTCATGCCTTCTCATATTGAACTGCGTTCGACCGATCCAAAAGCGCCCGGTCCTGTGTATGTAGATTTCCTTAAAGGAGCATTGGCTCATCGACACTTATTTGGAGGTGGCCGCCGAGGCCAATTAATCGCTCGCGCTGTTGGATTAAAAACCTATTCCCACCCTACTGTTTTAGATTTAACAGCAGGCTTAGGCCGAGACGCTTTTATTCTCGCTACTCTCGGATGTAACGTAACTATGCTAGAACGCAATCCCATTATCGCTGCACTATTGAAAGAGGGTTTAGCTCGCGCTCAAACAGCTGAGTGGTTTAAGTCCTTAAAATTAAAATTAATCGAAACAGAAGCGCAAAGTTATCTTTTAAAACTTAAAACTTCTTACGATGTTATTTATACGGACCCGATGTATCCCATTGGAAAAAAATCTGCGCTCGTAAAAAAAGAAATGCGGGTATTACGTCATGTAGTAGGTAAAGATGAAGATGCACCCCAACTCTTAGAGATCGCTTTAAAGAAAGCAAAATATCGCGTCGTTGTTAAACGCCCAAGATTAGCGCTTAAATTAACGGATGCCAATCCCACCGTATTTTACAAAGGCAAAAGCAGCCGATTCGATGTCTATCTGATATCTGACTTGAAGCCAGTCATCACGCTGCAAAAGAAGAGCCGCAACCGCAGGTAGTTTTTACATTAGGGTTACGAATCACAAATTGGGCGCCACTTATATCCTCACGGTAATCGATTTCAGCACCTTTGAGGTATTGAAGACTTAAAGGATCAACTAATAACCTTACCAATCCTACTTGGCCACTCCCGCCATATTCATCCTCTTCTCCCTTTGTCTCTAAGGCTTTCTCAATAACCAAATCATCGGGGTTTATGGTTTCGTCGAAAGTGAATCCATATTGAAATCCTGAACAACCACCACCAGTGATAAAGACCCGCAAATTTAGATGAGGATTATTTTCCTCATCAATGAGTCCCTTCACTTTACAGGCTGCAGCGTCAGTAAAGATTAGGGTAGGCTGGGAGAGGGGGGATCGCGCTAAATCTACCATGTAATGGATTATCTAATTATTGAACATCAGCGTCAACTAGCTTATTTTTCACATTTGCAGTTACTCTACCGCTTAGAGATTTTGGAGCGAACTCATCCAAGGATTTTTTATTCTTTAGGCTCCCGCCCTTGTACAATACAGCACATGCGCTGGATTCTCGCTTTCCATATTATATTTGTTGTTTGCTGGTTTTCCAACCTTTTTTACCTACCGCGACTTTTCGTGTATCACACTCAAACGGAAGATCAAATTAGTAATGAACGATTTAAAATTATGGAGCGAAAACTATTTTTTGGAATAATGATGATGATGCCCGGATGATGATGCCCGGATGCCCGGTGGTATTTTAACAACTGTGTTTGGTTTATCGTTACTTCTCTGGGATTGACCCTACTATTCTCATGCCCTATGGATGTATATTAAATCTATGGATGTATATTAAATTAGGATCAGTAGCACTTTTTTGGGTTTTTCATTTCATTTATGCGAAATATTTATTGGATTTTAAACACGACCACAATCCATATTCGCACCAATTTTACCGCTGATTTAACGAAATTCCGACGGTGCTATTAATACTGATCGTGATATTAGCTATTATTAAACCCTAAAAATATCTTTACATTTCAATCATTTCAAAATCCGATTTCATCGCACCACACTCAGGGCAAAGCCACTCTTCGGACACATCGTCCCAGCGCGTGCCGCGAGCAATGCCGTCTTCGGGCCAGCCTTTTTCTTCTTCGTAGATGAAACCACATAATAAGCACATGTATTTTTTATATAGCATAATAGAGTGCCTTATTAATTACGCAGGACGAATGACCAATAACTCCGCTGTTCTCTTTGAGAAATCTCAAAATTATATGCCAAGCGGAGTCAATTCACCAGTGCGGGTCCTTCCACGCTGTAGAGAGAGAGAGCCCCTGGCCCCGATTTATCAAGAAAAGGCGTACGGGGCCCCATACCTCTTGCGCTTGATGCGGATAATAACCATTTCATTGATTACGTGGGCTCTTGGTGGCCCTAACGATCCTTATCCATTTCCCATCCGGCGATTATCCAAGCGGTCTACGAAGCCGTTAAAAATTGGCTGAGCTTTCGCGCCCCGTGTGAAAATGAAGTGAAGTTAACTGCTGCCATCCATGAGTTTATACCCTCCATTGAAAAGGTGCGCATGGTGAACTCTGGTACCGAAGCCACTATGAGCGCACTTAGACTAGCCAGAGGTTTTAATAGGCGAGATAAAATTACCAAATTTGAGGGGTGTGTTACCACGGCCATGCCGATTATCTTCTCGTAAAAGCGGGATCCGGCGCCCTCACTTTTAGAGCTCCGAGCTCTCCCGGGAGGGGGTGCCAATGGGTACTACTCAAGATACTTTGACGGTAACCTTTAATGACTTAAACTCTGTGATTTCGCTTTTCGAAACATTCTCTCATGAAATTGCCACCATCATCGTAGAACCGATTACAGGTAATATGAATTTAGTTCCTGGAACGTTTGAATTTTTTGAATTTTTAAAGGGCTGCGGGGAGCTTTGTAGTCGCTACGGAAGCTTGTTAATTTTTGATAAAGTAATTATAGGGTTCCGCGTGGCGAAGGGTGCTGCCCAAAGTCTATATAAGATCAAACCATATCCTAACTGCACTAAATAAAATCATCGGAGGAGAAATACCTGTCCGTGCTTATGGTGGACGAACAACATCATGGATCATTTGTTTTACACCCCAAGGATCTGTATACCAGGCAGGAACCTTATCCGGAAACCCTATCGCTATGGCTGCCGGTTTAGCTGCTTTAAAAGAACTTAAGAAAGAGAATTTTTATTCTGTTTTGAAAGAAAACAGAACGCTTAATCCTCGGTATTTTAACACTCGCTAACGCTAAAAAAATTCCATTAACTACCAATTTTTTTTGTTCCGGTATTTTGGTTTATTTTTTTACAACCCAGGAACAGATACCGCTACGACCAAGTACTGGCTTACAACAAAAAAGCATTTTCAGCAATTTTTCCATGTGATGCTTAATAACGCCATTTATTTGGCGCCTTCAGCATTTGAGTCAGGATTTATCTCTTCAGCTCATACCGATAATGACATCGAGCAAACGTTAAGATCAGTTGAAAGGGCTTTCAATTATTTTGATTATTGGAGGGAATTAATATGTCCACCCCATCATGATATTGAATGGGGCGTCCCTTTATATAATGAGCGACAGTTATTCGAATTTTTAATTCTAGAAGGGATGCGGGCGGACTTAAATTGGTTAACTATTTTAAAAAAATGTGATAATTGTCGGACCGCTTTTGATAATTTCGATGCAAAGATTATTTTCCGCTATAATCAGTCGAAAATAAATCGACTGCTTAAAGATTCAGGAATTATTTGCAATAAATTAAAAATTCAGCCAGTTATTACTAATTCCTAAGCATTTTTTAAGTGATGGAAGAGTGGGGAAATTTCTCAGATTATATTTGGCATTTTATAAGCGGGTACTCAGTTCAAAATCACTGGCAAACTTCCAAACAAGTTCCCTCTACCTCTGCGATTTCCCATGCGATGTTAAAAGATTTTAAAAAACGTAGACTTAAATTTGTAGGCAGTACGATCCATTATGCCTTTTATGCAAGCCGTGGGAATGGTGAATGACCACACCATAACTTATTTTCGACACAAAGAAATTGAGAATTTATACCTTCGCCCCAATTCAACTTTGGGGAGACAGCCGTCAAGGATTAGGTCCAAACTAAAATAAATGTTCATCGTCTTCAGAACCATCCATATCTACTACCCCCCCAAAAAGGAACTAATGATGGCGCGAAGGAAAATTGCGTAGGCGCATAACGTTGGCGAACATAACGTTGGCGAAATATTTTAGATATCGCATTGGACTGATTCGGCGAGGCTAAAAGGCCGCTATGAGGGTCTATGCCGAACCATTACCAAAATACCCACAGGAGGTTGTGACAAAGTGGCTTCGGGTTGACCTCGGAGGGCCACACGCATGAATTGTACCCAAATGGGCAAAAGCCGGCTTGGGCACCTATTCGTGCAAGGGACACATATTGTCGTATCCTAATTTGTCGTTTGTTGTCCCTATTTTTCCGGCCTAAATCCCCGTGATTGAACACTTTTACACCACGGCCTGTCCCGTTAAACGAATAACATCATGAAAAGCTTAAGTAATTAAATACATGGTTTAAAAAGTGATTACTTGAGGTGCCATGGGATTTGGTAATTGCTTGGCCAGGAGTGCTGTTTGCGTAACGTAAGCACTACATGCTTGCAATGGCTGAGCTTGATATAAAATATGCTGTGATTGATCTTCGATTCGAGCGATAAAATGGGGATTAACACGAAAGCCGCCATTAGCAAAAAGCGCATAACCCCGTGCGATCTGCAGAGGTGAGAGGCTTGCCCCCCAAAATCCAATGAAAGAGAGTGGTAATATGTGGTAATATATTTAGGATTCGAAAGCAAAGCGTTCCAGATAATGAATCGCGTAAGGAATCCCAATTTTCTGCAACAACCAAGCGTATGGACACCAAATTCCGAGACTTGATTAGGCCAATTTGAATCGAGGTAGGGGCCATAAAACTTTCTTGTGTCATTCATTGGTCTCCACAGACTATTTTCATCCGAGTCCAACATAACAACAGGTGCATCATTAATCAATAGTAGCCAACGTATATCCTTTAGCTAGAGCAGCCGCATAAAGAAAAGGTTTAAAATTCGAACCAGGTTGACGCTCCGCTTGATTGACACGATTAAAACTGCTGCGTGCCCATAATCAAATGCCACACCAGCGCTAATAGAGCCCAATTTTCCGGATTCAAAGCCACTAAAGCTTTCCCTTCCCCCACTTAAGGAATTTGCATCAATCCCTATTGGCCATTTTAAGTTTGAATAACCTCGATAACATTTCCTTCCCGTACAATATCACTCTCTTGCACAGGCGCCAAGCCGATATAGCCCTCTTCTAAAGCCTCTGGCCCAGGACAAGCCACTCCAGGGGAGGATGACTGTCGTCTGACCATTGGCTAGGAGCGCCTGGATATTATTAGTCCCTACTACTAGGACTACTGCTGGAAAAATACCATCGATGATAGGTTCCTTCTGTAATGCTTGGATCCACGTTACGTGATCAAAAGCATCCAAATTTTCTTGAGATTTGCGATATCCGTGTCGTTCTTCGTAAGCAATCAACCCATCCCGCAAAAAACGATTCGCTTCCTCAGCGAACATAAGGCGCTTGCACCTAAATAAAGTAGTAGCCACATAATATTTTGCCGTAATCGGCGATTTAATCGCTTCTAAATATTGCTGCTAATAAAACCTACTTCATACATATACGGCTATGATACATTACATGATTACGTCTCCGGAGAGCCGATTCAGGATTTTTCAGGGGATTGTTTCGCGAAGGGGCTTGAGGTAAGCCTGGAATCATTGACATTTCTGGTAACATTAATTGATTAAGCAATTTTCCATAATAAACTTCGGCTGCAGCTGCCACCCCATAGCACGATTTCCAAAATAAATCTTATTTAAATACAACTCGAGGATTTTATCTTTGCTAAGCTCCTTATCAATTTTTAAGGCCAACAGAATTTCGTTAATTTTTCGGGAATAGGTTTTTCTTTCGGATTAAAAAGAAATTACGTGCGACTTGCATTGTAATGGTGCTGGCACCTTGCGAGCGCTTGCCTGTTGTGATTACCGATTTTGCTGCACGAATCATTCCAATTAACCCAATTAAATCAATACAAGGATGTTCATAAAAACGCGCATCCTCAGTGGCGCCAGTACGGTATTAATTAATGGCTTGGGCACTTGATCTAAAGTGACCGGAATTCGCCTTTTGGCCCAAAATTGGGAGATTAACTTGCCGTCAGCCGTGTAAATAAGTAAAGGGACTTGCAAATACACATCACGCAAGGTTTCACATCCGGCAATTGCCATTCCATGTATATCATGTATATATAAAGACCGTAATAATTAAAACACAGCGGTAAAAAAGCAAAACTAAACAAATTCTACACGGTGTAGGCCGAAAAATGGCGGACTTTACCTATGCGGGGAATTTTATCACATATCCTAATCCCTGCTGTGCTGTTTATGGAGAAGATTAGACTCTACTCATGCTGTTTCCCAGAACTTCAATTCAAGTAGGAATCGGGATTAGAACTCACGAAATTGAAGGGATTAAGGTGCGCTGCTTAAAAAGATGCTGGGAGATTCTTTCTCAGGCCATTGTATCAGGCACAGAGTTTCCAAAACTCACGCAAGCGCTAATTAAACTGGGCCATAAATTGGGGGTATCGAGGCGAAAAAAACCATTTTGACGGTCAATTATTAAAATGTTAAACCAAACGATACGTTTTAATCCAACAGCCACTGATAGTGAAAAACAACACCATCTACAACAAAAATTTCTCTTATTATTCCGGCTTGGACACCGCAGAAATCTACTATGATTATTACCCCATACAAAATTCTTTCCATCGTATTATTGCCATTAAAAGATCCGTCGTCGATAAAATTAGAATGGTTTGTGCAAATGCGCAAATAAAATTTCTTGCCATTGATGTAAATACTCTGTCATGCACACGGCTCTTAAACGTAATAAACCACCTCGTCACGCCGGTTGGATTTATTTTGTTCCAAGATAAAAGTATCCGCTTATACGTAGTCGATAACAAACGATTACTACATATCGAACAGGTAGCGTATTCCGACCTTGATATAGGTATTCACGCCGAGCTTTGCAATTTTATTATCAATCAGGATCCCAATATCGAATAAAAAAATTATTTTTACTCGATAATTTAGATACTAAAAAGACTGAATCGTCTAACATTGAATCTCCATAATTTAATCCAAAAATTGTCTCAGAAAAGAAGTTCGACAATCGCTTTTGGCTAGCATTTGCTTCAGAAATCTGGGGATTGCCAAAATGAACATCAATCTTCTTCCCTAGAAACAGCTATTGCAACGGCGGCGTTATTTTCTACATCTTAGTTTATGGCTGGTTAGTATTCTAATTTCTTTAATAACTATTAAAGGTCTACATTTCAGTTTATCGAAAAATATTACTATGAAGAAAAATCATATTACTCTGCTGAATAAGGAATTAGAAAGTTTACCTATTGTAAAATATCGCTAAGGCCCTTGTACTAGAAAAAATTCTTAAAGAACATAATAATATTTATTCTTTAAAGAAAATTATTTAGGCGCTACTTACTCAGTATATTTTGACTCGGTTAACATTCGAACATAATTACTGGAAAATCGAAGGAATGACGTTTAAAACCAACTCTGTCCTAATTTTCATCCAGCACCTTAAAAAAATTCCTGAATTTTCATCTATTTTTATTACCCATATGAGTCAAGACCACCGTGTTTTTTTTTGTCATTCAGTCACCTAAGGTCCTCTAAAATAGCTGTCTAATAGCAGCTGTCTTTTTCCTTAGCCATCTGGCCATCTTAGTAACAGGCTACTCCTTCTTGCTTCGATTGCAATTTCGTCACTATCAACATCTCGATCAAGCGCTTCATGAGAAAGAATCACGACTCACTCACATCAAAAAATTAACTTTCAGCCAATTTAGTTTATCTGAATGTATTAAGAGCACTGAAACATCCAATGGACACCAACCAGCTTATTACCCTTCTTACCACAGTAGCTCAACAAAAAATATTTGTGATTAATTCGTATTAAACCTGAAAAAGTAGAAAAGAGTAAATCATTTTCTTTTATTCAATTAGATTTGCTTGCAGAAGGTGAATTTTCAAATTTGAGCGCCTTTCTTGAAATTTTATTATATTTTCCAAATTTGTTTCTCATATCACAACTACAAATGCGACCTTTAAATAACCATATCGTTTTACATTGCAAGGTCAATATTTATTATGATTAGAGATCTGTTATGGACAATTATTCCTTTAAGTTTAGTCAATGCAGTTTTTTGCGCGACAAGGGAACGCGATCCTTTTTCTTTTCCCACATTAGGTCAACCCTTATCTCCGATGAAAACAATTTTTCTTTCAATTCATTATGCTAAAGCTAAATTTATAGGAGATATACTCAATAATAAAAAATTTACTCTGTTATCTAAGAATGATTATGCACTGTCTGATAACCGTACCAATCAGATTTTGATTTGGGATGAGAAATCCCATATTCGGTCCATTCAATCTTTTATTAAACACTTAAATATTCCAATCGATCAAATATTAATTAAAACATAAATTGTAAGCGTCGATGAACACAATTTATGCTCTCTAGGTATTCTATTTGGAACCAAGCAGAATAGAAGCGAACCTGTCGACGGACTTATGTGTGACAATTCTAACCTTACTATCCAATTTGATATTGCGGATATCCCTATAATCAAATTAAAAAATGGTCAATTGTTAGATGTAGCACTTTCGGCGCTCGAACAAGCGGGAGAGGCAGAGGTTATCTCAAGCCCTAAACTTATGACTAACAATCGTTAAACAGCAGTAATCGAATCGCTGGAAGAGATTTCCTACTAAAAAAAACTGGTGAAGGGAATACTAGTGTGACATTTTAAAAGCCAACCCTCCCCCTTAAAGTGACACCTATTGTCTTACTTAGTTAGACGCATCCTTTTACAACTTTCTGTCAATCAGGATAAAATAAGTTCTTTTTAGCAAATGGTGTACCGGCTATTCAGACTCAACAATTAACCACTGAGGTAATAGTTGATGATCAAGAAACGGTAGCCTTAGGCGGAATCTATGAACAGGCTAGCCAATAGGAAGAAACTGGAATCCCCGGTTTGTGTAGGATTCCTCTTTTAGGAGGGATATTTCGTCACCATCAGCGCATTAATGAGCAGAAACAATTATTAATTTTTGTAAAATACCTCAAATGATTACGATACATGCACAACAATATAAAAAACTCAGCAACCTCTATCTCATCGGACCGATGGGTTCTGGAAAAACGAGTGTGGGTAAACAGCTCGCTAACTTAACTGGAAATCGTTTTTATGATTCGGATATCGAAATTGAAAAACGCACGGGCGCAGATATCCTATGGATTTTCGATCGGGAAGGGGAAGAAGGTTTTCGTAAACGCGAAGCCGAAATGATTTCTTCATTGTGTAAATTTAATAATATTGTTTTATCCACCGGAGGAGGGGTCGTATTAAATGAAACTAACCGCCGTTCTTTATCTGAAAACGGTATCGTGGTCTATTTAACGGTATCAGTAGAAACACAATTAAAACGGATCGCTCGTAAAGGGAAGGCTCGCCCTCTCTTTATCAAAAATAATTCCAAAGAAAAACTTCAGGAACTCAACGAAGAACGCGAGCCTTTGTATCAAGCTATTGCTGATTTCACTTATCGAATGGATAATTTAAAACCTCGTCAATTATCAATTCGAATTTTGACGGATATTAAAAAATTTATAAAGTAAGCTTATGAATACTGCTTGTATTTTTGTTAATATCAAAGAATCTAGTTATCCCATTTATATTGGTGCAGATCTCTTAAACGACAAAAAACTTCTTTACCAATACATTGAAGGCTCTCAGATAATGATCGTGACTAATGACACGATTGCGCCATTCTATCTTGCACCATTAAAAACTATTTTTCACGATATTCAGTGTGATCAATTTCTCTTGCCTGATGGCGAACAGTTCAAAGATATTAAACAGTGGCAGGAAATCCTAAATAAACTAATTGCAGTTAATCATCATCGGAACACCACTTTAATTGCTTTAGGAGGGGGCGTCGTAGGCGATCTCACAGGTTTTGCCGCGGCGTGTTATCAACGAGGAGTCGATTTCATCCAATTGCCAACAACTCTCCTGGCTCAAGTTGATGCTTCTATTGGTGGCAAAACTGCTGTAAATCATCCATCAGGTAAAAATCTTATCGGCGCATTTCATCAGCCTAAAGCCGTAATTATTGATCTCAATACTCTTCACACCTTACCTCTACGTGAATTTAATGCAGGAATTGCTGAAATTATTAAAGCCGCGCTGATCTACGATGAGGAATTTTATATTGATCTCGAAACAAATATTACCTCTTTATTACGACGAGACTTAGATTATCTCCAAACTGCTATTAAACGAGCCTGCGAAATCAAGCGAGATATTGTCAGTGAAGATGAAAAAGAGAAGACTAGTCAACGTGCTCTCTTGAACTTAGGCCATACCTTTGGCCACGCTATCGAGCAGCTTTTAGGTTATGGATATTGGCTCCATGGCGAAGCAGTAGCAGTGGGCTTAATATTGGCGGCTGAATTATCCTCGTACCTAGGGCTTATTCGTTCTGACGAAGTAAATCGGGCTCGAGAGCTGCTCCAACAAATTCCCTTACCTACTCAATTACCTAAAGAGATTTCTCAAGATTCCTTATTAGATGCTATGCATAGGGACAAAAAAGCAATGAATGACCGGCTACGCCTCGTTTTATTGGAACGGATTGGGAGTGCATTTGTCTCGGGTCAAATTAATGACGATACCTTAAAATTATTTTTTGCTAGTTTGAATAAAAAATCGGTATAATCTAGTTGAAAATGATGAAAGAATTTCTTTATGAACATTGAAGAAGAGTTCGACGAATTATCTTCTATCTTCCCAACCCGTAAAACAGTCTTTATGGCAGTAAAATTTGGTTAAATTTATTTATTTTCTGCTGTTAGCTCTAATTTTTTTTGGCACTCTGGTATCACAAATATCATCACCCTCCAATAAGTAGAAACCCATGTGATCAGTAATGCGAATCCTATTTAAATGGCTGAGCAAATTCTTTCAGAAAGTCAAAAAGTAACTAATCATTATAGTGTCGTAATGAAAGAGAGGACACCTTAAGAATCAAGGTAAACATCAACCTTAGTTAAGAGCGTCTTAATAGCAACTCCATAAGCTACTGGTTGTAATACATTGTCTTCCACATTCGAATAAACTACCAATTAAAAGAATAAAGAATAATGATTCTCTAAAGTTTTTTGTAGTTCTTCTTCTAAAAGGGTCGGCAATTGCTTTATTTTTCATCATCATTAAGCTGCTTATCATTCAACTCTTCCTTTAAATACTTCTCAACAACAGCTAGTGAGTCACGCTGCTGCTTTTTTGATCGCTCGCTAGGATGGTAGTTCCACAAGGCAACCCGAATTTAATCGCTTAATTGGTGTAAAGGAGAAGTTAAATTTTTGTGCTGAGACGAATGAGGAAATGTTCTTTTTTACTGGCATCTCTGCCGAAAATATCATTTCCCTATTCCTATAACCATATTCATTGTAGACGGTTGTTATTGAAAATACACCTGCTGAACTTGTCAACTCTCCTTCGTCGTTTCCTGACGAGAGCAAGCTCTGATAACGTATGTTCCAATAGGTTTTCTTCTTCGCGGTTTAATTGATCCTTTCGCTTGAGAACTTCAATAAGGATTCTAACTTGGCTGTCCATGCCTTTAACCAATGTCTTAATTGCTCTATACAATGACGAGGACGGTTGTTGTTTTTGTAGCAGGCTAGGGAATAAGAGAGTAAGATTTCATAATAATAAGTAAATTGTTTAATAACTGCTAATCCTAATCGTTCTGGATTCTTTTGATTTTCAAGTATTTTCTTTAATTCCGCACGACTTTCAAAAAAAATTTTAAAGTCCTGGCTAAAATTATATAAATTTCTTCTATCTTCTCCAGACTAAGGTCGGCTCATCATTAAATTTAAATATTGTTATCAAATCTTGAAGACTACCTGACAAAGATTAAATTAATATTATCTCATCCCCCTTGCATTTATAACAGTTTGTATCGCTCAGGCGACTTTATCCTTCATCAACACACTCCGATAACACCACAATAAGCAAAAAGCACTAAAAACAAGAAGCACTTCAAACACATACATACACTGGACGGAGATGTAATAACTTCCGATGTCTACAAATAAGTAGATCAATAAAATTAGGATGCCGCTTAAGCTATTGAATATAGACTGCATTCGAGCTTGAAAGCGAAACCTTGTCAAGTGCTGCGCTTTTGTTACCATCAATGGCCATACAGCTAAACAGAGGCCAATGAAAAAATACAATATCTTAGCCCCAACGATGGTGCGATTCGCTCCAAACCAACCAAAGAAAATAGCTAACAAAAAACACAATAGCATTAAAGTTTTTCTAAGCCCCCATCGATCGGCTATCCAAGGCATAAAAATTCCTCCCACGACGACCCCGACAGACAAAGCGGCATCGATTTGCCCAAATTGAGAAATGCTACCCTGTAATGCATTCTTAACAAAAGGCGCTAGTAAAACAGGAGTTGTCATAAAGGACACTAAGATAAGCAACTGCACGGAATAAATCACAATTAATTTTGGATGATTACGTAAGTAAACAAGTCCTAACTTGAAATCATCAACAATAAAATGATAAGAAATTTTTGTTTTCTTGATTTTTTGTAACGTCGGCTTAACCCGCATCAACGCGAATGTTGAAAGAATAAAAATAATTCCCGTCACTAATATCGTTGGTGCTGGAGATAACCAAGCGACAAAAAAACCTGCCAAACCCATTCCTGCCACATTCCCAATTTCATAAGCAATATCAATGGTGAAGTTAGCATAAAGCAAATCATCTGAAATAACTATTTCACGAATTAGCGCGATTGCCGCAGGCAAATAAACACTGAAGCCTATTCCCAATAGTATTGTAAGAAAATAAATTACATAGGCAGAGATATGGTGACTAAAATGGCTACTAAAAAAAATTAACACAATTCCGCGAATGGCATTGCCACCTACCATTAACCATTTACGCGAATAGCGATCGGCAATAACCCCTAAAAAAGGCCCCAATAATACAGTTGGTACCCAAAAGTAGAGCATCAAAATCGAAACTGCCGCAACCGAATTATCGGCTTGTAAAATCAGCCAACTCAATGTAACGTAGCTTAAGCCCGAACCAAAGGTTGCTAAAAGGCAGCTCACAAAATACCATCGGAAGGAGAGTTGAGATAACAACTGCAACCGCTTACTGACAAACGCCATAACAACACCAAACCAATAAAAACAATTTCGTAGGGAAACCGACCCTTATATCATAATTTACCAATTTTGTCACCTCTATACGCGAGACCGTTATTCTTAGGATCTCTGAGGTTTAGTGATTTTGGGCAGTTGGCTACTCAATTAAGGATCTTCATTATTAAGGATCTTCATTGTAGATTTTTAAAAGGTGATAACCTAATTGACAACAATCTGGCGATCAAGTAGCGTACTTTTTAAGGAGATGCTCAGAAGCAACCCACTGTTAAAAAGGACCCCCTTCAAACTCCCATCCAAATCGGGACAGCGATGGAAAGCACGGTTAATTGTTAGTTTAGGCATGCTGATTTCTTGCTTATTGCCAGTCTGGTCATAATGGAAATTCAATATATAATGCCTTGGATATTTATGTGTGTAATGGCACGGGGGGATTCTACACAATAACTTTGTGCGTGGCTTGTATGGTACCCTGCGGCGTCATGATAAGATTTTTCCTGCTAATGCTTGGCATATGTTCTTCATTGGACAGGTTTAATCGCTGCCGTTTATTTAATCGCTATTTTCGTTAGCCGACGTATTGTCAATAATCGCGAGGCTGGGTTGTTTTTATCCTCCTTATTCTAGCATTAACTTTATATTTGACTGATATCTACATAGATATTATTTTTATGTTCATTGGAGTCAAGTCACATTGGGCATTTTAACTACGGGTATCATTTTTGTGAAAACCTACTTCTGGTTAATTATGATCGCCATTATTTCACTGGTTACTCTTAATTATTCTTTTCATTGTGACGCAAGATCATAAAAAACTGGAAGATGAAGTTTAATGATAATAACCAGATTATTATTGTTCCTTGGACTTAGTTAGCCTAATTTGCACCTCCATAACTGCTCAAATCTCTCTAAGCTCAAATTTACAATCCGGACTCTAAGAAATTTCGCGCCATGTAAAATCTAATGTTAACGTTAGCCTAGTTGTAAGAAATACAACAACCGGGCGCGTTCTTTTCAGCAAACGCGCAGAATATTTATACACCTCGCGACCAGCACTCAGAAATTATTTATCGCAATGTCTGCTTTATATTATTTAGTTTATATTTAGTAGGCGCTGATTATCAATTTGTAACTGCATTATTGACTAATGGCACCGTAAAAGGAAACACCTTTCAGGGGAATTTAATTCTTAAATTTTCTGGCAATCCCGAATTAACCACTTAACCACTGAGGACTTAAATTAATTCTTAAATCAATTAATTAAAAAATTAAAAGAGTTAGGCATTCGCCGTATTAATGGACGTTTCTTAATTGATAACACCCATTATAACGATATTCCCTACCCACCAGGATGGATGTGGGATTACTTAAGTTATGGTTATTCGGCTCCTGTAAATGCGATCATTATTGATCGTAATAAATTTTTATTACATATTTTGCCAGAAAAAAATTAACGCTCAGCCTAAGTTGGAAACCATTTTACCTAGGGGTGTGGCTCACTTTTACAATTTATAAAAACCACCGCAACACATGAAAAGGATTGTCCACTTACTATTTATAGTGACAATTACAATAATTACCGATTAGCGGGATGTATAAATCGGGCTTGGGGTCGCTCGCCAGCAGCGAACTTTAGCTATACACAATCCAATGCGTTATGAAAAAATGCTTTTACGACAAGCCCTTACGACAAGACTTAATTAATAAAGAATCAATTATCAAAAAGAAATCTTGTTAGGTCACAACCTTTGAACATGAAGAATTCTAGATAATCTAACAACGGATTCTCTTCTCCAGAAGATGGGAGAAATCTTTTACCAAGAAGCCGGTTCTTCGCAGAATGGGCTCCGTGCTCTTAAAAAGATATTAGCTTCCACTGGTATAAATTTTAAAGACAATTTAATTAACGATGGTGCGGAGCTTTCACGTTATAATCTGGTTAGTCCTGACTAACTATCTAAATTTCTTATTTTTACTTATCATCTTTATCATCATCCGCGAATTCGAGATCCTTTACTAAAAGCTTTTACTAAAAGCTTTGCCTATAGACGGCAAAGATGGTACCCTGGCTGGGCATATGTCAGCGTTAACTAATTCTGAGCGTATCCATGCCAAGACGGGCCCCATGGCGGGGGGAGGCCTACTTTAGAAGGCTATCTACAAACATAAAATAATGGGATGTTATCATTCGTTATCATTAATGGTTTCGTGAAAAAATCATTTCTATACCCACCTCGAAGATCGTATATGCGAAATCTTATACATCCCTTGGGAAAAAATAAACATGGATAAATATGCAATTATTGGTAATCCTGTCGATCACAGTTTATCGCCTATTATTTTTCAAGCTTTTAAAGAACAAACCCGACGAACGTTTCGTTATCTAAAAATAAAAGCTCCATTTAATGATTTTCCTAAGGTATTAAAAGAATTTCAAAAAGAAGGAGGTAAAGGAGCCAATATCACTTTACCTTTCAAATATGAAGCCTACAAACTGTCGAATAAACAGAGTCGTGAAGCAAAAGAAGCTCAAGCTGCGAGTGCTTTGCAATTTCTCGATGATGGCACTATTTATGGAGTTAATTATGATGGCTTAGGACTCGTACAAGATTTAACGTGCAACCACAATATCACTCTCGCTCAAAAATCCATCCTAATTTTAGGAGCAGGTGGTGCCACTCAAGGGATTTTAGGCCCATTAATGAATACCACACCAACACAAATTGTCATAGTTAATCGAACTGTATCCAAGGCGAGCGAATTAGCTTCGAATTTCCATTTACGGGGAGAACTTCAGGGCATCGGTTATAATGATTTAAAACCCATACCTTATGACATTATCATTCATGCTACTAGCTTAGGTCACCACGGTAAGTTTCCCTCTTTGCCAGCAGCGATCATAGGACCTAAGACTTGTTGTTATGATCTTTCCTATAGAAAAATCGCTCTGCCATTTTTACAATGGGCCAAACGTCAAGGTGCTAATAAATGTTTTGATGGCCTGGGCATGTTAATAGAACATAATGCTGCACTTTTTTATTTGTGGTTCGGGATTTACCCAGATACATCGCCTATCTTTAAGAGACTTAGCACGTCTTGTGAGATATCTTTCAATAAACACTAAGTTAATTTCATAATTTGCTAGATCTCTCTAGCTCCCTGATAAATAATAAAAAAAATATTTAATTGTTTGAATGAATATATATAATGAATATATATATTTTCAGGTTTTGGAGAGAGAATTAATGGATTTATACGTTAGTCCTATGGCGCTATGTTCTTGTTATAAGTGAATTACATGTTAAATTGCTTGCATGTTAAGGGAGTAACTTAGACCGCTTTTGGGAAGGGGGTAAACAGGGAATAGTTTTAGGAAAAGTTTGTCTCAGGGAACGAGAAAGGTCTAAGGATAGATTTTTTTGGTAGGGATTACCAACCGCAACCATCCCTCTTTTTTTCAATTATACATTTTTAGCAAGAAAGTATTTTCTTTTTCTTTCGTATCCGCTTCAACGTTTCCATTACGCGGATAAATTCCCTGACGGAGCCAGGCATCTGGTGTGAACCCATATCGCGAGCAAAAAATTCCTTTGAAATAATTCGAATTGTAATAAGCAAAAGGGAGCAAATAATATTTTAAAAAATCGAGACACTGAATAATGTATCGATTCGGATTTTCCTCGATAAGTGCTTGAGGTTGCGGGCTAAGTCCTTGCGCATAACTATTGAAAATGACTAAACCTGTCACAGCCCTTTCCAGCGAATCCGCTCTCAATATTTGCCATAATTTTTCCGCTTGTTGGCGAAACTCTATCAGCATTTGGTTAAAACCTTCTTCTTTCTCACAAGGGGCAGCAGAGGGATCAAGAGCCAATTGATTAAAATAAAGTAGAGGCGATTAAATTCCTTTTATTTTCACGATCGCTATCCTCTCGTAATAAAAAATAGAGCATTTCCTGTTCACTCTGTTCCTGCAATCGTTGGTCCTGAGTTCTTAACCAATGTCCATAGGCATAATTTAATTTTTTAAGCAGGCAACGTATAACTTCTGGAGTTAGAGGGTTACTTGATACCATAAACATTCCTCATCATTCCCTAGTCTAGGTACTCTACTTAACTTTTATTAAGTTAATCCTAGAGAGACATTGGTGTTGTCCCGCGGCTTGTCCGAGGGAACCAATCTATAAACTGTGCGAAAGAACCAGTTTCAAAAGGTAGAAATAAACAATTGCGAATAAAGCGCCAGCAGGTAGGGTAATAATCCAGAACATAAAGATATGCCTAATAATGGAAAGATTCAAAGCGCCAATACCTCACGAAAATCCTACCCCCAATACCGCACACCCACTAAAGTTTAGGTAGTCGAAATAGGCAACGCAACCCCGAAGCAGAGGCGACAACCACTGTAGTAACAGTAGCCAGATGAGCAGTAAAACAACGGCTCGGCGTTAATTGAGTAATATCTGTATCGATAGTTGCAATTACCCTATAGTCATACATGGCAAGACTACTCACAATTCCTGCAGCACCTAAGAGCAAAATCCCAAAGGGTATTCGAGCTTCCGCCAGTACTGCTCCTCCTTTAACAATTCCGACAACAGCTGACAAAAGTTCAATGGCATTGGCTACATCGTTAGACCCATGAGCAAAAGCCATAGCGCAAGCAGTAAAAATCATGAGAACACCAAATATTTTTTCCATCTTTGGAAAATTATATGGGCGCTGTCATTTGATCTAATGGGGATCCGCCGCAACAATAGATGGTCTATAAGCCAATAAAAGACTAATAAAAATAGAAATCACCACGCATAAATTCTGGAATTTTTAGACCAATATGTTTTAAGCCATTCAAAAAAAGTTACTAAACTAATTATTAAACTTACTAAAAAATATACCAAGTACATAGCGTTTAGTATTGTGGATGAGACTTCTCGCTCTCAAAAATAAGCGATTGCACACTACGAAATAAAAAATAAGCTATAAGGCAGGCGATTAAAGGGGTGACAGTCCAATTTATAATGATATTGACGACTTAATGCCAATAAATAGCCTGAACTCTTAGAACCATTAAACCAAAGCCAATAACAGCTTCCACAATATTATGAGTCGTTGAAATAGGACAACCCAAAAGATATGGGGATAATCAACTAGCTTCCTGCTGCTAAAGCAAGAGATGAAAGGGGACAAGGGCTTTAATTACACCGTTCTCGTTGAGTGGCGCTGTTAATTTTCTTAGTACGGCTTACCCAATAATCCTTTCCTTTCCTTAACTAAGGAGCTGGCAAAAGTAATTATGCCAATACCAAAAACCGCGTTATTTTTTGAGCCCACAGGGCAGCATTTATCACCTGGATTTATTTCCTGGTGAACTGGCTGAAACTATTATTTTAGTTGGGGACCCTATACACGCCAAATTAGTCTTGCGTTATTTTGATTGCATTGAAATAAAAAAATCGAAACGAGAATTCATCATTCACACTGAAAAAATTAGCAATCATCGGTTATCCATTATTAGAATTGACATAGGCTCGGAGGGTAATATTGACATAATTATCAATGAAGCCAATGCCTTATTTAACGTCGATTTTAAAGAGCTTAAAATAAAATCCAAATTAACCAGATTGCGGTTTATTCGATTCAGAACGGCTGTAGCATTGCAACCCGAAATATCAGTCGACAGTTACGTTGTTTCAGAACGCGCAATTGGTTTCGATGGATTAATAAATTTTTAAGCTAATTCCAATACTGACGATAAATTAACCCAAGATCTAAAAAATCATTTTTATTCATTTCTCGTTACTGGTAATTTTTATGCTCCCAAAGCTACATCTTCATTGCTAAATTTATTTTCTAAAGATGAACATCAAGGACTGACCATTTCGTTAATTGGATTTTATGGCCTGCAATATTGTCAACTACGTGCACCTTTGGCTAGCTTAGATTTTCTTGAAATGGCACGAAGCTTTAAAGTGATCCAGCATGTTATTACTAATTTCGAAATGGGGGCCGGCGGCCATTTATGGACTAAGTAAGCTATTAAATCATGAATGCTGTTCCATAAGTACTATCGTAGCTAATTGGATTACTGATAAAATAAGTAAAGAGCTCCCAAAAGCCATCAAAAAGATGATTGAGGCCGGACTCGAAAAGTTGATATACTAATTTTATGTTGCCACAAACTTCAATCTTAGACATGTTCGGTCGTTCTCCCACTTTTTTTGAGGCGCTTATCGCGCAAGATTGGAAACAAGCTTCGAGCGTGCATCAAACTATTATTCAATTTGAAAACGAAGCAGATGAACTAAAATGGAATTTTCGTCGTCATTTACCTAAAAGTTTGCTACTACCGGTACCTCGTGGTGATTTTCTGGACTTACTGGCCAAGCAGGATAAAATAGCTAATACCGCTAAGGATATTGCAGCAATTATGATCGGACATCGAATGGAAATTCCTTCACCTCTCGTAACCAAATTTAAAAATTTTTTAAATCATTGCGTAAAAGCTTCAGCACAAGCACAAGAGGCAATCAATGAACTTGATGAATTATTAGCCTCAGGCTTTCGGAGAAAACAAACGGATTATGTAGATAAACTAATCAAGCAACTTAACAATACGGAATATCAGACCGACCAATTACAAATTAAAGTACAACAATCGCTTTTTCAAATTGAAAATACTCTAGCATCCTTAAACGTTATTTTTTTGTATAAAATAATACAACAAATCAGCTTTTTGGTTGATCACGCTCAACAGACTGGCAATCATTTACAATTATTAACGGAAGTTTAAATAATGACACTCGCTTCTTACGATGCTTTAAAAGAAATTCGACATTATGCTCCCGATTTTCAACCCCGATTGGCTATCGTTCTGGGCTCAGGTTTAGGCGAATTAACTGAGCAAATTGAAGAGCCCATCATTATTTCTTATCATCAATTACCGAGTTTCCATAAACCTAAAATTGAAGGCCATGCTGGTAAACTCTATTTAGGTAAAATCAAAGGCATTCCGGTAGCTTGCCTACGAGGACGCGCTCATCATTATGAAGGAGTTGATAATAATTCCATTAAAACTATGGTTCGCACTTTAAAACTACTGGGGTGTGAAACTTGGTTAGCTACGAACGCTGCAGGTTCCTTACGAGAAAACCTCAAACCTGGCAGTTTGGTTTTAGTTAAAGACCACATAAATTTTCAATTTAATAACGCTCTGGTAGGTCCCAACGAAGATGATTTTGGATCTCGCTTTGTTAGCATGGAGGATGCTTACGATCCAATTCTTCGTACTAAATTTTTACAAATTGTAGATCACTTATCTATCGATTTACCAGAAGGGGTTTATATTGGTGTCTTGGGACCGGCTTTTGAAACACCCGCTGAAATTAAGGCCTATCAACTTCTAGGCGCAGATGTTGTGGGTATGTCTACTATTCCCGAGGTAGTCATCGCTCGACATTGTGGGATGCGCGTTGCAGTAATTTCCGTCGTCAGTAATTTCGCCGCTGGAATGACGGAAGAAAAAGTTACCCATGAACAAACATTACGGGGGGTAAAATTAGCTACAGAAAATTTGACCCGATTAATCTTAACCTTTATCGAACAATATCTATCATGAAAGCTGAAAATACCACTAAAAAGCTAATCCCTTTGATTGATTTAACTAGCTTAGATGACCAGGAGGATACCCTCCAAACTATTGAGAAATTATGCCATAAAGCAAAGACACCTTATGGTTTTATAGCAGCTGTCTGTATTTATCCTCAATTTGTTAAACTCACGTATAAATTATTAATGAACACACCCGTAAAAGTGGCAACAGTCGCCAATTTTCCTAACGGAAATCAATTAATAACTGATTGTATCGAAACCATTAAACAATCAATCGCCGATGGGGCAGATGAAATCGATGTAGTTATGCCTTACGCCACCTATTTGGAAGGAAATACAAGCAGCGTCAAAGAATTTCTACAAGTTTGCCGGGGTATTTGCACACCTCCTACTGTATTAAAAGTTATCATTGAAACAGGGGCCTTAATTAATCATGATGTTATTTTCAGCGCTACTAATTTGGCTATTCAGACAGGAGCCGATTTTATTAAAACTTCTACAGGAAAAACAACTACCGGCGCTACTCCCGAAGCCGTTGAATTAATTTTAGAGGCCATAAAAAATTATCTGGAGAAAAAAATTGGTTTAAAAATATCTGGTGGAGTTCGCACCATTGAACAAGCGCTAGCTTATTTTCAATTAGTGGAAAAAAATATGGGCAAAGAATGGATTTCTCCAAATACTGTCCGTTTTGGGGCGAGTCGCTTATTAGACGAGATTTTAACTGTAGATTTAAAATAGCGAATATTATTGTTCTTTAGCACTCACTCGATGGACCTGAGTACCATCGTCTTTTCCAACTTATCAAAGCTATGATTAACAACGTTGGAACCATTAAAATAAAATTTATCGCCATTAGGAGTTGCTATAAAACCAAAATCATCTTCTTTGAAAAGACAGACAATTTTACCCTGCAATAATTCGGGTGAGATTTAATTTGGCCCTCGCGCATTCGCATGACTTCTTCCACTTATCGAGCCATATCATCAAAGGCATCACGAATTGAAACATACAAATCTTCTTCTGCATTGCGATTTACGATCAATTCTTTTCCAGGTAATGTGAGATTAATCCACACATTATACAGCTTACCTTGGTGTTGATTCCGTTTTGGCAATTCTACTACAGCATGACAAGAAATAATTTGATCAGAATATTGATTGAGTTTATCCACTTTTTTATGAATTCGATTTTCAATAGCTTCTGTAGCCTCAATATTACGCAATATTATTTGGAATGGAACTTGCATTCATAACCTCCTAAAACGTAAACCACTCAAGTTTAAAAAAACTTGTTTAAAATTCTTACTTATTTTAAAATTTTCTTAAACTAAATAAGTTATTAAAACAATTAAATATTCTTAGTTCAACAAATTAGCTTAACGAAAAAGGAAAGCTAATGAGAGAATACTCAATAAAGGCGGGCTATTTAGGGCTTCTAAAAGAGAAACACTTACTAAAGAATTTTCTCGTCTCAGCTTTGGATTAAATAATTTTTTAGAATAATTCTCCGCAAAGTTATCATCTGATCAAATAAAATTTTTAGTTAACTAACGTTTTTATCTTTATATGAATTTATTTTTGTCAAAGATTTTCCCGATGCACCACTCTATCGTCGTGTAACTGATAAACTGTTGATAACATTAGCTTTTAAAAAAACAGGAAAAGAGCTTCGCAAATTATTAAAAGCACGGTTCTTAAATTTAGTAAAAGAAACGAATCGTAAAATTGCTACTCTCTTTAGAGAACGAACTTATAGAGATTTGGAAGAATTATATTCCTCATTAAAAATAAAAGCTGTCTTAAAATATTCTGGATTCTCTAAAAAATAGATCCGATACTACTATCGAACAATTCTTTTTAAAAAGAAAGAAAGTCTTGCAAAAAGGCTTAGAATATAAAAAAATATCATTAAAAATCAATATACTAACTTCACGAAAGAAGACGTTCCTAAGAAAAACTTTCTCCTTTAAGCTATGAGGATTTTTTAAAGACTACTCAGCCAAAACCTGTTAGCATCCTAGCGAAGCACTTTGAAATTCCAGTCTTCCTTGAAGGCAAAGCGAAAGCTAAAGATATTGAACTTCCCTTCATATCTATTAATAAACTAATCTTTTAAACTAATCTTTTCCGGCGTTAAAAAAGGTCTTGAAAATTATCAGACAGACCCCTCTCAAAATGACACTTTGACTAAAAAATTGAAAAGGTAGAATAACCAATTCACATAAAAGTTTAGATTCTTGGAAACAATTTTAATCAGAAGCAGAGGCAGATCCCGATTTTTTATATAGTTACCATGGTAGAAGCATCATGGGTCGTTATTAATTTGGCAACAGACCCTCTTCAGCACAAATTCACATTTTTAAAATACTCGACAGTAAAATTAAGGCTGGCTACTAAAATCAACGCGAGATTCTTTGAAAAAATAATTCGCCTAATCTTTCTGACTGGATTGAATCTTATTATTCCTTTAAGCTCTTTTTTAGTATAACTTATCAATTAATAAAACCATTCCTTGAGATTGAGGCTTATATTTCAGAGCTGAAAAAGAAAAAAGAAGAGTTCAGATTGGATATACAAGAAGAGAAAATATTAAAATAAATTCGATTTAAAGAAACCCTCATTCATGAATACAATCTTTCAATTGTACAATTAGAAGCTAATAATTCAGTGTAATAAAGCTATTGAAGAGCTCCGAGCAAAAATATTGGAACTAAAGGCCGATGCTGAAAAAATATCAAGATATAACCTGCTATGAAATAGAATCTGAAATATTTTTTTCCAGAAATGATCACGCTTTTAACAGAACTCCCGCTAGCCAGCAAGGTACGTAATAACGCAAGCGCTCGTGTTCTTAACAGATGGAAAGAAACTCTCCAACAATTTCGAACACATTTAGAAGCATCAATACGATTAATAACTGATAGGGTTAATTGCAGAATTTAGGTTTCAATTAGAGAATTTTCTACAAAAACAAATGGCAACAAAATTCCTACACTCGAAGAACTAGAACGATTTGAATCTTTAACCAAGAAACTTAAAGCTTGGAATTAGGCAATTTCGGAATCTGAATCTTTCAATGCTTGCAAAACCCATTTTGAAAATAAAATTTGTGATACTCGGCGGCAATTAAGTTATTCTCTTAACCTTTTTTATGAGAAAAAATTGAACCCAAAATTACTAAGAGAATAAGTTATTTGAATAATGAAATTGAATTCACATCGAGAGCAATAGGGATCTATCAGGGATCCTTTTGGAGAAATAGAGACGCCCGAGAAATATTAACGGAAATTAAGGTGGAGTTTTCTCTCTTCCATGATAGATATAGTAAATTACATAAAAATATTTTTTCTGTTAATGAACTCAAAGAGATTTATTTGGATGTAAAGACCACAGATGATCGAGTTATCGTCTTTTGCACTGAAAATATGAGCTTACTGGAAAAGTCTCCGTGGAACGTATGTGAGAGCTGTTTTTGATAGTATCAAGACCTGCCTGGGTTTCATCCTCGATGCTTTTAACAATTCGTGCAAAAATGAAAATACTCCGCCGGTAGGAGAATATCACCAATCGAGCTCCGTAAAAGCAGCTAGCTGTATAGGAGACACCGTTCATTTCTTTCAAAGAGTACGATTCTCACCTTCAGAATCAGAAATCAGAAGACGAACGTTTGGCTAAATATACGATGTCTTCGCTGAGCAGATCAGCAGGATGATAGAGCATTCATTTTATCAACTGTGAAGGCGCTCCGTGCTCTCTTCAAATATGGGCTCAACCATACTCTGCCATAAGGGATTGTAGTTGGAAAAAAGGGCTCGGGATTTTCGCCATTCGGCAGTGATTTCTTTCAATTCCCGTGAAATCCGCCGGCAATCTCGAGAAAGGGCAGTAATGAGTTCACCCATAGCCTCTTCATTCAAATCTTTGTTAGCTGCCTGGATGGCCATGTCCCGATAGGTGGAATTCGAGGCATATAAAATCGCTCGTTCGTAATGTTTCACGTTGAATTTGGGTTCATGCCAAGCTCCTTTAGCCTTCTCACAAAGGGCCAATTCACCAGCGCTCTTTAAAACTTCTTTTTTAAATTTATTAAAATCGGAGAGTTCCCATCCTTGGCGTTTGTTATCTAAGTAAGTGACTAAGGCGGCTAACGCCTCATAGGTCTGTTTTTCTTTTTTTTCGAGGGTACAAAGGTTACTGTACAACTTTACCTGTTGAGGATCTAAAACCCTTTGCATTGTTGTCATCAGATACTCCCATGGTAACTTCAGATGGACGGATTATACCTCTTTTCGAGAAAGATTTCCTTATTTTAAAATGGTATTAACCGAATCTTCTTATTTCTGGTCTTTACGCAACAAAATGGGAAACACCGATATTATCGTCCTTCTCAAACATAACTCATTATTCTATAAACCTTTTAATCGGACAAGACGTGTACGACGAAATGGTAGAGGAGAGCGGAGGGCAGTTAAAAATTAATTGATCCCCCCCTTTTTTTTGTGTGTGTGGGGGGGGAGACTCCACTATCAGGGATTTAAAGGAGGTTATTCTTGCTCGATTTTTTCCGTTTCAGGTACTTTTGTCTTTTCTTCGTTCTGAATGCGCTGATAAATTTCTTCTCGATGGACTGGAATATGTTTCGGCGCCTCGATACCAATTCGCACTTGATTACCTCGAACTTCCAAGACTGTTATGACAATCTTTTCGTTGGATAAATCACCCCGAAGAGTAGTTGAATGTGCTGAGGTTTCGGTTGTTTCGGTTGTTTTAGTTTTGACTTTCTCATCTTTGCCGATGATTAAACGCTGACCAAGTGTTCTTGTTAGGACTAACATGATAAACTTCCTTTATCTTAAAGCCACCTTACCAAAGCGGTGGCAGTTTCACGCAGAACTTCCTTTTTATATAGTTCTCCTTGGAATCTCACGAGATTCGATCAAAGCGTGCCCATAGATAAGCTTTAGAGCGAGCCATTATACCCAGGATAGAAAGAAGTGCAAGGGGTCAAATTTTGTATTCGAAACTCCTGATTTATATTTGTGATCTTCTGTAAAGTTTAACACCAGCAGAAGTTCCCACGAGTAAAGTATCCGCGGGACGATAAGCAAAAAGTCCGTTACTGACAACGCCAGGGATATTATTCAGTGTTCTTTCAAGTTCCAATGGATCAAGGATATTTAAATTATGAACATCCAAAATAACATTGCCATTATCGGTAATGTACCCTTGACGATAAACAGGATCGCCTTTTAATTTTACAATTTCACGCGCGACGAAACTTCGGGCCATTGGAATAACTTCGATGGGCAAAGGAAATTTACCCAAAACGTCGACTTGTTTGCTTTCATCTGCCACGCAAATAAAATGCTTAGAGGCAGCAGCGATAATTTTCTCGCTTGTCAGTGCGCCCCCGCCACCCTTGATAAGATAAAAATGTTTATTAAATTCATCTGCGCCATCTATATACACTTCCAAATTTGAAACCGAATTAAGATCAATTAAAGGAACCCCTTTTTCTTTTAAGCGTCTTTTCGTAACAACAGAACTAACCACCGCTCCCTCGATTTGGTGTTTCATCTCAGCGAGCGCATCGATAAAATAATTCACGGTGGATCCAGTGCCAACACCAATAATGTCAATATTTTTGATATATTGAATAGCCTCCAGCGCTGCCGTTTTTTTAAGGTTGTCTTTTGACATTCTTTCTCACTTCTAATTAATTATAAACTTCCGATTTTTTTCACTACCATCCACGCGAATAATGGTTCCATTAATCCACGCAGATTCTGCTATCGCTAATAATGCCACCATGTTCGCTACATCTTCTGGCTGAGTAAGTCGCTTAAAGGTGTTTTTCATTTTCACAACTGCCTTCATGCAGTTACCCCGGGGAATTAAACACAATGCTGGTGTGTCTGTTACTCCGGGCTGAAGTAGGTTACAACGAAATACCATAGGCGGCAAATTCCACAGCAATAGAGGGAGACACGGCCTCAAGCGCCACCTTGGCAGCAAAGACCGCAACATAACCCCGCCCACGCCACTTCGTTGCCTTCACTAGTAAAACTGATTACTCGAGCGTCTTTTACAGAAAGGATCTGTTGATGGAGCATCTGAGTCCATGTCAAAAGGCTGATGCTCATACTATGGTATTGACGATATCTTCCTATTTGATAAGCGCTCACTATATTGAGGGAGTTGCAATAAAGACAATAAAGACAATAAAGACAATAAAGACAATAAAGACAATAAAGACAATAAAGACAATAAAGACAATTCAGGCAAATATTGTTCATGATGACTCACTTTTTCTTTTTAGAGCTTCGGGAAGCATACCTAATGCCGTCGCAAAATCCTTAAGGCCAGTATTGGGTTTTCCCTGTTGGTTTTTCGGGAACAATCGGTTTTAAATTGCCAAAGGCAATGGAATGCAGTAAAACTTTAATTCTTCCTTGTTCTTCTAGAGCTGATTTGAGCTGTTCGATTATTTCAGCTTGACCCTCTTTAACTCAATGCCGTCCATATTGCAAGACCAAAACTGCGTTCCATACGATCTAATTTCATTGAAAGATTGATTGATTTTTACCATCGCTCCACCGACGGTCGCAATGGACTATAAATAAATTCATTCCCGCCAACGCTAATTTTTTGGCACTCGCTAATCTAAAACCCGCTAGAACCCACAAGGATAAGAGCCCACTCATTGGAGTTAAAAAATTTCATCCATTTCTCCTTTCTCAATAAATATACTCATTTTAATTAAAATTTGAAATACGATGTTTGGAAAGATAAGTATTTTTACGTGAGGATATTGGCGAGGAGGGAAACCGCCGCTTCCCGTTGTATTTCTTCCAATAGTAAATCCTTACTTTTTAATAAAGAATTTAACCACTCTTGAAAGTTAAGACGAAATTGATGATCTTCGGATTAATAACAAGATTCGGAGTTATTGGTAATAGTTCGTAATGAACCATAATAATGAACCATAATTTCGAAGGTTCGCCTCAAAAAATTTCCAAAAAGAAAGATCCTTAGAATAATAGATTTTTACATTTAAAATACCATTAAGTTTGTCATGCAACTTATTTAGCACAATGATTGTTCACGCGCCTTTCGATCTCAGCAAATTCAGATAAAGTGATGTTTGATTTTGATGTTTGGCAGAACTAAAACGAGTATCTTCCAAAAAGTTCATTATTGTGGTTAGAAACTCTCTAAATCTATTGCAAGCATTCTCTGTAATTTTAATATCTCGGCCTCTCTTTTAACTCCAGACGCTTACGAATAGCTCTAGTCGAATGGCGATGTAAGAAAGGATATCCTAAATAACCAACAGCCTAATCCAACTAAAGGTAACTGCCATAATAATTCTCTTTTCATAAAGAATTTAATAGAGGGAATCTTACGATTGAAGACATAGACTAACACTAATACAAGTGCTAAACAATGATTGCTAATTAATTTACCAGGACTTAGGATCTAAGTCGGCGTCCCCTTCAATTCTCCAATGGTAGCCAGGGCGCAGAGGCGCAGACACAATATCCAGTTAGAAAAACCTGTCCATAACAGGGGAATACTTAAAGGGAACCTTCGAAGAGTTTGACGCCAAGATTTAACGTCGAGAACAAAGAAAAAACCAGCTAAAATGATAACTGACAGCACTAAAAATTCTGAAATTAACAAATAAAAGGTTATAACCAAAATAGCGAATAAATTTTTAAACCACCGGCACATTTTTAACCTATGTGAGGCTTATCTCCGCTTGTTTCCTATTTAAAATAAAGCAAGGTCCCTGTCTATATGAATAGGGAAACCGAAATTGAAAAGCCTTCGCAGAAAGGAAAAGAATTCTACTTAAATAGAAGATAGAATTTTCTTTCTGAACATAAAACAGTTTCCCATCTACTTGAACTCCTTTCTAATCATGCTACAATCCAATTAATGGAAAAGTTTAAGCTAGGAGCGCTCTGCGTTGATACAGCAGTTATTACTTTTGCCATTTTTGGATATTTTTATTTATTATCTCGATTTTTTAAACCGTCATTTAATGTTAATTGGTTAGATTAACCGCTTATTTTTTCTTGCTGTTATTTTTCGCAGATTTTATATCTAGTTTGATACACTATATTATCTATAATATCGATATTCAAAATAAGCATATCAAAAATAGTTTATTAAACCATTCCGAAATCATCATATAGATCGCTTAGAAATAATCCAAAATAATTTTTTAGAAACAAATGGAAATAACACAATTGAAGCCAATTTAATAATTTTTCCCGCTTTGTTTTTATCTTATCCTACCAATTTATTAAATTTTATCTTTTATGTTTTTATTCTTGTTCTTTCCGAAGAGTTACTTTTCACAAATCAAATTCATAAATAGGCTCACATGAGAGAGCCTCCAATAATCATTTATTACTTACAAAAAAGGACCGCCTTCTTTTAACTCTGGCTAATCACAACTTACATCATCATACTTTAGATCGCTATTATTGCATTACGATGGGTTGGATGAATTGGGTAATTTTCCAATTGAAAATCTATGAAAGACTGAGAAGAATAAAGATCTATTTGGAAATAAAAAATAAATTAAATTTAGCCTAATTATTCAAAATAAAATAACGATTATCCATCAGATGTTCTTATGTTCTTAATCAATAAACAGCCCAACTAATCAACTTAGGCAACCAAATTGTGGGAACTATTCGAGCGGCCCACACAAAAAATCGATTGTATCACCCAGGAATAATTATTAAGCAATGTTTCTTTATACCTCTATAAATAACTTGAGCTACTCTTGAAGCCGATAACGTAAAAGAACTGCCTTCCACATTTCTGCCGATTCGTCGATGAAATTGTGTCTGAGTTGACCCATGAGATGCATAACTTACTTAAATACCGCTGCTTCTTAATTTCGGCTACCAAATCTAGCTAAAAAGATTTTACAAACGATTTAGTAGCGACATATAAAATTGGGGGACTGCAAAAAAGAGTAGAAAGAGGCAATATTACCAATACAGTCTTTTTTTTGATCTTTCATTTTCTACTTTATTTGATCGACATTGCTTTGCACTTTCCTACATACTCCTTCATTCCGACCAGTTAATAGCAAATTATAACCTTTCTTGGCATAGAATCGCTAGTGCCTTGCCTTGCTAAGGCTTCTAAAACTTCCTGTAATTAAAATCACTTTTGAAGATTGATGAATAAAAATACGCCAATAAAGATTTCTTATTCGCATGTTCCTTTGTTTGAGCGAGCTCGAAATCAAGTTTTTCTTTCGAACTTAAAATATTATTTGGATCAAAAGTTCGTTTTACGTTATCTAAAATGTCTCTGCTTATTGTAATCTATATATCGTACCTACCTATATATTGATTCAGCCAGGGTTCGTGTTCATAACCGATGCTATGATGATGAGATAATGCTCCGCCATAATCTACAATCGTTTGAATCATTTTTAACATGCCAATACTGTTCTAAAGTATGTTCGCTTTCGGGAAAGAAGCATGTTCTAATAATTATGTGAAAGATGGCATCCTTACTAGACAAGCTGGCTAATTTTATTTTGAACAACTGCTTCGGTGCATTCCTTAAGAGCCTGATAACTGGCCGCTTTTACTTTTTAATATAAATTTTCTACATTCAACCACGAAGTAGCCGTTTCAGCCACATCTACCGCACAACCAAAATCCATCACGACATCCCCTAAATAAGGGTAGTCGTATTTTCGAGGCATACCAAGCTTTTCCTATAGATTGTTCCACTAAATCACCATAAGCACGACAAATAGCCAAAACATTCCTTTTCTTTTAGTGAATTTCTCGCGAAGAACTCCGGAAAGCTAGAATCATACAAACGTATTGCTTGGGATGAAAGAATTTAAATCTTCGTAAGTAGGCTTTACTTAAGGAATAAACTAAAGCTTTAAATCTTAGCTCTTTTGGTCTTAGATGAACACTTAAATCCGTTTCGTCATTATCCATTAATCACATCATATGGAGCAATTTCTTTTCGACCGCACAGTGTTGAAGAGCCTTAGTTCCTTAGATAAAAGTGGGAAATAAGATAGCACTAAAATATTCCTTTTCAGGCAGTGAGTGTATTTTGACCGTCGCTTGAGTAATCATTCCCAATTTTCCTTGGCTACCAATAAATAATTCTTACAGATCAGGTCCACAAGAAGCATGGGGCACAGGACTTTTGTTAATTATGCCTTTAGGCGTTACTATTTCTAATGCTAAAACCATATCGCTAATAGAACCATATTGATCCGATTGCATCCCTACGGATCATATAGCAATCCATCCTCTAACGTCGAAAATTGAAAAGAATCGGGAAATGACCTAAAGAAAAACCTTTAGCATTCAATTGCGCTTCTAATTCAGGTCCCAATGTCCCCACTTGAATAATAGGCAAACGAGAACAGTCGTCTACTTCCATAATTTTATTAATTCATTATAGATCACACAAAACTATCATTTCCAACGATATTAGTTCCACCTACAAAGAGGATAATGTAAATGTCGTTTTCTAAAGTGAGACTTAGAAGCACTACCACTTGCTCTGTGGTTTCAGGATAAACAACCAAATCCGAAGCCCGCGAAATCAATCCTTGGCGAATGCGGTAAAGGCCTTGGAAACTTTTCCAATAAGCATGACGAAGTCGTTGTAATTTAGTTTGTAAAAGCTGATCTACTCTAAAGCTGCTACTCAAATGGGTTAAAAACGCTTGATTGATGTGAAGCGGAGCCAATTAATTTTTTTAAATGCGATAGGTGAATATTTTTCTGCAACATTACAGCCAATGATGCATTCTAGATAAGGCAAAAATTTTGGCATCTTGACCAAATCAGCCTGTTTATTTTCTGCTACCAAACCGAACCATTTCATAATCATATGAGTTTACTCCCTAACTAGCTGATAGTTATTTTTTTTGATAATGCCAATTTCTTAGTTGCGTAATAGCTATATAAATTTCTTGGATCATACGAAGCTTGAGAAACCGAAAGTTTAGAAAAACTTGCTATAAACGTTTTGGGATAAATCAGCTCACCGATATAAACCTTTATTCGCCACGGCCTAACCCATCCACGCTTCTTTAGAAAGGGCTTGACTAGTCCCTTCAATGTAGACAGGGACGATGGGTAGTAATTGGAGGGCAAGTGCAATAAAGGTAGTACCTTTTTTGAAATCCAAAAATTCGATTTTTTTAGTGTATTCCTTCAGAGTAAATAATCAATTTATAATTATTCTCTTTAAAGTCTTTTCAATATCGTTTAATATCTCTTAGAGCTTTTATCGGATTTTTTCTATCGACCGCAATTAAATTCATTAATTTCTAAGGAAAAGATGTCATTCCTTCACGATTTAAAAAATAGTCTTTCACCACTAACATACTAAATTCTTTAAACGGACGTCCCTCAGCTAAGATGAAAGCGGGCATATCCATATAGCTGGAGTAATTACTGGATAAAACGTAAGAATCTTCTAGAAAATGTTGACGATCATATACATAAAAACGACAGTAGCAATGAAAAACTATTAAAAAAAAACTATTTAAATCCCAGTTTATAGAAATAATCTCTAACCTTTTGCATTAGATTTATACCTTTTTCTCCTTGGACCAAATCGCAGATGAGCCCGAGATGAGCCCGAGCAAATTTATTAGCTATCATAGCGGCTCCTAAGGATATTTCCAAAGCTAAAGCACTCACGCCCACGAGCTCTGAAAATCGTTTTGAAAAATTTTCTCCTAGACAATCTATTAATTTTAAATTATCTTTCTGCTATGGAAGTCTTGTAACACCGCCAACGGTTCCGACAGTTATCAAGGGAAGAGTTAATATAAATTTAACATCATTAATTTTAGGAAAAAATATCACATCAAATTATCCTAACACATTTTTAGCTACACAAGGACAATCTTGACATGTAGCGAGATAAATAGCGGTCAATACGTTTGCTACATGGAAATTGACGCCGACGATACTTGCCATTCCGCTTCCATAACGAGCCATCCGTATCTCATCCGTTAAGGCTTCGGGAGAAGATCCTAAAAAGTTTTCACAAACTTCAGCCGAAAACGTGCAAGAAGTAATTACTTTGTGCCAACGACCAGTAAGAAGCGTTTTTGCAGAAGGATTTTTATCGGAATTAAAAGTTTGATTTTAACAACTAGAAAAAAGCAAATTCTTATCCTAACTTAGCTTTAATAAACTGACAGGCCTCATGCGTGCAAAAGGTTGTCATATTTTTTGCTGCTACTTCTGCTATCGTATAAAAAAATCAATTATAAACTAATGATAGATTTGATATTGCTCAATTTTTAAAATCTTACCATGTTCTGTTTTTTCTACAACTTCTTTTAAATTTAGAAAATTATCATCAATCCACCGTAAAAAATAGGTATTTTTTCTTGATCGGCAAAGGAAAATATGAAACTCCGGGATAAAATTTGTTAGAAATATTGCGTTTAAATCCCTCCACATTGAGCTGCTTCATTAAATCCCTGGGACATCGATAGAGTTAATGTCCCCTCCAACGTGGCAATAGGAATATAATAAGTTCCTTACAGATAAGTGCCTTTTACAATACACGGCCCAGCTAATCCTATCGGAATAGAATACTTGTCTGATGTGATTTTCAATTAATCCTCGCAAGGAGAAGGAGCCACTAAGCTCTGTGGCACAAGGTTGCCAATTTAATCCTTGCGCTTTCATCCATTCTCGTCTTTTATTAAAGATTATTTCGTCAAATCCAAAAGGAATTTTCTCTCCCTGGTTCATCAGACGATCCCTTTTGACAGTAGTGCAAATCCAACCCATCTACCATAGTAAGCCAGGCTGAATTGAAAGGAAGATAAATCATCGTTCGTTGAATAAAGACATAGCGAACCCAGACGTTTTTTTACTTTAATTTTTGATCGTTTCCACTCTGATATGATTTCCCAACCTGGCGGACCTAGCCCAATCCTTTACGAGTGTTCTTACGGCGGTTGACTCTTCTTGGTAGGAATTTCCGCCCCCTCAAACGTTGAAAGAAAGTTATTACTGGACGAAAACTAAAAGATATCGCTGGCTCTCCTACCAAAGCAACTGCATGAATAACCTCTTTGACTACATTTTTTATTTTAAATTTAAGGAGCAATTCATTCCGCCAAAATTGACATATAAAATCTGTAAAAAAAAATTCCTGTCGTTGGATTTTAATTAAATCCGACGCCGACAAAAAAATAATTTAAGCGAAAAACAAAGCTCGAGAATATGCTTACTACATTCTTTGTAAGCAGCCTTTTTATTGGATTTACTTCTGCCAAAATCGATTCTTGTTCAAAAGGGAAAAAACTGTCTTCAAAAAACGAACATCCAGAATTTTTTTATGCGTCCCAGGCTCAATCGACGATATCATTTCCTAAATAAATCATAGTAAACAGCAGATTCCAACTGACTACTGATTAAGTTGATGGCGTCCTAAATTGTTAAAATTCCATTGGCCTATTCATAGGAAATTTTAATATCAAACGCATCCTCAAATTCCAGAATAATATTAATTAAACACAGTGAATTGATTTGTAGATCTTCCGTAAATCAAGAAGAGGAGGTTGCATGAGCTACCGCATCCGGCGCTTTACTAAAGGGTGTTACGACCTCTTTAACTTTGTTGAATATTGCAGTTTTATCCATATTTCTATCTTCTCTAATAAAAGACATATTCTCTAATAAAAGGCATATTATTAGTTTTTAAATCAAAAAAGAATTTTTGATCCATCCAAGTATTAAATACTGTACAATTCAATTGTGGGCAAAATGCTAATATACTCTCTCGCTACTTGGATACATTGATCGTTACTTTAACTTCTCTTAAAGGAGAAGGAAGATTGACTTCCTCTAATAAATTTGGTGTATTAACGAAAACAAGGAGCGTTATTGAATAGTTAATCAGTCCAAAATTCAAAAATCTAAAAAAACTCTGTCAAGAATTACTGGCTTTAGCTGGAATCCAAATTAACGGATCCCGACCTTTCAACGTCAAAGTTCACAATGAACAAATTTATGATCGAGTATTACACCAAGTCACGTTGGGGCTCGGAAAATCCTATATGGATGGCTGGTAGGATTTTGAGAATATTAGTCAATTCATATCGCAAATTGTGTGCGCTAATTTAAACCAAAAGTTAATCAGGATAAAAAATTTCTATTTCGTTTGGCCATACATTATTTCATGAAATTTCAATAAAAAAACAGGCTTATTCTTATATCGTTTCTAAAACCCATTACGATATAGGCAACGAACTTTATATCCGAATGCTTAATTTTTACATGACTTATACATGTGCTTATTATCAGAAATCAGAAAATTTAAAACAAGCTCAACAAGCAAAATTAGATTTAGTTTGTCAAAAACTCCAACTAAACCGGGTATGAGTTTACTTAGATATCAGTTGTGGCTTGGGTTCTTTAGCCAAGTATGCTTCAAAACATTACGGTGTCAAAGTACACGGTGTGACAGTTTTTGAGGAACAAAGCGAATATGCGAAAGAGCATTGAAAAGGTTGACAGTTATAGTTGAGTTAAAAGATTATCATGAAATTGATCTGAACAAAAAATTTGACCGCATTACTTCCTTAGGTATGTTTAAACATGTCTGTTACAAAAATTATCGAACTTTTTTTTAAAATCCATTCGTAATTATTTAAAAAAAATAATCGAATTTTTCTACTCCAGACCATTGTAGAAAATATATCTACTAAAAGCGGTAACACCTGATTTGATAAATACATTTTTCCCAACGGGCAAATACGCTCTATTACCCAAATTGGAAAAGCGCTTGAGAATTTATCCGTTATGGAAGATTGGCATAATTTTGGTCCCTATTATGATAAAACTTTAATGGCTTGGGAATAGAAACTTTAAAGCAAGCTGAGAGGAAATTAAAAAACAGTATCTTCAGAAATACGATAAACGTTTTTACCGGATGTGTGATTATTTTTGCATCCATTGACTCGTACTTTTCGTTCTCTCACGTATCAATTATGGCAATTGGTATTAACGAAGGGACTCCAGGGCGTTTACCCTCGATTTTCATGACCAACGCTTCATAATTAAACAAGTATTCACATCACTAAACTGAAACTTGCTTTAGTTAAAATATTAATGAATTTTTCTTGAGTCTACTGAATGATTCTATCTTGAAACACTTCTAATTCGGGATGGATATCTTAGCAATTTAACGATCCATAAATAAACTCTTTGTGTAATTACAAAACTGAAGCGACAGCCTCTATCCCTCCATCACCACCTAATGCTTGTCCAATTAGCGATTTTGTAGAATTTACCCAAGGTAATTGTTGTAGCTTGCAATTTAAAGCCACCGCCCAATTTTTAAGTTCTAATTTGTCTGCCATCGTTCCAATCAAATGTCCATATAATAGCATCAATTTACGAAGGAGAAATTTTTGCTTCTTCAACGGCTCCTTGAATACAAAGCTGCACGCCGATGGGATTAGGCACAGTTATCGACCTCCCTTGACGTTGACCCCTGGTATTTACATTTATTCCTAAAATTTTAGCATAAATTTTGGCATCTCTGTTTTGGGCGCTCTCTAGAGTTTCCAGCATCAGAATGTCAGCTCCGACAGAAGGCATAAAACCAGTGGCCGAAGCACTTATTGGTCGCGAAGCTTTTTTTGGTGTTTCATTAAACCCTTTCCCCAAAACTCGTATCGCATCGAAAGCCAACCAAATATAGGGTGAATAACCTTCCACACCGCCTACCAATTTCGAGATGCTTTCCATTTTTTAAATAGTAAAAAGCACTATCAATAGAATAGCTTCGCTTCCCGAACTGCACGTGCTCAAAATATTAGACAGTTATCCGCCTAAACCTAAAAATCCACCGATTTTTGCGCTGGTGGCGCTCATTATTATTTTTATTCGACCACATGGTGCTGCCTAAACGTTTTACACAACCCAAATCAAAACCTGGAACTAATCTTTTGCCCACAGTATCAATACCGCCAAGTCCGTCCCAATCACCGCTCCCGTTTGACAATCAACAGTTTCTTTATTTTCTTTAGAATATTGAAATCCTGCATCTCGTCAACAATCTACTATCGCAATAGCCGCATAAATCATACTGGTATTCATAGATAATAATTCTTCTTCAGAAAATACGTTTGATCAATTGTTTCGATATTTTGAGGAATCCCTCCTACCTGTCAGGCAAAATTTAATTCTTTCAGCTCCGAATAATAGCGGATACCTGAAATGCCATGGCGTAAAGCGTGCTCAAATTGATTGACGGAATTACCAATTCGAGGCAACAACTCCTAATCCCGTTATCGCAACTGAATGACTCATTCGATTGGTGCTCCTATCCCTGCTATTTCGCCTTGACACACAAGGCGTCTTTCAGAATTCTAAGCTTGGGCGTGACGTCTTATTTTTTTCGGCACCACATCTATTTTTCTGCTCGAATATGAATAGTATCACCCGGATGTGTTGGCGATAAGAATCCAACGTTGGCTTCGGTAAAAAGAGCCAGCAATTTTTTTAAGGCCTTTTATATTCTTTTAATAATAAGTAAAGGAATAAGTAAAGGGTAAATGCCACTATACCAACTTAAGGAAGGGATTCTAATAAAATTACGCCAGGAGTTACTGGATTTCTGCAAAAATGTCCTTAGAAAATGTCCCGAATAAAAAGATTCTGTTAGTTTAAATTTATATTTCCCCTCAATATAATCGTCATTAACTAATAAAATTTTATCAACAAACTGAAGGAGCAGCTTTTGATGAGGCAGCGCCTCTACTAATTCAGCTGAAGTAAAAGGCTGTATAAGCGTTTCTGTTTCTATCAGCTCACTCCCACTCTCCGATTGTAGCCTCATCACACCCTCCTATGGCCCTTTTGGATTTTAAGGGTTAATCTTCATAACAAATATTATAAGAATGAACACACTTTTACCTCAGTAATTTTATAGACGTGTTCATCATCTACAGACGTGTTTATCTTCTACGAAGACATTCCCCTCACCCAACACTAACAAAACACCCTGCTGTGCTAAATGAGAATAACGGCGAATTGCCACTTCATAGCGAACGACTTTGTTATGCGCTCTAATCTGCCAAAAAAATCAATTTCTTTGGCGCCTAATGCGCGTCCAGATCCCACTCCTCCTCGAAGTACAATGTAAAGACCCTAATAATTGCCAAATCTCATCGACACCTAAAAATCCTGGCTGAACAGGATAGTGATGGAAATGATATTAAAAAAACCAATCGTCTAAATGAACATCGGATTCTGCAATAATTTTGCTATGACTTCTGCGATGCTCGACTTCGATAATTCGATCTACCATTAAGAGAGGCGGTCCCAGAAGGGCAGGAATTCCCTCGGCGGGCAAGTCTTCAATTAAGTGACCCAATGTTAATGCGACCATTTCCATTTATGAAAACGTTTTTTTATTTTTGAACGATTCGTAACTGATTTTTATAACTACTCACATTTTTCAAAAAGCAAACTGCCCCAAATTAACCCAGAGCCAACGGTACAAAGAGCAACTTGATCAGCCAGCTCTAAATGATTCCCAGTGCTGAGAAAATACTACCGGTGCGCCTGTGCTGCCCCACAATTGCCAAACCGATCGATATTGTAAAGATGTTGAGTTGGTGAAATACCCACCCCAGAAACAACCGATTGAAGAACAAGCAAGTTAGATTGATGTCCAATAAAATAGACTTTATCCTCTTCCACTTGATTGCGCTCTATTAAATGCGTGAGCGTTTGGCAGGTTTTTGTAATGGTAAAGCGCTAAACGTGAGGCTCTCCTTGAGTAAAACGTCCCCTAATTCTAGCTGTCATCAGCTCCCTCCCAATCTAATGGATTCTAACCAATAAAAGAATCTCTTAAACACCATCATGCACACTTTTATATATTTTCTTAAATACACACAGCAGCACCTACAGAATCTCCAAACAACACGGCAGATCAGCCATTCGAAAAATCGACAAAACTTTTTAAAAATTCGAGATTAACAACAGTGTATTCAGGTAAAGCCATCAAATCCAAATGACTTAAATAATGTAATTGCATTGTAAAAGAAGAAAAACCGGTATTGATATACAGACTCATTGCTTGAACGCCTAACGCATGAGCAATTATATTCGCATTAGCCAGATTGTTGTATTGAAATACACTACCACCCAATACAATCAATTCCACCTGCTTCGGACTAATACCTGCTCGATCTCTCGATCTAGCGCTTGATTAATAGCTTTTACAGCACCTTGAAGATGTGGTTCTTCGAGGTGAATAATATGCCTCAATTGGATTTTTATTGTAGGTGTTTTTAATATAACTTAATGAAAATGCAGTCCGCCGCTCGCGAATGCTAACACGATCTATAATCCATTCATTATTTGTATTAATAATTTAAGGATTCTAAAAAAAGCGTTATCTATGACATTTAGGGGATGATAATGACCAAGTCCTTGTAAATATAACATAATTTTTGCTACTTATAGCTTTCTAAGAAGGCTTAATACCTTTTTGGTGTAATAAAGCTTCTATTTTTGGCTCTCGTCCACGAAAAGCTTTGAATAAATGCATGGGCTCTTCAGAACCACCTGGCTCTAAGATATAAGTTAAAAACTGTTGTGCGCTATGGGAGTTAAATATTCCTTTCTCTTGGAAAAGCGAAAATGCATCGGCAGCCATTACTTCCGCCCATTTATAACTATAATAGCCTGCTGCGTAACTCCCCGAAAAAATGTGAGAAAAACTGTTTTGAAATCGATTAAATGCCGCTATAGGAACAACACAAACTTCTTGACGAACTTCGTCGAGAAGTTTTTGTACTTGGTTTTTTATAGAAAGATCAAATTCCATATGCAATCGCATATCAAATAAAGCGAATTCCAATTGACGTATCATTTGCATCGCTGCTTGAAAATTTCGCGCTTTATGCATTCTCTGAAATAATTCATCAGGCAAAGGTTCACCAGTTTGATAATGCTTGGCGAGCATAAGTAGTGATTCTTTTTGCCACGCCCAATTTTCTAAAAATTGACTTGCTAATTCCACAGCATCCCAGGGAATTCCATGAATTCCTGAAACCTCTGCGTAATCGATTTTAGTAAGCATATGCTGAATCGCGTGGCCAAATTCATGAAATAATGTCACCACTTCGTCATGACTAAAGAGAGCAGGGTGATTAGCTACCGGCGGATTAAAATTACAGTTAACAAAAGCTACGGGAAGTTGCACTTCTCTATTGGATAATCGGCGTCTTAAACGAGGATCATCCATCCACGCACCACCTCGCTTATTTTCACGAGCATAAAGATCAAAATAAAAATAACCGCGCAATTGATCTTGTGCATCATACACCGCATAGCAGCGCACATCGGGATGCCAAATATCTACATCGACCATCAGCCTTACAGAGATCTGAAATAAACGATTTACGACATTAAATAGCCCTTGAACCACTTGTGCCTCTGGAAAATATGGTCGCAAATCTTCTTGAGAAATAGCGTACCTCTGCTGACATAATTTTTCAGCTGTATATGCAATATCCCATGATTCTAATTTTTTAATTCCTAGATTTTTTCTTGCAAATTCACAAAGTTCTTTAAACTCTTCCTTTGCTTTTGGAAGCGAGGCCTTTACCAATTGATTTAAAAATTCGAGAACTTTTTTGGGCTCCTTAACCATCTTCGTTTCTAGAGAATATTGAGCAAAATTTCTAAAATCAAGCAATTGCGCCAATTCCAAACGAGCATTAAGAATTTTTTCTATTACTTGTGTATTATCCCATTTTCCCGCATTGGGACCCTGATCTGATGCACGAGTGACAAAAGCCGTCAACATTTCTTGTCGTAATGCTCGAGAATTCGCATATGTCATAACAGCCAAATAAGAAGGAATTTCTAACGTAAATATCCAACCCTCTAATTCGCGTTGTGCCGCTGTTTGATGAGCCAGCGTTATTGCATGAGGTGGCAAACCACGCAGTTCATTTTCATCTGTAACCTGTTTAAACCACCCCTGAGTAGCATCTAATAAATTTTCTTCAAATTTATTTTGAAGTTGTGACAATGTTTCTGCTAATTCTGCAAAACGCTGTTTTTTTTCAGGCGGCAAACTAATGCCAGCTAATTTAAAGTTATGAATTTCATTATCGACAACTTTGCGCTGTGCTTTATTTAATTTTTGGTATTCGATACCATCGGCTAGCGATTGAATGGCTTGATAAAGACCATAATGATGACTAATTTCGGTAGTATATTTCGATAATTTAGGAAGACATGCATGGTAAACTTCTCGCAAAAGTGGAGAATTGACAACTGCATTGAGATGACTAATGGGCGCCCAATAACAATGTAATTGATCGTTAATATCTTCTAAAGGTTGCATTAAAGTTTGCCAAGTATAATTTTTCCCTGACACGACAAGTTGTTCGATTTTGCCTCGACTTTTACTCAGCAATTGATCCAGCGATTCTTCGACATCACTAAGCACAATAGAACTGAATTGGGGTAGATCAATTTCAACATTCATTTTATTCATCGACGATATTATACAGCGTTCTTAAAGGGGATAAAATGCTATAATAGAAAGAAAATTTCTGGTAAGTTGAGTAATTTACGCGAATTCCTCGGAAATTTTACCATGAAGAATTAAAAATAAACACGACGATTGCTTTAGATTCACGTAATTGTCACTATTTGTTGAATGTATTGCGTGTCAAAGAAGGATGGATGATTGTTTTATTTAATTGCGATGGTCATGATTACAAAGCGGAAATTGTACACATTCAGAAAAAACAGATAGAGGTAGCCATTCAAAGTCAGTACGCAGCCTCTACCGAATCACCTTTATTTATCGAACTTGGTCAAGGAATTTCCCACAGCGATAAAATGTATTACGTTTTACAAAAAGCTGTTGAACTGGGAGTCAAACGTATTACCCCTTTGATCACTGACCGGAGTGCAAAAGTAGGGCGGCGATTTTCACATTTGGAGGGGGTAGTAATAAGTGCCTGCGAACAATTGGGTCGAGCTCACCTTCCTGAAATAAATCAGCCGCAACATTTAAATAACTGGCTATAGCAAAAACGAGACGGGATCTCTTTTGTTTTCGACTTAAGTGGTCAAAAAACACTTTCTAATTTTAGCCAAAATATTGAGCGGGTTACGATCTTGATCGGTCCTGAGCGAGGATTAAGTAGCGAGGATTAAGTGAGGATGAAGTTCACCAAGCAGTGGCCAACAATTTTATCCGTTTGTATCTCGGACCCCGGGTCTTACGTACCGAAACGGCGACAGTAACTGCTTTGAGTTTATTGCAAGGTCACTTTGGAGACTTAAAATATCCTCTACCTTAATCCAAGCCATATTCTATATCTGGAAAACCTGACATAACTATTGACCCGCCGGACAGTTGTTCAGGAATCTGCTACGGAACCTGCGGAGCCAGGTACAGGTACCACCCACAATCACAGTCGATTCTAGATTCGATCGTAGATATTGCGCTCAAATCATGCTCTATTGAAGAGAACTCGTAGTAAGGGACTATTATGCCAGTTCTCTTTTCATAATGTGCTTCTACATTGAACTGGGAAAAAATAGTAGACAGTACACTTGCCCTAAAGAATAAAGCGATTGAGTGTAAAAGACCTAGAAATTAATGATCTCCTAAAGCATTTTAAATGCCAATCTCTCTAGAAATTCCTTATAAAAAAGTATAAAAAATTTATTTTTGTAAGTATAAGTATGGGATTTTTAGTTTCTCTTGGAGTTATTCCGGTTCTTGCCGATTATGATTGCTTGAGGAGAAGATAGGGACTGGCTATGATTGCCAGCTTTATAGCGAATACCACTACCGCTGTCACGTCGGCGAAGACAGCTCTGGATGCGTTTTGATACTGCCTCTTGTTGAAGATTCTCTAATTAATAATAATGTCCTTCAGGCAACAAACAGGAGTGACGCCTCTGGTGCGACGTTAATCTGCACAGATGGAAATTGGCAAAAAGAAGCTTAATGACAAAAGGGCGTACTCTATAAATGTTCTCATTAATCTGCTATCACTGCTCGAATTAGTTTGCCCATCACTGTTTTGGCATTGCCATATAACATTCAGATGTGATCCATATAAAAAAGCCCATTCTCAACCCCAGAAAAGCCTCGGCCTTCACCCCGTTTAATTACGATCACCGTTTTTGGCCCGTTCGACGTGAAGTACGGGTAAGCCGTAGAGTTGGCTGTCAGGCGATTGACTGGTAACGGGATTAACGATGTAGTTGGCGCCAATGACCACAGCCACATCCGTCGTGGCAAATTCTTCATTAATTTCATCCATGGTGAAGACGTAATCATAGGGCACACACCTGCTTCCGCTAACACGTTCATATGACCCAGAATGCGACCCGCGATAGGGTGAATAGCAAATTTAACTTGAATATATTGATCCATCAAAAGTTTTGCTAATTCCCAGACTTTATTTTGGGCTTGAGCGACTGTCATACTAGACTGTCATACTATAGAAACGATAATGATTTTTTGGAATACGCTAACATTACTCCCTAACATTACTCCCTAACATTACTCCCTAACATTACTCCCTAACATTACTCCCTAACATTACTAGCGCATCGGTTACATTGATCAGCTTCGAGGTTCCCTCAATAGCTTGATCTGTTTCGCTGGCTTCTCAATATGGCGTTAATAAAATAGCTCTTACCGATTGATTAATGTCCTTAGCCATTAATCAAGTTAACAAGGTTCCCAACGCTCCAACCACTATGCCAGCCAGTATCATTAATGGATTGCTTAAAACAAAGCCTTTAAAAGCAACTGCTAAACCTCTCATTGAATTAAACAATGAAATTACCACGGGCATATTGGCGCCACCAATCGGCAGCGTCATAAAGAGGCCGTACAAAAATAACAAACCGAAATAAATAGCCAATAAAGAATAATTTTCTGAATAAATAAAAAAGAATTACCCCTATAAAGACCTAATATAATTAATCCTAAAACTGCCATCCTTACATTGTGGAATAGGAGAGTAATAGTTTTCGGAATAACACCTTGGAGTTTGGTAAAAGCTACTAAGATTCCACTAAAGGCGATCATGCCGATCAGTCCACCAAAATGAGTGCTAATAATAAATTGATAAAAGAAGGATCCGAGTGCAAAGCTTCGCTAACCGCGATAGCAGCTAGCCGCGCCACAACCTATGCCATTGTACAATGGGATAATTTGAGGCATTACGGTGATCACCACTCTTTTTCTAGAAATCCAAGCCACGACAACACCAAATCTAGCCATTCGAGGATAGCTCATTTTTTAATCCAAGCAGAAATAAAATAGCCGCGAAAAAATAACCAAACTGGATAAAATGAATCACAACCTTTCCTTATCCTGACTTTTTTAAATAAAGAAAGCATTTGTAGCTTGACCACATAGCCGACTACAGCATTGATGGTTGCAATTAAAACGCCAATAAAACTGATCGTTTGAATAACTGCTGTATGAGAAGTTCCCAGCACTACCATTGCACCGATCAACACAATCCCATGAATAAAATTAGTTCCGGACATTAGGACATTAACGGCGTATGTAAAATACTCATAACTCGCCCAATTATTTCATATCCAGCAAATGCCGCTAACATTACGATATAAAGAGCTGCAATTAATTCAATCATAATTTATCACCTTTACTAACCACGCTCTTAGCAAGGATTTCATCTTGCCAATCGATAGCAATTTCATTTTTTCATTTAACAATAATTGGAGAAAATTAATTAAATTGCTTCCATAAAGTTGGCTGGCATCGCGAGCTAGTCCACTGGCTAAATTGAGTGGACCAATAATTTTTACGCCGTGATGGTTTATTATTTTTCCCGCTTCCATGAGTTCACAATTGCCACCCATGGGAGCTGCCACATTCACAATAACAGACCCTACTTGCATTTGCTCTACCATATTTTTAGTAATAATAAGCAGTGCTTTTTTACCCGGAACAGCTGGCTGCTAGCGACTCAAAAATTTGTTAGAACTAATTAATTCAAATGCCTATTTTCGCTTAGCATTTGATTTTTTTAGATTTAGCATTATCTCCCATTTATCTACACCCGAGCATTGCGAACAGTCTCTATCGCTTTATTCCCGCCTACTTAAATACTTTTAAAAATAAATTAAGTCGACAAGTGGAAATTCCTCTTATTTTAAAATCAAAGGCGACTGACTCAAGCCATCAAAAAAAACCCGTAGAAGATCTTATAGCTCTTGCCAATTATGTCGAAAACATATTATCAATGCCTACTTCGATAGCCGTTGATGTCATTAAAGAATTAGGCGAACCTCGGGCCGCACCATCGAGAACTCCTCAAGTATTGGACTATATGCTCTGGAATAGTAAAGGCTCGGTTAGTCAAAAAAACAGGCACAAGAAAAAATTTCCGATGAATCAAGTAAAGTTAAAAAATTCTGTGTCTGACCCATTCACTACCCCATCTCACTGGATGGGGTGACTGATTTAAAGAGACGAAAGGGGCATTTTTTATTTTCGTGATAACAGAAAAAACAGCGTCTGCAACACTTACTTTATCTTAAGCAGCTTTCCGAGAGAGATTGCTTTGGTGTTAATCCAGTCCTCTACCTTCGTACTAAGAGCCGAGCAGAGATCAGCTTTTTCGAGGAGAAAGAAAGCGACTCTTTTTTCTAAAAAAATCAAGTATCCTAACATGGATTGTTTTGTTCTCTTCTCTATTTCTAAAAATTCCTTCGTGGTAGGGGAGGAGTATATTCCGATGCGCATCATAAAAGACAATAGGGAATGTAAGGCCTAAGGTTTTCTGGACACGTGTTTGGCACTGGATTGGCCAATTTTTGCGATTGCGGTGAATCACGACCAATAAATAAGGCTTGTTCTTCTGTGAAATTTAAGGGAGCTATCCAATCGCGGCATAGCACTTAACCTTATTGTATTCTTCCATCCAATCTCGATAATAAGTTCCCTTATCCGAAAACAACATAGCCTTAATAACAACACGCTTGGCGATCAAATCCAAACCCAACCAAGCATTCTTTATTCCACTACTCTCCATAAAGAGGAGTTTGTAAGTTTTGGGAAATCCATGTCATAGATAGCTCACGTGTATGTCCTTTACAAATCTTAATAAGGTTACAAGAACCGGTGGAGGTTCTAAACTACCTGTCAAATAGCGATACTTATGGGTGGCATCCTTCGGAGGTTCGATTCTCAAATTAGGCTGATAACAATAACTGATTTTTAATCGTTTTAAAAACTGTGAACTATTTTTTTTCTTTGACAATTTTAATTAAAAGACTACTTGTTGCTGCAACAGTAGCTAGATTGTCTATTCTTTTTAAGAAATTTTCAGGATAGGAAAAATTGTAGATCCTCTTAAATACAATCCCTATTTTATCCATCAAGAATAATAACTGATTTAACTAAGGGTTTTGAGCTTGAGCGAGTAACGCTCGATATTCCATCAATGAACCAAGACCTTTTTGCCAAATGCCTTGGCACAACTCATGCATCACCTCGTGGTTTTCTTCCTCTTCGGGATAGGATGCCCCCATGACCATTTTCTAACAACATACTGCGAATGGTTTGTGACGAATGAAGATTATAACGAAAACTAGTTAAACTGATGATATAAATTTCTCGACACTTCCAAGAAGCGAAGCATTCTATGGATAATTCGGGTGATGGCTCATAGCTTAATAGAAAGCGTAACGTGAATATTTCTAAACTATCATCGGGATTTTCTTGGTTAGGCAAAAAGTACGCTGGACAAACCGCCATCTAAATTGAAGGGTTTAGCCTGACAAATAAATCTTTCTACAGCTAAAATTTGCAGTTTTTTTAAAAATCGTATCATAGCCGTAATAATTTTTTTCCCGTAATGCGGGGAAAGAGTTCAACTGAGATGCCTCGTGAAGGATAGTAAATAAGGCTTTTAAAAGATATATTGTATTCCCCATGGGAAACGGCTTGCGTTAATGCATCATTGGATACCTTATTTATTAACTGCAATGTGGCATTCCAGTTTTGCTCTTTTATACAAATATCCAAACTGGTCTGGCCGCCTCTGGTTTTTTTTAGTCAGAGCGCAAGACAAGGCTTCAGAACTCGCTTTACTTACAAAATTGGTAAAACTTTATTCTGGTTGGTTGCGGGCAACAGCATGTAACATATAAAAGGGTCCATCCATTGTCGAGCAATAAGGTTAAGCGTTTTATTAATTGCTGAAGAGGTTGCTTTATCAATCAATACCATAAACCCGGTCTCAGATTGAGAGATGGCAGCTGTCATTAAGGAAATTCTTCCATCATTGGCCCGCAGAATTAAGGCTGCATCCAGTATAACTGTACTAATTTTGTTTATAAATGCTAGAAATACTTCTGTTGGCAGGGCAGGCAGCAAGCGACACATAAAAAATCTTCTTGATATTTAGAGTTTTTTTAAAAATAACGCTTTCCCAAAAGAATTTGTACTGACTTTAGCTAAAAATGACTCGATCACTTCAGCAGGTTACTTAACGAAAGCATCACTTAAAACCCTAACCGGACTCCGCCGGTTGATAGCGAACAACGTAGCTAAGTAGATTCCTACCATCCACATCGGCTATATTTAAGGTAGCATCCACTGCGAACTAATTTGCTTTGACTAATTTTCTTTCTAATTTTTTTATTTAACAGTACCAAAAATGCTTTCGCCGGTTGATTTTCAGCTACTGCCTGCAAAGGAGTTACTTTCCTAGAAAGTTCCGAAGTAGTTTGCAAAATTAAGATCCTATCAATAGCCTGAATACTGACTTTCTTTATTAACCGTTAACAAGATTTCCGGCGGTTGAAATTTGGCAACCAAATGGAGTAATCGACAATTTTTACCCATATTATCGGGCGATGTGAAGATACGTTCCAAATCACGTTCATATTTACCAAGTAAGAATAAAAAACCAGCTGACTTACGCGCAGGAATGTTCAATAAGCTCACGAAAGTGCTTATGTAAAGAATTAAAAAAATCTTCGATATGCTTTAGGGATGGATAGAGATTTTTGAGTAAGCGTCTCAAATTGTTTAACACTGTCCAACAGCAAAGACAGTCAGATCCGCCTCTTAATTTTTGTGACACGCGCTTCTTCAACACCCAAAGGATGTAGAATTGAGAGACTTTTTATAAAAGGCAACAAAATCCCCTGTAGATTTTTCAGTAAAAAAATAATATTCCACACCAGTTTTAGCCTTATTTAAAAGATAGGTAGAAACATTGATTTCAATGATTTTTATAAAGACGGCTTATATCTTCTGCCGATAATTGCGATTTTTGATGATTATCATCAATTGCTAATATTTCTCTAATATAACGATCGATGTGCTCTTCGGTAAGTTCAATTGTTTGTACATCCGTCAAAAAACCTAGTACTCTTGCAGTCGAATAAATATAAGAGCAATATGCATTTAGGTATTTTTGAAAAGATAAAGCGCAATAAATTGTTGTTCCTTCTTTCTTTTTAGAGAATCAGAAATGGTGGGATTATTAAACACCCCTGTATGGGAAAAACTTTCAAAAAGAATATCTAAAGTTAAACCGCTTTTGCGAATGCCTGCTGTGATAGCCATTGCTCCACTCGTCCGTGCTTCGATACACCAAACGAATAATCAAAGTATCCTTTATTTTTCATAAATAGAACGTCATCCTCAAATTCTTGGACATGAAGCGCAAGTGCTCCTCGAGCTTCCAAAGAGTTGCTATAGAAATTAAAATGCAGACTCGTCCCAAAAAAATCACGAATCACCCCATTTTTTCCGTCACGTTCAGCAATTTTTAAAGGCGTTCTACCATCATAAAAATAACGAACAGAATGATCGTAGTCAGCATCATCTTGGTAATGGCAGATATTCGTACGATGCTCGACGAAAAAAGCAATAAAATCAAAATTGGTTTTTATATATTTTAAACAATTAACTACTTATCCAACATCTTCTCTAAGATTACCAAAATATATAGATGTTCTTGAGTATAGAGAAATAATTGATCTAAAATTGTGTTACCGGGGAATGGATGGCATTATCTGGATTTTTCTTGGCCGGAGCGATAAAAATTTTCTCGGAGAAAAATCGACAGATGATTTTTTATCCTTTATATTTTCAGAAAAAATAAATTATCTATCTAGCCTTAACCCATCCTTAAAAAAGTTATGGAATTGATGTTTGCCTCACGACACGTTAATTTGAAATTTTTTTAAAAAATATATAGGTGTAAGTTAATTTTTTAGAAGTTTTTTTAGATTAATTTGATAAAAGAAATATTTCTTCCTGCCAATCCAAAAAAAATCTACCATGCTCTATTTATTAGAGCAAATCTTTATTCAGAGGAATGATCTTCTGAAGTATTCTCTTGGGATTCTTTCGCACGGCGCCAACCTTCAATGGTGCGCTGGCGTTTGCGAGCTAGGGTCAGTTGATGAGGAGGGGCATTTTGGGTGATTGTGGAACCGGCTCCAATGGTGGCTTCTTCTCCTATAATTATGGGTGCAACAAGAGAGGTATTCGAGCCGATGAAAGCGCCATCTTCAATTTTAGTTTCCCATTTATTAACTCCATCGTAATTACAAGTAATTGTCCCGGCACCAATATTAACATTTTTGCCGATGGAAGCATCGCCGAGATAGGTTAAATGGTTGGCTTTGCTATTGGGTCCCAAAATTGTTTTTTTTATTTCTACAAAATTTCCTACTTTAGCTCCTTTTTCCAAAATACTGTCAGATCGAATGCGAGCAAATGGGCCGACGCTACAATGGGCTGCAATGCTGGCACCTTCGATGATACTATTTGCGTGAATTTCCGTATCATTACCAATAATAACGTTCTTTAAAATAACGTTGGGGCCGATTCTCACATTGGCTCCCAATTGAATTTCTCCTTCCAAAACTACATTAACGTCAATAAAAACATCGTGACTGACCTGAATCTTTTCACCTCGAATATCTATTCGGTCCGGATCAGCAATCGTTACCCCATTCAAGGCTAATTTCTGGACCATTAAGCGCTGATAATAACGCTCCAAATGAATTAATTGCCAACGATCATTAACACCTTGTACTTCTTCATGAAAAGGGGTCTTAACACTTTTCACGGGACAACCTGCAGCGACTGCTAAAGCCACCGTATCGGTGAGGTAGTATTCTTGTTGGCAATTGTTGTTAGTTAGGCGGGGTAACCAGTTTTTTAAATTCTTCGCCGAAGCAGTCAGAATACCGGTATTAATTTCACATATTTTTCGTTGTTGGTCATTCGCATCTCTATGCTCCACAATGCTAATGATATTTTCGTATTCATCACGAATAATTCGTCCAAACCCATGAGGATCCGGTAATTCAGCAACAACTAATCCTAGCCCGTTAGGGGGTGTGTTTTGTAATAAACCCATGAGAGTTTGAGAAGAAATAAGTGGAACATCTCCATACAGAACAAGAACTTGATCGTCATCATGACAAAAGGAGATAGCTTGTAGCAGAGCATGACCTGTGCCTAATTGTTTTTCTTGTTCGACCCAATTAACTAGTAAATAACCCAATTTTTCTCGGACCTGCTTTCCTCCATTTCCATAGACTACATAAATTGTATCAGCATTTAAAGTTTGCGCCGTCTTTACTACCCGTTCTAAAAGGGGGACGCCAGCCAAGGAATGTAAGACCTTAGGAATATTCGAAGTCATTCGCTTTCCTTTGCCGGCTGCTAAAATGACGATGCTTAACCCCATTCAAAATCTCTCATTATAAATCCTTTAACCTTTTGCGCGTTTGCGAATCATCTGGATGGCACGCAACTGAGCGGCAGCTTCTGCGAGCTCCGTCATTGCGCGTGAATATTCAATTCCTGCCTTTTGCTCACTTAATCGGCACTCTGCTTCTTCTTTAGCGGCGATCACAGCAGCTTCATTCAAATCAGCAGCACGTAAAGCTGTATCTGCCAAAACTGTAACGATCTCTGGCTGGACTTCTAGCATTCCACCCGATATATAAAATACTTCTTCTTTGCCGTTTTCTAAAACAGCACTGATTTGCCCTGGCTTCAAAGAAGTTAAGAGCTGACGATGCCCTGGGTAGATACCAAGCTCACCCATACTTCCCGTGACAATAATTTTCTCAAATTTGCCGCTAAATATACCAGCCTCAGCTGAGACGATTTCTAATTGCATTGTTTTAGCCATAGTTTTCAACAATCAATATTTCACGACTTTTCTTCATAAACACCTGATCTCAGCAATTTTTCTTCCTACAGGTCGCCCTTAGGCAAGGCGGTTTCCAAAAAATCCCTTGAAAATAATTATAAAGACTTCGCCTTTTCAGTCGCCTCTTCGATGCTCCCAACCATATAAAAGGCTTGCTCAGGGAGTTCGTCATATTCCCCATTGATAATGCCTTTGAACCCACGAATGGTATCCTGCAACGAAACGTATTTACCCGAAGCCCCTGTAAATACCTCGGCGACAAAGAAAGGTTGAGACAAAAAGCGCTGGATTTTACGCGCCCGACGGACAGAGAGCTTGTCTTCTTCGGAAAGCTCATCCATTCCTAAAATAGCTATAATGTCCTTTAATTCTTCGTACCTTTGGAGTGTTTCTTGAACACTGCAAGCAGCCCGATAATGCTCTTCGCCAATGATCAATGGGTCAAGTTGGCGACTCGTGGAATCAAGAGGATCAATTGCGGGATAAATACCTCGTTCAGCTATTTGACGAGAAAGAACCACGGTAGCATCTAAGTGAGCAAAAGTTGTGGCCGGAGAAGGATCCGTTAAATCATCGGCAGGTACATATACTGCTTGGATAGAGGTAATAGAACCAGTTTTAGTAGATGTGATTCGCTCTTGAAGCGCGCCCATCTCTTCGGCCAAAGTAGGCTGGTAACCTACTGCGGAGGGCATCCTACCCAAAAGAGCGGAAACTTCTACACCCGCTAATGTGTAGCGGAAAATGTTATCGATAAATAACAACACATCACGACCTTCGTCCCGAAAGGCTTCCGCCAAGGTAAGTCCTGTCAAACCAACTCGGAGCCTATTCCCTGGAGGCTCGTTCATTTGGCCATATACCAAGGCTACTTTATCCAAGACTTGGGATTCTTTCATTTCCTGATAGAAATCATTTCCTTCACGAGTCCGTTCCCCTACACCGGCAAAAACGGAATAACCACTGTGTTCAATAGCAATATTGCGAATTAATTCCATCATATTCACGGTTTTACCTACGCCTGCACCGCCAAAGAGCCCTACCTTACCTCCTTTAGCGAAGGGACATAGTAAATCAATCACTTTAATGCCGGTTTCTAATAATTCGGTGGTTCCCGATTGTTCAATGAAAGAAGGAGCCGCACGATGGATAGGCAGCCGTTCTTTCGCATTGATAGGACCAGCTTCATCAATCGGGTCACCGAGAACATTCATAATGCGCCCCAACGTTTTTTCCCCGACCGGAACCTCAATCGGCCTTCCAGTATTTACGACAGCAATACCTCGTTTTAATCCCTCGGTAGTACCAATAGCAATGGTGCGGACTACGCCATCGCCAAGCTGCTGCTGGACTTCCAATGTCAACTGGTTATCACTAACCTGAAGAGTATCATAGACTTTAGGAATAGCCTTGCGTGGAAATTCCACATCAACCACAGCGCCAATGATTTCGGTAATAGTACCAATCGTTGTCATTCGCGTTACCTCATTTTTTCTCAATTTATTCTACTGCTGAAGCACCTGTGACAATCTCCGCAATTTCCCTGGTTATCCCAGCCTGACGCACTTTATTATAAATGAGCTGTAACTCATCGATTAATCGCCCAGCATTTTCTGTCGCATTTTTCATAGCTACCCTACGCGCACTTTGTTCACAAGCGATATTCTCAATGACAGCTTGATACACCTGCGATTCAATATACCGAACTAATAACATCTCTAATAACTCTTTAGAGGCATCAGGCTCATAAATATAATCCCAAAAATCTTCTTCAACTTCTTTTTTATCAGCTACCAAGGGGAGTAATTGGCGAATAACCGGTTTTTGGATCATAGTATTTACAAATTCATTGGTAGCAATATAAATGGCATCAATTTTCTTGTCGTTAAAGCGATCCAGCATCACTTTCACCAAGCTGATAATATCTTGCACTTTGGGTTCATCCCCTAAATGATCTGCCACAGCTATAACATTGCCTCGATAACGGCTGAAAAAGGCTTCACCTTTTCGACCAATAACACATAAATCAATTCCAATATTTTCTTCATTCCATTTTTTCATTTCCGTCACAGCGGCCTGAAATAAATTAATATTTAACCCACCACACAAGCCTCGATCCGTAGTCACTATGATATAACCTATGTGCTCCGTTACTTTGCGCTGTTCCAAATAAGGATGAGCGTATTCAGCATGGCTTGCAGCTACATGGCTAATGACTTTGCGAATTTTATCAGCATACGGTCGAGACATCGCCATGCGATCCTGCGCTTTTCGCATTTTACTCGCTGCCACAAGCTCCATTGCTCGCGTAATTTTTTGCGTATTTTTAATGCTGGCAATCTTTGTTCGTATTTCTTGTGCTTTAGACATAATGTTATAATTAAATCAATATCCAGAATTAATAAGCCTGTGTTTTCTTAAATTCCTCTATAACGGCTTTAATTTTTTCAATCACCCACTCGGAATAATCCGGATTCTTATTAATCTCATCTAATAAATCTTGATGCTGATCGTGAACAAAACTTATTAAGGATTTTTCGAAATCTACTACTTTTTTCAACTCTACATCTTCCAAATAATTATTATTCACGACGTACCATAAAATGGCCATCTCTGCAACGCTTAAGGGCTGGTATTGAGGTTGTTTCAGCACTTCAATTACTCGCTGTCCATGCTCTAATTGTTTGCGAGTAGTTTCATCCAAATCGGATGCAAATTGAGCAAAAGCTTCCAACTCACGGTATTGCGCCAAAGCAATTCGCAAACCGCCAATCAATTTTTTAATAATTTTAGTTTGTGCTACCCCACCCACTCGCGAAACAGATAAACCAGCATTAATAGCAGGACGAATACCAGCATTAAATAAATTAACATCTAAATAAATTTGTCCGTCCGTAATTGATATCACATTGGTTGGAATGAATGCCGAGACATCACCCGCTTGAGTTTCAATAATGGGTAATGCTGTAAGCGAACCGGTTTTACCTTTTACTTTTCCTTCGGTAAATTGTTCTACATAGTGTTCATTAACATGGGCTGCTCTTTCCAATAATCGGGAATGTAAATAAAAGACATCGCCCGGGTAAGCTTCACGTCCCGGTGGGCGACGTAATAAAAGGGATATTTGACGATACGCCCAGGCCTGTTTAGTTAAATCATCATAAATAATTAATGCATTTTGCCCACGATCTCTAAAATACTCTCCCATCGAGCATCCCGCATAGGGAGCTAAATACTGTAAAGCAGCCGCTTCTGAAGCACTTGCATTCACAATAATGGTGTGCTCCATCGCTCCGTGTTCTTCTAATTTGCGCACCACGGCTGCAATGGAGGACTGCTTTTGCCCAATGGCAACGTAAATACATTTTACACCGGTATTCTTTTGATTAATGATCGTATCAATAGCAATAGCAGTTTTTCCTGTTTGACGATCGCCGATAATCAATTCCCGTTGACCACGACCAATCGGAACCATTGCATCGATTGATTTAATTCCAGTTTGCAAAGGTGTATCTACAGATTTTCGAGTAATTACGCCGGGTGCAACTTTTTCAATTGGGGAAGTGAGTGTGGTTTCAATAGGACCCTTGCCGTCGATAGGCTTACCCAGAGCATTCACTACTCGTCCTAACAAAGCTTCGCCCATGGGAACTTCCAAAATTTGTCCGGTACAGCGGGCCGTCATCCCTTCTTCTAAATGTTCATACGGCCCCATTACGACGGCCCCGACTGAATCACGCTCGAGGTTAAACGCTAAACCAAAGGTATTTTCTGGAAATTCGATCATTTCCCCGAACATAAAATCGCGCAGCCCATAAACTCGAACAATACCATCTTTGAGATTAACGATAGTGCCTTCTGTACGCTCTTCAGCTTTAATACCAAACTTTTCAATCCGCGATTTAATAATGTCGCTAATTTCAGCTGCTCGTAATTGCCTCGTCATAAAATATTACCCCTTTAAATTTTCTGACAATCGGGTTAGCTTGCCTCTAATAGAACCATCCATGACCCAATTACCAGCGCGAATAATAGCGCCTCCTATCAAAGATTCATCGATTGTGACTTTTAATTTCACTTTGGCATTAAATCGTTTTTCCAGCTTCTTTTTAACTTGTTTTCGCTGGTGATTACTTAAAGAAAAAGCCGATATAATTTCAGCCTCTGTTACACCTTGATAGTCACTTAAAAGATTAAAGTAGAGCAAAGCGATATTGGGTAAAGCAATTAATCTTTTTTCATTCATCAGTAATTGAAGAAAATTCTCCAATCTTTCTTTTGGGATATCAGTAGTTTCTGGATTAATTTCAGAAAGTAGCTCAAGCAATAAATCTTTTGTTTCTTTATTTGAAATATTGGGATCATTAATTATTGGAATTATTGATTTATTTTTAATAATTTTTGCAAGTGCATTTAACACTGTCCACCAAGAGGCTAATTGATCTGTCTCTTTAGCTTCCGCAAAGAGTGCTTTGGCGTAGGGTCTTGCAAGTGTTAAATGTAAGGCCATCCTTAAATCTCACTAACCAATTCATCAACCAAATGATCATTGCTGGCTTTATCTACTTCACGTTGCAAAATTTTTTGCGCGCCTGCCACGGCGATCTCGGATACCTGCTTAAGCAATTCCGTCTTTGCCGCATTGTATTTCTGTTCAATATCATTTTTTGCTAACTGCAAAAGTTGTGCCCCTTCTTCGCGCGCTTTATTTTTAGCAGTTTCAATTATGTGATTCGCGCGTTGGTTTGCTTGTTCAATTATTTGAGCCGCTTGTGCTTTCGCTTCTACTAATGCTTCTTTCGCTTTAATTTCTGCTAGTTTAAGCTCCTTATGTCCCTTTTCCGCAGCAGCTAATCCATCCGCGATATTTTTACGCCGAGTTTCTAGTGCCTTTATCATTGGCGGCCATATAAACTTCATCGTTAATCCAATAAAGACTATAAAAACTAGCATTTGTACAATCAACGACACATTAATATCCACTCTAATTACCTCTTTTCACTTCGCACTTCCACTCACCGATCCACGAACTAAGCTTGGTTTTATTGACCAGCGGCGGCTCTGCCTACAGCTTTCACTACGGCATTCAAAAATGGATTTCGAGCAAAAATCAAAATTAAACCCATCACCAGCGAGATAGCCGCAAATGCATCTACTAATCCTGCCATTAAAAACATACGAATCATTAACATAGTGGACAATTCAGGCTGTCGAGCCACACCTTCCAAAAACTTCCCCCCGAGCATCCCAAAGCCAATGGCCGTTCCCATAGCTGCAAGCCCAATAAATAAGCCTGCTGCAATCGCTGAAAGCCCTTGCACACTTGCAATTAACTGAGCAATATTCATCCAACTTCTCCTCTTTAATATTAATGTGATTCCGCTGCGAGGCTGATATATACAACCGTCAACATCATAAAAATAAATGCCTGAACTGTGATCACCAACAAGTGGAATACAGTCCAAACCATGCCTAATGTAAATTGACTCCACCAGGGTAACAACGCAATTAATATGAAAATTAATTCTCCTGCAAAAAGATTTCCAAAAAGTCGCAACGCCAAGGAAATCGGTTTAACCCCTTCATCAATTAAACGAAAAATTACATTAATAGGCATGAGATACCAGCCAAATGGTCGGCTTAAAACTTCCTTCCCTAAGCCGATAGCGCCTTTCATTTTGAAGTTGTAAAAAATAACCAAAATAAAAACAGTAATCGACATAGCAAAGGTCAAGGTGGGGTCTGCGGTAGGAACTGCTTTGAAATGCTCTACATCAGCAAAATCAAACAAGCGGAGTATTAAATCAACGGGCACAAGATCCATAAAATTCATTAAAAATACCCAAATGAAAATAGTTAGCGCTAGCGGCGCCACTAAACTTCGATCGCCATGAAAAGAATCTTTAACGGTATTGTCGACTGCTTCCACAGCCATTTCTACAAAATTTTGTCCTTTCCCGGGAGTATTGACTGTTGCACGCCGTGCAATCATATAAAAGAGAGTAAGAAATAAGAGACCAAGCACTATAGAAATAATAAGTGTATCGAGATTAAGTGTCCAAAAGCCGCCATCCGTAAATGTAAAATTATGCAGGTTCAACTTCCAATGTACCATATGATGTTGAACATATTCGGCTGATGTTAAGTTAGCCTGTGTGCTCATTTACACCCTATCTAATTTAAATCTAATTTAACAACTAATGCTGCGAGCCAAAATCCAAATTGAGCTCCCACAAATCCCATAATAAACGGCACAATAGAAACTGAGATGTATAAGATAATTACAATTACCATTCCAGCACTTAGTGCCAATTTGATCACTTCTCCTAAATAGAAGCTGACCATACTTTGTTTGACCACTCGAGGGCTTGTGGTAGCAAATAAACAATGAGCAAAATAGAGACTCGGTAACAAACAGGCCATACCTCCTAGAAGCACAGACAGACCCTCTATCACCCCCTTTATCCACCACCATCCCAAGGCAACGACAACTACGATCATTGCTTGCAGTCCAACTAGCCGGTAAGCAATCACGCGAGCTGATCGCGTCACCTTATTTAGAGGAGACTTTTGACGCATGAAGCCCCCTCCACTGCCATCGAAAAACGGTTAGAATTTCGCGAGTATATAGATTTTTGGCAGGGGTAGCAAGGTTAATCAGAAGCTCCTGTTAGGAATGCGATTCCACAGTGAACATTGATGCAGTTGGTTGATACATCGGCATCTCTAGCATCCTTCTTTCGTGTCCTCAAAATATATTATATAAATTATCAATAAGATAATAAAAAGAAAAGAAAAGAAAAAAATAAAAAGAACCAAAAATATGAATAAGATAACCTTAGTCATGCTCGTGGACACACTCGTAGTAATACCGGTAAAGCCAAAAGCGCTGTGATGAGCGCAATAACAAGAAATATTAGTACTCAAGTCAGTATGATTAATTTCCTTATATTTCACTAGTCATCCCTACTCCTTAAGAGGAGAGCTGCTAATGAATAGAACTTTCACAATCCTAGCTGAAGTAAAGCTGAAAATATACCTGTAAATCTAAATATGGTGGCAATCAGAGCAATCACAAAAAAGGTAACAATTCAGGACCTCCTAATTGTTGAGCCTTTCTTGAATGATAGGCTGGTTTCAAGATTAAGTCAAAAATATACAGAAGTTGAGAAAATAAATTCAATGCTTTAAAAAATAAGTCTCTTTTAGTGACATTCACAAAAAATAAAATAAGTCCTCCAAGAGCTAAAAACTAAAATACCACACTCATTCCCACCCGTTGGCTACTGAAAAGAACTGTAAAGAGGCCAATAAACCAAGGGTCCATAAAGTCTTTGACTTTCCCCGAAAATGCATAAAGGCCAAACATCTTGGTCATTATGAGGGCGGCGCTAGCTTAATCATTAATGATCGACTAGCAGCATTGACAGGGCCTACCACTAAAGATAAACACCATTCCAAAAACTAAAAAAAATGGGGTTTTTACTAAGGCTATAGCAATACTACTGAGTAAAATAATTCCCAAGGAAATTAAGATCTTAGATTTGGGCCCAAAAAATCATCTAACTATGCAAAAACTATAGTTCCTAAACAGGCCACGATATTTAAAGTGATCCCAAACTGAAGAACCACTTATGTAAAACTCACACCAAATCTTCGTGCCGTATAAATTCGTCCGAAAGCAAAGATGCTATTAAAGCCATCGATATATATCATGCGCGCGATTAAAAATTTAAAGGCTTCTTTGTACTTAGGCAATCGGCGAAGCGTTTGTCAAAATTATTTCAAACTCAACCGTACTGCTTGCTTATAAGGCATTCGAGTAGGATGGCGATCAGGCGTCCCAATTACAAAGGCAAAGAAAAAAATAAAATACTAGCACGTTACAAAAGGTCTTATCACCCGAATATGTTCTTGCGTCGCATTATTAATGCTAAACAAGATTACCTGGAATAAATGCAAAGAGCGCAATTAACAAACTAACAAGTCCCCCAAGATAGCCTAATAAACCCCACCCCAACCCTGAAATACGACCTAAATATTTTTTTAGGTGCTAAATCCCACAGCCCCCCCAGCATGGAATTATAAAATACTATATTACCTCTACCCTGATTTCGCCAAATACGAGCCAAACCAAAGCTCCCACATTACATAAACAGAATTGGGTTGAGTAAACCTAGGAGTAGGGCTCTTGAAAATATAGATAATCCCACAAAAATCATCACCCAGGGTTTTCTCCGGCCTTCATAATCGGCAATAGTCCCAAAGGGCGGATTTAAAAGAGCAATGCATAATCCTGCTATAGCAATAACTGTTCCCCATTACGAAAAGTCTCCACAAATTATTAATAACTACTTTTTCAGTAAAATAAGGAGAAAAAATAAAAGTCAAAATCACCGTAGAAAAAGCAGAGTTAGCTAAGTCATATAAAGCCAAAGTGATAATTCCTCGTTTTATTATTTTTGAAGTATTAATAGCTAACTTCCCTCAGAAAATCTCGCTGTTATTAAATTAATGGTTTGTTCTCTCGTATGTTTGACCGTATATTTGTCAATTAGCAGGCGTGTTTGATGTTGCAATCGCATATCTCATCACAGTCTATTCCTTCAGGAAAAAGATGGACAGGTAGTAATTTTGACTTTTGCTGGTTTAAGCAAAAAACGAGTAGCACGTAGGATTTTCCTCGCCCAAAAATAGCAATAGGACGAATGGGAGTTCACTGATTCAATATTCAACAGCTATTTTTAAAGTGCCTAATTTAAAAGGGCGTATTCCCGTTGCGCAACTAAACTTCGCTTCGGGAAAAATAAGTATGGATCGTCTTTGCTTAGCCTTTCTTCAATGTAATTAGTATCTGAGCAACTTTTAGAAAAATCCATGTGATCGACAGTTAGTAAATTTAGTTGTTTAATAAAGCTTTTTATCATTGGAATTTTTAATATTCCATTTTACCAATAAAATCAATTCCTTCCAGAAAAATACTTACTAAAATTATAATATCAATATAATTTATCTGATTTACCACATAGACTTTCGCCTCCTTATTGATATTTTCTTTTCCCTCAATTATGGTTAGAGATAACTTCAATCTCAAAATTAATTGCGCCCAATATTTAAATAGCGAGGCTGATTTTTGGGATGGTAAAATATCTACTAACAACTATAAAAATGGAATCGTTACCACTAGAATAACAAAGAGATAAATATTATAATTATATAGAATCTTTCCCCAGATAAATATTACATTTTTTTATCTTCTTAATTTAAGTGTACCTTGGAAGAATAATTTAGCCAATTGCTATTTTGGTGAAGAAATGTACAACTTAATTTTCCAGCGAGATACGCTTGTTGGCAGGAAGAGCGGCGGAATTTTCCGCTGGATGTTTTTTAGAACCGCGTGCGCCGATGCTAAGATTACTTCATCGGGTAGGGAAGCCCCATTTGTGAAACCATCCATCCTGCTGACAATTTTGTTCTCTATCTCAACGTGATTTTTCATCAAAACTTTTTATTTCAGCAACGATAATCAACTTTTTGGTGGCTGATTTTTTATCTTTAACTCCAAATGCTACTACCGAACCTCTGCGCATCCCTTCAACCAGACTAACAATTTCTTCAATTTAGGTAGGGTAATAATTATGACCGGCTTTAACGATTAAATCTTTTTTTACTTCTCGTAATAAAAAGTTCTCCGTTGACTAACTAAATAACCAAGATCGCGTGTATCTCAGCAGCCTTGATGAAAAGCTGCCTGAGTCTCCTGATTATTTCGACAATAACCTTGCATGGCAGAAAGTCCTTTAAATTGAATACTTCCTACCGTTCGTTCCGCCACTAGTTGGTTATTATCACCCATCAAAAATACGAATTTCATGATTTTTTTAATACGCTTCCGCAAGAAACAAATTCATAATAATTTTTTTCTCCAAACAAAACAGGTACAGCTGTTCCTTCTTTTTTAAAAGGAAATCGTTTAATGCGATCGATGCGCGACGAGCGATTCAGTCGCGGAAAGGTGAGTGCTAAAGAACATTCTGATAACCCGTAAACAGGAAAAAAGTCCTCATTTTAAAATCTATAGAGTTTAAACCGTTTGCAATATAAGTGCTTCACACTTAGCACGACCAAAAGTTTGCATACTTTTTAAGTTGATCCATATGAAACGGAGGATAAAGATGAACAGGGATACCACCGGTAAGTAGAGTTCCTAAAAAGCATAAAAAAATTCACACAAGGTAGGAAGCATAATAGCAATGGTTTCTCAGGACGTTAAGCCTTTATAAATTAATCCGTTAGCGAAGGTTTTTGCTTTACTAAAAAATTCTTCGTAGCAGATAATAGTTTCATCTCTTCGTTCATTCTGTAAATAAATATTTTGCTGTTTAAGATAATTTTTTGCATAAAGAGTTACAACTTCGATTAATTTTTTTTCTAAAAAATGGGCTGTATGAGTGGGAGGAAGCTTTGAAATAAGTTCTCGCTTTTTCCTCTGTATCAAGAAAGGTTGCGCTTCTTTTATTATTTCCACCAAGTCTTTTAATCGCTTCGCTTCCGCTATTAAGGATTCGGGCAATTCAACGCCAAAAGATTTCTCAATACTAATTAAATAATTCAGCTTTTTCTAGGCTTCCAATTTCCTAAATCACAATCTAAATGAACTTTAAGAGTAAGAAAGCGGGCAGCGCGATCTAGCTCCTAAACCCAATAAAAATTGATGAGTAATGACAATGAGTTTGGATTTAATTTGAACTTTCGGTTTATCCATAAAAAATAAATCATCATTATTATCGTATTCGTTCTAAAATTCCCTCCAATTCATCCGTGCTATTATAATGAATGATAAGTTTACCCTTACCTTTTGGATTATGCCGAATAGCCACTGTAGCACCTAATTTATCTGATAAATCCTTTTGTAAGCGTGCAACGTCTGGATCCGAAAAAGTACGAAGTATTTGACTTTTTCCATTCTCTTGTAACTGGCGAATTAATTTTTCCGTTTCGCGCACAGACAAACCTTTATTTACAATGTCTTTAGCTATGTTGCTTTGACGCACCCCCTCCTCTACCGCCAATAAAGCCCGAGCATGGCCCATATTTAAATGACCTTCTTCGAGCAATTGACGGACATCAGAATTCAATTTTAAGAGTCGCAATAGATTAGTAACGCTCGCACGGGATTTACCAACAGCTTCAGCCACTTCCTGATGAGTCATGGAAAATTCATTTAATAATCGTTGCAAAGCAACTCCTTCTTCTATAACATTTAAATTTTGTCGCTGAATATTCTCAATAAGCGAGATGGCTATGGCGGCCTGATCAGAAATTGAGCGAATAACAACAGGAATTTCCTTCAGTCCAGCTAACTGTGCTGCTCGCCAACGACGCTCACCGGCAATTATTTCGTAATGAGTACCAAGAGATCGAACGACAATAGGTTGAATGATACCCTGTGAACGAATCGAACTGGCCAATTCTTTTAAGGCTTCTTTATTTATGTGCTGCCGCGGCTGATAACGACCCGGCTGGATCTTCTCGATTGATAATTTCTTTAATTCGCTGTTTTGGGAAAATGACGCGCTTGAGTAGTTAATGTCAGTCAGTAATTCATTTAATCCCAGCTCACTTAATGCTCGTCCAAGACCCCGCTTTTGTGTCATTGTAATACCTCATGATAACACATTATTTCTCCCGCTAAAGCTAAATAGGCATCTGCCCCCTGAGAACTTTTATCATATTTCATCACGGGCAAACCATGGCTGGGTGCTTCTGCTAAACGAACATTTCGGGGAATAACTGTTTTATAAACTTTCTCACCAAAATGGGCGAGTAACTGTTCGGAAACTTCCACAGTCAGCCGATTGCGCCCATCGTACATTGTTCGTAATAATCCCTCAATTTTCAGCGCGGGGTTGGCCGCTTTTCGAATCCGCTCGATACTCGACAGCAAACTAGTTAAACCTTCTAAAGCATAATATTCACATTGAATGGGAATTAAAACACTGTCTGCCGCGACTAACGCATTCACCGTCAACATATTTAAAGAAGGAGGGCAATCGATCAAAATAAAATCATACGCATTCTTAATGGACTTTAACGCTTCTTCTAAACAATATTCCCTCTGTCCTGCTTTCAATAAGCGGACTTCAGCCACGGTAAGTCCACCATTGGCAGGGAGTAAATCGTATTTCCAACTTGTAGAGATCATAGCCTGTTGTACAGTAACATTCCCCAAAAGGACATCGTTAGTTGAAGAAGTAATGGTTTGTTTGTCCACTCCCGAGCCCACCGTGGCACTACCTTGCGGATCTATATCAATTAACAAAATACGGCGTTTCGCTGCCGCTAACGAAGCTGCGAGGTTGACCGCTGACGTGGTCTTACCGACTCCCCCTTTTTGGTTGGCTACGGCAATTATTGCTGTTTTCAATCTCGACAAGATGACGCTCCGCTGTTAAACCTGGCACAAGCAAGCGATGTACCCAAATCGGATTGTTCGATCGCTCTTGTAATTTCTCCGTCGGATAGGTGCCTTTCATTATAAACCATCGTCCGTGGGGGCAAAGTAAATGTTGGCTCTGATCCACAATTAACTTATAGGACCAAAAGCGCGAGCCGTGATTGCTCTTCAAAGTATCCTTTGGGCTGATATATTTCTACCCAGGATTCTACCACGCTTACGTTAGTTAACTAAAAATGAGTACCGTCTAGCGTAAGGAAGCGATTTTCTTGGATTTTCTATTGAGTAGAGTAAAATGTTTATCTGGACAGGTCAATTCTAAAGGCAGCCCTGGAAAACCGCCCCTACTTCCAATATCTAAAACAGTTTGTCCTTTTTTGAAGAAAAATAATAAAATCGAACATCGTTTGCTGCGCTCTTTCCGAGATATTAATTTTCAAAACCTCGATGTTTTTCTTTAATTTTTCCCTCATCGCTTTTAAGCTAAGGAAGAAACATGCTGTAGAAAAAAAGTGGGATGCTCAGAAAATTCCTCTTTTTTTAAAATGAACAAGCAATAAAGAAATTGCTGCAGGAGTAACTCCGGGAATGCGACCTGCTTGACCCACGGTAGTAGGTTTAATTTCCAGTAATTTTTGGCGGACCTCATTGGATAAACCAGAAATTTCTTCATAATTCATTGTTGGAGGAATTGGTGCGCTTTCATATTTTTTTTGACGGGAAATTTCCACCCGTTGGTGGGCTAAATAGCCTTCGTATTTTGCTTGAATTTCGATTTGTTCAGCCGCAACCGCATCTAAAACTGCTGGCCCTAACTTTTCAATATCCATCAATTGGTAATAAGTAATTTCTGGCCGACGCAAAAGATCTAATAAAGAATATTCTCGTTCTAACGTTTGTTGAAACCGTGTTTCAATAGCTTGCGCCATAATTGTATTGGGTTTAATCAAATATTTTTTTAATCGTTGTTGTTCTTTCTCAATCATTTCCTTTTTACGGATAAAAGATTCCCACCGGAAATTGTCCACGCACCCCAATTCCCATCCTTTTTGGGTCAGTCGTAAATCTGCATTGTCTTGGCGCAACAATAACCGATATTCCGAACGACTCGTGAACATGCGATAGGGTTCTTTAGTACCTCGGGTAATGAGATCATCAATTAAAACCCCAATGTACGCTTCATCACGCCCCGGCGTCCAAGGCTCACGCTCTTGAATTTGCAAAGCAGCATTAATTCCAGCAATAAGGCCTTGAGCTGCTGCCTCTTCATAACCTGTGGTGCCGTTAATTTGCCCTGCGAAATAAAGTCCGGGTAGATACTTCGTTTCTAAAGAAGATTTTAAGTCACGCGGATCAAAATAATCATATTCAATAGCATAGCCCAGGCGGGTAATGTGGCAATTCTCTAATCCTTTTATGCTGTGTATAAAATCCACTTGGACATCAAAATCTAAACTCGTAGAAACGCCATTAGGATAAACTTCAGGGGTATTCAATCCTTCTGGTTCTAAAAAGATTTGATGTGAAAGACGATCTTGAAACCGAACCACTTTATCTTCGATAGAAGGACAATAACGGGGTCCTATGCCTTCAATAACGCCGGAAAAGAGTGGCGAGGTTTTCAATCCCGAGCGAATAATGTCATGGGTTTTTTCGTTAGTATGAGTAATAAAACAGGAAATTTGCTTCGGATGTTCTCTTACCTTTCCCCAATAGGACATCACAGGTAGGGGTTGGTCACCCAATTGTTCTTCCAGTTGAGAATAATCAATGGTCCGCCCATCAATCCTCGGAGGTGTCCCAGTTTTTAACCGTTCTACCCGAAAGGGCATAGTTCGTAATTGCTCAGCGAGGGCGAGGGCGGGAGGATCCCCCATACGACCACCGCTGTAATTTTTTATACCAATGTGAATTTTACCCCCCAAAAAAGTTCCAACGGTCAATATGACAGCAAGAGCATGAAAGCAAAGACCTATTTGGGTAACGACACCTTTCACTCGGTTATGCTCTTGGATTAAATCAATCACTGCTTGTTGAAATAACCAGAGGTTTGGCTGATTTTCCAATGCTCGGCGGATGGATGCTTTGTAGAGAGTGCGATCAGCTTGGGCACGGGTCGCGCGAACTGCTGGGCCCTTCCGTGAATTAAGAGTGCGAAAGTGAATGCCAGCTTGATCAGTCGCATAAGCCATGATACCCCCCAAGGCATCTATTTCTTTAACCAACTGGGTTTTACCAATTCCACCAATTGCAGGATTACAAGACATTTGTCCGAGTGTTTCGATGTTATGGGTAAGTAATAAAGTTCGAGCACCCATCCGCGCAGCTGCTAAAGCCGCTTCGGTTCCCGCGTGGCCCCCTCCAACTACAATAACGTCGAATTGTTGAGTGGTACTTTTCATGTGGCGAATTTTAGCACAATTCATTGTTTTATAAAGCGATTACTTCTTATTTTGATCATTTTCCAATGCAAAATTTCGAAAATATTTTTTCCAGCAAATCATCAGAGGTAAATTCACCGGTAATTTCTGATAGAGCTTGCTGAGCATGAAGGAGATCTTCTGCTGCGAGTTCACCCGCTCTTTGATGAACCAATTGCTCGTAAGCACTTTGAAGAAACGTTCTGCTTCTTCTAATGGCATCACAATGACGACCTCTAGCGATAAAATTACTTTCATTCGTCGTTTCTAATCCCACTATTTCTTTTAAATGTTCTTTTAAAATTTCAATACCGGCTCCTGTCTTAGCGGAAAGTTTAATCCGTAGGTAATCGCTCTTTTCCTTTGATGGTTTTTCTCCCGTCAGATCAATTTTATTTTCAATAACAATAATTAGAACTCGACTTTCTTTTTCAGAGAAAAGATTGGCTAAAGTTTTTTTGATCATTCTTGATGAAGCTTGAGAAGCATCTACCATTAGTAAAATAAGATCGGCTCGCTCAAGAGCTTTTTTAGTTCGCCGAACACCTTCTTTTTCTATGATATCCTGAGTAATTCGTAATCCCGCCGTATCCAATAGGTGAATCGGCATCCCATCAATATGAATTGATTCTCGCAAAATATCACGAGTAGTACCTGCAATATCCGTAACGATTGCTGTTTCTTGCCCGCTTAAAAAGTTCAATAGACTGGATTTTCCTACATTGGGTTCACCTGCAATAACAACAGTGACACCATCCCGCAATAGAGCTCCTTGTTTTGCTGTTGTTTCAATTTCTTCGACCTTTTTTAATAATTTTTCGAGCTTTTCTTGGAGGATTTTATCTGTAAAAAAATCAATTTCTTCTTCGGGAAAATCGATAGCTGCTTCAATATAGGTGCGTAACTCAACTAGTCCTTTAACCAATTCATTAATTCGCTTAGAAAATTTACCTTGGAGCGAACGAATCGCTGAACGTGCTGCTTGTTCCGAAGTAGCATTAATTAAATCCGAAATGGCCTCAGCTTGAACTAAATCAATTTTATTATTTAAAAAAGCTATTTCGGAAAATTCTCCAGGCCGGGCTAATCGAGCTCCTAGTTGGATAATATTTTTTAAAAGCCTATCCATAATTACCGGCCCACCATGCCCCTGTAATTCTAATACGTCCTCACCTGTAAAAGAATTAGGCTTTGGAAAATACAAGGCAACTCCTTCATCGAGGAAGGCGCCCTCGGAATCTTTAAATACACTCAAGGTGGCATACCGCGGTTTAGGAATAAATCCTATGATTTTTTTCGCAATATGGAGCGTGCTCGGACCTGAAACGCGAATAATACCTATCCCTCCTCGACCTGCTGGAGTGGCTAGCGCGGCAATGGTTTTATGCAATGATTTCATTGGATACTAACCCTAATACAAAAAATGTTAATCATAACACAATCTTACCACCCTTAGGCCTTCAACCAGTTATAGTTGCTCATTACCATCTAAAATAAGTGGTAAATATAAAGGCTGAATAAAAGTACTATAATTTTTTAAGTATAAAAGGTGATTTTTTTATTTTCTAAGTGGTATTTATAAGGTTGTTATGGCAGGCCTATCAGGCGGAATAAAAACTGCTGGCCGAAGGTGCTGGAGGACGATCTCATATAGAAAAAAGACTCAATCACAACGAATGCATAGTCTTTCTAAATCAGGTAAAAAGGTGGAAAGGCTCTAGCAGAACAGAAGTGGATAAATATAAATAACATTGTCAAGGACTGAAAACCCGGACTCAGAGGAGGTTAACTAAAAGCCAAAGATTTTTTTATTGAATAAGACACGTATTACACCTTTTGTAGAATTTTTATTTCTTCTTTCTTTCCCGTCGAATTTTTAATTTAGCTTTATGACTTTCGTAGATTTTATTCACATACCATTGCTGTAAAGTTTGTACCACGTTGTTAGCTAACCAATACAGTACGAGACCGACAGGAAAATTGATAAAAAATACCGTAAAGATAACTGGCAAAATCCACATCACTTTTTGTTGGGCGGGATCGGGAGAGGTTGGTGATAGCGATTGCTGAGCTAACATACTCACCCCCATTAAAATAGGCAGAATATAATAGGGATCTTTAACAGATAAATCGTGAATCCAAAGAATAAATTGCGCTTGGCGCAATTCCACACTTTCAATAATCACGTAATAAAATGCAATAAATACCGGAATCTGGATTAGCATGGGTAAACAGCCACCCAATGGATTAATTTTTTCTTTACGATAAAGTTCCATTGTAGCGCGGCTTAATGCTTGTCGATCATCACCATAGCGCTCTTTTAAGGCTTGCAAACGAGGCTGCATTTCACGCATTCGAGCCATCGATCGGAAGCTTTTTGCAGAAAACCAATAAAAAACAATTTTGATGAGAATCGTCGTCAGGACGATAGTCCATCCCCAATTTTTAACCACCGCGTGGATGGCGCTCATGATCCAAAATAACAAGGTCGAAATTGGCCATAACCAGCCATAATCAATAGTACGATCTAGTCCAGGTGCTAATGCTTTTAAGCGTTTTACAACCTCGGGACCAACATAAAATGTTGCATAGCTTGTAGCTGTTTCCCCAGAGGCTACACTCATTTGAGGACTAACAAAACCAATAACGTAAAGATTAGGGCCAGTTCCAGAGGGAATGACATGGCTGTAATAATGATACGTAAAATCCGGATTGCCTGGAATCCAAGCGCTTAAAAAATAATGCTGTTGCATGGCAATCCAGCCATCTTTGGAAGTGCGATTAATATTTTGCTTATCCATTGCTTCATAAGTTACCTTTTCGTAAGGTATTTGCGGACTGGAAATGGCCACACCGTTATAACTTCGTAGATAAAAATGCCTGTGTTCAGCCGTAGGCTCGCGCCGTGTAATTTGAGTATAGAGGCTACCTTCCCAGGGTTTAGCTGTGCCATTATGCACTTGGTATCCAATCTGCACAGCATAATCATTGCGATGGAAAGTATAGGTTTTGCTGATGTGCAAGCCATTTGGAGTCTGGGCCCTTAATTGAACAATAAGCTCATTTTGATTATCCGCTAATTCATACTGTTTTTTTTGTGCCATGTAATGAATAGGAACTTGCCCATTCAAGTTAGTTAGGCCGCTTTGAGCGATGTAAAAACGGTCCGTATCGTTACTCAAAATTTGAAAACAGGTTTGCTTTTCTTCTAAGGAGATCGGATATTTAGGCAACTTAGCTGAGACAATATTTCCTCCGTGAGTGTCGATAGCCAGTTCCAAAACGTCGGTTTTAACGGTAACTAACCACCTTCCGAAAGCTTTTTCTTGATTCAGAGTAGAAGCTACAGCTACTTCAGTTCTGGTTTTTTCTGCCGTACCCGGCGTGAACGTGGGTGGAGTATAGTCTGTGGATGTTTTTCCATTCACTTCCGTACCCACCGATTTAGGTTTTTGCTCCAGATCAGGCGGGTAATCACTCATCCAAGCGTTAAAAAGCGCAATAGCTAAAAGGGCCACAATGATATATAAAATCGCTTTTTTAATATCCGTCATTACGTCAACTTTTTGTAGTTTTTAGGAACCTGATCTATCCCCCCCGAATCGAAAGGGTGGCATTTTAAGAGCCGGAAAAGGGTTAAATAAATCGCTTTTACTACATTGAATCGGCTAAAAGCGGTTTCAGCATAACGAGAACAACTTGGATAAAACCGACAAGCGCTTCCTACATAAGGACTTATAACGTATTGATAAATTTTAATCATTCCGAGGAAGATACTTCGGATTACATGATCAATTGATTGAATAATCGGTTTACACATTCATGCAACTCTTTTTTGCTTACCTCCTCTGATCGAGATTTTGCTATAAAAACAATGTCTATTGAGGGTAGACGATGCTTTTGAAGACGAAAATCTTCTTTCACTATTCGTTTTGCACGATTTCGCATTACGGCTTTTTTTAAGCTTTTTCGGCTGGCTACAACACCTAAACGAGGATAACCTAAGTTATTGTTTTTAAAATAGAGCAAATAGTAATGTCCTAACAAACGTTGACGTCCCAAGTAAACGCGGTGAAATTCAGCTGTGGTACGGATTCGCCAACTCGTAGAGAAGTCATGATTCATCAAACTACTAAGTGTTTTCTGCCTTTTGCTCGGCGCCGATTTAATACTTGACGACCATTTTTAATAGCCATGCGTGTCCGAAAGCCATGTGTGCGATTTCGCTTCAGTTTGCTGGGCTGATAGGTTCGTTTCATAACTGTTCACCTAATCAAGGTAATTAAAAGATCCGTAATCATAAATCAGGGTGCGCCAGCGTGTCAAACAAACGAATTGCTTTCTAAGAATTTCCGGCTCAGATTTACGGCTAGCCAGAGACTGCTGATAGCTTTCAGTAATTTTGTCTCTATCAAGTTTTTCAAACACTAAAACTAAATATTAATTTATTTGATAGTTGTTTTTGAACCTGTTGATACTGTTTATAAGGCTAATAGCTTTTAAAAATTAATGAGTTGTTAGTGTAGTCCACTGTGAATCTCTGCAGGAGTTAAATTAGAATATCCTGTGGATATTTGTGGATAAGTTGGGGGCGATCCAAGCTATTGATCCTATTAATAACAAGTTATCCATAGTTTTGATCCTTGAAGGATTATGATTAACAGCGCTATAATAAAGTTCCTTTCTGAAAAGGACTTAGTTATGGCCTATAAGAAAATTCTTCTTGCTTTGTCATTAGACTTAACGAGTGATCAACTACTTATTAAAAAAGCTAAAGAGTTAATGGTGGAAGAAGGGACTGAATTGTATTTGGTTCATGCCGTGGAACGTATGAGTAGCTACGGTGCTGCCTATGGCATTTCTGTAGGTATGGATGTAGAGGATATGTTATTTGAAGAAGCTAAGAAATCCATAAAAAATATTTCCTCAAATTTGAATGTTCCTTCAGACCACCAGATTGTAAAAATTGGACCAGCGAAATTTCTTATTTTGGATCAAGCGGAAAGCTTGGGAGTTGATTTGATTCTGGTGGGCAGTCATGGCCGGCATGGCATCCAATTGCTTCTAGGCTCAACAGCCAACACTGTCTTACATGGTGCAAAATGTGATGTGTTAGCTGTACGCCTTAAGGAATAATTTTTTTTAATAGCGCATAGTAAAATCCATCGCCTCTATTTTGACCGGGAAGAATTTAAATTCCGTGAATTAATGAAATAGCCCCTAGAACCTTTAGGGCGGATGTTTTGGTGGTAGTTTGCGTCGTTAAAAAAGCATTAATGACTTTTTCATTTTCATCAGGCAAGATGGAACACGTTGAGTAAAGTAAGGCAAGGCACCTTCGGGGTTTTAGTAGCTGCCATAGACTGCTTAGAAGACGCAATTGTTCTTCATAGTGTTATTGGGTTATATCCGAAGGTTGGCGGAGTAATTTGATATCCGAATGACGTCTGATGACGCCAGAGGTACAACAGGGGCCGTCGAGTAGAATTCACTCGAAGGTAATTTTTCTTCCCTGCCCATTGATTTGGTTAGGGCGCATCAGCCTCTATAAAAGTTATAATGATTTTTGTGATAGATCCTAAACGAATCACATTTTCTTTAATCCTTGTTAATCGTTGTTCGCTTTTATCTATAATACAATCAATTGTCGCAACGGGTGGTTAAGTTCGAGAATGTGAGTGGTTTTATTGCCCGGTGCACAGTACACACGTCTAAAACAGTTTGATCATTCTCTAGGTTCAAAAGATAAGCAGCATATTGTCCTGATATGTCTTGCACAGAACAATATAACCTTTATCAAATCCGGGCAATTGGTAAACGGGACAAGGTTCTTTGAGATAAATGGCAGTAGGCGTGAGATCCAGTTTTTGTGCAGAAATTCTATTTTCCTTTAGCAATTTAAGATAATTATCTCGACTTATTTTAGTTAAATTAATTCTCAATTAAGGGTGAACGCAGCAACGCTTGAGTAATGATTTTTAATTTAAAGTACCAACGTAAAACTCCATAATAAAGCTTTTGTAAAAGAATAAAGCTTTTGTAAAAGCGATTGCTCTTTATTATTTTTTTGGTAGGGTAAAAGAGTCGTCAGCGATCTTTTTTTCAATTACTTCGCTTAGAATAAGCGCTGATTTTTCGGGGGACATTCATGTTAACAAAGAAATATCAGCAATTTTTGTAAATAACTGTCTCAGCGACGTTAAGAGTTCTAATCGATTGTTACGTTTTTTTTTGTCGTCGACCATTACCATGACTTTATCGAAGAACGTATCAATAGGATCTTTTAATGTGGCCAATTCACTTAATGCTTTCGTATAGTCCGATTTTTTGTACAGATTATTGACTGATTTTGTATGAATTTTAAGTGCTTCGGCTAGGTCGCGTTCCACATCCGAATCGAATAGAGAAGTATCGATATGATCGGCCGCCATTTCGGACGATTGTTTTTTTAAAATATTGCTTACCCGCTTGTAGGCAGCCGTTAGGGCGTTAGCTTCAGGCAAGGTTTGAAAATACTGAACGGCCTTAATACGCCGATCAAAATCAAGTGGTTCTGTAGGATGAGCAGAAAGGACTGCCATAAAAACTGCAGGAGATACATTTTTTTCAAGATACCAAGCGCGAAGCCGTTCGATAATGAAATTGAAGGATTGATTGACCACATTATGGTTGGGTAATTGGTGAATATAATTTTTTTCTGATTCTTTTAATAACTCTAATAAATCAAGTGGAAGTTCTTTTTCAATTAAAAGGCGTAAAATTCCTAGAGCGGCTCGGCGCAAGGCAAATGGATCTTTATCGCCCGTATGGGATTTATTGATACCGATAATGCCGATAAGTGTGTCTAAGCGATCTGCTAAAGCCACGCAGACCCCTTCTAAGTTTTTTGGAAGCTCATCTCCTGAAAACCTCGGTAAATAATGATCTTTAATTCCTTGGGCGATGATGTTAGATTCTTTATCATGTAAAGCATAATAATAACCCATTGTCCCTTGTAAACTGGGAAATTCATAAACCATTTCGCTGAGCAAATCACATTTGGCTAATAAGGCCGCTCTTTTTGTTAGCTTTTCATCGACTTTAATTTGCTTGGCAATGAAATCAGTAAGTTTGTATATGCGTGTAGTTTTATCCGCTAGGGTTCCCAATTGTTGCTGAAAAATAATTCCTGATAGTTTTCGGAGTCGACTTTCGAGTGATACTTTAAGGTCGTTGTGATAGAAAAAGGAGGCATCTGATAATCTTGCATTTATGACTCGCTCATTTCCTTCAATAACGTATTTAGGATCTTTGCTTGCAATATTGCTGATGAGAATAAAATAAGGCAAGAGATCACCTTGATTATTTTTTATAGGGAAGCAGCGTTGGTGAACTTTCATGGTGGTGATTAATACTTCAGGGGGAAGCTTTAGAAACCCCAGTTTAAAATGGCCCAATAGTGCTACGGGCCATTCGACCATCCCAGTTACTTCTTTTAGTAGATCCTCATCAATTATTACTTCTCCTTTTGAGGCCGCAGTTTTTTTAATTAACTCGCGGATTTTTTCGCGTCGCTTATCAAAATCAGCGATAACCATTCCATGGTTTAGCAGTAATTGCTGGTAGTCGCTAGGTTGGGTGATGGTAATACCCTTTGGGTGATGGAAACGATTCCCAAACGTTTTGCGATCCGCTGCATGGCCTAAAAGGGTTGTTGGTACGATCTCTTTATCAAATAACATTGTTACCCAACGAACCGGGCGCACAAAAGATTCAGGATGACTCCCCCAGCGCATTGCTTTAGGAATAGAGAGGTTTTTGATGGCAGATTGAATAATTTCGGGAAGTAATTTACAGGTGGCTTGGCCCGGCTGTTTAATTCGACAATAAATAAATGCTTTTTTTTCTCTTTCTTTTATTTGAAGCTGATCCGTTAAAACACCGCAGGAACGAGCAAATCCTAAACAGGCTATTGTGGGGGTGCCATCTTTAGTAAAGGCCGCTTTTACGCTAGGACCTTGACGTTCTAAAGTACGTGGTGGCTGTTCCGATGTTAAACTTTTTATTAATACCGCTAATCTGCGAGGGGTTGCATAACGGTGAATAGATTCGAAAGACAGCTCAACTTTTTCGAGTTCTCTTTTAATATTTTGAGACAAGGTACACGATAATTTATCCAAGGTACGTGGAGGTAATTCTTCGCAACCAATTTCCAACAAAAAATCTTGGGTAAGCATTACACTCTCGCTGCCTTTAACATTGGAAAACCAAGTTCTTCTCTCGCTGAGTAGTACGCTTTTGCTACCGCATAGGCTAATTTTCTAACGCGCAAGATATAACTCTGCCGTTCGGTAACCGAAATAGCTTTTCGGGCATCTAAAAGATTAAAAGTATGGGAAGCTTTTAATACCATTTCATAAGCTGCAAGAGGAATTTTTGCTTTAATTAATCGTTCAGCCTCTTTTTCGTAAAAATCAAAATGATTGAAGAGAGAGTCCACATTGGCGTGTTCAAAATTATAAGCTGACATTTCAACTTCGTTTTGATGGAAAATTTGACCATAGGTGATAGGTCTATCAGACCCTTCTGTCCAGATTAAATCAAATATGTTGTCTACACCTTGGAGAAACATGGCTAATCGTTCTAAACCATAAGTAATTTCCCCAGTTACAGGTTTGCATGAAAGGCCACCGATTTGTTGAAAATAAGTAAACTGACTAATTTCCATTCCATCTTGCCAAACTTCCCATCCCACCCCCCAGGAACCTAATGTCGGAGCTTCCCAATTGTCTTCTACGAAGCGGATATCGTGGGTTAAAGGATCGATCCCCAATGCTTTTAATGAACCGAGATAGAGTTCCTGGATATTATCCGGGGAGGGTTTTAAGACGACTTGATATTGATAATAATGTTGGGTGCGATTGGGGTTATTTCCATATCGACCATCCGTAGGTCGTCGAGAAGGTTGAACATAAGCAGCTCGCCAAGGTTCAGGACCGATCGCCCGTAAAAAAGTAGCCGGATGAAAGGTGCCTGCTCCTACTTCAATGTCTAGAGGTTGGAGCAAAACACAACCTTGCTGGTCCCAGTATTCGTGCAAGGTGAAGATGGTTTGCTGAAAATTGATCCGTTGTGATGATTTCATTTGCAGACTTTTATCACGATCTGGAATGGAAAGCCAGACAAGTACCCGGTACCCGGAAGCTACTCAAATAAAATACCAATAAAAACACTATTTTTCCCTCTTCTGTGGTTGAAGATCGAAAATAAAAGGTGGGTAATAGCTTTTATTTATTTTTCGTATTGGCATTCGCCACTTGGTTAATCGCATCTTGCATATTTTTCTGCGAAGTCGCTCCAGGAATAAAATGAAATTGATCTAGCGATTTATTACCCACAACGAAAGTTGGAGTACCGACCAGTTGTAAAGCCTGTGCTAATTGGAAATTATCTTTAAGTTGTTCTTGGATAGAATAGTCTTCCATATCCTTTTTCAACTGGTCTACATTTAGGTCCACTTTTTCTGCCGTTTGAAAAACAATTTTATTGGTTAATGGCTTATCGACGCTAAGGAGGGCACCATGAAAAGCGTAATATTTGCCTTGTCTTAGGGATGCCGAGGAAGCTTTAGCAGTAAATTGGGATTGACCTCCAAAAATGGGAAGTTCTTTGAAAACGAGACGAAGGTTTTTATTTTGTTTTACTAAATTTTGAATCACCGGGTTCATTTCCTTACAGTGACTGCATTGATAATCGAAGAATTCTACTAACGTAACGTTCCCATTCGGATTGCCTGCCATGGGTGAAGCTGGATCTTGAAAGAGCTTTTGTGCATTCTTCTTAATCGCCACCTGAGTTTGTTGTTGTTGTCGAGCTTCTTCTTCCTTTTGTAATCCCTGGGAGGACTCTACTAATACTTCGGGGTTGTTAATCAAATACTCGTAAATAATTTTTTCTATTTCTTGTTTTTGTTCGGGTGTGAACGTTGCGGTTTCTGCTGGTGCTCTGACGTCAGGAGGTTGAGGCACAGTTGGTGGATTTAAGGGAGCAGCTATGCTAAAATTAGCGCTCAGAATTGCAACTGAAAACACAGTGGACAAAGTAAAACATTTTTTCACGATAATTCCTTCTTTATAAAATTGAAGATTAAGCAGTCATTGCCTCGCGAATTTTCTGCATAGCGTTTTTTTCGAGTTGACGAATTCGTTCTGCTGAAACCGTATATTTTTCTGCTAATTCATTCAGAGTGAGCTTTTCTTCATTTAGCCAACGTTGATGGAGAATATCTCGACTGCGTTCATCTAAGATCTCAAGTGCTTTATGAAGGCGCTGTTCTTGATCTTCTGACCAGTCACTTCGCTCTAATTGTATAGCGGGATTATAGCGTTTATCTTCCAGGTAATGGGCTGGTGCAGCCCAGCCTGCATTTCCTCCATCACCCTCATCATCAATACCGTCAAAAGCTTCATCGTGGCTGTTTAGCCTTTCTTCCATTTGTCGCACATCTTTGGCATTTAGGTTGAGCTCTTCGGCTAAAGCGGCTACCTCGTGGTCACTAAACCAGCCTCGTTTTTTTGCATGTTTACGCAGATTAAAAAAGAGTTTTCGCTGTGCTTTGGTGGTGGCAATTTTAACAATACGCCAATTTTTAAGAATAAATTCATGTACTTCAGCGCGGATCCAATGAATAGCGAAGGAGACCAAGCGAACACCTATTTTAGGGTTAAATCGTTTAACGGCCTTCATCAAGCCAATATTCCCTTCTTGAATTAAGTCTGCTTGAGATAAGCCATAACCCGAATACCCTCGTGCAATCCGAACAACAAATCGTAGGTGGGAAAGGACGAGCTTTCTGGCTGCTTCAAGATCATTGTTTTGCCGAAATTGGGTAGCGAGTTCGTGTTCTTCCTTGGCGCTTAGCATGGGAATACGATTGACCCAGCTAATATAGCTACCTAAACTTCCAATCGATAATGATCGTTCTTCTACTTGTGTTAGAAATTGATTCATGGCGTATTTTGTTCAATATTTAAATAGGTTGATATTTTTTGAGAGCGCTTATTTTAACATTGTTTCCGGATCAGTGCTATGTGGCTCTCTCGTAATTTCAGAGAGTTGTTGTCATAATCTCATTTTTTATTCGTATAATGAGAATGATAGCGGATGGAGGAAATAATGAAATTAAAGCAAGGTTTATATGCATTATTTGAAACTTCAAATCAGAGTTTAATTAAACCATACTTTACTAACTATGGTGTTAGGCTATAAAAGAACTTGCTGGCGGTATTATGTAAATAGTGAAGGTCTGAGAGGAAATAGGGAAAAAACACGATTGGTCTCGTTATTGTGATTCCGTTAAAGCGTACTGTGCGTGGAATGGTATTACGATTAAAGAAGATTCTTCTTGGGATACGACGGGTTGGGTACAAGATTATGAATTTTCTCGAGCAGGGTGTGCTCCTGAAGCCATGTTCTATGCAATGAGGCAAGTGATTTCCAAAATAGTGGATTGTGGCCCGGCCCCAGCGGCCAAAACCAATAGAAGAACTTATTGCACACTATACTGAGAAAGTTAAACACTGTTGTAGCGAATGGGATTTGTATTGAGAGACAGGATGAATAAGGTGTTATCAGTCATTTAGACCAGTTTACTTTTTTTCAGAAGATAAGGATGAGGGGGAAATGAGATATGTCAAAGAGAAAGTTATTTAGGCTATATCAGAAGGCAATCGCCCTAAGCCTTTTTTAGGAACTCGTTAGTCTGTATCGACAAGAAATGCGGCGTTTAAGGATACTCTTTTAGAGACCCTTATTGAAGACGAGAAAGAGGATAGATCGAGAAGCACGTGAACGACTATGGAATAGGCTTTTTAGCTAAGTGCAAAGAACGTTTGGGAATAGTTAGCCTGCTAGCGAATTTGAAAACAGGCTCTTGGCGATAGATGGCGAGCCAAGATCCGCAGAGACCCATAAAAATTGAAAAAAAGAGTATTTCGAAGCCGACTTGGACGCTCGCGCCGCTTATAATCAGGAAATGGTTATTGTAAGTAGCTGCCAAATGTTCAACGTTGGAGGCAACTGCCCACAACATTAAACTATAACAATTAAGCCATGCGAGAAAACCACCAGATAAGCTATAAAAGAAACCAGGATAAGGCAAAAGACGGCGAATGAAGCTAGGCGTAGTTCCCACTAATTTGAGAATAATAATTTCTTGGTGATGGCTCTCTGTCGTTAATCGAATGGTATTGCCGATAATTAAAATTATTCCGATCCCAAATAAAATGGCTAAGGTGTCGATAATTCGTTGTCCAAGAACGACAAAATAATGCAAGCGTTTTACCCACGTTAAATCGAATTGCTCGGTATCTACTAAAGCAAAGGACTTAAGGTCCATTATTAAACCTTACAAATTATGGAAATTATTATTTTTGGAAGAAACAACGATCTGGAGGCAACGGATTGGATTATTAAGGTATCAATTACATTTTTGAGAGACATCGATTTTTTTTAATTCATTAAGCCCCAACCCAAGGAAGGAGAAATATATTGAATGTGGAAAATATCGTTGCGATTTTTTGAGCTGAGCAATGAATGTTTTTATTTAGGATTCTGGAGTAATTTAATTTTAGATAAAGCGAAATAGTTTCTTGTCCATTTCAGGGTTTGCTTAGAGCTTGGAAGTTTTGTAAAATAAATAAAAGGCTCGCTCAGGGTCTAAACTACCAGGGTCTAAACTACACGTAGGTTCGTCAGCTAAAACAATCATTGGTTTGTTAATAATAGCCCATGCAATCCCGATACGTACGTTGGTTTTCACCACTCGATAGAGTAGAAGGATATAAATTTTCTTTTTTTAATAATCTGACTTTATTATAATCTGACTTTATTCAATGCTGCACGAACACACCGGTTAATTTCTTGATGCCGATAGCCTGAAATAACTAAGGTAATAGCAACATTATCAAAAACGGTGCGATGGTATGTTAAAGTAATTGGGGATTCTGAAAAATCATCCCTATATGGTGGCATAAATAGGGGATTTGTCTTTTGGAAAGGCGTGATAAATTTCGATTATTTATATAAATTTGCCATCGAGTAATACATTCTACCATCATCATCAGTTTTAATAATGTAGTTTTTCTGGCTCCCGAATACCAAGTCAAGAAGGCCATTTCTCCTTGTTTCAAATTAAAAGAAATATTATTAAGTGCTTGATTTCCGTTTGAATAGTTTTTGGTGACGTTGATAAAACGAATCACGAATGACTCCTTAAAATAATGCGTCGATAAATTCTTTAGCATTAAAAGGTCTTAAGTCATCGACTTGTTCGCCAATACCGATAAAACGGATAGGCAAATGCATTTTCTGAGCGATGGCGAAAATTACACCTCCTTTTGCTGTTCCATCTAATTTAGTGAGGACGATGCCTGTCAGTCCAATATATTCATTAAATTGGTTTGCTTGATTGAGTGCATTTTGTCCCGTTCCTGCATCAATAACAAGCAGAATTTCGTGAGGCGCTTCAGGATTGACCTTTTTCATGACGCGCTTAATTTTTTTTAACTCATCCATAAGATGTAATTGAGTGTGCAAGCGACCGGCGGTGTCAGCGATTAATATATTATAATTTCTTGTGCTCGTTGCTTCTAGTGCGTTGTAGATAACGGAAGCGCTATCTGCGCCTGGACGTTGAGCGATCACAGGCATATTATTATGTTCTCCCCATGTTTGAAGTTGCTCGATAGCAGCTGCTCTGAAAGTATCACCTGCCGCTAGCATAATTCTCTTTCCTTGAGACTGGTAGAAATAAGCAAGCTTAGCGATGGTAGTTGTTTTTCCTACGCCGTTGACTCCCACCATTAAAATAACAAAAGGCGATTGAGTGATTTCCAGAGGTTTTTGACAAGGTTCAAGAATTGAAAGCAATTGATTTTTGAGCGCATTAATTAGTTCCGTTGAATCGGCTAACGACTTCCAAGTAATTTGTTGAGAGAGATTACTGAGGATAGTTTGGCTGGCTTCCACACCTACATCAGCTGAGAGCAGAATCGTTTTTAATTCTTCTAGAAGTGTAGCATCAATTGTTTTTTTTTCGAGAATTAGATTTCCCAACCTATCGCTGAATCGATGACGGGTGCGTTTTAAACTTTCACTAAGCCGGCCGAGCCATTTCTTCTTTGGCGGTAAAGGGAGCTCTTCTTCGTTAGCTTCTTCTGCGTGACGTTTTGATTTTGAAAACCGAAATATCATAGATGGCATTCCTGTTGAAAACAGATACAATGTGAATTGTATCGTAACATTGAACGGTTGCAGGGCATAGAATACTAAAGCAATGCAGTTTAATTAGTTTATTAATTATTTATTGTTTGGGTCGGGGAAGCTCAAGCAGCCGCTATTCATGAATATCAATTGAAAAATGGCCTCAAATTGATTCTTGAAGAAGACCATCACGCACTAGTCATGTTTTCTTTGGTCTGGTATAAAGTTGGAGGGAGTTGTGAATCCGATGGTATCACGGGGATTTCTTATGTACTGGAATATATGATTTTTCGTGGCACGGAAAAATATCCCGCTGGTGTTTTCGAAAAGACTATAAGTGACCTCGGTGCTGAGTAAAATGCTATGACCGCCGACGATTTTATTGTTCATTTTGAACGTGAGTTCTGATCAGCTACCTATTGCATTTAATCTAGAAGCTGATCGCATGAGAAATTTATTACTTAATCCAGCTGACTTTAAATAAAGAAATTCAAGTGGTCATGGAAGAACGGCGAATGCGTTTTGATGATAACCCTGTCGCCTTAACTTCTTGAACGCTTTATAGCAACAGCATTTGTTAATAATCCATATCATCATCAAGCTATTGGTTGGATGACGGATCTTCAACACATGAGGGTGCAAAGCAAAGGGTGCAAGACGTGCAAAATTGGTACCATACTTGGTATGTACCTATATAATGCCATCCTCGTAATAGTTAGGGGATGTTAAACTACAAAATATATTGGCGTTAGCCAAAGAATATTTTGGCCTAATTAGCTCGCATCCTGTTCCGAATTTAAAACCACAAATTCCGAATTTAAAACCACAAACGGAAATTTCTTCGTTAGGCACGAAATTAATTTATGTTCGGCTCCCCGCTAAATTACAGATGATGCGATATCACACCCCTCCTTAACGATAACTAAAGAGCAATGGCAGGCTTATGCCGTGGATGTTTTAGCCACTTTACTTTGTTGGATGGTAGTGATAAGTTCCCGATTTCTCGTGATTTAGTTCGAGGAAATTAAATTGCCAATATGGCCCAAGCAAGTTACGATCCATACCAATTGCATAGTAACCAATTCACAATAATGGGGATCCCTACTCAAGATTATAGTCTTGCTGAGTTAAAAAAAGCCTTAGCCCAAAATTCAGTATTGACAAACAAAAAAATGGGATGGATGTTTATTTTGTAAGCGAGCCAGAAATTCCAATGGTGGATATTGAAGCTGTTTTTTCTGTTGGTTCTTCCTACGATCGAAATAATTTGGGGTAGCTTCTTTAACAAATACTTTCTTATGGCGCTTACAGTAGTTTATCATCTTTAAAATATGGAGATACTTTTTATATAGGACTGAAAAACGCGAATACCCAAGGCGCATGAAGCTTTAGAAGTGGCGCAAACGGCGTTGCGGAGGTTTGTTAAAAAAGGCTTAAATGTATGCCAGTTTAGAAGTTACAAAGAAAAATATTGTTAGTAATTTCAGTATGAAATTATCTACGAATGCGAATTTATTAGCCAACGTGACAAATATTATATTTTATTATTTGCTTTTAAATTATCTTGATACGTATCACAAAAAAAATACAAGCGGTAACCGAGGAGCAAGTAAAGGCTACGTTTGCAAAATTCATTCATCCTAAAGAAATGACAGTTATTGTGGTGGGTAAAAAAAGCACATTAAATGATTTGTCTTTTTCCTTGGGCAAAGAGTCGAAGCGAGAGTGGACTAAAACACTAAAGAGAGTATTACATCCGAAAAAGAAGGTAGGATAAATGTTAAGAACAAGACTTACTACGCGTACCAAAAAATCCAGGTAATAGGTTTTTATGGTTCAGCATTTACCACGAAAATTACGAATCATTGGTGGAAAATGGCGAGGAAGGAAAATCGATTTTCCTTCCTTACCAGAATTGCGACCCACTGCGGATCGTATTCGGGAAACCCTCTTTAATTGGTTATCTCCTTATATCAAGGATGCTTATTGTTTAGATTTGTTTGCAGGTAGTGGAGCCTTGGGTTTTGAAGCTTTGTCCCGAGGATGTGCTCACGTTACCTTTCTTGATCGCTCAAAGAACGTTATTGAAACCCTACAGAAAAATGCAGAAATTTTAAATACTACAAATACTGAATTTGTTTGTGAAGAATTTACTTCAGAAATTCCCAAGCTAAAAAATGTTCCTTTTAATATTGTTTTTCTTGATCCACCCTTTTACCAAAGGCTTATCAATCAAGCTGCTCTTTGGTTAGAGAAAACAAAAATTCTTGCCCCACAAGCTTATATTTACGTTGAAGCTGAAAAGAATATATCATTTATTCTTCCTAGTAATTGGGAAATTTATCGCGAAAAGAGAACAACTAGTATATTTTATAGTTTATTTTTTCGCTTTAAAAAAGGAGACTAACCATGGATAATTTAAAACCAATTGAATTAGGGATGACTATTATCTACTCCAAAATTATGGGGTGTTCTTCCTAAAATTTCAGTGAGAGTCCTGATTTTTTTCGCTGCTTGATTTGTCGCTCTGATTGTTCGTTATTTAATTCTTTATTTTTTATCCTAATCGAGCTTAGGACGCCACTATTTGTTGCAATTATGGTCAGATTGGTTATGTAATGGTGCTAGTAGTTAGAGGCATTACTGCTTTAGGAACGATGGGTATTAACGTAACTGCTCTGGCGACTGACTTGAGATTAACTGGTTTTTCATTGGGATTTATCCTAAAGAATATGTTTTCCAATGTGCTTTCTAGTTTTTTGATTTTATTTTATGAGCCTTTCGGTATAAACGACCGTATTACAGTAAGTAATGTATTAGAAAAGTTATTAACATTCATTTTCGATATACGATTTTATAGAAAGATCGTAAGCAAATTATGGTGCCTAATTTTACAGTTCTTGTAAACGTTATAACAATCAATGATTAAATTTTCAATTTATTGTTGAAAATGTTTCACATTTTTTTTAGTGATTTTTTCTGAATAGTAAAGAAATCTTCCAGTGAATCTTTTTTTAACGCTTTCAGGAGACGAAATATATTTTCCATATTATATTGATAATTTAGATTTGATTGAAAATAATTCTTCTCAGAGAATTGTCGTAGAGATGAAAAACGTGTTTTTTCTCTAGTTCTATAAGCAGCTACACAAATATCTCCTCGATTGTTTCAAATATAATCTATAAATATTTTGTTAATCCGCCTATATTTAATTAGCTCAGCCGTGTAGTAAAGCCGTGGATTAATTTTTAAAATTAATTTCGCCAATTGATGAGCGAAATAATAAAATTTATTACAATTGGAATGAGGAGGAATGAGAACATATAAATCTAATCCCTTTCCACTAGATGTTTTTACAAAGCTTTTAAGACTTAAAAAATTTAAAACTTCCTTGAATTTTTTTTTGCATTTAATTATACTTTTCCAATTAACTTTGGGGTGAGGATTGAGGTCGAAGATTAGGTAGTTAAACTTTTCGATATGGTTGTCTCGGCTATTCCAGGGATGAATTTTTAAAACTTCCATTTGAATTAAAATAATAAGACCCTTTTTAATCTCAGATAGTTACATAAATTCTTTTTTTACTCTTTTCTTGAAGCTCTACACCGTAAATGAAAGGTTTCGCATTATTATATCTATCAGGATAGCGTAGTAGCATCAAGGTAGAATGAATGACGTATGGTAACAACCAGTCAGAAATTTTTTAAATAAAATTTAGTCAATTGGCGCTTGATAATCCAATTTTTGGGATACAATATTTTTTCTTTATTTTTCAGTTTTTTCCTAGGAATTAAATTTTTATTCGTCGAAATTTTATTTTTTGATAGGATTGATTCTAATTTTATTTGTTGAGCTTTTTTATCTTTGTACGATCCTTTAAAGATAAGCTGTCTCAATCGTTTATTTTCTCTCCATTTAAAAATTTGATTTCAGCAACAAGAGTGGGTTTTACCTAATGCGTGGAGGATTTTTCAAAATCAGGTACCTCCCTAAAAGCAGATTTAGTTTGTTTTCTATACATCAATTTTTGATACACTTGTTTTAACCATAACTGAGTAAAACTAGTTTCTATTCTGACAGAATAATTAAGGTTTTTTTCTTAAAAATACCCAAAAAGTAAAGCGCCAAAATAAGATTCTTCGCCGATAGAATCTATATAACTTCCAATGACAAATTCCTGCTGATTTTTAAATTTAGTTTTTAATCAGCTACTCGTTCTTTTTTTTCGTAAGAGGAATCTACTCTTTTAGAAATGATACCCTTGAGACCCGATTTCTAGGTTCTGTTAAATATACTTTTTCATTTCCTTTTATATGGTTCGAATGAAGTATATTAGAATTCTTTTCGCTCCAACGAGAAAATATTTTTTTAACAGCTCTTTGCGTTTTAATAAATGCGTTTATGAAAGATCGAAATTTTCGAAAAATGAATATCAAAGGTACAATATTTTATTTCATTTTGACTTTTAGTTCTTAGGACATTTTGTAAAATTTGAAAATCGGATCGGCTTTCCTCATCTAAAACAACTATTTCTCTATCTAAAATTGTATTATTAACAAGAATTATTTTTACCTTATTAACTAGGAGTTCTAATTTTAAAGTCTAATGTTGTTTTTTTTACGAGTAAGTAATTGTTTTTATAATACAGATAATTTGATAACTATCGAATTTAATTTTATTAATCCATTCGGAGGAATTATGTATCGAGCTGAATAATTTAGCGAATTGTGGTTTAATGAAAGCAGGAATTTTTAATTTTATTGCCTTCTATCAATGAGATATCCAGTGGAGAGTGAAATTTCTCTATTTCTTCTACGGACGCACCGCTGATTATACTAAAAGGTTCATCGTCGATATCAAAAGAGGAATTACCATAATTGTCTTTTTTTAATTAATAACTATTTTTTTTATCCGCGTCTAATTCCTAACTAAATACTACTTTCCTTTTAATTTTTTCCAATTAAGAGTTAAAACGAGCTTTCTGGCTAAACTTTCACAAGGATTTTTTTTGGTTCTAATGTTCCAAGATCCTATATAATAACGCCGGCGACTTTATAATGACCTTTAGTGATATTGACTTTAAAATTTGTATATTCCATAGAATGATATTCTACTTGGACAGAAAGCCGCTTTATATCAGAATTTAATTAAGAACCTTTGGGAGTGGACTAACTTTTTAAAATACCTTTTCTAATCGAAGATCGTAGTAGATATAAGAGGAATCATGTTTCTGAACTATAAAAACAGGTTGATTTGATGGTGAGATGATTTCGCCCTCGGGCTCATGGGTTTACGAGAAATCGGGTTTTTAGTGGTATTTTTTTTAAACTTAAAACGAATTACCTATTGCTTGCACTTGTTTTTCGAGCGGTCGTTTTTCTTTTTTTTCTGAGGTTCTTTGTTTTTTTCTTTTTCTTTAATCCTTTTCTTAAGCAATTCTATAAAATCGACTACGTTAGAACTAACGGGAGCTTCTTCTTTGAAGCTAATTGTTTTTCCTGTTTTGATTTTCGTTTCGATCTGTTTCATAATTTTTTCATGAAATTCGTCATGGTATTTTCAGGTTCCTATTTAGATAGCATGGAATTAACTAACTCTTCGCCAGCTGTTGATTCTTTATTTTATATTGTTTTATGGTTTTGAGAGGGTAAATTTAAATCCTCTAATTTTGTGAATTCTTTTGCAAAACGTAGAAGATTAACGAGGAGCCAATTTTTATAAGGAAAAACAGAGGCTAAATACTGCTTAGAATAGATCACAATTTTTTAAATGCCTACGGTATCAGTTTTTCTTAAATATCTCTCGTAATATGAGATATCCTTTTTCTCCTTTGGCACGCACTGCGTAATAAGGCTATACATAGTCGACTTCTTTTCGGGGCAGGAAACTCTCTATTTCTATGCTTTGGGTGCTTTCTAGAGCTGCTTTTTTAAGCTCTTTTTCTTTAACAACAACATAATCTCCGCATCGTATTCATAAGCCTTTACAATTTTATTCTAAGGAACTTCTTCGCTGCCTCTTTGTTCACGCGTTTATAAAGAATACGAGCTATATTGTGACAGCTATATTGTGACTATAAATAATAGATGAAAATGAACTTCTGCCCGACCCACTACGGGATACAGAGAAACAGGAACCTTAACTAAACCGAACGAAATTTGACCTTTCTAAAGGGAGCGTTCTGCTATTTGCCTCTTCCTTGAACGCTAATCCTTTAATTATTATAGGCCACTGTAGATGAGTTAATTTCATAACTCGGTATGAAATGCCGAAACCATAGAGTGTAAAAATGATTAAGTATACGACACTTAGTGGATAGTTTGTTTAAACGTCTAGATTCTCAACAGCCAATGCATTTTGTTCGATGAAGATGCGGCGAGGTTCAACCTGGTCGCCCATTAAAGTAGTAAAAATTTCGTCTGCCATTACAGCATTTTCGATACCAACAGATAAGAGGCGGCGAGTTTCTGGATCCATTGTAGTTTCCCATAATTGTTCAGGGTTCATTTCACCTAAACCTTTATAGCGTTGTATTGTTAATCCCTTTTTTCCTTCTTCAATAAGCCAGTTTAATGCGTCTCTAAAAGAACTCACTCCTTGTTGTTTATTATTACGTTTCATGTAGGCTCCAGCCTCAATTAATCCTGATATTTCTCTATATAAATTAACAACGTGACGATAATCGGCACAGCTAAAAAAGTCTTGATTAAAAAGGTACTTTTGAGTGATTCCATGGCTAGTGATTGAAACAACAGGGAAATATAGTTCCCGTTCCTCGTCTTTTTTCAGAGAAAGATGGTATCGCGTACCGGTTTCCATTTTTTGCCCTGAAAGTTTGTTTTCTAATTCTTTTATCCAAGCGCTTACTTGTGACTTATTATTAAGCTGTTCCACCGTTAACGGAGTAATTTCCAGTAACTGTTCTAAAATAGGAGATGGGTAACGTTTGCTTAAACGCTTGAGGATTCTCGCAGTAGTCTGATAATGAGAAGCCAAACGTTCGAGTGCTGATCCGCTAATGGCTGGAGCATGAGCGTTTACGTAAAGTTCGGCACCCTCCAAGGCCAATTGGAGCAGCAAGGCGTTGAGTGCTAGATCATCTTTAACATATTGTTCTTGCTTGTTTTTTTTCACTTTATACAGGGGCGGTTGGGCAATGTAAATATGACCCCGTTCGATCAGTTCCGGCATTTGCCGATAGAAAAAAGTGAGCAAAAGCGTGCGAATATGGGAACCATCGACATCCGCATCGGTCATCATTATGATTCGATGATAACGTAATTTATCAGGATTATATTCTTCGCGACCAATTCCACAACCGATGGCAGTGATTAACGTACCAACTTCGGCAGAAGAAAGCATTTTCTCAAATCGGGATTTCTCTACATTAAGAATCTTACCTTTTAAAGGTAAGATAGCCTGATAGCAGCGATCACGAGCTTGTTTGGCTGAGCCGCCAGCCGAATCCCCCTCAACTAAAAATAGTTCACATAGGGCTGGATCTTTTTCTTGGCAATCGGCTAATTTTCCAGGCAATCCACCGAGATCAAGTACGTTTTTCCGTCGCGTCATATCGCGCGCTTTGCGCGCCGCTTCTCGCGCTCGGGCAGCATCGACGATTTTTAGGGCAATAGCACGTGCTTGTTTGGGATTCTCTAATAGGTAGTTGCGAAATTTTTCAGCCACTGCGCTTTCAACTACGGGCTTAACTTCCGAGGAGACCAATTTGTCTTTTGTTTGCGATGAAAATTTGGGGTCAGGTACTTTGGCGGAAAGAACGGCTGTTAATCCTTCACGAGTATCATCACCGCTTATAGCGACCTTACTTTTTTTAGTAAGCCCTTCATTTTCAATATAATTGTTAAGAGTCCGAGTCAATGCGGCCCGAAATCCAGCTAAATGTGTTCCGCCATCACTTTGGGGGATGTTGTTAGTGAAGCAAAAGATGGTTTCTTGAAATCCATCATTCCATTGCATTGACACTTCCAGAACGATGTCTTTCTCTTCGGTAGCAAAATGAAAAACATCTGGATGAAGGGGGGGGGGATTCTTATTGAGGTGCTCAACGAACGCTTTGATACCTCCTTCGTATTCGAAGACATCTTCTTTCCCACTCCGTTCATCGAGGAGCTCGATGCGCACTCCCGAATTTAAAAAGGAAAGTTCACGGAGTCGTTTGGCTAAAATATCATAATGAAATTCGGTATCACTAAAAATATCAGAACTGGGTTTAAAGCGAATTTCCGTTCCGGTTTTATCACTTTTTCCTGTTACTGTTAAAGGGGCTTGAGGAAGTCCCATTTTGTAGAGTTGATAATGAACATTTCCATTTTGGTGGATGGTCATATGAAGCTCTTCCGAAAGGGCATTGACTACTGAAACCCCTACACCGTGAAGACCGCCAGACACTTTGTAGACGTTTTTATCAAATTTTCCACCCGCATGGAGCACAGTCATAATAACTTCTGCCGCTGAGCGACCTTCTTCCGGATGAATTCCTGTAGGAATTCCCCGTCCATTGTCCCGGACAGTAACAGACGAATCGGCGTGAATAATTACCCAGATATGAGTACAAAAACCAGCAAGTGCTTCGTCAATGGAGTTATCAACAACTTCGAATACCATATGGTGAAGGCCAGAGCCGTCATCCGTATCGCCGATATACATGCCCGGTCGCTTGCGAACGGCATCTAGGCCTTTAAGAACTTTAATTGATGAAGAATCGTATTTTTGTGGGACACTCATGTTCATTATACTCCGTACCAGGTTGAAATAGATCCCTTTCTACTCTTCTAAATAACGGGTTAATTGTATCATAAAAGAGGATAGCTGTTACGTTTATTGTGGAGTATAGTTATCTCAATTAAGCTTTTGAAGAGAAGAGAAACGAACAATCAATGTTTCACGTGAAACATACCCCATTAGTCAGAATTTTGTTTCTCGAAGATGGCAGCGGCGATAAATTTTTAAGTTTATAGGACACTTAGAAGGATACCTCCATGGAGATAAATTAAATTCTTTGTTAGTAGAAAGATTGGATGAACCCATTAGCTTTCAGTATCAATCACTCTCTTTGGAAGAGATTGAGGTTATTCGTCAAGGTTCTAAATGCTGTATGATCTCAAGAGAAAACACCTTATTCCCTTGAATAGTTATCGAAATGAAGGCAGAAAAGGGATGCAAGATTATATCCTAACACGTCGCTCTGTTTTGGAACAATTACAAATCGTAGCGAAACAGCTGGCGCCGCATTATAGCTTGCTTCTTTTTGATACCTATCGTTCTCTAGAGACGCAGGTGGATATATTTAATTTTATGTGTGAAACAGTGAGGAAACAGTATCCCGATTGGAGAAAGGAAAATATTGAACAAGAAACCAGAAAATATGCGGCGCATCCTAATGATCCCAGTCAGTTTGCCATTTCTCCCCACAATTCTGGGGGAGCAGTTGATCTTGCTATTGGTCATAGTCATTCAGGAGAAGTATGGGCTTTTGGTACCGAGTTTGATGAAGTCAGTGAATTATCTCGAACAGACTTTTTTGAAAACGAATAGAATCCCCCACTTGGGATTGATCCCCAACAGTGGAATATATATCGTACCCATCGTAGAATGCTTTTTCATCTGATGATTAATGTTGGATTTATAAACTAAACTATCGCAATGAGTGGTGGCATTATGATTTGGGAGATTGTCTTTGGGATAGTGAATTGCAAGTTAAATGGATATTTAATTCTCTAGAAGAGGAAATCCATATAAATTTGGCCTTTGAAGCCAAGTAAAGTTAGTGTTCTCTTTTTCCCTAGAGAGAGAATTAACATCTCCATGTTCCACGTGAAACACGGTCCTATTTCTGGGAGTTTCAATTTCTTCGGGATTTGTTCCCGTGATAAACACTTGGGATTGCAGTTGAGTTAAAAAATCGATTACTCTGTGACGCTTCTCAGTGTCCAATTCGGCTGGTAGGTCATCGATTAAGTAAATCGGTGTGGTTTGAGTTTTCTCTTTGAAAAAAAGTCCTTGAGTAAGATGGAGTGCGTAAGTAACGAGCTTTTGTTGTCCTTGAGACAGAATATCTTGAGCCGGGATATCACGAATTAAAAGTCGAAAGTCGGCGCGTTGAGGTCCACTCTGGGTATAACCGCGCTGTAAATCTTGCCTGAGATTAGATTGGAGCTGATCCAACAGAGATTTTTTTTCAGGCCAACCTCGATAATAATGAGTCAGAATGCTTTGGTTAGGCAAAAAATGTTGCAGCACCTGGCTAAATAGAGTCTTGAACTCAGAGACAATGTTCTGCCGTAATAGATCAACAGACTCAGCGTCTTCAGCAAGCAATTGGTCCCAATGAGTAATTTCATCGAGTGGAAGTTGTGATTTCAGGGCCGCATTACGTTGTTTCAATGAGCGTTGAATCCGTTGCCATGCAGGAAAAAAAGTAGGTTCCATATGAAACAATAGCCAATCTAAAAATTGCCGACGAATTTTTGGACCGTCCAGCAAAAATCGGTGACTCATGGCGCTTAATAAACAAAGAGGCAATTGCTTTGCCGATAAAGCCCAATTAGAAACTGCTTCACCATCAAGTTTTAAACGTCCATCCCCCGATTGATAGCGTTCAACTCCGAGAGGGGTAAGGCATTCCTTTTCCTTAATAGTAACGAATACGGAGAAATGATCAGCCGTATGTTGGATAAGTCGTTGAGTAAGATGGGTTCGGAAGGATCGTCCGACTCCTAAAAAATAAATCGATTCGAGTAAACTTGTTTTTCCAGCTCCATTAGGGCCAAAGACAAAATTGAACCCTGAAGTGGGTGAAATAGCCACCTCTTTTAAGTTTCTAAATTGATTGATTTTTAATGATGCAATTATTGGCATCCAATTAAAGCCGCATAGGCATGACGACGAAGGCAGTGTCTATTTGATTTTCTGCCTCAGTAACTAATACACTGCTGTTTGAATCAGAGAAGGTTAACACCACGTTCCCCCGCTCAACGACATTTAAAATGTCTAGCAAATAATTAACGTTAAATCCAATATCTAATTTTTCTTTAGTGTAATCAATTTCAATTTCCTCTTCAGCTGTTTCTTGCTCCGGATTGTTGGACAAGATACGTAATAATCCGTGGCGAAGCTCGAAACGGATTCCCTTAAATTTTTCATTACATAAAATAGCGGTTCGACTAAGCGCTTGCTTTAAGAGATCTCGATCGATAGTAATTTGTTTATTACCCCCTTTGGGAATAACTCGTTCATAATCAGGGAAACGGCCTTCGATTAATTTGGAAGTAAAGGTGAAATCCGTAGTAGAAACACACACATGATTGTTTCCAATCATTAACGTAACAGGATCTTCGTTGTCAGCTAGAAGTCGTAATAATTCAATAACTCCTTTTCGAGGAATAATAACTTGCAACCGATGCTCAATAGCAGTTTCAATTCCTAAGACGTGGAAAGCAAGGCGATGACCATCGGTGGCAACAGCGTGCAATTTAGTCGGATGTGTTTCGAGAAGTAAACCGTTTAAATAATATCGAACATCTTTCTGGGCCATGGCGAAATAAGTTCGCTGCAACAAGCGATGAAGTTGATATTGGGGTAGGGTCAATTTGAGATGATATTCGAGTTTCTCTACCGTCGGAAAATCATTGGCCGGTAAGGTCGATAACATGAAGCGACTTTGGCCTGAACGCAATATAATTTTTTCTTTATCGCGATGTAACTCAATTGGCGCGTTTTCGGGAAGAGCACGACAGATATCCATCAATTTTCGGCCTGGTAAGGTTAAGCGGGAAGCCTCTAAATTTTCATCGTCCAATTTCGTTTGCCCTATTAATTCAACCTCCAGATCTGTGCCTGTAATGGAAAGCTGATTGTTTTCAGTGGACAGCAACACATTAGAGAGAATAGGTAACGTTTGTTTGCGTTCCAAGACTCCAATGACTTGTTGTAAAGCTTTTAAGAGGGTTTCACGAATCAAGTTCAGTTTCATGGGCGTTCCTTAATATACTAATCATCTAAATTAACCGGATAAAATTCGCATCAGATTTTTATAATCTTCTAAAATATCCAGCGATGTGGCAAGTAGTTCCCTCACCTTACGACAAGCATGTAATACGGTTGTATGATCTCTACCACCAAATGAATCGCCAATTTCAGGAAGGCTATGGTTCGTAAGTTCTTTAGCGAGAGCCATTGCCATTTGACGAGGTCGAGCAATAGAGCGGCTTCGCCGTTTGGCTAATAAATCAGCTACTTTGATCTTGTAATACTCAGCTACGATCCTTTGGATATTTTCGATAGTAATCAGGCGGGCTTGAAGTGTAAGCAAATCTTTAAGTGCATCTCGAGTAAATTCAACCGTTATTGGTTGCCCTGTGAAGTGAGCGTTAGCAATAACCCTTTTTAGAGCACCTTCCAGCTCTCGTACGTTAGACTGGATGTGCTTCGCTATAAAGAACGCTACTTCATGAGGAAGATGCATTTTTAATTGTTCTGCTTTTGTCATTAAAATGGCCACCCGCGTTTCTAATTCCGGTGGTTCAATGGCCACGGTCAATCCCCATCCAAACCGCGATTGCAGCCTTTCTTCCAACCCATTGATTTCTTTAGGATAACGGTCACAAGTTAATATAATTTGCTGCTGACCATCGAGAAGAGCATTAAAAGTATGGAAGAATTCTTCCTGTGATCGATCCTTCCCAGCAAAAAATTGAATATCGTCGATCAGTAAGGCATTTACCGAACGATAAAAACGTTTGAAGTCATTCATCGCATTGTGCTGTAGGGCTTTGATCATATCGGCAACAAAGCGTTCTGAGTGTAGGTACAGGACTTTTATTTCAGGATTTTTCTGTAAAATCGCGTTACCAACAGCATGCATTAAATGGGTTTTTCCTAAACCCACACCTCCATAAGTAAATAACGGGTTGTAGGCCTGACCCGGGTTTTCCGCTACTTGGGTAGCAGCTGCTCGGGCAAGCTGATTAGATTTACCTTCCACAAATGTTTCAAAAGTGAAATTGCTGTTGATATTGGTGTGTGAATGAACAAGCGGGGTTCCAACAATTGTCTTATGGATAGGCGTGTTAATCCCGTTTTTTGGATCAGCTTCTGTGGAAGATTTATTCCCAATTTGTAGCTCTATTTTCGGAGGTGTTTCAGTTAATTCGTCGAGAAGTTCTCGAATTCGAGTTAAAAATTGCTCATTAATCCAATCAAGCACGAACCGGTTAGGCGCCAGCAATAATAAACCGTTTTGTTTAGATTCCACAGCGTGTAAGGGTCGAATCCAAGTGTTATATTGTTGCGGCGGAATTTCGTCACGCAAATAATTAAGACACTTGTCCCATAAAGATGTTGGCACTGACATAGGATATGTTTACAAATTTAGCGTT